>NZ_LT960612.1:0-1200000 GCF_900233005.1 Vibrio tapetis subsp. tapetis
GGGGGGTGGGGTGAGTGTTGAAGGGAAGAGAGGGAGAGATTGTGGGGGTGGGGGAGAGGCGGGGGTTTCTTTTCCCCCTCACAAACCTCCCTCCTCACAGTAAACCCGCACCAACCCAACCAACCCCACCACACAAAAAGGGGGACCCTTTGTGTTTTTTTCCCTTTTTTTTTTTTTTTGGGGGGGGTTGTCGGGGGTGTTTATTTAAACATAGCTCGTTTTGGTGTTCTTTGATTTCACGGGGGGGGGTAAAAAAGGTAGAAAAAACAATTTTTTCCCCTCTACTCCCCCCTTTTTTTTTTACTTGGTTTTTATTTTGGGCGTGTGGGGGGTGGGAAATTTGTTGTCTTTTTTTTAATTGGTGGTTTTTGTTTTAAAAGGAAAACTCGGCTTTTGAAGGTCTAGTTATTGAGAGGTCTTTTTTTTTCCCTTAACGTTTTCCCACTCCAAGCGCCCATGAAGTCTCCCTGGGGGGGGCTGTTAAATGAAACATTTTTTCGGGTGAGGGGGTGAGCCCTCCGCGGCCGGTTTTAAAATTTTTATTTTACCCGGTTCTTTTGTCTAAAACAATCACCCCGTAGAGGGCCTTCGTTCTTCGGTGTTAGATATGGCTAAATGGGCACCGCTGGAAACAGGGGGATGCCTAACTTATTACTTGTTGATAAGAACATCCCCGGTCAACATGATATCAAATGCTCTTCCCCTGTTTTCTTGAAACGCCGCATATCTCGCGTAGCATTGTGCGACAAGCGCTAGACCTAAGAACCAAGCATCTCGCCCAAACTCTGAAAGCGGGCATGGATCGCAGGTAGTGAAGTAATCATAACCTCATTTAGACATTCTCACCCGGTGAGGGGGAATCAAATGGGGTGAGCTCTCAACTGAGTGAGGCCCTTAATAACCTGCAATCGACCAGTGAGAATGTGTTTCATAAATACCCCGGGCCCAAAGATCAATGTTGGGCGTACTTACAGAGCACTAGAAGGAGGCGCGGGCGCCGGTTTTGTCCTGGGTGGAAAGAGCGGCATGGGTGGCCCTTCCCCCTTCAGTTTGGGCGTCAACGGTGGGGTGAAATTCTCAGACGAACAGCGCACTGCTTACTCAAACATGAGCGCAGAGCAGCAACAGCAACTTGAGCAAGCCACGCAGCAATACAGCGAAGGCGCCACCACGGTTGCTAACGCCGCCTCACAAATTGACCATAAAGACACGCGCAGCGATGTGGAGCAATACGCGCACGACTTTGCCTTAAACATGCAAAACACCCAATCCTTAACAACCAGCGCCATGAACAGTCAATCGCAATTGGAGGCCTTGTCAGAAACCCAAACGCGCTTAGACTCTGGCTCGTCCAGCTTCTCCGCCAACGCCATCCAAGGATTCCAGAATTACTTAGAAAAAACCCAAAGACTAGAGGAACCGGAAGTCAAACGCCTCATGACCGCCTTCCAGCCGGAAGACATCGCCGACGCGAAAAAGAATTGGCAAGAATATGTGCGCACCGAAGCCTTCGCCTCAATAGCGGGCTTTGAGGGCGATAACGGCACTAAAATTTCAAAGATGAATAACGACTACCAAACCGATGCAACCCAAGAAGGAGAGAAACCTGCGCTGAGCCGCGGCCAACGCGGGTTAATGGATAAAGAGGGGTAGCGGTCGCAATCGGCATTTGAGGCCACCACTGAGGCGGTGCTTAGCGCCAAACAAACCGGCGCCTTGTACAACGATGAGTATTTTGAGGGCACAAAAGAGAGCGTTTATAACCAGCAAGAGCGCGCGCAACAAGACATCGCGCCGCTTGAGTCGATGATTGATATCCGCATCAAACCCCAAGTCGAGGCAGAGCTTAACCCCGAAAGGACGGAGTACGTCAGCTCAGACCAGGCGTATCCTACGGCGCCAGCTTACACCAAAAACCCAACACAACAATAGTGATCGAGGTGCATAAAAATAGCTTTATGCACCGCTTAAATACTGGTATTATGATCAGGTATTGAGTCTCACAATTAAAGGACATCGCCATGAAACATTTTCTTGCGTTACTGCTGTTTACTTGTGCGAGTGCGCAAGCTCAAACGCACTCTCCTGAACTCACTCAACTGCTAAGTGAGATACATGAGCAGTACGAGCTTTCGGTAATAAATAAAAGACCGTTTGCTCAAGATCTACCTGACATCACCAAGCTCCCTTACTTCTTGATGCACATTGATGAGACGGACACCGTTGAAAGCATGAGGCTGAACGCTTATTTAGACGGGCTTCAAGCGGCGTATCTGGGCAGCGTCAATCGCCAAAACGACTTAGGGGGCAACCACTGGTTTTGCATGCGTGACACCATGGCCATGCACCCCAAACGCAACCCTGAGTTTGTGACAGAGATGATTTGGACGGTACTGGATAAAACGGCCAAGAATGACGCGCAAGGGTTTAGGCAAGGTAACTATGCCGCCGCTTTTGGGGTTTCTACTAAAACGATACTAGAGTACGGCCTGCAAACCGAATACCCTTGTTACGCGCCCATTCCAAAATCATTGCAGCTTAATGGCTGGAAATATTAACCTCAAGAAAGCGAAGAGCACAAAATGGATACGAATTGGCAAGAAAAACTCAAGCTCGATACAAGCAGTGTGGCGTTAGTTGAGTCTCGATTTGCCCGCACGACACAATCTCAAACCGATGTAGCAAAGTGGATGCTGGATGAATGGATGCCGATGGATTTAGTGGTGGCCATAACGGGCTTACCGCTTGAAACCGTGGTGTTACTTGAGCTGGAGATGACATTCGGCATAGGGACTCATGACTTGCATTGACCACATAAAATCAAGGGAGCGCGCCCCTTACCTCATCGGCGTCTTTCTCACAAAAAAAACCCACGCATGAAGTGGCGTGGGGCTTTCACTCATAAGATCACACAAAAGTCACATAGAGCATTAATGTTGACTTATTTCGCTTGCCCGAAACAAACGAGTCAACACTTTACGCAAAATCTCACCATTTGCCAATAAAAAAACGATGACGTAGAAGCCAATCACTCATACCCTTTGGCGATGGTGTGCTGCTTGGTGAAGACGAACAAGGTATATCAGCTCCCATCGTCCATCACGCCTTATCCCCAAGGAAAACCTCCGTGTCTCGTGACACCAATCAGCCTAAAAATCATATCGAAAAAATCCATTGATTTCACGCATAAAAATGCCCTCATCAAGGAGGGCATTTCGTTTACCGATGTTATTTTCAAAAACTCAAACGATGAAATCATTAGTTTGCAGGTTACGTCTAACTCTGCTCCCCTTTTTATCGTCTAAGCCAAATCAAACTACCACACTCCCTGATTGTTTTTCAACCGCCCTCATTTAAGGAACTCATTATGCCTAGACCCACGCGAGCCAAAGGGAATCACTTTACCCGTAGCGGACAAATTACCTTTCACTCCATTCGGATGTTCTTCCAAGTCAACAACACCTTAGTCACCGCCGCCATTTGGTCGGTGATTGCCTTAACCGGCTTGATGACCTGGCTCAGAGCGCCGGATAACGCCTTTTGGTCCATCTTCTATTACTGGCGTAATCGGCTTTATGCCAGTTTAGGCCACGACCTCAACAGCGAAGTCACCACCCTATGGAGTGGGAAGCGCTACGTCGGCACGCTTGCCTCTCAATTGAACAACACCCAACTCATTAACCTGTATGATGAGGTTATCCAGCAAATACAAATCAACTTCTTGCTCACCATCGGACTGATTTTTGTGCTCTGGATGCTCGCCATGCGCTTTTTCAGACGACAAGGGGAAAAGCAAAGTGAAGACTTTCATGTTCGGGGCTATCAATACGCGGAGCCTAAACGACTGACCCAAGATTTAAAATTGCGGGCCAAAAAGCTGAAAAAGCAAGGCGTCGGTAACGGGCGTATCTCGGATTTTAAGGTCGATGGGCTTGCGTTGTTTAAACACGAATTTGAGGTGCAGCACCTACTCGCCGATGGTACTACGGGGGCCGGTAAATCCGTGTTGCTGAGAAAGCTTTTAACCTGGATACGCAAGCGTGGGGATAAGGCCATTGTTTACGATAAAGGCTGCACCTTCACCAGTAAGTTCTTTGACCCAAGCCAAGACACACTGCTTAACCCGTTTGATGAACGTTGTGCCAACTGGGATGTGTGGTGTGACGCGAAGGATGCCCCTGATTTTGAGAACATCGCTAACGCGCTCATTCCCCAACACGGCGAAGGCGACCCATTCTGGGTGGATTCCGCGCGCACCATCTTCTCCAGCGCCGCGTATCAAATGAGCCAAGACGACAAACCGTGCTCAACCGCCCGATTACTCAGCCTCATTTTAACCTCTGAGCTTGAAACGCTGGGCAATTTCTTACAAGGAACCGAATCGGCCTCACTGGTCTCCAAGGACATCAAAAAGACCGCCATCTCCATCAAGTCGGTGCTGGCCACCTACATAAAAAGTCTGCGTTTTTTAGATGGATTGGATGACAAAGACGCCAAAGGCAAACACAAACGCAAACCGTTTTCTATTACCGACTGGGTACAAGATGACAAACAAAAAGGCTTTTTGTTCTTATCCAGTAATGCGCAGCAACACCCCTCATTGCGTCCGCTCATCTCAACATGGCTTACCATCGCTTCCAATGCTATTTTGGGCTTGAAGGCCGATGACAACCGGCGTATTTGGGTCATCATGGATGAGATGCCGAGTTTACATAAACTGCCAGAGCTGGATAACATCATCTCAGAGGTGCGTAAATTTGGGGGGTGCTATGTGATTGGTCTCCAGTCTTACGCTCAATTGGTTAAGACTTACGGCAAAAACACCGCGGATGTGATTTTTGATTTGCTCAACACCCGCTTCTATTTTCGCGCACCGTCGGCACAAATGGCGCAGATTTCATCCAAAGATTTAGGGGAGCAAGAAGTGGACGTATCGAGAGAAAACATCTCTTATGGTGCAAACGCCTTGCGTGACGGGGTCTCCATTGGACATCAGACCGTGACTCGCCCGGTGGTGTCGAGCAGTGAAATACAAGCCATGGATGATTTACAATGTTACTTACGCGTCCCCGGTAGCAGCTTCATCACTCAACTGGATTTACACTTTGATAAGAGACGCGATGTAACGCCCGCGTTCATCAAGCGAGATTATACGTTCTCGCCTGCGATGATACGGGCGTATCAAGAAGCGGTGTATTGTGAATGCGTAGCCCCTGGACTGTTTCTTAGTGAAGAGGACCGGGATGTACTGGCGAAAAGGCAATCAAAGCAGTTTGATACCCCCGAAGAGATGACGCTTGAGACCGACCAAATCAAAGCGGCCACCCAAAGCGACGCGGTCAAACATCTCGCAAGCGAAGAAGCCGCTAAGCTCAACGCCGAGAGTGACTATCAAGAGCGCGCTCAGGCAGAGCTTGAAGAGTCTACGATATCTCAAGATATTGAAATCACGGATGCTTACGATTAATAATACGATTAAGGTTCTTAATATGGCAAAAACCCCCTTACAAGACCATCAACGCATGACCATTAAATCCAAATCGGACCACAGTGAGTCTCCCATCAAACCCTTATCAGAAGAAAAAAAAGTGAACACAAAGTGCGGCGGCGCATTGAGGACTTACTGGACGAGCAAGCTTTTCACCAATTATGGGACACATTTGAATAATCATTGACACACCAAATGATAATGATTACTATTTGCAGGTAATTTGACGCAACATTGCTCACATTGCTTCCAGTGTACTTTTGGGGTGGCTGAACATAACTCCCCAACCTTGCTCCATTTAACGACGCCACTTGGCGTCGTTTTTTTCTACTCCACATCGCGTATCCTATCCCTTGTCTTTTTTCATTCCTGCTTTGCATGGGAGGCCACATGAAGCCGAAAAAACACCACAAACACCAACAAAAAATCCAAAGTCAACATCAGCCCCGTCCTGCATCATCTCAAAAAGAGAGCCAAGCAAAAGCCTTATTCGTGCTTGATATGCTCGATGGCAATGACTGGCGACACCTGACATTGACACATGAAGCCGCATTAAAGCTCATTCGACGAACCAACCACCGAGGGTATACCTTGACCCCTTGCACGTCCGCCGATTAATCACTCCAACACCAAGCCTTGCCATCGCAAGGCTTTTTTACGCCACGCAGCCAAAACGCGCCATTTCACACATTTTACCGACCGACTCACCGCTCAGCTTTGCTGCTAGCGGCGATTTGCGTTGCATAAGGAAAATACTCATGCTTTCTATTAGCCCATTAAAATCCGCCTCTGGCGCTGCCAAATATTACCTTAGCGAAGAAAACCCAAAAGACTCACCGGATCTCTCGTTAGAAAAAGACGCCGGTGACAATTACTACCTCAAAGAAAAAGACCAAGAGGAGAACACCTTTTGGCATGGCAAGCTCGCCATCGAAGCGGGACTGGCAGGCAAAGCCGTAGACCAACCGACCTTAGAATCGGTACTCTCAGGCAACCTAGGCGATGAAACCATTAAAGGGAAACGGGAAAATCACAAATCAGGCTTCGATCTGACCTTTTCGGCTCCTAAAACCATCAGCGTTCTTGCGCTTGTTGGAGGAGATGCCCGTCTCATTGAAGCGCATAACAACGCCGTCAAATTTGCTTTAACAGAGCTTGAAAAAGACGTGGCACAAGTCAAAGTCACTCATGAAAAAGGGATCCAAGAATACGAAAATACGGATTCGATGCTATTTGCGGTCGTGCGCCATAAGACCAGCCGTGAAAATGACCCACAAGTCCACTCTCACGCTCTAGCGGCAAACATGACGCGAGACCAAGAAGGTGATTTACGGGCTTTATCAACCAGCCTAAAACAAAAAGGCGGTGTCATTAACGGCACAGGCGAACGCATTTACAACTTCCAAAAATACTACGGTATCTTATACCAAAGCCAGCTTGCTAAAGACGTACAAGCCCTTGGTTATTCCACGCGAGGCGTCGGTAACGGTCAGTTCGAAGTCAGCGGTGTCCCTCAACCCATTATTGAAGCCTCATCGACTCGCAAACAGCAAATTGACCAACGCACCCTAGACTTAGGCTTTGATTCACGCGCGGCAAAAGACGTCGCCAACCTCGATACACGTAAAAGCAAAACCTATCAGAGTAATGAAAGCCTCAATAATCAGTGGCAAACCAAAGTACACACGCAAGGCTATGAGCCGTCTGAGTTAGTGGGAATGGCGCAGCAAGCCAAGACATCACAAGATGGGATTACGCCAGATGATACGAAAGCTGCCATTCATAGAGCCATTGACCATTTGGGTCAATACAGCACCGCATTACACCTAGAAAAAATCATTGAACTTGCCGCGTCTGATTTTACCAAAGGAGGCGTTCAAGCCAATGCGATTGAGCTTAAAACCATCCTAGACCAACAGATAAAAGAGGGCGCGCTTATTCCTTTAGCCGATAAAGGGCAATACACCACCCAAACCCTGATTGATAATGAGCACTCACTCATGAAAAGCACCCAAGGACGGGCGCACCACATGCGCACCCACGTTGACCCCTCGCTCTTACATCGCCTTGATATTCCAGCCAACCAGCAACAAAAGCTCACCGACCTATTTCAGTCCACCAAGCAGTTTCATGTCGTCAATGTGCATGGCTCATCACAAGGTATCGCGCAGCAACTGCTTAATGTCGGCAACCACAGCGGCAAACGGGTTCAGTTCGTCTCCCAAACCGCCAAAGCCAAATCAGAAGGCGTGGAGAATATTCAGCGCCACAGCCACACCTTAGGCGCATGGATAGCCCATCACTTTTCACCTGAGCAGCGCCACACTACCCAAAGCTTGCTCCAGGGCGCAACGCCGTTCACCAACAAAGACATCTTGCTCATCGACGACGCCAATAAGATGAGCGCTAAGGAGCTGATGAGTCTCACCAACCAAGCCAAGCAATCCAACACCAAGGTGGTGATGCTGAACCGCGTCTCCAGTCGTCAAGGCTTTAAAGCCAACAACGCCATTGAACTGTACCGCAAAGGCAACGTAGAGCGTCATACATGGGCGGGTGGGAAAAGCGCCCCCACCGACATCAAGCTGCATGACAACGACACCGATAGGATAGCAAGGGTCTATGCTGACTTGCCGGACAAAGCCAACACCCAAGTGATTGCCACCTCCGGCGTCGAGCAGCGGCGATTAACCGAAGCAATACGAGGGCAGTTAAAAAACACCGGCGCCCTCTCTCGTCATGAAACCACCCTATTCACTCAAACCCCTCACTCTCTCTCCAAAGCGCAGCAACCGCTTGTCCAACACTACAAACCCGGCATGACCCTCACCCATTGGGAGAAAAACAAACCTCAGAGTTTTGTCATCGCCAGTATCGACAAAGAGAGCAACACCATGACCGCACTCAGCAAACGCGATGGACAGTCACACCGCTTTGACCCGTCCAGTCGCGCCTTTAAGAATATGAAGATGCAAATCAATAAACCGCAAAGTCTCAACATCGCCCAAGGCGAACGCCTTCGCACACTGGGTAAGCACTTTCCTTCTGGCTTAGAGGGCAACCAAAGTTACCTTGTCACTAGCGTGAATAAAGAACACATCACACTGGAGAATCAAGGTGATAGTCAAGGTAAGTCACAACACCTACGCCTAGAGAGTCTAAAAGACGCACCCCTGCAATACGATTACGTTCACGGCGCCAACCATATTGAACAAAAAGCCCATACTTTACTGTCAGGAAAAGCGTTTACTCTGTCTAAACCCCTGATAAACGACCTGACCGAAAAAACAGCGCGCCTTGATGTCTTCACCGACAAGCCAAACAAAGCCCAAAGCGCCCTAGAAAAAGAGCAGGTCTCCCCGTCAGCCATTGAGCGCGTCTTGCACACGCAAAACGTCAACGACCGCTACCTAAGCGGCGCCACCCAAGCCTTGTTAACACAAGACGTCAGTCAGGCGCTTTCCGCCTTGGCAAAAGCGCAAAACGCCCCACTGATTGAAAAAGCGGTCAGCTTTGCCTTAAATCATTTATCTGAGCGTGAAGCGGGATTTAGCCAAAAAGCGTTAGTGGTGGAGGCGGTACGCTACGCCTTTGAAGAAGCCGGTGGCGTTATTACCAAAGACCAGATTGACACGGAGCTTACCAAGCGACGTGACACCCTTTCAGCGGAGTACAGTGACGGCACGCGCTGGACAACACACGCTGCGCTGGAGACTGAAAAACGCATCTTGCAAAACATCACCGATGGCAAGGGCCAACATCCGCCTTTTTCGACAACCAAGCAGGTGCAAGCCTTTCTTGAGACCCAGCCTCGCCTCACTCAAGGACAACAAGGCAGCCTTACCCTGATTTCAACCACCCAAGACAGCTTTGTCGCCATTCAGGGCTTAGCCGGTACGGGGAAATCCACTATGCTCGAGTCCAACATTGAACTTATCCAGTTAGCAAAACAAGTCAGCCAACAACCCGAGCAAAACGTCATTGGTCTTGCCCCCACTCACGCCGCCGTTTCTGAGCTGGAAAGCAAGGGCGTGAAAGCGCAAAGCCTAGAGAGCCTACTCAGCGACGTCCGACAAGGCAACCACCAAGCCAGTGACTATCAAGGCACTTTGTTCTTTCTCGATGAAAGCTCCATGGTCAGCAACAAACAAGCCGATGAATTCACGGCGCTGGTCAATGCCAGTCAATCCAAAGCCGTACTGTTAGGGGATAAAGAGCAGTTGTTATCTTTAAGCGCCGGTAAACCCTTTGAGCTGGCCATGCGTCAAGGTCGCCTCGATACCGCTTACATGACCGACATCATTCGTCAGCAAAACGACACCCTACTCAATGCCGCGCAAAACACCATTGATAAGCAGCCCGAAAGCGCCTTGGACAAACTCCAACGCCAAGCGCCTGACGCGCAAGGCAATCACCAACATGTCATCTCTACGCTGGATGAAAACAATAAAGACCGACGCCAAGCGCAATTAGAAGCGACTGAAAAGCTGCCCTTTGTCGTAGCAAAGGATTATCTAGCGCGCACACCTGAAACCCGCGAAAACACGCTCATCATCGCCTACACCAACCAAGAGCGTGATGACATCACGGCCTACCTCCGGGTTGGCTTAATGAAAAACAAGGAAATCGGCAAAGAGAACATTGTCGCCACGAGATTGCGCTCCATCGGCGCCACCGGTGAAGAGCTCACCACCATGATGCCGTATCAAAAAGGCTTAGTGCTGAGCACCAAGCCCGGTGAGTACGCCACCATTACCCACGTGGATTCGGAGCACGGTGTGGTGACGCTTGAAGACGCCAGCACAGGCAAGACAAAGCCGTTCTTACCGCGTAACCGTGACCATCGTTTCACGACGCTTTTCTCTGTATCAGAAAAACCACTCTCAACAGGCGATAAGATTGTCACTCGCTTTACCGACAAAAGCCGCGACATCAAAGCCAATGTGGAGTACCGCATCACCCAAGCAAGCCCGGACAGCATCATCGCGCAATCAAAAAGTGGCCAAACGCTCACCATCAACCCGAATGAGTTAACAGACAGTCATTGGGATTACGCTTACAGCCGAACCGCGGATATGGCGCAAGGGGCCACGTACCCACACGTCATTACGGCCATCAAAAGCAAAGGCGCATTAACCAACCTAAGACGTGCTGGCATTGATGTCACGCGCGCCAGCCAGCACGTGAGGCTCTATACCGATAACACAACACACCTGCTCAAAAGCTGGTTATCCAAAGAAAGCCATAAAGCTAGCGCGATAGAAACCGCCAACCAAACCCCACCCCAAGACACCACTTACTTTAACCGCAACGCCCTGCCCCATGAGGACGTTCGCTTCCAAAATAAAAGCGGTGACTTTGACTACAACACCTTTAAGGAGCACATCAATACACAACTCCCGAAATACACCGAAAGCCTAGCCATGCACTTATTAGGCAAGCCCAACCAGTCCAAATCCGACCGCGACTATTTAACCTTTGGCATTGGCAAATCCGCCATTAAAGTGACCCTAACAGGCGAGCATCGTGGTTATTTTAAAGACTACACCACGGGCGAGAAAGGCTCGCTGATTAACCTCATCATGAGCCACAAAGACATGGGCTATAAAGAGGCCATGACGGAAGCCAATAACCTGTTAAATGAGCCAAGCAAATACCAACTGGAGGAAAACAGCAAACATGATAAATTGCTCAATACCACGCCAAAGCATATTGCGCAATTTGAAGAGAGAGCCAAAGAATACATCAGTCAAAGTAAACCTATTGATAACACACTGGCCCAAACTTACTTAAACAAACTTGGGGTAAATCACACCCACAATGATCAGGTTAAATTCCACCCGGCGGTTTACTCGTCTGAAGACAAACTCTTCCATCCGGCCATGGTTACCAATATTCACAACAAACAAGGCGAAACCAAAGCCATTGAGGTGATCTACCTTGACCATCAGGGAAATAAAGACAGCGCCTTAGACATTAACCCAAGAACGCTGGGGACAAAATCCAAACAATTAACGACCTTCCATCAAGGGGAGCATGTAAACACCACCCTCATCAGCACGTCGATTGAAAACTCGTTTTTAATACGCGAGCACACTCAAGGCCAAATGGACATTATTAACGTCAACCACAAGAACGACATTCAAAATATACCCACGGATGAATTAAGACAGAATGTCATTATTGTCTTAAACCAAGGCAACCACGATTTAAACCCGAACAACATCGAGAAGATTGTTGAGAACTTTAATGGTCGAGACATTCAATTCATGTCAGACGACCATTTAAAGGAGGACATTAAAACCTGCATAGATAAATTAGACCGCGATAACCGCGCGCATGATATCGAATTAAGCGAAGCCCATCCCACTCATCAAGAAAGAGCATTAGACACTCTGAACCTGGATGAGAAAAAAGAACGGGACAGTCAATCCCTTGAACACTTTGAAAACAAAGCGCCGTCGCCTCAACACGAGATGGCTTTTAATCATCCAGAGAAAGAGAACGACTGGGAGAGCAGAGAAATAGACAGAGAGTTAGAGCGATAATAGAGGGTAGCCATAGGGCTACCCTTTTTTTTCGCCTGCAAGATAGGACTCCACTTTATTATCAATATCCGCTTTGATCTGCTGTCTCACGGGTTTCGATTCTTTTTGTTCACGATATAACTTTTCCCCGTCAAAGGTTTGTCCATGAATAACATCATTGATCGCCGAACCACTTCGAACCACACGATAAATCTCTTCCATTAACTCACGGTTCGATGGCCTATCATCCTCACTATCGCTCAACTTAATGCGCAGTGCCAACGACAAAAGATCTCGAACGGCATCCGCATCCGTCAGGCGCTCTCGTTTTTGAAACTGACGAAAATCCTGCTCTAACGTCCCTTTTATCGTTGCTTGTAATACCGTGCTTCTGGCCATTTTTATATTTTTCCCTTCAGATTTCGTTAATATGATTCAATTAACAAGCAAATACAAATCCATATCATCATAACATCAATATCACTCACAAACCAATTCGGAAAAGGGCTAAATGGAAATCAAATACAATCGTAATCACTTTCAAATCAAATAGCCTGTAAGCCTTACCACAGCTTAGCTAAATGGAGATCAAATACAGTTACCGCATTTTCAAATACGATTTCAGCGGCTAATTAGTGGAGATTTTGGGAATTTTTCTTACTTACATAGACGAACCATAAATCAATTTAAAATATTGTTTTTAGTGCTTTTATATTTTTGACAGACAACCATTCGCATTGAAATCAATGCGCCGTGGTGTGTGGTAACTTTCAAAGAAAGTAAAAAGTCGGGGCGGCTTCATCAGCTTGAGTGGGTAGAACTTGAGGAAATAAAACCAAGGCGAACCCATGGCGACTGAATCGGGGATGCAGAAAGGACGAACAGGCAAGAGCAAAGAGGAATGAGAACGTTGGACGGCAAAGCGCATTGCACCAGAGTGGTGCGATGCGGGTTATTTTACGTTTTGCGAATAATAAACAGATTGGACTTTTTGGATGTATATTTTTCTGGCGGTTTCGGTACGTTTGGAAAACCCTGCGTTATATGCCCCCACGCTGTTCCAGTTATAACCGTGACTGGCAAAGTTCGCGCTTAATACCCACGCACCTAATGACACGTTAAAACACGGATCATAAACATTCTGATCATTCACATTAAAATCCGAAAGCTTGTCGAACCAGATTGAGTTAATTTGCATTAGGCCATAATCGCGGCTCACGACCTCACCGACGTTATTTTTATTTTCATTGATAGCATTAGGGTTTAAGTTACTTTCAACGGTTGCAATGGCTCTGAGTAAGTCTGGTGACACATTATAATGATTGCCAGCCTCATCAAAACAAAAAGCGAACACGGGAAAAGGAAACCATAACATCAATACGGACAGTTTATTCATTTTACCCCTCTATTAACCATCCAGCCCGAAGGCTGGATGATAACACGATAAATAATGGCCGTTAGTATTCGAACGGGAATAATACGGTGGTCACACTTCGATCGCCTTCGGTAATAATCCAAATCCTTTGATTGCAAATTTGATAACCTGACATGATACGAGCGCCTATTTTTGTCGCTTCATCATTGGCAATTTTATCTTCTATTGGCATATCCCCCCAATCGCCGTTTTGATGACGCATTAAGTAAATACGCAAATTGGCTCCGATGTTGTCACTCAATAACATTTTTACGCCTTGAGTCATCACCACCGTTCCCAATTCAAAAGACTGCGCGCTGCAAACATACTGCTCTGCTTCCGTTTTTTTTCTTTCTATTGTAAACTCTAACTCGCTCATTATTGGCTTATCCTTTAAGATTATATAATGGGTCGCGCCTTGATATTTATTGACGTCGATATCAATGCGTTTTTATTGGCTGATTAACACACGTTTTCGGTCTGGCAAATGTGGCGATAGACTTGATGAACATCATCAAAGCAATAGCCGTACTCGGTGAGGTTTTCGACGCAATCCATAATGTCCCCGCTATAAAAGCATTCGTAGTTAAATAGCTCACGGCGAATAATGGCGTCTTTCCCATTTTCTTTGATGTCTTGCTTAATTCCTTCTTGGTTAATGGTGGCGAGACGGTTAATTAATTGTTTGGCTCTGTCGGTAGGACAAATTAATCCAGCCCCTATTGAGACGTATTCAATGCCTTGTTGTTTTGCTTTGGCAAACTGCTGATTAGAAAAAGCAAAAAAAGCCCCTGCGTCATTAAACGCTTGCGTTTGTTTATCTTGGATGTAATGGGATAACGATTTCATGGTTTTACTATTCCTTGTCTTAATTAAAACGGGCAACGGTCAAATGAATAAAGGGTTTCAAAAGGCGTAGACACATCCAGCACAACAAAACAGTCCCTTAACGTCCCGATTTGAAATTGGCGCATGATAAGGGCGCGTACCTCTGCCAGCGTGAACGGGAAGTACTGAGCCTCACGCTGAACAAAGCCTGCGGCCTTGAGTTCTTCTGCTGTAATGTCACTCCAAGGCGCAATCGAAAATCCTTGCGGTGCACTCTTGCTTTGCTCTAAAGAGACATCATGTTTTGGTGAGCTTTCGTGCTCCAGCGGCGAGACGCTGGTCGCTGTTTGGCATGTAGAGAGAGTTAGGGTTGAGTTTTGTTGCGCCATGGGGAGTTTCCTTTTTGTTTGAGTATCACCTTTCGGAGCCGCTTAGCTGTCCATCGGGCTTTCATGGTTCTCAATAACAAGGGCGCGAAGCGTTCATATACCCTTGTTATTGAGGTTCTGAAAGGTCATGGTTAACAGCTTGCGAGTCCGTAAGGTGATGCGAGTAGAAAGGAAAATCGGCGCATAAAAAACTCGGCCCTTACTCTGTCTTAATGACAGGCAGTGAAAGGCAACGAGGAAGAATGACGAGGCGTAGCGAACGCAGTGAGCGGAGGCGTTGGGTGATTGTTCGCAGGAACGCAATGGCACATCGAGCTTTGCTCGATATTCGTGTCATGCGTTATCGCGGGAGGAGCGAAGCGACGGAATGAACGGAGCGAAGCGAGAACGCCCAGAAACGGTAAGGCTTTGCGGTAATATTCACCAAAAATGCCTCACTGATGCTTAAGTATTATCTGCCCCGCTCTAAACCTAAACCTAAACCAACATGCTCTGGGACAACGCCCTCTCGTGTTAACGAGCCTTTCTTTTTGCTTTCCCTCTGGTGATGGAGAGCAATCATTTATTCATAGACGACTCAATGCTCACATGCGGTTGGGAAGTAGGCAGTCTGTCAGGACTGCATATTGCGCGCATTAAAATCCACCGCGCACCCTCTGAGCGAAATGCGCCTTCTGTGGCTCTGTCAGTGATTTTTCTCCCCCATTAAGCCAGAAGCTTAACTAAATCACTCTTCTTGAGCGAGTGGGCGCTTTGTAACCACGTTTCTGACATTACAGGAAGGGTAATATCAATCAGCGCATTTTTACCGATGCGTTTGATCAAGCTGTCCGTGGTTGGCCGCCGGTACTGAGCCGTATCAAATGCCAGCGCTTGATAAAGAAACTCATGGGTGGAGCGGTTATCCCCACTCAAACAAGTCCTTAGCTTAATGACGTGGCGAACGCCACTTGCTTATGTTTTTCCTCACTCTCGAGAGCAATGAAAACTTGCAGGCGCTCTTTCTCACCGAGTGCGTCATACCAAGTCATATCCACACCTTGCCTAGTCTGCTCGAGACGCTCCAGCGCTTTGTTCTCATTAAAATCTCCTTGCTTTAGCGCTAAGTGTGCTGAAGGTTATGATGCTTCAACGGTGTTATTTAGTCATATGAAATTGATGAAGACAAAGATGTTGAAGTCACCATTACATTATATAATCCTCCCCCGTATTCAATGAAGACAGGCCTTTATAGAGATCAAACTGAAGCTCTCGACCTTTTTATTCTGACCTAGTGCTATAATTCGATAAGAGATCCCACTGCTCAATAAATACTTGGTTTCAATCTCGTTACAAAAAACATTTGCTACACGCTTTACTAAACTATCCATATCTATATTGTTTTGTTTAGTAAAAATGAGAGTGACCGTATTTTCATTTGCTTTTGCTTGAACTAATGTAATTGGGCCCATCTTTTTGGGTAATTTGCTTGATATAATAGTCGCTCTATAGTCAGCCAGTTCACTAGTTTGAGTCTGGCTTGACTGACAGCCGTTCAGAATAACACTGATGAATAGTATGGTTAGTTTTCGAGTTATCATCAGTATCATTAATCTCTTTTTTGGGAAGTAAATCGCTAAGTGAATTGTAAGAATGATGAATATGGGCTGAGGACATACAAGATAAAAGGGCACTATAATCTAGATTGAAGTCGATTTTTTGCCCAACTAATAACGGTGCCCCAGATGTTTCCATGATCAGATGGTCACTAGTTGATGAAACGATTTTTGTTCCATCTGGAGCACTTAAACCAGTCACGCAGACATCTTGACGACCTAAAGCGAGAATTATTTGTGAGACCGAACCTTTATTAGAAATATTTTCTTTTTCCCCAAAGGCATTGCCCCCTCTAACCCCACAAGGTAAAGAAGGTTTTATCTTGGATTCGATAACTTCAGCGGTTAAGGTAATCGCATCTGTATATAACCCTTCAATTTTATCTTTTGTTAGTGGTTCACAACCCAAATAAATGGCTTCTCCTATACGTAGATTATTCACTCTAGTTCGACCAGTGTAGTTAAGTGCCCAATGTATTGAAGCCGAATTCCCCCCGGATATGACATCGAGATTGATCCCAAATATTGCTTCGATTTCATTAGCTAAGTTTGAAAGAAGCTCCATTTTGGTGTCGTCTGGAGCGACACCATACCGACAGGCAAGATTTGTCCCAATCCCTCTTATAATAATGTTCGGTAAAGAAATGATTTTATCGATAAAGGCAATCACACGATTTGGCATGACGCCTTCTCTCAGATCGCCAAGTTCGACCATGATAATGATGCCATGGTTGATATTAGATTGCTTTGCGACATTGGAAAGCCTTTGAATAACTGTAACCTCAGTATTCAAACTAATCTCACAACACCTTACAACACTTGCGGCTTGGCTAAGCATCGGTGTGCGGATCAACATTTTGGGCACAGAAATACCCGCTTGTCTCATTTTTTGGATATTTTCGACTCGAGAGTCCGCAAACATTTCTGCTCCAGCATCAACAAGGACTTGAGCAATAATGGGGTTACCAAGAAAAACTTTTGTTACAGGCGTGACTGATATATTTTTTAAAGAAAGTTGAGAAATAAGGCGTTGCGCGTTGTGATGAATTTTAGAACAATCGATGTCTAATCTAGGATACTTCACCCTTTTTCGACCAGTTTATTTGCTATTAGAGGATACGCTGACAACACGATGTTAAGAAGCTGTTCTATGGGTTGTGACAAGGCATCAGTAACAGGGAGACCAAACTCACTTGAATAGTGATGCATTGTTGTAAGTATCTCATCTGAAGACATCCCTTCGTGATTCAGCGTTAACCCGATAACCGAGGTCTTTGAGAATGCCTCTATAAGATTTATTTCTGAAGCAATTGAAGGCATCGGCATATTAGGGAAGTCACTCCGATGTGAACGTTTAGGAGCGTGCTGTAAGATCACACTGGTAGGGCAACTTCCGCGTAATATAAAAGAACTAGTAGAAAATGCAGGGTGACTCAACGCCCCTTGACCTTCGATAATAATAATATCCGGTTTTTCCATTTCGTACGCTTTCACGATGACAGACTCCAATTCTCCAGCACAAAATTGCGAAGGGACTGCATCAAGTGCAACGCAATATTTTGCTCCTTGTATCATACCTGTTTGACCAGTAGCAATCATGACAACATTAAGGCCTTTTCTACTCAATTCATTCGCTAATATTGTTGCAGTTGTCCGCTTCCCTAATGCGCAATCGGTACCCATAACCGCGATTCTTGGGCACTTCACACTGTGTATTTCGCCGCTAAATGTTTGCAGCTCGTCTTTGCCCTTCGGTTTGCGAATATCTAATATTCGGACGTTGTTCTTTATGCTGGCTTCTAAAAATAGGGGGATGTCCGTGAGGAACTCATGTAATCCATTCACGATATTCATTTTAAGAGACATTGCGCCCAGAATGATGCTCTTCTCTACGTCAGATAGAAATCCACTTGATGGAGCGATCCCAAAAATAAAATAATCAGGGACTGTTTCTGCTTGAATTATCGCTTCTTCAATAGTAGCAACGATAGGTATGCCATTTACTTTTTTATCAAGCACTTCACCGGAATCTAAACCAGCAGAATAGCTGTCAATAACGGACAAAATACGATAACTCTGCGAATGCCTCACCAAACCATTAGCGGTCTTACCATCAATTTTTCCGAAGTTACCTTCACAATATACAATCGCCGAGGGTATGACCGGATTAACTTTATGGCAAAGTGGCATCCAAGGAATGGGAGACACTGAGTTGTTACTAATTTCAGCATTTTCAATTTGTGTTAAATGAAAAATATTTCTTAATTTCTGGTTTGAAATTGACATAACTAAAGCCTTGTCATAAGGCTTAGGAGGGCAACTAAGGAGTGCCGAGATGCGAGTTCGGAAAAGAAAAGGTGTCCCTACTAAGCGGTAGGGAGTAAGCCACGTTAACACACTTATTCGTTTTATGTTCGGTATTCTTAACTTAATTAGTCATGTTTTAATATTTTCCATTTATTGGCCTGGTAATCAACTCAGTCCCCCCCCCCTTTTTTTGAACGGTCTCACCAAAAAAAGTAACAAGACACCATTGATCTTTAATTACTTACTTAAGCTAGATGAAAATTCAGGTCCATTTACCAATCACAACCTTAAAACTGTATTGACCGATCATGAGTTAATACGAACAAGCAAAAAGTTATCCAATAGCTTTTAAATCGAACACTTTATCTGAAACTTGCTGGTGGATACTTACCGCCCAAAGTTTCATCTTGTTCAAAACACCTTAAAAATGCATCTACTATGTAAGCATCGTAAAGACTGTTTCGTCCTTCGATCAGAGTTTCAATAGCCTTAGTTGCACCTAGAGCTTTTCTATAAGGCCTATCACTTGCCATTGCGTCAAATGTATCAGCTACAGCCACGATACGCGCTTCCATCACAATTTGCCTCCCCTTCAAGCCCTTTGGGTAACCAGAGCCATTTAATCGTTCATGATGTTGTTCAATAATATTGATTACAGGCCAAGGAAAAGAGACATGTTTGAATATACTTGAGCCGACTTCTGAGTGACTTTTTAGAAGGTTATACTCTGCGGATAAGAGCTTTTCCGTTTTATTAAGTATTTGCAATGGAATAGCAATTTTCCCAATATCATGAACGAGTGCTCCGATGAGTAGCCCTTCTTTTTGGTGCGCTTCTATATTTAAATCTTCTGCAATTAGTCCACATAGGTGCGCAACGTTTCTTTGATGAGAAGAAGTGTATTCATCACGAACTTCAAGTGCTTTTGAGATCGCCTCGATCATCTCAACTAATACCGAATACGGGGTGTGGGATTCAAAAAGATATCGGTGAGCATGGCTAGCGAGATCAACCTCACTTGATTTACTTTCAATATCTGACCAAACTTGATTAACCCAGAGCCAAAATTTCTTAATAGAACCTTCACAATACTCAGTTTCAGAGTTACCGACCCCGATCACGGCAACTACTTGACCACATTTCAACACAGGCACACTAAAATGATGACAGACAGGCATATGCCCTCCAAGCATTGAACCTGCAGTTAGATCGTTAATGTTGTGATGATTATGGATAACAGGGCATCTATTTCGAATACTATCTGCCCATACACCAGCTAATGCAAGTGGATAATGAGTTCCGTGACTTGTATAGCAATGATCTAAAGCACTAGTCGACCAGACATTTAGTTCAATCTCATTTTTTACGGGGTCAAAAAAATGCAGATAGCCTATCTGAGAGTTAGCTTTCTGCACAAATAAGTCGATTAGATCTCGATAAAAGTCGTGCTTTGTCAAGTATTCACTCTTAAGTAACAGATTGATATCCATGCTGGTTCTTTTTTTGTTTGCATACTTAGAGTATAGACGAGATCGATATGGTTCCAATAGAGATAAATGAGCCAGCTCAATTCCGATTCGAATCCAAAGTGTGCGACTAATACCGGATAAATTTAAACGATTTGGTTAGAGGCCTGTTGATTGTTAAAGTGATCTGCTCCAGATACACTGGACGCAAAGTTATGTGGCTTTTTATCAACGCAAGAAACGTTTAAACGCAAATAGATGTGCGTTTGGTATTCGCTTGACCAATTAATTACATTACTGGATTGGCCGTCGTCATAGATACCAAATCGACGTTTGGGTGTGATCACCGCTTGTTTTTTAAAGTCACGAGCCGTGAGCTCGGAAAGTGCCGCAAAATGAGTAGGCGTTTTCATAGGACGCTCCTTATTCTTTAATCCAATGGATGAGGGTATAAACACTGTTCAACACTTTTTGATACAAGCTCTCTAGTACGTTATTACGCGCGATACCTTCCCCCCAATAAGGGAGATTAAGCTGAGTGCGCTCAATATGAATCACGATGGGTTGGCGATCATCACCATGACGTACTTTTGCTAAGACCAACGCACCGGTCACAAAAATTGGGGGGATTGGTTGTTCCATTTTTTTCTCCATGAAAAGCAGGGTTACGGTTAAGATACAAGTCGGATATCAAAGTTGAACCCACGACAGCGGTAGCGCTCACCCTGCTTTTGAAAACGTAAACCAGGGAAGACCGAGCCATAAGAGGCATACACAATGACTTCCTCACTGCTTTCTCGTAAATGCCACTCACCAAGCCCGATACTGTTATCTAGATCCAGTAAAAGCTCATATAAGTCATGATGATGAAACTTTTTCTGTCCGATGCCGGGGAACTGAATGTTGATCGTATCACGAACTCTTTGTTCTTTTAATTGAGCGATATCATCCAATTGCTCAGGACTCTTACCGCGACAGAACATTTTCAGGTGTTGTACGCGCTGCACAATCGCGTGACGCTGTGATGGTACGGTTGGCGTCTGTGGTGCCTCCATTCCTTTTATCGACTGACGCAACGCCTTCACTTGGCAGCGAAGCGCCACTGGATCTATCGCTCGGTTTGATTGTTGTTTCATGTCAGCATCCCCAAGTTAGAATTCCGACGTGCCAATCTAGTCACCTTCTCTCTCAAAGGCATCCCATGGTTCGATAGTCTCGTCCTTCTCTTCCCATTGCTCCGCCAGGCCTTCCAAACACTGCTCGACGGAGACCAGATCTTACCCTTGGGCTGGTTGAGGTAACACTTAGCCAGGCCATCTTTAGGTAGCGAACAAAAGAATTTCGTAGGATGAACATGATCCGTTTGCGCCACAAACTGTACGGCCACCTCTTCGTTGAGATTCCACACGTACGTTTTTAGGTCCTCAAAAGACGCCTCATCATTTACGCCTTCACGCTGCGCTAAGATCTGCTTTGAATCGCAGTCAATCAGTAGAATGAAGCCCATTTCGCCCTCGGACAAAGAGACATCATGTTTTGGTGAGCTTTCGTGCTCCAGCGACGAGACGCTGGTCGCTGGATGGCATGTAGAGAGAGTCAGGGTTGAGTTTTGTTGCGCCATGGGGAGTTTCCTTTTTGTTTGAGTATCACCTTTCGGAGCCGCTTAGCTGTCCATCGGGCTTTCATGGTTCTCAATAACAAGGGCGCGAAGCGTTCATATACCCTTGTTATTGGGGTTCTGAAAGGTCATGGTCAACAGCTTGCGAGTCCGAAAGGTGAAACGAGTAGAAAGGAAAATCGGCGCATAAAAAACTCGGCCCTTACTCTGTCTTGATGACAGGCAGTGAAAGGCAACGAGGAAGGATGACGAGGCGTAGCGAACGAAGTGAGCGTAGGCGTTGGGTGATTGTTCGCAGGAACGGAATGCCACATCGAGCTTTGCTCGATATCCGTGGCACCCGTTATCGTGGGAGGAGCGAAGCGACGGAATGAACCGAGCGAAGCGAGAACGCCCGATAAAACATCAGGCTTTGCAAGAAGAGTCTCACTAACGCTCGAGTATTATCTGCGCTCCGTGACTTCTCAGCGCTCTTTTCAGGCAAGGGTTTACGGTGAAATTGCTAATGAACCCAATCTTCCAGTTTCAACCCTTCGACACGCTGGAACTCTCTCGTGTTATTGGTGACTAACACACAACCTGTCGCGATGGCATGACCAGCAATAGCCGTATCGTTATTACCAATCGGTGTACCTTTTGCCATTAGGCTGCGCTTTACTTCGGTTGTTGCATCAACTGCCACTTTATCCCAAGGCAATATTTCATCAACACGCTTTAGAAATTCGGCAACAAGCACAGCATGTTTAGGGGAAGCTTTTTTACCTAATAACCCGTACTGCATTTCTTGGTAGGTGATAGCGGAAATGACGATTCGGTGTTGTTTACCAACCACATCCTGTAACATTTTCAATACCGCGATAGGTTGTTCTCTCATAATGAATGAACAAATACACGTATCGAGCATGTAGTTGATTTTTTTATTCAAAATTGAATCGCCCTTCATCTTTAATCACATCTTCACGGTTAGCCATGAAATCCTCATCGGGCTTTTCTTGCTCACCAAATGACAACCAGTCTGGACGAGCTGGGCGCAAGGTGATCACATCCCCCTCCTTGTGAATTTCAAGCTCATTAACTCCATCAAACTCAAAATCTTTTGGTAGACGAACCGCTTGATTCTTACCATTTTTGAAAATAGACACTGTTCTCATAATACACTCTCATTTGGCATATGCTTGACATATGAATAGTGTAAATAACACACTGCCTATGTCAAGCAACTGAATGCGGCTTGAGACATAAATTTATACGTAATTTATAGGCTGTTACTGTTAAAGAATGGTTTGAACTGTCTTACCTGATCCAGAAACTTCTTTGGTATAAAGACTTTCTGCCTTGTCCCATTCTAATTAAGCCGGGTCATTTTAAAAGGTTATGAGCAGAGTATTCCGATTTGAATTCGTTAACCATCGAGTTTACTGCTGACTTCAAGTCATGGTTGTTTCCTACTTGAATTGATGTTTTCCCCAAGCCCCATTTGATTACTCATCTCTATAACGCCACACAGCACATGCCGACTATTCAGCTAATCCGAATAATGATTTCAAAATTTGCACCATTATCAATTTTAATTTTATGAATATAATGGCCCCCATTAGCGGGAAAGGTGAAATACCCATGATAAAACACAAGCAAACAATCGTGATCATTGGTAGAACTTCTGGTTTTGGTGAAGCTGTCGCCAACAATTCTCTAGGTGATGCCAATATCATTCATGTTGCTGGCCTTAGCACTGGACTCGATGTGAATGACGAGAAACAAACTTGTGCTTACTTCGAGTCGATGGGTGCTTTTGATCATCGAATGATTACTGGGGGCTCATATGCTCTAGTAGGAAAAGTCATCGATGTTGATATCGCTGACGCTAAAGCAGCGTTTGATACCAAGTTCTGGGGAACCATTAACGCGGCTAAACCTACAGCAAGATCCCTTAAACCAACGAGGGCAATCACCGTAACGAGTGGGATGCTATCAAGAAAGGTTGTTGTAAACACTTACCTCAAACGCCATCAATACAGCCCTTAAAACTGTCACTAAAGTGCTCGCTAAAGAGCTCGCTAAAGAGCGCCCGGCTCGAGTTAACGCAATTAGCGCTGGTCTAACGATGACTGTCGCGAACAAGAGCATGGATGAAACCAATCGTAATTCAATGTTAGCCAATGCTGCCTCGATTTTTCCAGCCGGCAAAGCAAGAGAAGCATCTTAAACAGCGATGGCTTACTCACTGGCAATCAGCAACAAATACATGACAAGCTCGAGCACCGATGTTGATGGCGGCGAGTTCGTTAACTAATCAATCCGAATAAGCGGCTGAGTTATGTCTAATCAGCCGCCAATAGCCTAGGAAAATAAAATGAAAAAAGAATCTATACCATTCCAAGTTTGGATTTTAACACTCGCGGCATTTGCAATTGGTACTGCTGAATTTGTTATTGCAGGTATTCTTCCTCAAATAGCCACATCCTTAACCATTACAGAGGGCCAAGCCGGTTATTTAATCAGTGCTTATGCTTTAGCCATTGTAATTGGCGGCCCCATTCTTACTATTTATCTCTCACGTTTTAATAAGAAAGGCGTTTTGTCTGGCTTGATGATTTTATTCATCATCGGTAATGTGCTTTCTGCTTATGTGCCTAATTATAATTTTCTGTTTGTAAGCCGTATCATTGCCGGTCTTGTTCAAGGACCGTTCTATGGGATCGGCGCTGTTGTAGCAACGAACCTCGTCTCTGAAAAAATGGCCGGCCGTGCGGTTGGTCAGATGTTCGCAGGCCTAACCTTGGCGAACGTTCTTGGGGTTCCTGCAGGGACTTGGATTGGTCTTACTTATGGCTGGCATTCAACATTCCTCGTTGTTGCCGCATTAGGTGCTTTAGCAATGCTTTCTATTATTGCCTTCATCAAATCAACGGGTCACGGTGAAGCGAAAGATGTTCAGTCTCAGCTACGCGCCTTCAAAAACCCTGCCCTACTGCTCAGCTTAGCGATCACGGTCTTTGCTTGGTCTGGATTCATGACGCTTTACGGTTACTTAGCACCGATTGCTATGCACATAACAGGTTACGGTGACAATGCTGTGACATGGATCCTTGTCATCGTGGGTGCGGGTCTGATCATTGGTAACATGCTTGGCGGTCGCTCTTCTGACAAAGATCTAAATAAAGCATCAATGTTCTGGTCCATTGCGATGATCGTCTCACTTGTTGTGGTTGGTCTGGTTGTTGATAACAAGCTCCTATTCGTCCTCGCTGCCTTCATCTTTGGTGTTGCCTCATTCGCCAACGTGCCTGCTATGCAACTTCGAGTGATGAAGCATGGGGGTGATGGTCAAGAACTCGCTGCCACCGCCAACATCTCAGCCTTCAACTTGGCCAACGCATTTGGTGGGCTCCTTGGTGGAATGGTACTGGATAGCCACCTTGGCGCAGGAATGATCCCATACGCCGCCATTATAGTGCCTATTATCGGTCTATTCTTCATCGCTAAAGCAAACCGCAATGACGAAGCCGAAAATGCAAAACCAGCGACAATAGCCAACTAATCAAGATAAGGCCCATCTACTGGGCCAGTAATTAAAGGTGAATGAAATGAACACTTTTGATAAGTCATTACGACTCCTAACCATCATGACTGCAGTGGTCACTATCTTCTTTTCAGTCCACGCCTTGCTAGAGTACGGGCTGAATACCTGGGTATTTATTTCAACGGGTGCATTTATAACGGTGCTCATTGTCTCACTCGTTAAGACGTACAAAAAAGGTCACGTTGAATTTTTTGGGTTAATTGGTTCAATGCTTGGTGGGTTAACTCTTGGAAGACTGTTCTCAACAATGCATTTTGAACCGATCGATCTTTCAACGCTGTCATCACTTGACCCTCTCATGGTTGCTGAAACAGGACCTGGCATACAAAGCATTGCGTTCACAAGTACATTACTTTTCGCGTTATTGGCCATACAGATCATAAGACTTCCTTGGCAGAAAATGCGGTTAGCTCAAAGTCATCCCATTATCAGTCCAAACGCTTACGAATGGGGCATGACGCTAGTAAGAATTTACGTTGGCATGATGTTCGTCGCTCATTTCACTGGTCATATATTGGCTGGGGGCGCCCCATTTGCCGTCTTCTCCGACTACTTTGGTGGCATTGGGCTTCCATTCCCTCACGCGTTTGTCGTATTAGCGGGTGTTATTGAGCTATCTCTTGCCATCATGCTTTCATTTGGGCTAATGACTCGATTAGCTGGTTTTGTCTCTGCAATATATCTCTTCGTTTCGGTCGGTCTTGGTGGCCACTATGCTGTCGGGTATGTCTGGGTGCTTCCAACTGGCGGTTGGGAATTCCCAGCAATGTGGATATTTGTTTCTGGCATATTCGTGTTAGCGGGAGGTGGAAAATCATCCGCAGATCATTGGCTAAGAGAAAAATATCAATATAACTCAAGCAAGCTTAAAACTTTAATCGCTTAGTTCGACCAAATAACGAATAGGATTGAAACAACGAAACTATACACCGATGAACACTGCCCATTTTGCGCACGAGTACGTTACGTCGCTGGCATGCTAAACATAAATCCAGAAATTGTTGTTAGATATGATGATGAGCAAACGACTGTTGATATTATTGTTAAAAAACAAGTTCCAATCCTTATAAAAGGTGATGGCGATGTCATATCAGAAAGCCTAGATATTATTGAGTGCGTTCTTAGCCTTTCTGATTCAACAAACAAAGGGATCCCTTCAGATTCAATTACGGAATAGCAAAAGCAATCAACCGGTGTTCTTCAAAAGATTGGGTATCCACGCTGGTATCAAATGGTTCTTGGAGAGTTTGGCTCTGATTCAGCTAAGGCACTATGGCGCGCAAGAAAAGAAACTGAAAGACTTAACTTTGACAGGCTAGTTGCTGACTCAGCTGAAATCACTAAAGATGCGGAAGCATTAATTGATAAAGCCTGGTCTTTTCTCTATCTCGATTCTCACCATCAAATGAATGTTGTTGATAACGCAGTCGTGTTTTCTATACTTCGCGAATTCTTAAGCCTGTGAGAGATCAATTCGGATCCAGCCGTTAAAAACTGGATGGAACCTGCTAGTAAACAAGCCAACGTTAAACTAATTAAGTAAGGTTTAGCGCTGCAAAACCGTGTCGTCATGCCTGCCAATCTGCCGGGGTTGACACTTCATACACAGACTCTGCGATGTCTTGATATTCGTAACGCACATCATCACTTAATAAACGCCGATCTCGACAACCATATACTACTGATAGTATTGAAATATCGCCTTAATTTCGAGGTATTAGCCATTTTCAAAATACCATCATTCACCATTACATTAAAAGTGTTCTCCCATGCATCATATCAAGTTAACGGTACAAGTTACGCATAACATCCATAGCATATCATTTATCAATATCACGCAGGTTAGCCATAGGTAAACATAATGTTAATGTTGTTGTCATTAAGAGCCCAATTCTGAATGTACGGAATTGATTACTAACAAGTACATTTTCATTACACTGAATTTTTACGCATAACAAATAAGGATTAAGCGCTGCGCAGCCAGCGTTAAATCCCGGGTGTTGAACAAGCCCGTTGCCACTTCTTATAGTAAATTGTGCGATCTGGTTTGGTGGGCGCATCGCCTTGAGGTTTTTTCAAGGCGAGCGAAACTGAGATAAGATTGCGATAGCAATATTATCAATCAGTTAGCTGTTTTATTATCGTCTTTTGGGGTCGCTCTCCTCTGATTTCATTTCGGTCATTATCCTTATTATGTTTGCCTTTCGGCTATCTCGGTCGCGTTATTCCCACGCACGCCATCTCATGCTGGCAGCACGGGCAGGTTCGTATGGCTTTGGCTCTGATGGTCGTGGTCATTGGTGGGGTTTGATAAAACAGGTTTAACAACAAGAGCTGAATACGCACCCGTTGCGCTTTCGCTTGGCCGCGTAAAAAACCGTAGTCTCTTACTCGCTGCAACCCTTTAGGCAGCACGTGTTGCAAGATGAGCAGCAAGAACTCAATCGTGGGTAAAGTGCGTGTCTTTATTACATTGGTTTTACTTTCTTTGTAGCGGAAGGTGACGCTATGGTTATCGCTGTGAATGATGTCGTTGTCTGGCAGCACGCCTCGGTACAGGTAGCGTGATAGATATTCCAACGCGGGCTCCCCATAGCCCACGCTTTGACAGTCAACGACCCACTGTTTCGGTATCGACTTGGGTAGCCACAGTTGCGGATGTTGATTGATGGCCTCCAGCAACCGCGCGCGCCAAACTCTGGCGAGGGCGAACTCGTTAAACAAGTACCGTTTGTTGCCCTTGTGCCATACTTGTTTGGATGAGTCATACCTTCCGCCTGCCGAGATAATGTGTAAGTGCGGATGCAGGTCTCTTTTTCTGCTGTGGGTATGCAGTACGGCGGTAAAACCCAGTTCCCCCTTTTGCTCTTTTTGAGCGAAGCTTTTCAGCACGCTGGCAGCAACCGAGAACATCACTTGATACAGCGCTTTGGGCTGTTTCTTAGCGAGTATTCTCAGTTGATATGGCAAGGTAAAGGTGGTCATAAAGTAGTGTATTGGTAGCAGCTTTTGTTTTTGGCGCAGCAGCAATCACAAGTGGTGCGGTGTTGGCATTGTGGGCAATGTCGATGTCCACAAGAGAGCGGCAATCGGTCATCGTGATGGCAGTGCGAACAAAGCCATTGTGAACGGCCTTGTTGCTCGGTTTTACACCTAAGCATGGCAGACATCGCCTTGCGAATGTCGTGGCTGACTTGAGCGTTCACTTCTGGTGATAGGAGGTGGCGCTCAAGCTCATCTTTATGAGCGCGCAGCAGTTCAATGAAAGTACTCATGCTTCCTCCCACATTAAGGTCAATGCATCCGCAAGTTGGTTTGCGGCCAGTGCCGCATCGCGCTGTTTGAGTTGCGTCATTCTTGTGTAGCGTGCGGTGGTGTTCAGACTGGCGTGGCCCAGCAAGGTTTGCAGTGAACGAAGGTCGAGCCCTTGCTCCAATAGGTGCGTGGCATAACAATGCCTGAGCGAATGAGGGGAGACCAGTTTTTGGATACCGCAGTCCTTGAGTACCAGTTTCATGGCCTTTTGAACGCCCCCTCTGTCCATGGGGTTATCGATGTTTTTGCCAAGGCCAGGGAATATCAGTCTCGGATGTTTATGGGTGGCCCAATGCGCCCGCAGCGCATGAAGGGTTCGCATGGGCAAGGGCACCAATCGGTCTTTGCCGCCTTTACCATCTCGAACGTGCACTTGCATTGTGTGTCTGTCGACATCGTGGATAGTCAAGTGTAGCCCTTCACTCAAGCGGAGCCCCATCGTATATAAGGTCAGAAAGAAGACTTGATAGCGGCGCTGCCTTGTCATGCTAATGAGCAGAGCGACTTGCTGTGGCGTCATGATGTCGGGTAGTTTTCTAGTTTGAGGTGGCTTGATGATATCGAGCCATACCCACTGTTTATTCAAGGTGTAGCGATAGAAGAACTGTAAGCCATTACGGTCGAGTTTAACGGTGCTCCATGAGTGAGTGCTTATCAAGCTGGCGAAGTATTCTTTTAAATCAGCCGTGTTCAATGTATCGGGACAACAGTCAAAGAACTCGCTAATCCTACGTACCGCGCGAGAATAAGCATCAATGGTAGCGGGTCGTTTACCTTGCAGGGTTAAGTTGGTAAGGTGTTGTTCATAAGAACAATTGTATCGCTCTAGTTCGGTTGTGTTCATGGTATGTACTCCTGTTATCCGCCATCGTAGTGATGGGGCTACAGTGAGTATGGATGGAGTGCGCCTTACTCTGCCGCGGAGCGGCTTCGTTCAACTATCAGCTAGATACCCAGCACATTAGAGTCTAAGTTCTAATTTTCATGATTGACTGTTTTATTAAATAATATATTTTTGCACTCGAATTAAATACCTACCAAGGATATGCATGATTGTTATTTCTCTAGAATCTCTAAACATCGTTACTGAGTTTCTCAAGACGCTAAATATTAAGAACAACACTATTTTCATAAACGATGGTACCGCCTCAAGAGAGCTAGTAGATTTTGAAGTCAAAAGTCTTGATTTTGAAGTGAATGGCATGTATCAAGCGCTAGAGTCAGAGTACGTATTACACTTCCAAGATGCGAGTATTACGTATAGCCTCAATGGAAACAAAATCCAGATTCAACCTTTCATGTCATCTTTAACACCTTCAGATAATGGTATGCCTTCAGAAGTATCAGCATTTCATTTTTAACTTTGATAAAGCGAATCTGAGCAGATTAAATGGAGTTAACCACCCTATTTTGACTATTTAGTGTTTACGCTAGAGACAGTTCGCTTTTATTAGTAAATTGTCTTATACAGCCATAAGAAATTAGTTGCTTTTCGCGTATTGAGCCCAAAAATCATTGATGCTATAAATATGTGAAAGCGCTTATAACTAGAGAAACTAAAATGGCTTTAATTATTGGACCAAGCGAAAAAGTAGGAAGAAGTGGTGGTTCGTTTCAAGAATGCAACGCCTTAGGCACTGTCCTTTTTGGAAGGTACTGTACTATAAGAGATCATGAACAAGCTCCACCGACAAAAGCGTCAGGCAGAAAATGGAAACAGATATTCAGAACGCCTGACAACATTGAAAATTAAGATTAAGCCACTGATTTCATTGGCTTTTTAAATTCAAAGAAGTTTACCTATTCACCGCAGCCCTATGAGATTGTAACTTTATCTATCAATTTGCTTTAGAGCTTTCGAAACCTCAATAGTTGAGCTAAAATTCTTGTTCTGTATCAGAACCGATCTCTAGTAGAGCTATACCAAAAAGAAGCGCTGAGGAAGTTCATACAGTGATGACATGGCAATAAGATCAGAATTACGACGAGAAAGGAAAAAACCTACAGCATCGTTATAAGCTTCGAGGAAAATCATAGAAACTGTCATCAAGCAAGCAATTGAATTAAGGAAAGAGGCTAAGTATCAAGAATCGAGGGCTTTGCTCTTAACACTCTTAACCAATGAGAGGTATTCTGCTAAGGCTCACTTGCAAATTGCTTAGTCGTACGACAATGAAGGTAAAGAGCGAGAAGCGGTTGCTCATTATTTATTATCTCTTTCGGGTTTGCTTTCGCTTGTAGAAAGATTTGATGCTTTGTTTGGGCTAGCAGCGAGTACCTATCGAAGCCTTGGTATGTATTCAGAGGCATTAATCTATTTCGAGCAAACTCTAAATGAGTATCCTAGTTCTATCGAAGTTCAGCCTTTCTACGCTATGTGTCTTTACAATTTGGGACGCCATAAGGAAGCGACATCATTACTACTTAAACTTTTGGTATCAACCACAAACAGTGATGCCATTAATGAGTATCAGCGAGCAATTTCTTTATACGCACAAGATTTAGATAAAACGTGGTGAAATGCAACGCGGTCAAGCAAAGAACTTAAATCAGTATGACTCTTGTTTAGAGTGATGAGATGTCACGGAGCACAGATAATACTCAATCGTAAGTGAGGCTCTTGGTTGTGGTGACTCTTCGGGCAAAACATTACGTTTTTTCTCCTCTCGGAATAACGGATATCAAGCAAAGCTGGATGTGGCAATCTGTTCCTGCTAACAATAACCCAACACCGTGTCCGCCCCATGAAACCACGGGGCAGATATATAATAGTTGATTTAATATAACTGTATCACTTTAATGGCGATCACTTGAACGCTCCCATCTTAGATTGAACGTTATGAGCCAAGCTACTGATTTCCTTACATGCTATAGCGGTTTGTGAAGTGCCTTCTGCCGTTTCTGAGGAGGCTGTATTAAGATGCTCAACACTTCGATCTAACTCTTATGACACTGAGTTTTGTTCACTACAAACTGTTGAAATATGAGTACTCATCTGAGCAACGCTCTCTACAGAGTGCTCGCTCATATCAATTTGTTCACCGGCCTCATTCAACTAATCTACACATGTAGCGATACCACTCAGACACTCACGGCTTACCTCCCCCTTTTTGACGGTTTTTTCTTGTAAATCATCAACAATCTCTACAATCTGAGTGTAGATTCTTGCGTTCGTTGAGCCAGAGAACGATCTTCATCAGCTACTACTGCAAAGCCTCGTCCTTGCTATCCTGCTCTGGCTGCTTCTATTGCACCATTCAGTGCCAATAGGTTGGTTTGTTCCGCAATCCCTCTAATAACATCGACAACTACATTTATGCTAGTAGAGCTATTTTCTAAATTACTCGCTAACTAATCTGTGTTTTGTATTGTTTTAGTGACCTGAGCAATTTCTTGGATTGTTTTATTTAGGATCTCGGTTCTATGCTTTGCAACTTCAGTGGCTGAGTGTGATCCACTTTCTATATTGTGCTAACTCATTAACTGCGCCTTTATTTCAGTCATAGCTGATCCAACAGAACTCACTCCAATTGTCGATTTTGCACTCTTAAAGCCGTTTGAGCGGATATTGCACTCACCTCTTCCACCGCTGCTGTTAATTGAATTGTTGAATCACTAACTTCTGAAATTAAGGAGTGAACATTGTTCTGCATTGATACTAACTCATTAAGCAAACTCCCAAGTTCATCTTTAGTTAACTCTCTTTCATCAATTGTATTATTCAACTGACCTTTAGCTACCTGAGAAGCAAACCACAAAGCTCTATTAAACGGTTTATAAATTATTCGAAATAACAGAGTTGATAAAAAAATTGTCCTGCCTCATCGTAACCTAAGCAAATTTAGCGTACACCCAAGTGCTATCGATAACGCCCGAGGGCAAACGCCGAGCATGGCTTAACTTCGCCTCTAGACAAAAGCCACATCGTTCTGCGACTGCTCGGCTCTGTTGATTAGATCCAGCCATCTTTATTTCAAGTCGCTTGGCCCTTTTTTCTTCAAATGCATAACGCTCAACCAAGGCCAACGCTTCTGAAATGAACCCTTGTCCGGTTTTCCCAGTATCTAGCCAATACCCCAATTCGAAATAAGGTACGGTCGCATCTCGTACAATAAACCCCACGACACCGATAAACGACTGAGTCTGCTTTTCAACAATATTAAACCAAAACCCATCGGTAAATTGGTGATAGTTATCGACGGCCATTTGCACATTGTTTTCCAACGTTTGCAACGTCAATGATTCGGTCACCCACGGCAAAAATGTTGACAATTCGGTCTGACTATTGGTGATCACGCGCCACATTGCATTGGTGTATTTATGTGACGGCGGTGTTAATATAATCCGAGTTGATTCCATATTTCCCTCAATGTTTGGCAGCCTGATGATCCACGTATTAATAAGCGACTCGTTAATGATGTTGAAGACCAAGCCGCATAATAATCTTGTGGAGACACGACCTAAGCTCAGGCTACTCTAGTTGACTCACTCCCACCCGATTCTACTATGTCGCGACCAACGTTGTTAAGTGAGCGCAACTTCAATAACGTCCGAAAATATTATTTATCCGGTTTAATACAACCTAATACTAAGAGAAAATTGTAACACGAAGTGGTAAGACCCCAGAACCCTATACACTTTCAAGCTTCTGATAATACTGTCTTTCGTATTCATTCGGGGACAGTCCACCATTAGGACCATGATTCCGTTTTGGACTGTAGAAGCACTCGATATATTCAAATATCTCAGAGCGTGCTTCATCACGGGCTTTATAGAACCTTCGCTTTACTCGATCTTTCTTGAGCAGAGAGAAGAAACTCTCAGCAACGGCGTTATCGTGACAGTTTCCCCTTCTACTCATGCTAATTTCCATATTGTGCTCTTTTAGGAAACTGCGCCAATCGCTAGAGGTATACTGCACACCTTGCTCTGAGTGAACTAGAACCTGTTCGCTTGGCCGTCTTCGCCAAATAGGCATCAATGACAAGGTCGGTTTTTGGACTGCTTTTCATCGTCCAGCCAACTACTTTTCTAGAAAATAAATCGATAACGACGGTGAGGTAAAGCCAACCTTCATAGGTACGAATATAAGTAAAGTCCGTCACCCAGCTTGTATCAGGTTTATCAATGGTAAACACTCGGTCTAGGACATTTGGGGCGGCTAAATCGGCTTTGCCGGAATGGAAACCTTTGTGTCGCTTATATCCACGCACAGCCTTAATGTTGGCGGATTTTATTAGTCGGTAAACCCGATTCTTACCACAGGACTCACCATCACTTTTTAAATCAATGGTGAGATTGCGATATCCGTACACGCAACCACTCTCGAGCCAAAATTGTTTAATCTTTCCGAGCAAACGTTGGTCTTCTTTGCCTCGAGTGCTGAGAGGGTGTCGACACCAGTCATAAAAGCCACTGCGCTCAATTCCAAGAGCACCACAAACAACCATACGCGGATACTTTTGGAGTCGTTCTCTTATAACGTGTACTTTTCTTTGACTCCCCTGCAAAGTACACCGCGGCTTCCTTTAATATGTCCCTCTCCATCGTGACCCGCTTTAAATCAGCTCTCAGCTGGCGTATCTCTGCGCTTTGATCGTCTTCCTGCTTACGCTGCTTCTCAGGCTTGTCGTACTTTTTAACCCAATCACACAAGGATTTGTAACTGACTCCCAATCATTGAGCTACCGAACTGAGAGGATGCCCTTGCTTTGTGACTTGCTGGACGGCTTGAATTTTAAATTCTTCTGGGTAGCATTTTCCGCTCATGATTACACCTCATAGTTTGTTCAATTATATAACTATTTAGTGTATGGGGAACTGGGGTCTTACCAATTTTTTCTGGTTGGCTTTGCCGTGACCGCTCCATTGATAATCAGCTACACTCACTACACGTAACAACCTAGGACTCAATTCAAAACAACCAAATATAAGCAATATACTTAGGCGCTAATTGATTTCACCTCTCCAACATAAAGAACAACCCACTACCTCGCGTTGCGCCGCAGAAAAATCGTCACAAAATAAACGGCGTTTGTTTAATTTGTGGCGCATTTGAACAAAGCGAAGCGCGTTAGTTCTGTATGATATTCACTCAATCGAGTTGAGATACGCATGATGAAGAAGCAAACAAGTTAAACCGCGACGAGGCAAATACGGACTACTAATGATCAAGCTGACCGTCTCGTTGGACGGAAATTGGTTTGCGTTGTTAATCAATTCGATGAAATTAAAATCGACAGGTGATAGAAAGAGGCATCTCTACAAAACGTCACTCCATTAAATTCAGATTCAGATTCAGAATAACTAGCAATTGAACTGTTGAAATTACCAGAGTATAGTTATCTGCCGTGTTAGATATGCTACCTAGACGTTTAATGGAATAGTAAAATGTGCTTAGTCGTTAGGTGTGGTTGTACTCGCTGCCCGCCACTTTTATAAAATATCAACGTAATCCTGTTGTTTAAGGCGCATTGCTGTGCGTCATGATATTTTATTGGAGTTTAAAAATGACTATTGATACTCTCGTTGCCTTCGCTGGCATCGTTTTTTTATTGGCTATGATCCCAGGCCCCAACGCACTTCTAATTTTATATACCTCTTTGTCTGAAGGAAAACGTCTGGCATTTGTCAATGTGCTCGGTGTAAGTTTTGGTTTTCTGGTGCATGCATTTGTATCAGCACAAGGGCTAAGCCTTATACTGTCCCAATCTTCTACGGCTTTTAACATCTTTAAATGGCTAGGGGTAGGTTATTTATTTTGGTTGGGCGTAAGTCACGTCACTAAGGGCTTAAAGCAGTCTGAGTCAAAAATGGAACCAAAGCAACACGCGATTAACCCGTCTTTAATGAGTAGCTTTATCAAAGGATTGTTAACTAATTTACTCAATCCAAAGATAGTGTTGTTTTATTTGTCCATCTTTCCACAGTTTATTTCACAACAACATATTTTAGAGCAAAGCATGATATTAGGACTCGTTCAGGCTTTGGTTGTTGCTGGCTGGTTTCTTGTGGTGATCCTGTTTGCTACAAAACTCAAAGCATTACTAACAACCCCTAAAATCGCAAAATGGTTGAACTACATCAGTGGCGGACTCTTTGTTAGCTTTGGCGTTAGTTTAGCCAGCACTAGGTTGTAAGGTTTTCTCTTTCAACGTAAATAAGGGGCAACACTTTGGTTGTCCCCTCGCCCCATTTGTGAGTCGTTTTTTTAGCAACTATAGTTCATACTTTTTTGTGGTAAGATCCTGTCATCAATAGATACCCAACGTCACTAATGTCTGAATATTCCTATCATCAACTGCTTAAATCGACCTTCGAGAACGCGCTAATCCACCTTTACTTCAAAGTGAGTTCTTCTCGCGGCTTTGTTAACGAAAAACAACGAAACAAGATCATCATTGATTTCTTAAAACCAAAAGTGAAGCAAACCCGATATAGCGCTATTAAGAAAAAGCTCAAAACTGTTTGTTTGATGAAGGATAAATTTGGCTCAGTCGAAAAACGATTGGAAAGCGCTTTAAGCCAATATTCAGCGATAGAAAACAAAAACGATGTTGATAAGCTTTACTCTTTATTAGAGCAGCTTGAAAATGCGGGGTTAATGACAAAGCTTGTCGAAGAGACGCCGACTCAGGATCCAAACGTGGTTTATCTTGATAGAGCACATATTGATAACTGCTTCAATGATGACAATCGCCAAATTGCTCCAATCTCCTTGTTCATACATACTAATGAATTAGCCAAATTTACTAAATGCTTAACAGAGCAACTTTACTTCAAATTCGAGCAGTATCAAGTAAGTGAAGAGTTAAAAAACTATCACTACCAACTTCATCCAATTAGCTGACTGACTAAACAGCCATTGCTGCGCTGTACTCATTTTATGCGATTTGTAGACATGAAAGACCCAGCATTGTCAAAAGCTAAAAACTGCTCACAAAAATATCACCAAATCTAGAACTCTGGACACTTCCAACCCGGATCAGGATACGTGGTCCATGATTTATCAAGCAGCACTGCCGTCCTTGTTTCTTTAACACCCTGATCGCCCTTTTGATCATCGAGTAATAAACTGATCAGATACAACCCTAACGCAGAACGATCTTGACCGGCCGTATTTACAGCAACCGCTTCAATAATAAATTCAATCCCAATTGACAATGTCTCTTTATCTTTAAAATACATAATCGTCACCTCCATTCACTGTATAAACATACAGCAAAATACAGCGTTTGAGTTCATATTTACACAAATTGAGACATTGCTCCCATTGACTGCGTCAGTACCCGCTCGACTCATCGATAAAATCGTTTCCTAATGGGAGGTCTCCTGTCGCCGTATAGCAACAATGTCTTCTTTCGGTTTTCTTTTTTGATAACTCAGTATCATCAACCTGTCTCTCTGTGAGTGATCTTCAATCGACTTGAGCCAATAGACAACTTGTGATGATGCCGTAACCAAAGAGCCCTTTTCACTCACGTCATTTATTCTAAGCCAAGGTCGATCTCACGACGTTTCGAGAATTTCTTCAGTCCAATTAAGAAATCCACACATTGTGCTGCCAATAAAGCTCTAACAGTTTGCTCCTCAAGGGAAAGAAGCTTTTGACACAACCTTGTTTTGTTCGATAGGCAGATCAATGCAGTAAAGCGCTTTGGGGGCAGTTATCTGATGGACAGCATAATTACCACGACGCTCAGGCCCATTACGCTTGCTCACAGATAAGGCGGACTTTACCCACTCAAACAAATAGACGTAACGGCTGACGGTCTGTCGACACAGATTCGCTGTACGTGCCACTGCGTTAATCGTCAGTGTCTGTTTCTTGCGTAATAGTGACTGGCAAGCGCCGATAATTCGGCGAGTGGTCTTCGCCCTCCGAAGGTTATGAGTTCGTCTGGCCGCTCTTCGCTGCCTTTCCTGTAAACTTAATCCCCCGTCCAACTTCATCACTCCTCGCCGACAGTCAGACCGAGCGAAATAGTTATCCCAGGTCCAACGAGAAACACTTTTTACAACCGCCAAGATCTCGCTACACGCCAGTGGTGGTTTATCTACAATGTTATTATTTTTGTAACAAGCAAAGCTCTCTACACGGCGTTTAAAGTTTGCGTAGCTGCCCTTTTCTCTTTCTTCGTTGACGATGTCGTACGCGTATCGGCGAGTGTGTTCAAACAAAGTACAATTCCGAGAATAAGACACATCGAGATCTTGGCGAAGCCACGGTCTCTCGGCCTCCAATTCAAGCGAATCGGCCAACTCATTGAGTTCATAAACACTGCGGTGAAGCTCGGTCGTCTGCCAGAAAGGATGGAAGGGCGTTTTGGCTACCGGGCCTGAATAACTTAAGTCTGCCTCCAGCCTCAATGCCAACGCGCGATAAATCGCTTTAAGATACTGAATGGGTTTAGAGCGACCCCGATCGCTGGTACAAACAGGCACAATGGCATAAAAAAGGTGGGCTTTATTGCTGGCACGATCACGAACAATCAGGTTGGGTGGTGGCAACCCTTCATCTTGCCAAATATATGGGTTGGGGAAAGGTCGGTGTTCATGGTCAATGTCAAACACCATCCAAGCCTGCATCTCTTTACGATTGACCTGCATATACGGCCATTTTACTGCATAGTTTCGTGGCCTGATTAACATCGCGGTTTTATTGTCGCTGCATCTTGCCAAATAAGGCGCTTCCTCGATCAATCGACTCAGTGATGAAACAGACGAAGGCACAACATGCTGTAAAAGAGCGGTCATCGCCTTACCCTCGAACCATCTTGTTTATGCTCACGTCTAGAGAAACGAAAATCAATGCCTGTTCCAGAGCATTTAGGATCGCAACAACGTAAACGCTATTGGCTGTCCTAAGTAAGTGTTTTGAAGGATGCAACAACTTCGTTCCCTCAACGCAATTTTGCTTATCCGTTCCTATCACACCGCTTTTTAGATGGAAACCTAATGCGTGGTTTCGCTTTTCTATAGCAAGCGTGAAGACCACGTAGAGACTATCTTGAATGGCCTTTCGGAGCGCGTTTGTAAACACATGATTATTCATAAGGGTTACCTGGTCTAAAGAGGACTGTCCTTTTTGGAGTAACCAATGGCGTTACTCAGGCTGAAGACAAAACGTTAAAGCCAACGTTGCTTGATTTTGCCAACCTTCTTCTCTAGGGCGCATAAACGAATTCGAAGCCTTACTCGCTTAAAGCCATCGGTCGAACGCCTTAATTGATACGTTAACCTCTTCCGCTCAGCCCTGAGCATGCAGAGTTGACGGTTACATAGCCTCTGTCGAATTCGTCTTATATATAAAAGGCCTCTTCGCTTATCTTCCTCACTCAAGACACAACCGGAACCATCCGGGCATGGCCGATGACACTCATGAACAAACATCACGCCTCCGGACTTATCAGAGAAACTAATGCGCCGCTGCCGACCGCTTCCCTATCTGATGTTATAAACATCGAGGCCCCTCGATTAAGTTTTTCGAGGCTTTTGATGAGCCGTACATGGTTGCTGATATTGGCGTGGGCAGTCTGAACAATCTGATATTTCTCAGCTCGAGTAAGCCGGTGTTTTCCAGCAGACTCCAAGACCATTCGAGACAACTCCCCCGAATGGATGGCGTTCTCTAGTGCGCATTTAACCAGCGTGTCTTCCACGGTGTTGGCCGGTATGTGAGCCGTAAGCACTTCTAATCCGAGTAGCAGACTATTCAAAACGGTGTGATTGTCACTCGCTTTAGTGAGCGTCACGAGTTCAACGCAATTAAGAACATGAGGCTGTTCTGGATTGAGCTTATTGCGCAGCATTGTGGGATTGATGCCTATTTTCTCTGCGAGACTGGTCATGTTCTCAGAGCTCGCAAAGCCGCAACAAGCCTCATTAAAGGCCAATTGTTTTGTGCGATAAAATTCGCCTATTGAGTCAATGTCATCCATAACGAATACTCAGTTGAAAAAAACGGTACAAAAGCGTAGCCCCAACCAAAAACATTGAGCCATAGCGGGCAATACTCTTTGGTGGGAATGAAAGATGAGAAACACATGGTCTACCCCATCTTTTCCATCGTTTCACGAGTCGCCATTTCAACTAAGGCGATCATGTTGATGAGAGGGGTTTCTTTTTGCTTTTCTTTCGTTTTGATAGGAAGTTTGCCGTCTGCGACCCAATCCATAATGGTGCGTTTAGGCATGCCAGAAAACTGTGAATACTGCTCGTAAGTCATAAAAGGGGTATTTATTACTACTTGGTAAGAAAGCATGGTGGTATCCTTGTAAGCTATTGAATGTTTATATAAGTGGTCAGAAGTTACAGCTCGCTGACTACGCTTTAGCAACTAGTATTGATCGCATATGCCAACAAATCAAGATAGACTATCCGCTTTTGAGTATTTTTGTGGGAAAGACTTTGTTCAAAGGTTAAGTGAAGTAACAGAGTCAAAGAGCCAGAGAGTACTTTCTGAAAAGCTTGGTATCCCAACCTCCACCATATCTACATGGGTGAAGCGCGGACTAACACCTCATGAAATCGCAGTAAGAGTACACTTGCATACTGGCGTATCATTAAAGTGGCTTCTCTTAGGCCAAGGCGACGCATTTCCGAATAGAAGTTCTCATAAGCATGAGTCAAAACGTCTAGAAACCAAATTTTTATTCGACGTAGAATCTTTTTATTTAAAGAAAGGCAAGTTGCAAGGACTAAGAACAATCACCTTCGATAAGTCTTTGCTTGATGAAGTCGATGTAATGAACGCGATGGCTATCAAAGATGGTGATACTACCTATGTAATCGATAAAGAAGTTCACCAAGCAATAAGTGGAACTTACCTAGTTGACATGGACGGCCTACTCTCTCTAAATGACATCCAACGTTTACCGGGCAAGAAGTTAGCGATCAGCTTTAATGGCTCTACGTTGACGGTTGACGAAGATGATGTGAGGGTTGTGGGTAGAGTTGCGTTGGTGATGGAGAAGAAGTGATGGGCCTAAGAGCTACTTTGGCTACACTTTACCTACTGATGCTTGACTTGGAGAGTGTCGATTTTCACAACAGTTATGGCCGTAACAGAGGCTTTATCATTACTCAATAATTATCTGTAAACTATAACCCTCCCTACACTTGAGAACATAGAATTTAGAACCAGAGCAATGCTATCATTCGTTAAATCACCACATAGCCGATACGATGATGTGATGTTTGATATCTTTTTATCTACTGCCTACTTTGAACAATTGGCAAAATCAGAACTTGAAAACTATCAATCAAAGTCCGATGCAAAGAGTGATTTTTCAGATCTATTCTTCGATAAAGTAATCGATTACTACATGTGACATCTAATTCAGAAAAGCTCAAAGGTGATGCAAAACCCAAAGTGAATACCACTACCACGACAAATTATGCTCGCAGCCCAGAAGTCAAAGCTTGGGCTCTAAATCGTGCTAACGGCGTCTGTGAGTATTGTGACAATCCAGCTCCGTTTGAAACCGAAGAAGATAGACCTTTTCTAGAAGTTCACCATATCGTTCCACTCGTAGATGGCGGTGCTAACACCGTGGAAAACTGTGCTGATATCTGTCCAAACTGCCATAGAATGCTGCATTTTGGTAGAGGTCGTGAAGATAAAGCAAATTGGCTACTAACTAACAAAGAAAACCATAAAGTTTACAACAAAGTTTCGACGCTAAATACATCTAATTATTTTGCATGTCGTACCAGATCGGTTAATATCGTTGCATATTGTAATTTCCAAGCGTTTTGCTATGTCTAAAGAACTAATTGAGCTGTTATCCCAACGAAACCTAAATTCCTTCCAAAATTATATAGGGCAAATTCGTTTTCCTTTTTTTAAAAAACTTAAAAAAAATTCGGAAATAAACTTTTCCTACCCTTTTACTGTATTGGTTGGGCCTAACGGTTCAGGTAAGTCATCAACTTTACAGGCTCTCTATGGTTGCCCAGCAAAATATAATGTCGCTCATTATTGGTTTTCTACAGCAATAGACCCCATCAAAGAAAGTGGTGATGAGGCTCATAGGTATATTTATAAATATAAGCCCGCTCGTTACCCAGATGAAATCGAAGTAGTCCAACTAAGGCGGAAACGTGATAATGATCCTGACTACTGGGAATCAGCTAGACCACGGAGATCTGATGGCATGGATTCAATGCCTGTTTATCAGGAAAAACACGCACACCTGAGAAAAAAGACCCGTTGGAAAAAAATGGTTAAGAATGTCGTATACATTGACTTTCGAGCAGAGCTGAGTGCTTTTGATAAGTTTTTCTATTTTGGTACATTCACAAAAACTGACAACATAGAGTCTCCTCAAGATTTTCTTCGCCATCGCTCTGAGAAATTAAAAAAACATATGGACAGTTTCAATGGGACTCCATTATATTGGCATTCTCGTGTCACTGAATCTATCGATGAATTAACCGAGAAAGAACTAAACTGGACTAATCGCATACTTGGTAAACACTACGTCAGTGCTAAAATTATTACTCACAACTTTTTCAACAATGATGGATATTCAATTATCTTTGCCAATAATGATGATGAATATAGTGAAGCTGTCGCTGGTAGTGGTGAAGTATCCGTTGTTAACTGCGTAGTGAAAGTATTGAGAGCTCCTGCGCAATCACTAATTCTTTTAGACGAGCCTGAAGTTTCTTTGCACCCTGGCGCGCAAACTGAGCTTAGAACACTTCTGCTTACAGCCATCCAAAATAATGGTTGCCAAGTAGTCATGTCTACTCATTCTGAGCACTTTGTTCAGAGTTTACCTAACAACGCTGTGAAGCTATACCAATATGAAGAGACTACAGATTCATACTCGATACTTAATGATTGCTCACCTGAGCAAGCATTTATCCGCCTTGGTTCTTCTCTACACAACTCAAGTAAAAAGAAAGTTTATGTCGAAGATGAACTAGCCAAAAGTCTACTAATAGAAGCGATTACCGAGATCGATGAAGAGTCTCTCAGTTCATTTGAAATTGTTCCATACCCAGGCGGTGCATGTACTATGCTGAATAATCTTCTGATACATTTCGCTGCTTCTGAGGCTAGCACTAATGATATCGTGTTATTAGATGGAGACATGCGCAAATCGGTACATGAAACGCAAGCAGAGCTCTATCGAAACGGATTAGACAGTGGCACGCTTGAAATCAAGCGTTATAGCGCTGACATTCCAGAATCTTTATATAATGACTTGGATGATATTTTAAATACCCAAGTGGGTATAGATGGAGATTCATTCAAACTACCGCTCAATGGTGGTAATGCAGCCAATGATGAACAGGCGATTCAGTTTAAACTTAAAATTCTCGATATGTATCATGAAAAATTCAATTTCATGAATGTCGACACACCAGAAGAGTTTATCTGGAAGATGGCCAAGAATGATAATATTGGATTAATGAACATTGAAAGTATAAAAAACACTTTTAGTCAGCCAAAGTATAAAGATAGATTTGTCGACTTAACAGAATCATTGCATGGTGGGGAAAGGAGACTGTCTCAATTTCTGTGTAATTGCCTAAACTAAGCCTTAAAGGCTAAGGATAGGCAATATGAACAAGAAAGAGCTTGAAGCTTTCGCCAAGGAAGCAGCAAAAGGAATTAAAACCCCTGAGGACTTAACTGAGTTCAGCCAAATGCTGAAAAAAATTACGGTTGAGGCCGCACTCAATGCGGAAATGGATGAGCATCTTGGCTATGAAAAACACCAACCCTCTAGATCGAATAATAGCCGCAATGGAAAGAGTAGCAAACGCGTAAAAACCGAAGATGGCGAGTTTGAACTCGATACACCTCGGGATCGCCTTGGCTCGTTTGACCCCAAGCTAGTCAAAAAACACCAATCACGATTTACCTCTATGGATGACAAAATCTTGTGGCTCTACGCCCAAGGAATGAGTACGCGCGACATCGTAAACGCTTTCGATGAGTGGTACGGTGCGGAGATATCACCCAGCCTCGTATCGCGCGTCACAAATGCGGTGATAGAAGAAATAGTGGAGTGGCAATCAAGGCCACTCGATGCCATTTATCCTATCGTTTATCTCGATTGTATTGTGGTCAAGATCCGTCAAGACAAGCGTATCATCAATAAGTCGATTTTCCTTGCTTTAGGTATTAACACCGATGGTCAGAAAGAGCTAATGGGCATGTGGATAGCCGAAAACGAGGGGGCTAAGTTTTGGCTGAGTGTTCTAACTGAACTCAATCAACGTGGTGTTGAAGATATCCTTATTGCGTGTGTAGATGGATTGAAGGGCTTTCCTGACGCTATCAATACTGTCTTCCCCCAAACGCATATTCAGCTTTGTATCGTCCATATGGTGCGGAACTCATTGAAGTATGTGTCTTGGAAAGACTATAAGGCGGTGACTGCCGACCTGAAACGAGTGTATCGCTCTACTACAGAAGATGAGGCTCTACTCGAACTGGAGCGCTTTGGCGAAGTCTGGGATGGGCAATATCCGCAAATATCTAAGTCCTGGCGCAATCACTGGCAGAACCTCAACACGCTCTTCAACTACCCAGAAGATATCCGTAGAGCCATCTACACAACCAATGCTATTGAGTCTCTCAATAGCGTGATCCGTAAAGCACTAAAAAAGCGGAAGATCTTCCCTAACGATGAGGCCGCAACCAAAATGGTGTACTTAGCAATCAAAGACGCCAGCAAGAAATGGACGATGCCCATTCAAAACTGGCGTCAGGCTATGAGTCGGTTTATTATCGAGTTCGAGGAACGTCTCGATAAACACGTTAACTAAATGGCAGTTACACAGAATCTGTTACAGCCTCGGGGAAAGCGACTCTCGGAGAATATTCGATACTCAAATGATGTTCTTGCATACGAGAGATACGGAACACCCAGAGTGGATTAAGTTCAAAGAAATTGTCCAAGACCTTCTATCCTTACAACCTATCTCCTCTTAAAAGTATAAAAACCTACCTTACGGTAGGTTTTTTAGTATTGAGTCTATTAAAATAGTTCCTAGCAATGGTGGTACTGCATTCCCTATTTGGCGAGCTTGCTCTGTAGAACTACCCCAGAAATCAAACCAGTCAGGAAATGTTTGGAAACGTGCTGCATGTCTTAATGTCATGCCATGGTCCTTCCACGGGTGAACAAACCGCCCTTTCGAAGGGTTATGGCAACCAGTTGTTATGGTATTGCTTGGTAAGTGAATAAGAATTCGCCCGTAAACATCTTTATGACCTTTGTAACCATTAGAGTGACACTTTAGCCGATGCTTCTCTCCAGCGTCCTCTCTACTACCATTCAGCGGTGTGTCTACAAATCTTTCTATCATCATTTCAGATGGGTTCATCTTCGTATCACAAGGGTCTTTCTCTTTAAATGGACTGCCAAACTTTAAAGAGTCTAATAACTCAGACGTTTGCTCATATGAAAGCTTCTTTTTATCTCTGAAATAATCGATCCAGTACTTTTCGTAGAGTTCTGTTGGGACTTTTTCAAATACACTAGATGCGGTTTCCCAATGAGGTTGATCTGATGAACTAGGTGAAAAATGTTTAGGGTTTGGTGGAAAATCAACGTCCTCACAATCCAAATCTTTTCTCAGGCCATAAATAAATACACGCTTTCGATTCTGCGGTACACCATAGTCTTTCGCGTTCACAATATCGCAAAACTTAATTACGTACCCAGCATTCTCAGCAAGTGAAATGAACTTATCTAAAAAGTCTTTATGGCGCTTCCACAATAGGCCTGCAACATTCTCTACCAGGAAAGCTTTAGGATTAAACTCGTTAACGAATTCGAAGTATCTAAGCAACAGAGTGTTACGAGGATCATTCACACCAGCATTATTAATACGATGAGTGGAGAAGCCTTGGCATGGAGGGCCACCGAGGATAAGATCTAATTCTCCTTTCTTAAGCTTCAAGCTACTTCTTAGCTCTGAAGGTTCGACATTGTTAATATCGCCATCGTCTTCACCAGCTCGTAAGTCTACTTTGAGCTGACGTGTATTTATAAAATTTTCTTTATAAGTATTAGCTGCTGCTTTATCAAACTCGATAGCTGCGAGCACATCCACCCCTGCATCAATTGAAGAGAGTGTGAAACCACCGGCGCCGGCAAACAAATCTATCGCTTTTACTGTCATTAAAAATACTCAAAAAAACTTAGCTGACACATTTTACCGACTTACTAATAAATTACCATTATTACAGGAGCCAACCGGTGACAAAACATACGGAGATCCGCTTCTGATTCAGCGATAAACTTTATCCAAATTTTTCAGCTCCACTCCAAACAAAACACCTAAAAAAGCCCAAACACATTATTTTTCCCATCTTGTTCAAGGCCTTTGATCTGATGGTGCTTTGGTTCCCCACCAAACAATAAAATGTACAACTTCCGATCTTGATACGTACCCACTACATAGTGGTCTTTCTGTATCACATACTCAATAGTTTCAGCTTCCTCATCGGTACACAGGAACTTAATATCGACAAGCTTCACCCACTTCAAGCCGATCACATTTTCAGCTTCTATGAAACCACCAAATGGCGCCGTAAACCGATTACCTAGTTTCAAAAGCGCATCAATTACCCCTTGGTTCTTCTTACTTACCCCTATTGGACCGTCACTGTTAATTTTGAAATGGCTATAGCCAGCGGTCACATGAATTGATTGATACATAGCAAAAACCTATTAACTTTCTTAGCACTTTGAGAGAGGTGTCTAACCTGTGCCTTTTGTCCGATATAAAACATTGCTCTACATTTTAGCTCGACTTACACTGTGTTTATATACAGCTATTTTAGGCTTTATTATGTCTATCCGCAATTTAAAAGATCACTCTACCAAACCTTGGATCTGCGAGTGTTACCCAAACGGGCGAGCGGGAAAGCGTGTTCGTAAGAAGTTTGCGACTAAGGGCGAAGCCAAGGCTTTTGAGCTTCACACAATGAAAGAGATTGACGATAAGCCCTGGATGGGAGACAAGCCAGATCACCGTAGGCTTTCTCAACTTATTGATCTTTGGTACTCCCACTATGGTGCAACCCTTGCCAATGGCAGTGTCATTCATAGTAAGTTTCTAAGAATGGCTAACGCGATGGGTAACCCTGTAGCGACCGTTTTCGTTGCAAAAACATACTCTGAATTCAGAAGTAACCGAATGAGTGGGCGAATTAGCTTTGTTGATGCGCGCTGGCAAAAAGGGTCTCCTAGTATCGCAACGCTAAATTCAGAACTCGCGCGTTTCAAGGCGATGTTTGTTAAATTGAAGGAAATTGGAGAGTGGAAAGGATCGAATCCTTTAGAAGAAGTTAAGCCATTTAAAGATCACGAACGTACCATGTCTTTCCTTCATAAAGAGCATATTACTTTATTGCTTGAACACGTGTCTAAACACAACCGAGCAGATATGCAGAGTATAGTGAAGCTATGTCTTGCCACTGGGGCTCGCTGGAATGAAGCAGCTCAGCTGAAAGGCTCTCAGTTAAGCAAATATAAAGTTACGTTCACCAACACCAAGACTAAGAAGAATCGCTCTGTACCCATCTCAGAGGGACTTTATAACGAGATATACAAACCAACCTCAGGGAAGCTCTTTGAAGAATGCTATACACCTTTCTGCTACATATTGAAGAATAAACTGGGCATCACCCTACCCTCAGGGCAAGCCTCCCACGTTTTGCGTCATTCGTTCGCAAGTCACTTCATGATGAATGGCGGCAATATTTTAGTGCTAAGGGACATTCTAGACCACGCCGATATAAGTATGACAATGCGCTATGCCCACTTCGCACCAGATCACCTATCTGAAGCAATTCTCCATAACCCTCTTTCAAACCTGTAACCTGCCGCCACAAATTTTTTGCTCGGCTGTCGCCACTTTGTCGCCACTTGCCAAATTTCAGGTAAAAAAAGAGCCACTCTAAAGTGGCTCAATTCCTAAAATTTTAAACAATCGTTTTAAACGTTATTCTTTACCGAATACGTTGTTCTCTTGCTCTTGTACACGGATGAAGGTCGTACGCTTAGTTAGCTCTTTAAGCTTTGCAGCGCCTACGTATGTACACGTTGAACGTACGCCGCCAAGGATGTCTGAAATAGTGTCGTGCACGCTACCACGGAATGGCAGTAACACTGTTTTACCTTCAGCTGCACGGTACTTCGCTACGCCTCCAGAGTGTTTCGCCATCGCGCTTTCTGAAGACATGCCGTAGAACTTCATGAAGCTTTTGCCATCTTGTACAACGACTTCACCGCCTGACTCTTCATGACCCGCTAACATACCGCCCAGCATCACGAAGTCTGCACCGCCGCCAAACGCTTTCGATACATCACCAGCACATGAACAACCGCTATCACCAATGATCATACCACCAAGACCGTGCGCGGCATCTGCACACTCAATGATGGCAGAAAGTTGCGGGTAACCAACACCCGTTTTCACACGAGTGGTACACACCGAGCCTGGCCCAATGCCCACTTTCACAATGTCGGCACCAGCTAAGATAAGCTCTTCACACATATCACCAGTGACTACGTTACCAGCAGAAATGGTTTTGGTTGGGAACTCTGCGCGTACTTTTTCAACGTACTCGACCAAATGTTCTGAATAGCCATTAGCAATATCGATACAAATAAATGCTAATTCATCACTAAATGCCATGATTTTTTGCAGTTTTTCGAAATCTGCATCTGAGGTACCTGAAGAAACAAAGACGTTACGAATGGTTTCTTGCTTCGCATTTTTAACGAACTCTCCCCATTGCTCTACACTATAGTGCTTATGGATAGCACTCATCACGCCGTGATCAGCTAGCGCAGCCGCCATTTCGAAAGTTGCCACTGAATCCATATTCGCTGCGATAACAGGAACGCCAGACCATTGACGACCGCTGTGCTTGAATGTAAACTCGCGGGTTAAATTTACTTGAGAACGGCTTTTTAGAGTTGAACGTTTCGGGCGAAATAGTACATCTTTAAAACCTAACTTGAGTTCTTGTTCGATACGCATGGTATGCAATTTCCTTTATTCACTAGATTGCGTGCCCTAGAAAGCGACTGGCAGGTCTACTTCTAGCGTAATTTTACTTTGGCAAAAGTAAGATCACGATTTTCGGACACAAAAAAACCGGAGCGTTGGCAGACGCTCCGGTTTTCAGCATTATAGGCACTAAAAATTTCTAAGCAAGACTGATATTTGCAATTTTTTTGTGATACCTTTGAACAGATTACAAGTTCGAAAAGTTACTTATAACCGTCTTCCTATTATAGCCCCCACCGAACTCTTAAAATTTGTTATCTATCCCCATAAAAACAATAGATTACAGGTATAAACATCACCCTTCGTTCGTTCGTCTAACACCCAACTCGCCCGTATTAGATTGGCTCAATGGCAGCACAGCCTAAACTCCATCAGGTCAATCTATAAGCAAACGATTGGTTTTGTGATCTAATGCTACTTTTTTTAGCACCAATATCACGCAAAAAACCACCGCGTTTTACTCATTACTTCGCTTTTTTTATTAAGTAATGTCGCATGAGCCACCAATTCGTTCAGCGTTCTTCTTTTTGTGCGGTTCATTGGAAATTCTCATGTGAGTACATTTCCAGCCCACCCATCACGCATATGTATAATAAAAAACAGATCATTAGCTGCATTTAATCAACTTGTTAGCTATGTTTGTACTATTGGTAAAAAATGGGAAGGGAATCCGATGAAAACCAAACTTACGCTCATCGCAACAGCAACCGTATTATTGTCACCGCTTTGTTTTGCCGACTCTGGCCCATATTTGAGCGCTGGGTTTACGGAGATTCATGACGGAGACAGTAAACAACCCGCCGCTACAGCGACGCTCGGCTATAGTCACCCAGTTTCGCCATTCATCTTCGCAGATGTAAGCTACACAACAACCCTCTCTGGCGGCGCCACCTTTGATAACGCTGATGGAAGCAGCACTGTACTTAAGTACAACACCTATAATGTAGGCCTAAAACTCGAGCAAGATTTAGGAGGCTTTGTCATTGTCAATGGGCGAGCAGGAGGGAGTTATAGCCAGCTAGAAAAAACAACTATTACGACATCTTCACAGGATACCAACACAGATTCGAGCTTTAGACCTTATGCCAGCATCGGCGCGGATATTCCCTCCCCAGTTCAGGAAAATTTGCGACTGAAAGCAGACGTTATTTACCAGCAATTAGCGGTCGGTTATTACACCATAAATTATGTTTTAGGTGCCAGCCTTCTGTTCTAGAGTTTCGATAGAACGCCTTAAACTTTTCGTCATCCTTCCTTTTGTTGCGTTTTCGATCTCCAAAAAAAAGCGTAGCAAGTGTATTCCTGGCTACGCTACTGAATCAAGACAATAATCACATAGTTCAAACCTATGATTACTCGGCTTCTCCGGCAATTACCGCTTCCGCTGTTGCATCTTGTATAGACAAGAACAGTGACTTAATCTCTCCTGTTGGCGTTAGCATTGGGTTTAAAGAGACATTCTGGTACATAAAACTTGCTTGTTGAGTAATAGGACGAACGTTTCTGCACTTAAATAAATACGGTCTTTGACGCCAAGTAATAAAGCTACGGCACCCTAAGCCATACACCGGCTTTGCCTTAACAATAAACCATTCTTGAGGGATCTCTGGGAAGACTTCGAATAAGGACTTACCCATCACTTCATGGCTCTGCTTGCCACTATGATGGGTCATAAAGCCATTCCAAACTTGGATATTGTAATCACGGTCTAACACCACTAAACCCAAGTCTACGTTTTGCACCATGTCCACCATCCAGTGGAATTGTTCGAATTCAGCAGGCATATTCAACATTAGAATTCGTCCTCCATAAGGTACGCTAACTTGTTGTCCAGTAGTGGAAGCGACTCATCAACAAACATGAATAAGAGATCACACTTAATGCTTGTGCCATCAATATGATAACTCACCTCAAATGTCATCGTTTTTTGGAATGAACCAGAGGTCGATTGAATAACAGAATCAATAGGGATGTGCTGACCGAGAAGTACCGGGGAGCTTTGGAAAAAGCGAACTTCACATTGTTCCCCTAGCCCATTAAGGAATGAACCGACTAAAATATTCGACACGTCCATAAGAAGTTCAAGCTCTTCATGGCGAGCATTTTCTTCTGTCACTTTCATGAACTTGTGTAAATCCGTTACCGACGAATCACTTAGCAACACAAGAGCCTCGCCAGCAATACCTTCGCCACTGAACCCCTGACACACTCCAGATACCTGGTCGTTGTCTGCTAAGTCACGTAACGCCATGTGCAGTTCGCTGACTTCAAAGATATTCACATTAGGTAACGGAAGGTGAACAAAAACATCAAAATGTCGGGCTAGCGCGTCGGCTGCACGACCGATAGCGACATTGGCCACCTCCATATAGATATCTCTGCGCTTTAATATAGGCAGCTCGACACTTGAAGGCGTGTATAACGTCGGCTGAGTTGCCGGTTCTATGAGGTCTCGCAGTACTTGCTTAAGAATCTCTTTATCGATCGGCTTTTGAATGAATGCCTTGGCACCCAATTCCATCACTTTTTGCTTTGCTTTAGGCTGAATATCACCAGAAACAACCACGACGTTGATATCTATGCCGCGCTTTTTAATTTCCTCTAGTGTTCCATAACCATCGAGCTCGGGCATCGTTAAGTCAAGAAACATGAGTTTAAATGATTGCTGAGCAAGTTGCTCGAGCGCATCCAATCCATGGACAGCAAAGGTGATGTCTGCGCCGATCGAAGCTGGCAAAGATCTTGCCATTTGCTTTCGAGCCAAAGCGGAGTCATCACATATTAAAACGGGAAGAGACATTTATTCACCATAAACCAGATGGGGTTAACAATTACGTCATGGGATGATGAAAGTATTTAAAAGAATTAGAAAAGTTAAGTTCACCATACCTTAATATACAATATAGGAGAAAAATCGACATAGGAATGGCAATATCGAGCAGTTGCTTAATTAGTGAGCTATTTAAGGACAAATAAAACCGTTACGGCCAAAAGATTAATCCTGCGATGCGAATGATCACCGCAAAAACCAATAGGGCTATTCCAAGGCGGTACCACTTGAACTCTGATATCGACATAGGGATCCGTTTATAAAACATAGTTATAACCCCCTTCCAATCTTGGCTTCGACGCCCATATTGAAATACGCCCATAGTAACAAGCAAAATACCCGTTAAAAGCATGCTCTTTTCTATCCAAAAAACCGCGACTTCCATGCCTATTCCTTACTTTGATGAGGTAAGTTCAGTCTACTTCGTTAGGCGGTGTTTTTCAGTTATACCTTGGTCGTAGATAAACAGACCGATTTGTATATCTACTTGAAGTAAGTCGTCCGCCATTTGGGACATAACCTCGGAGCATACTCATATGAAACACTTGCGCGTTTTTTGCCTAGATACCAAGTAACGACTAAAAGTTTATCGACACGTACAAAAAAGCCTTCGACTTCGAAGGCTTTTTTTAAATTCAATCAATGGGGATTTATACGTTAGCTTCAACAAGCTTTTTTGGTTTCTCTGTTTTCGCGTCACGATAAGCAAACCACAGGTAGCTAATAACCAATGAGAAAAACAGGTAAGCGAGAGCAAATACAAGGGGTGACGTGATAATCTCGGCTTGAATACCAACCATAACGCCAATGACTGTAATTGCTAATTTTGAAAGTAATCCACAGAGCAACAACAATGTCGCGAGCAATGGGAAGCGTGAGCTTCTAAACGCAAACCAATAGCAACTACCCACAGCCAACGCTGAGACAGATAGACCTAACAAAAAAGAATTAATGTGGTCAGATGAAGCCACACCTGCCGATATTGAAGCAATGATTATCAGTAATAATTTCATAGTAGCGCCTCACTAAAACTCAAAGAAAAGCATCCTTTCAAATTTGAAAACTCAGATTCCACGCCATTATGCGTATTTTACGACCACTTTCAAGCTCAAATTTTATACACAAAACGTTACTATTTATAACTAGTTACAGTTTTTACAAGTTAATTACATTCACTTACAGTCATTGCTTAGATATTCCTTTTATAACAACAAGTTCGGCTTGGCAATAATGACAGTTAACATATTATTAACGAATAAATTTATTTTCAGATATTTTTACTAATGTGATGAGCATCAACATGCTCATCAACCTCGCCATTCTTTCGCAAATCAAGGTTACAGTATTAGTTATTGATGCTAATAACAATAATATTAGATACCCAATAGATTAGATGTAATACCTACAAAGTAACAACGGCAATACACGCTGGGTTGTATATTTACTTTCAGCCCTTACCAATTAGTTACATTTAGTTACAAATATAATTGAAAATGAGATTTCCATCACATAACAATTGGATATAATCCGCGCGACATTTTTTATTGTTTTTGTTGATGAAAGACAAATAAATTTGAATACCCCTAATTTTAACTCCCGTCAGGGAACACACTGAGATCAATAATGAATAAGATTGATAAAGCTATGCGAATTCTGCTTGCAGGATTTTGTATCAACCTTTGTTTAGGTATTTTGTACGCATGGAGCGTATTCAACAAAGCACTCGTAAGTGACTTAGGTTGGAGCGCATCAGACGCATCTCAGCCATACGCGGTAGCAACTATCACCTTCTCAGTGTGTCTTCTTATTGCTGGTATTCTTCAAGACCGTATGGGTCCTCGCAAAATTTTGATCTTGGGTACGTCTCTTACAGGTTTAGGCATGATCGCTTCTAGCTTTGCTGATTCAGTATTAATGCTAAACCTTACTTTCGGCGTAATGACTGGTGCAGGTATTGGCTTCGGCTACGCTTGTTTGTCTCCAGCAGCAATGAAGTGGTTCCACGTATCTAAGAAAGGCCTTGTAAATGGTCTTATCGCGGCAGGTTTCGGTTTGGCTGCCGTTTACTTAGCGCCACTAACTTCGACACTGATCGCGACTTACGGTATTAACCATAGCTTCATGATGCTAGGTATCGGCGTTCTTGTTATTGCAGTACCACTAGCTTGTACTATCAATAACCCACCTTCAGATTACACACCTGAAGAACCAAAAGTGAAAGAAGGTCAAACTAAACCAGTAACCGTTAAGCCTGCAGACGTCACTTGGCGTAACATGCTTAAAACGCCGCAATTCTACTCTCTTTGGGTAATGTACGCGTTTGCTGCTTCTGCTGGTCTTATGATCATCGGTAACATCACTAACATTGCTAGTATGCAAGCAAACCTACCTAATGCAGTTTACCTTGCTTCAATCCTTGCAATCTTTAATTCAGGTGGCCGTGTTGCTGCAGGTATCCTATCGGACAAGATCGGTGGCGTTCGCACTCTGCTTCTAGCGTTCGTATTACAAGGCGTAAATATGGTGCTGTTTGCAACCTTTACGTCAGAGTTCACGCTGATCATCGGTACTGCAATGGCAGCACTTGGTTACGGTACGCTATTGGCGGTATTCCCGTCGATCACGGCAGAATACTACGGCCTGAAAAACTACGGTACTAACTATGGTGTGCTTTACACATCTTGGGGTATCGGCGGCGCTATCGGTGCGGCTGTGGTTGGCTATTCTATGACTCAAGGTGGTGGCTACAATCTTGCGTACACCATCTCTGCAGTGATGATGGGTGTGTGTATTGTGCTTGCACTGGTGACTAAGCCTATCTCTCAAGAAAAAACAGCAGAACTTAAAGCGACTGCTTAATCTTCTTCCGTAAAAATTACGTTTAAAAGCTCGCTTATCTAGCGAGCTTTTTTATTTGCCCTTAATTTTATGTTTTGCTCTAGATACTCCTCCCTCCAAGCTCAGTCACGTTTAAGATAAAAAGAACTTTCCATTAATTTTCTCGACCATCAAAAAATATTAACTCTGAACCAAATAACGTTAAGTTATTGGATCAATTCGCTATCCGAAGATGCAGCAAAGCAATTTGGAAGTTAAGCGATGAGGTTCATCGATAGTGTCATCAAGATCGCCCTATCGAATACGGTTTACTTGACTATAATCGATTTGAGAACCGTTAGGGTTTGTCCATTTTCCGAGAGCATCGCTGAATTGGAGGGTTAACAATGGCTATTCGAGATAAAATTGAAGATCTTGAACAACAAATCTATGTCGCATGTTCAGAAGGAGACTACGACCAAATGGATATGCTGGAAAACCAGCTCGATCTGCTTAAATCACGGGCAGACTTAGATGTTGATGAAGACGAGTTGGACTTTATCGGCTCACGCCACCAAAAGGAACGATAGACCTTTTACCATAATAGACGCAATAACATCGGCCTTGATTCACGAGACTGTGACTCAAGGCCGTTAGACGATTGGCCACCATAATCACTCTAATCAGGCTCTCCGCCCCTAGATGATCCGATGCCCAGTTACCGATATTCAGTTTATTAAGCATCTCGAGTGACAAACTTTCGTAACTCTTGACCAGACAGTTCTAGAACCCGTTTAATGGTTGGGCTAAGCTGCGAAAATTTAGACAGTGGGTCTGCATCTTTTTCTACCTCGTGGCACATATCATGAAGCGGTTGTAACGCCATGCTCCCTGCAGAACCTTTCAGTTTGTGAACCAGTGATTTAATCAATTGATGCTCATTTGATTGCTGGGCTTGCTCTAACTCTATCCATATTTGATGACTTGACTCGACAAACAGCTCGACTAAATTTTTCATCTTAGTTTCACCTAACACATCTAAGTCTTGTTCTAATACGTTCAGATTCACAAGCTCGTGATCTTTCACCATTGCAGGGCTTTCGGCCGTTGCGGATAACGGATTAAGTTTAACTTGTTCCCTGCCGCCAGTGCCATTACACAGAGTTTTAATGATGAGATCCCTTAAGGCGTCTTTAACAATCGGTTTTGGTAAGAATCCATCAAAACCGGCGGCAAGGTACTCGGCAATATCTTCATTAAATACGTGAGCAGAAACCGCAATCATAGGCGTTGTCGCTGAAGGCTCGTCACTTACATCCGCTTCTATGCTCTTTAAGCGCTGTACCAACTCGGTGCCAGTACAATCAGGTAGATTAATATCGAGTAAGGCTAAGTCATAATCATGCTCATTGAACATTGCTTCAGCCGCTTGCCCTGTCATTACCGTCGTAACCGTATGCCCTAAACTTTGTAAAAAACCCTCAGCTACCACGCAATTCACGGGGTTATCCTCAACTAACAAGACATGTGCCGCAACGTTGATACCAGACTCTTCGTCAAAGCAACGATTTACTGATGAATGTAAAGACTCAAAATGGCAAAGTTCATACTCTTCAGCAGTGCCCACTTCCATTGGCACCGTAAACCAGCATCGACTGCCTTCTCCAAGTAACGATTCAACCCCTATCCGCCCCTGCATCGCGCTGACCAAGCGCTTACAAATCGCCAAGCCTAACCCGGTGCCACCCGTGACTTTCTCTCCACTACTGGCTTGAGTAAATGCATCAAACAAATGAAGCTGTTCGGTTTCTGAAACGCCCAAACCCGTATCGCTCACATCAAAACACAAGGTGCTGCTGTCATTTGGAGCAACACTGACATAAACATCAACGTCACCCTGCTCTGTAAATTTGATTGCATTGCCAACTAAATTCGTTAGCACCTGGCATAGACGGGTCTTATCACCAACCCAATATTGCCCTACATCCGATTCAATGTGAGTGTATAGGCTCAATCGTTTTTCATTTGACCGGCTCAAGAGTAACTGTTGTACATCGTTAACCAACATATGCAGATCAAACGGTGCGTTGGTTATTTTCAAGTGACCCGCTTCTATCTTGGAATAATCTAAGACATCATTAATAATCGACAATAAATTGGTTCCGCTGCGGTCAATTATATCTACATACTGCGACTGGTTCGTGTTTAAATTCGTATCTTTTAGTAGTGTTGCTGTGCCTAAAACACCATTTAGCGGAGTGCGTATTTCATGGCTTATCGTCGCCAAGAAAGAAGACTTTGCTCTATTGGCTTGTTCTGCATCTCTGCGTGCTTTAGCATGATTGAGCACCTCATTATTTAGCTTATTGTTACTCGCCTGCAGCTGCTCGGTTCGCTCACTGACCACTTCTTCCAAATGTTCTTTATATTCTTCTAGCTCTAACTTAGACGCCGACTCTCGCTCTGCTAGTACTTTTAATGACCGTGCAGTATCTCTCGCATTCAAAATGGCGTGTCCCATGCCCGCCATTTCGTCATTACCTTTGATGGTGACGTCGATATCTAGCTGCCCTTTGGCCACAGAGCGTAACGCAGATGAGTATTCGCTCAATCGAATCACCACAGACTGATATACGACCCGCCAAACAATCAGTACGACTCCGGCTAACCCTACGATCGAAATAAAAATCAGTGTCCATTGTGCGTAATTGAGTGTCTTTGAAACTTGCTCTATCGCTTGCGCTGTACTTTGATTTGATATATCAATTAGCTGACTCACGATCTGATTGAGTTCGGTAAAGTTATCTAGTGTTTTTACATTGAGTTCAGATGCAAGTTGGGTATTTTTATGCCGTTGCATCAACCATTCAAACACAATTTCATGTTTACGAAGCTCTGAAATAATCGTTCCCATTTTAACCGACCGTGACGGGTCTTCTACCGACTTAACTCGACGAGACATGATCGTTAGATTACTTTCATATTGCTCTCTCAATAGCAGTAGACGATCAAAGTCAGTAACGGTTTTGACCTCTTCAATTTGAGTCAATAATCGAAATGCCAATAAATGCAATTCGTGGAGCCTCTCTGACAGGTCGAGGTCTACTTCAACTAGGCTATCTAGCGCTCGATAAACGGCATCTTTATTGTCGACGTCAAGTAAATCATAGATATGTGCAACATTCGCTACGGCGACCGTACTGGTATTAAGCACTTGAGTACGCGTGAGGCTTTCAAGCTCGTTAGCTTGGACTTGCATTTGTATTACCGCAGCTTCTATCTCTGAATTAAGCAGCAATCGCTTCTCTACCGACAAACCTAACTCTGCAAAGTTATCAATGATTTTTTGAACGTTAATTTCTAACTTTTGTAGCAAAGAGCCGTCAAACGAACCTGAACCAAATGAGCTTGAACCAAGTGATCGAATATGATCAAGAAGGCGATTCAACTGATTAAATAACACCGAACCCGCTTGCTTGCGCTCCGCATCATCTTTAGCGTTGGTCAGCTGTTGAGAAGAGTTAATAATACGCGAGCTTAGTTCTGACACCTGCCTCGCTTCAAGCATTGAAGGGATTGCGTCATTCACCACACGCTTTTCTGTTTGAGCAACAAAGGAAAAACCTGATATACCAATGATAGAAGCAGTGATCATCAAGACTGTGATAGCTAAAAATGAATAAAGTAGCTTGCTTCCAATGCTTCGTGGCGAAATGCCCATGCATGTCCTCTTTATAAAAATTGATACCACTTAAACAATAGTGATATGGCCATATTTTGCTATGATTACCTCCTCTATGCCAATGCCCAAGATCAAAATGCGTAATAAAGACTGCTTTTCTCGCCTAAACTCTCTTATTAGTACAACTTTCTTCCTTATTATTTCAGGGACGCAGGTAAGTTCCGCTTATGCAAGCGAGAAACTGTGTGCCATTTACCCTCATTTGAAAGACTCATATTGGCTTTCTGTTAACTACGGCATGGTCGATGAAGCGAAAAAACTAGGGCTTGAGTTAAAGGTACTTGAATCTGGTGGTTATCCTAATATTGAGAAACAACAGCAGCAGCTAATCGAATGTAAAGATTGGGGGGCAAGCGCCATTATTCTTGGGACGGTATCTCCTAATAGTTACCAAGGTGATCTAAGAGAAATGGTGGGCGATATCCCCATATTTGCGACCGTCAATCACCTTGAATCAAGCAGAGAAAACAGCATTTCCATTAAAGGGCACGTTGGCGCCGATTGGTATTGGATGGGGTATAAAACGGGGAAATTCTTGGCAAAGCGCCACCCTAAAGGCTCTGGTGAAGTAAAAATTGCTTGGTTGCCCGGGCCAAGATATCGTGGTGGAACGAAACCGGTTGCCAATGGTTTTTTAGATGCGATCAAGGATACCGACGTTAGTATCGTCTTGTCTTTATGGGCAGATAACGACAAAGAGTTACAGCGTAACTTGGTACAAAACGTTATGGAACACGAAGATATTGATTATATCGTGGGCAGTGCCGTCGCAATTGAAGCTGCGATCAGCGAATTACGTAATTCTGGTAAGCAAGAACAGATAAAACTGCTTTCTGTCTATTTAAGCCACGGTGTTTATCGCGGCATCAGACGAAATAAAGTCCTGTTTGCCCCAAGTGACAAAATGGTGTTACAGGGCAGAAAATCTGTACAGCAAGCCGCCTATTACTTAGCAGACTCCAATGAATTTGAATCCGACTATCAACCAACAATTGAAGCGCTTACGCCAAACAGTTACCCAAGAAAGGTCATTGATGAGTCACTATCTCCACCAGAATTTAGACCAATTTATAACGTAACACTTTCTGATTAAAATGTTATTTAGCTAACGTTTATTACAATTAGAACCTTGTTCAGCAATAAAAGTATGCATTATCGCTAACCATTTGCCATTATAACCAGCTGAACAACTTAACGAATGTATGATTCAGGGATCGTGCATCTTCTACCTTGGCTCTATTCGCATCACGCCATTGGGTAGCACAACAAGGAGTACTTGATGCAAACCACAACCAGAACATTACCTGCTCATAAACACATTGCTCTTGTCGCGCATGATAATTGCAAACCCGAGCTTCTTCGCTGGGTCATTGAAAATAAAGAAAAGTTGCAGGGACACTTCTTGTACGCAACAGGTACAACGGGTCATATGCTAAGTAGCAAGACTGGATTAGCAATTAAGAGCTTGATTAGCGGCCCAATGGGAGGCGACCAGCAGTTAGGCGCTTTAATTTCAGAAAGCAAAATTGACATGATGGTGTTCTTTTGGGATCCACTTAATGCGGTACCACATGACCCAGATGTAAAAGCACTATTGCGCATCGCGAGCGTTTGGAACATTCCAGTGGCGACGAATCGTGCAAGCGCAAAGTTTATGTTTGAATCACCTTTACTGCGTGAAGAAGTGGATATTGAAATTCCTGACTACGAAGCTTACCTAGCCGATCGTACTTAAGTTCAGGTTAAAGACTGACTAGAAATACCATGTCTATAAGAAAGCCGAGCATAGAGATCCGATTGGTTGGATGTCTTTATGTTCGGCTTATTTTCTCTAGTTAGTTAATTCTAACTCGCTCTTCCTCAGTAAGCGACTACGTGCTCTTCTCGCCAATCAAAACCTATTTGATGCGCAGTTTTCTTTGCTAAGCTTTGTTTCGATAACCGAGCAACAATCTGCAAACTCATATCAATGCCGGCCGACATCCCACTAGACGTCATCACCTCACCGTCTTCAACCCAACGCACATTCTTAACCACAGAAAGTGAGGGGTACTCTTGCGATAGTTGCTCGATATCCTGCCAATGAGTTGTGACTCTTCTTCCCTGTAGCAGGTTCGCTTTGGCAAGCAGAAATGCGCCCGTACCTACCGAAGCAATAAACTTCACCCGCTTAGCTTGTTCCTGAATCCACTCAATTCCTTCACTATTATTCATTTCATGCTTATGTGCACCCCCAACAACAATTAGCGCGTCGAGCTCAGGGTGGTTTTCAAATGAGCGATGTGGGAGCACTTGGAAACCGTGACGGGCAGAAACCGCACTTCCCCCTTCACTGATTAGATAAGGAGTGAATTGAATGCCATATTCACTTGCGTAGCGATTTGCGCTCGCAAAGACTTCATATGGCCCCGAAAAATCGATAGGTTCTGCATATTCGTATATGTAGATGCCAATGTTCATGTTTGATCCTAGCCTGTTATTTTTTATGACAGGGTAGTCTCCTGTTCGTAGCTCTTCTACAAAACCAGATGGATGAGCACCATAGAGAACCCACGCTTTTTCTTTAGCACGCGTGAGCGCAACATAGAACAAGCGTCGTTCTTCTGCATTTGGAAAATCATCTTGCGATTGCAGCAAAGCACCATCTAAATGAAGTTGTCTTTCGACACAGGGGAACTGCCCTTCATCAACGTTTAATATAAATACGAAGTCGGCCTCTTGGCCTTTACTCGCATGGCACGTCATGAACTGCAGTGACAAATTACTGAAGCGTTGCTTCCATTCATCCATTGTAGAGGGACAATGGTAATGATTACGTCCTAGTAAAAGCACATCTTTCCGTGTTGTCGCCTTATCATTTAATTTTATTAGCGACTCTTCGAGTATAGTCATTGGGCAAATATAAACTGACTTTTGTTTTATAACCTTTGCACTGTTCAACTCTTTATGCAACTGGTTGTCATTCTGCATGATAAATGTGTTAGCAACATCACCAATTCGGCTATTAAATCGATACGTTGTATCCAAATAATGCACAGAAGCACCGGTAAAGCGCTGACTAAAATCAGTCGTCAATTGTACATCTGCGCCAGCAAATCGATAGATGGCTTGCCAATCATCCCCTACTGCGTATAGCGACGCTCGCTCGTCAGATTTAGGTTGTAAACACAATGCTTCTAGCAAAGCTAACCGACTTGGCGAAATATCTTGATATTCATCCACCATTACGAATTGCCATTCAGGCTTGTATTTACCAGATTCAATGTATTTGGTCGCACGAGAAATCATGGTGTGGAAATCAATTTGATTTTGCTCTTTTAGCATCTGCTGCCAGGCTTGATAACAGGGCCAAGTCAATTGGAGTTCACTGTTTAACCGTGGATATTCTTCGTTTTCAACAATTCGCTGTTGTAGCTGTTTTTTGTTCAGTTGACAGGCAGACAATTGCTCTAACTGTTTTTCAAGCCAAGCAATTAACTTGGGGTTCTCCGATTGTGATCCAAGCTCTTCATCTCCAGTTAAATAGGCGATTGGCCATTGAGATAAATGTTTTTGCCATCGTTTAAAGTTGTTGTTCGCCGTCCAATGATATTTTAACCATTCAATGCACCAAGCCTGCTTAGCTTTATCATTAGTCGTAAGAGGGCTAATTGACACTGGCTCTTTTTCAACGTGCTTTATAATATCAAGCCCTAAACTGTGGAACGTTTTAACACTGACTTGCGCCGCCGCACTTCCGAGCTTGGTATCAAGTCTTTGCTTCATTTCCGAAGCGGCATTACGACCAAATGCAACCAGTAAAATTTGTTCCGGCAGAGCTTGATGACTTTGCAACAAATAGGACACTCTCGCGCTAAGTACGCTCGTTTTACCGCTACCCGCCCCCGCAAGAATCAAATTGTGGTCGTTGTTCATTAACACAGCTTGCTGCTGCGCAAGATTTAGCGGGCTAGACTCACATTGCTCGAATAAGACTTGCCAATATTGACGTTCACTCTCAAGCCAGACTTGATTACGAGTTTGTTGGAGCTCTTTTGGTTGCGCTAACCAACGCACGATATCTTCCATCTGCTTGGGCATCATTTGCTCGGCTTCATAAACCGATATATTCAGTTCATCTAAACCAGATGATACTCGATGTCCCCAATCGCTGACTTGAGATGTTGCCAAAAAGGCCGGTTGATTTTGTAAGCGGACAAGCGCTTCGTGCCACTGTGGCAGAAGTGAGTTGAGTCTTTCACACTGGGTATGATGCCAAGTCTGATAGCACTTTTGAGCATGACGAACAAAACGGCGGCAAGATTCCCAAGGCAAGCCTTGAACCAACCAGCACATTTCTTTTCCCTCATGAATGTGGGCGTGAAACATTAATTTCCCCCAAACAACGCCTCTTTCGATCGTTATTTTTCCGCTCCAAATTGAGAAAGGAATATGTTCTTCACTAAAATCTGACGCCAAAATAAGCTTATCAGCTTCGATACTGACTTCATTGTATTCATGCTGAACAAAGAACTTGGCTGAAGGGGTGGCGCAAAGTTGCATGGGAGGGTCCTTAAAATCTAACTATTGGCATCATAGTTATTATGCTCAACTAGTACAAGTCACCGATTCGATTACTCTTTTCACTCCACAAAATCAAAAACAACCTATCTACGGTGAATGTCGCTTACTTATCGGTCAATTGACCAAATTTTTATTTTTAATCATGAAGTTCAAGCCTGACTTTTGTTACACTCTGTTTTTTGAAAATTGAATAATTTAACGTGTCGATTCGTTCCGTTTTGCGTAAATATTGGACCAACAAAACCATCAACTACAGCGTTAGGGTTGCTATTGCTCTACTCGGTGTGGTTTTCAGCTGCTGGTACCTAGAGCAAAGTGCTGCCATCATCCCGCTAATATTGGGAGTTATTGCTGCCGCTCTAGCGGAAACAGACGACAGCTTGTGGGGGCGATTAAAAGCAGTCGTCCTTACTTTTGGCTGTTTTGCTTTCGCCGCTTTTTCAATTGAATTTCTGTTCGACAAACCTATTTGGTTTGCGGTCGGGCTGTTTATTTCATCTTTTGGCTTCATCATGCTGGGAGCAATCGGCCCTAGATACGCAAGTATTGCTTTTGGTTCATTACTGATCGCTATCTATACCATGTTAGGCGCGCATGAAAGCACGGATCTATGGACTCAACCAATTCAGCTCTTACTAGGGAGTGCTTGGTACTACTTAATTTCCATGATTTGGCAAATTTTCTGGCCGATGCAACCGGTTCAGCAAAGCTTGGCAACGGTTTTTAATCAACTTGCTAACTATCTAGAAACCAAGAGTGAGCTATTCCACCCGGTAACGGATCTGATCCCTCAGCCTCATAGGATCAAAGAAGCCAGTTTAAATGCCGCAACAGTAACATCGTTAAATGATACCAAAAACACCCTGTTGTCACGTTCGCGTCGAGGGCACATAGATGGCCCAAGTGACCGTTTTCTTAACATCTATTTCATCGCACAAGATATTCATGAACGCGTGAGCTCAACCCATTATCGTTACCAAGATTTAGCAGAGAATTTCCGTTATAGCGATGTTCTTTTTCGCTTCAAACATTTAATGAATGTACAAGCGAATGCCTGTCGCACTGTCGCGAACTCTTTGAATCTGGGAATTCAGTATGAGCACCAAGCAGAATGCTCCTCGGCGTTAAATGAGCTAAAGGACTCGATCACACACTTAGCCGAGCTTGATAATCCGAAATGGCGTCAATCGCTAAACCAACTGGTGTACCTTTTCCAAAACTTAGCCACCGTTGAAAAACAGCTTAGCAACGTATGCAATCCAGATGTTAAGCAAAACGAAAACGACGACATCTTAGACGATACGTCAGCTCATACGCCTAAGGCTATGTGGCTGAGAATCAAGACTAATTTAAATACAGATTCGATTTTGTTTCGCCATGCGATTAGGATGTCATTAGCACTAACCGCAGGTTACGGCATCATCCAAGGTTTCAATATTGAGCACGGCTACTGGATTTTGCTCACAACATTGTTTGTCTGCCAGCCCAACTACAGTGCTACAAAGCAAAAGCTCAGTGCACGAGTCATTGGGACACTTGCTGGCCTGCTTATTGGCGTTCCTCTTCTTACATTCTTCCCCACCGCCGAGAGCCAATTGGTCCTCATTGTATTGTCGGGAATTTTATTTTTCGCCTTTAGAATTAACAACTATGGATTCGCGACGGCATTTATCACCTTACTTGTGCTGTTCTGTTTCAATCAGCAAGGTGAAGGCTATGCTGTGGTGCTACCTAGGCTTGCGGATACCTTAATCGGATGTGGGTTAGCGGTACTTGCCGTAATGTACATCTTGCCAGACTGGCAAGCCAAACGTCTTCACACCGTTATGGCGGAGTCCGTTGTTGCAAACCAAACTTATTTGGCTCAGATCATTGGCCAATATCGCATTGGTAAAAAGGACACCTTAGCTTACAGAATCGCACGACGCGACGCACATAATAAAGATGCAGGCTTAAGTTCGTCGATCAGTAATATGCTTATTGAACCTGGGAAATACCGAAAAGCGGTCGATGAAAGTTTCAGGTTCTTGACGTTAAATCACGCGTTGCTGAGTTATATCTCAGCGTTGGGTGCTCACCGCACCCGCATAGAAGATGAGAAGACACATAGACTTGTTTTAGAAGCCCATAGCGTTATCTTTAAACATTTAAAAGTACTGTACGAACAACTACAGAATAACAACACTGAATTCTCGTTAGAGCACATTGAAGAAAATACAATGGAGCAACGACTTAGTGAGTGGCGAGATGAAGATGAGAATTCGGTAAAATTAGTATTACAGCAACTTCACTTGATCTACCGAATGCTGCCAGAACTTCATGAGCTCGCGAGTAAGTTCGCATTATGTAATGAAACGGCTAAATCCTGACTTTGTCAGCCTCCATTCTCTCCAACATATAGATCGCGTTTTACTCCAAGCCATGGTGGAGCATAACGTGATCTATGTCTCGTATCGATCAGATTCAAATTTATTTGACATAGATTGAACAAAAGCGCCTAACGGTACTCTTATAGTAACTTGCAAACGATTCTTATACCTTTACAAGGAGCCTCGCTATGACGTATTGCGCGAATGTTCTACCAATTAGTCACTCTAACGAGATGAATAATCCTATGCATAAACTTCAATTTGAGCAACTGATGACGAGAATTCTAGAATTGCCGCCGCAGCAATTATTGACACTGAGAAGTGAAATTGAAGGCAAGTTACATGAAGAACCATCGGAAATTATTCTTACCGATGAAGAAATACAGATAATCAGTGGCCTGTTCAGGGACTAACTTCCTCCACTGAACACTCGTCATACGTAAAGATCCATTTCCTCAGGCTAATACCGTTCAAAAGTTGCACTTTCTCTGGTTAAATATTAATCTATATATAGATATAACGGAGAAATATCATGCCAGTCTCCTCAATTCAGTCAGGCCGTAATATCATCCTCCAATCACAGGATATGGCCAAGCGTTCCACGGAAGAGCTAAATGCTAATGCTCGAAGTGAACAAGCTCGCCTAGAAGAAACCAGATCTGAACAAAAACGCATAGAATCGGCTCAAATGGAGGAGTCTCGTCTAGAGTCTCGTCTAGAGTCTCGTCTAGAGTCTCAACTTGAGCGAGCGCGACAAGAAACTGCACGATTAGAAGAAATGCAATCACAGCAGGAACAGAAATCCAACGTTGAGTTAGCAGATAACAATCAAGTTAACAACCTGCCTTCCGCACAGGAACAACGTGATCTTAACACTCAAAAAGACCTTCACGATCAACAAAAAAACGCATCGGCTACTGACGCTGCAGTAAAGCTAGAACAAGCCAAAAGCTATAACCGTGTTGGGACATCTGTCGTCCAGCGTTCCAACGATATGATCGGCACGATGCTAGATATTTCGATCTAATTCACTCGCTTACTGCTAATTTCATCAAATAAGCCTTCCTGACAGCACGTCTATGCTGCCAAGAAAGCTCTCTACATAGATTCCATTCCCTTAGCGATTGATGCCCCTGCTCTGATGCCTATACCTCAAAGCTAGCCTTCTAGCTTCTCTGGTGCATTATTCTTTAGTAGCGAAGCAATAACCGCAACCGTCATCACGAACAAGAGTACAGACAACGAGATCCAAGTTGGTATCGCCCAGGCGGTTTCTACTAGGCTCATCTTAATACCGATGAACACCATGATAAACGCCAGTGCCGTTCTCAGGTAAACAAACTTGTCTATCATACCTTGTAGTACAAAAAACAAAGAACGTAGCCCAAGCAGAGCAAATACGTTTGCAGCCAATACCAAAAACGGCTCTCTGGTTACAGCAAAGATCGCAGGAATCGAGTCGAGTGCAAAAACTACATCCATCATGGCGATCACGGCAATGACTATCGCCATTGGGGTTAGCCACAACAAGCCGTCTTTTTTCACTATTAACTTATGACCTTCGTAACCATCACTCACTCTGGATACACGTCTGAGCCAACGCTCGGGTAATGGGCTAATTCCATGATCTTCTTTCTCTGGCTTAAATAGTTGAATACCGGTCCAGATCAGGAAAGCGGCAAAGACATACAACACCCAATGGAAATTCATTAGTATTTTCGCTCCAATAACAATCATTACTGTGCGTAATACTAAAGCGCCGATGACTCCCCATAGTAACGCTCTCGGTCGCAAATCGTCTGGTACCATGTACTGATGGAATATGATGGTAAACACAAACAAGTTATCAACACTCAGGGATTTCTCTAGTAGATAGCCTGTTAGGAATGCTGTCGTCGCTTGCTTAGCGCTATAGTCACTATCTGGCGAATAAAATTCCCAGAAATAGAAGATAGATATGGCAAATGCGAATGCTATCGCGACCCATACCCCACTCCAAATTGCGGCTTTTTTAACGCTAATTTTACCGCCTCTTGTTTGCCAAATATCAAGAGCAACAAGAAGCATTGTGAACAGGCCGAAGCCATAATAAGTGAAGGGACTCATAAATCTTCCTCAGCACGGAAGATCTCATTTAGGGGGACCTTCCGCATACAAAAAACCTCGCAGATCAATGTACTAAACATTCGATCAAACAAGCTCAGATGCGTTGGTCTCGTTAAGGTGTTTCCACCTTTGCATACCGGATAAGCCTAAAGCTTAACGGGATGACGATATGCAAATTCTCATCAACTACTCCCCAAAACAAGCCGATGTTATTCTCAAAGATCCATTGAGTCTATCTATATTTTACGATTACTCGTAAAAATCCCATCATACATTCAAAAAAACCGTCGACTCAGAATCTTATAGGCAAAAAAAAGCCCCGCCAAATGGCAGGGCTCTCAACTGTTCGTTTCTAACGGTAAATACCGATATCACGCTGCATGTGTGATGAAAGATCACTAGCGTTATAGTTTTGCTCTGGTTCACTAGATACAAACAAGATATCGAGTAGATGAGCAATCAATCCTTTGAAATTTACTGAATAAGTTTTCTTATCCATTGACGCTGGAACTGCGATAGTGTTGATTTGCATTACCTGTGCCATGATTGCCTCACAAAATTGGGTTTATTATTTTCGTTGAAGCAATAATAGGCATTTTTCATGTGATTAAATAATGACAAATCTTCTTTATTCGCATTAGTTATCCTAATGATACAAGTCATTAACAAAGGCCCATTTCACGGCATCACTTTTCATGCATTTAAATTCAATATTGTGCATTTATTCCGCATAATGTTTCAAATAATACAATCAACCCTCTTCCACTTTAACAAATAAATTACAATATATTCTTACTTTTAATTTGCACTAATCAGAGAGCAAACTTGAACTCTAAGTTACTACAGATAAAGGATATATTAACTTCGCGATTAATTTAGCGAACATATAAATTAGCAATCATCCTATAAGCACAATCGATAGCTTGAACATTTAGTCCAACCGACTTACACCATCTGACATATTGTGCCAACAATACACCCTTTTAACGAACGATTTACTAATAATCAAACTAATCCAAATGCTTCTGTCATCAGTTCTATTCACGGCACGACCCTGCATGAGTAGTTTGCACTTCTTTTTAACTTTACACCTGGCAAAGAAGCCTCACGAATCACGGCTAACCTGTCTTAACGCCCATTCAACATAACAATTTGTTACACACTGACTAGATAAGATTAACTTATAATATACAATAACTTAAACTGATATATAACATAATAAGCACGCAATCCTGTATTGAATGATTTCTTTTACTCACAAGTTAAATAATAGTCATTCGCAAAAAACTAACCATGGATACGATAGTTCGTGATTTACCAAGGTAATTATTATGATTAATAGCATACTCAATCAATTCAGTGTTTCAGCCAAAATACGCTTCATTATTGTGTTTGCCAGTTTGCTCATTTTGGGCGCTAAAGTTGTGTCAGCCTATTCTCTCAAAGAACAAATATTGGAAGAACGGAACGCAGCAGCAAAAGCCTTAGTCGAGAGCACCATCAGTCAAATAGACAATCTGACAAAATCGAGAACGGTTCCAGTGCTCCAGGGTAGTGAATTGTCTGTTGAACAACTTAAAAAACTGGCCTTACAGCAGATTCAATCTACCCGATATGGGGAAAATGGTTATCTTTGGGTTAATGATCTTAATGGCAACATGTTGATGCACCCAATTAAGCCTGAACTTAATGGCCAAAACATGATTAAAAGTAATACCGATTACGTCGCGTATGCGTTTAAGCAATTTGTTACGATTGCCAACCTAAAGGGCAGCGGCTTTGTCTCCTATCAATGGCCTAACCCTGGAGAGACATTGCTCCAAAACAAGGTCTCTTTTGTTGGTAAAGCCTCTTTCTTACCTTGGGTTGTTGGTACCGGTGTTTACATTGATGACGTAGAAGACGCTTTTCAACAGGAACTGATTTCCACCGCTTTGTACACAGTGCTGTTTGTCTTAGCCCTGTTCATCGTTTCAGCCGTGATCGCTAAAAACATCACCAAGCCATTGCAGCGAATAACAAAAACCATGACGCTCATAGCGGAAGAGAAAGATCTGAGCATCTCGATGAAAAATACAGGCCGAGATGAACTGTCGCATATGGCGAAAGCATTCAACAAAATGAATAGTAACCTTCGCGATGTTGTCGTTAATATTCACGGCAATACCGACTCCCTAGCCTCACAAGCTGAAGAGCTCTCATGCGTAAGCCATCAAATACAAGCAGGCATCGAGGAGCAGAAAAAACAAACCTTGTCGGTAATAGAACGGGTCGATGTACTGTCCAAATCATCTTCAGGTGTTTCAGACAAAGCCAAGTACGCCCTCGCAGCGACCAACGAATCGCACCAAACGGTGTCGGATGGGCACGATGAAGTCGCTCAAAATATTGAAGCCATTCAAAGCGTTTCTAACCATGTAAAAGATGCCGTGAGTGTTGCCGATAAACTGGATTCATCTTCTCAGCAAATAGGCAATATTCTTGATGTCATCAAACACATTGCTGACCAAACGAACCTCTTAGCATTAAATGCAGCGATAGAAGCGGCTAGAGCGGGTGAACAGGGAAGAGGCTTTGCTGTTGTGGCAGATGAGGTTAGAACGCTTGCACAGCGTACACAGGAGTCTACGGGTAACATTCAAACCATTATTACCGAGCTGCAAGAAGGCGTTCATCAAACAGTGCTCAGCATGAAAGCATGCGAAGAAAAAACAGAAATCGGCATCACCAGCGCAACACGTTGTGGACAGGCTCTTGAAAGTATTAAGTCTTCTGTCAACTCACTGAACGAAGTGGCCGGCGATATTGTTGACTCTACGGAGCAACAGCAACAGCAAATATCCAGTATCAGTCATAGTGTCAGTAGCATTTCAGCGGTGACGGAACAAACCCAATCTGGCACTCACCACACCGCGCAATCGAGTGAACAACTTAGCAACATGGCGCAGCAACTCAATGGCTTAGTTAACAAGTTTAAGATTTAGTCTATCGAGATTTGTTTTTAGATTTAAAATCACGACAGCCTTCTACCAAGAGGGCTGTAACCTGTGCTGATTTAACCTGAACCAAGTAATACCTTCATTTTACGAACGGCAAGCTCTATCGCAAAAAACGCATTCGGCTCGGCCTTGCCCAGTCTTGCATAACGGCCACATTTTGACTTTTAGCACCTTCTGAAAACAAACAACATTTAATTACGTTATCTGGTTATAAAATCTCATTCACCGAAACGAACTCACATGGCTATTCATTTCAACTAAATGATCGGCCTTGTGAAGGCCTCATTTTCTTAAACAAATAATCGTTCTTATTCTAGATACAAAAAAACCGAGCCTAAGCTTAATGCCGATCGTTTAGCTACTTGAACGATCCTCCAGAGGCCTCATAATCGGTCGTAACGTAAGTTACGGCCGATTTTTTATGTCTGAGTTTTCAAAAGAGTTACAGGTTACCGCAGAGTTTTGCCACGAACGTCCAATCGATGTGTTTAATAAACACATTCCTTGGGAATGGGTTGAAGAAGCTGTTCAACAAACTGGACGAGTATCGCTCAGAAAGCGACGCCTCCCCGCAGAGCAAGCTGTTTGGTTAGTATTAGGGATTGGGCTCCAACGTAATCGCTCCATTCAAGATGTCTGCGACAAGTTGGAGTTAGCATTCCCTGATGTAGATGGTGAACTCACACCTATGGCAACAAGCAGTATTATCAAGGGGAAAGAACGCCTCGGCGATAAACCTATGCGTTACTTATTTAAAACTACAGCCCAACAGTGGGAGCAACAATCAGACTTTGACGAAGTTTGTGGCTTAAAGCTTCTTAGTGTCGATGGAACGTATTTCAAAACTCACAATACCGAAGAAAATCAGCATTTTGGGTTTGCTCAAAAAGGTGCATCATTTCCAAGCGTGTTGGCAGTAACATTAATGTCTACACGTAGCCACCTTGTGTCCGATGCTGCTTTTGGACCAGTAACAAACAGTGAAATATCATATGCCCAACAACTTGTGGGGTCAGCACCAGATGACTCATTAACACTTTTTGATAGAGGGTTCACTTCTGCGGAGTTATTTACCAGCTGGCAGGGTGCTAGCAGTAACAGCCACTGGTTAACACCAATCAAAACCAAAATGCGCTATGACATAATCGAGAGTTATACTGATTATGATCATCTCATTGAGATGCCTGTTTCACCACAAGCTCAAAAGCAGACTCCCTATCTTGGCAAGAGATGGCAAGCACGCCTTATTCTAATTCCAACCCCTAAAGGTGAAATCAAAGGCTTCATTACTTCGTGCTTATGCCCTGAGCGCTATCTGTTTGATGACTTAGTTAAAGTGTATTGGGAGCGTTGGGAAATCGAACGCAGTTACGGCGAACTAAAGCAGTATCAGTTACAAAACAAACCAACATTACGAAGTAAGAAAAAAGTCGGGATATATCAGGAGCTATGGGGAATATTAACCAGCTATAACATCGTGAGGCTGGAAATGGCTGAGATGGCTAAACAACATGAAGTTGAGCCTCTACGGATCAGCTTCATTAATGCCTTATTTTTGATTATGGATGAGATGATTTGGGCGAGCGACACTCGAAGTCCAGGAGCGATACCAAAAAACTTAAAAGCTCTCAGGGACAATGGGAAGCGGCTTATTCTCCCCAAGAAACGGAAAAGGAAACCATACCCCAGAGCGGTTTTAAAAAAGCCAGCCCGATACCCCAATAAACATGCCACTCGCTCTTAAGCGAGTGGCATTAAGCCTAAGCTCGGTTTTTATTATTCAGAATTCTGAATTAGCCTTCGCTACGTGGAGAACGCTCACCACGATGGCTACCACGGTGATCACCACCACGGTTGCGATCGAAACGACGCTCGCCGCCTTCACGATTACCGCCGCCATCGCGAGAACCACGACCGCCTTCACGGTTGCCACGGTAACCGCCACCTTCACGGTTGCCGTCACGTTGACCACGATGGCCTTGACGAGCACCGTCACGGTTTCCGCCACGAGGGCCACCGTCACGACGGCCACCACGAGATTCGCGGAAGTCATCAAAGTCACATACTACAGCGCCAACTTCTTTCTGACGAATACGTAGCTTGCTTAGCTTGCCAGTTACTTCAGAGTTCATTGTTTTTGGAAGCTGTACAAACGTGTGGCCTTGAGCCAGTTTGATTGCACCAATAGAACCTTTAGTTAGGCCAAGCTCGTTCGCTAGAGCGCCAACGATGTCTTTAACTTGGACGCCTTGCTCACGACCAACTTGTAGCTGGTAAGTAGCCCAATCAGCAGTGTTGCCACCGTAGCTACGGCCACCATCACGACCGCCATCACGACCGCCATCACGGCTGTCACGTGGATTATCACGACGCTCTTTACGACGCTTCTTATCACGCTCGATTGCTTCGATCATTGGGTCTGGACCTTCGTAGAACAAAGGACGCTTGCCTTGTTGACGCTTAAGAAGCATTGCAGCAAGAGTAGTTGCATCGATTTCTAAGTTCGTTTGAAGCTTCTCGATAAGCTCTACAAAACTTTCTAGTGCTTTGTGTTCTTTATCTGCTTCTAGCTCAGCACCTAGTTTAACTAGACGTGCCTCAGCTACTTGATCACGTGCTGGAAGTTCAATTTCTTCCATTTGTGATTTAGTAACACGCTCGATAGTACGTAGCATACGGATTTGGTTAGTGCGAACAAGAAGAATCGCTTTACCTTTACGTCCAGCACGGCCAGTACGACCAATACGGTGAATGTAAGACTCAACATCGAATGGGATGTCGTAGTTAAATACGTGAGTGATTCGTGGAACATCAAGACCACGCGCAACAACATCAGTTGCTACTAGGATGTCGATAACACCTTGTTTGATGTTGTCAACAGTACGCTCACGGATAGACTGAGGAATATCACCGTGCAGTGCAGCAGCTTTAAAGCCACGAGCAGATAACCAATCAGCTAGGCGCTCAGTATCTTGACGAGTACGAACGAACACGATTGATGCATCAGTTTCTTCAGTTTCAAGTAGACGAGACATTGCTTCGTCTTTTTCTACGCCTTTCACTACCCAGTAGTTTTGCGCTACTTTATCAACAGTGTGGTTAGTACCAGCAACGTCAACGCGAGCAGGGTTACGTAGGTAACGGTCAACAATAGTCTTAACCATTGGAGGCATAGTTGCAGAGAACAATACACGTTGTGCAGATTCTGGCGCTTTCTCAAGAATCCAAGTAACGTCGTCTACAAAACCCATTTTAAGCATTTCATCTGCTTCATCTAGAACAAACGTATGAGCTTGGTCTAGGTGTAGGCGTTCACGAGTTAGAAGATCTTTAACACGACCAGGAGTACCAACAACAATGTGAGCACCACGGCTTAGAGCGCGCATTTGATCAACGATAGATGCACCACCGTAGATTTCTAAAACTTTAAGGCCTTTAACGTCACGACCAAGGTTTTTGATTTCTGCAGCAACTTGAATAGCAAGCTCACGAGTTGGCGCCATGATGATTGCTTGAGGTTTGTGTTGGTTCAGATCAATTTTGTTCAGCAGAGGAAGAGAAAACGCTGCTGTTTTACCAGTACCTGTTTGCGCTTTACCTAACGCATCTCTGCCTTCTAGAAGCAAAGGAATAGCTGCTGCTTGAATTGGAGTTGGTGAAACGAAACCCATGCTATCAAGAGCTGAAAGGATGTTTTCGTTAAGGGCTAATTCATTAAATTGAATTACAGATTCGGACATTGGGATCCCACTATATATCTAAGTAAACAAAAGGTCCCACGTGCTCTACCACTTCCAATACCAATCCAATATCGAGTACTGATTCCATTCAAATGCGGAAAAGTAAAAAAACGCATCAAAGCCGCTTGGGACATATCAAGGGAGCAGGATTCTGCCCTAAAAGCATAAGAAAAGCTAGAAAAAATTGAATTTCATCACAATTTTGGGGATTTTTTTCCATTTCAGGTCATAAAAAGGTCATTTTGCATAAGAATCGCTCTGCAAGCTACGTCACGTCTCATTTTATATGGTTGCATAATGATCACTTTGGCTAGCATTGATGTCCTTCTAGCATTATAGTGATGCAGCCCATTCTCAACGACCGAATATGATGTTTCAAGATAATCCTTTATTAGCTCAGCTCAAGCAACAAATCAAACAAACCCTTAAAACAAAAGAGGGTACGATAAAAGCGACCGAGAAAGGTTTTGGCTTTCTAGAAGTAGACAGCAAGCACTCTTTTTTCATTCCGCCTCCTTATATGAAAAAATGCATGCACGGCGATAAAGTCGAAGCCATCATACGCACAGAGAAAGACAAAGAAGTCGCCGAACCAGACAAATTAATAGAGCAAGGCTTAAATCGATTCATCGGCCGAGTGAAGATGTTCAAGGGCCGCCTCAACGTAACGCCCGATCATCCTCAACTCAAAAAGCTGTCTTTAAAAGCCAAAGCAAGAAAAGGATTAAACCCTGAATTACTTGAAGAAGGTGATTGGGTCGTCGCTCATCTTACTCAGCACCCCCTAAATGGTGATAAAGACTTCTTTGTCGAGATCTCAGAAAAAATCACCGACGCAAACGACAAAATTGCGCCGTGGTGGGTGACTCTAGCGCAAAACGATTTACCTAATTCAGAACCTGAGGGTATCGACAATTGGCAACTAAACGATGACGCCGACTTAGAGCGTGTCGACATGACTGAAACGCCTTTCGTTACCATTGATGGAGCATCGACCAAAGATATGGACGATGCACTCCATGCGAAAAAGCTGCCTTCCGGTGATTTTGAGCTAACCATCGCAATTGCCGATCCAACAGCTTATATCTCTGTTGAGTCAGATATGGACAAAGTGGCACGACAACGCGGCTTCACTATCTACTTGCCGGGTCGCAATATCCCAATGCTACCAAGAGATCTAGCCGACAATTTGTGTTCACTTATCGAAAATGAACTGCGCCCTGCCCTATGTTGCAAAGTAACAGTTAGCAGTGACGGCGTGATCGGGAACGACATCCACTTCTTCGCCGCGAATATCAAGTCTCATGCTCGGTTAGCCTATGACCCGGTTTCTGATTGGTTAGAAACGGGCGAAAGCAGTGAGTGGTCACCAAGTGCAGAAATTGGCAACGTCGTTCAAGATCTTTACGAATTTTCCAAAGCCCGTGCAACATGGCGTAAAAACAACGCCGTTGTGTTCCCAGACCGACCTGACTATCGCTTCGAATTAAGCGAAGACAACGACGTGGTGGCCATTCACGCTGATATGCGCCGAACCTCTAATCGACTTGTCGAAGAGTCAATGATCACGGCAAACATCTGTGCAGGTAAAGCGCTTAAAGAAAAATTTGCAATGGGTGTCTTTAATACCCACTCAGGTCTAAAAGAAGACAAGATCAAAGATGCACTCGAGCTTGTGAACCCCGACGGTGACAAACCTTTCACTCAAGAAAGCCTAGCGACCCTTGAAGGATTCAGCGCATTGCGCCGCTGGTTGTCTGAACAAGACACGCCTTATTTAGACAACCGTATGCGTAAGTTCCAAGCCTACAGTGAAATTGGCAACCAGCCACTAGCACACTTCGCTATGGGTTTAGATATCTACGCAACGTGGACGTCACCTATTCGTAAATACGGCGACATGATCAACCATCGTATGTTAAAAGCGCTGATCTTAGATAAAGAGCCAGAGCAAACTCCGGATGAAACCGTGGGAGAAGAACTGGCGCTGCATCGCAAGCACCACAACATGGCTGAACGTAATGTCGGTAACTGGTTATATGCGCGTACACTTGTTGATTCACCTAAAAATGAAACCGTCTACGACGCTGAAATTTTTGATGTGAACCGCGCTGGCGCTCGTGTGCGTCTCATTGAAAACGGGGCAGCGGCATTTGTGCCAAGCTCTCAAATCATGGATAACCGCGAGCGTATTGAATGCAACGGTGAAAAAGGCCAGATCTCAGTAGACGGCAACATCGAATGGCAACTTGGTGACACACTTCAAGTATGCCTAATCGACGTAAACCTTGAGAACAGAAACCTGGTTGCTAAGCCAACTAAGATATTTCCTGAGCCAATAACTAAAGAAGAGATTTCCGAGTAAAAACAGCTTATTAGCGAGTACAGGGTTCTGTACTCGCTGTCTAGTTCAGCCTAATGCCCTCTACCACAATTCTAAATCTACACATCTATCAATAAGTTAAGCAACTCTGATAAACTTGTCTCATTAGTTGGTATCAGTCATAATTCGTTGCATCTTTACTTGCTTTAATCGAAGTAATCTAAATAATTAACGTTATGTCCACTAAATTTCGAGATGCACTATGCCGAATGTAACCCTTCAACGATTTTCACATTTTTACCAACGTAATCGTGACAAGTATCACTCGACTAGCCCTGTAGTATTTTATGTGCAGAAAGGCAGTGCTTCTTTTCAGTTCCCTGATGGCGTGATCGGGCAACTGAATGAAGGTGAGTTTACGCTTCTTGATATTTCGATGCTTACTGAAGTCGAAACCACTAGCAGTGAAGAAGAATTTCAAGCCATAGGTATTCACCTTGATACGTCTCTTTTGCAAGGGGTAAAAGCCGGCAATCAAGAGTATGTATTTGGAGAGAGCGAAAATGGTTTCGCAAAATTGGATTACACCAACAGCGTCGCCCATTCTGTACTCGACCTTCTTATTTCGGCTCTCGACAATGGTGAAGCTCCGAACCAAGAAACAATGACATTCTTGGCAAAATCTCTCGTAAGCGAGATGCTCTGTACTTACCCGGGTTTACGCCGTTTGATTCATAATTCATTTGAGTTAAAAGTAAGCCAACGCGTTATCCAATATATTGAGCAAAACATTCGGAACGAAATCTCCCTCGAAGGGGTCTCTCGTACTCTAGGTATGTCGCCAGCTACCCTGAAACGTAGGCTATCTGCAGAAAGCCTATCGTTTTCTAACCTTTTAAAAGAAAAACGCATTAATTATGCTGCAAACCAGCTTCGTGCTTCTCATGAATCTATTTGTGATATCGCTTTTCAAAGTGGCTTCAAGAGTGCAGCACATTTCAGTACGGCATTTAAAAGCGTCCAAGGTATTACTCCGAAAGAGTTCCGTTCTCGTATTAACTGGAACAGAGAAGAACTGCGTCATTTAGCGGTTTAGCTTTCTTTGAATTCAAATTCTTACTTTCAATTCAAATAAAAACAGGAGGCAAAATGCCTCCTGTTTTTGTATCTAAGGTACTCTCAGGCTCAATACCAAATACTGTTATCACGGTCGCTTTCTACCACTGAAATCAGCTTCGAAATGTCTTTGTCGAATGCCAATAAAGGGTGTGGTTGCCATAATTTAACCAAACTCTCTTCTTCTCTTTCGTTGACATACAATTTCCAAAGCGCAGTTTCAGGGTCAAATTCCAGTTTAGCAACCTGAATCGAATAGTCTGCACTGACTGAATCCAGTTTAAAAAATGCTTTACTAAACACAACGCCAGACTCAATCACTTGAAAAGAAGCCTTACCGTGCTCAATAGGTAGACCTTGGTTTCTTTGAACGCATAATCGATGAGCCAATTTTTCTAAACGTTGGCGATCAACATCACAAACCAGCATCGCTTCGTCCCCCACTTCCGTATTGATGACAATAACTATAATACGGAATGCTCAAGCTATCCCGTAAGTTCGCCAAATAATCAGATCGCAATCATAAAACAGACCGTTAACGAGTTTCACAAAACTGTCATCATTACGACATAAGATAGGCGGCAATTACTAATAATGGAGTTTTACCTATGTCTCGAGTTGCGTTAGCTGCTCTACTTTCTGTGCTCGCCTTTTCAACAACGGCCAAGGAAGTAAATATTTCTGGATCAACCTCAGTAAGCCGCATAATGGATGTACTTGCTGAGCAGTTCAACAACACGCACCCAGAGACCTACATTGCGGTTCAAGGGATTGGCTCTACCGCAGGCATTACGATGGTAAATAAAGGTGTCAGTGAGCTTGGTATGAGCTCTCGCTACCTAACTGAAGCTGAATTTAACAAAGATATGATCGTTAAACCGATCGCATTTGATGGCTTGGCTGTTGTAATCAACAAATCAAACCCAATCAGCAATCTGTCTCGTGAGCAACTGACCAACATCTATTTAGGTAAAGTCAAAAACTGGAAAGACGTGGGTGGAGAAGACAGGACGATTGCCGTTGTGACTCGTGAAGGGTCATCAGGATCACGTTATAGCTTTGAGAGCTTGTTAGGGCTGACTAAAATTGTTAATAACCGTTTGGTATCCAATATTAACCCTGAGAACTTGGTCGTAAACAGCAACAGCATGGTAAAGACCATTGTTAATCATAACCCGCAAGCCATTGGTTTCGTCTCTTTAGGGTCGGTTGATCAGTCTGTTCGCCTTATCTCTTTTGAGAATGTAAAACCCACTTCCGCAAATATTTCTAACAACAAATATGAGTTGGCTCGTCCTTTTCTCATCATTTATCACCAAGAAGACTTAACGAAAAGTGGTCAGCAGTTTGTCAGCTATATCACTTCTGATGAAGGACAAAATATTATTCAAGATTACGGTTATACCCCAATCAAAAAATAAACCTTCATCAACAAAAAAGGAGCTGATATCAGCTCCTTTTTTTAATCTAATAAATTCGACTCGTTAGATAACCAGACGAATGACCGATACGGCAATACAGCCTGGTCTGCGCACGCCATCGATTTCAACTTTAATTTCACGCTCGACTTCTAAGCCCTTTGGAACCGGAGTTACCTTCAATAACTTACTTCTTGCTCTGATCTGGCTGCCGGCTTTCACAGGGTAAGGAAAACGTACATGATTGAGTCCGATATTGACGGTCATTTTTGCCGTCGGAAACTGAGGTTTCTCTGGATCGACGCTATCGGTCAGCTTTGGCAGCATCGATAACGTCAAAAAACCGTGCGCTATTGGTGTTTTGAACGGCGACTCTTGCTCTGCTCGTTCTGGGTCGGTGTGAATCCACTGCATATCTTCAGTGACTTTCGCAAACGCATCAATGCGCTCTTGATCAATCATAACCCAGTCGCCCACGTGTATTTCTTCACCCAGTTTAGACTGCAGTTCTAGATACAACGCTTCGCCTTCAGGGCTGAGCTCTATTATCGGCTTAGATTCATTTACCGCAGGTGTTTGATAGTCTTTGATCCACGGGAAAATCTGCTGGGCATGTGAATTATTAACAAATTCACTCCAGTACTCTCTTAATGTAGGATTCATCAGATCGCGCAATTCCGGCAATTCAAAATGATGTTTCCGCGCAAGAGATTCACTCTTGTGCTTAAGAATATCAACGACTTTCATATCTAACCTTCATAAATAAAGCCTCTCTAATTAGAGCCTTACATCACAATTTTGAACCACTTCTCATATGCAGGCAAATACTTTCGGGCGAACACGCGTATTCCGAATGCCATATAAATAATAAATATCAATAGGTTACATAATAAAACATTATTTTATTATCATTTTAAATAGTAAGCAGGTGTCTTAAATAATTAGCGATCAGTTAAATTACGAACCATACATTAAAAATCAGACTAAATCTGTTTGCCAATCATGCATTTCGCTCAACTAACGCTCGAACGAACACTATTTGCAAATTCTTGCTTTACAACGACACGATCCACTTATAATATGCGCTTCAACAACGGAGAGATGGCTGAGTGGTCGAAAGCACCGGTCTTGAAAACCGGCAGTCGTTTGTAGCGGCTCTAGGGTTCAAATCCCTATCTCTCCACCAATTCGAAGAAACCGCTAATTATTTAGCGGTTTTTTTTCGTCTTGAATTTGAGGCAAAGATTGCAAGAACGGATCTGTTCTGAGTTCACCAGTTTTAAACGATGCGTGCAGCGAGGTAAGATCTACTATATTGGCAATCAGTGATAGTAGATCTAATGTCAGTTACTGATCTTTTTTCTCGATCGTAATTTCAATCGACTTACTGTTACCCGCAAACCACTTCTGGACATACAGTGACCCTACGATAGGCGCACTCCCTTCCTCCGGAACTTCCTTATAGCGAACACTATTCTTGGTCTCTTTTTCGTATTCAAATTGAACAACTTTCTTCGACATAGTTATCTCATCACATTCATTTGTCTAATAAGCTACATATTACACAAACTAACGCCCAAACGTGAACACCAATCCCCCCTCCTCCTAAGCGGACACACACCAAATAGTATGACTAATCGCCTGAGTTTACGTCAGCTCGCCTCCAAACCCGAACTATTCAACTTCCCCTCCCTTCTGTAATCGCTATCTTGGCAAAAACCTTACTGGAAAATTTCATGGCTACTGCACGAAAACATCTCATCTCCGTCGATGCAACACCCTACTATCACTGCGTTTCAAGATGCGTCAGGCAAAGTTTTTTATGTGGCGAAGATAACATTACCAATAAGAGTTACGAGCATCGAAGAGACTGGATCGAGCACAAAATACAGTCACTCTCCCACACCTATTGCATCAATGTTTGCGCGTACGCTGTCATGAGTAATCACTACCACTTGGTGTTGCACATCAATCGTGACAAAGCTTTGAAGTTATCCCTCGCTGAAGTCATTGAACGCTGGAGCTATAATCATAAACTGCCTGTGCTGGTTCAGCGCTGGCTGAACAAACAGTTAAAGAGCCAAGCAGAAGAAGACAAATGTTTAGAAATTATCGAAGTATGGCGAGAGAGGTTATGGTCTCTAAGCTGGTTCATGAAAGAGCTCAACTACGAGATTGCCTGTAAAGCAAATGAAGAAGATCAGTGTTCAGGGCACTTTTGGGAAAGTCGCTTCAAAAGCCAAGCACTGCTGGATGAAAAAGCCTTAGCTGCTGCCATGGCGTATGTGGATTTAAACCCTGTTCGAGTAGGTATCGCACCTTCCCCAGAACAATCTGACTTTACCTCTATAAAAGCAAGGCTTAAAGCTCTTAACGAACATCTTGAAACCGCACCTTGCTTACACCCGTTCATAGGTAATTCAACTAATCAATTAATCGACGGAATCCCCTTTCGATTAATGGATTACATCGAATTAGTCGATTGGACAGCCAGACAATTTCGAGAAGGAAAAGCATCAATAGCTGGACATCTACCACCCATTTTAGAAAGGCTTAACTTTAACCAAAATAGCTGGCTAGAAGTGTGTACTTCACTCGAAAAAAAACGCTCCACAGCCATAGGCTCACCAAGCAGCCTAGCGCAAGCAAAAATCGCTTTAGATAAGTCACGAGTTCACTATTATCCACTCGAATAGACAACGACTCACTCTTCATAACGCAGTATCCAAGACCGACACTCAGTTGGTTAGTTGCGCTTGGTTCAAATTCAAAATGACAACGATCTTTAATTAACAACAACTATTCCATATATCTTTCTGAACCTACTTCCTTACGATATCTAAAAGAAATAGCTTACATTACTCACGTAGTGACTTCATTTGGTGCGTCTTCTTTCGTGTGTGTCTATTTAAAATAGCCATCTGCTAAGGTGCCTGTCCCCTTAGTACCTTGTGAAGATTACATTCTAAGTCCACCGTCTACCTCTAACACTCTTCCATTGAAATAGTCATTTTCAAAGATGAATTTAGCGGCCTGAGCTATTTCTGCTGGAGCGCCAATTCGACCCACTGGCACCATCTTGTTAAGCCTTTCTATGGCTTCGGGTTTAAGTTGTTCGGCCATAGAGGTTTGAACAATGCCAGGAGCGATGGCAGTGGATCTGATGCCATAGCGTGCCAGTTCTTTCGCCCAACCTTGCGCCATCGTTGCAACGGCCGCTTTAGAAGCCGCATAATTGGTTTGCCCAATATTTCCTTCTCTCGCCACACTCGATATATTGATGATGACTCCTTTACGCTGGGTATTTATCATTTGCGCCGCGGCTTCTCTTCCACATAAGAATGTACCGGTAAGGTTGACGTTGATTACAGAATTGAACTGTTCAAGAGACATTTTAGTCATCTCACCGTCTTTCACTTTTACTAACAAGCCATCACGAAGTATTCCTGCGTTATTGATTAGCCCATCGAGCTGCCCAAAGTCTTGGCTAATGGTGTCAAACACAGTCACAACGTCTTGTTCGTTGGTAACATCAACCTCATAAGTTAGCGCTTTAACCCCAAGCATATGGCACTGGTCTTGTGTTTGTTTCAGCGCTTGGTGGTTCACATCCAATAGTGCTAATTCGGCTCCAGATTGAGCGAGCGTTATCGCCATCATTTGCCCTAAGCCTTGCCCTGCTCCAGTAATAGCAATCACACTCTCTTTAAGGTTCATTCTTTTATTCCTTATTCTCAGTCATTTTTCTAGTTTGACTATTATCCATACCTAGCCGAGCGAGTGGATGTTGCTTAATATTCCACAATGGTGCAAACAAGCCATCAATCACCGACTCATCAACGTTAACAATGCTCGAAAACAACCAATTGGGCTTGCCATCTTTATCGACCAAACGAGCCCGTACTCCCTCTTGAAATTCGCCGAGCGTAGCGCATCGAACCGATAGTCCGAGCTCCAAACGAAAGCACTCAGCCAAAGACAGCGTATTCCATTGTTTGATTTGTCGAAAACAGATATGAACCGTTATTGGACTTCCGTCTCGCAAATTACGCTTCGCGCTTTCCAGCCATTGATGTTCATTAATGATTTGAGGCTCAATTGCTTCTTTTCGGTCGCTTTCACGGCGACATAAAGCATAAAAATCTGTAATTATTTGATTCAAATTTTTGTTCGCGAATATCGTTTGGATCTCGTCTAAGTATCTCGTTAAAGAACCTTCTGGCTTCAAATCACTATTGAGAACGAATAAACCTTCGAGTAACTCGGTCACGATAAGATCTCGGTCTTCTGTGTCTTGCCAGTCACAGATCTGCAACTGCTCAAGGGCGGTAATACGCTGCTCGCTAGAAAGATAATGATTTGCCAAACCGACCTCTAACGCATCACACCCATTTATCTGAGCTCCTGTTAAGCCAATAAATAGTCCTACGCTTGGGTCTATCCGATTTAAAAACCAAGTCGCCCCTACATCTGGGTAAAGACCGATACTCACTTCCGGCATTGCCAAGCGCGACTTAGCGGTCACCACTTTATGACTCGAGGCCATATAGAGCCCCATGCCTCCCCCCATTACAATACCGTCACCCCACGCGATGACTGGTTTGCTAAAAGTATGAATGAGATAGTCGAGTTGGTACTCCAAAGTGAAATAACGCGTGCAAAAATATTCCACCTCATTTTTTGCCTTTTCCGACATCACTTGATACATGGTTCGTACATCACCACCAGCACAAAACGCTTTGCCTCCAGAACCCTCAAGCCAAACGCACGCTACGCGCTCGCAACGATTCCATGCATCCAACTGATCCTTCAATTGGTGCAACATCTCAAATGTAAGGGCGTTGAGTGATGCAATGTTATCCAACGTCACCACTCCCACCGAGTGAACGCCGTTAGAACAAGGAAGCTCTTCAAAATTAACCTGACCTATTGGCATTGCAGCCTCCTTATCACTCGTTCTTCCAACAAGGCTCACGCTTATTCAAAAACGCATTAACGCCTTCCGTTTGGTCTTTCGTATCGAACAAATTGACAAACAGTTCCCGTTCTTTAATCAAACCATGTTGTGAAGGCTCACGCCTTGTATTCTGAATTAAGGTTTTGCACGCAGTTACCGAAGAGGGCGACTGATTCGCAACAGAAGCTGCTAAATCCATGGCAGTCCCAACTGCTGCTCCCTGCTCAACGACTTCTTCAACAAGCCGTATCTGCAATGCTTGATTACCATTCACTTGCTCACCACATAATATGATTCTCTTTGCCCAACCTTCGCCGACTAATCGTGTCAAATTTTGCGTTCCGCCAGCACAGGGCAATAGCCCGACTTTAGCTTCTGGTAGCGCCAATTTGGCCTGTTTCTCTGCTATACGTATATCGCATGCCAAAGCCACTTCCAGCCCTCCGCCCATTGCGTAACCATTGATAGCCGCAATAGACACCCCCCTAAAATTCGACAACATTTCGAACGCCTCGCCAAAGGCTTGTGCCATATCAAAAGCAACGGATTTATCCCCGCTCGCAAACAGCGTCAAATCAGCGCCCGCCGAAAAGAACTTGTCTCCGTGACCGGTTAGCACGAGAGCATAAACATCAGAATTTTGATTTAATGATTCCACCAAATTTTTCAACTCACCAAGACTTTGTTTTGTCCATGTATTGGCAGGAGGGTTGTTCATGGTTACAAGCGCAATATGATTCGATATCTCTAATACTAAGGCATGCTTTTTCAGGGAAGAATCGGGGAAGTTTGGCATGTTTATTTCCTTAATCGTTGTCGTTATAGGACGGCGACTCTGCCATCGCTTTCAAAGTTCTCTAAGAAGCCTAGAGAAGGCGCGCTTCTTCGGCCAACAAACGGCGCGCTATGATCAACCGCATAATTTCGTTGGTGCCTTCCAAAATTTGATGAACACGCACGTCTCGGAAATAACGTTCTAATGGATAATCTTTAATGTAGCCATAACCGCCATGAAGTTGCAGCGCTTGGTCACAAACTCTAAAACCCACGTCGGTTGCAAATCGTTTCGCCATAGCACAATAAGCACTGGCTTCTGGGTCTTGATTATCCAGCTTACTGGCGGCGTATCTCACTAATTGTCTTGCCGCGACAAGTTCGGTTGCCATGTCTGCAAGCTTAAATTGCAGCCCTTGAAACGACGCTAAGTCTTTGCCAAACTGTTGTCTTTGCTGCATATATTCAGTCGCATCATTGAGAGCTTGTTGCGCTGTCCCTATCGAACATGTCGCAATATTGATCCTGCCACCGTCGAGCCCTTTCATTGCAAGGTTGAACCCTTCACCTTCTCGCCCTAACAGTTGGCTTTTCGGTACGACGACGTGATCAAAAGTGATGCTTCGAGTTGCTTGGCTATTCCAGCCCATCTTTGGCTCTTTGCGGCCAAAACTGATGCCCTTACTATCAGCTTGAACAACGAAAGCCGATATGCCTTTTGCTCCTTGCTCGCCCGTTCTCGCCATCACAACCAGCACTTGGGTATCACCAGCGCCGGAAATAAACACTTTTGTGCCATTGAGCACGTAGTGATCCTCTACCTTGTTAGCAGAAGTGGTGAGTGAGGCTGCGTCTGATCCCGCATTAGGCTCGGTTAAACAATACGACCCCAACCATTCTCCTGAGATAAGTCGTGAACAAAAAACGGCTTTAGCATCATCGGTGGCATAGCGAGACACCATCCAACTCACCATATTGTGAATCGTCATATATGCCGTGGTCGAGGTACAGCCCATCGATAATTGCTCAAAAATAATCGATGAATCTAAACGAGATAAGCCGAGGCCGCCCTCCTCCTCACCGGTGTAGAGGCTCAAAAAACCAAGACCACCCGCTTGTCGGATAACGTCTTTTGGAAAGTGTTCATCTTGATCCCACTTTGATGCCATTGGCGTCAAGTGTTCTTGGGCAAATTGGTAGGCAACATCCGCAAAGGCGCGTTGATCTTCATTCAATTCAAAATCCATCTCACTCCCCTCCAACTTCAATGGCAATAGCGGTTGCTTCTCCACCACCAATACATAAGGCTGCAATTCCTCGCATCCTTCTTGGCTCATCGTTACCGCTCATGGCGATACCTTGGCTCTGTTTATATCGCAAGGCATGTATCAAGCTCACGATAATGCGCGCGCCACTTGCCCCAATAGGGTGCCCGAGTGCACAGGCTCCACCATTGACATTCACCTTTTCGATATCCAACTTGAGTTCTTGCACCGCTATTTGAGTCACCACTGCAAACGCTTCATTGATTTCCCAAAGATCAACGTCGTCGATAGACCATTGTTGCTCCTTAAGCAGTTGTTCAATGGCGAATACAGGCGCGATTGTAAATTCGCTAGGGCTCCGAGAATGAGTGGTATGGCCAACAATTTTTGCTAGCGGTTCGAAGCCCTGTTGTTTGGCGTGCTCTGCGTCCATTAACACAAGCGCCGCTGCGCCGTCAGAAATGGAGCTGGCATTAGCGGCTGTAATTCGGCCATTCGGAGAAAATGCAGGGCGAAGAAGAGGGATTTTATCGGATTTTATTTCTCTCGGGTGCTCATCAAACGCTAACACGGGGTCATCTTCTCCATAGGTAGAGACAACAGGTGCTATTTCATTTTTAAATCGATGGTTTTGCTGCGCATCTAACGCTCTGTTTAACGACAACAAGGCCCATTGATCCATCTCATCTCGACTAATATCGTATTTCTCAGCGATACTATCCGCATACACTCCCATCAGTTCATTACTGTAAGCATCTTGTAAACCATCGAGAAACATATGGTCAAACGTTGTTTTGTGGCCAAGGCGTAAACCCGATCTCGCGTCCTTAAGCAGATACGGAGCGTTAGTCATGCTCTCCATGCCACCAGCCAAAGCGCCTTTTATCCGCCCCGACTGAATTAAGCCATGAGCCAACATCACCGACTTCATGCCCGAGCCGCATACCTTGTTAATGGTTGAACACCCGACCGAGTATGGAAGCCCAGCCCCGATGGCCGCTTGGCGTGCCGGAGCTTGACCACAGCCTGCAGGTAAGACACACCCCATGAAGACTTCTTGAATCATATCTTTGGCTGGAGAGCCGTCGGGAGACAAATCATGGAGAACTGATTGAATGGCGACCTGGCCTAATTGAGGCGCAGTGAAATCTCTCAGCAGACCTTGAAAGCTGCCAATAGGCGTTCGTTTTGCAGCTACAACCCAAATGGTTTTATCCATGGCTTTGCCCTCATTAACGATATGTATATTTGTTCCGACCTACCTTGACGTTTACGTAAGCATAGCACTAACATTTACGTTAACGTAAAGAAACAAAAAATTAACAAGCAAGTCAGCATCGAGGAACGGATTTATGGAAACGTTCAAAATTAGTGAGCTTGCCAATGAGTTTAATGTCACGACCAGAAGCATTCGATTTTACGAAGACATGGGGCTCATCCACCCAGAACGACAAGGGAAGATCCGCCTCTACCAACGCCGAGATAAAATTAGGCTCAAGCTTATTCTCCGAGGTAAAAGACTGGGTTTATCCCTAGCGGAAATTGGCGAATTGCTGGAACTGTACGACACCAATCAAGGTGAAGTTCAGCTAAAGAAAATGCTTGAAGTCATCGATGGCAAACAAGCGTTACTGCAACAGCAACTTGATGACATCAACGCCGTTATGACCGAGCTTGATCAAGCACGAGAACGATGCCAGCAAGCGCTGGGAGGTTCGACAAACTCGGCAACGATCTGATTTGTATACAACCTGATTGGTTTAAAAGATATGGGAGGATTTATGAAAAGTGCGTTTTCTCCACTCAACTTTGCGCAAGGTGAAACCATCGACATGCTTCGAGAGCAAGTTAACGGCTTCGCGCTGCAATACATCGCCCCTATTGCTGCCGAGGTTGATGCAAACAACGAATTTCCAAATCATCTTTGGCAAAAATTCGGCGATATGGGGCTACTGGGCGTCACCGTTGCAGAACAATACGGCGGAGCAGACATGGGGTATTTAGCCCATGTGGTAGCGATGGAAGAGATCAGCCGCGCTTCTGCATCGGTTGCCTTAAGCTATGGTGCACATTCAAACCTCTGTGTTAATCAAATCTTTCGTAATGGAACCCCCGCACAACGCGAAAAATACTTACCCAAACTCATCGATGGTCGCCACGTTGGCGCATTAGCCATGAGTGAGCCAAACGCCGGTTCCGACGTTGTCAGCATGCAGCTCAATGCCACCTTTGATGGTTCAGATTACGTACTCAACGGAACCAAAATGTGGATCACTAACGGGCCGGATGCTCACACCATCGTTGTCTACGCGAAAACAGATCCTAACGAGAAATCTCATGGAATTACGGCGTTTATTGTTGAAAGCCAGTTTGAAGGGTTCAGTCACGCCCAAAAGCTCGACAAACTCGGCATGCGTGGTTCCAACACCTGCGAACTGGTTTTTAACAACTGCAAAGTACCGCAAGAAAATGTTCTCGGCTCTGTCAATCACGGTATTGAAGTACTAATGAGCGGGTTAGACTACGAACGAGTTGTATTGGCGGCCGGCCCCCTTGGCATCATGCAATCTTGCCTAGATCTGGTTATCCCTTACGTACATGACCGAAAACAGTTTGGCCGCTCTATCGGTGAATTTCAGTTAGTACAGGCCAAAGTCGCCGATATGTATACCCGCACCAACGCCGCTCGTGCCTACCTTTATGCGGTTGCGGCGGCGTGTGATAGAGGAGAGGCAACCAGAAAAGATTCTGCTGGGGTTATTTTATACGCCGCTGAGTTGGCGACTCAAATGGCTCTGGACGCCATTCAGTTACTGGGCGGGAACGGCTACATCAATGAGTTCCCTGCAGGGCGATTGCTGCGCGACGCAAAGCTGTATGAAATTGGTGCAGGTACTTCGGAAATCAGGCGTATGTTGATTGGCAGAGAGCTATTTGAAGAATCTCGTTAGATCAACTCCAACTCTGTCCATAACCCTCAACACAAAAAGGAAGAGTCATGACGATTATTCAAACGAAAGCCAAGCCAAGTGATCCGCACTTTATCGCTAATGAAAAAGTCATGACAACCATGTTAGAGAACCTTCAATCTAACTTAGATGTGATCAAACAAGGTGGCGGCGCAGCGGCAATAGAGCGCCAAAAGGCCAAGGGAAAACTTCCCGTTCGTGACAGAATCAACAGCCTGTTAGACGACGATTCTTATTTCCTAGAAATAGGCCAATTTGCTGCGTGGCGCGTGTATGAAGCCCCCCTTCCTTGCGCCGGTGTTGTGGCAGGCATTGGGCGAATTAACAAAATTGAATGCATGATTATCGCTAACGATCCATCTGTGAAAGGAGGCACCTATTACCCACTCACCGTAAAAAAACATCTGCGAGCGCAAGAAATTGCCGAGGGATGCCATCTTCCTTGTGTTTATTTGGTCGATTCTGGCGGCGCTAACCTCCCCCACCAAGATGAAGTATTTCCTGATAAAGAGCATTTTGGCCGAATTTTTTACAACCAAGCGCGTATGTCTGCCAAAGGCATTCCTCAAATCGCCGTGGTACTGGGTTTATGTACAGCAGGTGGCGCTTATGTTCCTGCGATGGCCGATATTTCAATCATTGTTAAACAGCAAGGCACCATCTTTCTTGCGGGACCACCGCTTGTCAAAGCCGCGACAGGTGAAATCGTCACAGCAGAAGCATTAGGCGGCGCCGATGTTCACTGTAAAAAGTCTGGTGTCGCAGATTATTACGCCAACAGTGAAGCTCATGCGCTAAACATTGCAAGGCAAGCCATCAGCAGTTGCAACCAAACACCAACCCGTACAAAAGCCCACTCTGTCGTTCCCCCGCGATATGACGCTAAAGAAATATACGGCATCGTTAACGCCGACTTGCGCCACTTATTTGATGTACGAGAAGTCATCGCTCGGGTGGTCGACGATTCAGACTTCGACGAGTTTAAAGCATTATACGGACAAACATTGGTGTGTGGTTTTGCCAAATTGCATGGAAACCCGATAGGTGTTGTTGCCAATAACGGCATCTTATTTTCTGAATCGTCTCAAAAAGGAGCTCATTTTATTGAGCTATGCGCTAAGCGAAAAATCCCGCTGCTTTTCTTACAAAATATCACCGGATTCATGGTTGGTCAGAAATACGAATCTGAAGGCATTGCCAAACATGGCGCGAAGTTGGTCATGGCCGTGGCGTGTGCTGACGTTCCCAAATTCACAGTCATCATTGGCGGATCTTATGGAGCAGGAAACTACGGGATGTGTGGCCGCGCCTATAACCCAACAATGATGTGGATGTGGCCAAACGCCCGAATTTCCGTAATGGGGGGGGAACAAGCAGCAGGCGTAATGGCGCAAGTTAAACGCGACATCAAAGAAAGGACAGAGCAAATCTGGAGCGAACAAGAGGAAGCCCAGTTTAAGCAACCGATCATCGACCAGTATGAACAACAAAGTCACCCATTTTACGCCAGTGCGCGCCTCTGGGACGACGGGATCATCGACCCCAAAGACACCAGAGAAGTGGTTGGATATGCACTCGCAGCAGCATTACGCGCCCCTATTCCAGAAAGCACATTCGGTATTTTCCGTATGTGACCTGGTTATAGATGAAAGGAAGCTCACCATAATAAGGAGATCAAATGATTAATGAGGCTGAACAAGTAAATCATCGTGCCGAAGACGTGCTGTGCCAAATCGATAGCAAAGGGGTTGCTTCGCTCACACTCAACCGCCCGAATAAATTTAACGCATTCGATGATGTGATTATCCATCAACTGCTAGAACATCTTCAAGCGCTCGCCGCGAACCCTGCTGTTCGCTGTCTCATATTACAAGCCAATGGCAAGCACTTCTCTGCCGGAGCCGATCTATCTTGGATGCAGTCCATGGCCAATAAATCGAAGGACGAAAATCAACAAGACGCGCATAATTTGGCACTGCTTCTCCACTCGTTAGATACCTTTCCACACCCAACCCTTGCCGTTATTCAAGGTAGTGCTTTTGGTGGAGCCCTTGGCCTTATCTGTTGTTGCGATATGGCCATTGCTTGCCAAAGTGCCCGATTTTGCTTAAGTGAAGTAAAGCTTGGTTTGATCCCTGCGACGATTGGGCCCTATGTGAATAGGACAATCGGAACCCGTCAAGCACGACGTTATATGCTTACGGCCGAAACCATCAGCGCTAACCGAGCGTTGAAGCTGGGGATCATACACCGACAAGTTGAGGCTCACGGCCTAACCCGTCAACCTTCCACCCCCATCAGCCAGTTTATTGATGCCATACTCGCTCATAGCCCAAATGCCTTGACTCAAACCAAACAGTTATGTGCCCGTTGTTACGCACACCCCATTGATGACGAGCTAGTCAGCCATACCAGTCAGCTTATTGCTGATGCACGAGCATCCAAACAAGGGAAGGAAGGCTTGAGTGCATTTTTTGACAAGCGACCACCTAAATGGTCTTCCGATGAGTAATCCGCTTCCCGACAGCGCCAACTGCTTGCTAGCTCAGGCATCTGAGATTACAAGCAGATTGCCAAACCATGTTCGCATCGTCGAAATGGGAGCTCGTGACGGTTTGCAAAACGAAACCAAAACAAGCACCGCAGCCAAAATTACTTTGATCAATCAACTTTCAACAACCGGGTTAACCCACATTGAAGCCGGTTCATTTGTTTCTCCTAAATGGGTGCCACAAATGGCCGACTCTGATCAGGTTCTGCAACGAATACATCGAGCACCCAATGTGGTTTATTCGGCATTGACGCCTAATTTACAGGGGTTAGACAAAGCCATTGACGCAGGTGTCGATCAAGTTGCTGTATTTGGTTCCGCATCTGAAGGGTTCTGCCAACATAATATTAATTGTTCGATTGCCGAGAGTTTTGAGCGTTTTGTTCCACTGATTAGCCGAGCCAAACAACACAACATTCCCGTTCGAGGATATTTATCATGCGTGATGGATTGCCCTTACGATGGTTCAACCGACCCCAAACAAGTCGCCCGCATTGCAAAAGACATGATTGATCTTGGTTGTTTTGAGATCTCCCTTGGCGACACCATCGGGACGGGAACCCCATTGCGTACGGCTAAAATGTTAGAAGCGGTGTTATCTCAGATACCGAGCCAGAATGTCGCGGTGCATTTTCACGACACGTGGGGTCAAGCTCTCGCAAATATTTATCAGTCACTGATGATGGGCATTAAGGTGATCGACAGCAGTGTTGCGGGATTAGGAGGTTGCCCCTACGCACAAGGCGCGGCTGGAAATGTCGCAACCGAGGATGTTCTGTATTTATGTCATGAACTCGGTATACATACCGGCGTCGATTTGATCAAAGTCGCGAAAGCGGGTTGGGAAATAAGCCAACAACTTAATCGACAGCCCAGCTCAAAAGTCTCTCTGGCACTTTATGCACGATCTTTACGCAACTCGTGATTGATACAGCGAATTTACACCGGACAGGCACCTTAAGCCACGGACACCATAAGCCAAGCCCCATAAATCATAGGAATTCATTATGTTTGAATGCACCATCGAACCTCGCTTTACGGATACCGACGCATTAGGTCACATTAGCAATACCGCATTTCCTATTTGGTTCGAACACGCTAGAACACCGATATTCGAGATTTTTCACCCAAGCCTCGATGTAAAAACGTGGCCTTTGATCATCGCCCGTATTGAGGTTGATTTAACAGCCCAGTCTTATTGGAACAAACCGATAACCATACGCACCACAATCGGAAAACTCGGCAACTCTTCTTGCCAAGTTGTGCACACTGCGTGGCAAGACGGCGTCGAGGTGGCATCAGGGATCGCCGTACTCATTTATTTTGACTACAAAAGCAAAACTTCAATCGCAATACCCGATCACATACGTACTCAGCTATTGGCTATTTAACGCTCACAGGTACGACAAACAAGCGTAACAAACCTGCGCTTAACAGCCTAAACCTGTTGAGTAAGGGTCAGTCGCTTTTAGGCTTATCTTCCGTTTTCACGGCGTAATAAACGCTACCGACACTGAGAAGTAATAAAAGAAGTGGAATAGCAGCCGCGGTGGCTTCAGTCCAAGGGAGATCCGCAAAACTTTTAGCTAAAATAAGGTGTCCAAAGATCAATAAAAAAGCACCCACAATCGTGACGGCTAGAAGTCTTAACTCGTGTTTTGTTTTTGTCGTTTTCATGGTGAGAACCCCGTGATTAAATGAGTTCCCATTTCAACATGCTAGCAACTGTTACACGTAGAACAGATTTGGTGATAAAAAACAGAACAGTTTGTTTTATGCGTGACCTAACAATCTGAAGTTCCAGTTTTCGACCTCATTGGTTTCTAGACGGATCATGACTTTACTCATCCAACTGTCTGACAATCTAATTTGTTGTTTTAATTTCTCTAGCCCGTCTTTATTAAGTGGGTCACCAAAAAATGCATCACAGACTTCACGTACAGACATAGCATTGGTTGGGCGTTCTACCAGTTCTAAAGGCGCGCTGTTACTAACCATACCAGGCGTGATAACACGGTATAACCAGCCACAACGGCTAATGTCTTGCATGCCAACAGATAACCCTTCGACACCCCACCGCTTATTCAGCTTGAAGCACGGGGAACGCGGCTGGCTCACTTCGATAACGGCCTCGCCCCATTGATAACGGTCCCCAATACATACCGTGTCTTCTGTCATGCCTTTAGAACTCATGTTTTCTCCCATTCCCGGAGCCAACCAGTTCATACCGTCGCCATACTTTTCTTTCCAGTAAGCATAGTGTTCAACGGGGTATTGATGTAAAGCTCGCTCGACACCGCCATGGTGCTTTTGATCGGCGCATTGATCGCCTTCCAAACCTAAAAGTGACAAAAATACCTCGCCTTCAATTGGGCTTTTATCAATCGCGGTTTCTAAGCCATAGTTGCGTTGAACCTTTCCGCGATAAATCTCATTTAAGTAGATTCTGTTTGTCATGTTTGTCTTCCTTTTTTCAGAACCCTAGCAATTTTAATTACCTAGGTAAACCAGTGCTGAAGAGATTTATAAAACACTCATCTTTTGTGCCAATTGAGCGAGTCGTTTAATGGCTTCAAGAATTTTACCTTCACATGAGTACGAATAATTAATTCGGATATGTCTAGTGTGGCTTTTCTGGCTACTGAACAAAGTACCCGGTGCAATGGCCACTTGCTCGTTTAATGCCTGCTCATAGAAAACGGAACAGTCGAATTCCCGGTCAAACTCTAACCAAAAGAAATAACCGCCCCCAGGGTCTGTAATACGAACTGATGCTGGGAAGTACGCTTTAATGGCCTCATGCATCTGATTTTTACGTTGCTCTAATTTACGTCGAAGTTTTCTTAAATGAGCGTCATATGCGCCGTATTGTAGATAATGGCTTATCCCTAACTGGATCGGCACGCTGGTCGACAAGGTCGACATCAATTGTAATCGTTGTATTGCTTCGCTGCGATCCCCCGCGACGACCCAGCCTAACCGAAACCCGGGTGACAAACACTTAGAAAACGACCCACACAGCAACACGTTATTATGTTGATCGTAGGTTTTGGCTGGTTTTGGTTTTTCTGCATCAAAATACAGCTCTGCGTACACATCGTCTTCTATCATTGCCACACCGTGTTTGTTCAGTATCTCGACCAACGTCTGTTTGTTAGGCTCCGACATACAGTAACCCAACGGATTTTGGAAATTAGTCATCAACCAACAGGCCTTAATGGGTAGTTCGGTAAGTGCCTCTTCGAGCGCCGATAGATCAACCCCCTTAGTTGGGTGCGTCGTAATCTCTACTGCTTTGAGGTTGAGCCGCTCTATCGCCTGCAGCGCACCATAAAAGGCGGGGCTTTCAATGGCCACGAGATCGCCTGGCTCGGTAACCGCTTGTAGGCTCAAGCTTAAGGCTTCCATCGCACCAGACGTAATTACGATGTGATCAGGAGAAACACTTAAGCCCTGCTGGGCATACCGCTGGGCAATGCTCCTGCGCAAACTATCGCTACCCGGCGGCATGTTTAATATGGCGCTATTGCCGGGCATATTTCGACTGGCGCTGGCCAGATTTCTCGCCAGTGCTTGTTGCGGAAAAAGGGAAGGGTCAGGAAAAGCCGAACCTAATGGGATCACATCCGGTTGCTGATTTTTCTTCAATACATCAAACAACAAGTCGTTGATGTTAACGTCGCTGACTTGCGCTGGAACGATAGATGTTGAAACAGGCTCAGAGTGCGACGCTATCAAGTCCTCTATTTGAGGTGCAACGAAGTAACCTGACTGAGGTTTAGCAACGACCCAACCTTGGCTCTCCAGTAATTGATAGCTTTGTAACACGGTTGAAATACTGTATCCGGTACTCTTACAGCTCATCCTTACTGAAGGGATTTTATCGCCTGAACGCCACACTTTTTGAATGATCTGTCGTTTGAGGTCTTTCGCGAGTAGTTCATAGCGCGTCATTGCAATGCCTTCCACCGTTCCTTGGCCAGACACTGTATCACCAGATGTTGCGCAGTGGAAATCCGTCAGATACCGTTTTTATCGGCACTCAAATTGGCCTGTTCACTTCCCCTACCGAAACGAGGTAATCTTCGGTTTAGTCTTTGTTAATATTACGAAAGAAACCAACGTGCAGGTTGCTATTTTTCTGTTTGGGCGTATGCTTCCGCGAGATCTATATTATGTGTCATTTCCTTCACACTTACCCTGCAAATGATCCACAAATCATTAACGAGATAAAGAGACAAACATGCGCGGAGAACTCTATCTATTTGTTGCAACCATATTGGCCGCTATCGGCTGGATTGCATCAAAAATGGTTATTCAAGACGTACCGGGTGACGCATTCATTGCCACACGATTTTTGCTAGCAAGCTTAATTCTTCTCCCTTTCTGCTATAAGGCCATCATCAAATTAGGCCTAAAACGAATTGCAGCATCTTGTGGTGTCGGCCTCTTCTTGGCGGTCTCGCTGCAAGTCTGGATCTACGCCTTATCAATAAGTGATGGTTTATCAGAAGGTGCGTTCATTATGGCGCTCGCGATGATCATTGCGCCAATGACCGCGTGGATACTGTTTCGTAGCCGGCCAAACCGAGCGTTCTGGTTTGCTTTACCAATCAGTATTCTCGGCATGGGGTTACTTACGTTAGGCAATGGCTGGCATGTAGAAAAAAGCCAATTATTGTTCCTACTCGCCTCAGCCCTGCTGTCTGTTCATTTTGTATTGAACAAAAGAGTCAGTGCGAGTGTCAAACCGTTAGTGACCATCACCCTGCAATTATTTACGGTAGGCGCCGCTGGCACCATATTCGCTTTACTTAGCGGCACTGCAGAATTTGAAATCACTAATCAAACGATCTTTTGGTTCACAGTTTCAACGCTTGTTGCCACCTCGATTCGCTACCTATTGCAAACCATGGGGCAATTTACAGTCAAAATTGAAACCGCGTCGTTATTGATGATTCTTGAACCGGTGTGGACCATGATCATGAGTTTCACCATGCTCGGTGAGCAATTGGATGTGAAGAAAGTATTAGGCGGTGGCGTAATATTACTGTCTTTATTTGTGTATGTTCGTTTTGCTCAAATTCAGAAAATGCTTGGCTTTCGTGCCTAGCTTCTCTTTCGTGCTTAACTTGCCTTTCGCACTTTAGGAGCATGACGTCTGTTTGTTTGTGGTTCTGCCGGAAATACAAACTAAGTTGCCAATAACAGAGCAAGACGCAATGCAAGATAAGGACTAAGCTAACCATTATTGAATCAATCGAACCGTTAACAACGCAAATCCCTAGCCATTGCTTGTCCTACCATTAGGCGCTATCTTAGCTGGTAGAATAAATATGTATTTTTAATGTCTGTTTGGAAAATGAATGAAAACCCGTGATAAAATCATCTATGCAAGCCTAGAGCTATTCAATAAGCTCGGTGAACGTTCAGTTACAACCAACCATATCGCGGCACACTTAGGGATAAGTCCAGGCAATCTTTATTACCACTTTAGAAATAAAGAAGACATCATTCACTCCATTTTTGAAGAATATATCTGTTACATGGATGAGTCATTTTTACCTGCCTCTGAAGACACGTCTGCAGCTGAAACCTTACGACAATATTGTGACCAGATATTCGATAGTATTTGGCGATTTCGTTTTTTTCACGCCAGCATGCCAGACATTCTACTTAAAGACGAAAACCTGCATCAAAAGTACTTAGGCGCCCATAAACAACTGAGTGAACGCGCCCAAACCTCACTGTATAGAATGAGAAAAGAAGGCGTTATTGCCATCGACGACGACGCCATTTACGACCTAGTAGAACTGATGCGTTTGGTGGCTGGTTTCTGGCTTAGCTCATGGATGGCAAATACTCGAAATCAAGAAATTTCACGTGCGGCTGTTTATCAGGGAGTATTAAAAATGATCGCCTTGATGAGCCCTTACGCGACCCCCGAGGGCAAACCTACGCTTGATGCTCTTAAAGCTAAATACGAAGAATTGAGAGTCAGTCACGAAGAGCACACTTTAGACGCTGCGCAAGGTAAAGCACCTCTTAATTCCTACCGGACCGACCAACGTTCTTTAGTACGACGTTATGACGAACTATTCGGCAAAGAAGACTAAATCCTCTTCACTCGAATTATATTAAAAACGCCGATAATCTGAATAGATTATCGGCTTTTTGTTATTAACGCGTTTTATTATCCGCACTCATCGTTAACACGCGATGATTTCTTTAATCGTAAATTCTTTTCCTCCTAACAAACCCCATTCTGCACTGTTGCATTCAGGGCAATGAGACCGATGTTTAATCACATTAAACACATGGTGGCATTGCTTGCACATGGCATTCGCAGGCAGAATTTCGATCTTCAATTTGGTTTTTTCAAGTGCTGTTCCATCGACCGCGGCAGGGTAGCACTCTTCAATAAACCGAGGGATCATTGATGAAAGTTCACCAATTTGCAGAACAATGGTGTCGACCTTGGTTACGCCATTATTACGGGCAAAATTGGTCACCGTTTTTGCCACTTCGATCACTACTCCGAGTTCGTGCATACCCTTTCCCTCTTTTTATGACCGTTAATTGCCCATAAAGAACATCGATTTAATGCGTTTAATCGGCTTATTAACCGCAATTCTGACTTTACGCTTTAGGGTATATTTTATGATGGTTTTCTTTGCATCACGCAGGTCTACGCCTTCCGCGTCGTAGGCTCTAACTAGGGATATCGCTCCAAACTTACATTGAGTGGTACACGCACCACAGCCTACACACATGAATTCATCAGCGGTTGCGACGCCGCAACCTAAACATCGCTGGGTTTCAATTTTGACTTGGTCTTCGGTAAAAGTGTCACGCAAATCTTTAAACGTGGTTTTGGCTTTCCTTCCATCGACATGGCTGACCATCTGTCTGTGGCTATTATCATACCCCGCGAGATTTAAGCTTTGCTTTTCAAAAGATCGATAGTTTCGATTGATGCGCCCTAGTACCAAACTTTGACCATGTTGAACAAAACGATGAATCGAAATCGCGCCCTCTTTCCCCTGTGCAATGGCGTCTATCGCGAACCTTGGACCCGTTAATGCATCTCCACCGACAAACACGTCGAGTTCATCACTTTGGTATGTTGTGGCGTCTGCCTGCATGGTATGGTTCGGGTTAAGTTTGATCGCGCTGTCATTAAGAAGTGATCCCCAATCCATTGCCTGACCAACAGAAATCAGCACATGCTCGGCCTCTACTGTTTTGGTTTCACTTTCATCAAAGATCGGGCTGAACTTTCCTGTTTCATCCAATACAGATAAACACTTTTTGAACTCGACCGCTACCACACGGCCGGATTCTGAAATAATTCGAGTTGGTCCCCATCCATTACTAATTCCGATGTCTTCCTCTAGCGCTTCATCTATTTCCTCTTGGTGAGCGGGCATGTGCTCTCTTGATTCCAAACAGAACATTTCTACGCTGTTACTCACGCTAGCGCTAGTACTGCCCAAACGCGTTGCCGTTCTCGCCACATCAATTGCAACGTTACCGCCACCAATCACAATTACGCGACCAGTTAATTGTTTACTGATGCCTAAGTTCACTTCACGTAAAAAATCGACGCCCGTTGTAACACCAACGCTGTGCTCACCGTCGATCCCCAGTAAGCGCCCTGCTTGTGCCCCAATCGCCATGTAAAATGCTTGATAGCCTTGCTCTCTGAGATCGCTAAGACTGAGGTCTTTGCCAATTTCAACACCGGTTTCAAAGTTGACACCAAGCTCTCGGAGCACGTCAATTTCTGCATTGATCACCTCTTTCTCTAAGCGATAAGATGGAATACCAAGCGCAAGCATTCCGCCAAGTACTTTTTGCTTTTCAAACACAGTGACAGCGTAACCTTCAATTGCCAAATAATACGCGCACGACAAGCCAGCAGGCCCACCTCCAATGATGGCTATTTTCTTATCGAAGCTGTTTTTGGGTTTCGGAACAAAGCGAGTCTTAGCATCGAGATCTTGTTGCGCGATGAATTTTTTGATGTCATCGATAGCAACAGGGTCGTCGATATCACCACGAGTACAATCAGACTCACACTTTTTCGGGCAGATACGTCCACAAACCGCCGGGAATGGGTTTTCTCGTTTAATTAGCTCTAGGGCTTCAGTGTATTTTCCTTGGGAAGCGAGTTTGATGTAACCTTGAATGCCGATATGAGCAGGACATTCCGCCTTGCAGGGGCTTGTTCCCCCCTCAAGCACCACCGCTTTATTGGTTCGATAATCAGGGTTCCATTTGTCGGCTCCCCACTCCGTATCGTAAGGCAGTTCGGTTCGTTGCTGCCCGTTGGAAGTTAGGTGCCTGTCCGGTGAATTCTTGCTCGGTGAATTCGGGTGTGTGTCCGATGAAGTGCAGAGCTTGTGGCCCAGTTTTAGTGCGTTGGTTGGGCAGGCTTCGACACACTCTCCGCATGCAACGCACTTTTCTCGGTCAATTTTCACAATGTAGTTAGAACGTACCATGTCTGGATTTTGCCACTGTTCAGCTAACCTCAGGGCAAAACAACCGCACCCGCAGCAGTTACAAATTGCGTGCGTTTTTCCTGATCCGTCCAAATTTGGAATACTGTGCATCAACCCATTGGCTTCTGCTTTTTTGATGACCTCGAGCGCTTCGTCTCGAGTGATTTTTCTACCCCGGCCTGTGCGTACATAATATTCCGCAGCGTGGCCCATCTGGATGCACATTTCTTCCTTTAAATGCCCGCAACCTTCTCCCATCGCTTCTCTTGATGTTCTACAGGCACAGTCAGAAATAGAGAAGATGTCATTATCATTTAGATACTTAGATACTTCTTCGTATGAAACCGTCCTGGTGTCGCCGTCTATCGAGGTTTCAATGGGAATTACCCGCATCGGCCCTGAACCCACAGGGATGTTACCCGCTGCCAATGGGCCTTTTTTCTTACCAAACTCATCAAAAGCAGCGCCTAATTGTGGAAACTTCTGAATAAGATCTTTGTTATTAACGATCATTTCCATGTGCCCGGGAACCCACACATCTAGCCAGTACTTATCTATCCCATCTTTTTCATTAACGAAAGCCGTCCCCGCCACAGCCGACTGCCATAACAGATCCTCTGTTTCTTCTACGCTTCGTCCGCATAGCTGCGCGACTTCAGCGGCGCTTTTGGGCTCCCGCAATGCCAAGCAGAGCGTGACTTCTGCCATGTCTTCCGTAAGAATCGGTTCCAGTATTTTGTACTCTGGATCATCTATTGTTATGCCGGATTTTGAACCTCGTTTTGTTCGGCTAATTTTGTTGGCAAGGTCGAGTACTTTGTCTTTCACTACTCGCGGTTTAGGCTGAATATCCACATCATGATTGTCCAACTTGGTTTTATCTTCCGACATAACTTATTCCTCACCAAGACCTTTCCATATCGCGACTTGGGTACGAAGCCAGTCCGCCCATTCATCAATGCCCTGTCCCGTTTTCGCAGAAATCGGAATCACTTTGATATTTGGGTTCAACCTTGTGACACGCTCAATGACTGCGTTCAAATCGAAGTCAAAATAGTCCATCGCGTCGATTTTATTGATCAGTAATACGTCTACGATTGAGAACATAAGTGGGTATTTTAGTGGTTTGTCGTCCCCTTCTGGCACGCTCAAAATCATGGCATTTTTAGAAGCACCCGTGTCAAATTCGGCTGGGCAAACTAAATTCCCAACATTTTCTAGAATGGCTAAATCGACACCTTCAACCTCCAACCCAGCAAGGCCTTGCTTAGTCATGCAGGCATCAAGATGGCACATACCGCCAGTATGAAGTTGGATGACTTTGGCGCCTGTTTTCGCAATGGTGTGTGCATCGACATCCGAGTCTATGTCCGCTTCCATAATGCCGATGTGCATTTCGTTTTTCAGTGTTTCAATGGTCTTAACTAATGTGGTTGTTTTACCTGATCCCGGAGAAGACATCAGGTTAAGCAAAAACAGTTGCTTCTCTTTTAGCTCCGCTCTCAACAATTCGGCTTGCTTGTCGTTGTTATCAAATACGCTTTCTTTGATTTCCAGTACTTTGAAGTAATTCATACATTGCTACCTTATAATTATTTATCATCGGCGCGCTCAAATGAACTGACCGAATCAATTTTTACCTAACCTAAAAGTGCCAAAAAGAAACCACTTGAAGCGACGACCCCTGCAATGAGCTTTTTGGGCAGGAAGTTGGCAGATTGATAACCAACAAACAAAAGCAAAGACGAACTCAATAGCATGCCAGGGATAAATTGCATAAGAGCTGCTCCGTGCAACTCTGCGCCATGAGCCCAACCGTGAAATAGCACGAGGCCAATAGATATACTCATCAATACGGTTGATAGCGTATTGCTGGTATCACGTGCTTTCCAGATTGTGCCTGCCGCCACAAACGCCGAACCCAGAATTAGGAATTCCAAACCGCTGACCGCGCCAGCAAGTTTCCCGACCATGGTACCCAAGAACATGCTCCCGATGACTCCAAGTACAATTAAAGCCTTACCCTTTTTGGTCGTAGCTTGCTGAGCCACAACGCCCATTGCGAGTAACACCAATAAGTGGTCAAGCCCAAAGATAGGATGCTGAAAGCCCTGTGAGAATGAATTGATTAAACCATGATCCCCAACGTGAGCTAAGGCCGCTTGGGGGGCGAAAACTGCAGCTAATGCTAAAACTTGAATACTGCTCTTTTTCATGTCGCTTTCCTTAATTAAAGTTAAAACCAATAACCTCAGCCATTCATTTTTCTCGCCTTTTTCATTGGTTTTAACTCTGTGTTTCTATCGAGATAAGTCTCTCCATTCGAACCATGGTTCATCCTGTATAGGGTAAAACCAGACGGGCACCGTTTACATCCGATGCCCTCCTGCTTGGCTAACGTTATGAGTTATCAAGCATGTCTTCTTTCAAGTCACTGTCTGTTGGTTTATCTCCTAACCAAATTGACAAGACGGCACGTCGGAACTGCTCACCGGATGTAACCGTCAGTTCCTCACCGTTTTTAAACGCGACAATGCCTTTGGTCGGCACACTCAAAAATGTGAATTGATCCCCTTCTTGGATTGGCTCTGAAAAGGCAGTAATGAAGGTATCAACGCTTTCCTTTATCGGCGAAATATCACCGTTCATCGCCAACTTGAAACCGTCGTATACTGCTTCCGTCATTTTTTCTGACGTGATCATTCCAGACGTAATATTGAGTCGAATCGCAACGGGCTCTTGGACTGCAATAACCTCGGTCGCATTCGACATCACTTTTGGCGTAAACAACGAGCCCACGTAAAGATCCATAAAGAACTTGCTTCTCACACCAGCGCCATTAAAAACCATTTGTGAGCCTTGCAAATCTATGGAGTCTGGAATGCTAACGCCCGATACTTGGGTTTCAGCGATAGCATTGGATGTCATCGCGGCAGACGCCATCAAACACATTGCACTGACGAGTAGAGTTTTCTTTTTCATTCGACTGTCCTGTCTTGTTCTTGAATAATTGAAATAGGAAGTTGGCGCCAATACATCCCATCCGAGGGAGAGCAGTGGAAAGTTTTAAATGCACTAGCGCCGAACATGGTATTAATGAAATAACCTAAAACGCGTAGTTGTATTCCAACCAATAACTATCATCCGTATCATCACTATCATCGGTTTTGTAGTTCATACGAAGATTCTGGTGGCTGTTAATTTGGTACGCGACAGAAATCTCGCCTTCAACATTCGCCATTTGCATGCCGCCTTCTAGTACCTCATCACTCCAGTTTTTACCCTGAATTGCACCTGTATAGCGTGCACTGCCTAACACCCACCAATTATCGTTAATGGTGTAACGGGCATAGGCCATACCCGTCATGATCAAGGATGCGACATCCACGCCACTGCTTCTCAACCCAAGAGCTCCTGCATTAGAGCCAAGTGCAGAACTCGCCAGCATGTCTATGTTGTCTTCAACTACCACGCCCCCCACATACAAAACGGGGAAGATATAGAAATTATCAGTAACCGGAATCGTCATAACCGGGCCTGCTTGAACGGCCGTCATGGTTCCGTAAAATGGGTGGTCACCTATGGATGCATCTACCGACCAGCCTGTACCGTTAGTCGTATTGATGGTTCCGAAACGGAAACGATAAGAGCGCTCGCTTTTTTCGTCATTAAAGGTGGGGACTAAACCATACGTCGGGTGATTGACTGTGCCCGAAAACTTAGGCGACTTATCGCCTTCGTTAAAAACATTTTTAGCTTCAAAGATAATGCCTGTTTTTTGCCCTGAATCTCCCGTTGTTTCAGACAACATTAATTGCCCTTTTAGGTTCATCCCTTCGCTGCCATAGGAAACACCTACTGACGTATATACATCTGTTGGGTTCGACATATCGATATCGCTTTTCTTTTCTTCTGCTGCATTAACAAGTGCAGGAGCCATAGACAAAATAATTGCCATTGCAAGAGTGCTATTTTTCATATTACTACCTATTTAATTCGTTAAAATTTGGACTAAAAGTATTTTTATTAGCATTGATACTGAAGTTGTTATAATTATATTTATTTGTAATTATTTTTATTATTCAACACTAGGCGTGTGACTTGATTCTGCTTGTTTTCCATTTCCCGCTAAAAAATACATATGCGTAGGCCGCGTTAATAATAAAGCTCGCAAGACCTGCCAATAACATTAATTCATCATTTCGTGGCATCATCACGACATTACTTTCGTACATAAACGGACAGCTGAAGTAATACATAAATGAACCGGCCAGAGTAAATGCTCGTGCTTGTAGCCATGTGCCTTTCTTAATAAACATGGCAGGAAGCGTTGCTGCAATTAACACCATCATTTGCGCGGTTGCTGACCCTGGGAAGTTAAGGTAAACAAAAACGATATTCCAAACATCGTAAGCAATGATCCAGAAAGCCGTCATTGCGGGCCACACCATGTCTCGCTCTTTGCTCTTGTCTGCCGCGATCTTCGCCCAGCCAGTTAGGGTTATGATGGATAACACACCACCAATTGCATTCAATATGTTGGCCATGTTGCCCATACTGAAATCTTGCATCACCGCTTCGGAAATATTAATTGCTAGGAAGGCCGCTGCACCGAATTTGGCCCACTTCATATCCCCGACTTTGGTAAATCGTATTAATGTGAATAACGCGGCCGCACCTACCACTGAATATAGTTTTATCCATTTAAACCAATATGTCACACCATAGCTTGACCATAATGGAATCAACACGATAGGCAGCACGAACCAGAATAGATAATTAAGATTTTTGTTTCGACGACACACTTCGTTCAATAACATCAAACCAAACAACACAAACAACACGTGCATGATTGCTCGATACTGATACCATTTATGAATGTTGAACCCGTCGTCTGCAAGAGTGAAACGAAACTGCTCCGAATCCAAGACCTTAATTGTCGCACCATCAAAGTCAGTAATTTCATCTCCCGGGATGCTAGATATACGAATGACATCCCCTTGTTGTACCCAGCGCTGCGTTTCTGTTTTATTGAACCCGCCAGATTGTTTGGTTACCAGCACACTATCGTCTACGCCAAACTCCAAGCGATAAAACAGGCTACCTTCTCCTGGTTTGCCATCTCTCGTTCCTTGCCATATCTCACCCGCAGGCGTGATAGTTGTGGACTGTTCATTAGCAGACACACTACCAACAAAACTCGCGCACATAAGCACAACAGCAATCAGCATACTTATGAATTTTTTACTTATGAGTTTCATAATCGATACTCTCATTGATTATCTATTGGGTGCCCAATTAAAGAGCACCACTCATTTATTAAGACTATGCGTTAACCGCTTTAGCTAAGTGCATAGGACTTTGCTCGGTTTCTGGCGGCGCATTTTTTCCAAATGGAGGCTCGCCTGTTTCGCTTTTTTGTTTCTTGTAGAAATACCAAATAACAAACGGAACGTGCATAGCCAAGTTCGCCACACCCCAGTAATAAAGAACGTTTTCATTTGCCCAACTTGAAGAATCCATAATTGGTGTGAAGATATCGCCATTTGCACGAATTAATATATGGAATGCTAACGTATATACTCTAGCAATAACGTATAACTCAGGACGGCCTTTAATTAATGGGTAAAGCTCTGCTGCCATCAAGATACAGAATGATGAAGCGAAATAACCTGGATTTTCTCCAAACACAAATGCTAAGTTCCAAGTTGTATATAGGAAGTTCCATGCAGCTGTTGAATAAAACAGTAAGTCGTGTGGTGAATCTTTGCTTATTATCCAATAATTCCTCTTTCCGTTCTTATATCGAGGGAACGGAATAGTAATACACAAAATGACGCCACAAATTGCATTCATATAGTTTGCTGTTGCGAAGTCTTTTGCGGTTGCTTCTGCAATGTTCAAGAATAAAACGGCATAAAGGACTTTTAGAACCCAATCGCCCCTAAAAAACTTCAGTACTCTATTTGGGTTATCGTGATAAAGCCACGCTAACCTCGCTCCCCCAACCACAATTGCTGTTGGAATTAACACACTGACGGTTTTAACCCAACGAAACCAACCGTCCAAATGTTCAGCCCACATCGGGGCGGTAAGTAGTGAAAGTAACCAAAAGGCTGCGGTCAGCCTCGGCGTTCGTCGCATTGCTTCAACCAAAACGAGCAGAATTAAAATGTAACCACTCATTGAAACAACATATTGCATCATGGGAATTTCCATAGCCCCTCCAAAAGTTTATCAACATGTCAAATTCGTTCATTTCTACTTTGCGTAGAAATTAATAGAGCAATAACTTTAAGTTAGATTATTTACTCTAAACTAGAGCTATTACTCTAGATCTGAAATGTGATCTTTTATGTGCTCCAGCTCATAAAACAATCCCATTAAAATTGTGGGTATTGGTTTTGTTTATAAATCGTGAACTTTGTCTCATTACGGCATGCATGACCGCCAGATAAGTCACATTTTGCAATACTTAATGCTTAACTGGGTTATTTCTGCGTGATGTTAGGCTAACGATTTAATGTTACTTAGGTAAATAAACTTAACAAGTTGCTGTGCTGTGGTTGGCGTAAAGCTTTAGTATCTAGGAAGAGGTGGAGGTGGCACTTCACTAAGTGGAATAGGTGAAGTGCTGGCGCTAGCGGTTAAAAAGAGACATTTCGGTGGTTAAGAGATCTCTGTTAATGTGGTTATTGATTACTTTTCAAATTGATTTAGCCATAACTTTAAATATTGATCTAATTCTGTAGACGACTCTAAAGACAAATCCACTACCAATTCATGCTGAATTTGAACATAGTGCTGCATCATATCATCGATCAATTCGAATCCATCTTTCGATAATTCAACCGAGACACTGCGCCGATCTTCTTTGCTGTGACAACGCATAATCAACCCTTTCGATTCGAGTTTGTCTAAGCGATTGGTCATGGCACCAGAGGTTAGCATCATAGTATTCATTAACGCTGATGGTGTTAAGCGATGAGGACACCCACTTCTTCTCAGTGTTGCCAATACATCGAACTCACCCATTTTCAAATCATAGCTTTTGTGAAATTCACTCAACTTCGTTTCAATGTGTTTGGACAATCGAAGTAAACGCCCAATCAACGCCATCGGCTTCGTTTCAAGCTCTGGTTTTTCAATTGCCCATTGCCCAATAATTTTATCTACTGCATCCATGAGTTTTGACCTAGAAGTTTGTGCTTTCTTATTAGCACTTTAGCATAAACTCACTTCAGATAAAGTGTATTAACCAAAGGTATCTCCACATAAAGATACTTTACTTGTGCTTTTTTTAAGCGTACAGTTCAAATATAACTTCACGTAAAGATAATTAACATGAATATACTGCTTGCGATGATCCCGGCCTTTTTTTGGGGCACGACTTATTCAGTCACACAATACACGTTACATGATTGGCCCCCCTTGCTTCTTGGGGCACTGCGTGCTCTGCCTGCTGGTCTTATATTGTTAGCCATAAAACCATCACTGCCAAATAGACAATACTTACCTACTCTTGCAAAACTTGGGTTCGTCAACATAGCCATATTTTTTAGCCTCATTTTTGTCATGGCACTGACGTTACCATCGGCTATTTCTGGTGTTGGTATGATTTCAGTGCCAGTCTTTGCCATGTTGTATCTATGGATAGTCAAAAAAACAAAGCCCAACGCAATTCAAGCCGTATGTGGCTTTGGCATCGTCAGCCTTGCATGGAAGCTATTCGATCCTAGCTCTATTTCACTAGATCCCATTGGCCTTATTGCCATGCTGTTAGCCATAATGTGCATTGTAGTAGGCAGCAGCATCACTAAGTCACTCGGCACCAAAATCCATTGGTGGACGGTACTAACATGGCAACTCATTTTAGGGGGGACTTTCTTAAGCATCGCAGCCCTAATTCATAGCCTGATCGCGCCAGAATCCTATCGCGACGCCCTCAGCTCATTTGATAGTCGAAACTTCATCGGATTACTCTGGGTTATTGGACTCAACACGGCCCTTGGCTATGGCATGTACGTATGGCTGCTACAACGCATGTCCGTTGTGGATTTTACATTTGGCGGCATCGCCAACCCGATCGCCGGGATTCTTGGTGGCATGTTACTGATGGGTAATACATTTTCATTGGTGCAATACGCATTGATGCTGGGAATGATTTTGTTATCGCTGACCCCACAAAGCATTATTATTATGCGAAAACGTTGGGTACCTTCTTCGCATAGCCACTCAAACACACCAAGTAACACGTAATATCATGATGGAAATATCAACCTGAAAAGTACGTTAAAAACAATGTTAAATATATAAAACATGAATGATAAGTGATTGCGGTAGGGCCAACTCAATCACTTATACCATCAGATCATCGGATTAGTGTAACGGCGTTTGTCTAGTGCTTGTTTTCTGTAGGCTGAACGGTAAAATCGAGCACCCTGTTCTCCTGATATATGACGCTATGCCTAAACTGAACCTTAACTTGAGCCATGCCCCCTTAGAGCTCACCTGCGAACAATCATCAAGTACGCTTGAACAAAAGCTCGCCCCGGTTCATGAGCCCGTAAGAAACAAGCTTCCACGATCCCCTTTTCTTAGCGTAAAAACGGTAGAAAAACGCTGGCATACGCTAAACAACAATAACGCCAGAACCCAGTTATTAGACGATCATACTCAAGAGAACATGAACGTTTTCAGTAAGAATATTGAGAACTTCATTGGTACCGTCAAATTGCCTGTCGGCGTTGCCGGGCCTCTAAGGGTTAACGGGTTGCATGCCCAAGGTGACTATCATATCCCGCTTGCTACTACTGAAGCAGCCCTTGTTGCCTCTTATCATCGTGGATCTCAACTGATCACGGCAGCGGGTGGTGCAAGCGTTATGCTACTCAATGAAGGCGTAACCAGAACACCTGGCTTTGCTTTCAGTGGCCTTGCCCAGGCCGGTCAGTTTGTTGCTTGGGTAGTCACTCAATATGACATGTTTAGACAATTGGCTGAATCAACCACCCGCCACGGAAAACTGAAAGACATCAACGTCAATATAGAAGGCAATCACGTTTACCTAGTGTTTGAATACACAACAGGTGATGCCAGCGGTCAAAATATGGTGACGATAGCAACTAGCACTGTGTTTGATTTTATCCTTAAGCACAGCCCGATCGACCCTGTTTTTGCGGTCTTAGATGGCAACTTGTCCGGGGACAAAAAAGCAAACGCTCACACCATGCGAGGCGTCAGGGGAAAAAAGGTCTCTGCTGAAGTTACGTTATCCGCAGAACTGGTGAAAAAATACTTACATACGACACCGGAAGAAATGGTTCGCTTTGGGCAAATGACCACATCCGGAGGGCTATTGAGCGGCACTATTGGCATAAATGCCCATTACGCAAACGCGCTGGCTGCCTTCTATATCGCAACGGGGCAGGATGCCGCATGTGTTGCCGAATCCGCGATAGGCTTAACCCGCATGGAGCTCACGCCTCAAAATGATCTCTATACCAGTGTGACAATGCCTAACCTAATGGTTGGAACGGTTGGTGGAGGCACGAGTTTGCCAAGCCAACAAGCAAGCTTGGATTTGATGGGGCTTTCTGGATCAGGAAAATCACAAGCCTTAGCGGAAGTATGTGCGACGATATGCCTGGCTGGAGAGCTCTCGATTGTCGGCGCTTTTTGTGCTGGTCATTTTTCGAAAGCGCACCACAAGCTAGCTCGATAAAATAGCTTGGTTGAATTCTTACTCTAGTTAACTAACGCTCCAACAGCAGTTAGCTAGAGTACCATTATTGTTGTAAGAACCGCTCTTTATAGAAACTCAAAGCTTCGAATAATGGTAATTCTTTGATTGGTTTAACAATGATGTAGTTTGCTACTGCGTCCATGAACGCTTGCTTGGTTGATTCGAACGCATCGGCGGTACACGCGAAAATCGGAGTGACTATTCCCAATTCATTTCGAATGATCCGAGTTGCTTCAACCCCGTCCATGTTAGGCATTTGGTTATCCATTAAAATCAAATCAAATGACTCGACCTTTAGCTTCTCGATAGCAGCGACACCATCTTCAACCCAAACCGTGTCCATATTGTATTTAGTACAAAATGCTTGAGCGATAAACGCATTACTCTTGTTATCTTCAACTAACAACACTCGTTGTGGCTCTTCAAATAACTCATAATGGTGCTTAGCCTCTTCTATAACTGTATCCATTTGGCCTTGTTCAGACACAACAACCGGAATAGTCACTTTAAATTCAGAGCCCTGACCTAGCGTACTAACAACGTGTATATAACCACCCATCATATCGAGCAAATTCTTGACAATAGCAAGGCCTAAACCACTACCACCGAACTCTCTAGTCGTGGTTCTTTCTGCTTGGGTAAACGGTTCAAACATCGACTTAATACTAACGTCAGTTAAGCCAATTCCAGTATCTTGGACGACAACACACAATACACGATCATTCGCTTTGGCTTCACCATCGTTGTCTGTTTCTCCAAAGTAAAAATGAAGCTTAATGCTGCCAGAACTGGTGAACTTGATCGCGTTGCTCAACAAATTAAGAATAATTTGATTTAGGCGAACCTGATCAGTGCAAATAACCGCATCGGTAGGAATGTCATTATGCACGTCAAATTCAAGATTTTTATTAAGGCACAGCTGGTGATGGATATTAACCAGAGGCTGAACAAAACGAGTAAACACAAAGTCGCTTGTCTCTATATGTAGCTTACCTTGCTCAATTTTCGAGAAATCAAGAACATCGTTTAGAACCGTCAAAAGGTGCTCACCGCTACGGTAAAGCAAGTCTACCTGTTCTTTGTTTTTTGTATGCGTTAATGAGTGTTTTAGTAACTGAGACACTCCTAAAATGGCATTTAACGGAGTACGGATTTCATGACTCATTTTCGCAAGAAAATCAGCCCGTGCATTAGCTGAGCTTTCCGCTTCTAAGCGAGCTAAGTTGCTTTGTTGTTCAGCATCAATGAGCGCCGTAATATCTTGCCCTTGGCCAATAATGGAGTGAATACCAGAGTCCATTTCAATTGACGACAAATTCCAGCGAAAAGTTTTGTTTTCGATAGGAATGTTCACACCCATTGCCGTCTCACCTTTCATAACCAAAGTAAGATATAGCGAGACTTTACTTTGAAATGCATCAAGTGCTTCATCAAAATCTTCGAGTAACAGTGCCTTATGCGCCGCAGGATTCATTTTCATGATCGTGCCATCAGTCCCCCAAACGATGATCGGAGACAATGAAAAGTTAAACAAATCTTGAAACGACTTATCTTTTTCTTTTATTGAACTGAATGCACCTTCGAGTGCCGTACCTACGTGTTCAAATTCGTAGATACTAGAACCTTGGAATTTTAAATTATTGTGGTGATCACTTGCACTGCGGGCGTAATCCATCAAACTGCTCAGCTCTGTGTTAATAATCCGTTGAATAATTTGGCGGATCACCAATGCCAAGCAAAGCATGATGACGAGAGAAATACTGAGCCCTAATTTATAGCTGTCTTCTAGCGACTGTACCGTCGAATTGTTTTGCACAATCGCGACACTCAGTGGCGTTTTCACATCATGGATCTTGATATCTGTTATGTTAAAAAGATAATTTTTGAAATAGACGTCTACGTTGCCATCTTTTGCTTTCAAAACCCATTCGTAAAGTGGGTCGTCTTCATAGATGGAAGCGGCAACCGCATTGTTTTCGGACAATAGAATAATGCCATCACTGTTCGACGCTTCTTTCATCTGCTCAATCAAAGAAAAGTTATTGTTAAGCACCATAGCAACGTACAGGTAGCCTAAAAGCTGACCGTTTTTGGTACTGATGATTGGCGAGCGACGCAACAAGATATCACGCATCCCCATAATACTGGATTCGTGTTTAAACGACCAAAAGCTATTCGCATCGGTATCCTTAGCAAAACCAATCAAGCTGTCGTCCGTTAGGCCGTAAAAATAACTGTTGCCATCACTCCAACGAATATCGCCGTTCAACTCAGTCACAAACCTAAAGTCGGGGGAGTTAACTGGGTCACTTTGCTCGACATCGAGAAAGAAAAAATCAAGCTCTCGCTCTGCCCCACTTTCGAGTAAGTTTTGCAATGTTAAACTCATGGCATTGCTGTCTTGATGTGACTGCATTGTCATTAGTTTGTAGTCAAACAAATGCTGAATTAGACTTGAAGCTTGAGAAGAAGTTCGTTCGACTTCCTGTTGAATGATTTTAGACGACCACTGATAGCTAAACAGCACAACGCCCATCATCAATACCCGGAAAATCAAGATAATGAAACGAATAAGTAGGGTTGCGAGTTTATGTTTCTTCTTAAAGTGCATTAATTAGGCTTATCTATCAGAATATCTAAAGGCTTTGAGTTTCAATTCGTTGAGTTTGCTTGCGCTATCACCGCTAGTCACCACCTCAAACTCACCAGAATAAACCGTTGGAACCGGCTTCTTTTGAATATCGAGCTTAATCGCTTCAGCCATTGCGACTCCGGTATCATCATTCATTCGCATGACGGTTAAGTCCAAATCTCCAGTCATCAGGGCATCAAGCTCAGCCGACCCTCCTCCCCAACCATTGATGGCGATATCAGTACGCCCTAACTCGGCTAGAGCATCACTGGCTCCCAAAGCCACATCAGTGGAACAAACATAGATAAATTGGAGATCTTGATTGGTGTTAACGGCCGCTTTCGCCGCTTCATATCCACTCTTTCGGGTCGCCTTTGTATAATACGAAGACTTTAAATTGTACTTTACATCAGAGTCATCCATGGCTGAAATGAAGGTGTCACCGCGCATCTCACTGATATAGCCCTGTGAAAAATACAGCACAGAATAGTTACTTCCTTCATCGTATTGCTGACGAAAGTGCTTAGCCAGTTCTCGGCTACCTGTTGCGTGATCAAAACCCACGTATAAAAACGGCTGTTTGTCCTGCCAAGCTTTTACGGGAGTTGTAATGTTTTGCAAAATTAACTTGGTGTCGCGATTAACCAAGACATGCTCAATAAATTTACGATGACGTGTCGTGTCTAGTGTAAAAATTAAATAGTCACTTTTTTTATGAAGTGCTTCCATTAAAGAGACACTTTGCTGGCGAATATCCACGGTTGGCCGAGTAAAAACTTGGTCAATCTTGTACTCTATCCCGAGCTCATCCATGCGAAGGCTAAACGCCTTAATATTTCTTCGCCAATAATCTGAGATCTGCTCTCCAGGATAAACGACTGAAATGGTAATCGGCTCTGTTTGTTCACTTACCAATGGAATGGCATCGTGACGAACGGCACGGCTAAGTTGATTAGTAAGAGCCTGTTGGTCTGGAAATTCAGACAAAAATTCCTGATACTCCCAGAACCCGGAAAGTAACTGGCCGCTAGTTGCACTAATTGGCATTATCAATGCCAACATACTTATAAGCTTTCCCTGCCATTTCATAAACGCTTTACCTGTAAAAAGGTGATATGTTATTAATATAGTTGATAATAAGATAAAGATGTAGCATAAAATCTTTCAGCTTGTTTAACTGGTCATCGTTACATCAATTTAGCAAATAATAGTAGAGAACCTACACAAAAACACCTTTTCACAATATTACACTTACTTCATATCACTGCCAAAGTGCTCCAAATAGATAATTGTCGCGGCAGTTCGAGATGGAACCTCTAGTTTTTTCAGCAAGCTTTTCATATGAACTTTGACTGTTGATTCCGAAATAAATAACCGTTCAGCAATTTGCTTATTGCGAAACCCTTTAGCCACTTCAGTTAAAATTTGCATTTCGCGCTCAGTCAGTAATTCTGACAGAGACGGTTTATCATCTCGTGTTTCCAAATACTTCTTAACTAATTCACTATAGCTTTCATGGCCATCTAATGCTTTTTTGATTAGCCCTATCAACTCTTCGGGTTCGGTGTCCTTCAATAAATAACCATCCGCACCCGCTTTAACTAACGCGTCAATATCCGATGGATTATCAGAGACGGTAAGGATAACGATAATCCCTTCGACGGACTCATTTCTCATTGCTTTGAGAGTATCTAATCCGGACATACCCTTCATGTTCAAATCAAGCAAGATTAAGTCTGGCTCAAGCTTGTTGGCCAAAGCCAATGCATCTGCCCCATTACTTGCTTCTGCCACCACTTCAAATTCTGGCTCAAAATTGAGTAACTGCGTGATGCCTCTGCGCATCAACGGATGATCATCAACAACTAACACTTTATGCTGCGCCATTTTCTGCCTCTTGTCGGTTAGTAAATACTAAATGAATTTTGCATCCAGCGCCGATGTCACTCTGGATAGATAACTTACCGCCTAAGCGTGATGCCCTCTCGTTCATAATGCTCAAACCGTAGTGATTAAGTTTATTGCTACTGGTATCAAACCCTTTACCGTCATCAATAATCTTAACGTGAATTTCTTGTTGGTGATTGACGCACTCGACACAAATGGAGTCAGCCTCTGCATGTTTCACTGCATTGAGTACCGCTTCGCGAATCAATTGAAGAAGATGCACTTGATGATTCGATCTCAATTGAATCGAAGACAGATGATTCTTAATATTAATCGAAGCGGGGGTTTGATCTTCTAACGGAACCAATAACTGAGTAAGAGCCTCGCCAAAATCAGCCTCTTTGATCGTTAATCGGAACGTGCTAAGCAGTTCTCGTAACTGGGTATAGGCGGTCGAAAGTCCAAGATCAATATCTCCTATCGCTTGTCTTGCGCCGTTGCAATCGTCTGTCTGGCAGTCTGTTGCCACTTGCCTTTTAAGTAATGCCACCTGAATTTTTAAGTAGGAAAGTGACTGCGCAATCGAGTCGTGTAGTTCACGAGCGATCGTCGCCCTTTCTTCCATAAGCAACAACTGTTCTGTTTGTTTTTGCGCACGATTGTAATAAATACCTCTCGCTAATATCTGAGCGACATTGTTAATGAGCGCCTGATCTGGGCACGGTAACTCAGCTTGCCACTCAAGTGACCCAAGCCATTCTCCATCTAAAGACAAAACCATGTGATGCCACGTATCACCATCTTGATCGCCGGACGATAAATTAAATTCGCCACCGTTGCTTTTGCCCACCATCAAACGTACCGCTTTGATACCTTCTAAACTGGATAGATACGTCAGAATAGATTGGAAATGCTCTGTCGATAAATGGCTAACACTCAGCTGCTGAGAACAATCATAGAGCACTTTTAGTGATTGATTGGCGTGCTGTAAACGATGTGTTTTTTCATCAACAGCTTGCTCTAATCCACGATACAATTTCCCCAAGTCAGCGGTCATTGCATTAAAAGTCTTGGCCAACATGCTTAATTCAGTATGCCCGTCGATGCCTATTTCAATGTTGAAATTCCTATTTTTTATCTGCTCACTGGCTCTGGCAAATAAGCGCAATGGACGCACAATTTCTTTGCGAACAAAGTGCACAACAAACAACGAGATAATAAGAATTCCGCCTAAGCCTAGGCCTGCAACCCAGCCCAAAATAATGAGTTTCTTTTCAGAATGACGCTGTAGCTCCAAAACGAATCGGTCAATTTGTTCGACAAAATCGGCCACTTGCAATATATAGTGCTCACGATCCGCCCCTTTCAACAACTCCGACAGCACTTCCCAGCGCTTAATCAGCGCAAGGTAATGGTAAGTGATCTCGTCTGGAACGTCCCACTCAAGTAAGTCTCTCATGGTCGGGGAATAGAGTGAATGTTCAAATTGGTCAATATGGTGTTCATACAACGCAGACTCACCTTGTATATCGTACGCCAGACGATAGCTCTGCATCCGCATCGACCCAGACACATTCACCGCCTCGGCATCACTCAAACTGGACGCCAAAGTAAACAAAGCAAATCCTGTTGTGATGACCGATAAAAGCAGGATCAAAAACATCGCGCGAGCAACGGTACTCGTAACCGGTCTACGTGGATTAATGCGCACAAACGAGCCTTATAAAAACAAATTTCTGACAGTGTAATACCAAGCTACCACAGTCCAGCTTAAGAGGATTAAAAACTGTGAAGCGCACAGCGGCAAGTCACGTTTACGGTCAGTATACGTACAACTTTTCGCGTTATTAATTAATCATTTGCATATCGTGCTGAAACCCAAATATAAGGCTGATTGCACATTTAAATACTTTTATGAACATTGTAAAAAAATCAACGCTCAATTCTTGATTAATATGTGAGCCAAATCTTCCGTATAAATTGATCTAGCGCAAGTATCACATTTATTTACCCCTTAAGGGGTATTTATTAGCGAATATCAAAAATTAAACTAGAGTTATACAGAATATATTTAATTATTAACAACGTACAACAAATAAAGATAATAACAATCATTATCAATTAGTTGTTAATTTGAGGTTTGATTTGGTAGATATTGCGCGTCGTCGATTATTCAGCCGAAGCCCTAAGGCGAACATAGATACTTCAGCACCGTTACGCATGCCGTGGTTGAAAGCTGAATCCGTTTTTTTAGATGATTGCACGCGGTGTGGAAAGTGCTTAGAAAGTTGCGAAACCAATATCATTATTAAAGGTGAAGGTGGTTATCCCGAAGTGGACTTTCAAATAGACGAATGTACTTTCTGTGAGCAATGCGCTGATGTTTGCCCAGAGAGCCTGTTTTTGCCTCGAACTGAAAAACCTTGGCAATACCGCGCTGAAATCGATAACAAATGTTTGTCATTGAATGGCGTCGATTGCAGAACATGTGGTGAACAATGTGAAGTATCGGCCATTAAATTTCAACTCAGTGTTGGCAGTGTCGCGAAGCCAATATTGAACCAAGATGAATGTACTGGTTGCGGAGCATGTGTCGCAGTATGCCCAACGCAAAGTATAAAAATAAACAATAAATAAAAGAGAAAACTATGGGACTAAACGAAGTCCACATTTCCAGTTTAATCGTCCACGTAAAACCGGACCACTTAACTGAGACTAAATCTAAGATTGCCTCTTATCCGGGCGCTGAGATTTATGGGGAAAGTGAAGAAGGAAAACTCATTGTGGTAATGGAAACAGAGAATCAAGGCTTTGTGACCGATACCATCGATAAAATCAATAATTTAGAACATGTACTAAGCACCGCTTTGGTTTACCACCAAATTGAAACGGACTTAGATTGAAAAACACTGGAATTGTAACCCGAGGGTGATGTATGAAAATGACGAGAAGAGCGTTTGTTAAAGCAAACGCGGCTGCATCTGCAGCAGCAGTAGCGGGGATCACCTTACCCGCGAAGGCAACCAATCTTATCGCGAGCTCAGACGAAACAAAGATAAAATGGGACAAGGCAGCTTGTCGCTTCTGTGGTACTGGTTGTTCTGTTTTAATCGGAACTCAAAAAGGTCGCGTAGTCGCGACTCAAGGCGATCCTGAAGCACCAGTAAACAAAGGCCTAAACTGCATTAAAGGCTACTTCCTTTCTAAAATCATGTACGGTAAAGATCGTCTAGAGACGCCTCTACTTCGTATGACTGACGGCAAATACGACAAAAATGGCGATTTCGCTCCTGTATCTTGGGACACCGCTTTTGACGTAATGGCTGAGAAATGGAAAGAAGCTCTAAAGAAAAACGGCCCTTCTGGCGTTGGTATGTTTGGTTCAGGCCAATGGACTGTAATGGAAGGCTACGCTGCATCTAAATTGATGAAAGCAGGCTTCCGTTCAAACAACATCGACCCTAACGCACGCCACTGTATGGCTTCTGCTGTAGGTGGGTTCATGCGTACCTTCGGTATCGATGAGCCAATGGGTTGTTACGACGATTTCGAAAACGCAGACGTATTTGTGCTTTGGGGCTCAAACATGGCTGAGATGCACCCAGTTTTATGGACTCGTATTACTGACCGTCGCTTAAGTCACCCACATGTTAAAGTAAACGTTCTATCGACTTATCAGCACCGTTCATTTGAACTTGCAGACGAAGGTTACATCTTCAAGCCACAAAGTGACCTTGCTATTGCGAACTTTATCGCAAATTACATCATCGAACACGATGCCGTAAATTGGGACTTCGTTAACAAGCACACCAACTTCAAGCAAACTGCAACGGATATTGGTTACGGCTTGCGTGATGAGCACCCTCTTCAAGTTGCAGCGAAAAACGCCAACTCAGGCAAGATGACTGGCATCACATTTGAAGAATACAAAGCATCCGTAGCGCCATACACGGCTGAAAAAGCATCTGAAATTTCAGGCGTCTCTGTAGAGAAGCTAATTACTCTTGCTAAGCAGTACGCGGATCCAAATACGAAAGTAATGTCTTTGTGGACAATGGGCATGAACCAGCACACTCGTGGTGTTTGGATGAACAGCCTTGTTTACAACATCCACTTACTATTAGGTAAAATCGCGACTCCTGGTAACAGCCCGTTCTCACTAACAGGCCAGCCGTCAGCGTGTGGTACTGCTCGTGAAGTAGGTACGTTCTCACATCGTCTCCCTGCTGACATGGTTGTAGCCAATCCTAAGCACCGTAAAATTGCTGAAGATATCTGGAAGCTACCTGAAGGCACTATCCCGCCGAAACCGGGATACCACGCAGTACTTCAAGACCGCATGTTGAAAGATGGCAAAATGAATGCCTACTGGATCCAATGTAACAACAACATGCAAGCTGGACCGAACATTAATGGCGAACGTCTTCCTGGGTACCGTAACCCTGAAAACTTCATCGTATGTTCTGACCCATACCCAACAGCAACAGCGCAAGCTTCCGATCTTATTCTACCAACCGCAATGTGGGTAGAAAAAGAAGGCGCTTACGGTAACGCAGAACGCCGTACTCAAGCTTGGTATCAACAAGTGAAAACCGTTGGTGACGCTAAGTCGGATTTGTGGCAGCTAATGGAATTCTCTAAACGCTTCAAAATTGAAGAAGTTTGGACTGAAGAGCTACTAGCGAAAATGCCTGAGTACCGTGGAAAAACCATGTACGACGTGTTGTACGCTAACGGCCAAGTGGATAAGTTCCCCGTGTCAGAAGTGCAAGAACTGAACGACGAATCCCACCACTTCGGTTACTACGTACAAAAAGGGCTATTCGAAGAATACGCTGCATTTGGTCGCGACCACGGGCACGATTTAGCACCTTACGATGTTTATCACACAGTACGTGGTCTACGTTGGCCTGTTATCGATGGTAAAGAAACACTTTGGCGTTTTGCCGAAGGGTCTGATCCATACGTTAAGAAAGGCGCTGGTTTCGAGTTTTACGGCAAACCAGATGGTAAGGCGCTTATCATATCCGCACCTTACGAAGCGCCACCAGAAGTGCCAAATGAAGAGTTTGACCTCTGGTTATGTACCGGCCGTGTTCTTGAACACTGGCATACAGGTACAATGACACGCCGTGTACCTGAACTGTATAAAGCCGTTCCAGATGCATTGTGTTATCTACACCCAGAAGACGCTAAATCTCGTGGCCTGCGCCGTGGTGATGAAGTATTGATGGCAAACAAACGTGGCGAAGTACGTGTTCGAGTTGAAACTCGTGGCCGTAACCGTCCACCAAAGGGACTGGTGTTTGTTCCATTCTTTGATGCACGCATCTTGATTAACAAACTCATTTTGGATGCAACAGATCCGCTTTCTAAGCAAACCGACTTTAAAAAATGTCCGGTTAAGATCACTAAGATTGCATAACTGTTAGTCAGATGCTCGGGCTATCAAATTGGATAGCCCGTGAAAAGAATTAGCCATAAGGCGGAGATTTAAACATGAAAAAATTCCTTATCGCCCTTTTGTCTGTCGGTAGTTTACTTGCTGGCAGTGCATTCGCTGAGCTTGATAACCCAGGCGGCATTGGTGGTGTTGAGTCACTACGTGGTGCGAGTGAGCTCGAAACAACACGCGCAGCAGACGATTTCAAGCGTTACCCAAAAGATCACGTTACGCTAGAAAGTGATTACGTGTACCAACCACCCTTGGTGCCGCACTCAATTCGTAACTATGAAGTTTCATTAAACGCGAACAAATGTCTAGCATGTCATAGCTGGAAGAACGCGAAAGAAATGGGCGCAACTAAGATCAGCGTAACTCACTACATGAACCGCGAAGATCAAGTATTGTCTGACGTTTCACCTCGTCGTTACTTCTGTTTGCAGTGTCACGTACCTCAAGCAGATGCCAAACCATTGGTTGAGAATGAGTTTGAACGTGTTGACTCGTTGCGCTAGCAGTAGCCAAATTATCAAGAGAGGCTATTTATGAAACTATTAAAAGCGTTCTGGACTCGATTGAAGTCGCCAAGTAAAGCCGCCGTTGGTGTTGTGCTTTTCATGGGGTTCGCAGGTGGTCTTCTATTCTGGGGGGCATTTAACACCGGTATGGAAGCAACCAACAGCGAAGAATTCTGTTCAGGTTGTCACGCACCGATTGTTAAAGAAATCCAAGAGACGATTCACTACTCGAACCGTTCTGGTGTTCGAGCAATTTGTTCAGATTGTCACGTTCCACATAACTGGACAGACAAAATCATCCGTAAAGTACAGGCTTCAAAAGAGCTAGTTGCATTCGCTATGGGGACAATCAGCACAGAAGAGAAATTCCAAGAAAGACGTGCCTATCTTGCAAATCGAGAGTGGCATCGAATGAAAGGCAACGATTCTCAAGAGTGTCGTAACTGTCATGAGTTCGACTTTATGGATTTCTCAGAGCAAGGGCCGCGCAGTGTGAAACAGCACTCAACAGCACTTGCTTCCGGAGACAAGACCTGTGTAGATTGTCACAAAGGTATTGCACACAAACTGCCTGACATGAAAGGCGTTGAAGGCTGGTAATTAAGGAGCAAAAAGATGAGCACATTAGAGTCGGTTATCTGGCATGTTCTTGGTTATTCAGCAATGCCTGTCATCATTTTGGCTGGGTTTGCCGGAGTTGCTGCGGTATCTATTTGGTTACTCTCGTTAGGTAAAGACAGCTAATTGGAATCCAAATCAGCGTAGACCAAGACAAGTTTGAAGTCTGAATAAAACGGATATCATAAAAAATAAAACGCCACCTTCATAGGTGGCGTTTTTCTATTTTGCTATATTGAGTTTAAGCTTAAGTTTGAGATGTTTTAATTCGTGGCGTTACGGAGCATCATCTATTGGCACCGCCATATAGTGCTTAGACTCGAGCTTCAACCATTCAGGTAGTACTGTCCCGATTGATATAGACGACCAAGTGCCCGACAAAATACCGATGAACATGGCGGTTGCAAACGCTGATAAAGCATCCCCTCCTAACAACCATAAAGAAGCAACGGTAATCAACGTTGTACCCGATGTAACCATAGTGCGAGAAAACGTCGCTAAAACGGCGTTATCGTTGTTCACTTCAATACTTGTATTAGGCTTAGATACCAATAACTCACGAATTCTATCTGCAATGATGATTGAGTCGTTCAATGAGTAACCCAGAATTGCCAATATCGCGGCAAAAACCGTCAAGTTGAATTCCATTTGAGTGGCCGCAAAAAAGCCCAAGACCAACACCACATCATGGAGTAATGCGACGAGAGAACCACACGCTAATCGCCATTCAAACCGGAAACATAAGTAACCCAGAATACACAACATACAAATAAGCATAGCAAGACCACCTTGGTCTATTAGGTCTTGCCCTACTTGCGCACCAACAATGCTGTTACTGATGATCTTTACATCCGATGACACCACTTCAAGCTGTTGCTCAATTTGTAATGGTTGAACATCGCTAGACGTTGGATAACGTAAAATCCAACGTCCATCTTGGCCACCCTTAGTGACAGTGACTGAATGTTCGGAGATCGTCGTTAGCTGCTCACTAATTTGATTACTGGTAACCGTTGAATTTAGTTGAACCTCAGTAACCACCCCTCCGGTAAAATCCAATCCTAGATTAATGCCTCGTACGCCCATAAACACTACAGAAGCAAGCATCAAGGCCAATGAAAGCCAACTCGTGACGTAACGGATTTTTCGGATGTTATTTTTCATAGCATTTTTAATTGAAGTCATAATAGTTACACCCTTACGTCGCGACGGGCATCTCTACCCCAAATTAGATTAATGATGGATCGAGAAGCAAAAATGCCAGTAAACATGCTGGTTAACAAACCAAGGCCTAGGGTCAATGCAAAGCCTTGAATTGGGCCATTACCCATCGAATACAAGACGACCGCCGTGATCATAGTGGTAATATTGGCATCCATAATGGTACTCAGCGCACTATCAAAGCCCGAGTCGATAGACTGTGCAAAGCTACGCCCTTCTGCCATTTTGTCCTTTATTCGTTCGAAAATAAGCACGTTCGTATCGACTGCCATACCAACCGTCAGCACGAGGCCAGCGATACCCGGCAGAGTTAATACAGCTCCAGGGACTAACGCGATTAAACCAAGTAAACACAGCATATTGGTTAACAAGGCAACATTTGCAACCCAGCCTAAACGACGATACCAAAAGGCCATAAAGGTCAGCGTCAGGCCTAAGCCCAATGCAAGTGCTGCGAAACCATTGCTGATGTTTTCAGCGCCCAACGATGCACCAATTGTTCGCTCTTCGACAATGGTAACGGGAGCCGTTAATGACCCAGCTCTTAGCAGTAGTGCCAATTGTTGCGACTCTTCAATAGAGCCTGATCCTGTGATCCTAAATTGCGTTCCTAATTGAGACTGAATCGTTGCCACGCTTATTACTTTGTCAAAGCGAGCACTTCCCCCTTTCGCATCCACTTTGTATTCTCGGTACACGGTCGCCATTGGCTTACCGATGTGTTTACCCGAAAAATCACTCATGATCTTTCCGCCAGCATGATCGAGAGAAATATTCACCTGTCCTCTGCCCATTTCATCTCGGCTAGCGCGCGCATCGACAATATGTTCGCCCGTTATGACCGGCGTTTTGTTCAGCTTCACTGGCTGACCATTGCCATCTAATACCGTAATATCTCGAATAGAGCGTGGGTCAGACGCCGATTTTGCTTCATGGAACGCCAAACTCGCTGTCGCACCAATCACTTGTTTCGCTTGTGCTGGGTCTTGAACGCCCGGCAATTCAATACGAATGCTGTGCTCACCTTGTCTTTGTACCAACGCTTCTGTTATGCCTAATTCTTCAATACGATCACGCATAATTTTCAGGTTTTGTTGTAGCGTTAGCAGCGTAAACTCTTGTACTTCTTTTGGATCAGGGGTCACCGTCAAAGATGAGCCACCATGTGCAATTACCCAGTTCGGATAATTGGTATTAATGAATTTACGTAAACTGCCTAATTTTCCATCTTCTCGAGCGTCGATCTGAATGCCATTATCGCCCGACACCTTAACCACCACTCCGCGGAGTCGGTCATCTCTGACTTGTTGCTTGAGCTCATCAACCATGCTGTCACGCTTTTCTGCAAAAGCCTGATTGATATCTACATCCAGTAGAAATTGAACACCGCCTCGTAGGTCTAAGCCTAACTTGATCGGTTCAAAACCCATATTTTGCATCCAATTAGGTGCAACTGACACGTATGAAAAGGTAATTTGATCTTCTTTTTTCAATGAATTCGACAACAGAGATCGAGCAACACTTTGATCATTTTCTGAGTCAAAAACGATGGTCGAATTTTCTCCTGTATTGGTAATACTGGTTGGAGAAATATCATGCGCTTTCAGCAATGCTGCGGTTTGTTGAACCGTAGGAACCGTTTGGTCATAACGGATCTGAATCGCGGGTTTGTCACCGTACCAGGTAGGAATAGCACTTAATGTAAGTAAAATAACAGTGACAATTAACACCACATATTTCCATGCGGCAAAGTGGTTCATTCTTTTTACGCCAGCGCCATTACGGGTCGGTTTATTAGAAGCGTTTGATCTAGACATAGTAACTCCTCTCGACTAAATACAAGCCAAGATAAATCGCGCATGAAGCGCATTAATAAATTAAAAAGATATTGGAGAAAACGGCTGTCTAGGGATGTGCATTCAGGTGGACGTAAAGCGCGTTGCTTTCTTTCCAACCAGATAAACGATAACGTGACGCGATGCTCGCTTGGAAGTGATAAGGGTTAACTTGAGGCGTGATAGAGCAACTAGCAGCAACGGTAGCCACTGGCACAGAGAAATCATCAACGACTTCAAAATTAGGTTCGTGATTATACAAACACTCAAATTCAGTTGCGCCTAGCTGACCACGAAAAATCGCAGCAAGGGTTGTTGGTGATTCCATCTGTTGCGTTTGGTTACTTAACGGATCACGCTTAGTCGCCATGTCTTTGTGGTTAACTTGACATTGGCCAGTGAAATCGGCAGGAAAGTCACCAAGCCAGGTATTTTGAGTGGCTTGCTCTTTATCAAAATCATCGATAATAGAGTGCACCGACGCAAAGTCGGCTACAACGCCATAATCAGACTCGCTGACGTGCGACTGATTTACATGAAGTGAATTGGTATACGTCTGACTTGCAGGTACAGCAAAAACACTCACACTAAATAGCGCAAGAGTAAGCAGTAGAGTCCTAACAAAGTAAGAGCGTAACATTCAAAATACACAAAGAGAAAATCAAGGTTGAATAGTATTCCTGCGCGGTCAATAGCACAACTAAAAAGATATAAAAGCCACTGGTCAATTAGCGCTATAGGGCATTTAGATCAAACCTTAAAGGTCATTGAACCGCTTAAAAGTATCATTCAATCAAGAAGAGCTAGCCTTTACTTGTTGCAGAGATTAAGTACGCAAACTTCTGGTTACCAGACTTTTCCATTTCAGCTAGCCGTTGCAACATCTCTTCGTTGAGTTTGCTACCGCTTTTGATCAAGATCTTCCCATTAGACAATAACAGATCTCTTTTTAACTCATCCCCTGGGTTAATATCATATAGGCCAACACTATAATCGATGCTCCTTGCCTCATCTTGAGGTCGCACATCAAGCATTTTCAAATAGGCTCGAACTACTTCAGGATCATAATAGATTTCACTTTTCTCCCGAAGAAAAATGGCCGCTAATTCCGGTGGGCGTAGCTTTTCGAAATTACAATTAGTCACGGTTAGATAATCATAATCCTTTACTACCCTCAATAACCTAGAGATCAGCGGTATTTTTTCAGCACTAAGACGTTCAGGAAAACCGGTTCCATCATAGTTTTCATCTTGATGCCAAATCGAATCGGTCAGATCGCTAAACGAAAGGTTATCCTTTAAAAACACCTCTATATTTTGACCATAACAACATGGGCCAACATGATGATAGCTAAAGTTTGAGACCGATTGATTTTCTAGCTTACTGAATGCTAAGCCAATGGGGTGAATCATTGCACATTTAAACGTTTGATGGATAACATCTTCAGGCAGGTTCATGTACGTTGCTAGTTGCCGAGCATGTAGTGCTACCCTTCGCAAATCAGACAACTTGTACCAAGAGTGCGATGCCGCAACGGAAGCAATCGCCTGTAACGTGTCTTCAGTTAAAGATTGATACCTATGTACTAAGGTTTGATATTTACCCGCTAAGCGATTTAAGTGCAATTTTTCTTGTTCGATATAACGGCCAAGCTTTCTATTATCGTCATGCAATTGCGCATTTTCTCGCTCTAGTTGTTGCGCATTTTTATCCTCGGTAGCCGGTGTGTTATTTTTCGCTTTGTAGTGACCAAGTACGCTTTTTAGGTCATCGATCTCCCATGGCTTCTCGACTAAACGATGTATGCATCCTTCATTAATCGCATGGGTTAAAGTTCTATAACTTGAATCACCAGACATCGCAATGCGTATAGCGTTAGGCTGAATAGAGTTAACCTTACTTAAAAATTGCACGCCATTTAACTTTGGTGTCCCGATATCAATTAACACGATGCAAACGGAGTGTTGTTCCAAGTACGTAAGGGCTTGGCTACTGTCATTAAATGCAACGACGGTAAACTCCTTTCTAAGCAGGCGAGTCAAAGACTTTGTGATCTGTAGTTCACCATCAAGTACTAGTAATTTGACTAACGAATTTTCGCTCATGGACTCACACCTCTATTTACATTGCGATAGAAACCGGCAATTTTATTGTTAGCTTAGTTCCCTTTCCTAGCTTACTCACGGCACTAATATGGCCGCCGTGGTTATTAACAATACCGAAGCATATCGACAAACCCAGACCTGAATGCCCGGTTGCACTGTGAGTAGTAAAAAACGGGTCAAAAATACGAGGCAAATGTTCTTCATTGATACCTACTCCATTATCAATAAATACAATCGTTACCTGTTTATTGTCATGCTTGACGGTAACCTTTATTGCGCCTTTTTCATCGCCTACTGCCTGCAAAGAATTAGATAAGACGTTAACAAATAGCTGCTCCAATTGAAGCGAGCTACACGAGACCATAGGCGTTCCTGATTCATAGGCTTCAATTAATTGGCAGTTTGCTTGCACTTGTTGGGATACACGTTCAACGGCCGACGCCAAGACAGTATTAACATCGTTCAAATCGAATTTTTCGTCGCCATATTCTGAAAACGTTCTTATGTTCGACAAGATGTTTTTTATTTTGTCTGCACCTTCTGATGCTGCCTCTAAAAGCTCTTCGCTATCTTGAAAGACAAAATCTAAGTTTTCTTCTTCACATATTTTATCGATTCTTTTTAATACCTCATGGGCAACAGTAGGATGTTCTGATATGGAGGCAGCATAGGCTTTGTATTCGGTAACGAGTAACTTGAAAAAGCTGTTGTATTCGTTAAGCGTATTTATGTTGCTCAATACGTAGCTTATGGGCTCATTGATTTCACGAACCAAACCCGAGCTAATTTGCCCCAAACTTGATAAACGTTCACTTCTTAGGACCTTAGATTCCATGCTTTTCAAGCGTTGATTTGATTGCAACAACGAACTGTGCTTTTGTGTGACTTTTAACAACGCTTCTTCAAAGCGAGACAACACTCGATTATATTGCCTTGCGATCATGCCTATTTCAGACGTTGGATCGTAATTAACTCGCTGTGAAAAGTCTCCGCTCGACTCATGCTCTTGCATCGTAGAAACCAGGTCGTACAGGTCACTGCTTGCATCGTGGGTCGCGATATTCAACCCCAACAGTTCCTCTTGCTCTGACACCCTCAAAGGAATTATCTTGGCAACAAGACTGAACATTAGATAGCAAAGCGTGAAAACAAATAAACCCGTAACGACAACCCCAATGACTTGCACCTCCAATAGCTTCAGTCTTGCGTCCCACACCGACTCAGATAAAAAGTAGTCGTTCGGCGCGAACAAGGCAACTGCAATTGTCCCCCAAATTCCACTCGCTAAATGAACCGGAACAGCATCGACCACATCATCAAGTTTTTTGAATCGAAGTAAATAACTGAGTGCAATAGAAAACAATGACCCAATTGCTCCAATAGCAATTGAACTTGGAATCGAGACAATATTACAGCTAGCCGTAACCGCTACTAAACCAGACAAAATACCATTACAAAATAAAGGAATATTAAGTTGTTTAGTCAGATACAGTGATAAACAGACAGCCGTTAATCCACCAGCTGAGCCAGCCAAGATAGTATTGAGAACGATGTTAAAGGTATTAACGTTAAATTGTTGAGAGCTGCCAGCATTAAAACCTAACCACCCAATCCAAAGAAATACAACACCAGCAACGGTCTGCACTAAACTGCTGTGATTAAACCCATGTCCATCTACAAATCGGTTTATCCTAGGTCCTATAATTATTATCGATGCAAGAGCCGCCCACCCTCCAACGGAATGCACGACCGTAGCGCCCGCAAAATCAACGAAACCGAGCTTAGCTAACCAGCCGACATCGCTCCAGACCCAATGCCCTACCACGGGATAAATGAACACAACGACTAAAACTGAAATTGTGATATATCCCTTGAGGCTTCCTCGCTCTGCAATCGCTCCAGAGATTATGGTGACTGACGTTGCACAAAACACCGCCTGATAGAGAAATACGGCGCCCTCTTCGATAGACATGAACTCGGAGATCATGAAACGGCTCGATCCGAACAGACCTTGAAAAGACGCACCAAACATGACGCCATAGCCGACAAGCCAAAACAAAAAAAACACGACGGCCAAATCGACTAGGTTTTTTGCCGCGACATTAACGGTATTTTTTTTGCGTACTGTCCCTGCCTCTAAAAACAAAAAGCCGACTTGCATTAAAAGTACAAGCAATGTACACAGGAACAAGAATAACAGGTCCATGAGCCTCCTTTAACTTCGACGAAATACGCACGAACATGTACAAAACAAGTCCCATATAAACTTTAATATAGGTTGAGTTTCAACACATTGCATAGATGATCTAACGTTTAGTAAGAGGAAGCGGTGGTTATCGTTATCTTGATCACATTATTGTTTTGCTGTTGGAGAACAAACATTTATAAAAAAGCCGACTGTAAACAGTCGGCTTCAAGTGGGGTGATTACGTCGGGCACGTGCCCAACCTAAGTCATCAGATTGGAATCAATATTACAAACCTTGTACGTACTGCGCGTTAGTTCTCACTTCCACTAAGCGATCAAGGTTCTGCTCAGACCCTTCAATACCGTTCACAAGACCTTCGAAGTGTTTAATCAATTCAACTTTGTCTTGAACTTCTTTCGAGCCCGCACCAATGTTAGTCAAATCGATAAAGAACTCATCAAACAAACCAGAGAAGTCACTCACGGCATCATGGTTCAAGAATTGCTCATGGTTATAAATGCTTGGGTAGCCGCCCTTTTGTTTATCTACCGCGAAAGAAATGCCTTTCACGTTAGTAATCGTGGTCGCTTTCTCACACTTCAACATACAACCGGCTTCGATACTTGGCTTGTTACAACCCACGGTTCTTTGGAAGAAACATTGACGACTGGTCATCATTAAAATTGGGTGGTAAATACTGTAGAACAGTTTGAAGTTCTCAGGTCGGCGAATGTGGCGAATTTGCCCTTTGTTAATTTCATTAGAAATAAACGCACCCGCACAATTCAACTCTTCTTTTAATGTGACTAACGCATGAGAGTTAGTGGTGTTCATGAATGGCCCTGCCACCCACTCGATACCCATCTCAAACGCTTTGTATGCAATACCTGTGTTATTAGTCACGATGCGCGCAGGCTTCACTTCTTCCAATACACGAACCGCTTCATCGTAATCCTTACCAATTAATACCGCAGGGAACCAAGGAATAAGGCGCGGATTTTCGTTAAGAATATCGATGTACTTATTACAGCGCTTCTTAAAGCTTTCAGGTAACTTGAAGTACACATCGGCCTTTGTTACATCACACAAATGCAGATCTTCCACATCAGCAATCAACATAGAAAGCGTTGGGGTTTCATTCACTTTAGGGTGCTGAGGTAATGTCGGTACTTCTGCGTGCTTAATGACTTGTACTGAGCCATTCAAGATGAACTCGATTTCGTCTTTTAGTGCCGAGACTTCTTTTAATGGGATAGCAAGCCCTGCATCCAGCGGCTCAAAATCGTATCCTTTCAATTCATGAACTGCACTCTTAATTGACTTAAAGCGCTTTTCCAACAACTCTTGCGTAATCGCTTTCTCGCCTGCTACCGACAAAATTGACGGAGACTGAACCGTGAAGGTTTTCGCATCCGAAATAACAGACACGACAAATGGCTGGCCAAGTTTGGCACTAAACGACAACGTGATCGGTGTTTTACGGATATCAAGGAATTCGATCTTATCGCGCATTTCAGCGCCTATCTCATTCTTAGACGTGTATAGGTTGTCTGTCACTTCTTGGATTTGAACCACAGAAATCGATTGATTTTCAGATGCAGCTTTATCTACTGCGTAGTTCACACTGTTATCGCGAGGGTTATCAATGAACATGTCTTTCGTTAAATTACCTTTAAGGAAAGAGTTAGTGAAATCTCGGTTAAACACCTTGTGCAGGTTTGAATCATCTTCAATCAACAAGCCACTTTCAACAAAGCTGTCGATCTGCTTACGCCACGTATCGACCACGGTATAAACGTAGTGCGCGCCTTTAATACGACCTTCTACCTTTAACGAGTCTACTTTGGCGTCGACCAATTCTGGTAAATCGTAATACGCAGAGTTATCTTTTAGGTTCAGTGGGTACTTGTTACCTGCATCTGTGATTTCATATTCATCACGACATGCTTGGCTACAACGGCCACGGTTTCCTGAATTACCCACACTCACTGAACTTGAGTAACATTGTCCAGAAAACGCAATACACAACGCACCATGAACAAACACTTCCGTTAATACATCGTGATCGTGCGCGACTTCTGTCAGCATTTTTATTTCTGGTAAGTTCAGCTCACGAGACAAGTTAACGCGCGTTGCGCCAATCTTAGATAAGAACTTAATCTGGCCTTCGTTGTGCGTTGTAAGTTGTGTAGAAGCATGCACGTCCAATGATGGGAAATGCTTTCTAACTAGGTCAAACAGACCCAAATCTTGAACAATAATGCCATCAAGCTTAGTGTTAACCAGTTGGTTTAACAGCTTAGTGATGCTCTTAATTTCGTGCTCAAGCAAAACCACGTTTAACGTTAAGAACACTTCGCAGCCGTATTCATGAGCAAGACGGATCACTCCGTTCAATTCATCCAGCGATAAATTGGACGCTCTATTACGAGCATTGAACGTGTTTAATCCACAATAAATTGCATTTGCACCTGCAACGATAGCCGCTTTAATCGCTTCTACGTCACCGCCAGGGGCCAATAACTCTATTTTTCTGCTCATGTTGAAACCGCTCACTTACTAGACTTATAATTTTTTTGAGCGCGTATTCTAACGACATCGCCTATCCATTACCACACATCTAGCTTTTATTGACCTGAATCAATTTAACATTCGCAAAAATAGAGTTTGAAATTAGAGGCGTAGCGTTAAAATTTAGTTAAAATGAATACATCTCAACATCGCCAACTCAAAAAGAGAACCCATGTCGCTACCCACTTTGTATTCTTTACGCCGCTGTCCTTATGCGATGCGAGCGCGAATGGGGCTAATTTTAGCTAACCAACCTGTTATGTTGCGCGACATCGTTACGCGTAATAAGCCACCAGAGCTCATCGAAGCGAATCCAAAAGGCACCGTTCCGATTATCGTGCTAGATCACTCAGCATCCACCGAGACAGACCCAACCGTCATCGCGGAAAGCTTGGACATTATGCTTTGGGCGCTTAAGCAAAATGACCCACATGATGTACTACGTGATAGCCAAGTGGATCTTGCAAAGGAAATTTTAGAGCTAATAAAGCTGAACGACACTCAGTTCATCCCAATGCTAGAACAATACCGAGCGTCTTATCGCTACCACAATGACGATCTAGAGGATCGGCGCTTACAGTGTTTAACCTTAGTTGCACCTTTAGAAGCAAGGTTGGCGAAACATAAGTTTTTGTTCGGAGATAATCCAAGTCTAGCGGACTATGCACTTATGCCTTTTATTAGCCAGTTTGCCCGAGTAGAAAAGAAATGGTTTGTTCAATCTGAATACGGCAACATCGCCCAATGGCTAAAGGCGCATTACGAGAGCGCCCTATACACCAAAATTATGAGGCAATATCCGCAATGGATTGAAAGCGGAGAAGAGTTTTTATTTGACTAACTGCATCTAAGAAACAGCAATACAGAGACTGTTAAGCACCTAACAATGGCAAGTCTTTCACTTTTTGATACGTTAAGCCGAGTGTAATGCAGTGCCTGATGGCTTGCTCCGGTAGCGGTTCAGACAAACGCAACACAATGGCTCTGTTACCTTGAAACTCCAGTTCTTCAGCATGCAGTTCGCGGAACGTATCGACCAATGTCGTCTTGCAATTAAAAAACAGATAATAGTTGCTTGGCGACTTAAGCTTCCAATCAATACGGATCGGGCTACCGGATTTCACGCTGTAGCTGGACTCGCCCCACTTCAGGGTTTCCTCCACTTCGCCGAGTTCAAGCTCAGAAGCGATGTTCAGAATCAAGGCTCTAAGATCCGACAATTTCTTTCGTGCTTCTTCTGGGTATTCATTAAAGCAACTCGCCACGGTTGGGTTCATTCAACACTCCTTTTCATTACTCCGTTTCAACAAAGCGCATCGGTCAGGACACATTGTTACACCCCAAAGGTCATAGTGTACTCCTGGTGACCGGTATGATCATCCGCTTGCTCACTTACCACACTAAAGCCCTGTGACAGATAGAACTGAAAGCTCGCGTTGTTTTCTTGATACACATTTAAAGAAAGCGGTGAACACTGACTTTTTGCATGACTCAAAAGGAGCTTACCAATTCCTTTACCTTGATTTTCTGGCAACACAAAAATCGCCGCTAAGGTATTTTCGTAGATAGCGTAGAAACCCACCACCTTTGAATTCAGTTCATAGACATAAGTTGTCGAAGCTGGAATGTAAATATCACGCATGTTATCCACTTGCGCTTCCCAGAACTCAGCCTCGACAAAGTCATGCGCCTTAATGGATGCACGCAGCCAAATATCTAACACTAAGGAAATGTCGTTTTCGTTGTATTCTCGAATCATTTTGTTATCACTGATTAAAATTGAAGACCCAAGACCTATTATGGCTGACAACATTACCCGTTAATTGAATATTTGCGACAAAATTCTAACTCTACGTAATGGCCATGATTCTAAGCTTCTATATGAGTTTAGTGCTGACGGCTCAATAGCAGATTCGCGCCAGACATCGCTAGAAAGGCAGCGCACGCTCTATTAAAACGTTTTGCCATTAGTGGTTTAGAGAACCACTGTCTCAAATATATTCCAAAGACAGCATAGATAGAGATGGCTGCCATTTCCAACATTAAAAACGTAATGCCTAATAGGAAGAACTGCTCATTTATATTTGCAGTAACGTCTACAAATTGCGGAAGAAAGGCGGTAAATATCAAGATGGCTTTAGGATTGCCAGCCGCTAATACAAACTCCTGTTTAGCTAATGTAAATCTGTTTTTCGTGGCACTCATTTCGGCGACAGGACTTACATCTGAGCGCCATAGATTAAAAGCAATCCACAGTAAATAGGCAGCGCCGACTAACTTAATGGTGAAAAACAGGGTTTCGGATGCGTATAGTACAACGGCCAACCCTGAAGCCGCCAAAGTAATCATCATCGAGAATGCGGCAATTCGCCCTAAGCCCGCAATGAAAGCCGATTTAAACCCATAGCAACGAGCATTATTCATCGACAGAAGGTTATTGGGTCCAGGCGTCATATTTAGAGCAAAACATGCAGGTACAAAGATAAGCAACGCCCAGATTTCCATAACATTTCCTTTAGGTCGTAATCATATTGGTGGCCATAACAAACAATAACACAGCGAATATTCTTTTTATTGTTGAGACAGGCAAATGTTGGGTCGACTTTGCCCCCAAGGGCGCTGTGAACCATGAAGTACACACTATACCTAATAGAGCGGGTAAATAGACAAACCCTGCAAATCCATCTTCTAAAGCAAAGTGACTGCTCCCAGAACTGATGTAGCCTATCGACCCAAATAATGCGATAACAATGCCGCATGCCGACGCACACCCTATTGCTTTTTTCATATCTAGAGAGAAAAACGTTAACAAAGGCACCAATAGCGCACCACCACCAATACCGATCATGGCAGACAACCCGCCAGTAATTGTCGTAAAAATGGTCAACAGGCCTTTATTCGGCATTTTACGATCATTTGAGGCTCCTTTCTTGAAGCTGCTGTAAAGCATCTTGCACGCAATAAGCACGACACTCACAGCAAACACTATTCGAACCACTTTTTCTGGTAGTAGCGCGGCCATAAAGCCACTTATGAGAGCGCCAAAGGCAACACCAGTCATGATCCACGGAGCTAAATCCCAGGGCACATTACCATTTTTATGATGCGCGATTGCTGAAGATGTTGAGGTGAACAAAATCGATGCTAATGACGTTGCAATTGCAGCGACCACGACTTGATCGGCAGGCAGCACATCAAAATGAAGTAGTATACCGCTCAGCACTGGAACGATAACTAAACCTCCACCGATACCGAGCAACCCAGCCAAAAAACCTACGCCACTACCAAGTAACGCACAGTATAGAACCAACAGCATCCATTCACTCATTCTCTATATATCCTTAATATAATTACGTCTATTTACTGCATCGCTGCAGTCATATTGAAATCAAGCGAAATAATATAACTGACACTCACCTAAACATACAAACAGAAATGACCATGAATATTCCTCATGTTGAATGTGAAACAAAACCATTTTAAATAATGCACTGAAGCACGTATAAAAACACTATAGCTTTAAGGGGCTGCAGTATTTAAACAGATTATTTATTAAAGTAAATATTATAAATAAAGACACAATCAATAATCTGACGGCTATACAACAGCAAATGGAATTGGAATACCTGAAAAATATAAAAAATACATTCAGGATTAGTCTCAACAAATTGGATACCAAATTACTATGAATAACGAATTTACTTTCAGCGTTAAAAGCATCCGTCTCGATGAAAACTATCACCCATCAGACAGCACCCGTATCACGACCAACTTTGCTAACTTGGCTAGGGGTGACAGCCGCAAGTCTAACCTGCGTAACGCTTTGAATATGATTGATAACAGCTTCAATGCTTTGGCTAATTGGGACAACCCAAATGGCGATCGCTACTCTGTCGAACTTGAGATCATTTCCGTTGATATGGACATAGAAAGTGGTGAGCAAGCGTTTCCGTCAATCGAAGTATTAAAGACCAATATTATTGACACCAAAACCAACGAACGCATTGAAGGTATTGTAGGTAATAATTTTTCTTCATACGTTCGAGATTACGACTTTAGTGTTCGATTATTAGACCACAATAAAAACCAACCGACATTCAGTGTTCCTAGTGACTTTGGTGATTTACATGGCAAACTATTTCAGTATTTTGTAAATTCTAACACCTATAAGCAAAACTTTAATAAATTGCCAGTTATATGTTTAAGTGTATCTGATAATAAAACTTACCACAGAACTGAAAACCAGCACCCTATATTAGGGGTGGAATATCAGCCAAATGACACATCTCTAACTGAACAATATTTCAAAAAAATGGGCTTACAAGTTCGCTACTTTATGCCAAGTAATAGTGTTGCACCATTGGCGTTCTATTTCTTTGGTGATTTGCTTAATGACTACACCAATCTTGAACTGATAAGCACCATTAGCACGATGGAAACATTTCAAAAAATTTACCGACCTGAAATTTATAATGCGAATGCTGTTGCCGGAAAATGCTACCAGCCAAACTTGAAAAGCTTAGATCATTCATTAACCCAAATTGTTTATGATCGAGAAGAACGCAGTCAGTTGGCGATTGAGCAAGGAAAGTTTGCTGAAGAGTACTTCATCAAGCCATACAAATCGGTTCTTGAACATTGGTCTGCGAATTACGCTTAATCAGTCATCCAAATATACGGCAGCATTTATTATGAAAACACTATTACCTACTTCGACTTCAGGCAGTCTTCCCAAACCGGCTTGGCTTGCCGAGCCTGAGACACTTTGGTCTCCTTGGAAACTACAAGGTGATGAACTAAAAGAAGGCAAACACGATGCCTTACGTGTGTCATTGCAACAACAACAACTCGCTAATATTGATATTGTTAGTGATGGTGAACAAACGCGCCAACACTTCGTAACGACATTTATCGAACACCTTAATGGCGTTGACTTTGAAAAACGAAAAACTGTTAAAATTCGCGACCGTTATGATGCGAGCGTACCGACAGTTGTTGGCCCCGTGTCTCGTCAAAAATCTGTTTTTGTTGAAGACGCCAAGTTTCTACGTAAACAAACCAAACAACCGATTAAATGGGCACTTCCTGGCCCAATGACAATGATCGATACACTTTATGATGACCATTATAAAAGCCGCGAGAAACTGGCCTGGGAATTTGCCATCATACTGAATCAAGAAGCTAAGGAATTAGAAGCGGCTGGAGTTGATATCATTCAATTCGACGAGCCTGCATTTAATGTGTTTTTTGACGAAGTTAACGATTGGGGAATTGCTTGTTTAGAAAGGGCCATCGAAGGGCTTAAATGTGAAACGGCAGTTCATATTTGTTACGGCTATGGTATCAAAGCCAATACGGATTGGAAAAAGACGTTAGGATCTGAATGGAGACAATATGAAGAGGTGTTTCCAAAACTACAAAAATCCAACATCGACATCATTTCGCTAGAATGCCACAACTCTCATGTTCCCATCGAGTTGCTAGAGCTTATTCGCGGTAAAAAAGTAATGGTGGGTGCGATCGATGTCGCGTCCGATGACATTGAAACACCAGAAGAAGTAGCCAACACCTTAAGAAAAGCACTTGAATTTGTAGACGCAGACAAACTCTACCCTTGTACTAACTGTGGCATGGCTCCTTTGTCTCGCTCCGTAGCGACGGCCAAACTCAATGCATTACACGCAGGTGCGGAAATTGTCCGAAAGGAACTCTCCTAACTATCAACACCACATATATCAAGCGGCACTTGCGGCCTAAAAGTAAGCTCACGGGCTGACGAAGACACCGAATAAAGGCAGAGAGTTAAGCACACAACTCTCTGTCACCCTTCACCCTTGGTACGTAACGCCATCGTTAGTTCTGGCACAGAAACGCCATCGATGCGGTAACAATCCGCCATTTCACCGATGATCATAAAACCACATTTTAGATATAAATTCTTAGCTGGAAGATTATTTGAAAGTACATTTAGATCCAACCAGTCAATACCTTCGCTCCCAAGACAAAATTGAGTCACTACCTCGACTAATTTCCCCCCTACGCCTCGCTTTCTAACGCTAGTATCAACGCCCATACCTAACAGCACTCGATGCGATCTATATTCTCCACTGTGATGACGTAAGTCAATGTGGCCTCGAATATCCCCGTTAGAGTCTTTTGCCACCCATAACTTACGCCAACTAGGCTCACCTACTCGGCTCTCAAAACCATCTCTAAACTTCATTTCCAGTTCTGGTGTGATGTGACAATATTTTTTGGCGATCGGCTGAAAAAGTGGTGTGTCATCCGACGCATTGTCTAATAGCTGCACTCCCAAATACTCAAAAAATGAAGGTAGATCTGATGGCTCTGCTTCTAAAATCTTCACGCATACTCCTAATTACGCTGAATACTTATGCGACTGCGATGCTCTGAAGTAGTAACATTAACAACCAATTAAGTAATTGTGTCTCAGTCAGGACGATGTATCAACCTGCTTAAACAACAATTTTCCCACGTTGTTTAGCAGGCTTGTCTTAATACATCCGCACGTTAAGCGACTGCTGTTTCTGCCTACATAAAAAGTCTTGCGCCGAAACGCAAGGCTTTACTACTTAGATACCACTTTAACTCCGATAGCTAATCAGCATCATGCAACGGATGTTGTTAAGACGGGTAACACAACCTCTCTCACTTGCTTGGTCGCTGAACCTACACCAGCCCCATCAGCATCGAATGCCGCCATAGCCCCCGACAGCACTGCAAGCCTTTGATGACTCGTTACCTCATCTGCAGTTGTCCCACAATCGATAGAAGGTAATGTCCCTTTATTCGGAGTACTGGTGGTCATAAACTGAACCTGCAAGCCCTCCATCCTAACCCCATAATGTCCGGCCCAGAATTCATTATCTTTGCCTGCATCAGTGACTTCGATGTAATGAGCTTGCTCGCTGTACCCCTCTAATTTATGATTGATTTCGGTGCTGCCTCGCACCTTCTGCTCACCAGTGCTCCAACTTGAAAGTTCTTTCCCCGTTCTGTCTAACAGCTTCACCGACACTTTGAAACTGTCCTCGGTATAACCAACTTGATGGAAGTTTTCACTGATAGTTATCGGATTCGCACCATAAGTACTAATGAGACTTGAAACATCAAAACGACGGGTACGTGAACTCCAATCATAAGATGATATTAAGCCGCTATCAGTAACAACAAAGCCATCTCCACCTTTATTGACTTCCCAACCGTTCAGTGTGTTGGAAGACTCAACCAAATCGATAAAACTTGGTTCAGGAGCCATTTCCGGTGCTAACAAGTCTCGAGTACCGCTTGCTTCAACAGCAGTGTTAACAAAAATACCTAAGGCAGTACCTTGGATTAGCTGATCAGCAAAACGTACACCTTTCACTCTGCTCATTAAAAGATCACCAAGACTGGCACCGTCAGGAGAGTCCGCAGGGACATCTTCGCTGAGCAAAACATCATTTCCATGTTTTATTCGAACTACGAGGCCGCCATTCACGACTTCTTGAGACACACTAACTTCAGTAGAAGAGACATTCGGGACGTTCATTAATACTCGTCCGTCTGGCATTAGCTCCCAACTGTGTTGGTAGTTGCTACCATCAACGATTTGCTCATAATAATCAGCGACATCTTTAACTAGCACTTGTTTTGAGTCGCCATCAAAAATAATGCTTAACGGCTGTTCACCCATTTCGATAACACCACCATCTTCATGCTGCAACGAAGTCCCGTCTCCGGCTAAACGCCAATCGTTGACCTCCCCTTTTAATACCAAGCAAAAGTTCGCTTTGTCAGCACTGACTACCTTAACCTTATTCGAGCCACTAGCTTCTAATGTAGCAAACTGATCGACATAAACGACCGACTGTTCATTACTACTATTCTGCGAGACGTCTATGTAATCACGACCCATTCCGGTGTGTACATCAGCACGCCCAGCAACAAGATGAACAAGATCATTACCTGCTCCAGCATAAATGCTGCCGTTAGCCATCTTAGATTCGACGTAATTGGACAGTTGATTCATTTGAATGGAAGAGTCGTCTTTTTCGCCATTAAACTGCCAGATTGAACCACCTATTAGGTTCATGATAGAGCTTTGATCTAACACAGAATCACCGACACGAATGGTAGAAAAACGAGAAGAGAAGCTCTTTGATAAGGCCAGCGTCTGCGCGTCGTTAGCTTGCCCATTCCACCCTAATAATTGTCGCCCAGACTCTACGTCCTCGAACAAGATCGCTCCGTTATCTTTACGTACAAACGAAATACGTCCACTTTTCGAGTCTACAATTACCTTTATTTGCGCCAGAGAAACGCCATCAAATGCTAAGGCGTTGCTGGCGTCAGTATCGTCAACAATAGCATGTCCATCAGCTTTGATTTGATAGAAATCTTTACCTCCTCCGCCCTCGAGTAAATCTACGCCGCCATCGGCAACGAGAACATCATTACCGCCCAACCCTTTCAAGGTGTCACTTCCTGCCCCACCGGTTAGTTGGTTGTTCTGAGAGTTACCAATGAGAGTATCGTTTCCATCGCCACCAACAAGCCCTTCAATATCAGTCATTTTATCGATGATATGGCCCGTTTGTTTATCTCGGGCAAATGTGGTCATTCCATTATCATCAAGTTGAATATCTAGATGCCGTTTTCTATCGGACTCACTCATGCTGTAATCCACAACATCAAAACCAGACCCGCCATGCAATTCGTCGATATCGTCACCGCCAGAAAGACGATCATTACCCGTACCACCAAATATTTTGTCGTAACCGCTGCCGCCAATCAGCGTGTCATTACCAGCGCCACCATATAGGTTATCGTCCTTTTTGCCGCCAAATAAAACGTTATTATTGCCGTCCCCAGTTAGACTATCATCTCCATCACTGCCAACCACATTTTCAAAATTTCTAAAGGTGGTTTTAGTTAAAGGGTCTGCAAAGCTATACCCTTCTCCACGTGATAGGTTAACCAAAACACCGTCAAACTGAGTAAAGGCAACAGTATCGGTATCTGCGCCCCCATCTAGCGAGTTAGCGCCTTTTCCTCCATCAACGTAATCATCACCCGCGCCAGAGTTCACTTCATCATTACCATCACCCGCTACAATCTGGTTAGCATTTTCATCTCCAGTAATCACGTCACGATGCGTAGACCCACTCACGTTTTCAATACTTATTAGTGTGTCTATCTGTCCACGTTCAACAGCAGTTCCAGCAACCAAGTTGACGGTTACTCCTGCAGCGCTTTTAGCATAACTGACTGTATCTGTGCCTTCACCGCCATTTACGGTCTTTATTCCCTTTCCGCTGGCGTCGAGTACGTCATTTCCACCACGCCCCTCCAAGGTATCGTCACCATCTTTTGCGATCAGTACATTCGCGTTGTCATCACCCTTGAGTAAATCAGCAAACTGGGAGCCCACCACATTTTCAATGTCTTTCAATGACGCAGATGCGCCTATCTTGTCAACCAGATACAGATAGAATCCAGCTGCAGACTTTAGATTCGCATTCTCTCCACCAGCCATTGAAATCAACGTTTCTTTGCTGATATTAGCGAAGCCCATTTTCGGGTCAAAAATCATCAGTGACTTACCATCAGTTAACACTGGCATGCCGCCAAAATAGCCCTTAGACGGTAAGAATGCCAATGTCGTTTCACCTAACAGATATACATTACGCCCTTTACTATTCGCCTCAGACATAAAAGCATCGTAACCGGCTCTTATCTGGTGGTCTGCCGCGTCGTCCATGACATAAGAGCTCCAATCATGATCATGGTACATCGGCGCGAGGTGGTTGTTTGCGTGATCACTGAAATTGATGCGCCCCATTAAAGAAATCAGCGGCAATGGTTTTTCAAACATGAAATGACTGCTGAAGTCACGCTGGTCGTCAGTGTAAGCGTGTTCACTCTTAGGGAAGACATTGTAATTGTACAGACCGCCTTCGATATCATTGACTGCAGTAATGCCTAAACGCGCCTTCGCTGAATGCGACGCGAGATCGACGTCAAAACCAATAGCAGGCTCAGACTCTGGGGCGTAATCTTTCCAGTTACTCTGATTGGCAACAGCTGTATAGGTATCCCGTTCAGAGTCGCCCCAATTTTGTCCGTCAGGCAACTCCCAACTTACAGCCAACGACCGTGATGCCAACGAATCAAACATCTGCTCAACACTCAAGGTATCACTGTCTCCCCCGCCATCAATGTTATCTTCTCCCAGTAGGCCACTTATCACATCTTGACCTGGTCCCATATCAACCAAATCATCGCCCAATCCAGCACGTGCGGTATCATCGCCTTCGCCTCCTTTAATTGTGTCACCACCCAATCCACCATCTAACGTATCGTTGCCTGAGCCACCAAACAATGTGTCTTTACCCACACCGCCGATAATAATATCATTGCCACCGTGGCCATAAATGATGTCGTTTCCTTTACGTCCGTCAAGGTAGTCGTCGTTTTCGCGCCCATTCAGAGTATTACCACTAGCTGTACCATCAATCAACGCCAGGCGATTGTTCGGGTCATCACTGTATTGTTTTGCTTTTTCAGTCAGATCTCGTTTTACCGTTTTAACGTAATCCGTTAAATCATCAATGCCCGACTGCGACAAGCCCGCTTCTTCTGCATCGATAATATACTTGAATACATCGTATCCTTCTTTTTTGAAGGTCTCTGCTTGGCCGTCAATGAACTTGGTAAACTCGTCAGAATCGACATACGAATCTAGGGCCTGAGTGATTTTTTCTTCAGGGGTTCGACTATCCAATTGGTCGGCAAAGAAACCCAAAAGAGTATTAATCCCAGTTAACGCAAAGTTAATGCAATCTAGAACAAAAGAAATAGCCGTGCCTACCACTGGCACAAAGTCACAAATTAAACTGGCTACATCAAGAATAACGCCCAGTCCATCAATGACGGCCATTGCCGTATACATGGCACCACGACTTGAGTTGCCACTGTCAAAAGCTTTTTCAGCAGCAAGCGCATTCTTGGTAATACTCACGACACCCAACCCAATTGCTAGAGCACTACCGACAACCGTCGCGAAACCTACACCAGCTTTCGTTAATCCTGAAGAAGCACTAAATCCAACTTCCGCGATCTCTTTTTGAAGCGCCGCTTTTGAGAAAAACTTAGCCACTTTCTCAGCGGTATCTCCGCCAGCTTTTTGAGCAATTTTGGTAATCACAACGCTAGAAAGTGAGTAAACCCCCTTCGTCACACTTAATGCGCCGCCAGTAATACGCAAATCACGATTTATACCGTCTTTTTGTGCACCCGCAGCAATACTAATCCCCCCTTGCACAACACCAAACATGGACGTTGCAATACTTGCTCCAGTTGCTACATTATCAAACGTTTTCTTAAATGATGATTGGCCTTCGGTTAACACATCGCCACTATCTAATGCGCCTTGTAATTTGGTCTTCCACTCTGGGATCCCATCCAAATCACCACTTTTTAGAACCTTAGCAATTTTGTTATAGCGGAATTTCTCTATACCTCCCAACACCAGTCCAGTACCATCTTTGATGTCTGACGGCAAGCCAACCATATAACCACCAAAGCTGGTGCCCGCTCCAGAAATATAGTCGCTGTATTCTTCTAACGTTTTGACTTTGCCGTTTAATCCAGAATCTATTGTTGGCTGATCAGGAAATACTTCATCTACCGAAGGCAGAACCGCGTCTCCAGGTACAACGAACGCAGCATCTTGATTTCCTTCTAAGGTCTGATCAAAACTTTGTAAGGCCTCGAGAATATCCGGGTCCTTCATTAACCCTGATAGCTCGCTTACCACAGAAGGATCTACACCTGAATCTGTTAAAGCTTGCGCAAAAAATGCCTCCATTTTTTCTGTACTAATCTCACCGGCATCTTTATTCACAATACTGTCACGCATCATTTGAGAAAAACCAGCACCAAACTGCTTCATAAAGTTGCCAAGAACATCGCTTCGAATGGCATCACTAGACTCTGTTGCTTCATTTATCTGCCTGCCAAAATCTGTTACTGCTGTCATTGTTTCATCCTTACTTTTGCTACTTAATATGCCCGAAGGCTCTGTTTACCCACGTAATAAATAAAGACATATACGCAGGCGGTAAAAATAAAAATCCACTCTTTCAGCATCATTCGATTTATAGGCTTTCGTAGATGCAATAAAAGCCAATTTGGACAAGTCCAAACAAATATTTTTCTATAAACGAACTTGTGTGACATTAATAACACATTGATCAGTCCCATCGATTATTAACTGGCTTATCATCACACTAAATATTAATTAATGAGAAATATTTTAATTAGAAATAAAAAACCAAGATCAACCCGCTATTAGTGGCACGATAAATACATGTAAATAAAAGCTCAGTCTGGTCTAAGTAATTTTAATAAAAGAGCAAGCCACTTAGTTAAATCTACGATGCTACCTGCAACTTCCAAAGGTGCGCATATGTTCCGCCTAGTTTTAATAGCGCTTCATGAGTACCTTGTTCGGCAATTTCACCGTTGTCGATGACAAGTATACGGTCAGCATGACGCAAGGTATTAAGACGATGAGCAATGCTAATCACGGTTCGATTTTGAGAGATAACATCCATATTGGCCATGACTGCCGCTTCAGATTCATAATCTAAAGCACTTGTTGCTTCATCCAGTAGCAAAATACCAGGATTGGTCATCAAGGCTCTCGCAATCGCAACTCTCTGACGCTGACCACCAGATAAACGCACGCCTTTCTCACCAACCTGAGTGTGATAACCTTCTGGCAATTCTCGAATGAACTCATCCGCACCAGCTAAAACTGCCGCGTTCACAACATCGGCATCGCGGGCGAGTGGACAGCACAAGCGGATGTTATCCGCGATGGTGCCAGAAAAGAGCAAACTATCTTGCAGTACAACGCTCATATTTCTTCGAAGTGCCACTGGATCTGCGATGGCGAGATCGATACCGTCGATTAACACTTTCCCATGCTGAGGGATGTAAAGACGTTGCAATAGCCGCGTGAGTGTCGATTTCCCTGATCCCGACGGACCCGTAATACCGATAAATTCCCCTGGTTTAATCTCAAAATTGAGATTACGCAGTACTTCCTGACCATCGGAGTGATAACGAAATCGCACCCCACTAAAATTCACTCCCCCCGCTAAAGTAGGAACCGATGCCAATCCCCCACAACCCTGTTCCGTATCTTCGTCAAGAATATCGCCAATACGACGTAATGAAATCAAGGTATGCTGAAAATCTTGCCAAATCTGAGCAAGACGCAAAATTGGATGAGTCACGTTTCCTGAAAGCATATTAAATGCGACTAACTCTCCGGGGCTGAGCGAGCCTTCCATCACCAGAGTTACCCCCCACCAAAGCACTAAAGCTGACGTCAATTTTTGAATTAAACCGATACCTTGGCCGGCGATGATCCCCGTCACTTTTGCACGAAAAGCTGCTCGGACATAACCTGCAAGCTGGCGCTCCCATTGGCGCAGAAATGAAGGCTCTGTTGCCGTAGTTTTGATTGTTTCTATTCCAGTCACAGACTCAGTTAGAAAAGCGGTGTTGTCTGCCCCTAACTCATACTCTCGAGTCACTCTAGCCCGTAAATCGGGCCCTACAACTAACCAAAAAAGGAAATACAAGACCAAAGAGCCTAATACAAGCCATGTTAGCTTAGCCGCATAAGTAAACATCACAGCAACAAACAGCCCAATAAAGGCTAAATCTAAGACCATGGTCAGGGCTGAGCCCGTTAAAAACTGCCGTATTTGATTCATTTCCCGCACTCGTGCGATGATTTCTCCGGTCTGACGTTGCTGGAAGTAAGTCAAAGGCAGAGTAACTAAGTGCTCGTATAGACGGCTCGTTAACTCCGAATTGGTTTTGCTTGCCAAATTCGCAAATAACCACGAACGCATAAAGCCATACAATGGATCAAAAATCGCTAGGGCTAGCATAGCGACACCCAATACCTGTAGACTAGACAGGCTGCGGCTAACTAAGACCTTATCGATCACATTTTCAAATAACAAAGGTGTGACCAGAGCGATCAACTGCAACATCAAGGAGACAAGCAATACAGAACGAAATTGGCTCGCATGCTTACGAATTGACGGTACAAACCACCCAAATCCAAATCGAGATTTTTTTGATATGTCTAGTGTTTCGGCAAGCAGTATTATCTCTCCTTGCCAAATCTCACTCATCTCATGCCATTTGTAATCCAAACACTCTTCGCGGTCGGGAACAAAAACGGTTAACAGCTCATCGCCTACTTTCTCTAGAACCACCCAACCTTGCGTTGTGAGTAACATTGCAGGTAAAGGCAAAGCTGCTAACCTAGCAGGCGAACTCCGGCTTTGACGAGCCCGCAGCCCTAGCCAGAGTGCGCAGCGGCATAGCTCTGTACTATTAGCTCGACCATGATCTCTACCAAGTTGATGAACTAACTGACTCTCGTCTACAGCCAGCTTGAAACCGCTGGCAGCACGTATTAGAGCTTTCAAGCCAGAATCAAAAGGCGTTCTATCACCGGCCGAGGAGCTTTCTTGTGTCAATGATTCAACTGTAGCCATTAACGCTCCCTCATCGCTTCAGACTGATACTGTTGCAAAGGGCTCAGCAAATAATCGATTACACGTCGTTCACCCGTTCGAATCTCGGCGTTAACACTCATTCCTGCTTGTAACGGCACATCTTTGTCTTCAACTAGAATTGTGGTCTGTTGTATTTTGACACGAGCTGGGAAGACCAACCCCCGCTTTTCATCCTGTACAGAGTCCTTTGACACATAAGCAACCTGGCCGGAAACCGTTCCGTAACGTGTATAAGGAAACGAGTCAATTTTTACTTCTACTTCTTGCCCGCTGTGGACAAACCCAACATCTTTATTCAGAACCATCACTTCAATCTCAAGAACCGCTTCATCCGGAACGATAATCATCAGTTGTTTGGCAGCTTGCACGACCCCACCAACAGTGTGCACATTCAGTTGCTGAACAACCCCATTAACCGGCGCTCGTAAACTCTGCAATCGATATTTCTCTAGTAACTTAATCTGTTGTTGGCTCATCACCGCAATGGATGCCTGAGCTTCATTCATCTTGTCGTAATATTCGCGACGGATCTTTGCCAAGTAACTCTTGCGTTGCTCTTGTTTGCTCTTATATTCCGCTTTCAAGACATCAATTTGCGTGTACTGCTGAGATAGAGTTCTCTCTATTTCTAACTGCTCTCTTTCTTGCTCTAAAAGCTCAAATTTCGGAATAAGCTTGCTCGTTGCAAGTGCCCTTTGTGCATCCAGACGATCTTTAATATTAACCGCAAGCCGGTTTAAACCAGTGATCTCATTTTTGCGCGCTTGCTGATTTGCCATATTTACGCGCATCTCACCTTTAAGGCTATCTAGATTGGCTTTCACCTCTGTCCACTCGCTTTGTAAGTGAGCTCGTGCAATCTTTATTTGTTGCTCAGTTGCACTTTCCGGTACATCAAAACTACTTAGAGGGTCATGACTTAACAAAGCCTGTGAACGCGCCATTTCCAAACGCTTGAAATTCAGTTGCTCGCGCAACTCCTGAAGCTCTGCCTTAATACCGACTGGGTTGAGCTCAATCAACACTTCACCTTTACGAACCCGTTGACCATCACGAACATTAATTGCGGCGACCTCTCCCGGTTCAATTGATTGAATAACTTTAGAATGATTAGAGACCAATAAACGTCCAACCGCGCTAGCATGGATATCCAACTTACCAATCACAGACCATAAGAGAGCCAACATCAACAGCATCGTTAAAGCAAGAGACGTGCGACGCGCCCAAGGTGCTGGAGGCCGTTCAACGATTTCCAAATAAGCAGGCTGAAACTCGTACTCATCGCGGGAACGTTTGATCTCTGGCGCGTCACTCTTCTGGGCTTTCCACGCCTGAATAATGGTTCTTAAATGCTTCATCACTTTCACTCAGTTTCCTTACGCAATTCTTGTTGCAACGTCCATAACCGTGCGTAGCATCCTTGTAGTTCCAGCAGCTCTTTATGACAGCCGGATTCTGTAATGCAGCCCTTTTCGAGTGTGATAATCCGATCACAATCGCGCACTGTAGACAAACGATGGGCAATAATAATCACTGTACGAAGACGAGAAATTTCCCGCATGTTCTCTTGAATAAGTGCTTGTGATTCGTCATCAAGCGCACTGGTTGCTTCATCAAAAATAAGGATTTTAGGATTGGACATAAGAGCACGAGCAATAGCAATTCGCTGCCTTTGCCCACCTGATAGTGATCCGCCAGCTTCTGCTAAAATCGTGTCATACCCGTGCGGTAACTGCAGAATAAAGTCATGTGCACCTGCTAGTTGGGCCGCTACCACAACCTCCTCCAATGAGGCTGTAGGATCTTTGATCGCAATGTTATTTCGAACACTGCGGTTAAACAGATAGTTTTCTTGCAAAACAACCCCTATCTGGCTTCGCAAGTAATCTGGAGACAAACTATGCAGTGGAATTCCATCAATTAAGATGTTACCTGCTTGAGGGGCATATAGCTTTTGCAACAGTCGTGTAAGTGTCGACTTGCCTGAACCTGACGGGCCGACAATACCTAGACTCTCACCCGCTTTAATATGCAAATTTACATCCCGTAATACAGGCTCTAAATTCGGCTGGTATTGAAATGAAACATTCTGCATCGTCAGCTCGCCAAGAAGTGCAAAAGTTGGTGTCTCGCAGCCTTGCTCCTGTTCCATTGGCAGATTTAGCATGTCTCCAAGTTTGTCTACAGCAACGCGAGTTTGTACGAACTGCTGCCAGAGCTCTACAAGTTTAGCGATAGGTTGGCAGACATGAGACGTCATCATATTAAATGCAATGAGCTGACCTATGGTCAGGTCGAGTGACATAACTAAATTAGCGCCCACCCAAATCACTACTACGCCAGTTACTTTCTGTAGCAGCGTAACCCCATGACTAATGGCGCTGTTTAAGGTCTGAGTTTGGAAACCAGCCTCGACCATTTCTTCCGTTTGTGTTTCCCAACGTCTTCGCATACGAGGCTCAACAGCCAGACTTTTGATCGTTTCAACGCCGCTAACGGTTTCATTGAGGAAAGACGTATTCATAGCCGAAGTTTGGAACTGTCGTTCTATACGCTCTTGCAATTGACCGGTACTTAGCCAAGCGAGCGCAAAGTAGAAAGGCAAACTGGTTAGCACTATTCCGGTCAAAAGCGGTGATAGCCACGCCATGACACCAAAGAAAACAAATGTAAAAACCACGTCGACACAGAGCGTTAGCATTGAACCTGTAAGAAAGTCACGTATGCTATCAAGTTCTTGCACTCGTGTGATGATCGCCCCAACCTGACGGTGCTTGAAATAAAGCAACGGTAAACCGAGCAAATGGCGAAACAACTTAATACCTAACCCGATATCTATACGGTTGGAGGTATGGGCAAATAAATACTCACGTAACCCTTTAAGTACGACTTCGAAGATACCCACGACAACAAGAATCATCACCAAAACATCTAATGTAGACAATGCGTTGTGCACCAAAACCTTATCCATCACCACCTGAAAAAACAAAGGTGTCGCAAGAGCCAATAATTGCAGCATCAGTGAAAACAGCAGGACTTCGACAATCAATTTACGATGGCGAACAAATTCAGGAATGAACCAAGAAACGTCAAACCGCAGAGCCGCTCCTTGCAAAATTAGAACAGTCCCGAGCCATAATGACTGAAGTTCTTCAATCTTTAGCAGTTCCGGAGTGTTAGACTCTGGTCGCTGGATAAGTGCTTGGCTAGACGACATCTTGGCCAACACTACATACAACCCCTTACTGTCTTTAAAAGCTAAAGGCAACATTTCTGGTGTTATGGTATCCAACGATGATTTTCTACTTACCAAATTTACGTTATTCGATTGTCCGAATTGCTTTATGGCTTTCTTAAAGGGCAAATGATCATCGAATTCTTCATTAGGTTTGTCGTTGGCGCCAGACAACTGTAATAGCAAGACGGCACACGCCACCGCCGACGACTTTTCTTCATATTTACTAGAGGACTTCTGATCGATTTCGATCTTCTTATTCATATCTGAATTCCGACTAATTAATAAAAACTAAACCGCCAATAAATAGGCGTTAAATTGACAACGTCGCAATAATATTTTGCTGCTAACATCCATTAGAATTGATTAACAGCTTATTATTCTATGAATATAAATTTAGATAGCGTATTTATTAAATCCTATCAACAGAAAGTTCAATAAAACTTCTCACTACTCCAACCTTTGAATCCAAACTGTTTGAGCCGAATCCTTTTGAGTCGGAATCAAACGCTACCATGCTATGAACTAGATTATTCGCACTACTAGAAACTGCTGATATATGAGGATTTAATATTATAGGCTCCGTACCACAATGTGGCCGTTCTCCACCTGATGAGGTATTAATTTTATCTGTATCAACTTTCCCCTTATTAGGTAAAGTTACCCCATATCCCGGAGAATTACCGCATGGATCTTGCCCGCCTGAAAAGTCCGAATCTTCAATATTTGTATTAAACTCTTTAAACATTGCGATTAACTTTTCTAATTCCTCTTTGCTTAAACCCCCATCATTACCACAACTAAGAGGCTCGTTGTCAATTGGATCATTATTAATTTTTTCAGATTCTTGATCATTAATTGAATTACCATTGCAGTCTAGCCCACTATCTTCAGTCGCTCTCCCATCTTCTAGCAATCTTTTTTTTCTCTCCAACTCAGCTATTGAATCCTTAGCATCATTGTCATCTTTTTCTTTTTCTTTTTCTTTTTCTTTCGAAGCGCTACCAGTTGAAGCTGTATTATCATCGCTATCATCGCCATCGCTCTTTTTATCAGTCTCATCCGTGTCCTTGGAAGCACTGCTGCTTTCATTAGATTTGCTAACATCTTTCTCAGGCCGACTTTCGTACACGACTACCGATGTTTTAGCAGTTGCACCAAAAGCTTCAACATATGTTCCTACCTCTACTTTATGTTCCACACCCAACTTTCCTTGTTTTGCACTGTATTCAACCGCAGCCCCAACTGAATAACCATCGATCGGTTCTATTCTGTAACCAACTGATGCATTACAATCACCATCAAAAGCCGCTGCGATGAACTTCCTCTTTGGTACGTCCATTTCCGCTCTGATCGTTCCCTTACACTCTACACCAAAAATCAACTTATCTGATGGTATTGGTGTAGTCGGTAGGTTTACCTTATATACCCCAGCACCTGAAACTATTGCACTAATTGACAATCTTCCACTTGAGCTGTAATTACTTGAAAATGAAGAAGTTAATGAAGATGACTTATTGTTGATGTACGTGTTCTGAAACAAACCATTTAGCCCAACCTTTTCTGCTCTAGAACTAAATATAGAATGATAATTTGTAGGAGAGGTAGTTGTTTGGCGACCTGTTGTATATGAGTATTTTTTCTGCGAAGGAGCTAGTTTTCCACCAGCATAGTCATGGATCATGGAAGAAGAAGGAGTCTCTACACCATAAAGGTATCCAATTCTAGATATTTGTTGATTTCTAGATGCTTCTATTCCTTGTAGCGACGTTGGCCCCCCGAAAAGTCTCGAGCTATCTTCAATCGAATACTTTCTTAGCTCCCCTCTAGACTGGAAATACAGTGATGATGGTCTATATAAATCGTTTATATTGACCCCCGAACTCTGACTATTTTTTACTTGACTAATAAAATCTGGTTCTATTAGATTGTTCTCTATTTGACTTCTTGTCCAACCGATTTCTGACAGTGAACATTGTGACAAAGAAAGTTCTCTATCGAATGACTCCAATAACCTATCGTTGTCATTATATATTTCGATATTCTCCTTACGAGAAACACCATCATCTGTAAATCTAGAAAATAGCGTGAGCTTAATTCCATCTCTTTCATAATCATAAGAAGTCAAGATAATATCATTTAGTTCTCCATAACTTCCAACTGAGGTATCTCGAATGCTCGTAACTTCTAATTTAATACTCTTATTTTTACTTGAATAATAGAAATCACTCGTAATTCCATTTTCAAGAGTTGACTCAATTCCAATGTTTTTATACTGTTCGACCACCTCATTATTTGCCGATAAATATCTGTCATTATTCCCAAAAGCTGCTCGATTTTGACCATATTCAGTTTGCGCATCATTTAACCAACGACTATAACTTGGTTTATATTTACTCATCAAAAGTGAATCTTTCGCTAGGCTTTCTCTCACATTTGAAATATCAGATGACGCTTCAGCTACTTGTTTATTCCCAATAAGGCCTATCACTTCAGATAATATCTCATCAAAATCACTTGTCTTTGACACCCTATATGCTGGTCCGTTATTCATAATATTCACCCATAAATAGAATTAAATGGCAAAGACTATCATTTATTTAGTCAAGAACTTCAATGCATATAATCCTGAACCCAAAAAATGACCCCTTCGGTATCACAAGGTGGAACTTTACAGGGTTTGCTTTACTTGAGGAAAGATCTGGTATATTAATGATTTATAATTAGAGGTATATATGAAAAGTCCGTTCTTGATCAAGATTATGTTAATATCTATGCTACCTATGTATACAAGTGTGGTTTTAGGTGCTCCCCTTTCAGTTACAGATAAAAATACTAAGAGTAAGCTTGAATCTTCCGCACAAGCTATCAATTCCCCTTTACTCAATGTAAATGCTTCTGAACTATACGAACTCGCTACCATGTATGAAAATGGAGATACTGTTGAGAACGATATAAATAAAGCTATTGAACTCTATACTCAATCGGCTCAGCAAGGCGAGGTAAATGCTCAAGCAAGGTTATCCTCGTTGTATTTTGAAGGTATACATGTTGAAGATGATTTCAATAAAGGTCTTTATTGGGCAGAAAAAGCAGCACAGCAAGAAAATGCCAAATCACAAGTCATGTTAGGCTACCTATATAGAACAGGAACTGGTGTTTCAAAAAACATAGAATTGGCATTAACTTGGACCAAACGTGCTGTGGCTAATGGCAGTACTGATGGCTTAGTGATGCTTGCATTCATGAATAGCGAAGGGATAGGTATGCCAGTCGATGACAAAACTGCATTTGACCTGTATCTAAAGGCGGCAAAGGCTGGTCATCCCATTGGTCAAGAAAACGTTGCAACCTCTTACGGCCATGGCACAGGCGTAAAACGCAATTATGAACAATCCGTCTATTGGCATAAAAAAGCAGCTGACGCCGGACAAGTCAACTCTATGGTGGCGTATGCAGCCTCTTCACTTTTTAGTCGTGGAATGACTAAAGATATTAATATTACTTTAGAATATTTTCATAAAGCAGCGGACAAGGATAATCCTGTCGCATTGTCGATTCTTGGTACTATGTATGGCTATGGCTGGGACGTAGAACAGGATTGTAAACTTGCCATCGAATATATTAGCAAAGCGGCCAATATGAATTATGAGCCTTCACTAAAGCTCCTTTCTGCTATATACAAAAATGGTTGGGGAGTCCCCATATCATTAGATAAATCAAAAGACCTCGAGAGAAAGCTGATAGCAATAGGAAGTGACATTTCAAGCAATGATATACAAAAAATCTCTTGTGAAAAATAGACAACACTTTTGATTGAACTCAAGGAACCATAGCAAAAATGGAATTAATATTGAATTTATCTATGAATAGACTTAATAAGAAAATTAAAAGTAACGCTAATATTAAAGAGAATAGTTCCTCATTCATTAACATTCATCGAACTATCAGGCTAACTTTCCGAACTCTGATCTCAATTGCCTTATTGTCATATCCAGTCATTGTGTACCCAATGGAACATAACAAAGAAATTGTTAACTCTGATTTTGTTAATTTAGGCAAAGAGTATGAAATATTATACCGACTAGCTAAAGATGGTGATGCTGTCATGCAATACTACCTAGCAGAAGCATACTACAAGAAAGGCTATAATGAATTAGCAATCGACTGGTATCATAAATCAGTGGAACAAGGTTATGCACCAGCTCAGTACCACCTGTCACGCAGATATCTTTATGGTAAAGGAGTAACTCAAGATAATGCCCATGCTATGCATTGGATGCAGCAATCAGCCAAACAAGAATATTTACCTGCGCAGTCAGAATTGGGGATCCTGTATGCACAAGGTGAAGCAGTCTCTCAGAACAATGAATTAGCAAAATATTGGACTAAAAAAGCGGCGGATAGAGGCTATGCTAACGCACAATTCAATCTCGCTATTATGTACCATATGGGAACCGTTGTTCCAAAAGATAGAGAAAAGGCGTTGTATTGGTTTGAAAAATCCGCAGCGCAAGGAGATGAAGGAGCTCAATTCCACCTGGGAACCTATTATGCAAATGGTATAACAGTCAAGCAAGATGGTAAAAAAGCCCTATATTGGTTTCGTCAAGCAGCAAATTCAGGCTACGCCTTCGCTCAGTTCAACCTTGGTTTGATATATTTCAATTTGGAAGAACATAGCAACGCGCTTTTGTGGCTTCTAGTATCTAAGCTAAATGGGTATGACGCTTCCAACGCGATAAAGATTGTCCACGAATATCTAACCACTGAGGCGATTAGAAATGCTGAGAACATGTCCAAGAAATGCGTTGAGTCCGATTATTTAATGTGCGATGAACTTTAGATAGAGGACGGATAAGGCATTGGGGCGGTCGACAACTAAGGTAGCATCTAGGCCCTCCTGATACGACAGTGCACCCATTACCCCAGAATTAAGGTTCTTTACAAAATCTGATGCGTTTCGCCGCCTCTTTAAGCCTATCTCTTAACCAACGGTGTGCACTTTCGTTAGTACGGCTAGGGTGCCATATCATACTTAAATCCGAGACAGGTAAATGAAATGGGACGGGCAACATTTTGACATTATACATCTGTTGGAACATGGCAACGCTTGATTCTGGCATGAGGCCGATAAGCTCTGAAGAATCAATCACTGGCAGCATTTCAAGCACACCTGCGGCGCGATAAACGATCTTACGTCGCTCTAACGAAGGGTAATCATCATTGTTAAGTAAACTTCCACGGGCGTGCCAACGTGACACCACGACATGGCCTTCAGTGAGAAATTCCTGCTCTGAAATAACACTCCCAATTCTAGGGTGATCGCTCGCGCACACCACTTTCAGGCTTTCTGTGTACAAGACTTCTTGTTTCAAGCTACTGCGAGCATTGGGCGGAATATTGATAATCAAATCATACCGCTGCAGCCTCAAATCAGACTCATAGTCTTCAGTAAATAGCGGGTGAACTTCTAAGGCAATATTAGGCGCAACTTTGGCGATGATGGCCATTAGCCGAGGTAACAACTCATAGCTGGCAACCGATACACACGCCACAGAGAAAACTCGATTGGAAACACGATGATCAAAATCACGAGAAGCCGATAAGGTTGAGGTGAAATTCTTTAATGAGGCAGACATCGCAGGATAGATATCACTTGAAAATGACGTCGGTTCGACACCAGATGCACTGCGATGAAACAGAGGCTCATCATAAATATCACGTAATCTTGCCAGCGCCTTACTCACCGCAGGTTGGCTGATTTGCAAACGTGTCGCGGCACGAGACAAACTGAGTTCTTCATAGATTGCCACAAAAATAGGAATTAAATTTAACTCAGTGTTTTTCATACCATCTCAGTTTCTCTAAAATATAACGACAAGTATAGTGGACTAAATCACTGTTTTCGAGGTGAATTTACGTAACGTGTTCAGCCTCACTTGCTTTTACCCTTCTTTATAAGTTCAAACATTTAAAGACAAACTTGCGGCTTTTGTTCGCCCTGTTTTTCATCTGAAACCAAATCCAAGTCACCACGTATCTGCTGGTTACCTCAGTTTGTAACTGTTGGCTATGTCTCTGCCATTGATCATGAGCTTGATAACCACTGAGCGCGAGCAAGCCTGTTTTGTTTCTCAACCTCTGATAAACCACAGCTCTCACTTGTGGCCAATGTTGCAATCGAAGTAGATTAAGCAAACAAGCCAATTCGGGTAATGGGCGATGTCGGTAATAACGAATCATCCAGCCAATTAAAATGATAGCGCCGCCTAACGCAGACAATGCCACAACAATCGCTTTTTGGTATTGCTGAACGAATGAAACGAATGTGTGCTTTATTTGAAAGCGATGCTCTGGCAACGTCAGTACTTGTTGGGTTTTCGTTTTGCTATTCCACCACACAAATTGCTGCTCAGGAAAAACCAACTCGCCTCCCTTTTGAACCACATAGGTTCGCTGTTCAACCCGCTTAGCATGATAGCTCCCGCGTGATTGTTGATCGCTCAATTGATTAGGCGCGGCGAAATTTTGGTAATACTCTGTGCTATCGGTGGAGATAGTCGAAGGTAAAAAAATGGACAACGTATCCGTTGCATCAATCATTACGGTTCGGGTGATTGAATCACCAACCTTTAATACGTCATCACTTTTTTGCCACGTTTGATGTATTCGCGCTTTGGTCGCACTAAACCAAGGTTTTGATGGGTCAGCCAATTCTGTTGGCGTAACAGCTTCAAACATGATTCGGGGAGTGACAAACTCTAACGCCAATTTCTGACGATTTTCATCTGCGACCGTCACAGATACTGTCGTAGGGGGAATTTCATACCGCCCAACTTGCTGCGCGAACAGGGTGATCTCCCAACGCTGCTTTGACCATGTCTGCCCCTTTTCTCGAGTCGTATAGTTGGTGGCTAATTGATTGCTTTGTTTAACTATCGCATTAGGAACATCAATATAGCTAATGCGTGTTCCTGCCGAAAACCAAGTCGGCGTGCTCACTTCAATATACAATTTGACCTGTTCGTTAACGTAAAATTTGGCGGCAAGATCCGGTTCTTCCTCATTGGCAAGCCAAGCAGATATAGACACTTGCTCTTTCACCGAACTGAGTTGTTTGGCATTTATTGCAGCTGAAAACGTAAAGACCAAAACCAAGCATATCGTCTGTATCACTAATAGAACGCGGTTGCGTTGGCTAATTGATGCCATGATCTCGCTCCTCACCTGCTCGGTTTTGCAATTGAATTTGAAACTTGGCCATTAAAAAATGCGTGGGATCGGCCTCGACTCGTTTTAGCCATTTGTCAGCAAGCGCTTTGCTTCCTAGGATTTCCTCGGCATTTAGCTTTTCTCTAAGCAGTACACTTGACACCACTTTCTCTTCATAGCCTTTAGAGGTCTGAGGGTTGTCACCCAGTTCCATCGACTCTTCTAATCCTTCCGTCGTATTGGCTTGGCTCTCGCTGGTTCGTTCTATCTGCTCAACTATATGGTCAATTACGGCTAAGTTTTGGTGCGCTTTGGTGCTTAAGGAGGGGGTTGGCTTGAGCTCCTCTAGTAAATAAATAAGCAAATCCTGAGCGGCTAAGTATTCTCGCTGGCGAGCCATTGCGCTCGCTGCGTTGTAAATTGCCAGTTCTTTGTCTTCACTTTGCATAAACGTCATATATGCCAATTCATATTCTGCCGCGTAGTAATATGCGATGCCCTTTCGCATCGGGTCTTGATAATGTTGAGCGGCAGCCAAATAGGCTTTGTTGTTGAACAGTCTTTGTCCTTGTTGATCCGGTGTTAACCATAGATCCATCCACCAGCTCGTTATTACTGAGAACCGCCCGACTTTTTCAGTAGTCAAAGCGTCTGTCTGGATTTTTTGGTTTTCTACTCGCAAATCGGAATGTTGAAATTGCACGCCTCCAAGATTGCTTTCTTGCGCTAAAACCGGGGGGCTAAACGTCAGATTCCCGAGCGCTAACCCAACCACCGCCCATTGTACTAACCACCCTTTTCTAAACCAAAATAGTAAGATAAAAGCGACAGGAAACAGTAAGTAATAGCCCATATCCTGCCAAGGCATGTCAGATTCTCCATTCAATTGCATATGAGTGTCGACCAGTTGAGTAATGCGTTCTACATCACGACCATCGATACTCATTTCGATTAAATTTCCGCCGGTTTTTGAGGCTAAGGAATGCAAGGATCTCATGTCTAATGGCGAATTTGATACACGCTCTCGGTTGCCGGCCGCCAAGATCAAAAGCTGAGTATCCGTTTGACTAAAATACTCTTGGTAATCCTGAATATCTTCCGGAGCAACTGCGTCGGTCACTAACAAAACGGTGTTCCCATGTTGCGATTTATCTGTACTGAAGGCGAGGCTAAGCTGGGGTAAAACGCTGTTGGCTTGCTTGCCCGGCTGAGGCATCACTTCTGGAGTAATCGCAGCCAAGTACGGTAAGAACACGGCTTTGTCTGTCGTTAATGGCATCGCGGTATGCGCACTTCCCGCATAAACGATCAACCCTGTTTTTCCACCTTTTCGTAAATCAACAAGGGATTGGATCTTGTGTTTAGCACGCGCTAATCGGTTAGGGGCAACGTCGGTTTCTAGCATAGATTTACTGGTATCTAATACGATCATCAACTCTGCCTTATCTTCTCCAAATGGCGAAGGAATGTGCTGCCACGTTGGCCCAGCGCACACCGTTATTCCCAAGAAAAAACTGACTGTTAGTACTTTCAAAGGCAATTGGGATTGCCAGCCTTGCTCAGTCAGCACCAAAGCTGTTCGTAAGTGCTCAGGAAGTAAATCGTGTCCGACTTTCTCTGTGTCTTTTTTCCATCGCAGCCTGACCAATACCGCTAGAGGGATCAACAAACCAAACCATTGCGGCCTTAAAAAGTGAAATTGCTTAACAATCAATTCCCACGTCGTGAAATCAAACATCTGCATTATCCTCACTGGTATTCGTTTGTTCTGCCAACCAATGTTGTGACAAAAGTGACACACTGAACGCTAATAAATAGAGCATAACCACCGTTAGCATTAAGTAATGATGAACTTCTTTACGTGGTTGATACGATGTGCTTTGATATAGCTTTGGTTCCAAAGTGTTGATGACTTGATAGGCGTTCAATAAGGCTTTGTTGTCTAGCGCTTGAAACGCCTGCCCACCCGATTGAGATGCAATCCTTTCTATTGTCTCCATGTCAATTGCGGATTCTCCAACGGTTTGCGGGTCCCCCATCGCCACCACATGAATACGCACATCGAATGCTGAGGCGACTTTTGCTGCATCAATCGGAGCCACAAAGCTGCCAGTATCGTTACCGTCAGTTAATACAATGACTACTTTTTCGTTAACCGCGTGCATGGGATCTTCAAGTGTTTTTAGCTGTTGCTGCGCACCCTCTTGTTGCTGAAAGACTTTGATCGCCAGCCCCATCGCATCTCCTAAAAATGTACTTTGCCCCGCCATAGCAACGTCTGTCTCATCAAGTAACGTCAACCAAGCTTGATGATCTGCAGTAAAAGGCGTTTGCACAAAAGCGGCATCTCCAAACAAGATTAACCCGAGCCGGTCCCCGTCACGGCTTAACGCAAACTCGCTCAACACCTCTTTAGCCGCTTGCAGCCTACTGATTTTTCTCCCGTCTTCGGTCTCAAAGTCTTGTTCCGCCATGGAGTCGGACAAATCTAAAATAACCATCACATCTCGCCCCATCAGGTCGCGAGTTTGCACTTCACCTAGTACGCTAGGTTTCGCCATTGCAGCAACGATAAGAACCCATGAAGCGACGAGTATTATCCTTTGCCACCACTTAGGTTTTAATTGATCGTTACGTTTGTTTTCGTTGGCTAATGCTCCCATTATTATGCTAAAAAACGGGACTTTCGCTGCGACATGACGAGTCTTATAAGTGGGAAATAACCAATAGACCAAGATCGGCGCTGGCAGAAGCCAAAACCACATTGGGTGAACCCATTCCAATTCAGACATCATTTAACTTACCTCTTACTTGGTGTACTTTTATCCAATGAACACCTTGGGTAATGATCTGTTCCAGTTCATGCTGCTCAAGCTTCTCATTCGGATTAATGAGAGAAGTCACCCAGCGCTGACCGAGATCGCTGTTGAACCGAAAACTTGTTGATTTAAGATCGTCCCGTCTATCGCCCTCTGGTAGCATCATGTGATCGAGCTGCCTTAAAAAGGCGGTTCCATGCAAGGGTGCGTGTTCTCGGTTTAAATAACACAAGACTCGCTTTAACACGCTGAAGGTGCGATAAGCCGCGTCATCCGTCTTTAAGTGCATAGACAATAGGGCTTGGGTCGCTTCAATACGATACCGATTCTGCCATTGTCTTTTTGCCAATTTGAACGCGAACCAACCCAACACAACGAGTGCTGTACAAGCCAATATTTTCCAGCCTAGGGTCTGCGGTATAAAGCTGACATCGAGCGCGACTTCGACGTCGTTTAATTCTCGTAAAAGGTAGGTGCTTGGAGGTCGGTGATCGATCATGTACGCCCTCCTACCTGCTGTTTAAATTGACGTAAATGCGCACCGGCTGTATCCAATTCGATCAGAGGCAATTGTTTCATCGCCATCAGTTTTTGTAATTGGGTGCGCTTGTTCTGACCTTCGTTAAACAAAACGTGATTCAGTGCCGTCACCAGCTTTTTGCCACCAATGTGCATTTGTTGTTCACCATCACCAATCACCCACGAATTGTTGTATAGATGTTCCGGTAATTGTTGTTCAAAAGGGTCACTAATCAGTACGCTCAATACATCATTTCTCTGTTGCAAATACTTCAACGCGTCCAAATCTTTCTCAGTGGCATCATGCCAATCACTGATCAAAATAAGCGTGCTTGTTTTCGGGTTCAGCCGTTTTAACATCTGTACAATGTGGCTAAAGTCGCTCAGGATCTGATCAGAAGAACAACGATTAAGTCGCTGATTCGCCGCTGAGATGTCACGAAATTTGGCCAATAAATTAGGTTGGGATCGACAAGGTGCTCCCATATAGACGCGGTGAGGTTCTGCAATAACAAATCCAATTCTGTCACCTTGCTTTATTGCTTGCCACGCACACAATGCCGCTATCTCGGCGGCAATAACGGATTTCATAATCGACTGGGATGAGAAGAACATGCCAGAACGCTGATCGACCAATATTAAAACCTCACGGTCTTTTTCTTCGGTGTAACTACGTACATATGGCTTGCCAAGCCTGATAGTGGTTTTCCAGTCTATATTTCGAATGTCGTCACCGGCTTGATAGTGCTTAAGCTCTTCGAAATTCAAACCTCGCCCTCGAAATAAAGAGCGATGTCGCCCTGTCATGTTTGCGTGAGCACTCGCATGAGGCAGTAAATTAAAGCCCTGAGCTTGCGATTGAATCGAAACCAGCTGCTTATAGCTACAATAGATTCTGCTGTCTAAGAGCGAATTTACAGGCTGTGCGCTACGTTGCTTAGTGAAGAAGCCTCCCATTGTTGAACCCCCTCACTAGCCTATTTCTACATGATCAAGCAGTGTATGGATGATATCGCTACGGCTGATACCATCGGCAAGCGCATCGTAAGACAACGAAAATCGGTGCCCCAACACCATTGGGGCGACACTGCGCACATCATCCGGCATGACATAATCACGCCCTTGTAACCACGCATATGCTCGGCTGCACTTGTCTAGTGCGATGGACGCTCTTGGGCTCGCTCCGACTAAAATCCAATCCGCTAACAGGCTATCTGGATAACGTTCTGGTTTACGTGTCGCCATCACCAGCGCAACGATGTATTTTTCAACCAACGGCGACACTTCCATTTTCACGAGTTGCTTTCTCGCATCTGCAATAACTTGTGGGTCAATCGCCTGCTTTGCTCTTCCGTTACCACTACCTTGATGGCCATTATTCTGGTGATGTTCAACATTCAGCGCCGAATACTCTTCAGAACGAAGCAGTTGAATGATGCCTAATTCACTCTCGTCGTCAGGATAACCGACGCTCACTTTCAGCATAAAACGATCAAGCTGTGCTTCTGGTAGGCTATAGGTTCCCTCTTGTTCTATCGGATTTTGGGTTGCCAATACCATAAATAGGTCGGGCAGCGCATGGCTCTGTGTGCCAATAGTGACGGTGTTTTCCGCCATGGCTTCTAACAACGCAGATTGCACTTTCGCTGGAGCTCGGTTTATTTCATCTGCAAGTACTATGTTGTTAAAGATTGGCCCCGCTTGAAAGCGCAATGACGGCTTGCCATCAACATCTTGATAGACCTCTGTACCCGTTACATCAGAAGGCAAAAGGTCTGGAGTAAACTGAACTCGACCAAATCCAGTCTCTAGCTCAGCAGCCAAGCTCTTCACAGAACGGGTTTTAGCCGTCCCTGGTAAGCCTTCTAAGAGCACATGCCCCTTGGTCAATAGCCCTAAAACAAGCGCTTCTACTACATGGCGCTGTCCAATTACCGCTTGTTCTACACGCTGGATGAGTTGGTTGACACTCTGTTGGGTCTGATTCATTTTTTACTCCGGTCAATCAGTTAGCGTTCTGATCTTATCTCAACCAGATATAACTAATGGTTATAGTGACTATAAAGCGACACCAAACCGGGAACGGATTAGCTTAGATGGCAACAAGGTGTACAAACACTTTGATTTTCCAATCTCAATAAACAATTGGAGTCCTTATGACTACCCAAATCAATAAACTGGCCGTAGGCGTTGGCCTTTTAGCTGCTTCTGGCGCAGTCGCGGCAGCAGAACAACCCAACATTTTGGCTATCTGGGGTGATGACATTGGTGTGTTTAACATCAGTGCTTACAACAATGGCATGATGGGCTACGAAACCCCAAATATTGACCGTATTGCTAATGAAGGTGCGCTATTTACCGACCACTACGGTCAACAATCTTGTACCGCAGGGCGAGCAGCCTTTCTTACGGGCCAAGAACCTTTCCGTACCGGCCTACTGACTATTGGTATGCCGGGCTCTGACCACGGTATTCCAGATTGGGCTCCAACTGTTGCTGACTTATTAAAAGAACAAGGTTACATGACAGCGCAATTTGGTAAAAACCACATGGGTGACCAAGACAAACACTTACCAACCAACCACGGTTTTGACCAGTTCTTTGGCAACCTTTACCACCTGAATGCCGAAGAAGAACCAGAAACGTATTACTACCCTAAAGACGCAGAGTTTCGTAAGAAATACGGCCCTCGTGGTGTAATTAAAGCAACCGCAGACGGAAAAATTGAAGATACCGGTCCAATGACCCGTAAGCGCATGGAACACGCCGACGAAGAGTTCTTAGAAGAGTCATTGGCCTTCATGGAGAAAGCGGTGAAAGCGGATAAGCCTTTCTTCATCTGGCACAACACGACTCGCATGCACGTTTGGACTCGCCTGCAAGAGAAATACCAAGGCGCATCAGGCATCAGCATTTACGCTGACGGTATGTTAGAGCATGATGACCACGTTGGTATTCTGTTAGACAAACTTGATGAGTTAAAAATCGCAGACAATACCATTGTGATTTACTCAACAGATAACGGTGCTGAAACCGTCTCATGGCCTGATGGTGGAGCGACGTACTTCCACGGTGAAAAAGGCACAACATACGAAGGCGGCATGCGTGTTCCTCAGCTAGTTCGCTGGCCTGGAGTCATCAAGCCGGGAACTAAAATCAACGACATTATGGCTCATCAAGATTGGATCCCAACTTTAATGGCGGCCGCTGGTGATGACAAAGTGGTTGAAAAGCTGGCGTCTGATAAAGGGGCTCGTTACAACGGTAAAGACTGGCGCGTGCACTTAGATGGCTACAACTTCATGCCTTACTTCGAAGGTAAAGAAGATCATGGGCCCCGTGATAGCATGCTGTACTTCTCTGCCAACGGCGAACTCAACGCCGTACGTAGCGGAGACTTCAAAATTTCGTTTGCTGTGTTAGAAGGCAATATCACTGATGCGGTACGCTTCCAGCCAAACTGGCCTCAAATCGTCCATTTACGTGCCGACCCGTTTGAAAAAGCACCACACGAATCTGGCATGTATCTACGCTGGATGGCCGACAACATGTGGTTATTTGTACCGGTAGGCAACGAAGTACAAGACTTCCTGAGCACACTAAAAGACTACCCGATGCAGGCAAGCCAAGTGCTTAACCCGGGTAACTTCAATCAAAATTCTATGATGCTGCAAGGTAGACTTCAGCAATTAGAACAAGCTAGCCAACAGATGATGAAACAATAGTCACGCCGATAACACTGATTAGTTTCGCTTTCTAGCAACGAAACAAGGCCGTTCTCATTAGAGAATGGCCTTTCGTTTTCCAACCCATAGTGAACGTAAACATCAAACAGCGAGAGATCCTACACCAACAAGGCGTGTCATTTAGGCACCTGTAGACTCTATATACTGACGTACCTTCGCCATGTACGTGGACTTATCGAATGATTCGATTTGATGATTTGGTAAAAATTTGTTCGCATAATCCAAGTACACATCTTGGGTCAGGAATATCAAAAATAGCTGCGGGTCAATATGACCGCTGGTCGCCATATGAGTCAAAATACCAATCGACTCTTCCAATGTTTTGGCCTTTTTGTACGGCCTATCACTGGATGTTAGAGCCTCAAAAATGTCTGCTATTGCCATCACTCTTGGCGAAAGACCAAACTCATCACCTTTAATACCCATTGGATAGCCTTGCCCATCCACCCTTTCATGATGACCACCAGCAATGATAGGAACCCCCGACAAATGCGGCGGATAAGGAAGTTTATTCAACATTTCAATGGTTTGTACAATATGGTCATTAATTATGTATCGCTCTTCTTCTGTTAGCGTACCAGCGCGAGTCGACAAATTATAAAGCTCGCCACGGTCATACTTATATTTACCTGCTCGCATAGTGTATGCTTCTGACAATTCTGGTCTTTGGTCCCAAGCAATATGATGAGCTTGCTTGTCCGCTAAGATACATTCTTCCACAGGCAATGGTTCAGGATCAGCCATACGATCGACCTCTGCCCAAGACAGCCCCAATCGGTCATCGATCGTACGGGTCCATTTTCTCTCTGAGATGGTACTCAAGCGTTTAAGCGCCTCTTCACTCATCCACTCGCTGCCTAAATTACAGTGGGCAATAAATTCAAAGTCGCTATCTAATTCTTGTTGTTTTTGTCGCTTAATCTGTTCCGCTTGTTGCTCACTCATCCCGTGATGGAGGTTCTTCCAGTACTCAACTTCTGCTTCAGACTTAAGCAATTCAAATCTCATTCTGACTTCATGGATTCGGTCATAAATCGTTTCAAGCTTAGTGGCTTTATCTACCACGTATTCTGGCGTCGTCACTTTTCCGCAATCGTGAAGCCAAGCGGCTAACATCAACTCTTCCCATTCCAGCTCCGTCATTTCAAAATCTGGATAAAACTCCTCATCATCTACAACGGCTTTTACCAGCATTTCAGTTAACATAGGGACTCTCTGGCAGTGCCCACCAGTATAAGGCGACTTGGTATCTATAGCTGAAGCCGTCAGTTCAATGAAAGCGTTAAGCATGTCTTTTTGCTGCTGGATCTGGTCGATATTTTCCTTGGCAATACCTGCGAAATTCAGCACTTGCTTCAAAAAGCTATGGTGGTAGTCACTTTCATTACCAATTTTTTGTTCATTTAGAGCAAGTACAACCACCAGCTGCTGAGCCTTATTCAAAATAGGGAACAAGCTCCAACGCATTGCTTCTCCATCGTCTATTTTGACAATGTCACCAGATTTCAGTGTTTGATAATCGGCGTCATTACTATGGAAGAAGGCCATAATGTCGAACGGTATTCGCCCTTCATCTCCGATTTGACAGAACGCATTGTCACCCTGATCCTTAATGAATACATTGACTGAATGAGCATGCGAAATAGTGTAACAATGCGCGATCAACTTATTTGCTAATACGGAAAAATCGTGATTTTGAGAGGTTTCCTTTAACAGATGGAGAAAATCATCCAGAGCATGCTCCATTAACTTAACAGAGGATGTCAGTTCATCCACTTCTTTGATCTGACTGTCTGGGTAATCCTTTTTCTTGAACTTAAAGTGCGTAATATTCTGGGTCAACTTGGCGAGGTTTTCGAGTGGCTTAGAGATTCGCTTAGAGATCAAAAAGACAAAAACACAACCGACAGACAACATAATGATGGCAGCAAATACCTGTTTATTTCTCAGCGACAAAATGTCCTGAATAAGCATGTTCTGGGGTATAGCCTCAACCAAAAACAAGGTTACTTTAGGGCTAAGTTCAACAGGAATGATGGCTCTGGCCCAGGTTTCACCTTCAAATGAGACAAAATCAAGCCCCACTTCTTTCACTTCAAATGTCATATCACCTAGCACCGATTGGCTTGGGACATTCAAAGCGCCAGATTCAAATTCATTTTCAAGCAAGTTTTTGTGGGCGATCAACTTAAACTTCTGATCAAACAATGCCAGTACAGAATGCTCACTCCCCAAATTTTCGGCAATTTCCGTCGACAAAGAACCCAGCGTGAAATCAATTCCCAACACCGCTTTTCCATTAAGTGATCGTCGAGACAAGGTAACGCCATGCTTTTCTAACATATAAAACTCATACGGCTCAGTCAGACGAATAATCCCATCGCGCTTGGCGCTACTAAACCAAGACCGCTCCTCGGGTACAAATGTGCTGGCTTCTTTGGTTATCTGCCCTAACACTTTCAATTGAGAATCATAGAATAATCGGGTCATTTGGCCTTTAGGGTCGGTATGGCTGAGCATAAACTTCGACTCTTCAGGGGCACTGAGTCTCTCACGCTCTGTGTGACTTGGGATGGGTCGGAATAGAGTAAAGTGGCCATCATCTGATGCATAAAAAAGCGATGTGACCGACGGTGTTTTTTCAAAAAATCGATACAACGAATTAAGCCAATGCCCTTGTGTAACTGGCGCGCCTTCGTATTCCACTAAAGCGCTTGAGGCAAGCATATCTAAGGTGTTCAACACTGGCGCTACTTCAAGCTTAAAGGCCGACTCCAATTTCTCACCTTTATCTCCACTCAATTCTAGGGCTGTCACCGCCAATAACTTCTGAGAATGCAAATAGCTCACCGAAATCAAAACAGAGCCAATAGAGACAGCGGCGAAGATAAATAACAGAGTAATATAAAACCGTAATGAATGGCGACGATGCCTTGTCATGAAAAAATTCCTTTTTTGGCTTGTTAATCAGTATCGTAGACAATAGAAAAAAAGCCAGTGGCGGTTGCTAATTGCAGATTATCAGCCACATCGAGTAGGGTGAGGCGTCTCCGCCTCATCCCTCTCACAGAACCGTACGTACGGACCTCGTATACGGCTCATGCACATTTCCATTCAGCATAATGGCTGAACACATATCCTGTCCTAACGTGTTCAAGATTCACTAATCCAAGGTCGTTAAACCATTGATTTGGCATCGAGTAACTGGCTAATGGACTCGCAGCATTTCTCCAACTATCCATACAGATATACCTGAATGACCCTTCGTAACCTAGCTGTCTTAGCCTGCGGTGGAGTCGGGTCGGTTTTTTCCATAATCGTAATTGGACGCTGCGAAGTCTTCGCCTTAACCACGCGGCCAGTTTCTTAAACTCCCTGTTGGCATTCGCTATTCGAAAGTACTGGCTGAACCCTCTCAGAAGTGGATTCAGTTGTTTAATGACTTCTAACAATGGCTTACCGCCATTGCGTCTTGTCACTCGCTTCAACTTTCCTTTGAACGTCGACATTTTCTTTGGCTGAATACGGCTATAATGGCTACCGATTTCTATTCCAAGGAATTTCACACCTTCGCCGCTGTGCGCTATGTGTGATTTGGTTTCGTTCACCGTTAACTTGAGCTGTTTTTCCAGGACCTTCGTTGCCTGTACTTGCGCATTTTCTGCACCTTTACGGCTGCGACAGAAGATCAGTATGTCGTCGGCATAACGGACTATTCGATGTCCTCGCTTTCGCATCTCTTGATCAAACGCATCCAGATAGATGTTCGCTATCAGTGGGCTTATTACTCCACCTTGCGGACTACCTATCTCGGTATGCTGCCACTCTCCATCAACCATTACGCCACTTTTCAGGAACTGTTTGATGAGCTCCAGTACGCTACTGTCTGTGACTCGTTTCTTAATGCTTTTTAGAATAAGCTCATGATCGAGCTTATCGAAGCACTTCGATAAGTCCATATCTACGACGTGTTGCATTCCGTATCGACGGATGAACATCGTCGCTTTGTTTATAGCATCGTGACAACTTCGATTCGGTCTATACCCAAAGCTGGATGGGTGAAACTGCTCTTCGAAGATTGGGGTTAATAGATCATTTAGAGCTTGTTGGACAACTCTATCCCGTACTGTTGGGATCCCAAGTAATCGCACCCCACCATCATCTTTCGGTATTTCTACCCGTCTGACGGGTTGAGGGGTGTATCGCTTGGTTTTGAGTTCCAGAAGAAGTTGATCTAGGTTATCACTCAGATTTTGGGCGTAGTCGCTTAGGCTCTGCCTATCTATTCCGGCCGCGCCTTTCGCTTTCCACACTTTTTTAAATCCTTTATAGAGTCGCTCTTTGTGGAGCAAGTGACCATATAAACTGTAGTAAACTCTCAACTTTTTCCTTTAGATTGTGTGCCGTGTGGGGACAAATGCTCTCTCACAGTGTTGGTGTATTTCACTCCACTCTCTAGCCTTCTAGCTCAATGGCAATTTACTAGAGTGAGTCAGAGTTACTCCCTTGTACGGTTTCTCGCTTCAGTGCTTTGCTTTCACAAAGACCGAGACGGAATACCTCGATAGCTAATCAACTTGTATACCACTGAAAAAAAAACATCTGCTCATCACAGACTTAAAATGTACTTCATCCCTTCGCAACACCAGATTGCTTTTGGCAAAATGTTGTCCCATCAGACGTGTTACTGATGGTCAGCTCAGTTTTATCCTCCACACCATTACTGGGCTTCACCGGCCGAGCTTTACTCACTACTACGGATTCATCTGCCACCTCGCACCAACATAGATCTTGGCTCTCGCCTTGAGTTTATGCTTCCGACGTTTGCTCGGATGTGGTGTCAGGCTTCCCCAGTTACTGCACTGGCTCCCTGTTAACAATGCCACCCTCAAGCACAATCTAGGTCTGATTGAGTATCGGGCTTCACGCTATTTTGCACGCTTACCCACCTAAATTGCCGAATCAGGTTCACTTTCGTTGTGTACTGTTAACTTCCTATCGCTTCCTTCAAACCCTGCCGTTGGCCAGCAACGCCCTTGCGATTCGGATTATCTTCCCCTCAATCAGGGTGATTTAGGCTTCTTTCAGCCTAATGGGTTTGCCAGCTTCGCTGGGCAAACAAAAAAGCCGCCAACAGCTCACTGTGACGGCGACAAATTAAACACAATTTTTCACGAATAACGGTTAAAAACATTGAAACCATTTACATCCATTAAATACCCGTCAAGTTGCGTTAGTGCGCATAAATCCATCTAAAAAATGCGCTTATTATAGATACATCAACTTGAAAGAGACCAGATAGCAGGTAAAAGTATGATCGTTTCGAATGCGTTTAATGAAAATCTAACCGAAAAGTCTAAACAACATTGGCTGAGTTACTGGAAGCACTTTGATAAGAAACACTATCACTTTTGTGCTGAAGTGAATTGCACCAATGAATACCACCATGGTGCCTTGGTTAAGCAAAATTCAGTAGCAGAAGAATTTCTGTTTGTTATCCCCCTCTGTAAAGAACACAGCAACAGCTTTCGTGATCAAATAGAATTGGATCAGAACATCGAGATTATTCCAGCAGAGCTTAGTTTATAGTCCTTGTAGGGATTTTGTTGGGATTTGAGCAATGATTTATCCATATGAATCATTGCTCTTTTTTATTTGATTTCCTTAATCAAAAATAAAAAATCACTATACAACTAATTGCGAAAATGAAAGCAGTTCATCATTGTTAACCGACTTATTACGTTCGAACATTTCTCTTACTGTTTGTTCAGATACAAAATCTGAGTTAAACGCAGCTATATGCACCTTGTCTCCTTTCTGAACAAAGTTATCCTCTCCCCATGAGGTGTAATTTGGTGCTCCGGTATAAAGCACAAGCTCTTCAGGGTAGTTTTGCGTTTTAAGCGTAGGTAAAATAGCTTCGTACATACCGTCATCTTGTTGATGATTGATTCGGTCTGTCATCCATGCCATCAGATGACAATAGAAAACTTTAAGTTCAGTGCAGTCTACAACGGGAGTAGCTAAGTGAAGTGTTTCATTTCTTTCTAGGTATGAAACCAATTTTAGGTTATTACCATAATTCGCGGGGCTGAGCCTCAAAACGTCCCACCATGTTTGGTTAATACCTTTGGATTTTTCACCCCATGCTTTACGTTCTGATATTTTTTTCGAACCTTCGAGCTCACGAATAGTGAAATCATTACCTATGGTAATTTGCGTTGCCATCAACGCGCTCACTTGGCCACTGTCGTCGTAATTCACCTTACAACGCAATACAAACTCAGGCTCTATGTCCACTCGCGTCCCCTTTACTGGATAATGAGCCAGATTACCACTCGATAAGGTTTCGTTGTGGTCACAATGAATGACAAAAATGCCATTTGGCAGGGTGTCTTCTTCTACATTTTCAGCGCCACTTAAGTGACCTGAAAAGTTACCAATAATGCCAATGCATAGCATGTACTTTCTCCTAATTGATATTTCTAATTATATTGTACCGATGGATATCGAATTGCTTACTCACGTCAGAAGGTTGCACAGCTGCATGTATCCAGTTGAGCAAGTAACCATGTTGCCGCAAGTAAATCAGCACTCCCTCCTGGACTTAAGTTTTTTTCAACTAATAAAGCATCAAACTTCCACATTAGAGCCTCACGTTCTTGAATGGTTGAAATGTCCTGCTCTAATAAGTCGTGTGCATAGTTTTTGACTAGCTTTAGCCCAGCGATACCACCGCGATTCACTAGATTACTGTCACTATTTTGGGCCATCAGAACCAACAGCGTTTTACTCATGGCTTGCTCTTCAGAGTCTCCCGCTTTAATCGCCCTCTTGTAGACAGGCAATGCATAGTCATAGATAGTTGGGTATCCACTCGCCGCTTCCCCCCTAATACCTGTTAAGCCATGCTGCTGATATATCCTCTCTCCCGCAGTAACAGGCCGCTTATGTGTTCGCGAAAGGTCATCTCTTACCAAGGTCTCGCAACATGCTCTAATCACTGAGCGAACCCGCAGTGAATCAAAGCCTATCCTTCTTGAATGTAGCCACCCAGTGGCACCACAAATTAACCCAAGAGTGAAGATCATGCCTTTGTGGGTATTCACGCCATTGGTTGCCTCAAACATGGCTTTTTCTGCTTGTATTCCAACCTTTCTCAAACTTGGCAAGATCGCTTTAGCAGGCAAGTAGCTCATTCTGGCCCCTGTGTTTACAAACTGTTTCATGAACGGGTGCAACGCGTTACTGCTGGCGATGAACGTATTTAAGTCCATATCATTGTGTGAGCCGGTAGAGTGACAATCTACCAAGCCCGGTTTCGGAGTAAGGTGTACTTCTAACATCATGGCGTGATAAGCAAGGTTTCCTGCCAGCTCACAAATATTGAGGTTTCGCGCGCCACGTGTGGACGGCTTGAACAATGTGCAATCGTCCATTAGCAAATTAAACGTTCGGGTAGCTTTCATGAATAATCTCGGTCATTTTGTTCAACAACTCATGCAAAGAATGGCTCCGGTTACGAGCACATATTTTAGCTTCTTGTTGGCACACGAAGCAGCGACGGCGAGGTAAGTTGAGGGTGTCTCGTGAAATGGGCTTGCCATTAAGATCAATGACATCAATATCAAGCAGGCGCCCGAGGGGATGGGTATCTTCTATGTTTACCATTGCGTATTTCAAGTCCGAATATGACGATGAATTGACCGCAAGCAGTGCTTCGTATCCGGTCGCTGAAACGGTTTTTTCTACAGCAACGATGGGCAAGTCTACTGATAGACAATCGTCAATAATCGCTTTGTATCCAGCATGAAATGCCCGGCTAGATAACTCATTTCTCTTTATATTACCCACCATATTAATGGATAAGCTAATCAGCGGTAGAGAGTGAATCGAGATCCACTCTCGTTGCCGAAAAGCACGTTGTTCTTTGCAATCAAGTAACTGCTGTAAACTGACTTTCGGCCCGCTGTGCAAAACCTACTCCTTAACTTGCTTGATGGTGTCGAGCACAGATCCGTCACGATAACGAACATACCCAACTACTTTATCGTGGTACTCGATAGGTTCCGGTCTGCCCGTTAGCAGTTGAGCACGCTGCTGCAGTGCTTCGATTGTCAAAATCGGGATACCTGCCAAAGCCAACTGTTGCGCGATACCTTCTCGTTCAGGATTAACTGCAACACCATGATCAGTAACTAATACGTCAATTTGACTGCCTACCGTCACCTTATTGAGAACAGATTCAACAACGGTTGGAATGCGACCTCTAACAAGTGGAGCAACGATTACCGTCAGGTTGGCAGAGGCCGCTGTATCACTATGTCCTCCAGATGCACCACGGATTACGCCGTCAGAGCCTGTAATCACGTTTACATTGAACTCGGTGTCTATTTCTAGGGCACTTAAAATCACAACGTCTAGACGATCAACTGCCGCTCCTTTTGAAGATGGGTTCGCGTATTGGTTGGCTGAGATTTCAATATGATTTGGATTTCTTGCTAATGAATCTGCGGCATTAGAATCAAATGACTGAACATCAAGTAACGTCTCAATGAGTCCTTTCTCATGTAAATCGACCATTGTTGATGTTATTCCACCTAGGGCGAAACTTGCTGTTATGTTGTTGCGCAGCATTTTCTCTTCTAAGAATCGAGTGACTGCCAGCGATGCACCACCAGACCCCGTTTGAAGCGAAAAACCTTGCTGAAAATAACCAGAATGTTCGATGACTTCCGCCGCTTTTCGAGCGATCAACAACTCTCTTGGGTTGCTTGTCATGCGCGTGGCACCACCACCAATTTTGGATGCGTCTCCGACTTGATCAACTTGTACCACGCCATCGACCTGATCTTGAGCCAGTGAAGCAGGCTGATTGGGAAACGGAACGACTTGTTCTGTTAGGACAATAACGTGATGGGCATATTGCGCATCTATTTGTGCGTAGCCCAGCGAACCGCAACGAGCGTTGCCCGTTACCGCATTTGCATTGCCGAACTCGTCAGACGTTGAAACTCCGAGAAAGGCCACATCTATATCCAGTTCACCCGTCTTAACCAGGTGAACTCTTCCTCCATGTGAATGGATATGAATGGGTTCTTCTAATAGCCCACGAGAAATCTCTTCTGCGAGTTCACCTCTTAATCCAGAAGTGTATAACTTAGTCACAACCCCACTTTTGATATGTTCTACAAGTGGCGCGTGGTTTTCAGATAGAGAACTGGAGGCTAACGTTAGGTTTTTCAGCCCCATTTCGGCAATGATGTCCATCACCATATTGATAACTTTATCGCCACCGCGAAACGAGTGATGGAACGAAATGGTCATGCCATCTTGCAGGCCGCTATTGCGAATGGCATCTTCAATTGTTTTAAACAACTTGCGGCTTTTCTTCCCCTCGCGATTGAGCAAATGAGGCGTAAGCTGATGCGCCTCCGAAAATGGAATCAAGTCGTAAGACAAGGATTGGGTGTGGTCGGTTACTTTGTTATTCATCAGACTTGTCCTACTGCTTAATACCTGATTCTGCACGCTCTAATGTCCAGCGAGCCCGTTCAATAATTGGTGCATCGACCATTTTTCCGTTAAGAGAGACCACCCCTGAACCCTGTTCTTCGGCTTCTTCAGCGGCTTCAATGACAGCGTATGCATGGTCGACATCTTTTTGCGACGGGGCAAAAACGTTATGTATGATTTCAATTTGGCGAGGGTTTATAAGAGACTTGCCATCAAAACCTAGAGATTTGATGTGTTCGGCTTCACGAGTAAATCCCGCTTCATTGTTTGCATCGGAGTACACGGTATCAAAAGCCATAATGCCAGCAGCACGTGCGGCTTGAAGAATACTACAGCGCGCGAAGAGCAATTCAGTGCCTTCAGGTGTACGCTCGGTTCTTAAGTCACGTACATAATCTTCAGCCCCTAAAGCAATACCAATTAAGCGTTTTGACCCCCTCGCGATCTCTACGGCATTGTTAATACCCATTGCCGATTCAATTGCTGCCAGCATTTTAGTGCTGCCTAATTCACGGCCAAATTCTATTTCTGCTTCTGCAATCACCATTTCCATGTCGATAACATCTTGTACGCTATCTGTTTTTGCCAATCGGACTACGTTAACCCCTGCTTTTACGACGGCTTTTACATCCGCTACGCCAAACGCTGAGTCCAACCCATTAACCCTAACAATGGTCTCTATTTCTCCGTACAGCAGATGCTGCAACGCGTTATAGACCAGCATACGAGCCGTGTCTTTTTCTCGTAGAGAAACTGAATCTTCAAGGTCGAACATGATGGCATCAGGCTGATAAATAAATGAGTTACTCAACATCGCAGCGTTAGAACTCGGGACAAACAGCATACTTCTTCTTAGATGACTCATTAGACGGTTCCCCATACGATGTCTTGGTCACCAATACTGGCGGCTCGCATAATCGCAGCTTGCACTCTCGCACGAATGACACAATCTAGTGCGCCTTTATCGTTCACGACGACTAGCGCTGACTTCACTCCCATTTCATCTAGAGTGCTTGTTACAACCTGACGGATCGCCGAAGCGAACTGCTTTTCAACCGAACTATTAATGTCTATTTCGACTTGATTACTGAAACATGGGGAGACTTCTACAAGTAAATCACTCGATTCGAGTGTTCCCGCATAAGATCTCTGATTGATGTGCATATTCAATCCTTAGGATTCGTTAATTGGATGACTAATAATTTTTTCCGTCGTATAAATACCCGACTTCTTTAATGGATATTGTCTGCCAACCTAAGGGGGAATATGGGGATGACGCTCATGTTTCGTCGTAGGGTAAACACCATTAATGGGTTTAATGGTTTTAACTAAATAATCAGAAAAGTTAAGATGTAAAAAAGACCAATTGAAAAATTCCTTACCGACTAAAACAAAAAAACCACCTGTCCGAGAATCCACAGGTGGTTTAGCTTCCATGCCCTTATAGCCTTTGCTTTTGCCTAACGCCCTAAACCCTACGCATTTTTTACATAAACACGCTCAGGTCGACCAACCCGACCATGCTCGTTTTCTACCGTAAGAAAGCCGCTAGCGGAACAGAACTCTAAATAACGGCGAGCCGTGGTTTTACTGATTCCGACTTCACTGCCTAAGCTTTCTGCCGTGAACTTAATTCCGCAATTCTCAGAGAAAACTTGCTTAATTTTATCCAGCGTTAACTCGCCAATGCCTTTTGGGAGACGACTCGATACCTTGTCACGCGCTTGCATATTAAACAAATCATCAACGTGACGCTGACTAATATTGTCAAAGGCATTTATGGCGCTGTTATATTTCAAATAACGATTAAGAGTTTCCTGCAGTCGATCATAAGAGACGGGTTTTAAAAGGTAGTCGAAACAACCGCATTGTAGAGCATCTTTTACGGTGTCCATCTCGCTAGATGCAGTTACGAGGATTACGTCTGGCTGATTGCCGCTCTTATCAGCCACAATCTCACGCAGCAGTTCGATACCGCGCCCGTCGGGTAGATAATTGTCCAACAATATTAATCTAGGTTTGTTTACCCGGATCATGGTTTTAGCCATCGCAATAGTAGAAGCAATGCCTATTGGGTTAAAACGCACCGTCTGCCGCAAAAACTGTGCATGTAGTTCCGCAATGCCAACTTCATCTTCGATTATGAGTACGTCAATAGTGTTCATTCGTTATTACCTTGATTCGGAATAAAAATAGAAAATATGGTTCCCTTGGGCTCAGCGTCATCAACCAATATCACGCCCCCTGAATTAGTCACGTATCGATTGATTAAATAGAGACCTATTCCATGTCCGTCACTATCATCTTTACTTGTGACACCACGGCTAAAAATCGTCGCGGCAATATTAGCAGATATACCGCATCCGTTATCGCCAACTTCAATAACTAAGTCACTGCCTGCGTCCGTGATTAACACTGTAATAACCTTGTTGCTATCAGGATTTTTTAGTGTTGCCTCAAATGCATTGTCAATTAGATTACCAATTATTGCGGACAACTCATTTGGTTCAATTTTTTCATTTAAACTATATAACTGACAAGTTGGGTCAAACTCTAAGTTGAGCCCTAATTCCTGTGACTTTGCATATTTACCTAACAATATCCCAGCAACTTGGGTGCACTTTATGCGCGAACTAACAAAATCTATTAACTGTTGCTTTCGATTATTTTCACTATTAATCAATGCTAATGCTGAGTCATTCGCACCAATCTCTATCATTCCTGCTATCGTAGATAATTTATTTGCATGTTCGTGTCTCATTACCCTGAGATTATCGGTATATTGTTTTATTTGTGTTAATTCAGCCGTCAATGAATTAATGTCATTTTTATGTCTAAAACTAACAACCCAACCCACTAAAATATTGTTATCAAATATTGCAACTCTGTTAGCGATTAACGTTTGTCCATTAATTGAAACTATTTCATCTTTTATATTTTTGTCGAACGGGGTTTGAAAGAAAAATTGAGAATTAGTAACAAACTCCAAAATACTACGCGACTTCAGGTAAGCGACGTCCTTATCCGTATCTAGCAATTCCAATGCGGTTTTGTTTAAAGTGAGAATATGCCCTGCTTTATCCAGTGCGATTACTCCTTCGTACACCGATTGAAGAATGGACTTTTGAAGGTGGAGAGCTAAGGCGATTTCCTCTGGTTCCATGCCATTCATCTTGTTTTTAATATGGCTAGAAAAGGCCCACGCGCCTAAAATTGTTAACAGGATAATGATGATGACCTCATAAATGAGGGGTTCAAAATAAAAAGCAAGCCATTGATCAAATCGATTTAACAAGTAACCAACTGAAACGACACCTATAATTTCACCATCAAAATCAATAATTGCAGCTTTGCCTCTTACGCCATAACCTAAGCTGCCTTCTTTAATTGAAATATAAGATTCACCACGCTCTAAAACGCCCTGATTGTCACCACCTTGCATTGGTTTTCCGATACGTGTCTTCACAGGGTGAGATAAACGAATACCCGACTCATCACCAATAACAATAAAACTGGCATCCGATATTTTATGTAATCTGGTTGTTACTCGCTCAATAACCGCAACATTTTTAATCCTGACTTCTTGAATTAATTCTGGGTCACTCGCGATCTCTTTGGCTTGAATTAACGCACGAGTTCCAACTTGATGTTCAAGTGACTTTAGTAATGTACGATGAAAATTACCACCCGCAATAGCTAATTGGACTAACATTAACGCAAAGATTAGGATAAAAACTTGCTCTCTAAATGAAAGCCTATTTTTCAACCATTCCATTAATTGCATAGGGGCAGCCTTCATATACCCATTCATCCTTTATTAATTAATATATCTCACAATAATATTGTGCCTGTTTAAAAATAAAAAGGAAGATCTCACGATCTTCCTTTATATAACTTTGCTAGCCTCCGATCACATATTTGATCATTACTCCCGCAGCAACCGCAGAACCAATAACACCCGCTACGTTGGGCCCCATAGCATGCATTAACAAAAAGTTTTGCGGGTTAGCTTCCAAGCCCACTTTATTTGTTACACGTGCTGCCATCGGAACCGCTGATACCCCAGCAGAGCCCAGCAGTGGATTAACTTTGTCTTTACACACTTTATTCATTGCTTTCGCCATCAACAAGCCAGCCGCTGTACCGACACAGAAGGCAACGATTCCTAATGCTAAGATCCCTAAAGTTTGCGGCTGCAAAAACTTATCTGCCATCAATTTAGAACCAACAGAAAGACCTAAAAAGATTGTCATGATATTGATGAGTGCATTTTGTGCCGTATCAGATAGGCGCTCAACGACTCCACACTCACGCATTAAGTTACCGAAACAGAACATACCTAAAAGCGGGGTCGCCGACGGAAGGAGCATCGCAATTAAAATCAGCAACATCAGAGGGAAGCAGACTTTTTCGATCTTGCTCACCACTCGCAATTGCGACATCGTGATCTTACGTTCAGCTTCTGTCGTTAGCGCTCGCATAATAGGCGGTTGAATCATTGGAACTAATGCCATGTATGAATAGGCAGCAACGGCAATAGCACCGAGTAACTCTGGAGCTAACATGCTCGATACATAGATTGCCGTAGGACCATCAGCACCTCCGATAATGCCTATAGCAGCAGCTTGCGCAACGCTAAAGTCCATAATGCCCAGTTGGCTCAGACCGAGAGCCCCAAGTACTGTTGCAAAAATACCAAACTGAGCTGCAGCGCCAAGCAAGAGTGTTTTCGGGTTAGCAAGTAACGGTCCAAAGTCTGTCATTGCGCCAACACCCATGAAAATAACCAAAGGCCCAACACCAGAGGCTATTGCAACACTGTAAAACGTGTACAACATGCCGTCGCTGTAATTGTATTGCTCTGCCAACAGGTTCAAGGCTACTTTGTCTTGCGGCGATGCCATATGATAAGCATGCTTTATTGTTTCGGGTGCACTATCTGCAAGGTTTAGCACAGCAGAAAACGCACTCATGACTTCGGTTTTCCCTGCATATATTGCCGCTTCGACACCACTAACGGCAAGATTAGCATCTGGCAAGTTGGCTAAGATCCCACCTAAACCGATAGGCACTAAAAGTAAGGGCTCAAAGTTTTTTACAATGGCGAGATAAAGTAACCCTAAACCCACAATAATCATGATCGCTTGACCATATTGTAAGTGAAGGAAGCCAAAATCTCGGACCAAGGCTAAAATACTGTCCATTTTAATCCCTTACGCCAATGCGACTAATGCGTCGCCAACTTGAACCGAATCACCCTCGGACACACTTAGGCTTTCGACAACCCCACCCCTTGCTGCACGAATTTCTGTTTCCATTTTCATCGCTTCTAGAATGAGAATAACTTCACCTTCTTTAACCAGTTGGCCTATTTTTGCGTGAATTTTCCATATATTCCCAGCCAAAGGCGCAGCAACTGTTTCGGCATCACCAGAAGGAGAAACCGGCGCTGCTGAAACAGGCGCTGCTAATGGTATGGTGCTAGAGCTTGCTAATACTTCGGGATCAGCACCTTCGTTAATTTTCACAACGTAACTTTGGTTATTAACGTTAACCGTGTAAATGCCTTCGTCTTCTTTCGTTTGTGACGCCTTTTTTGTCGCTATTGCTTGCGTGGGCATTTCTGGTACAGGTTCGAAGGCATCTGGATTGTTGCGGTTTTCTAGGAACTTCCAACCAACTTGGTCGAATAGAGCGATGGTCAACACGTCATCAACTTTGCTCTCGGCTAACTCTATTCCCTTCTGTTTTGCCTGTGCAATGACAGATTGAGTGAGCATTTCCATTTCTGAGTCGATCAGATCGGCCGGACGACAAGTGATCGCATCAGCCCCATCAAGCACTCGAGATTGCAGTTCACGGTTCATTGGTGCTGGGGTTTGACCATATTCTCCTTTCAATACACCGGCCGTTTCTTTGGTTATGGTTTTGTATCGCTCTCCCATCATTACGTTGATAACCGCTTGTGTACCGACAATTTGTGAAGTTGGTGTCACCAGAGGGATAAAACCTAGGTCTTCACGAACTCTCGGAATTTCTTCCAACACTTGGTCCATTCTGTCTAAGGCATTTTGCTGTTTAAGCTGACCTTCCATGTTAGTCAACATGCCACCAGGAACTTGCGCGACGAGAATACGCGAATCAGAACCTTTTAATTGGCCTTCGAAATCATGATACTTTTTGCGCACTTCACGAAAGTAAGCGGCGATGCTTTCTAATTTTTCGACATTTAATCCGGTATCACGCTTGGTTCCCCTAAGAGCCGCAACAATAGACTCGGTGCACGGGTGTCCATACGTTCCGCTCATTGAAGAAATAGCGGTATCAACTCGGTCAACGCCTGCTTCGATTGCTTTTAGTAACGTCATGTCAGCAAGGCCCGCTGTCGAATGACAATGCAGATGTAGCTCTACATCCAGCTGTTTTTTAAGTGTCGACACCAACTCGTAGGACTCATACGGTGTCATCACGCCGGCCATATCTTTTATCGCAATCGAATCCACACCGGTTTCTACTAGTTGCTCCGCAACGTCAACCCACGATTGCATGGTATGGACTGGGCTCGTGGTATAGCAAATCGTACCTTGTGCATGTCCACCTTGCTTCTTAACAGCTTTGATCGCTTGTTGCATATTACGGACATCATTTAGCGCATCAAAAACACGGAATACATCCATTCCATTTGCGACGGCGCGTTCAACAAATTTGTCTACCACATCATCGGCATAATGGCGGTAACCTAATATATTCTGGCCACGAAACAACATTTGTTGCTTGGTGTTCGGCATGGCTTTTTTTAATTCACGTAAGCGATGCCACGGATCTTCACCTAAAAAGCGTATGCATGAATCGAATGTTGCCCCGCCCCACGTTTCAAGTGACCAATAACCGATGTTGTCTAATTCTGATGCAATTGGCAGCATGTCGTCTAAACGCAGACGTGTCGCGAATAATGATTGGTGAGCGTCTCGTAAAACGACATCCGTGACGCCTAATGGCTTAACAATGTTGGACATGGTGATCCCCTGTAATCCTAACTGAATTTTTTCTTGTGATGATGCAATGCAGCTGAAATCGCTGCGACTAAAGTGTCGTCTGAAGGTGCATATTTTGTTGCAGGTGCAGCGGCGTTGACCGCAGGCGGTTCAAAACGACAAGCGAGGTTGGTTAAAAGACGAATTGCGCCAACCAGCAAACATAGAAAGCAAAAAACAAAGCCCATGCCGAGCGCCATGAGAGTAATGCCTTCAAATATAATTGGATCTTGATTCATATTATGTTGAAACCATCTTGCTGAAAGTTTCTCTAGTCTACGTAGCGTGATCGATTTTCTTCGTGAAGCCCATCATTCAATTTCGTTCATTAAACTACTTAAATGGTGTTTATAAATTTTATTATTTATCGAACTCCAGTTAAGAATTTTGCTGTTAGTTTGGTCACAAAAAAACACCGTTAAAAATTAAAAATATCTATAATCTAAATAAATTCATTTAGGTCATTTAAAACACTATTACCATAGATAATTGTTCAGCAACGCAGAAATAAATACCCCCTCATCCTTTACACTTTAATAACAAATATCCAAGAACGATTAAGGGATGAGCCATGCCTACCACGACACTTCATGATCTTTTCATGAGCAAACACCAACGAGTTGAACGTCAGAACGAGCTTGTATTTCACCATAAGCTTCCCCTTGTGACTCTTACCTTGCATATGCCCGTTGAATTGGCCAAAAAGTCCTACACTAAGGTCATTTTTCAAAGCGCAATCAACGCAATACAAGGCCAGTTAGCTGAATTAGGATGGGCAATTGCAACCCGGCAACTAATGCACCTTAACATCGGCTCTGAAGCGCTGTTTGTTGTCGATACCACCTCGGCCAATCAACTTAAAAAAGCGATGATCAAAATAGAACGTCACCACCCTCTTGGTGCAATCTTTAATATTGATGTCAGTGATGCGCGCGGCAAGACCATTTCTCGGAAATCCAGTCAGCTTCCTCCTCGTCAATGCATCATTTGTGATGAAATTGCCCAACGTTGTAATATGAATAATAAGCATTCGATTAGTGAAATCGAAACCAAAATTCTAGCCCTGTGCGACAGGCAAGTTAACGTAAGCTAGTTCTTTCAGTTACTCACATAAAAAACGCCAAGCTGAATAGCTTGGCGTTTTTTATATTATATTGGATGGCAATCGGCTCACTGGCCATTATCTCTTGTTTGTTCAAACGACACCTACAACTTAAATGGCATTAGCTTTGGATTTTATGCTCATTGCTTTACGTTTTGCTTGGTATATTGACGTTTCAACACTAAATAAGTTTCTTAGGTAATCATACGTTGTGGCTGGAACCAATTGCTGTATTGAGCTCCACTCACTATCAAACAACAAATTACGAACTAAGGAAGCAGACACTGGTTGGCCAATACATTCGCTCCGTGGTATTTCAATTAAGTGAACTGGAGGACTTTCGAGTGTCGGAGTGACTAACCACTGTTGCATCTGTTGATTATAAAACCGTGTCACGCTGCAAATAGGTTCGGTTCCGACATAGCGATGAGTAATACCCAATGCAGGCGCAATATAAGAGCGGAACAATTGTAAATCCACGGCGGTGTGACAATAGTTAATCACACCTTCATCTTTAAGAAAATAACTAGGAAAAGTAGCTCGCGAGATAATGTAATCGGATCCTTCATGAATGATGACGTTGGCTAGATCCGCAACGCCCGCTCTGATCATCGCTAACCGATCTTGATATGAGAAAAATGAGCGGTCTTCTTTAACAACAAATAGATGAACCCAATCGCATTGTTTCGATGCATGCTCTACTAAGTGACGATGCCCATTCGTAAAAGGATTCGCATTCATTACTATGCTCCCAATCTGGTCTCCCAATTGTTTGAGCTGGGTTAACTGGTTACAATAACTAAGTAATCTAGATTTACTGTTCTCCATCAAAATCACGCGGTTTTTTACCGAAGTCAGGAGATGAAAACCTGCATTATGGAACATCTGATAGTTATCTGGCTTGGTGTAAATAAAGAGGTTATATCGACCCATATCGTAAGCATGAGTGACCAACTCAGTAAGTAACGTTGTCGACAAGCCAAAACCTTGATGCGTTTCATCGACTGCGATCGACTTCAGTGTACTGCCCGCTAAACCACCACAACCAACAACCTGACTTTGCGAATAAGCGATGACAAACAACTCTACGTCGGCGTCTACTCCTAAGCCCATAACGGTAAGGAAGTCTTTAACTTTTTCCATCTTCCTTGTGTTGTTTTTTCTTATTTTTTCGAAGTGATATGGCATATGCACAGAGCAGTCTCATTGCAGTAATAGAGTGACATTAAAATTATCTTATTTATACGATTTATAGTAATTGACATTGGTCATATACAGCACCAAGTATTAAATATTTAAATGGCGTTAATGAATTTATTTAACTTCGAGATTTCACTTAACTATATATAACAAAAAATGGCTCTGAGTTATTACTCAAAGCCATTTAAATTAGCAATACATATACAATTCTACATCAATATTGCAACCATTAAGCAGGTTGTGCTTCTTTCTTACTTTTTCTCATCATACTTAGAATCGGAAGGCCAATAGACAGTACCGTAATTGCAATCAGTACTTGAGAAACCGTCGAGCCCGCAAAGATTGAGAAATCTTGATCCGAAATGCGGAATGCTTGACGGAACGACTGTTCCATAGTCCCACCCACGATGACGGCAAGAATCATCGGTGCTGTCGGAATATTCGCACGCTTCATCACAACACCCGCCACACCCAAAATAATCAGGATGTAGAACTCAATGGTTGAGTTACTGATTGCGTAACAACCGATGAATGCTAGGCCTAGTACAATTGGGTACAATACTTTAGGTGGAATAGCCAGTACTCGCACCAACACACCTGCTAGTGGAATATTAACCACCGCAAGGATGATGTTAGCAACAAACATACTTGCTATCAGACCCCACGCGATATCGGCGTGTTGCACGAACAATAACGGCCCTGGTTGAATGCCTAGCATCAGAAGCGCCCCCATCATTACCGCAGTGGTACCAGACCCTGGAACACCTAGCGCTAACATCGGGATCATCGCACCAATTGAAGCCGCGTTATTCGCAGATTCAGGAGCCGCAAGACCTTCGATTGCACCGTGACCAAATTCTTCGCTGTTCTTAGACAGTTGCTTCTCATTGTTGTAACACATCAGAGAGGCCATCGTACCACCAGCGCCCGGTAAAGAACCGATGATAAAGCCGACCGGAGCACTTCGCAGGATTGCCCATTTAGAACGTTTCAAGTCGTCGCCTTCAATCCATATTCGCTTAAATTTAGTCTGTGCTTTCTTGGTTCCTTTACTTAGTGAACTGAAGCTCTTAAATACCTCACCCATTGCATAAATGCCGATAATAACGACTAGGAAATCGATACCCGTTTGTAGGTGTAAGTTACCAAATGTGAAACGCTCAGTACCACTTTGTGCATCGATACCAACCGTTGCAATCGCGAGGCCTATCACCATCGACAAGAAGCCTTTAAGCATATTGCCTTTTGACATGGATGCCGTCATAGACAAAGCAGCAACCATCAATAAGAAATACTCTGCGGGGCCAAATTTTAAAGCGAAGCCCGCTACAGGTTCAGCTAAAAGTGTCATCAATACTGCTGCAATCGTACCACCAATTAATGAAGCGATTGCCGAAATAGCGAGTGCGGATTCAGCACGACCTTTCATTGCCATCGGGTAGCCATCGAATGTCGCGGCAAGTGCTGCACCGTCCCCCGGGGTGTTAATTAAGATCGAACTACGAGAGCCCCCAAACATCGCACCAATATATACACCAGTCATGGTAATAAGCGCGGCCGTTGGACCCATTGCGAAGGTCATTGGCAGTAAAACCGCAACGCCCGTTGCAGGGCCAAGGCCCGGAAGCATACCAACGATGGTGCCCAATACACCACCGACGGTAACAAGGAGTAAATGATATGGTTGCAACGCAACACCAAAACCATTCATTAAGTTAGCTAAAATCTCAGTCATGGTTATTACGCCTTATTCCATAAATGGTAGAGGTGGAAGGCTGATTGCTAATAATGTATTAAAGATAAAGAATACACTTACAGCAAATGCCAATGCGATTGCAGCACTTTTTATCCACGCTTTTTTACCACTGGTAATAGTAAGCATCGCGAACATAAATAAGAATGTGCTGATTACGTAACCTAGAATATCAAATACCATTGCATATCCAGTTGCTATAATGCAGGTATATAAGATTCTTTTACGGTCGAACTTTTTCACTTCGTCTTCATTAATTAAATTATTGAAGGCAAGAATTGATTCCTTCATATTACTTTTTAACAGTAATATGCAACCAACGATTATAGCAAGAACTGCAACACCCATTGGGAAATATACGGGATCTAACGGGTTACCGAATGCTGCGCGAGGCATAGTATATGCCATCCCGCCATATATCAGGCCAAATACGACACTAAATAAACCTGTAAACGCATCCCAGTTTGGACGAACGCTTTTGTTTTCCATATGTTATCCTTTCGCTAGGAATGATTAAGGAACATTAGAAGATGACAATTAAGAGGGAGATATTCCCCCCCCTCTTATTATGAGGTCTTTATTTCAACAAATTACTTTATTATTTTCTAGAGAATATCTCAGCTAGTATGCCTTTGTATTCTTCATTTGTTTGCGCTAGGAATTTAGTGAAATCTTCGCCATTTTGGTAAGCTGCGTCCCAGCCATTGCGCTTACGAGCTTGCGCCCACTCTGGAGTTTCAACCATTTGCTCTAAAGTTGTTGTCCAGTATTTAACGGCATAATCCGGCATGTTTTTAGGGCCGAATAAGCCACGCCAGTTTTCAAACGTCGCATCGATGCCTTGCTCTCGCACGGTAGGAATTGCGGCGACGGCACCTTCCCCAACGCGCTTATCTGCAGTTTGAGCAAGTGCTTTAAGGTTGCCACTTTCTACTAATTGCGTCACATCACCAAGACCGGTTGAAATGAGGTCAACGTGTCCACCCAGTACTTGAGCCACAGCACCACCGTCTTGAAACGAAATGTAGTCAATCTTATTTAGGTTTGGTACACCCGCGGCTTTAGCAATGAGTAGGAATTGAATATGGTCCATACTACCTGCTGCAGAGGTACCACCCACTTTCACACTTTTAGGATCTTTCTTCAGAGCTTCCATTACTTCGTTAATCGAAGTGTATTTCGAATCTTTAGAAACAACGAATACACCGTAGTCCGTAATTAGACGAGCTAGTGGAGTGGTATCTTGATAACTGTATTTACTTGCGCCAGTTAACTTAGTTAGCAGAATTGGTGGCGAATATACTGAAATAAGTTTATCGCTGTTCTTCTGGGTTTGCATGTAAGCAAGGTTTACCGCACCACCACCACCGGGACGGTTAGTAATCGGCATATTTGCTTCTACAAGCCCAGTATCTTTCAATGTTTTGGCGACAGTACGGATAGTTAAGTCCCAACCACCACCAGCACCAGAAGGGGCAACAAAAGAAAGCGTTTTGGGCGGGTAATCTTTCGCAAATGCATTACTCATTGGCAGAGCTGCAACAGATGCAATGGCAGCGCCTATCATTACGTTTTTAAGTTTCATGTTCATTGATAATATACCTATTATTGTTATTTCCTTGATTCAATTTGTAGCTGATTAGACATATATTCAGCTTTAAATTGATGGAGTTATTATTCAACGAACTGGCAATGGTTAATGTGATTAAATACCCTATAAAGTAGTTCTTTTATGAGAGTTATGACGTTAATGAATTTTAATCACTTACTACGATGTATAAACCCAACGCAAACATCATTTTATTAAATAAAAAACAACCAGTTACCTATTAAAAACCGGCTAGAACAATCATTCATGACGTTGTGATACGCATCATTTTTTATTAACAATTTAAAGGGAGAACTCTAATTAACGTCATTTAGAACACTATCTAAGTGTTATTCATGTCGCAATTATTAGCTCCATAAAAATCGCGACCTAGCGGTTATATGGGTAATTTAGATTTTGTACAGACAAAATTAAGCCCTACTAAAAGCAGGGCTAACGTTAAATTCAAGGACATTTGGCTTTATAACTTAAAGAGCCCAACTAAGCCGTCCAGCTTGTGAGATAGCTCTTTTAAGTGATCGCTGCTGCTGGTAAGTTCTTGGGCAACATCCGCAGTTTGACCGGTTAACTGGTTAATACTTTCGACATTTCGATTAATTTCTTGTACGACAGTTGACTGCTCTTCCGTCGCGGTCGCCACATGGATATTTTGGTCACTGATGGTCATGATATGGTCAATGATTTCATTTAATACGCTATTGGTCGTTTCAGATTGCTCGACCACTAATTGACTTTGTTGTCTGCCTTTGGAAATCGCCTCAACGGCTTTGTTCGACTCTTCTTGTAGCCTATTGATGACTCGTTGTATTTCTTCCGTAGATTCTGCAGATCGACCCGCTAGGCTTCTTACTTCATCCGCAACCACTGCAAAGCCTCGCCCTTGTTCTCCAGCCCTAGCCGCTTCTATCGCAGCATTAAGCGCCAATAAATTTGTTTGCTCCGATATACTACGAATGGTTTCGAGGAAAGAACCAATCTCGTCAACTCGCTCGGCCAACGATTGAACGACTTGATTCGCTTCGCCCAGATCTTCAGTCAAATGACTGATTTGCGCGCTACCTTGACTGACTTGTTCGTTACCATCGCTAGCTTTTTCTGAGGCTTGCTTTGCCCCCTCTGCAGCCAATGCCGCATTGTTAGCAATCTCTCCAACGGTTGCCCCAAGCTCATGAATTGCCGTTGCCACTTGAACTGTTCTATCACGCTGCATCGTGCAGTTATCTTGAGTTAATGTGGCTTTATCGGTGACATTATTGGCGGCGTCGGCCAACTGATGGGAGTTAGTCGCAACTTGTTCTATTGCATGATGTACGTTTTTCAATAGGCGATTCATGCTATCACTGATATCAGTGAGTTCGTCTTTACCGCTTAAGTTGATTTGCGTATTCAGAGCCATATTATCAGCCGCATGCGCTATCGTAGTTCTTAAATAACTAACACGCTTCTTCAAATTAGTGACAATAATGGCAGACAAAATCACAGACAGAATCAAACCAAACGCGATAAAACTTTTAAGGTAGTTCTGGCCATCTTCATGACTTTCAATACTGATATCATGTTGATGTTTTGCTTGATCTAGCAACGCATCGAGGATCACATTCGCTTCTTTGCGCAATACTCCATAAGTTTTTGCATATTTATCACGGTATATAGCTTGCGCCGTAGGGATATCATCCGCTTCAAAAGCTTTAAGCATAGGATCGAGCTCATCGCTCACCATACGCTCGAACCCTGCCAACAGCTTCGCTACTTGTTTTTGTTGTTCCGGATTTACCTGCGTTCGTAGTGCATGTTCTATGGACTCTCGCATTTCAGGTATGTCTTCAAGCCTGGTTTCGTTGACGCGAGTTAACACGCCTTTTTTGTCTCTTAAGGCGGTTTCTTGCAATAGCATCATATCAATACCAACACGCATACGAGGAATACGTGAAGCCACCTCGGCCATTGACCGCATTGGTGCAGAGGTATTCAGATAGAGCTGCTTAGATTGAACTTGCAAAGTGGACATACTTTTAAAACTGGCGAGTCCTACTGCCACTAAAACCAAACAAGGCAAAAAAACGGCAAAGATCAAACGACTTTGCAGCGTGAAACGATTCAAAAACATACCTGTACCTATACACGAAAGAGTTAACCGTCAACTATAGAGTGTCAGCTAAACAATTCTCACTTGCGAGATAAGTTTTAGAAGTATTTTAAAAACGTAAATGATTTTAATGAATTTTATCCCTCAGACGCTTTAGCTCAAATTAATCTAGTCATCGACAATACAGCTTATCTAACTTGATTTTGAATAACTAACTGGCTGTTCGTATACCTTGTTTGCCAATAGTTTGCTTTTTCAGGGTTAACCCTTTGATATTTAGACAATGAATAAAACTCTACTAACAATTTTTGAGCTTCTGCTGAATCGTATTCTGCCGCGTTGGTTAACCAAAATTCTGCTTTCACTGTGTCCATATGTTTATCACTTAAATGCCATTGAGCAAGGCTAAGTTGCGATAACGCATCTCCACGTGAAGCCGCGATTTTGATCCATTGAATATCAGCACCGTCTTGCAAAAAATACATTTCTTGATTTCGAGCTAAATGGATAATGGCTGGCATATATCCATTAGCTGCAGCACGCTCTAGCCAATAGGTCGCTAATGTCGCATCTTGAGCCACACTGACTCCATAGATATACAAAAGCGCCAAATTATACTGTCCTTGGGGGTGGTTTTGATTGGCAGCCAAGCGATACCAGAATGCGGCTTGATCAACGTCAACTTCAAGTTGCTCGCCTTGCTCATACATCAAGCCTAACTTAACTTGGGCATGTGCCAAACCTTCTTGCGCCGCATTCATCGTCGCGTCAAGTGCACTATCAGCTGTCGTCGCTGATTCAACGTTAATAACGGCAGAATTACCGTCAGCGCTTTTAGAGTCTTTGTTTGAAGGTTTAATATTCGCATAGGCCAACGCGCTAGCGCCCACAGCTAGGCACAAGATAGTCGTTCTTAAGTAAGGTCGTTTCATGGTCGCTCTCCGATATAGAGATCCAGCATAATCGGTTTACGTCCTGAACATTTACCATTTTACGCCACTGGTTAAGTTATGACCGTGCGTTTACAATGTCAGCGGCAAGTCAGTAGTCTAGTCTAATATCTAAGGTTATAACCCAAGGTAACTAGCTAAATAAGCTACACTTTCTAATGACAACTCATTTTCATTAATTAACGAACAAACACACAACCTAAGAAAAGCAAAAGGATTTGCATACATGACTCCGGGTGGTTACCAAGTTCCAGTGATACAAACGGAATACGCAAAATACTCGTCACTGTATTTTCTGAATATGGGCTCAACTTACAAAAGTTACTCCACGATTCAGGGCTTCCGGCTGATCTATTGCTATCCGACAGTGATTTTATTCCACTAGAGCCGTTTAATAGGCTCATCGATATAACATCAACACAATTGGGGATCACTCAATTTTCCGCTCTGCTCGCCCTCTCGTTTCGGAAGCATATTATCCCGCAACTCCTACCCACGTTTTCCAAATACCACACTGTCGGTGAAGCATTGGGTAATATCGATGTAATACTTAGTAAAGATTTTCCAGGGAGCAACGTGTGGCTAGAGCGGAAACAAGATAAAAGCTGGTTTTGCAGACGTCCTCCTTTTGAGCACTCACCCGTCTTAGAATGGGGTGAGGCGTTTGCCATCATCTATATTATTGAATTAATTAACGCCTTGACTCGCAAGCAATGGCACCCAACCAACATTAAATTACAAGGGAGAGAATCAGATATCGTAAAATCTATCTTGCCCAAACAATGCAGGCTGTCTATCGAACAAGGAGCAACCTCGGTGTGCATTCCTAACCACATGCTCACAACACCTTTGTCACTCTTTTCGCAAATTCTTCGAGCTTCACCGACAACGGTTGAGTGGCATACTAGTTTTACCGACAGTGTATTTGAACTATTGAGACCCTATGTGAGGGAAAGAAATCTATCATTAGAAGAAGCCGCCGAACTGCTTAACTTTTCAGTTAGAACATTGCAACGAAATCTCGCGAAAGAAAAAACCTCTTTTAGGAAAGTTAAAGAAAATCTGATGTTCACCGTCGCATGTGAGTTAATGGAAGAAGGCCATAACCTCACCTATATTTCAAATCAGCTTGGCTACCACGATATTTCTAAGTTTTCTCGTGCGTTTAAGCGTGTTTCTGGATTGGCTCCGAGCGTGTATAAGAAGTCGATCATTGCGTTACATTCGCAGTAATTCGACTCGCAAGTGCTCTTCATCTTCATAAGCAACAACCGTTTGAAAGTGACCGTCTTTTTCGATCACTTCAGAAAACACATCTTTGTGTTCCTCACTGCCTATAAAAAGAATCTGAGTTGCTGAGAACATAAGGCCATCTTCATCAAAGCTGCCTTTAAGATCTTCATCCACAACACACACTAGCACCTTGCCATAGCGTGCTTTTAAATCAATTTTGTGCGCCATCGAATACTGAACTTTCGTTTTTAGCTTGTGTTCCAGAGCGCCTACCAACTCGACAAAACAATGTAGGTCCGTTGAAACCGTATGACGCAGCCTTTCTTGTTCTCTGGTTAAAATCGACTCAAGGTTACCATTTGGTTTGCGCCCTAGTAATAGCCAATTCTTCGCCGTTTTTCTCGCAACTTTATACCGATTATCTTTGGTCGCACGTTTAAGGAACTGAACCAATAAATTACTTTGCTCTGTTGATGAAAGGCGTTTATCAAGTCTTTTGAATTCTAGATGCAGTAAAGCGTGGGTGCTGATTTCTAGCAGCAATTTTGATTGGCTCATTCAGGTTCCGAGTTGTTGCAGCAATTCTTATTAATATCATATTATTATGAGTGTAACGCCGCTTTCAGGCTAGATCTTTTTTATCACAACAAACTATTTACCCCCAAAGAGCTAACGGAATGCGAGTTGTGCCACTAATATTCAAGCAGTTAACCACGCATTCCCCCCTTGATGGATTATTTCACCCTCATTACTTCGGCCATTTCTAAAAGCGACTGCTCTATATAAAAATGCATCGATTCAAGGTTTGCTTGCATCTTGGTCCTTGCGGTCATGTTAAAACAGATAGAGTCATTGCGAATAAAGTAGCGAATACCGTAACCGTTTTGAACGATTGGGCCATACCCAGCTAACTCAACGCCATATTCTGAAGTCGTACTGGTGCACACAACACTGTTCGTCAAAGCCAAATAGCCGTCATCACTAAATAACTCCGGTAACTCAGTAAGGCCAAGCTTTTCTTTTGCCATTTTATAACGATATTTCAACGCCAAAAAATGAGAATATACGCCTCGGCCAGTTCTGCACTCATTGGCTCTTTGTGTATGTTTTTTCGTAGCAAGTACCAATGATTGTTGCTTGGTTCTAATTTCACAACCAACGTTAATCATAGTGTTTATAAATGCTAGTGACTCAGGAGACACGGTATAAAGCACATCAATACGCCCTTCTTGAAATGTTCTCGTCATTACCGCTTCATAGGCGCTGTAACATTTACCATATAACTTGTACTCTGCGAGCTGTAATGCCAATTGCACAAAGGCGTCTGGGCTTACACCAAACGTTTTGATTTGTTCCTTTCCGAAAGAAGAAAAACCTAACACTCGGGTTTGCGTCTCACTAATATGCTGTTGAAATCGCCCCTTGGCACTCTCTAATAGGTGACTCAGTGGCTCATTAAGTTCAAACGACAGTGGTTCAATATCACCAACCTGTGATTCAAACCCGGTGTTGCCTTTGGCGTGAACATTCAAAAATACTTGGTCGATGTTGTCATAAACATGGGCAACCAAACGTAGCATGACCGAACCATCAACCCCAGTATGTTCAAAGTTGATGCCTGTTTTTCCGTTCCTGAAAACAACAAACTGCAACGACTTATCAAAATACCTATCACAACCAATACCATGAAGTAATTGCTGCGAAATATCTTGTATTTCTTCAGGTTCTTCTTGATCCAAACATATCGCAAAGGTTGCTTGTTCTATCGTATTCATCGTCGCTTGATTCTGGTTAGACAAACTCAGTAATTCAGCTCGCCCTTGTGCCCAGACATCACGTTGTAATGTTGTAAGCAGCCCAATGTTCTGGCCGTTATCAGCAATAGAAATGATCTGATCTAGTTCAGTTTCAAGATCCGTTGGTGATTTAATGTTCTCGCTTTCATCCAACATTTGAAGCTTAAATACGTTGCCATTATGCAATACGATAATATGGCGACGAGAAGCCGACACTTTAAGTTCGTCTGTGCCACTTTTAGGCACCCGAGTTGATGAAAAAATGTTGTCATACTGAGACATACAAAGCGGCGCGTCTTTTTGCATGTCGGTAGAAAGTGATTTTGTATCGACCAACTCAATGAACTGATACACACAGGATATAAGCGATGCAGCAATATGAGCTTGACTGTTTTTCCCTTCATCGAGCTTGCTCTTCAAGTAATAAAATACATTGCTATTAATTGGCAATGGCGCTCGTGATTCTAAATATAGATCTTTCCAAACTGGAGATGACCAATTTCTCACCTCTAGTGAACTTCCCCATTCAATTAAGTCACTTTGAAGTGCTTCACTACAACTCCCATCAGCTAAAAATCGCTCTACCGCAGCTTTAGTACACAGCTGTTGTTGCGCGGTTAATAACGGAGCCGACCATTCCAGAAAATTATGACAGGTCTCTTCCAAGTTTGGGATAGGCATCGTGGGTAGCAATGGAAAATCATGAGATCCAGAGCTGCTTTTGTCAGAGTGATTGGTTCTATTTGGTGTCAGCGTTTTACCCATCGTTACTTTCTTCCTTAATCAAGATGAATGCGAGTCCGATACTGCTAGGGCTGCTTACAATTTGGTCTCTAATGTTTCAGTTTAAGAGTACGAGCCCATACAGTTTCAGCCAGATCCGACTGACTCAAAAAACAATGAACTCAACCTAAAACGCTCAAAAGGCGACCAATAAATTTCATTTTCGTTACAGTACGAATGTTTACAACTGTAACTAATATTCTTTTATTAACCAAAAAACGATCAATTATTTAACAATTAATCCTATTAAAACATAAGCTTAGATCGATGTGATTAAAAAATCAATTGAAAGACGCCAGATTTAATAACTTGATCATTAGTGCTCTAATCATTAGGATCGAAATTAATTTAATGCTCAAGTGAACTTACTTGGGCAATTTTATCGCCACCATCTAGAGCAAAAACTCTGGTGAAACGCGTTGAGTAAGCACGCTTAATAAGCGGCAAAACTCGCGCCATGATCAAGCTGTATGGAGAAACTTAATGTCATCGTTAGCCGTCTATAAAAACTATATAAATGGGCAATACATCTCTAACGGGACTGGTGAAACATTTGAAGTAACAAACCCGGCAACCGGGGAAGTCAGTTACTTAGTTGAAACCGCAACAGACGCTGTTCAACAAGCCGCCATCACCAGCGCAAAATCAGGATTTTCGGTTTGGTCAAAAATGACACCGACAGAGCGCAGCCGCATTTTGTTGAAAGCAGTAGCACTACTACGAGACAACAACGATGACCTTGCGAAAGGCGAAGTGATCGATACCGGAAAACCATGGCAAGAAGCCTCTGTCGTCGACGTAGTGACTGGCGCAGATTCAATAGAATTTTTTGCAGGCTTAGCTCCGAGTATCGAAGGCAATCAACAATCGATAGGCGATGATTTCTATTACACCCGCCGTGAACCTCTTGGGATTTGTGCTGGTATTGGTGCTTGGAACTACCCAATTCAAATTGCCTGCTGGAAAGCCGCACCCGCCCTGGCCTGTGGCAACGCGATGATATTCAAACCCTCTGAAGAAACCCCAAGCGGCGCTCTGCACTTAGCTGAGATTTTTACTCAAGCTGGAGTACCAGACGGTGTGTTCAATGTTGTACAAGGTGATGGCCGAGTTGGCGCTTGGTTAACATCCCATGAAGATATTGCGAAAGTTTCCTTTACTGGCGAAGTGGGTACAGGGAAGAAAGTCATGGCAGCTGCGGCTGGTTCTTTGAAAGAAGTCACCATGGAGCTAGGCGGTAAATCACCACTGATCATTTTCAACGATGCTGATATCGAAAATGCGGTTTCAGCGGCGATGTTAGGTAACTTCTACACCCAAGGTGAAGTATGTACTAATGGCACACGAGTGTTTGTACAACAAGATATTTATCCTCGCTTCATTGAGCGCCTAGTCGAACGCACATCGGAAAATATTGTGTGTGGAGACCCGTTAAATCCAGATACGAACTTTGGTGCTCTGATCTCTAAAGATCATCAGAAAAAGGTGCTGGAATACATCGACATCGGCAAGTCAGAGGGCGCTACGCTCCTAACCGGTGGCACTGCACTTAAACCTGACAATGCGCCGAACGGATTCTTCGTAGCGCCGACCATTTTCACAGATTGCTCCGACGACATGACCATTGCCAAAGAAGAAATTTTCGGCCCGGTCATGTCGGTCCTGACATTTGATAACGAAGAAGAAGTTATTTCTCGTGCCAACAACACACACCTTGGCTTAGCCGCGGCCGTCTTCACTCAAGACATCACACGCGCTCACCGCGTGATACACCAAATTGACGCTGGAATTTGCTGGATAAATGCCTATGGTGCCTCCCCTGCTGAAATGCCAGTGGGTGGTTACAAAATGTCAGGTATTGGCCGTGAAAATGGCAGCGAAACGCTAAAAGCTTACACCCAAATTAAATCGGTATACGTAGGTATGCAGTCACTTGAAAGCCCATTTTAAGGAACGACAATGAGCATCAAACAACCAGATTACATCATTGTTGGCGCAGGCAGCGCAGGCTGTGTATTGGCGAACCGTCTATCAGAGAACCCAAACAACGAGGTACTCCTTTTAGAGACTGGCGGCAGTGACAAGAGCATTTTCATCCAAATGCCGACCGCTTTGTCTATTCCAATGAATACCAAGAAATATGCGTGGCAGTTTGAAACTGAAGCCGAGCCTTTTTTAGATAACCGCAATATGCACTGCCCTCGCGGTAAAGTACTTGGTGGCTCTTCATCCATCAATGGCATGGTCTATGTTCGTGGGCATGCTCGCGACTTCGATGAGTGGCAACAGCACGGTGCCAAAGACTGGGATTACGCCCACTGTCTACCGTATTTCAAAAAAGCAGAAACTTGGTCTTTCGGTGGCAATGATTATCGTGGCGATTCTGGCCCTCTTGGCGTGAACAACGGCAATAATATGAAAAACCCGTTGTACCAAGCGTTTGTCGACGCAGGGGTAGATGCCGGGTACATGGCAACCAGCGACTATAACGCCGAGCAACAAGAAGGCTTTGGCCCAATGCACATGACCGTAAAAAACGGCGTGCGCTGGTCGACTTCCAATGCCTACCTAAGACCTGCAATGAAGCGTGATAACCTCACCGTTGTTACTCACGCGTTAGTTCACAAAGTTCTGCTTGAAGATAAAACTGCGGTCGGTATTCGCTACGAACGCAAAGGCAAAATAGTGGATGTTCGTTGTAACAAAGAAGTTGTGCTTTCTGCCGGTTCGGTTGGCTCACCACATATTTTGCAATTGTCTGGTATTGGTGGTGAGAAAACACTGGCTGACGCAGGCATTGAGCAAATACATGAACTGCCAGGGGTGGGTGAGAACTTACAAGACCACCTTGAGTTCTACTTCCAATTTAAGTGCCTGAAGCCGATCTCTCTAAATGGCAAATTAGATCCTCTTAATAAACTTTGGATAGGCACTCGTTGGATTCTAGATAAGTCAGGCTTAGGGGCAACCAACCACTTTGAATCTTGCGGGTTTATCCGCTCTAAAGAGAATTTAGAATGGCCAGATCTACAATACCATTTTCTCCCAGCAGCAATGCGTTATGACGGCAAAGAAGCATTTGCAGGCCATGGTTTCCAAGTTCATATTGGGCACAACAAGCCTAAGAGCCGCGGCTTTGTGAAAGTCGCTTCAAGCGATCCCCACGTAGCACCCAAGATTCAGTTCAATTATCTACAGCATCAAGAAGATATTGAAGGTTTCCGCGCTTGTGTTCGCTTAACCCGTGAAATCATTAATCAACCGGGTTTAGACGAATTCCGAGGTGAAGAAATTCAGCCCGGTTTATCGATTCAAACTGACGAAGAAATTGACCAATTTGTTAGAAGTGCCGTAGAGAGTGCTTATCACCCGTCATGTTCTTGCAAAATGGGCGAAGATGAAATGGCTGTGGTGGACTCCGAAACCAAAGTACACGGCATTAATGGATTACGTGTTGTCGATTCATCCATATTCCCAACAATTCCAAACGGAAACTTAAACTCTCCAACCATCATGGTCGCCGAACGCGCTGCCGATCTCATCCTTGGCAATGGCATATTAGCGCCAAACGAAGCCCCCGTTGTTATTGCAGATGATTGGCAGACAACGCAGAGATTAAAAGCACCCAAGCGAGAATTAATGACCAGTAAGTAATTACTTCTAAAACAATAACTAAGAATTCATTGCCATCACTTGGGATAACAACTTCGTGATGGCTCTTATGAGGTACACGACCAACCTAGGCGAGATTCGCAAATGGTCCAATTCGCTTTGTTGCGCTTCTTTGGTTCTCACTCTCGATAAAAAGAGGTTTAAGAGCCGATGGCTAAGGCCGTCCTAAAGAAAGCTAACATCGCATTAAACATAAATAAGGATTTAATTATGTTTGCTTGCTATACACACCTCGAGGCCAAATAATGACTACTTGGCTATCCATAGGCATTCTATTTACGTTTGCCGCTATCGCTTTTATTATTTTCCGCTGGGGTAACGTAAAGTGCATTGGGGTAACTCCTGTACGTACCTTTACTTTCATTGCCATTTTGTTCACTTCAGGTCTAGATGTAGGCCTTATCATGTTCCCGCTGACCGAATTTGCAGGCTACGCAGACTTGGCAGCTAGCCCTGAATACTCCTTCACTAACCCGTTAGCCATCGAATTTGGCTTTTGGGCCTTTTTTATCTGGGCTTTTTACTTCCTAACTTGCTTCTACTTCTGCGTTATTGAACCTCGAGTTAAGTTTTTCGAGATCCCGCTGATCAAGTTCGTCAATAACCTAGTAATTATTGGTACTTGTGCGTTCACTTCTTATTTATTACTCGCAAACCTACCATGGTATTTACCAGAAATGGGGGACGGCGAGTCGGTTGTCGTTAGCTTCTACCTAGTTGTGTTTGCTGTTATAGCTATCGCAGTTTACTCCAGCACAAACATCCGCTTTGTTCGTATTTTAAGCTTGGGCAGTAGTTTCTTATTCTTGGGCCTAATTGCATTGATGTGGTCTGGTGCATTCCTTTCTGAAGGCTCAAGTGTTGGTGATTTCTTCACGACCTTTGGCTTGTTAGGTGACTACTTCGCTAACATTCATAAGTTCATCCTGCCAATCAATGACTACCATGAATTTTACCTTTATTGGTGGTTTGCATGGAGCATCATGATCGGCCAATTTACTGCACGTTTCGTCGGTGGATTACGTACTTACCAAGTGCTGATTGCAATGATGGTTGTTCCTTCTTTGCCCATCGCCATATGGTTTACGGTTCTTTATTACTACAGCGCCAACGCAATTCCAATCACGGGTTTCTACAACATGGCGATGGTGTTGGTAGGAGTAACCTTTGTTGTTAACTCATTGGACTCCTTGGTTCGTCTATACACCGACAACCTAAACTTAACCGTTCAACGCTTTGGTAAAACCAAGTACGTATTGGGTAACATCGCTCTATTAAGCGGCTTGACCTTGCTATTCAAGTTGGATTTCCTACAAATCCAATGGGTTGGCGCAACAGCGATTGCACTTATCTTAGGTTGTTTCGGTTACATCATGGCGACACATTACCGTCAAGTTGTTGAAATTAAGCGTTCGCCTAAAGACAACAAAATTGATTTCGGTAAGATTAATTTAGCTAACTAATTCTGCTCGAATTAAGTACTTAGTTAGTTTCACGTAATAAAAAAGAGCAACGCAGTTTCTGTGTTGCTCTTTTTTACAATATTGAAGTTTGGCGGAGGCCTAAAAGCCTTGAGCCCAAAGATCAGATACTGCTCGCCTGTTTTGTCGGCTAGTAATTTCATAGTAGATCACGTAACACTGATTTCTATTCATCTAGTTTATCATACCAATCAGTTATGCGTACTACCGACCGTATAAAATTTAGCAATGTCATTACGTTGTTGGTAGTATGTCTCCACCATTGTTGATGGTTATCATTATCATTTACTACTAAATATTCGATTCCACAAAGCGTTTCACACTATTGTCCTTCATCCAGTTGAGAAAACGGTCTATGAGAAACTTAGAAACTGTAGAAATAAAATCGTTCGTGCCCGCTAAAAACTTTGAGCTTTCTAAGCGTTTTTATCAAAGGATTGGGTTTCAAATGGCGTCAGAATTTGATGGCATTGCCTATTTTAAATCCGGAGTATGCTCTTTTTTACTGCAAGATTTTTATTCGCCGCTTCATTGCAACAATTCGATGATGCACCTGCTGGTTGAAGATGCACAAAGCTGGCATGAGCATGTGTTGTCGCTGAATCTTGTTGAAGAATTTGGCGCGCAAATTTCAGAGTTGGTCAATCAACCTTGGGGTATGCTTGAATTCTGCCTAACCGACCCTAGTGGCGTATTGTGGCGAATAGCGGAAAACAAATAGATTCACGGCTACGCAGCGGTTAACGGGTTTTCTATTCGTAAATATAGCGAAACGTTAGATTTAATCTCGCGGATTTCTCGATCTTAGTTTTCGGCACTGTATGCTGCCAATGGGTCTGCATCTCACCTGCCATTATCAATAAACTTCCTGGAGATAACTCAAAGGTAAGTTTTTGCTTAGTGTGACGATGCTTAACGAGAAATCGGCGTGTTTCACCAAAACTCAGCGAAGCAATCACGGGGTTGGTGCCTAGTTCAGGCTCGTTATCGCTATGCCATCCATTAGAGTCGCTCCCATTGCGATAAAGGTTGGCTAATACGGAGTTGAACCTAGAGCCTGAAACTTGCTCACAACGATGTTTTAAATCGAGTAACAAAGGCGACCATTCGTTTGCTTCCATCAATATATTAGAGTAGCAATAATCACGCTCGCCATACCAAGCCTGTAATCGTGGGATTGGCATGGTTTTTCCAAATAGCGTGATATTGTCATTTCGCCACTTTATTTGCGTCTCTAGTTGGTAAAATAGTTCGCTCGCCTCTTCCTGACTAATGAAATTCGGCGCCCAATATAGGGAAGCGTTTTGCAACTCATGCCAAACATTCGACTCAAGGTGTGCCATTTGCTTCCCTACAATTTCTATTTATCTGAGTTTAAAACTCACCATACTCCAATATAGCCTCTACGCACTGACCTTATCAACCAAATACAAAATCGAGCGATACTCTATGCCGCTGTGTTGTGACAAGCCAATTTCGCAAGTCCGACTGTTGGAGTACCCTTCAATACAGGCCTCCGGTACTTGAGATTTTAAAGGCGCAAGTGCCGATGCGTTTAACTCTGGTGTGGTAAACCCTTTGTCACCTGCGAAACCACAACACATGATGTCCTCTGGGATCACCACTTGTTCTGCGCAACTTTCCGTCACCCTTTGCATGATAGAGGCTAAGCCATTTCGGCGAGAAGTACAGGTAATGTGTAACATAACGGGTTCGGGCTGTTTCTTGATTTTCAATCGTGGCATCGCAAATTCTGCAACAAACTGAAACGGTTCATACACCGATATCTTTTTGGTGAGCGTTTCCTTAGTTAAACTTGCACACGGGCTGGTATCCATGAGTACCGGATATTTTCCCTCCTCTGTTGCTTGCCAAAGTGCTTCTTCAAGTTGTTGTGCTTTGCTTTGTGCGGTTTCCACAAAACCTTTGCTCTTATACGGCATACCACAACATTGGCTGTTGAGATCTTCCGGCATAATAATATCGTAACCGGCCTTTGCAAGTAGTGACACCGTCACATCAACCAAAGGTCGTGAGTCTTGCGCGTTTTGCTCTGTGCCCATGTTACGTGATGCACAGCTAGGAAAATAAACGACTTTATCCTTCCTAACCGATTTAATTTTAAGATTATTCAGCGTTGGCAAGGTTCCTGCGGATAACGGCATGTTAGGCGTCCACAAAGGAATGGAATTACCCGATAACTTTCGCGCAGCGCCCGTTACTGCGGTCATATTCTTAGTCCCCATCACCGAGTGCATCGCATTCGCTGCGCTTAACCCAACACGAGTCGCAGCAGTAATGCCGTCAAAGTGTTTGGCCGTCCAACTTGCAATACGCTTCGCTGTTGGTGAATGTGCTTGACGTAATTTTCGCATCAAATCACCGGTATTGATCCCCACCGGGCAGCGATCGGCGCATAACCCTGTTGCAGCACAAGTGTCGATTCCGTAATACTGGTACGATTTTTCCATTTCTGCTAACCGAACAGGGTCTTCTTGTGTTCGACGTAAACGACTGATCTCACGATAGATGCTGTTGCGTTGCCTAGGCGTTAGCGACAGGTTTCTCGATGGGCACACCGGTTCACAAAAGCCGCACTCGATACATTTATCTATTAGCTCGTCTGCGGCAGGCATCGATTTTAGATCTTTAATATGAGATTGAGTATCGTCATTGAGAATGACACCAGGATTTAAGATACCTGTCTTATCAAAGATACGCTTAATTGACTGCATAAGCGCGTAACCTTCAGCGCCCCACTCTAACTCTACAAAGGGTGCCATGTTACGGCCTGTACCATGCTCTGCTTTGAGTGACCCTTGATAATCGACGGCAACTAACTGCGCAACCGCATCCATGAAATCACTGTAGCGACTGACTTCTTTTTCGGTATCAAATGCTTGGGTAAACACAAAGTGTAAATTTCCAGCCAAAGCATGACCAATGATTATCGCTTCATGGTAATCAAACTGGATAAACAACTCTTGCAACTCTCGTACGGCGGGAGCCAGTTTTTCAATAGGGAATGCCACATCTTCGATGATCACGGTTGTTCCAGTTTCGCGTACTGCTCCGACTGCCGGGAATAAACCTTTACGAATCGCCCATAGTTGCTCACATATCTTTGCATCGCGGCTAAAGTCTATTTGCTCAATTGGACAATACGGAGCGATAAGCGCCAGAGATTCATCAATTTGAGCCTGTAAATCTGCTTCGTTTTCTGCGTGTAACTCAATCAGTAATGCCGCTGCTTCTTGGTTGCCTTCTGCCCCAAGTTTTGCAATGAATTCCGGCATTCCGGGTTTATCTGCTACCGATGCTAACGAACGACTGTCCATCAATTCTACGGCAGCAACCCCTGTTTTACTGAGTTCACTTACAGCCAAGCAGGTGCTTTCTATATCAGCAAATACAAACAAACCTGATGCTTTGTAAACATGGTCAATAACGGTGTTGTAGGTAATATCAGCAATGAAACCAAGCGTGCCTTCTGAACCAATAAGGAGATGCTGCAAAATGTCGATGGATGATTCGAAGTCTACGAGAGCGTTGAGGCTATAACCTGTGGTATTTTTTAATCGATATTTATGACGAATCTTATCTGCAAGATCGGGATTACTCCGACAGCTTTTCGCCAACAAAACCAAATCGTTAAGCATGTCACCATGGCTGGATTCAAAAGCCGTAATACTTTGCTTATCAAGCGTGTCTAATACCGTGCCATCAGCAAATACAACCGTCATCCCCGCTAAGGTCTGATAACTATTTTGCGCCGTACCACAACACATGCCTGACGCATTATTCGCAGCGATGCCCCCGACTTTACATGTGTTAATCGAAGCGGGATCGGGGCCAATTTTTCGGCCATACGGGGCAAGGTATTTATTGGCATCAGCCCCTATTACACCGGGTTGTAACCAAACCTGCTCTCCGCCATTCAGTATTTTGTGATTTCGCCAATTCGTCGTGAGGGTAATGAGAACGGAATCAGACAGCGCTTGACCAGACAGGCTAGTGCCAGCTGCACGAAAGGTTACAGGGATATTGAGTTGATGACACGATTGTAAGGTGTAGATCACCTCGTCGATGTTATCGAGTTGAACCACCAGCTTAGGTACTAATCGGTAAAAACTAGCGTCAGTACCATAAGCTAAGGTAAGCGTTGGATCGGTGATGATGCGTTGTTTGGCAACGCGAACTTCCAATGTTTCTATCAAGGTAGAGTAAGGTAATTGCATGATTGTCTTCCAGCTTCATGAATTTCACCTAGGCATATTGTTATTCATATGTAGCCTAGTTGTTATTACCTTATTCTATCCTGCGTCCTTTATTAGATATATAGCTCTCAATTCACATGTTTGTTGCAAAAAGAATCACAATTAAGCGTTCGCCTCGAACCAATCCAGTTTGCTGTGCAGCTTAGTCACCTCACCAACCACGATTAAAGACGGGCTAATCGCTTGTTGTGCTGTTTTCGCTAACTCTGCAAGCGTGCAAGTAAACACTTTTTGAGAAGCCGTTGTACCTTGTTGAATAATGGCACATGGCATGTCTGATTTTAGGCCGTTTTCGAGTAGCTTCTCAGTAATATGGCCAGATTGTTTCAAGCCCATGTAGAATACCAAGGTATTATTGGGCTGAGCCAAAGAAGACCATTGAATATCTTGACCATCTTTTTGTAGATGCCCGGTAATAAACTGAACACTTTGAGCGTGATCCCGATGAGTCAGTGGAATGCCAGCATACGCCGTTGCACCTGCTGCAGCAGTGATACCCGGGACAACTTCAAACGACAGATTGTTTTCAGCCAAGGTTTCTAGCTCTTCCCCACCTCGACCAAAAATAAACGAATCACCGCCTTTAAGACGTACCACACTTTTACCTTCATTCGCCTTATCCACCAAAATTTGATTGATCTGGCCTTGAGGCACGCAGTGATGGTCAAGTTTTTTACCGACATAAATCAACTCTGCGTTATCGTTGGCGAGCGCAATAATCTCTTTCGAAACTAAGCGGTCGTATACCACGACATCGGCGTTTTTAAGAACGCGATATCCTTTCATCGTCAAAAGATCAGGATCGCCCGGTCCTGCACCAACAAGAGAAACAAAACCGCGTTTACAAGATGTGTGATCGGTAGTCATAGAAGTGCCTAACAGTTCAAATTTGGGTATAAAGAGTAAAACTCAGCGAGGATATCTCTAAACTATGCTTATAGAAACAAAGAGCTTAAAAACAAATTGAATTCGTACTTTTTATAACCAAGTTATTAAATTCACAAACAAATTGGCCTCACCTATAAAGATGAGGCCAATTCTAATTAAGACTGAGTGCGCAGTGCTGGCTCAGATTTATCTGCTGTTTCGTTACCTAGTGACGGTGCTGTTTTTGCATGCGTTAGGTAAAGAGGAATACAAGTAAACACCAAACCACCCACGATGTTACCTAGAATGGTTGGGATAAGGTTGAAGTTCAACCAAGTCGCGATGCCAAAATCCGCACCCAAAATCATGCCCAATGGGAATAGGAACATGTTTACTACTGTGTGCTCAAATACCAAGGCGAAGAAGATGAAGATTGGTAGCCACATTGCTGCAATTTTGCCAGCGACTGAACGTGCCGTCATATTACCGATAACACCAAGACATACCATCAAGTTACAGAAAATACCGCGAACAAAACAAGTGATCCAGCCATCAGCGCCCAGATTTTCAAAACCCACAGTACGAGCAGTCGAAACCGCAATGAACTTTTGTGCCACTGCATTTGGATCAATAGAGAAGTTGTTCGTCAACGAAATAGCGACTAGGAAAGCCACAATCAAAGAACCAATAAGGTTACCCAGACCAACAAGACCCCAACAACGTAAAATACGCCCCCAAGTGATGCCCGGACGGTTATCAAATTTAGCCAACGGCGCCAGACCAAATACACCGGTGACTAAGTCGTAACCCATTAGGCTAAGAATACAAAAGCCAACTGGGAACACAAGAGCGCCCACAATGCCGATGCCAGTTTGAACAATCGTCGTGATTGCTACAACAACCGCCAGCGACAAAATGATACCCGCCATTGTTCCGCGGATCAGTAGATCACGAGTACTGGTTTTGGTTTTGGCTTCACCAACGTCGATCATCGTTTGAACAAATTCAGCAGGTTTTAAAGCAGACATAAGTGTGTCCTTATACAAAAGTTAAAATTAAAAGTTGATAGGAAAAGGCTCCGAATAACGGATGTCGCATCCGAAACCCTTGATCTATCAATTTTTTGAAATGCTAAAAGCTAGGTACTAAAAGCTAAGTAAGAACTTAGAAACTTCGTCTTTCGTACTTCGCTTTTAGTACTTCGCTTTTAGCACTTCACATCAAACACTTAACTCTACCGTGCCTTTTTGAACGCGAGCTTTGTATGCTTTCACATTAAAAAGCTCGTCTTCCATGCACTGGCCTGTTTTCAAATTGAAGCGTTGCTTCTTAAGTGGGCTTGCAACCCAAAGCTCGTCTTTGTGCTGGCAAATCAGACCACGCGACAACACATTGGACTGTGCGAATGGGTCGGTATTGCTGATTGCAAACACTTCTTCAGCGTCTGTTGGGCGGAAGATAGCCACTTGCTCACCATTGAACAAAGCGCAAACTCCAGTGCCAGGAACGATGTTTGCGATATCACAAATTGATTGAAATGCTGCTTTACCGTTTGCCATGATTAAACCTCCGCTACCGTGTCAGTAAGAGCAACATGAAGAATGTCGCCTTTTGCTTCAGGATATTTTTCTGTGTAAGTCGCTGGGCGATGTTGCTCGCGAGCTTCAACAAACTGTACGTTGCTATCACGCTCATCCGAGTTAATGAAATGCGAGAAGCGCGTTAACTGAGCTTCATCATTAATCGTATTGGTCCACTCACAAGTGAAGTTACCAACCAGTGCGGCAACATCTGCTTCAAGCTGATCATTAAGACCTAACTTGTTATCAACAATGACTTCACGCAGGTAATCAACGCCACCTTCAAGGTTATCCATCCATACTGATGTACGTTGTAGTGGTGCTGCAGTGCGGATGTAGAACATCATGAAACGGTCGATGTATTTGATCAGCGTTTCTTGGTCTAGGTCGGTAGCTAATAAATCAGCGTGACGCGGCTTCATACCACCGTTACCACATACGTACATGTTCCAACCCGCATCAGTTGCGATGATGCCAAGATCTTTACCTTGCGCTTCCGCACACTCACGAGTACAACCTGACACACCAAATTTCATCTTATGAGGGGTACGAATGCCTTTGTAGCGGTTTTCGATCAGCACACCAAGGCCAACAGAATCTTGCACACCGTAACGACACCAAGTAGAACCTACACAGGTTTTCGCCATACGAAGCGCTTTCGCGTACGCTTGACCCGTCTCGTAACCTGCGCCAATCAGTTTTTTCCAAATCGCTGGCAAATCGTCTTTTTGAGCACCAAACAAACCAATACGCTGTGCGCCCGTGATCTTGGTGTATAAGTTGTACTCAGCCGCTACGTCTGCTAGCACACTCAGCGCTTGTGGTGTCACTTCACCACCCGCCATACGTGGGATAACTGAATAAGTGCCGTCTTTTTGAATGTTCCCAAGGAAGTTGTCATTAGTATCGTGCAGCTTCACCAACTCAGGTTTTAGGATGTGCTCACCCCAGCAAGACGCTAAGATAGAACCTGCAAGTGGTTTACACACTTCACAACCGTAACCTTTACCGTATTTCTCTAACAGCTCATCGAATGTTTTGATTTCTTCAATGCGGATCAGGTGGAAAAGCTCTTGGCGAGAATAAGCGAAGTGCTCACACACATCGTTTTTCACTTCTACACCCGATTTCGCTAGTTCAGCGTTAAGAACCGAAGTCACCAGTGGAATACAACCACCACAACCTGTACCCGCACCAGTGACTGCCTTGATGTCACCTAATGTATGGTGACCGTCAGCAACCGCTTGAGCGATCTTGCCTTTAGTGACATCAAAACAAGAACAAATCACCGCGCTTTCAGGAAGCGAGTCTGCACCTAATGATGGTTTTTCTGCACCAGCGTGAGCAGGAAGGATCAACGTGTCTGGGTGTTTTGGTAGTTCAATGTTGTTTAACTTAAGCTGTAGCAAGTCGCCGTAATCAGAGGTGTCACCGACCATTACAGCACCAAGCAATTGTTTACCGTCTTCAGAAACGATAATGCGCTTATACACTTCGTCTTCTTCGTTTTGGTAAACGTAGCTCTTACAACCAGGAGTACGACCATTTGCATCGCCGATGCTGCCTACTTTAACGCCAAGCAATTTCAGCTTCGCGCTCATGTCTGCACCTTCAAATTCGCTTTCGTTACCAACTAAGTGATCAACAGCCACCGTTGCCATTTTATAACCTGGAGCAACCAAGCCGTAGAAGGTACGGTTCCATGAAGCACACTCGCCAATCGCGTAGATGTTTTCATCGGTTGTTTGACAATGGTTATTCACCTCGATACCACCACGAGGGGCAATACCTAAGCCCATTTGACGAGCCAGTTTGTCTTGTGGGCGAATACCTGCAGAGAATACGATAAAGTCAGTTTCTAGCTCAGTACCGTCGGCAAAACGCATCACGTTACGTGCTTCGTTTCCTTCTGCGACAATTTCTAATGTGTTTTTACTGGTGTGGACTTGAACGCCCATACGCTCAATTTTGTTACGGAGTTGAAGGCCGCCTTGTTGATCAAGTTGCTCTGCCATCAACACTGGGGCAAATTCAACAACGTGGGTTGTTACCCCTAATGCTTTTAGTGCACCAGCCGCTTCCAAACCAAGTAAACCACCACCAATAACGACGCCGCTTTTACTTTTCTTCGCAGTTGCTTCAATCGCTTTAAGGTCTTCAATGGTACGGTATACAAAGCAGTCTTTGCTTTCGTTGCCCTTAATTGGCGGTACGAACGGGAATGAACCTGTAGCCAGAATCAGTTTATCGTATTGAATCTCGCGGCCAGTACTTGAATAAACCGTTTGGCGTTCGCGGTTGATATTAATGGCACGCTCACCAATTAATACGTTAATACCGTGTTTTTGATAGAACCCTTCTTTAACAAGAGAAAGTTCGTCGGCGGTGTGATGAGAAAAGTAAGACGATAGGTGAACCCTGTCGTACGCCACTCTTGGTTCCTCACAAAAAACAGTGATGTCCAAGGTTTCGGCATCTGTTTTTTCAACCAGATCTTCGATATAGCGATGACCTACCATGCCATTACCGATGATGACTAACTTCATCTTGCTCATAAACGATTCCTGTTAAATATGTGTTTTAATTTACAGAGATTGTCATTTATGAAAGAAAATTATTAAATGATGTAAATCAATTACAGAATCAAACTACCCTAAAGGGGTAGATGGAAAGCCGATAAAAACATCAATAAGGTGTAGATTTACTCAAAAGGCTTCAATAACCTTTTATTTACGATGGTTTAACCCATTAAAAACACATCGATAGCAATCATGAGATCAAGATGAGACATGACTCGTAAAATGTTCTTTTGTTACAAAATAAGCCACCAAATTACAATTAGTCGATTTATTAACAGAAATTCAAATTATCTTGACAGGATTCGATAGATTTACTGTATGATTGCGGTGTAACAGTGCAATCAACTGAAGTAACATAAAAATAGACTATGCCGAAATTTGTCCACACAATTTGGATTACAACCTTCACTTTAATAGCCCTTGTGCTATCGAGTGTTGCCGCTGGTGCGTCCGGCAATCCAGAGTGGGAAAAACATGATGAACCGGCTCAAACTATTGTTGAAATCTTCCATAGCACTTCTGACATCTGCGATAACCAAACCCAGCCTAAATCGAAAGCCAGCGCAAAACATCAATGCTGTAGCTCGATGTGTGTAATGAATTTGCCAACGCCTTCCCCCCTAGATAAGTTAGCAAGACAATCACATTCATTGGCTCTTATTGGTTACGAATTGCAGCCTAAAACGATTGGCCTATCTAAGGCGTTATATCGCCCTCCGATTTTATTCTCCTACAACACCCATTAGCAAAATTTACCACTCGTGACTAATCCAACGACGATTTCGTTGTGTCGCGCTCTGTGGTCATATACAAAATAAAAACGTTTGGAGAAACGATCAAATGAAAAAACTACTGACTCTTTTTACCGCTCTTATGTTGAGCCTTTCAGCACAAGCCGCTCAATTTGAAGAAGGGACTCATTACCAAGTATTGAGCACTCAAAAAGCAACGAAGCCTGTGGTAACGGAGTTCTTCTCTTTCTATTGCCCACATTGCTACAAATTTGAGGGTATTATCGACAACATGACAGAGTCACTACCTGAGAACGTCAAGTTCCAAAAGATTCATGTGGCGTTCATGGGGGCAAAAATGGCCGTTCCAATGGCAAAAGCTTACGCCACCATGGTAGCTCTTGATGTCGAGAAAAAGATGGTGCCTGTTATGTTTAAACAGATCCACGACCTACGCAAAGCACCCAAAAATGAAGCCGAACTTCGCCAAATCTTTGTTGATCACGGTGTAGATGGTAAGAAATTTGATGCTGCTTACAAAGGATTTGCTGTTGATTCAATGCAGAAACGATTCGACAAGCAGTTTGAAGCAAGCACACTAACCGGTGTTCCTGGTGTACTGGTAAACAATAAGTACATTGTTAAGCCAGACAACATCACAAGCCTAGAAGAGTACAACCAATTGGTTAACTTTTTGCTGAAGAAGTAAGATAAATAAGAAGTGATATAAAAAGCCCGCAACAAGCTCTACGTTTGTTACGGGCTTTATTTTCCTTATCTCGAGCGCGTCGACTTACTCAATAAAATTGCCCTTTCAATGACGTTAATTTATTTCCGAACTGATTCTTCGATTTTGTCGCATATATAATGCCCAATCGGCATCGCAGATGTCGCTGCAGGAGATGGGGCATTGCATACGTGCAAACTCCGGTCGCTGCTTGCAAATAAGAAGTCATGCACCAAAGAACCGTCAGATAATACCGCTTGGGCTCTTATCCCTGCGGGGTAAGGCTCTAAATCGATCAGCTCTATGCTCGGGCAATATTTGTTTACTAGCTTCAAATAACCTGGCTTCCATAGCGAGTTTTTCCACTCAATTAAGCCCGTTTTTAGATTCTTAGCCGTGACTTTCCAAAACCCAGAATAGGCCAACATTTGCATCGTATCTTTAACGCTAAAATTAATATCTGCGTACCCTTCTCGCTTCCACCCTTGAACGGCATTTGGTCCTACGGTTACCGTACCATCTATCATTCGAGTTAAATGCACACCCAAAAATGGTAAGTCCGGATCAGGGATGGGGTAGATAAGATGGTTGACCACATCATTGTGTTTTCGGTTCAGTCGATAATACTCACCGCGATAAGGAATGATTTGAAAATCACAATCAATCCCGAGCATTTTGGTGACTCTATCAGCCATCAAGCCACTGCACGTCACTAAAAATTCAGTTTGCAGCATCATCCCTTGGCCATCAACACGAGTTTCAACATCAATTTGAGACGCCGATTCCGTCATCGCGACAACTTCAGTTCGCAAACACACTTCGCCACCAAGTTTGGTAAATTGCTCAGCCATTTTGTCAGTCACCAGCTTATAATCAACGATGCTGGTCGACTCAACCAAGATGGCTCCTAGCCCCGTAATATTTGGTTCCGCCAACTTCAATTGCGCTTGATTTAACAATTCAGCTTCGATGCCATTTTCGCTGCATCGTTGGTAAAGTGCCTGCATTCGTTCGAGTTCTAAATCCGAAGTAGCGACTAATAACTTGCCGCAGTTTTCTATCGCTATGCCATGCTCAGCGCAAAATGCCTTCGTTTGCTCTTCTCCTCTCTTACAGAAATCTGCTTTCAAACTGCCCGGTGCGTAATACACTCCAGCGTGGATTACACCACTATTATGGCCGGTTTGATGTTTTGCGAAGCCATCTTCTTTCTCGACTAAGAGGATCGATTTATCCGGAAATCGAGTTTTCAGTTGCCAAGCGGTAGACACACCGACGATGCCACCCCCAACAACAATATAGTCATACACTTTGTCCATTACTGTACCGCCCCTTTACCAGCAGATAATGTGTCTTGATGCTGTTTGTCTTTTATCTTCTTTTCTTGCTGTACGTTATATTGCTTACTGCTATAAGCAAATATGGCAACAAACCCGACACAACTAGCAAGTCTCACAATGAGCGGGATATCAGCCCAAACAAGAGAGATTCCAAGGGCTACCAGTACTATACGTAGTATCCAATTTAGTTCAGATTCTAAGTAACCTTCTATGGCGCCAATAAACGCGTAAGTACCAATAATTGCAAAGAAACCAACGGTAAGCACTTCCGTCACATCCCAGCTCACCAATCCGGTATAGGCGATTAACAACGGCACTAAATATAGACCTTTCGCAATTTTCCATGCCGTTAGGCCAGTACGCATAGGTGGGGTTTTCGCTATCGTCGCCGCAGCAAACGCTGTTAAACAAACTGGCGGTGTTACGTTACTGTCTTGAGATAACCAAAAAATGATTAAATGAGCCCCTAACAAGGCTAAACCAATGGTTTCTAAACCTAAGCTTTGCTCCAGCAGTGTTTCAACAAAGTCCGCAGGTACCAGTGCTAGCATTTCTTTTGCCGTTTCTAGCGCCATGGGTGCATTAAGCAGATCCAATTTCTCGGGAGCGGCAAGCATAAAGATAGCTTTGGCTTGTTCTGGCAATGCACCTGATGTCATTAACTCTAACAGTTGGCTTTCGGCCAATAATTTATACAACGCGGGAGCTGACAGCGTTCCAAGAACAATGTAGGCCGCTGTAACCGGGAGCCCCATACCAAGAATTAACGACGCCAGCGCAATCAGCACCAACATGATAAACAGGTTCCCATTGGCCCAACCATTGATCATTAAAGAGAAGGTGTTGCCAATTCCTGTCGTACTAATTACGTTGATCACCAGCCCTATACCTACCAATAGGACTGCCGTTGTCGCCATGTTTTTCGCGCCTTGAGACAAGGCTTCTACAATGGCTTTTGGCCCCATCTTGTGGTCTTTTGAAAACCAAGAAGCCACCACGACAGAAACGATTGAAATACCGGCCGCATAAGTTGGCGTAAACCCTTGCACGAGTAAGGTAACGAGTACGGCTAATGGGATAAGGTTATTCCAGCCTGAAAGGAGAACTTTAGACAATGACTCTTCACTGGTCGTCACTTTCTGAACGCCGCTTCGCTTGGCTTCGATACGTACAAAGAAACCAACCGATAGGAAATAGATTAATGCCGGGACAAAAGAAACTGCGATAATGTCAACATAAGGAATTTGTGTATAAGACGCCATAATAAACGCGCCAGCGCCCATTACAGGAGGCATTAACTGCCCACCGGTCGAGGCCGCAGCTTCAACGCCCGCGGCAAAACGCGATGGAAAGCCTGCTTTTTGCATCAGAGGGATACTGATCACCCCAGTTGATACCGTATTTGCGACACTTGAACCAGACACAGAGCCCATCAGACCCGAGCCAATAACAGCGATGAAACCCGGCCCCCCGATGACTTTACCCGCAGCCGCTCGCGCCACATTGATGATGTAATCGCCCACCCCAGAGCGCACCAAGAATGCACCAAATAAGATGAACATGAATACGAATGTCCAGCTGATACGAGAAATCGAGCCAAACATCCCTTCCGAGGAATAAAAACTTCTGTACAGTAGCGTTTCTAGACTCAAACCAGGGAAATGAAAAATACCCGAAGCCCACTGTCCCCATAACACGACGTAACTCAAACAAACCAAGATAAGAATGGGAATGAACCAACCCATGGTTCGGCGAATCAACTCAATCACTATTGCAATGGCTAACACCGCAAAGAACCAATCACTTGCAATAAATTTTACGCCTCGCTCATACAAAGCGTCTTCCGCATACGGTATATAAAGCAAACACGCAATCGCAGCGACGGCAATACCCACATCCACCGCTAAGGCGATTTTGCTTTCTTTTAAAGAAATATGTGCGGGGTACCACAATGAACAAATCACCGCGAATCCGGCAAAGTGAGTCGCAGATACCCATAATTCAGGCAAAGTAGAAAATGTATTAAACCAAATATGCAGCAAAGACAACACGACACCAAAGCCCGTTATCGCCTTAGTTACCCATGGAAAGCTGGTCCGTGTGGGCAACTCAAATTTTTGCAGTTCTTCATTGATGTCCTTGCTCATATATCCTCCTGAATACTTGGTTAGGAACGAATTCGCGTCTCTTCTTCCACACGGCTGACTCTTTGCAATGAATGTCATGACAAAGAGTCAGCACGTCAGTGTGGAAGAAGAAAGATGACGGAAGTTACATAGCAACTAATGAGTCAGGAATTGAAATACCCATTTCTTTGTAGAAACGTGCCGCACCTGGGTGCAACGGAACCGGTAAGCCAGCAATCGCTTTCTCTAGTGCCATTGCTTTGGTCGCTTTATGGATACCTTGCAAGAACGTTAGGTTGTCGTAAATCGCTTTGGTTAACTGATATACGTCTTCGTCAGAGATATCTTCACGAACGGCAAGAAAGTTGGGTTGGGCGATTGTGGTGATTGGCTCATCAACACCAGGGTAGGTATTTGCAGGAATTTCGTATTTGGTCCACAAGCTATAGCTACCGTTAGCCTGCTTGATCTGCTCGTCAGTAAAGGACAATATTTGGATGTCTTTACCTAAGGCAGCAAACGCTTGAGTTACCGCACCAACCGGCACACCCGCTGGTGTATTCATGCCATCGATGGTGCCATTTTGAAGCGCACTCGCGCTACCACCATAGCCCATGTACGCTAAGCTGAATTTGTCTGGGTCAATCGACAAGCCTTTCATGATCTGGCGGCCTGAGTTTTCTGTACCGGAGTTTTTCTTACCGATAGAAAACTTTTCACCATTAAGGTTAGTTAAGTCGCTTACCGTACCCGTTTTTGCGTATTCTGAACGAACAATTAAGTGTTCTACGTTTTGCCATAGCATCGAAACTGAGCGTATTTTCTCTTGACGACCCGACTTAGTATACGGCCCCTCTCCGCCCCAAGCCCAAGCACCATACAATCCTTGTAGAATGGCAAACTGTGCTTCGTTTTCATTCAAGAGTTTTACGTTTTCACCTGACCCTGCAGAGCTAATGGCAGAAAGTGAGAAGTGATGTTTTTGAGTCAGCTTGATTTTACTCAACGTTGCAAGAGCAACGCCAACAGGGTAATAGGTTCCACCGGTTGATGCCGTGGCCAAAATGTAGCTTCTTTGCTCAGCCGCTGACACGTTTGCTGCCAGACCAAATGAGGCTATTGCCACTGCTAAGGTTGTCACCAATTTGTTCATTTTCATCTTCTACTCTCCATGTGGTGTTTCACGTTATCATTTTATTAACATTCAACATCACTATGGCAATTTAGATGCCAACTCTTAACTGATTGTTTATGAATGAATTTAATAACAACCACTGTCATAATGAGCAAGTTCTTGCTCACTGAGCGCTATGTAGATAAGCAAAATTTTGCTCATCTACTTGCTCCCAAATTGAAGTATCCCCAAACTCACGCTCACAGATTGAGCAAATATGTGACAAATGTTGCATTTTGGTTAAATTGAGCATAAGCAAGATTTTGCCGACCTTATTTTTTTGGCGCTAATTTATAAAGGCTCGTTTACAAAGAACGGAGACTTAGTCTTTATAATCTAACCGGTTCAACCCCAGCTTCTGCATTTTTTGATTCAATGTTCTACGTGGCAAGTCTAGCTCTTGCATCACGTCAGCAATGCAACCATTCCATCTTGTGAGTGAATCGAGAATGACTTTACGTTCGAAGGTATCCATTTGAATTGCGAGCGGTACACCTTGCTGACCATGATTATCGACACTTGAATTAGGGCGGATCGACAGAATATCCCCAACCGACAGAGTATCGTCCAACGCAAATCGAATGGCGATGTTACGCAGCTCTCGTACATTACCCGGCCACGAATATGAAAGCAGCGCTCTTTCGTCTGAATCACTCGCTTTTCGTGTATGAGGGTTAGCTTGATTGGTAAAGTACTCAAACAGTATCAAGGCATCGTCTTCACGCTCTCTTAATGGTGGCAAGTGCAACTGCGCGACGTTTAATCGGTAAAACAAGTCTTGCCTAAATTCGGAATGGTTAAGAAGATCTTCTTTCGCAGCGGCGATAACTCGTAGATCAACCTTGCGTTTTTCGTTACTTCCCACCCGCTCTATTTCATGATCTTGTAATGTTCGTAATACCTTTACTTGCATAGCAACTGGCATGCTTTCAATTTCGTCTAAGAAAAGAGAGCCTTTATCGGCGTATTCCAGCTTGCCAATGCGTCGCTTTGCCGCGCCAGTAAATGCACCAGCTTCATGACCAAACAATTCACTTTCAAACAAGTTTTCGGGGATTGCGCCACAATTAAGTGCGACCAAATGATGGGATTGACGAGTGCTTTCTTGGTGTAAGCATGTTGCAACTAACTCTTTACCGCAGCCAGTCTCGCCATAAATAATGACGTTGGTGTCGATCGACGCGACCTTCGCTATCTGTTTACGTAAATCGCATATCACTTTACTGCGACCCACCAGCACCTTTTCAATTCCTTTAATATTTTCTAAGTAAGACTGCCGATTTTGCTGAGCGATCTTGGTTTCGTATTCCTCTACGGCCTCTTTTACTCTCGAAGACAGCCGCTCGGGATTAAATGGTTTCTCTATAAAATCGTAAGCACCAAGCTGCAACGCTTTTACCGCCATATCCACATCACCATGACCAGTAATGAGTATCACTGGCACATTAATCTGTTGTGATTGAAACTTCTTCAGCAAGTCTAAGCCGTCTATATCTGGCAGCCTCACATCACTTACGATCGCGTCAAACCCGCCACTTTCAATGGCATTCAGCGCCGATAATCCGTACTCAAAAGAATGCACGTTATAGCCTGCAAGTTCCAACCATTGGCTGGTCGCCTGCCTAACAATTTCATCATCTTCTATTAACGCGATAGATTTCATTGCCGATTCCTGCGGTAGTGCTTCTTGCATTACTTTACGCATAGTGACGTCCTATTCCTTTACTGCCCCTTTGCTAATGCTACCTACGGTATGGAAAAATCTATTTGTATTAAAGGAGCTAGCTCCCATTTCTTACGAACAAATCTTTAACATTTATGGCAATTATAGTTATCTAAACACTGTGAACATCTAAATGGAGTACGATATGACGTTCGGTCGAAAGATAGGATTGGTCGCCATCTCGTTTATTCTGATTGCGATTAGCTTAAGTGTAAGCCGCTATGCCGCGACTCAGTGGCAACTAGCTCAAGCTCAAGATACCATAGAGCAAAGGTTACTCGACTACGTAGGCGAAATACGCCGTTCTTTGCGTCGCTTCTCGCACCTTCCCTTTTTAATCACCAATGAACCCGAAACACAGCGCTTTTTACAAGGCGAGATTAACCTTCGGCCATTGCTCGAATCCCAACTCATTCAATTAGATAAAGCGGCCAATACCAAAGGGTGGTATGTACTATCCAAGCAAGGCCATGTTTTAATTTCAAGTTTATCTAATCGCTCGTTAAGTGAAGCGGATTCGCAATCCATCGCTTCTCAGGTTCACCTCGACAGTGGAAGTTTGTCGATTGTAACTAAAGTCGTGGGCTCGACTCCCTACTATTACCTAGCAGCTCCCATCAATGTTGGTTTCGATCTAGCTGGCATTGCTGTAGTTCAAGTCGATTTAAGGTTCTTGACTGAACAATGGTTTGCAAATGACGAAGCCATTTTGTTTCAAAATAAGCGTGGCACGTTTTTTCTTTCAAGCAGCAGTGAACTCAATGTTGCAAAACTCAACCAAATTGAAAGCCCGTCAAGCACCGTGAGTAGAAAAGAAATCTACAATGGTGCTCTGATTACACAAAGCACGTTATTAGGGCAAAAGTACATTGTGCAGTCGGTTGTATTAGACGATTTGCAATGGCAGTTAACCTACCTAACACCATTAAAAGGCCTTGAAGAAACCGTTTCTTGGATAAGTTGGTCGACCGCCGGCGCATGCCTATTTTTGATCTTACTGTCGATCATTTGGAATTTGCGCCATCAAAAGCACCTAAGCCAGCTTAGGATCCAAAAACTGATTGAAGGCTCAGAAGAACGTTTGAGTCAAATGATCAACAAAACCCAAGTAGGAATATTGCTCTTAACCAGTAACGGTGATCTTGCCGAAATAAACCCGATGGCAAAGCGCTACTTTAACTTATCTGACACCATGATTAAGAACCTCCCTGCGTGGCAGTTATTTGATACCAACAAACCAAGTTCTACCATTTTTCAATTGCTTCAAAATCTGAATAAGCACCACGACTTGGCGGAAATCAATAGTATAGAGACCATGGCACGCCGCAGTGATGGAAGTCATTTTCCGGTGCTGTTTTCTATAACCGTGCTGCATTGGCATAATACCCACTATTATCTAGCCACCGTTATCGATATTAGCAAACGAAAGAAAGCGGAAATCGCACTAAAAAACGTAAACAGTGAACTGCAAGACAGAGTCGAACTGCGCACACAAGAGCTCAAAGACGCACAAAATGAACTGATAGAGATCAGCAAAATGGCGGCACTAGGCCGTATGTCGAGTGCTATTACTCACGAGCTAAATCAGCCACTGACCGGGCTAAGAACCCTGCTCACCAGTAACGATTTATTAATGGAACGCGGTGAAACGCAGATGCTTAAAGCCAATAACAAGTTAGTGCATACGCTTATTGACCGCATGGCGAATATGACAAACCAGCTTAAGTCCTTTGCATTCAATCGACCAGAGCAACTCCACGCTGTTTCTATTCCTGATGCATTAAACGAAGTTCTTAGGATCCACCAGCACCGCTTAAGCAACGTTGACGTACGAGTTCGCTTAGCTGTTGATATCGAAAAAGTATTAGGAGAAGAACAGCGGATACGCCAGGTTTTAGGGAATCTAATTGTCAATGCTTGCGATGCTATGAAAGACGCACCTCACCCTCAACTGATAATCAGCACGCAACATCAAGACGAAAAGATCGCATTAAACATCATAGATAACGGTAGCGGTGTCTCTGAACAAGAACTTGCGACCATTTTTGAACCCTTTCATACCACAAAAAAAATGGGGGATGGTTTAGGATTAGGCTTATCCATATCTACCAACAGCATGCGTGATATGAAAGGTTCTTTGAGCGCCGAAAACAATGCAAAGATTAGCTCCCCCTCTGCACTATTGAATAAAGAAAATATGACAGGCATGACCTTCACTGTTACTTTCCAACCCATTAGTTAAATCGAAGTTTATTTACTCGATAGTCCTATTAGGATCAAGCTGAATTGGGACAGTTATTTCAAAATTAACACCCTTCTCTAACTCACTGGTGCAATTGATTTTTCCTTTTAACTTACTAGTAATTATGTTGTAAATTATATTTAACCCTAACCCAGTACCTCCTTGATTTCTATTTGTAGTAAAAAATGGGTCAAATATCTTCGATAGGTCGTTTTCGTTAATTCCTTTGCCGTTGTCTATATAGACAATGTTAATTTGTCCATCTTCTTGAGAGATTTCAATAACTATTTTTTTGGCGTATCTTCAGAATTGTCTTTACTCTCTACAAATCCATGTATTGTGGAATTGATAATTAAATTTGTAACAATTTGAGCATAGGAACCAGGAAATGAACTTAACATTATTTCTTCTTTAGAAACAATATCAACAACCACATTATTCTTTTTAATTACACCATCTAAGCTAAACACTACCTCGTGCAGGTAAGAAACCAATTCAAACATTCTCATATCTTCATTCGTTTGGTCAACTGCAACTTGCTTAAAGCTATTAATCAAATGAGCGGTTCGCTCAATATTTTTATTCAACTGTTGTGCGCAATCATCAGATTGCTGTAAGTACAACTTTAAATCATTAGCACTCAATTTGTTGCTTTCAAATTTTTTGTTTAAGTCTTGATTAATTTTTAGGAAATATGTCACTACGGTTAAACTGATACCAACAGGAGTGTTGATTTCATGCGCAACACCTGCAACCAATCCCCCCAATGACGCCATCTTTTCTGACTCTACCAGTTTGTCCTGCGTCTCTTTCAAGTTGATGATTATCTGCTCCAACTCATCGTTAGATCTTGTGAGCTCGATCGTTCGCTCTTCGACTTTATCTTCCAACTCGTCAATGTTTTGTTTGATCTTATCTTTCATGATAGAAAAACTATGGGAGAGTTGAGTTAACTCATAACTCCCGTTAATTTTTATTTCACTGTCTAAATCGCCATCTGCAATTACTTTTGAAGCTGTTATTAGCTTTTCAATAGGAGATAATATATGCCTAACAATGAATACTATGCATAATGAAACAATAGAAACAACCAACAATGTTAATATTAAAAACTTGTTTCTAAAATCTTTTAACGCTTCATACTTCACACTCAAAGGCATGGAGTATCCGACTATCCAATCCCAATTCTTATATCGTTTTAGAATTACCCACTTGTCAACACCTTGCACTACTATGTCAAAATCACCTTCTTCATAATTTACTATTTTTCTATACACATCACTATTTTCATAATCTTCAGGGTTACTCGCATCATAAGTGGGATGTAGAATAAGAAGTCGTTTATCATCAATTATAAATGGATATACTTTCATTGGCTTGGCATAATGAACTTTTCTCAATTCATTAATAGATAGTTCTTTAAATCCATATTCGTAGTTTTCAACTAAATTAGTTTTTTGAAGCTTTTGATATCGACTTTCTAAAGACTGTAAAATAGTTTCAACTTTTTCCGTGTAGAAGTTTAGTTGTTGTTTGTCGATCGTCTTCTTAATTTCATTTGCCGATATATAATAAAGAACAAGCATCCCGTTCAAAAGGATAAAGAGCACAAAAAAAAGGATTTGGAACTTTAATTTCGTCTTAAACATTCCACTTCCTTAGTACCCCATCTACAGAGTGAGCTTTATTGCTTTCAATCTACCAATGTCGCCATATCGATCATTTCAATTGGAAAAATGACACCCAACTTTTTGGCTAAGGACATGTTTAAACTTATTTTCGCTCGTGTGTTTTTGGTTATGGGTATCATTGTAGGGGAAGTACCATTGAGAATTTGAAGCGCTGTTTTAGCCCCATATTCGCCAAATTCGTGGACATCTTTTGCAAAGCTGATTAACACGTAAGGGTGTAGAGATTGATCGGTTGTTCCTGTCGGAATTTTTGTTTCGTTCTTGACGAGTTCCTCTGCTTCTTGATCATTCCAGTTTTTTATACCAGCATTATTCAAAAACAGTATCACGTCTACTTGTTCTTGAAGCGACGAGTATGCGGATTTCCACTCTTCAAAGGTGTTCACCAGTTTTACTTCACTAAACGTGAGATCTAAGTTGGTTTGATAGAAATTAAGTGTTTTCCTATCGGTTAATGTATCTCCCGATAAGAACGCAACCCTTTTACCTGTCGCGTATGTTTGCAGCTCAGAAATCAACTCTTTTGCCAGGTCTACTTCTATTTGCCCCGTCACATTTTCGTACGGATAACCATACTGTTCAGCGCTCCAATTCACTCCCATAAAAACAAAGGGCAGTGCTTGATCCTTGTATTTTGATACCACGTATTTACTTGCTGAGTCATCACTTGCAATCACAAGATCCGGCTTCCATTCAGCGATGACTTTTTGAACCTTAAGCCCTTCTATTTTACGTAATTCATCCTCTTTGATACGCTTGGTATCCATATGGACAAATTTCAGTTGTATATCTTCGGGCAACAAAATGTCTTTTACGACTTGAATTTGGATAATCGCGGAGTAGAAGTCTTCATGATAGGAGTTTATGTATAACACTTTTGTCTGGGCAAAGCTTGAGCTGGAAACGACAAGCAACAGTAATAATATCTGCTTCATGATGACTCCTTTTTATGTCAATCATGAAACAATTGACCAGGATGAAAAGTAAGTAATACACCAAGTTTGACTATAGTCTAATTTCTTACATCTATCCAAAAGGACGCATCGTGATGTTGTATTAGGGGCACTTAAAGGTTTAATCATCGCCTGTGATTCGACTCAGCGTAACACTGTTGCGAGTCTATTCACTCCTTTATAGCGAGGAGATCTCTCGATCTAGATTGTGTTTAGGATCAGTGACAATTTTCTCTAACACTTGAACACGCTCTGTTAGTTCATTCAGCTGTTCTTGCATAACTCGCTTATCTTTTTGCCATTCTTGATTACCGCTTTCAAACCTTAGTTTTGATTGCTTCTCTTTATGCTCACCGTAGGTACGAATCAGACCTTTACCAAATATAGCACCAAAAATGATCAACACTACCAATACTTCAGAAAGAGCTTCCAAATTAATTACCTCATTTTATTTCATATATACATCAAGAATTTCTATGTCATTCAAAGATATCTTGGCGACAGAACAGACACAATGAAATAAAGAGTCAAAGCTGATTCAGCTCACTAGATTACAAAACGTATGACAAAAGTCGCAATAGTGACACCAAAAAGTCGCTGATGGTACATGCCTTTGTTTAGCAATTTCATTAATACAGGCTAGCGGATCAATTGCAAAATTTGCTTGAACTCAGAAGATCGACAGTCCTTTACCAATTCGTACAAACACATTTCAAGCGAGGTAATTTCAACACCACTATCTCTAAGTCGATTAATACCGATCTCTTTATTGTCTAATGTTCGAGAAGAAACACAATCACTGACTAGTTCTACCCTATAACCCCGTTCAACTAAGCTTTTTGCCGTCTGATAGACACAGATATGTGCCTCGATCCCACAAATAAGCCAAGTATCTACCTTATGGACACTCATAGAATCCACGAAATCGGGAGATTCACATGCATTAAAAGTAAACTTGGTGATGGGAGCTATATTGTTAAGAAGTGCCTTGAGAACATCAGTGGTCGAACCTAATTTTTTCGGGTTTTGTTCAAGCACTATCACCGGTAGTTCGAGAGCCTGTGACCCCTTAATTAACTTCCCACAATTAGAGATTAGAGCGTCACTATCATGTACTAAATGCGCAAGCTTCCCCTGAACATCGACCACGATCAGCCCGGTATTTTCTGTCGTTAGCATCTCTTCTCCTAGACGTCATGTCCTATTTCAAAAGGTAAACAGGGAGTCCCTTGGTGAAACTTAAGCTGCCAGCAAATTCCCGTAAAAACCCAGATTGAACTCCGTTTAGCATACTCACTTGCTTCACCAGAATCATCGACCAAAGCAGACTCATACGTTAATAACTGCACTGCAGGTTCCAATTGAATACACTCGTAATTCTGTGAATGAATGCGATTAATTGAGGGCGCTTCTGTTTCCATCATTTTAACGATAGACGCAAAGTCATAGCGGTTGCCAGACTTTCCAATTTCAGTAAACGTTGGGTGGATCAGGCGTTCAATATCCGTTTCGTTTTGGCGGGTGTCGTACTGATGTAGCACGATTTCTTGTTCAACCAAAATATCCATTTTATCTCCTGAACTGATATTGAAAAACGACCTCGCATTGAGGCCGTTTCATAATATTACTTTATTGCACTACAAAAACTAACATCGGTGATGCCTTTTTCCGCATCATAGCTGTGGTAAAGCTCAAAGCATGGTCGGTCATCCATTTCAATTCCAAGGTCAACAATTTGCGAGATATGGTCGTTCCACGCTGGGCCATATTGCTGTTTGTCGGTAATGGTTGTACGCAATGTTGCGTATTCACCACCAACAAACGCTTGTAATTCAATGTCACCTGCAATTTTCACGCTCTCTGGCACCATTAAGCAAATGTCTGTGCGGCACTTGTCTACCGGAGTTAACTCTGGGTTATCATGATAAATGAATATGCATGTTGCATCTGCAACCCCCTCAGCTCCGGCCCATTGGTACAACTTACCAATGGCCGGTTCATAGTTTTCTCCGTATGGACCTGTTACTCGAACGTATGCAAGTGTAGTTGGTTCAAACTGCTTTCTTTCCATAGTGACTCTCCTTTGTTTAGTGTGAGGAGAAGTATAAGAATCGGCGTCGGTAGAGTCGTTTCCATTCTTGCTCAGTTGGTGTCCCATCTTGCTATTTTGAATGGCGATAGAAAATAGCTCTACACTCGGGCAACTTCTTACGTCCGTTGGCGACATATTAAAATACTTACGAAATGCCTTCGCAAAACTCTGTGAACTGGAAAAACCATACTCCAGTGCCACCTCAATCACCGCTGGCTTTTTGTAGAACAAATCTTGAGCCGCTTGTTGTAACCTCAAGCGACGTAAGTAATCATTCAAAGTTTCATTCGTAACGGCCTTAAATACTCGATGAAAGTGATAAGGCGACAGTGACGCGATACGCGCTACGTCCTCAAGGTTAAGTTGAGTGTTATAGTTTTTCTCCAAATAACGGATCACTGGTTTGAGTTTTAAGTGGTAATCAGTTTTCATGCGTTATTCCTTTAGAGCGCGTTTGATGACCCTAGCATGACAAATTACTGGTTTTATGTACAGTTATTCATTCGTATTTCCTGACATGACACACACCTAGCGCACTACCTTTTTTTCATCTTGATACCGTCTTTGATATTCAGCCCCATCAAAATCAAATTGGTGCCCCCTGCTAACAACTCTAATGCTTGTACACTATAAAATAGTGCTCCAAACTGCCCCTGACTGGCTAGAGATTGCAAATAGATAGCCGACGGCACCAGAATGAGTAACCCGTTCATTGCGATAAATGGCATACGCTTTTTCTTTTTTCCTATCACGCCGCCTCTGGCGTTGGGTGCTAATTTTGCCCCCGTAATACCGGTTACTGCCATCATCAATACCAATAACCCCATTGCATACAATATTGACGTTTTCACCGCCAAAATAGTGTGATGATCACCGAACAACTCAACCGTTAATGTGCTAGCAAAAAACGAAAAAATCATAAAAAATGCCATCATACCGGCGACACGATGGATACTTGCTATACGCTTGTTCATATTCATACCTTATTTCTTTTAGTAACGAGAACTTACCAGCGAGATCGATAAGTACGGTGGCAACCACGACACGTACTTTCGACTTGTTTAAGGCCAGCTTCAGCCATGTTGGCATTTTGCTGCTGACTTGCTCTGTACATATCTTCAAAGCCTGAATTCATTTGGTTAAGGTGAGAATCAAATTTGGCCGATTTATCCCACACGGCCTCTTTTGCTTTGCTGCCTTTCTGGCTCCCTTTCGGAAATGACACCGTTAATGTATTACCGTGTTCCTTTAAGGTTTGGCTAAGAATCGTCAATTGATCCCAGTCGGTTTCTGAGCCATCAATAACGTCACTTGCTTGCTCTAATCCGGTTTCAATCTCGGAAAACGCGTTTTGTCTTGCTTCAATTTCTGTTTCGAACCCTTGTGCGAACAGTGTCGTCGGTACCATGACCAAAAGTAACGCCTTAAAATTTTTTAGTCTCATTCTTCTATCCTCTGTTGTCGCCTCTCAGCTTATTACGAGAGCGGTTTGATTTGCATTTACGTCCGCTACCAATGCGAACGGCTGATGTGTTCTGTTATTTAATTTACACAACAATTATTGCTATTGCAACTGTTGTTGTGTAAATTAATTGAAATAGACATTAATTTATTTTTAACAGGAATACAGATATGAAAGTTTGGGATCTCGCAACTCGCCTATATCACTGGATGCAGGCACTTGTTTTTGTTGGGCTAATGGTAACGGGTCAATCAGGTAACGGCCCTCATGTTCAGCTAGGATTGGTATTATTGACTCTGGTAATTTGGCGAATATGTTGGGGATTTATTGGCAGTGAGACGAGCCGATTCAGTCAATTTGTCCGATCTCCCAAAATAATATGGGTCTATCTAACTGGCCGGTTGAATAACCAAGTAGGCCACAACCCTCTTGGTGCTCTTATGGTGGTCGCGTTGATTTCTTCTCTACTGCTTCAGTGTGTATCGGGCCTTGCACTCGCAGGGCTATTGGATCAGCTCCCAATGGCCGATGTTTGGCTAACAGATGGCGTTTTCTCGGCGTTGGAATCCGTTCATTTTTTCTTGGCTGACACACTTGGTTTCTTAGTGTTGCTCCATGTTGTGGTCATTCTAGGCTACAAGTTGGCTAAAAAACCCTTAGTTTGGGCGATGGTAACGGGGTATCAAGCTAAGATATCGAGATCCACCGCTCCTTTGTTGGCCTCAAATCTTCGCGCTTTTTTGGTGCTAATTTCATCCGGATTAGTTACTATGACAATAATTGCATTATCAATGGTATAGCAAACATGGGCAGTGAATTTAATAGACAAAGTAGCTTCGGCTGGATGATCAACGTGATTGCCAACCAAGCAGCTAAAAAATTTGAAGTAGAGCTAAAAAAGCACGGCTTAACGGTGGCCTTATGGCCAACTATGATGTGCTTATGGGAAGAAGAAGGCGTAACTCAAAGAGACATTTCTGCCAAGTCTAAAGTAGAAAACTCCACGACAACTCGTACATTAGACAAACTGGAAAACCTTGGTCTAGTGGAGCGACGAACTGATCCGAATAGCCGTCGTTCGTTTCGAATTTATTTAACCGCCAAAGGAAATGAGCTAAAAGAGACGTTACTGCCCATCCCCGTTGCAGTAAATCAAGAGATGTTAAGTTCGCTAAATGATGCGGAGCAAAAAGAGATGATTCGTATGCTCCAAAAAATGGTCGCAACTGTTTAACTCTCTTGAACACTAACAATAAGTATTCAAAAGGCACATCACGGATAGAGGTAAGTGATGTGCCTTTTTAGTTTTAATCGCGAGTAATCTTAAAACGAAAAAGCCCCAGCATTTCTGCTGGGGCTTTTCAAATAATGGAGGCGCCTCCCGGAGTCGAACCGAGGTCCACGGATTTGCAATCCGCTGCATAGCCACTCTGCCAAGGCGCCATTATTCTTTGTCGCTCATATCACGTTGAGCTTTATTTTCACTTCCACTCTTTGAGTAGAAAATAGATGGTGCCCCGGGCCGGACTTGAACCGGCACAGCGCGAACGCCGAGGGATTTTAAATCCCTTGTGTCTACCAATTCCACCACCAGGGCACGCAATTCTTTATTGCGATGCTCTAAACCAATGTGCTCTAAGAGCGGTTAGACACCATCTTAATACTGACACTTCAACCAGTGAATCATCAATATTGCAAAATCTTTTTCTCTAGAGCGGTTTGCCCTGAGAACGAGACGTACTTTAACGGATTAAAAAATTCCGTCAACACTAATTTTGCTCATTTTAATCAAGTGATTAAAAACCACACTCATCAGCAGTTTACTAACCACTTTTCGGACATTTTTGGCGCAGGCAATAAAAAGTAATTTTCCTAATAGCCATAAACTCTGGAGTTACACCCTATTGCTAAACCGACATTTTGACGGTTAATCAATTCGATATCACAGCCATGCCGCTTATCAGGCCATACGTTGTTCTAACACATTGGTGATATACTGCAGGCTTATTTTTGAAATCAAACTGGTTTTGTAATGAAAGCGTGTAACCAATGCGGAAAATGTTGCATCAAATATGGCGATGGCGCACTTTCAGCTAGTACTGAAGAGATAGCCCTGTGGGAGTTGTTTAATCCTGATATCTTCGCATACGTAAAAGGTGACGAAATTTGGTTTGATCCGAAGACAGGAGTAAGACTACAACAGTGCCCGTTTCTAGAGATAGCACCCAAGCTAAACCCTAATTCGCAAAACAAATACACCTGCAGCATCTATCTTGATAGACCTGAAGACTGCCGCCATTACCCAAGCCTTATCGCTGAAATGGTAAGAGACGAATGTGAAATGATCGAAACAGTTGATCTTGAAAAAACCAAAACTCGCCCAAAGAAGACTCGACTTTTTAATGAAAGATAGCCGACCTGCAAGTGGCTCGTAGCCATCGTCGCGAGTTTAGACCTCTATTCAAGCTCGAGCTTAACCAAGATAGCTCTTGATTTCGTATACGATACCATAACCATAGTTAAACGATCTTGTTCATCTCTTTTCTATAGCAGATGAACAAACCAAACGCACCACCTAGGTAGGTCAAGGCTAACGGAATGAAAGTCGGTCGATAGGCGTATTCAACACCATAACTCTCAGGGTAATGACTGTTTACGAGCAACAACCAAGCCGCGATTGCTCCAACAAGTAACCAGATGGCAGCGACGGTTATCTTGTGTTCTGGAGCCAACCAATAACCCACAAGCACTACCGTCATTGCTGAGATAAATCCCGCTATCGGCTCTGGCCACAAGGACAAGAATTCTGTGACCCCTAACGACAAGAATAGAACTGCGTAGCACGCAACAGGCACGGCTACAAACATTGCGCAGTATCTGGCAATAGTATGATTCATCATTTATCTCCTATCAGAATACGAGCTAAATAATAAAGAAACTTGTTTGTTATTTCTGTCCCGATTTGTATTGATATGTCAAAGTACTTAAAAGTTAAGTCAGTGTAAGTATTAACGAAGTAAACAATGACCGTAAAGACAATACCAAAAGCCGTACAAAGAAAGAGAAGCGCTATAAGATCTCTCAGCCAAGTTAAAACTGAGAGAGCATGCATAAGGCCAGAAGACTGAATTCAATTCGAACTAATTAAAGTCGTTATAAAAGATCCACAAGAAAGTAAATGACCCGTAAAGGTTTTACCAACTTCTAACTCACCACTAACGAGTGTAGAGCAAAGTTGAATACTGAATCTTTTGTTTGTCACGCAAATCTCAGTCACTCTAGCCTCACTAAAATTGATGTACATCTCCACTTTAGGGTAGATTGCTTTAAACAAGCTTTCTTTGGCTGAAAAAATAATGGTACAAAATTGAGTAAAACTCATGCTCAACTGATAATACAATTGCATTTCATCGCTTGTCAGTATCTGAGGAGCTATTTTTGTCGCAACATTCATCGGAATAATGGCTTCGTGGTCGATACCAACGAATGTCACAGCATGATCTTGAGATACAACTGCAATCGCTCTCTCACTCGTATGAGAAATTGATCCAACGTACCCATCCGGCCAAATTGGGTTTCTATGCATTCCAGTTGAAACGGATACATCTCTTGCATTCAATGACTCTAAAGCAACCATCGCTGCTAGCCTTCCCGCCAGAAACTCTGCTCTTCGCTTCGTCACCGCTTTCCTGATATGGCTAGGCTCCTGAAAAGTCAGCTTTTCATAAATATCACTAGTGAACACTTCAGCATTGTATTCACAAATATATACACATATATCAGAGTGATACTCAGAAAACTCATGTTTTTGAAATGATTCGATAAAACCTAAAAATGGCTTATCTTTTTGTAATATAAGACGACTCATCAATTTACGGGAAGAAACAATCGGAAGTAACACCAACACTCTCCTTCATTGAGCAACTCGAGGGATTATTAAAGCTTGTTAATAGCTCCTCAATAATCTTCATCACGTTATCTTCATTATGAATAAAGAAGTGGTCTCCAGTGAACTCCTTTATGTCTACGTCTTGAGTAAAAAAAGATTGCCATTCCTGCATATCGTTATGATTCATCTTGTCTTCTGAACCATAAATTACCGTCGACTTGCTCGGTAGCAACCCTGAGAATTCTGTTCTGAACATTTCTACCACCGAAAAATCGGCTCGAATGTAAGGCAGGCAAAAATCAAGCAAACTAGGTGTATTGAATACTTGCTCAGGCGTACCGTTTAATTTTTTGAGCTCTTCAACGAACTCTTGCTTCGGTAAACCGCTAATAGGTTTCATGCGGTTTTGACGATGAGGTGACAACGCACCCGAAAATATACAGTGGTCAGGTTTAGGCAATTTCGCCTCGTACAGCATAACTAACGTTTCAAATGCTGCTAATGCGCCCATACTATGACCAAACAAGACATACGGTTTATCCGTTAAAGCGACTAATTCACTTTTTATCCCTTGTATATATTCCTTCATATTATTTATGTTAGGTTCAGCCATTCTCTCGGCGCGACCGGGAAGTTGAACAATATGAAGCTCTACCCATTCGGGTAACCACTGAAGCCAAGAATGAAAACCAGACGCACTTCCTCCTGCGTATGGAAAGCAGAACAACCTCACTTTAGCATTTGGGTTAGCCTTATAACACGTCAGCCACTGAATATTCACATAGACCTCTTATTGATATTAATAGTCAATGAACACTTATTTAAAGCGCTCGGGTTCCAAATTAATTAACGGTATTTATCGTGGGTAACGCTAGAAATAGGCATTTAGACGAGCTACAACCATGGTATTTTTCTGGAATAAACCTTCTCATCACCATAGAATCCATTATAGCCCAGAGAGTATTCTAGGGTGTCTGATGGCTTGTAGCTAAGCTTGATCTCTAGCAAGCTAGAGTCGTCGTTGAAATTGTAAACTCCACCAATCTCTCCAGCCCACACCCCTTGCCCCCATTCATAATGATAATTCTGACTGATCTGAGGGGTGGTTTTTCCATTCGTCTGCTGGGTCACAAGAAAATCGATTTCCGTGCTTACTTCTTTAAAATAACCAATCCACCCCCCTAATAAGCTCCATTGTTCACCAGGTTCAGTCATTTTACGGTCATTCACCACTGTTAGATTCTGATCGTAGCGGGCCTGAAATTGGGCAACCCCCCCCCAATAATTCACATTATATTGGAAAAAGGCACTAGAAGTTTTGCTTCGTTGAAGGCTTACTCCTTGAGCGTTTTCGGCAATAGCAGGATCGTCTTGGTAAACATATGCTCCACCTAAAAAAAGATCGAATCCAATTCGATTAATCTGGTACCCGAGCCCCACCTCGATCGGGTGATCAAGGGTCTCATTTTCAAATGCTTCTCTTAATTCAGGCGGTGAGCGATCCCACATTGAAGCCTGTTGGGCAAGCACATTAATGCTTGGTTCTGCCGTCACAATGAAGTCAAAGACATCATCACCAGAAAATTCTCGCCAGCGTATTGCTGTCGTTGCAAGATAGTTAATGGCAAGCCCCGAAGCCAGAGGATCAGAGCTGTCTGTTGGGTTGAAGTAGTTACCTTGAGACAACGCACTTCCCGAACCCCAAATCATCATTTGCTTGCCTATCGTGATCGTCCGATTTTGTTGCATTATTGAACCATAGAGCTCTCGCACTTGGACATCCCACTCCGTCGCCTTTTCTCTTGCACCCACTGATGGGTCCCAATCTATAGAGAACGCGCTTTCAATCGTGAACTTCTGACTTTCTGGACGGTAATAAGGTTCAACCCACAGCCGTTGCCTTAAACTACCCCACTCATTAGAGCGCAAGAGGTACTGCATGGATGACTGGACGTACCCAGTCAAACCTATACTTGAAGCGGCCGACTCAACAGGCACATCGTTAAAACTAGCGAAGGGGTCTTCTGCGTGCACAAACCCGCTTATTACCGATAAAAGTAAAATCTTTTTCACTATAGCCTGCTTTGAGAAAAGTCAGCTTCACTCAGTCCAACATTGACTTGAATATTGTTAAATTGAATCAGGGTTTCACTGTTACTAACCGCACTTTTGGTCACCATTTTTTGTGCCATCCAATAGTCACCAAACTGTTTATGCCCTCCATACCACGTTGTTTTCAGAAGTTGACCCTGCTTAGAGTACCGCTCCATCTTGTGAACCAAATGAATATCTTCTCTTACCCACGTAATACGTTTTTTATAAGACGAACTGTTCGCGTCAAATGGCACACTTTCGACGACATAGCACTGTACTTCGCCGCACTCTTCCTTTCTAAGTAAGGTATGCTCGTCATCTTGAACAGAACGACTTTGAAGATCTTCGTTAATAAGGTCACTTCTCATAAAAGTCCCTTTATTCGCCGACCCAGAAATTCTTCGCGTTAAATTGGCATTTTGAAGATATAGCCACATGTCATCGACCAATTTAGGGTCGTCGTAAGACCATGTTAAATAACGCGTCCCTTGAACTTCAGCTGGTAACGAAAACTCCATAAAAGATTTTCTCCCTTCATCGGTTCGAATTGATTCACTCTTAAGTACACGTTTTAACATTTGATCATTTCGCTTGATCAACATAACCATATCCTGCGTTACATCTTGGCTTGACTCAGCGGTATCTAACCAAGTCATGACCTCTTCTCCGCTTGGTGCGGCAAAGACAAAGGGCGAAAACATTGTGATCAGTAAAGCATTCAATTTTAAGTGCATGATTTTTTTTCCTTTATCCATTCGCTTGAACAGTGTCTAACGTTTGTGTTGCTTTCAAAGGTCTGAAGATAAGCAGCAGAGCTGGAAGTAAAATTAAATCAGCTAACAGTGCCCATGAAAAAGCCATCCCAGACATGTAGCCAAATATCACGCTCTCATTAAGTACTGATAGGGTAAGAACAGAAAAACCCGTACTGAGTATTGTCGTGGTAAAGACCAACGGACGCCCAGCTTTAGTGACGGCATAACGAATCGCATCCTCGTAGTTGCCTTCTAGATTAAATGCCACCTTGAATCGGCTGAGAAAGTGAATAGTGTCATCAACCGCAACTCCAAGTATTAAAGGAGAAAAGATAATTAATGACTGACTAAGTGGCATATCTAGCCACCCCATCAGCCCTACCGATACCAAAATGGGTAATACATTAGGTAATAAAGAAAGTAACCCTAATGACCAAGACTTAAGCACCACAACCATGACAAGAGAAATAGCCATGAATGCCCAAATGAAACTATGGAGCTGGCCCTTAGAAAGGTAATCTGACGTTTCTTTAATATGGACAATAGGGCCAGTTACCGAAGCATTAACATGGCTATCGAACGTGTTTTCAACATTCAACTCTACCTGCTTAATAATGTCGTAGCTTTGCTCGGTTGACACCGCTCGCGTACGTACCGCAATACGAATTTGTTTAGAGTCAAAACTAACAAACTGATCAAGTAACTCCCCCCCACCCATTTCATAAAGGAAAAGGAAATCAGACAAGGTGCCTTGATCTGTCGGAAGCACCGCTCCTTTCTCAGGTATCAAGACTTGATTCGATTCTTTCACTATGTCGACAATAGAGCGTGCGGTAACAACATGTTCGTTCTTTTTCAATTCAGCGATTAATTTTTCGACCCGATTTAGTGTATCAACCGTCAAAATAGGAGTGTTGTTATTGCTACTCAATACAATATCAAGTGTCATCGCCCCTCCCATATTCTGATCAACAAAATCCGCCTTTTGACGCAGTTCTGTTCGGGTCGACAAGTTTTCTATCGGGCTTGTATCTAAACTCACAAAAAAGATGCCAACAGACATCGCCAATGACGAAGCTAAAAAGCCAACAGCCCATACTTTCGGAGAATTAATGACACTTTCAGCCAATTTGTCCAAACTCACATCAATCCAATCTTTTTTATGACGATTCATGGCGGATATAGGTTTGGCACCAAATGAAAGCAGTGATGGCACTAAGCAATAACTAAAGATTAACGCAACGAACACACCGATGGCGCAATACACCCCGAGTTGACCAATGGGAATGATCTCGGTTCCCTGAAACGATAAAAAGCCAATAGCGGTCGTTAATGTCGTCAGAAAACAAGGCAACGCCACTTTCGCACAGCCAGACACTAGTGCTTCATTTTTAGATTTTCCAGCCGCTAGCTCGTCTTGGTAAGCACAACCAATATGGATACAATCGGCCATCCCGATACACATAATAAGGCTTGGTACGATCGTGACAAAAAAGGTCAATTTCCAACCGATAAAGCTAATCAGACCAAATACGGCAATATTTGCTAAGGCCATCACCAAAATAGGGACCCAGGTCAATCTTACTGACCGAGTAAAATAGGCAATAACCAACATTTGAAGTACCAAAGCGATTAACCACAATGTTCCTGTTTCATCATTACTGATTTGTTCCATTTCGGCGTCAAATATTGGGTCACCAACCGCCACAATACCAAGGTCTTTATAACGGTCTTTTTCTAACAAGCTATTGACGGCTGGAGCGATCTTCTTACGTGGATCCACTTCGTTTTTCGGGTAGGCGTGTAACTCTACGAGCACCCCTAAGTACCGAGCATCACCTGAAACAAACAATCCTTGATAGAGTTCATTTTTAGACAACCGAGTGATCTTTTCTAACAATTCTTCCTTCGATTCTTTCCCTGACAGGTACGCGTCTATAATGATTGCCCCTTCACCCACCGTGCGCATTTTTTCTAGGTTGTTAATACCTGTAGCAGCGCGAACATACGGGATGGAGGTTTCTAGGTCATGGGTCAATTGATTGAGTTGCGCGATCGTCTTATCCGGATCTGTCCGTGAAATAGGCATAGCCAAAACTAAGGTGTCTTCGTTCCCAAAGGTCGCTTTGAAACTTTCCATGTCAGCAATTAGTGACGAACTGACAGGTAGAAAGCTCTCATTACTATTGTCAAACTCTAATGTTTCCAGACGGGTAAAAAGACCGGCAACAAGCAACACAGTCGCTAAAATAACCCAATAGCGAAAATGAATAATAAAACGAACCCACTTTTGAAAGTGGAGATTAACTTTGGATTGATTCAACGGATCATCCAATTTCCATTGCGAACTCATAGATGTGCGCCCTCGCATAATTTTGTGTGCTGCCAATAAATTTCTGCGAAGATTATCACCCCAATCGATAATGATTACCATTCACAATCGGGAGGGCTTTTATCACTTAAGGTAGGGTTTTGAATCAATAACGAATAAAAAACGAGCGATGGTATGTCGCTCGTTGTTATTCAATCGATTTGCAGTCTCTATTTTATTTAAGTTTGAGAGGGGAGAAGAGTCAGTGCATCCGTGTAAAGCGCAAAGAGCTCTGAGCTAACAGGAGACAAAGATAAACCTAATGATTCAATGTAGGCGCAAGTAAGAGTACTATCAGCCACAATAGGTAACAGCGTTTCAGCATCCTCTTCCTCAACTGTATACGGCACAAGATTACTCAATTCTGGATATTGTTCCAGATGGGATAACAGGGCAATGCGCCACTTTGATGCCGACAAAGGTTTCAGCTTCTTACCTTTAACTAGAGTCTCTTGATAAAGGGTTGACCAAGGCATTGGCTCAGGGTTGTTCATATGCCATATAGGACGTCGAAAATCATCGACTTTGGCGCGAACCAACACATCAGCAACCTCATCAGTCACCGTTAGATCTGCCAATGTACCTGATTCAGGATACGCTTCTAGCAAATGACACGCCTGAACTGATCGCCAAATAATGTCTTTCTCGTTGTTGATTCCTGTCTGCTTATCTCCAGACATGCTTGCCAGTCGATAAATGGAAACATCCAATCCTTGCGAACACGCTTGTAAACACAGTTGCTCCGCAACCCATTTACTTTGATTGTAACCACCAATTAAATGTTGCCAGTTAGGCATTAGGGACGACTCAGTAATGCCTTCAATATCTGATGCAGAAGAAATTAAGCTCATGGTAGAAACAAAGTCGAACGATTTAATACTTGACGTCGAAGCCAACTCTAGAAGAGTGCGCGTTGCCTCAACGTTAGCCCGTTTCAAAAGACCATAAGGATAGGCAAAGTTCACCAAAGCACCACAATGCACTATGTGACTGACGGATTTCGCCAAATTTTGCCAAGATTCTAGCCCAAGACCTAATTTATGTTGCGATAGATCCCCTACGACGATAGCAATTCGCGTTTGGTAGTCATTGCACCATAACTTCAATTCAGTTAGCTTACTTTTTACCCGAGAAAACCCCTCTTTCTTATCATTGGCTCGAACAATACAAACCACTGTTCTATCGGTATTTTTTAATATACTTGCGCATAAATGAGCACCGACAAATCCTGTCACTCCAGTTAACAGCCATTCTCCATTCTCTGCTTTTAGCAGCCCATCTGGCACTAAATCCTGAGCGAGTACAGCCTCTTCTCCAAGATCATAATGAGTAACAATTTGGCGTAACGGCATTTCATGACCATCTTGTCTAAGATTAAGCCAATCTGCCAAGGTCTGCATCGAAGGGAGTTGGTAGAACTCATTCAACGGAATGTCAACATCAAACGTCTCCCTGAGTTGGCTAACACATTGCGCGACCTGCAAAGAGCTTCCCCCCATCGCAAAGAAACTTTGATCTAAGTAAGAAATCTCACTTTTGAGTAATTCACTGAGTAAGTTAAGAAGTGTTAACTCTGTACCAGAATAAATCGCTTCTTGAGTCGCTTGAACATATTTTTGCTGAGTTAGCGCTCTAGCATCAATTTTATTATTAGGCGTTAATGGCCAAGCTTGTAAACAAGTGAAGGTTGACGGAATGACAGAGTTAGGGAGCTTACGCACCAAATGCTGGCGAATGACCTCGGAAGCGAATGGACGACCGTCTTCTGTTAAATAGTACGCATATAATGCGTCCACTTGTCCATCCATATAGTTAGGAACCACTCTTGCCTCTTTCACAGAAGCAAACTCTGACAACGCATACTCTATTTCTGACAACTCCACTCTTACGCCGAGAATTTTTATTTGGGTATCCAATCGGCCCAAAATAAAAACGAAACCATTCTCATCACTTTGGCATTGATCGCCACTTCGATAAAACTGAGATTGACCACTCGAAATGAAACGCGCAGACGTCAGTTCATCTCTTTGATGATACCCTTTTGCTACTCCTGTCCCTCCGATATACAGCTCACCAGAAACCCCGCTTGGTAAGGCATGCCCGCACTGATCGACAAGCCCAATATCAACGTCAGATAAAGCCAATACTGTCGTACTTCCGCGTTTTATGTACGGGGTTGGCCACGCAAAAAATGCTCGCTTCTGAAGGACCATACAAATTATACAATTGCCCTCTTTCTGCCCATTTTCTTGCCAAAGCTGGTGGGCAGCGATCACCACCGACACCGACCCAAGAAAGCCTTTTAACTTGCGTTACGTCAACGTGAGTCAGCAGCGCGGGAGGCAAAAATATCATCGTAATCTGATGTAATTGGATGATTTTGGTGATCTCTTGAGGATTGCGAACACAATCAATATCGTCAAAGACCAACGTCCCTCCGCTAGCCAACAGCATTAATACTTCAAGTACCACAGCATCAAAACTCATACCTGAGCACTGGAGTAATCGGTGGGGTTGATCCATGGTGGATGACAAGAACGCCATTCGGCTCGCTAGCCCCTCATGGGTATTGATTGATGCTTTAGGCTTACCCGTCGTCCCAGACGTATAAATTAGATACGCAATATCATCACATTGCGTCATTATTTGTAAATATTGATCTTTATTGCCAGAACAAGCACTAAGCCCGTCGACGGCTTGAATGTTGTTTACTTCACAGTAGTCATTCAACCAAGCTGGCATGTTTTCATTAAATAAGAGGTGCTTCGAGCCACTGTCTGACAGCATATCTGAAACCCGTTGTTCTGGGTATTGAGCGTCAAGCCCTAGATAACAAGCCCCCATCTCCATAACCGCAAGCATATTGAGAATCGACTGATGCTCGTTACGGCTAAAACAAGCAACAACCTGCCCCTTTTCGACTCCCTGATGTCTAAGTAAAGCGATAAGGCTCTTCACTTTCTGCCATGCTTGAGAGTAGCTCAACGTAACGTTAGATACCTTGTCTTCAATGAGTGCTAATTCTGGTTGAACCTCGACTAATTCACGTAATCGCTGCGATAAGAGAGGCGTTTTTTGCTGTTTTGCTTATCGCTTGAGACGCCATAGGCAAGTACGTTGTCAAGCCGCTGAGTGGGCTTTCACCCTCCCTCAATAGCGATGTCATCACATCACACACTGAGTTAGCCAAAATATTAATTAGCGATGCGTTCCAGCGCGACGTATCATATCGAACTTGGATCTTGAACGGGTCACCCGGCCACGCGTAAATCGCCATTGGGTAACCAACCGATTCCTTAGCCAACACTGGGGTCACTTTAAATGGCAGAGTTGAATCCGATTCAACGTCATGCGCTTCATATTGAAAGACCGTTAACACCTGAAATGGCATAGAATTCGCTTCCCAGTCCGCCGCTTTCATTATTTGACTAAGAGGCAACTGATTATGGTGAAAACTTTCGCTCAATTCTTGATGACGTTGGATCAAATAGTCACAGCATGATTGCGACCAGTCAAACCGCCAAGCTTGAGGCACGGTGTTCAACAACGGACCGATAATCCTTGATTCATCAAACTGGCTCATCTCTCTCATTAACGTCGTCATGCCTAGCACCACGTTATCTTCATGAGTCCAACGTGCCATCACTAAGCTACAAGCACTCTGAAACAAACTGCTTTCTGTAATGGATAACTTCTGACAACCGGCTTGAATAGAATCACGCCAAACCTTGGAGCGTAATACTTCTAGGCTACCTTGACCTTCCCCCGAATGCCCGACTTGTGAACCCATCGCCTTGCCAACATCATATCCCTTCAGTTTGTCTTTCCAAAACCAGGCTGACTCTTCTTGCTCAAGCAATGATACCCTTTTAATGTGATGAGCAAGGGATGGGGCAAATGGCAATGCACCAGAATCCTGAGAAGATAGCCTGACGTAAGCTTCACCTAATTCTTTGGCTAAAACCCCAAAAGACCAGCCATCAATAATCACATGGTGCACCGTCACCAACATATACAACTTATCACTGGATACCCGCACTATATTCACACGGAACAAGGGGGCATTTTCTAAATCAAAACCTTTGGCCTTTTCTTGCTCCGCATAGTCATGAATGTTGAATTTTTCGTCATTAATGTCAGAAAAAGACCAAGGTACAACACTGTTAGATGGCTTAAACACAACTTGATGTGGCTTTTTCAATCCTGAAAAGTAAAGACGCGTACGCAAAGCTGAGTGAGCATGCATGACCGCTTCCCACGCCTGCTTATTAAGTTTAACATCATAACTACCCGTAATTTCAACCGCCAGTTGCTCAATATAGAGCGCATCATTTGACTGTATTGACTGATTGAGAATAGCGGATTGCATCGCAGTTAACGGAAACGCATCCGAAACAACATTATTCCAAGTTTCCACAGCTCTCTCCTCGCGTTTTCCATTGTTTAATGATGACGGTTTTCTCTTCTAGGGAAAGAGTGCTCAGTTCAAATGGTTCAATAGTCTCACTCTGTTTATCCAGGTGTTGGGGTCTCTGTCTATATCCACCGTTAACCTTATCTTCCATCGTCTTCAGGTTCAGGCACTGGTATGCTTCAGAGACAGACAACTGGCCACCGTGCAAGGATACTTGTCGAACCAAATCTAATAGATCGACCGAGCTACCGCCCAACGCAAAAAAATGGTCATCATCAGACAGTTCTGAAGCGTTAATTCCTAATATGTTCGACCAAATAGACTTCATGCTCACCGGGTCACTTCGCTTAGCGATCTCTTCAACTTCTCCACTTTGAGTCGCCTTTGAATCAGAAAGTGCTTTTACTGTTAGCTCAATCTCTGCCCAATAGCGTTGAGGAGCGAGTGCAATGCTCGGTAGCGGGACTCGACGTCCCTCATCAGAGCACCAATCCTGCCAATCAATGTTAAAGCCATGAACCCAAAGTGTCGCGAGTGTCGTTAGCCACTGCCCTACGCCCGAGTGGTTAGGCTTATTAGCCGTATTCGTGACGGTGCTAGTCACCTCACTAATTAGCGGGCTTAATTGAGGTTTTGCCCCAATTTCTAAATAGAGTGCATTGGGATATTCTCGATGAATATTGGTAACAGCGTCCCCAAATTTGACCGTATTTCGTAAGTGATCACTCCAATACTGTGCGGTGGTAACTTGCTGAAGATCCACTTCTATTCCGGTGACATTGCTGTACCAAGTATGACGAGGAAAATTAGGGCATGACTGTTCTACAACCGCTGAAAACTCTTGTAAGATGGGTTCCATCGCCCGACTGTGGTAAGCCTGAGACGTATTTAATTGAGTATGCCGTACTGAATTGTCATTCAGAACTTTCAACAACCACGCCAGTTCACCGTTTTGTACACTGAGAACTAACTGTGTTTCACTGTTGATTGCAGCCAAGTCTACCTTCTGCTTCCAATCTTCTCCGAGAACCTCATGCAGCTGATTCTCTGCCAGATGACAAGCGATCATTGCTCCTTTTTCCGCCCGAGCCATCAGGCTTCCGCGAAGAAATACTAAATCTAGAGCTGTTTCATAGTTCCATACCCCTGCATAGCAAGCTGCGACAAACTCACCAAGGCTATGACCAACCAAGGTGTCAGGTGATAACTTGGTACTTTTCAGAAGTTCTAGATAGCTCATCGCTAGAATAAACAATGCTGGTTGGACAAGAGCCGTGTTCTGCAAAGCTTCATCTAAGTCGTTACTCGCCTCAGTTAACAAGGGTAACAACTGAACACCGTAACTTCTTTCAATATACGCGCAGCCTTGGTCAATCATTGCACGTGCAACAGGATAACTGTGATAAATGCCAGCCGCCATGCCTGAAAACTGACTACCTTGACCAGTAAAGACGTACACTAGCTGATCACATTGACGTTGAGAAACAATAGGTTGTTCTAAGGCGTCGGCCAGAACTTGATTCGGTTCAATCACGCACGAACAGCGGTGAGAAAATGCTTTTCTCGTGTGTCGTAAGGTCCATTCAATATCTCCCAACGAATGTGCTCGAACTGACTTCGATTGCTCAAACAAACGTACCGTTTCTACAGATTGAGCATAACTCGGCGTTGACCATTGTAGAACATGATGCTGTTGACTAAACACGGCATTCCCCCCCTAAAAATTCGGGTGCAGACGATAAAACAACATGTGCATTAGTGCCGCCAAACCCAAATGAACTGACTGCCCCAAAAATGTCACCTGACTCCCTCAAAGAAAACGCATCTGAATTAACAAAGAATGGACTGGACTCTAGCCCTAAGCGAGGGTTAGGTTATTTCATAATGCAAAGTAGCAGGGAGCACTCGCTGTTCAATCGTTTTTGCTGCTTTGATTAGTGCGGCGATACCGCTCGCACAATCCAAATGCCCAATATTTGATTTGATGGAGCCAAGGGCACAATATTGCGAGCCACATTCACCATAAGCACTTTTTAGCGCAGACAGCTCCATGGGGTCACCTAGTTCAGTTGCCGTACCATGGGCTTCGACAAAGTGAATCTCTTCAGGACCAACACCAGCTACATTCATTGCCTCTTGAATAACTTCAGTCTGACCAGCCAAACTTGGAGCGGTAAACCCTGCTTTGCTCGCCCCGTCGTTATTAACGGCAGAACCTCTCACAACCGCATAAATATAATCATTGTCAGATTGTGCATCTTCGAGACGCTTCAATGTCACCGCTCCAACACCATCACCAAACAAAGTGCCAGACGATTGATGATCAAATGGACGGCAATGACCGTCTTTCGAACGTATCCCTTGTGGCGAGTAGAGATACCCCATTGGACCATATGCCGAAATCGAAGCACCACCAGCTAAAGCGAGATCACACTCACCCGCCAACAGCGCCTGACAAGCTTGATGCACTGCCACCAAAGAGGTTGAACACGCGGTTTGCACTGTCATTGCGGGTCCCGTCAGGTTCAATTTATATGCGACACGCGTACAAAGAAAATCCTTATCATTGGCCATCATGATGCTCACTGGATCACGATGAGCATACTTCGGATTACCAAGAATATTGTTTGCAAAGTAAGTGCCTATAGAACAACCTCCGAAAACGCCGGTTTTTAAACCCACCGTTTCTGGCTCTGGGTAGCCAGCGTTTTCTAAAGATTGCCAACAAATTTGTAAAAACAAACGCTGCTGCGGGTCCATCATTTCTGCTTCTGCGGGCGTGATATCAAAAAAGCTGGCATCAAATAAACTCGGTTCTTGCAGGCATGAAGCACGCAAAACATAATGTGGATGATCAAGCCACGATGAGTCCACTTTCCCGACTAAAGCCTCATGAGGGATTGTCTCTATGGTTTCTTCTTTTAAAAGTAACCGTTGCCAAAGTTCGTCTACACTCCCAGCTTTCGGGAACAATCCGGCCATTCCAACAATGGCAATCGCTTCTTCACTCATGCGATTCCCTCTAGATCTAGCCCTTGCTCACGCACTTCTTTTTCTAGGCTTTCAGCAATCACCAATTGATCAGCAATGACCGTTTGTAAGTGACTACGTGTTGTGAGTGGATTTAGCATCACAGCTCGGAATAATACGAGAGATTGCTCTGGGTATAGATTAGTTACCCGCTTGGTTCGTGAAACAAACGTATTACCTAATGCCCTCTGTCGCTTCTGCAACACAACATTAAAGGCGTTAACGTATTCATTTTCTTGTTCATTTAAGTGTCGTTCACGGTAGCCTTCTGGTAAATAACGGTAAACCATCAAATTCATTTTTGGCTGATGAACCAATTCAAACTCTTGAGTTTCATTAAGTATCTGCGCCATCACCTTGGCTCTGGATAAGCTTTGTGACAAGAGCTCACCATAGCCAGACTTACCGATAAGGTGAAAGGCTGCGTGCAAGTACAACGCCATAGCAGGGCGAGTTCCCTCTAAAGTAAAACGACCTTGATCAAGAGAGGAACTCCGGATGGCATAAGGCGCTTCTTTACGAATTTGCCCTAACGTTTCAACTTCACGTGTTAAAAGCAGACCACACCCAATTGGCGTCATCAATTGTTTATGTCCATCAATGGTTACCGAATCTGCACGATGGATATCAGAGAGGATCGCTTTACCTTCTTCGCACAGCACCATAGCCCCACCCCAAGCACCATCCACATGAAGGTGAGCGCCATTTTCTTGAGCCAACTCAGACATTTCAGCAATTGGATCCACACTGCCAAAATCAGTGGTTCCGGCGATGGCCACTAAAGAGACAACAGGCTGATTCTTTTCCTTTACCTTGTTCAACGCCTCTTTAAGGTGGGTGAGAGATAAACGATATTCATGATCAAAAGGAAGTCGAATTAAGTCTAATCCTAGCAAATCTGCCGCTTTGTCAAACGAGTAATGCATGAGTTCTGAACCAATGATGACGCCTCGTTGTGTGTTTGTACCATCAGCTTGTTGGCGCTTGTTTCTGGCCACCCACATCGCGGTAATATTCGCGACCGTACCACCACTTGTAAAGCAGCCAAAGTTAACATTCGCATCTTGAACACTTTCTAGATACGAATCTTCACTTAAATTAAACACCTCTTTATGAAGCATCGCTAAGACTTGCCTTTCCAAGAAATTCAGTCCACGACAAGACTCAATTTTCATCATATTTTGGTTAAGAATCATCACGATCCTTGACAATTGGCTCACAAAGTTAGGAAGAGGCGACGTCATATGCCCTACGTAAGTCGGAGAGGCTAAGTGCGAGCAATGGGGCAAAATATCATTTTGAAACCCTTCCAAATAGGATCCCATTGACTGCTGCTGAGCTGGAATTGTCGTGTCTGTAAACAAGGTTTTCAGTTCACTTATCTTCATCGAGTCACGACTGTCCGTTGAACTTAAGAACTGTTGACACATCTCATCGATCCAGCCATCAAATTGACTGAATCCCTGAGTAAATAAGCCTTCAACATCTAAATTATTGTCGGCCGCTAATGGGTTTGAGTAGATATTCATTTGTTATTCCTTCGGCTTATTTTGTTCTTCTACGCACTCTAGAAGTGCGCTGTCCGCGTCTAGCGGGCTTATTAGTTGATAGGTCTTTTGAACCAAAAAGATACTGAGCAAGAGAGCGAATTGTCGGATATTTCAGTAATGTCACGACGTCTACGGCTTTGTCTAAGGTAGTCATTACTTGGTGCTGAACCTGATTCAGCTCCAGAGAAGAAAAACCAAGATCAAAGACATTTTTGTCAATGTCACAAGCGTTAACTTGCAAGACACCCGCATAAATATCTTCTAACGCTTGTTCATGTTCAGTTTTTTCGGCTGGAGCTTGCGACTCGATTAAACTCCGCTCCGCTTCGACCAATTGTTCTAGTGCTGGCATATTCACTTTGCCGTGTGGCAGCAAAGGGATCTGACTCAAACAGTAGAGTTGGGATGGCACCATATAAGCAGGCAGTCTCTCCAACAATTGTTCACGGGTAGATTGGGGGCTGTTAGAACCTCTCCAACAGCCAATGAGTGCTGAGTATTGATGAGAAAAGTACACCACGGCGCCGCTATCCCCCGTCGACTCACGCAAGTTCATTTGAACTTCCAGTACCTCAACTCGATTGCCACGAATCTTTACCATGCCATCTTTGCGTCCAATGAGTCTCACTTGTCCTGAAGGCAGAACCGCCGCTAAGTCACGCATTTTAAACGCTCCCTGCTGCCCATTATCAGATTCCTCTGCTGGCGTCTGATGATGGGTATAACCAAGCAGTTTCTGCTGACCAGTAAGTTCAATTTCTCCGGGGCAACCAATGGGCATAAGGCGACCAAACTGATCCACAATCTCTATTCGCGCACCCTCTACGATTTGCCCTAAATAGCCCGACATAACACTTTCTACGCAGACTTTATGCCAAGCGATATCATTCACTTCTGTTGAACCGTAGAGGTTAAAGACATCAGCCTCCGGAAAAGTTTCCTGAACCTCAGATAGCAATGTCAGAGAAAAAGGCTCTGCCGTTGAATAGACATGCCTAAGTGTCGGAAAGACATGATTTCCCATACACAGCATTCTAAGCAGACTCGGTACGGCATATAGCTTCGACACCTGCTGAGTATTGACCAACTCAGCCAAAAGCGACCCAGAAGCTACCTCATGATTCTGTGCAACAATACTCGTCGCCCCTGTCATTATCGTGTCGAGCACTTCCCACAGTGCATCGACAAAACCCAAAGGCGTTCGCTGTAAAACACGATCGCTTGGCAAGGTCGTCAACGTGTTACGCGCAAAATTCAACCTCGCATTCGCCGCACCGACAGAAATGGATACGCCTTTAGGCAACCCCGTCGTGCCAGATGTATACAACACGGCAAATTCTTCAAACGACGTTCTAGGTTCAATAGTTTGGATCATCGAGGTAAAATTCGACACGGTCTTAGCGAGTGCGTCCTGCGTGAGGATCTCAGCTTGAGTTGAAAACTCTACCGCAGGCTGCTCCCCCTCTTCAAAAATCAGCAAGGTTGGGCAAGCATCATTAATGATCTGCTGGCAACGCACTTCTGGTAATGAGCGGTCCAACGGGACATACGCCACCCCAAACACCGAACAAGCAGCAAGTACTGCCTGTTGTTCCAGTCCTCTTTCTCCCCAAAAAGCAACACGTTCACCTCTTTGAAGTTGACGGCTTCTAAACGTTTCCAACCACAACGAGATGCGTTGTTTGAGCGAACCATAAGAGGTCACCTGCCCATCTATCACCATCGCGGTGTAGCTATCGCTAATAGAATCCAAACGTGCTGCCAGTTCAGACAGCATATCGGGCTGGTCTGTTTTGCGGCGATCTAACGTATTCAGTATTTCCTGTTCTTGTACGGTAACAATCTCGACAGATTGCAACGGTTGCTCTAGTGGCGCTGTTGCAAACGACCTCAATACTTGCTCATAATGATCTGCTAACCATTGAATTCGCTGCTTGGTATATCTTGAACTGTCGTAGTTAAGGACTAATTCAAATGCGTCTCCTTTTGGCCAAACGTAAATTTCCAGGTCCATGTGCGCGTACGAGCTTTCAGCCTCTAACGCTCTGATTTCCAGCTCTCCCCAGCTATCGAGAGACACTTGTTCAGGTTGCATCACCAGACCAATCTGATAAATAGGGTGCCCTTCACTTTGCCAACCAACCGATTTCACCACTTCTGGAAAAGGGGCAGATTGATTCGCCAATGCTTCTAACCCTGTGCGCTTAGAGATATCCAAGAAAGCGTGTAAATTGTCTGATTCACACCACGCCTGACGAAGTACGATATTGTTGACAAAACACCCTATTAGCGACTGACTTTCGGTTTTATCTCGCCCAGATACGTAGGAGCCAATCACAGACTCTTGAGTATCGTTATAACGCCCAACCAAATACTGCAACGCCGCACTAAACAGCATAAAGTTCGACATGCCAAGCGCTTGCCCACGAGCAGACAGAGCACTCGCTAAACTGTCTGGTAAATTATGCCGAACCACCGCGCCTTGAAACGCCTTAGTGTCCAATGAAGGCAACACATCCGCTGGCAATCTAGTGACAGGGGCATTTGAGAGTTTCTGTTGCCAATAGTTGAGCGCATCTTTACTTGCAATCTCTTGGCTCATCCCAGCAACGTCAATGTAATCTTTAGTAATCACATCGAGATCTTGCTGTTGCTCTAAGTAAAATGCTCTTAACTCATCCAGTAAAATCCCTGTAGACCAACCATCAAACGCGATGTGATGAAACTCCAAGCTAAGGATATGTTCTTGTTCGTTCAGTTTAGCGACCGTGGTTCGATAGACTTCACCTTGTTGAAAATCCAATGGTTGGTTATTCTGACAAGAAGCGCGTTCAAGCCAGTCGGATACATCATCGAAGCGTTGCACGTTTAATGGTTTCGACTCTGCTTCACACAAAAACTGTACCGCTTGCCCCAAATTCGAGTCAAAACGATACCCCGTTCTTAGTGTCGCATGACGTTGAATCACACCTTCAAGGGCGTGACCCAGTTTCGTTAAATCTAGGGGGCCTTTCACCAACAAGTGCATCGTAATGTTATACGCGGCACTGGCCTTAGCATCTTGAGAGACTAACCAAACACTTTGCTGAGAAGGGCTTACCGGATAACTCTCCCCAAGCTTTCTCTCTGTGCTCCGCGCCTTGTTTACTGATCTCGTTTTGGCTTTTGCCTTTTTAATCAGCGCATTAAGCTGTTCAGTATTAAGCTGTTGAATATCAATGGTTGACATGATTACTCGTCTCCTTGACGCGTTGCTTGAACGAGCTTCTCACCAATCAAAATCGATTGTTGTTGAATCGTTGGGGAAAGAAAAATGTCGGCGAGTGAGAGTTCAATACCAAACGTGTCGTTGACCAAACTCGACAAACGTGTCGCGGTAATAGAGTCAGCCCCTAGCATGAAGAAGTTATCGCCCATGTACTGCACATTCTCATCAATCAATTGCTGCCAAAGCTGAGCAAGAAGAACAGACAGCGCGCTTTCAATCGCTTGCTGGTCTTGACCTGTACTGCTGCACCAATCGCACAATTGCTGCCTGTTAATTTTATTGTTGGCCGTAAGAGGCCACTCATTGAGGGCTAACCAACTCTGAGGCATCAGCGCCACAGGTAATGACTCTGACATGCGTTGCTTTAAGCGCACGTCAAGTGTGTCATCTGGCGAATTATCGGCGAGATAACACAAGGCAAGTCTATCGCCATGATCCCCTGTGATAATTAAGGCGACACTTTGAATCACACCCGAAACGCTCGCGGCGATTTGCTCTATTTCACTTAACTCAATACGGTGTCCATTCAATTTCACTCGGTTATCGGTTCGACCAATGAACTCAATATTTCCACAAGGGCGCATTCTACCAATATCACCCGTGCGATAGAGACGACCATATTTAGGGTGTGAGATAAACGCGTGTTCATTCAGGTCAGGGCGATACAGATAACCATCAAACACGCCCGTGCCAGTGCACAACATTTCACCAGCAACCCAAGTCGGTGCAAGCTCACCGTCATTAGAGAGGATCAAGTAGCCACTGTTATCGACTGGTCGTCCATAAGGCAAAGAGGGCCAATCACCAGCATCGTGGGATACTTTGGAGAAGATATTCCAAACGGAGATCTCGGTAGGACCACCAACGGTGTACAGTTGGCAGTTTGGCGCAACAGACTTAAGCAGCTCTGGTGTCTCTGTCGGTACCCAATCACCACCTAAGATCATGAGCCTCAAACTCTCCAACGTGATGGCTTGTGCATTTGCCGTGGCAATCAACTTTTGGGCAGCCGCAGGAACGCCATTCCATACTGTCACTTTCTGAGCGTTTACCAATTGCATCCACTCTTCAGGCAAACGACGATGCGCCTCGTCAGGAACAATCAGCGTCGCGCCCGCCAGTAATCCACTAAATAAGTCGAACACTGACATATCATGATGGATGGCACTCAACGCCATAATGCGATCATTTTGATTGAGGCCAAATGTTCTTTGATTAAACTGGGCAAAATTGCTTAACCCTTTATGTTTGATCGGGACCCCTTTTGGCGTGCCTGTTGAACCTGACGTGTAGATCACATACGCTAAATCGTCAGCGTCGCTGTCTTTACGAGACAGTTGCTCGCCCGAGCCTTTAGTCAATACATCCACGTTGATTTTTTGTATATCTAGCCCAGACAATACCGAATCCGTTTGATACACAAGCACATCAGCACCAGACTCTGAAAGAATCGAGCTAACCCGCTCACTAGGCGCTTCAATATCAATCGGTAGATAGGCGTAGCCTGCAATCACACAGGCGTATGCCGCCATAATTTGGGCTGGTCCTTTTCGCAAAAACAACGCCACCAAACCAGATTGTGGGTTAGCTGCTTGTAAATTGACGGCCATCGTCTGGACCTCAGAATACAGTTCCGCCCAAGTGATCACATCGGAACCACATACCACAGCGATACTTTCAGGTTGACGATACGCATGATCTTGGAGTACGGCATGCCAATCGACAAGCTGATAAGGCGTAACCGTATCGTTGATTCCATCCCACATAGTCTGCTGTACTTCTGGAAGACAAGCTTTCAACGACGTGTTCCAATTGGCATTGTTTGATGAAATAGCGCACAGCAATCGCTCAAATTCATCAAACATCGCCGAAATCACACCTTGTTCGAACTTGTGAACCAATGCATCCCAATTAACGTTGAGTTCATCTTTCAACATAAAGTACTGGCAATCTAAATCGACTTGAGGCGTTTGAGAGATGGCATGTTTGATTGAGCCGAAGATTGCAATCTCATCCTCAAATTGCTTTTGCTCTTGACCTAGCTCCGGCGAAGCGGTGAACACCACAGGCATATTCGCAACACTGCCATGCTTTTGCGTAAGAGAGCGTAACAACTCCATACCACTCACAGATGAATGTTCCATGTCTTTCATCATCTGGTTCTGAAGGTTTTTCACCTGCTCAACGAATGGCAGTTCAGTATCTAGGCTAACCTCAAGCAATGAAAATGTCGCAAATTCACCAATTACCTGATTGATGTCAGGGTGTACACTCGGTCGATTAAATCTTGGAATATTCAGCGTAAAACCATTGTCACCAGACCACTTACCCAGAACTAAACTGTAAACCGTCATCAAAACACTGCTCAGCGTGACACCATGATGCTGTGCATAGGCTTTTAATTGTTGAGTCTGATCTTGTGGCAACGTAGTGAGAAAACGTTCAAACCCTTGCCCTGCTTCTTTTCCATTACGCTTCGCTGGCAGACTCGGCGCTGACGGGAGCGTCTCAAGGCGCTGCTTCCAATACTCTTTCGCTTTCAGGGCGGTGTCAGTGTCTCGCTGAGATTGTTGATACACAACATAGTCTCTAAACGTCAGTGTCGATGAACCCAAACCATCGCTGCTTCCATGCTGGTACAAAGAGGCGAATTCTTTCAAAAGAATCTGATAGCTTCGACCATCAATGCACCATAAATCTAAGCTCAGATGCAGACGGTAGTCGTTCTCAGCCAGTTTTGTGACAACAACCTGGTTTTGTGGCCACTGAGTGAGATCTGATTTCCGATGCGCCAATTCCTTGCGTAAAGCCTCTAAACGGTGAGGCTCAACACTGAAATCTAACAGCTCGATATTCACTTGAGGGATATCTTGCAAAACTTGTTGATATTCCGAATCAAGCACCACAGCATGCAACATGTCATGCCTTGCTATCACCTCATTGAGTGCCCACTCGATCCGTTCAATATCATAAGACCTATTTTGGAACTCCAAATACAGATGCATAGCGACATCACCACCGTCAAGATGGTGACCTCTTCCTAACCAATAGGCTTGTTGCATATCGGTCATGGCGAACGGTTCGTAACGTGAATCTCTGTGCGACGTAACAGCCTCGGCCTTTGGTTGATTGTTCCTGAGCCGATTAAGAAGTTTCGCCTTGATTAGACTCGATTCCTGCGTCATCGGATGTTCTCCATCTCTTCTGGTTGTTCTTCAGCCAATGCCATTAACGTATTCATAAATTGGCCGAAAGTGCGTTGATTTAGAAAGCGGCTGATCGGAAACGAAAGGTCTAGCTGCTTCTCAAGCTGATCGCAGATTTGAATCGCGGCCAGTGAATTCCCCCCCAACGCATAAAAATCGCTGTCATCGTTAATGGTGACTCCCGCACCTAACTCGGCGCACCACAAAGATTTAAGCCAAGCGGTAAGTTCATCGTCGACAACCTCTTCGGCCTCATCTTGTGACAACACTTTGCTATTTACTTCACTTTGCCAGCGAACCGCATGTGGAGCTTGCTCACTCCAAAAACGAGTTGTATCAAAACAGTAACTGGGAATGTTAGCCGGTGGCTGGCGTTTGGACTCGCCGTTCAAACGATCGCAACAAAAGGCGATGGCGTGAGACTCTGCCAACCACTTATTTTCCTCATTTTTCGAAAATACCGTGGTAACAGAAAATTTGGTGAGCTTTGCTTGAACAAGGTCACCCAACACGCTGGTGCCACCACATTCAATCATTGCAACATCGTGCTCCAACAAGTTGTCGATCACCAAGTCAAAGCGCACTTCCTGAGTGAGATGTTTAACCCAATAATCCGCATCGACGCTAAACAATCGTTGACCGGTTAAGGAGCTTATCCAATCACCTTGTACCGGTTGGAACTCAACACATTCACATGCTAAGCGAAAATCTTCACATGCCGACATCATCTGTCTGGAATGGAAACCATGTGTGGTCTTGAGTCGCTTTGTTTGATAATTTCTACGCTTCAGCTCGGACTCAAAATCTTGAAGTTCCGTATTACAACCCGCAACAACACACTGCTGTTCACCATTCACGACAGCAAGATCAAGTGTTTCTGGCAAAAGCGACAGTACTGCCTCTCGGTCTAGACGTATGGCCATCATTCCCACGTCACCTTTACAGTGCTTTTCAATGGCTAAGCCACGCTGGCATACTAACGACACCGCTTCTGGCAAAGTCATCACGCCACAAATTAACGCCGCGGCGAATTCTCCAAGGCTGTGACCAACCACAGTGTCATATTGAACACCTGCAGCCGTTATGGTTTTCGCCAAAGCAAATTGATAACAGAACTGGTAATAATGTGCGCCACCAGCATTAGAAAAAGCATGGTTGAAATCGACGTCCCCTTTCCACACCGAAGACGCCGGGTAAATATCGAGTGCTTCGTCAAGATAATCATCACATTGATCAGTCACCGATTTAAATATCGGATCATTTTGATACAGGTAACGCCCCATGCCTTTCCATTGCGCTCCCTGACCAGTAAAGGCAAGAACCAATCGACTTGCGCCTTGCTTTAATACGCCATCAGTTAACGACGCTGTAAGCTCTTGCCAGTTATGCCCCACTGCCGCGGTACGATAGTTAAAATGATGTCGATTCCACATCAACGCGTTGCTTGCGGCACGCAGCTCAGATTGGTTTGGTCTATTTTCTGTCAGCCAAGTTTGCCACGAAGCAACTTGTTCGATTAATGACGCTTCACTTGTGCCACTAAACGTTAATAGGCTGGTATCTTGAGGCTCAATCTGTTGGGGCTGATCATCGGCTTTCAAGCGCGGCGCTTGTTCTAAAATAAGGTGTGCGTTGGTGCCACCAAAACCAAGTGAGCTGATCGCTGCCCGTCGAACATCACACTCCGGCCATGTAAGCAAAGTTTTTGGTAATGCAAAGTGAAACGCGTCAAGGTTCAAAGTAGGATTAGACTCGGTATTGCCTGCATTGGGTGCAATTTTTCCATGGTAAAGAGACAGCACCGTTTTAATAAAACCAGCAATGCCCGCTCCTGCGTTGGCATGACCTATGTTGCTTTTTACAGCACCAAGGTATTTCGTGGACTGTGAATCCCCGTACACTTTACTCAGAGCGCGAACTTCTATTTCATCGCCAAGTTGAGTCCCGGTTCCGTGTGTTTCAATGAATTGAATTTGAGCAGGCAACAGATCTGCCAACTGCAAAGCTTTGTTCATCACGGCAGACTGCCCCTCAACACCAGGAGCCATAAAGTCCATCTTGGCTCGCCCATCATTATTAATTCCAGCACCACGAATCACAGCCCAAATATGGTCACCATCATCAACGGCATCTTCCACGCGCTTTAACACTACCGTAGCCACCGCATTGCCATTCAAGGTGCCCGAAGCATCTTGGCTAAACGGTGAACACTGCCCATCTTGAGACAAAATACTGCCTTGCTGACGAACGTAACCGACCTCTTGAGGTAAAGTTAACGCTGCCCCACCCGCAATCATCAAATCCGCTTGATAAGTCTGAAGCTGTAAGCAGGCGTTCGCGATAGCAACCAATGAGCTTGAACACGCCGTCTGAACGGTCAATGCTGGTCCAGTTAAGTTAAGTTTGTAGGCTGCCCAGGTCGCTAAAAAGTCATTACTGTTACCAGTTAGCACTTGCAATGCTTTGGCATGATGGTTTGCATCCAAATGTGCGGTAACCGTTTCCCCTAAATAACCGTTCGGATTACTGCAAGCGATGACCCCAGCGTTCAGAGTATTAAGCTTCATTGGGTTATAGCCCGCGTGCTCTATTCCTTTCCAACACGCTTGAAGGAATCGACGACATTGAGGATCCATTGTCTCTGCCTGTACTGCCGTCATTTCAAAAGCACGGGCATCAAACTGGTCTACATCTTCAATGGGCATTGACCACGGAACATAATTTTCATCATGAGTTTTCTGTGCGGGCATACCTATTTTCGTCGCGTTGTCGGGAGAGGTATAACGCCCAGCGCTTTTTCCAGATTTTAAGAGAGACCAGAACTCATCAATGTTTTTACAGCCAGAAAATTCGCCTGACATACCGATAACGGCAACTGCCCCCAAATCGGATAAGATACTGATGTCCGCTTGAGCCTTTTTAAAATTTTCCATTATTTATTCATCCGTCGCTTAAATCGCTCTTTGACTGACGCATTACGCACCGCGCGATTATCTTTTTCGAGTGGTTCATTTGGCGTAGTCGCCTCTTGCGGGGTGAGCCTAGTCAACATCAATGTCATTGACTGCAAGGTAGGCGCTGAGAAAAGATCCGCCATCATGACGTTTTGATATCCCAATTCCTTTTCGATAAGATGCTGAAGCTTGTAGAGCAAAATCGAGCTCCCCCCTAACTCAAAAAAGCTCTGGTTAGCTGGAATATCATTACGCCCGAGTAGCTCCTGCCAAACCTTACGCAACGATGCTAGACTCGTTTTATTGATCCCCCCAGCCTCTGAAGGACTTAACTCAACGGTAGGTTGTACTTCGCCGTTTTTTTCTTTTGTTCCAATCAGGTAATCACCCGATGGAAGAGCAAGGAGGCTAGACAACATGTTCATGCAATCCTTAGCTTGAAGACTTTGTAATCCAGCCTGTTTCAGCGCCGTAGTGTCCACTTCACCGACTGACATCCCAGTGTCTTCCCACGCACTCCAACCCAACCAAGAAGCTGATAATCCCTGCTCCCTAAGTCTTTCAACAGCGCTTCGTGTTGCCGCTTGTGACAAGTTGTAAGAAAGGCTTTGATGTCCCCCACGCACACCATTTAACGAACCAAACACAAGCCATTGAATTGATTCAGAATTAATGTAACCGCGTAACAAAGAGACCAACTTTATCAAGCCTCCTTCGTTTACCGCTTTGACCTCTGAAAGTGTGGTCAGATCCAAATCATCGATGGAATCACGATGAAATTGCGCGGCCAAGTGATAAACACGTCGAGGAGCCTGCTTTAATTGCGGCGCATCGGTTCGACGCTCCTTCCAATACTCATCCAATGATCTCTCATCGGAAAAATCGGTACGAATCCATAGATACTGCCCTGTAAGTAATGTGTTGGTGATCTCTGGCTTGGAGCGAGAAAGCAGCACAACAAACTCACCTTGATTCACAAGTTCTTGAATAAGATGATGTGCTATGCCACCCGACGCCCCCGTTACCACTGAATAGGTGTCTGTTTTTAACGTCTGTGACTCGTTCACCTGCCGCCAATCCGTCATGAACTCGCGGTCTTCGAAACCATTCACGCCATCAAAATGAAGACGTTTGATCGTGGAATGTTTCGGCAACGAATGAACATTCATAGGGGATTGACAGGTTACTATCTGGATCGACGTATCTATGGCCATCGACTGATATGCCTGCGCCCAAAGCTCCAGGACGGGTCCTAAAGCTCTCTCGGCTAACAGCACAAGTTGATTGATTCTTCCGTGATGAAGTGCTTGTTGAATCTCACCCTTACTACGTATTAGCAACTCAATGTCATTGGCCATCACTGCCACAACGGTTCTGTTCGAGCAGGCACGACCACCAACTAGATCAACCGTTGAAATTGGCGAAACACGTTCGATCTTTTGTTGAGGAATAGGAACAGGAAGTAGCCGAACCATCGCGATCGGGTTGTCATTTAACGCTTTTTCCAGGAGCCAGCGTTCAACCATTTTACGGCGCTGAATTTTTCCTGCGGTTGTTTTGAGAAAACCTCCATATTCAAGTATCACGAGTTCAGTCGGGTAAAATTGCAGTTTTTCACCCAACTGTCTGCGAATGCGATCTTCTAACTCATCCAAACTGCTTTGAGATGTTGCTACGTAAAATACGACCGCCGAATCCCCATGATCCTGATAGCCAACAGCAGCCACACAGGTTTCGTCAACACCATCAACCGAACCAACCAAGGCTTCAATATCATGGTTAAAGAAATTCATGCCATTAAGAACAATGCTCTCTTGCATCCTTCCGGTCAGATATAGCTCCCCCCCAGCGATGACACCACAGTCCCCAGTATCAAACCAGCCATCTCCAACAAACGCCTTTTGATTCAATTCTGGCGATTCAAAGTACCCCATGGTGATTGAAGGACCACGCAGTTGCATTTTTCCCACTTCAAACTCTTTAACGACTTCATTGTGCTCATTCGCGATACGTATTTCGGTGTTGGCAACGGCCTTACCCAATGACACAAATTCGCTGTGCCCAATCTGGGTATATTCATCTTGGCTATCAATCGAATAACTAGGTAGTGAAAAAGCCTCACCTTGATTGATTGGTTTCGTCGAGATAACTGTGCACGACTCCGCCATACCAAAAGCAGGCGTTAAAACGTTCGACTTCAACCCCCATGGAGTAAATGCTTCAGTAAATCGGCGCACCGTTTCAGCGACCACCATTTCACCGCCATTGATTAACTCTTTAAGTGAAGAAAGGTCATAACGTTGATTCGAGGATGTCGCTTCAGTGATCATCATTTTGTAAGCAAAGTTAGGGCACCAACTGTGGGTCACTTTGCACTCTTCAACTAAAGCAAGCCATCGTAAAGGTGACTGGAGCACATAAGGGGTTGAAACATGCACTTGCTCGCATCCGAGGTAAGTATCACGCAGGTGCGTAAACAATAAGCCACCAACGTGATCAAATCCCATCCAATTCAGAGAGACATCCGTTGAACGTTGCTCTCGGGTTTGGGTGATCAAATCGCAATATTCAACAATCGTTTGATGGCTTTGTTGAATGCACTTGCTTTTGCCCGTTGAACCGGACGAAAGCTGAATGATCCCAGGGCTATTCTCATCAATCGCACACTGGACGTAACTCTGTAGAGGCAAGTGGTTCGGAACCACAATCTGGACATCGTCTGTTTGTTTCAGCAAATCGGCAATAGCACCTTTTCCAGCCTCGCAACAGACGATCAACGCTTGATTGAGCTGAACAAACGCATCGTAGATTTTTGTTAAGCCTTCCTGCGTTTCCACTTGTGGTGCATTGATTGTGGCAGGTTGCCCCCCAGCTATGACCACCCCCCAAAAATTCACCAGATATTGTTGTAAATCTGCGGCAAGAACGATCACCGGACGCCCGGCATGAGACCAATTTTTCCCTTGTTGCAATTGCCCAGCCACTGTTTTGGCTTTTTGATAAAGTTGGGAATAAGTCAAAACACTCCGAGCCCCATCAACCGCTACGAAAGTGAGTAACTTATCTGGGTTAATTTGGGCCGTCTTTTCTAGCATTTCCGCTAGATTTTTCGGCAGATCCAACGGCTTTGGTAACTCAGCACCTTTCATCCAAGCTTGCTCAGGTTTTGGTTCAGACACCAACGAAAATTCGTTCAACGCATGCTCAAACCGCAAGAGTAAGGTATGAATCTCTGCTTCTTCATACCAATTTGGATCGTACTCCACGTTTATCGTCAATTGTCCGTTGATCGTCGCCATTTGTATCGACAGTGGCAGTTTGGCATAAGAGTTTTTCGCCGCCTCTAACGTGTGAGGAAGATCAGCATGTTCTTCGTCCCAATCGAAGCTTTGGTAGCCAATAACAACTTGTGTTAACGGATTATCATGGCCAGTTCGCTCATGTTGAACTGAATTGACAATATGGCCAAAAGGGACTCCTTGATGAGCAATGCTCTCCAACCATTGCCCTTTAACTGATTCCATCAGCTGCTTAGCGGACGTAGTTAATAGGTGGTTTTGGGTAACGGGAACCACATTGTTGAAGTAGCCCAAACTGGATTCGATTTCGTTGTGACAATCACGATTTGCAACCGCAACCCCTAACACCATTCGGTTGCAACAATATTGACGTCCTAAGGCCAAAAACCACGCTGATAACAATGCATTAAATTGTTGGTGATGCTGAACGTGCTTTATCAAATCCATACCAATACGGTGATCTACATGACCCGCTCGGCTGCTTTTGGGTGCTTTTCTTGTTAACCAATCATTCTGCATCGGTGCTGATGCGAGCAGAGTTTTCCAGTATTCGAGACTTTGCAGCCATTCACCTTGCCCACTAGCGTCACGTTGATACTGTGCAAAGCGATCTGAACCTGAGTGTTCTTGCACCTCGGTGGCATTTAAGTTCTGCCCGTAAGCGTGGCTTAACTGCTCGCGAAATAATGCGGAACTCCAACCATCCCAAACAATATGATGAACAATAATGACCAACCTGCTTGTTTGTTCCGTTTCAACAAAGAAAAACTGCCATAGAGGTGGCGAACTAAGATCAAACGGCGCTTGACTCACCTTTTTAAGCCAAGTGTCATAGTTTTTTTCTTGCAGCTCGATCGATTCAAAAGGAACCTCATCGACTGCACGACGAAACATGACGACATCACCATCCTGACGCTCAAAACCACTGCGCAACGCGGGTTGCTTAGCCTGTATAAATGCTAAGGCTTTTTTTAAACGTTCGATGTCAGGTTGTTGTTCAAAACACAGGGAAAAACACAAGTTATAACTCGCGTTAATCGAATCCTTTTGACACAACAAATACATATTTTCTTGTGAGATAGAACATTGAGGTGTGCATTTGAGTGAAGCCTCGTCATTCGACACTGACGCTTTTAACAAGGTCACCAGTTGCGATTTGTTTCCCTTCAAAAGATCAACTTCTTCACTGGTCAATGAACGCTGCGCTTCATAGCCCAGATTTCCATCATCAGTAATATGCAAAAAAATGCCTTCTGATCGCATTGATTGCAATAGTTTTAACGCGATTCCCATTAGATAATACCTGTTTCTTTAATGCTTGATTTGACGAGATTTGTCGTCGTAAGCGTCTCGATTAATTGGGCCATTTCGCTGAGCACAAGCGAGTCGTAAACCAGACCTAAGCGAAGTGATAACCCAAAGGTTTTATTCAATGCATTTGTTAGCGAGTTCACCAGCAGAGAGTGGCCTCCCATGTCAAAGAAATGACTTTCTGGATCTTGTGGGTAGATACCTGTCAGCGCCTGCCAAATTTGAGCAATGTCATGTTCGCTTTTAGTCATTGCTCGCGCATCTACAGGTAAATTAGGGCGTTGCTTAAGGCAATCTGCGGCCGCCTTTAAATCGACTTTTCCCGTTGCTAGCAATGGCATTGTAGTCACGCCATGCCAAACTTGAGGGCGCATATATCGAGGTAAAAATTGTTCGGCAATACCTTGAAGTGACGTTGCACTTACGCTTTCAGGTGTATAGATAACGCCAATACGATGCTCATCCACCATAACCACAGCCAGCTGTGTAACGGCCTCGTGCTGAACAAGGGTTTCCTTTATTTCTGCAAGGGAGACCCTCTGGCCTCTAATTTTCACTAACTGCTGCTGGCGTCCAACAAATACAACTTCGGTCGTTTCAAGATTCGCATCACCACAGTGAAATTGGGCCATATCTCCAGTTGCAAACGTCGCTTCTCCAAGTGAATTTTGAGGAAACGCGTTTTCATTGAGATAACCAGAAATGACCTGACGACCAGTAACCGATAACTCACCTTTACCACCGTGAGGTGTTAGAGCTCCCCAATTGTCGCGTAGAGAAACAGTAGTATTGAGCAGCGGCTGACCCAAAGTAACGTAAGTTCCACTTGACTCTATGCGACACGCGAGTACATCAGCCGCCACTTCTGCGCTGCCATATACATTCCATAACTCAATATGAGGCCACAAGGTCAGTACGCGATCAGCCAAGGCCTGCGATAAGGTTTCACCACTGAGGGTCCAGTACTTAAGAGTCTGATAACACTTGTTAGACTCAGGGTCATTAAGACGGTGTTCGACCAATGTTTCCATCAGTGATGGCACCATAACCAAACGTGTGATTTGATATTTTTCAAGGCAGTCCGCGAATGCTTCAGGCGAACACTGCGCCTGAGTTGGAATAACCGCAAGAGGAACGCCTTTAAGAAGTGGAGTAAATATCTCTGCGATAGAATCAACAAAGCTGATCGATGTTTTCAGTGCAGAGATTTCTCCAGCAACGTAAGGCATATTCTGCCAAGTCCATGAGAATCTATTCAGTGCACCCATTTCCGTTGCCGCAACGGCTTTAGGTGTCCCCGTTGACCCAGACGTAAACGTCACATAGAGGAAAGGTTTGTTGGCCTGCGGATGAACGGTGGTCACCAAGTTTCTCTGGCTCTTAACATCCGTAGAGTCAAGATATGGCGCACCTATATCAAATGTATTACAACCTAAGACCAACTCACATTGCGCAATCTCTACCATTTGTTTTAAGCGACCTTCAGGCAGAGTTCTTGCCAGCGGTACATAACACGCAGAAAGCTTGACGATGGCGAGCAATGACACCAACAACTCTTCCCCAAGATCAAGGTGAACACCGACTCTTGTTTGATAACCAACACCAACAAACGCTAACTGACGCGCTAATGTCTCTGCTTTGTCATTCAATTGTTCAAATGTGCACGTAACACCGTCATCAAAAAAAGCTGGCGCTTTAGGGGTAGCTTCAACCACTTGTTGCCATACTTCGTAGATGCTGCTGTCCACAATTGGCGTTAACGGCCCTTGCAATACCCCATGTTGATTGTGTGAGTTGTAACAAAGGGCACTTAATTGGCATGAAGGGCGAGCAATCATTTGCTTCAACACCCCCTGATATTGATCCAATAACTGACGCATACTCGATGCCGTAAATAACCCCTTTCTGAACACCAGATTAATTCGTCCTTCGCCTTTTCCTAGCTGAACATTCATTTCTAGTTCATTGGAAATCGCAGCCTGTTCCGTGGGCTTAATCACACACCCCAGCTCTCCTTCAAGAGTATTTGAATTGTCTAAAACAAAGCTGATCTGATAAATAGGATGACGACTTCCATCACCTCCAGCAGCCATCTCACTGACCACTCGTTCAAACGGAACATTTGAGTGCTTCATCGCTGAGAGTAATGTTTTAGTTTGCTCGGTAATGAGTTGCTCAACACTCCAATCCCCATTCAAACGTTGACGAACCACAATGTTATTCAGGAATAGTCCGGGAATTGACTGCATTTGAGCGGTTGGTCGATTGGCAACATGCGTCCCAATGACAACATCATCCTGAGCGAGATATCGGCTAATTAAGAGTTGAAATGCAGCCATCATCACAGCGAATTCCGTGGTGCTGTGCTTTTCTGAAAAACCTCGTAAAGACTCAACCATAGAAGCATCCAGTGACAATGCCTCCGTCTGGGCCGTAAAATCTATATGTTGAGGATCAAGCTGTGTAGGCAATAACGCCGAGTCTTGAAAGTCCTCTAGCTGTGAACGCCAAAAATCGAGTTCCCCATCAACACCATTCTGCGCAGATTCCCACTCACAATAGTTGAAATAATCCGCACGTTGAGTGACTAGCAACCCTTCATCGCGGTAGCAGTCTTGCCATGCCTTCAACAGAATTTGCAAAGACCAACCATCGAACAACACGTGGTGTACGGTCAACAACAACTCACAGTGCCCTTCTTCATGATTGACCAGCAAAGCACCCCAACCCTTTCCGCTGGACAAATCCAACATTTCAGAAGCCTGCTCTTGACTAAGCTTGTCAATTTCCACTTCATTTAACGGCAGACTCTCTAACACAACGCGCGGGGTATTGGCAGTACGCACCCATTGACCATTCACCAATTTCGACTGAAACACATCAAACAGGGACAGGGTTTTCTCTAACGCACTTTTTAACCGTTCTGCTTCACAATCACGTCCTAAAGCAATTCTGAAAGGCAAATTGAATAGGTTTTTTCTTTGCGTCATTTGCTCAACAAAACAAATACGCTTTTGGCTTTGAGAAAGCTCAACAGAATCAAGCCGTTCTTCGGATAATGCCAAAACGTTGCTGCCAGCACTCTCTAACATCAACTCGCGTGCTGAGCAACCGTTCTCAATTCGAATAGACTGACTACCGATTGAGTGTCGTGACCTTGTGGAAACATAAGAGCAAACAGCTCAACCGCAGCGAGTGAATGGCCACCAAACAAAAAGAAATCATCGTTTGTCTTTTGAGGGGCTCTACCGAGTACTTGCTTCCATAGCATGGCGACGCGCTTGTGCTCGGAGAGTAAAATGTCCGCCGCGTCGATTTGGCTGAACGCTAGCAACTGACTATCTGACGAAGCTAAAGCTGCTTTATCTACTTTGCCATTGCCCGTTAATGGTATTGCCTTAACGACAAAATAGACGGAAGGGATCATTTGCTCAGGCAACATATTCCTAAGCAAGGAGTCCAGTTGCCCTGCTGACACGGTGTGATCGTGTTCCCCCACAACAAACGCCTGCAATTGACCGTTGTCGACCAAAATTTGAGCCTGATTTACGCCTTTGTGACTCTCTAAGGCACGATGGATTTCTTGAGATTCAATTCGGTAGCCTCCCACCATGATCTGATCATCTTTACGTCCAATGAACTCGATTTCACCATCTGCACGATAGCGACCTATGTCTCCAGTGCGGTAATAACGGCATCCATCTTCAGGCTCAAAGAATTTATCAACCTCAAGTTCAGGGCGATTTAAATACCCCTGTGTCACACCGATTCCGCTGCAACACATTTCTCCCTCAACCCAAGGTGGGCAATCTCTTCCGTGACGATCTAAGATTCGATATTGGTTGTTCGCAATAGGTTTGCCATATGGCACACTCGACCAAGTATTGTCGAAAATATCGACCTCATACATGATATTCCAAAGCGTTGTTTCCGTTGGTCCGCCAACAGAAACCAAGCGTGCATTGGGAAGAGAAGTCTTCATGTCTGAGTTCGTTGAAAGTGGGATCCAATCCCCTCCTAAAAAGGCAATACGAACACTGCTTAATGCACCAGGGCTCTTCTGCTTTAACGCCGTCAGCAGCATTTGCATCAATTGTGGTACGCTGTTCCAACACGTAACCCCATAACGCTCAATCTGGCGGTTCCACGCAAGCGGATCACGACAATCCTTAGATGCCGGGTAGACGAGTTGCCCCCCAGTCTTGACAGCAGCCAACAGATCAAACCATGCCATGTCATGATGAAGCTGAGTCAGGCCGAAGAAAACGTCTCGATGATCAAATTGGAATCGTTCAATGGTTGCACTCACCGCATTGTTCATCGCGACTGCAGAGATCTTCACGCCTTTCGGCTGCCCTGTTGAACCTGAGGTATAAATGATCAACATGGTCTCAGAGTAAGGCTGTGTTCTCGCCACTGCACCATTGCCCGATACTTTCGCAATATCCAATATCGGCAACCCGAGCTTAGCCGCTTTTTCCTCATAAATTTCAGTACACAAAATCAGTGGCGCTCTAGTATCATCGGAAATAAATTGAATGCGCTCGGCGGGATTTGAACAATCAAGCGGGACAGCAATATGACCTTGATGCATCACTGATAAAGAGGCAGCAACTTGCTTCCATCCTTTTTCAGCCATGATGAGAATTGGCTGACTCGGAGCTAGGTTGAGTGATGAAATGTGGCCAGAGAGTGCATTCACGCGTTCATTCAATTGCGCCCACGTCATTTCACCGTCTTCACACACAATCGCAACCTTGTTTGGGTAACGTAAGACTGTATTTGAAAAATCGGCCCACAAACTTTCTTGTAATAAATGTTCTTCCGGTATCAGAGCCACGCTGTCTACTTTAGGACGTTGCTCTTTCTCAGGTTGTTCAACCAAATCTAAAATGCCATTTAGAAACAAATCGAACATCTGCTCAATTTGATCCGGATAAAACGCGTCTTCTCTTGCATCCCAAAATACGTAAAGCCCATCGCGACTCTCATGGTACTGGCAATCAACCTTTACTTGCGGCGTTTGCGAAATTGCGTATTCCAGTGGACCTAATTGTCGAAGGGTATCAATGAATGACTGTTTTTCACCGCTTTGAGTCACCCATTCAGGGGCATTGGTGAACACAAAAGGCATTGTTTGAACACTTTGCGAAAGCTCATTTCTTTTTCGTAAGATGTCGACGCCAGATACACCGGCTTCCACACTTTCTAATACTACTTTCTGAGCGTGCTTAATTCGGCTCACACGGTCCATTTCAACAGTAAAATCAAAACTAATCAGTGAAAATGTCGCGAACTCACCAATAATATGATTAACCCTAGAATCGTCAGTATTGCGATTAAACCGTGGAACATTCACAGTAAAAGAATCATTGCTTGACCACAGTTGTAGCACTTCTGCATACAAGGTCAGCAAGGTTGAAGCCAACGTGACGCCTTTGTTTGAGCACCAATTCTTAAGCTGCTGTACCTTTTTGTCCGACAACCAGCGCTCATAACGCTGAAATCTCGGCACCGACTGTGAGAGTGAACATTCAGGCAAACTAGGCGCTGGAGGTAAACTACCCGCCATATTATCGATATAGTCTTGCTGCTGTATTGAACATTGCTCGCTATTAAGGTGAGTACAATAATCTCTGAAGGTCAGTTCAACCTCGGATAATGCCCCTTCGTCCCGATACAACTGCAACCACTCCTGAAAGAGGATTTGGTAACTCCAGCCATCGATGCACCAGCAATCAATACTCAAGCATAAGGTTTTCTTATTGCTAGAGGTTACAACCTGAAAAGTGTGCTGGGGCCATTTCGTTAGATCATAGTTAGCATGAGACAGGCGGTTCCGTGTATTGAGCAAAGCTGCGTCAAAATTCGGTTTATTAGCCTCAATCATACGAAAAGGGGCTACAGTCACCTCTTTGAGAATCCTCTGTTGCCCATCTGAAGTGACGACAGCGCGAAGCATGTCATGGCGTCGTACCATGGTATCCCAGGTATTGTGAAGCCTATTTATATCCAACTCAGTCGCATCTATTTCAAAATAAAGATGGATAGCGACACCACCCCCGTCAACAGACGCACTGCGACCTAACCAGTAGGCCTGTTGATTTTCATTGAGGTTAAAAGGTTCAAATCGTTGCTCGACAAATGAAGCAATCGTTCCATTGCTTGATTTTTCACTTAAATAACTAAGCAATTTGTCTTTATTGAGTGTGAGCAGCTCCCTCGTTTCAGCGTCTAGCGTTCCACTTTGAATAGACACCTTTAACTGCCCATTCAACGCCCTCAATTTGATGCCTTTCGCTTTAAATTGTTTTAAAAGAGAATATGTGTCTTTATGATTCATTGTTAAAACGTCCATTCTTCAGTCGTGTCATCTTCCATTTGATTCCATTGCTGTAGTTCAACCCAATCGCATACCTCAACAGGCGACGAATTTTCGGCCAAAAATGACAGTTCAATGCTGTGAGAAAACGTCTCGCGCAGTTCCGTTAAGAGCTGCATTAAGTGAAGTGAGTTACCACCGAGTTCAAACAATGACGAATCGATACGAGTGACAGGAGCACATAGCAGTGCTTCATAGAGGGATAAAACTTTGCGCATGGTCCGAGATACGCTTTCAATCGGCTCAACAGCGCGTTTTTGATCAATAATGGCATCCAACGCTTTCTGATCGATTTTGCCATTTGGATTAAGAGGAATGCTAGGAACCCAGCAAATATCAGTAGGCTGCATATAGTGCGGCATATTTGAAAGCATAAGGCGAACGTCATCAATATCTACGTCAGAACCACTTGTAATAAATGCTTGGATCTGGCGTTTCTGCGTACTTAAACGAACATAAGCCGTCGATATCTTCGCATGATTCCTTATTGCACTCTCAATTTCGCCCAGCTCAATACGAAAGCCATTCAGCTTGATTTGCGAATCCACACGCCCAACAAATTCAATATTGTTCATTGCAGAAAAGCGGGCGTAATCACCAGTCAAATAGCCTCTATGACCTTTAAAATCAATGAATTTTTCTTCCGTTTGCCCCTTCGAACCCACATATCCTGTTGCTAAACCTTCACCAAAACACACTAGCTGACCAACTTTACCTTGTGGTACGGGCATAAAGTCATTATCTAAAAGAGCAACGTATGTCCCTGTTACTGGTTTTCCAATTGGGATGTCTTTCAAATAGTTCACGGAGTTGGATTCGACAACGTGTGTCGTGGTAAAAATTCCGTTTTCAGTTGGACCGTAACAATGAATAAACTGAGCATTCGGAGCTAGACTCAACGCTCGTTGCACATGAGAAACCGACACCTTTTCTCCTCCGAACATCACGTAAGAAAGAGAGTCAAAGATCAACGCATCTGCATCGGAAATTCGGTTAAACAAACCTGAAGTGAAAAACGAGGTTGTGACGTTGAATTCCCTCAACTTCCGCGATAGCAACTCAACATCCAACACCTCATCTTTATTCAATATTGCCAATGTCGCACCGTTATACAGCGCTCCCCACAATTCCAATGCTGATGCATCAAATGCCAGGTTAGCAATATAACTAATGATTTGCTCCGTCATAGGACCTAAAAAATTAGGTTGGTCGATGATTCTCGCGATGGCTAGCCCGGGAAGAGCGACCCCTTTAGGCATCCCCTCTGAACCCGAAGTAAAGTACACATAGCTAGGCTTTTCCAGCGCTAAGGGCCGCAGTTGTTGAGGGCTGATTTGACGACTAGTGCTTTGATTCTTAGCTTCAAGTAGATACTCAATCGTTATCACATTTGTTTTACTTTGTAGCTCATTCGCTTTTTCAACAGAAGTGATAATACTTTGGCACTCAACAAGCGATAACTGTTGTTTTACGCGCTCAAGCGGTGTGTCGTAGTAGATAGGGACAGCCGCACAACCCAGTGCGTGGCAAGCTAATGTCGCCACGATTTGATAGACATCTCTTTCCAAGTAAAGCGCAATTGGATCATTAGATTCTAGGTATGGCACGACTTGAGAAATAATCGCTTCAGTTTCAGCCAAAAGTTCAGCGTATGTCCATTTCACATTGGTGGATATGATCGCTAATTTATTCGGATTACTAAGCGCTTGGTTGCGGAAAGTTGAGTACAACGAATGATCGGGATTGCATTTCTTCGTCTCGCCCACCATAAATACGTTGCCAAGTAAATCCTCGCTCTCACAATGTTGAATAAACAGTTCGATCTCTTTCGCATCATAACCGTCCGTAAAGTAGATAACATTGTCACGGCCTAACGACACAACCAACGCATCAGCATTTAAACCCAGCAACACATGAAGCTCACTTGGTTTTTTGGAATCAAAGCTCACTATCGTGCGTACGTTTTTCTTCGGTAAAGCAGCCGCTTCAAAACAGAACTGTTTTATTTTCTGCTGTCGAAGTGACCATTCGAGTGAAGCTGTATGCCATTGTTCATCCATCAAAACGTTGCATTCAACGTACCCTTGGCCGGTCATTGAAGCACCGACTGAGAGAAGGTGACGAACGTATGCCTGTACATTTTCCCTGTCCAAAGCTTGTATCGGCCGTGAGTTTAACGCTGAAAACTCCGATACATCGCGCCCAACGGGAAGTAGGAAGTAATGGGCACCCTGCTCTCTTTCAAGCGGAGAAGTTTGTTCTACTAACACGTGAGATGTCCCAATAATGTTTTAAAAGATCATCAGGTTAAACAAATATTACCCAAATGCTAATGATATCCATTATCAAATCCGTAGGGTGAATATATTGCTCCGCATAATGACAAAAACATTGTTTCCCACATGCCACAATACCGAAATCGAGCAACATAACTTAACCATGGATTAATACATGAACAAGAAAACACCGATTTATAAAGAGATAATCAAACTCTCTTTACCACTAATGTTTATCCAAATATGCCAAGCTTCACTAGGACTCGTCGACACCCTTCTCGCCGGACAATACCATTACAAGGATCTCGCAGCGGTGGGACTGGCTAGTAACATATGGACTCCTATCGCCATTCTTATTACGGGCATTATGTACGCGTTGGTCCCGAAGTTTTCAGCGGCAGATGCTAAACAAGATAATGCAGCTTGCGCGAAATTGTTGGCTATGGGTAAACGTAATGCCGCGGCGCTGTCTGTGATTGGATTCATTGCATTACAGCTTTGTGCCTTCTCAGCCCCCTATATCATCTCTGATCAGGAGGTCGCAAAAATAAGTCAAAACTATCTTCACGCTGTTGCCTTCGCCGTACCCGGTCTTACTTATATGATTCTTTATCGATTTTTCAATGAAGGTCGGGGAAAAATGCTACCGATTGCAGTTACTGGGGCTCTACTGTTGATGCTCAATAGCGTTCTCAATATTGTTCTTGTTAATGGTTATCTAGGGTTACCAGAACTCGGAGGATTAGGTTGTGGGGTAGCAACGGCAATCACGACGTATTGTGCTCTTATTTGTCTATTCGCCCTTTCCAGAAAGTCACTTAAATCCACAACTCATCAACATATCCACTTTGAGAACTCGGAAGCAAGAAACTTAATGCTAGAGGGCTTACCGATCGGCATTGCGCTCATCCTAGAAGTATTGGCACTGACTGCGTTAGCTTTCTTTGCTTCGGCACTTGGCACCAAAGTGATCGCTGCACATCAAGTCGCCATAAATATTGCTATGGTCGTATTCATGATTCCGGTAGCAATAAGCAGTGCCGCGACCATTCAGGTATCCAAATATAGGGGAATGACTTTGCCATTGGAATCTAAACGTTCTGGTATCGCAGCTCTCACCATAGCAACCCTATATGGAGGGATCATGACGGTACTCATTTTAGTGTTTGGTAATCAAATCGCACCTTGGTTTAGCGATGATCCAGAAGTAACAACGCTCATTTCGAGCCTGATTATTTTCATTGCGATGTTTCAGCTCGTCGACGCAATACAAATGGTCGCCGCAGGTATCTTACGTGGCCTAGAAGAATTTGTGCGACCTCTAGTGACGGTGTTGTTTGTCTATTGGATTGTCATTATACCTATCAGTTATTTAATTGGAGTCAAAGGTTGGCTAGTTGACCAACCTAACATCGAACATATCTGGCTCTTGCTCACCTGTGGACTTACCTTTGCTGCGTTGTTGTTAGGTACTCAAAGCTACCTTCAGTTAACAAAAAATGTACACAAATCCGAGCTAGCAAGCGCATAGAAAAAAGGCTCAAGCAATGCTTGAGCCTTTTTTTACCCTACGTGAACCGATTTTCGTCGGTAATGTTTTGGGCTACACATGTACTGCTCTTTAAACTTTTTTGAAAAGTGTCCTACGTGTTTAAATCCAACAATATGCGCCACTTCCTGAACGGAGAGATCACCCACAGCCAAGAGTTCTCCAGCCTTAGCCATGCGCTTATTGGATAAAAACCCATACACAGTATCTCCGAAGACCATCTTAAAATTTTTCTTCAGTTTGTTGTCGTTAATACCAATTTGGCGGGACAGCTCGATTAATGATGGAGGCGAGTCCATACGCTCTTCCATAATTCGAGCCGCTAGCTGAATACAATCCATGTCTCGCGGCGTCATTCCACAACATATATTTACCTCTCGGTGCATGTTGTGATAAATAAGGGCAAGCAGTTCCAACACTTTACCTTGCAAATAAAGAATGTTGGCGGTTTTTCCTAGTTTAGAACGAAAGATTTCATCTACGTTCTTGACAATATCAGAGGTCACTTGAACAGACTCAAATCGATTAATTTCAAAATGTGCACCCGAACCATCTTCAAATAACGACTCCATCATTGCCTTGGGAACACAGAAGTTTATAAACTTCACTCGAGATGTATCGTAACGAAACTCCAATTCCCCTTCGTGACAAACAAAAAACAGCGCCTTATCTTTATCTATAATTATCGATTCTTTCTCACCTGATACTAATACCTCAACCTCTCCTTCAATTGCGAGGCATGCTCCAAAGTAGTCCTGCGCAACCTCTTTAAAGCTAGTAGGGCTATTAAAAGTAACGTCACTGTAGGTGATATTTAGGCCAGGAGCTAATTCAACAATGTAACCATGACCTAAACATACATTTTCATCGAGCTCGACTTTTGTTGTTGCATAATCCGCAAGTCGATTTTCGCCGCCCCCTTCAAACCCTTCACACATTTTAAAAGCAGACTGAACGTTACTTTTTACATAGGCCATGATTACATCTCTTAGCTTTTATTCTCTAGTGAGTAGCCCTTGAAAATACTACAAATGATAATTATTATCAATTGGGTTAATAGTTGTACAAATGTTAGAATCGAGAGATAAGCTTATAAAAACAATATGTTAAGCAACCCAGCCTTGCGATTCTAACTGGTCATTCCACAGTGTTTTATATACATTGGACGATTTCATCAACTGCTTATGGGTACCAATCGCTTCTATATTGCCATTAGCCAAGACAACTATCTGATCAGCATGGACCACATTCAACAGATTATGAGCCACGACGATCACTGTTTTGTCTTTCACTAAAGAGGAAATAGCTCCTTGTACAAGCATTTCATTATTCGCATCCAAAGCCGAAGTCGCCTCATCAAGTAGAACAATAGGTGCACATTTTATCAGCGCTCTGGCGATAGAAATTCGTTGTTTTTCACCACCAGAAAGTCTCGTCCCTCCCTCACCGACAATCGTTTGTAATCCTTCCGGAAAACGATGAATGAACTCCCAACATTGAGCTTGACGACAAACCATCTCCAATTTTGATGATGAAATTTCTTGTCCCATCACCAAATTGTTATAGATAGTATCGTCAAAAAGGTAAACCTCTTGAAAAACCATACTAATATGTTCAGAGATCTCGGTTTGACTCATGTTTTTTACATTCTTTCCGCCAATAGTGATGGTGCCTTCATCCGTGTCCCAAAAACGAGCAAGCAAACTCATCATTGTTGATTTACCTGATCCCGACGGTCCTACTATCGCCGTTACAGAGCGCTCAGGAAAAGTAACATTCATACGATTGAAAAACGGTGCATCTTGATAACTAAAGTGCACATTATTGAAACTCACTTCATGACCTTCGTTTTTCAGTACAGTCTCAGTCTCTTCCTCCAGTTCTTCTTGCTCTAATACCCCTTCAATACGAGACATAGAAATCTTAAAATATTGAAATTGAGTCAGTAAAATGGCAAGTTGCGTGAGAGGGCGATAGAATTGCATTGAGACAAGTAAGAATAACAAAAAAACAGTAATTGGAAGCGTTTCTGTCCCGATAAAATAAAGACCAAACATGATCAAGCTGGCAAAACCTGACTCAGAAAAAATAATGAATGCGGCTGGGGCTAAACTCGCTCTCATTTCATATTTTAGATGAGCGTCTCGTGCACTTTTCATTTTGTCGTCAAGTTCGAGGAACTCTCCATCAGCTTGCCCATGCGCTCTAAGTACTCGTATTCCCATAATGTACTCAAAGATTGCGCTACTTAATTTGTCTGCGGTTCGAAACAGTTTACTTTTCCCCTGTTGACTTAAACGAGACAAAACCACGAACATAACGATCGCTATAGGAAAACCGATCAGCATGCTCAACGCTAAACGCCAGTCAAATATGAATAGACCAACCATTAACAATACAAGAACACAGGCAATTCCGAGCACATAACTAATAACGTGAGATAATGTATGCTCTGTAAACTCAACATCTTTTAATAAAGTATTATTGAGCTTTCCTAAATCCATAGAGAGTAATGAACCTAATGGAATGTGAGTGAGCTTTCTCATCATATCTTTACGCATTTTGTAACCGGAACGACTACTAAATTCACTGTGCGTAGTGAACGTCATTTTCACTGCGATCAGCCGGGCGACCAAACAAACAACAATTAAACCACAATAAAAAAAGAGGTTGTTTATAGATGGCGTTGGAGCCAACATTTCGGTAAGGATAAAGAACACACAAAAATTCGGAATAATCATTGTTACCGCATCAGCTATCGTTACGGCTATATTTTTCCCAATCGTTGCCATCGAGCAACCAGATAAACGCATTATTTGATCAAGCACAATTCATTTCCTCATTCTTTGCTTTGTTGGTCACTGACCACTTTTGAGCATTTTGGCTGGTACGCCACATTGAACCATATAAGCCATTAAGTGCGATCAATTCATCATGCGTCCCTTTCTCAATAAGCTTCCCTTCGTCTATAACGAGGATCTGGTCTGCCCGCTGAATCGTGACCAGACGATGAGCAATAATGATCACTGTTTTTCCTATCATCAGTTTGTTCAAGGCGCTTTGAATAAGCTTTTGATTTGTAGCATCGGAATGAGAGGTCGGCTCATCCAAAATTATGATTGGTGCATCTTTCAATATCGCGCGTGCAATGGATAGCCTTTGTTTTTGACCACCACTAAGTCGTGTATCTTTGCCGATCACGGTGTCATACCCATCAGGAAGCTTACAAATAAAATCATGAGCATTTGCCGATTTTGCTGCCGCTACAATCGCCTCTGTTGAATAATATTTACCCATCGAAAGGTTATTCGATACCGACTGAGTAAATACAAAAGGGTCTTGGTAAACCATTGCTATGGCATCCATACGCTTCTCTTCAGACATCTGTGATAAAGCGACCCCGCCAATAAGAATTTCGCCTCCAGTCAACGGCCAGAAACCTGCTAACAAAGAAGCCAACGTGGTTTTCCCTGCCCCAGAAGGACCAACGATAGCAGTAAGACTTCCGGAAGGTAACGTGAAGCTAACATCATTGATCGCCTTGCGTTGCTGCTCTTCATAGCAAAAGTCGACATTTTTAAACTCTATGTCATGCCGATGTATTTCGGATTGACTCGCAATGCCTTCCATTTCCGGTAAATTGGCTATTCTTATTAAACGCGCAACACCTTCAAATACTTGCCCAAGATAGGTACTTAATAACGTGAGATTAAACAGCGGCTCTAACATACCCACACCAAGCAAGATGCACAGTAGAAAGCTAGAGATACTTAACGAACCCTGAGCCCAAAAATACAAGCCGAAAGGCACCAGAAAGACAAGCCCAGAACTAAGAACGATTTTAAATAAAGCAAACGGCCAACCCGCACTTTTAGTCCATGATTCAATATAGTTCTTATGGTGTTGTATATCATTGTCTAGCTGGCTATAAGAGTGCTCACCAATACCAAATAAACGCACAACGGGCATAGCTTTAATAAATTCAGTCACAGAGCTGTTTAGTTTTTCAACGGACTCATGATATTGCTCAGCCTTCGACTTATAGTCCTTAAACAGCACAGCCTGACATAGAATAGCTAACGGAATTGGTACTAATGCGATCAGCGCCATTCTAGTGTCAATCACCAATAACAAAATAAAAGTCGCCAATGGGATAATAAAAGAGGACACCAAATCAGGGAGTTGATGTGCAATAAATACCTCGATCCGATCGATATCTTCCGTCAGATTCTTTTTCAGCTCTCCACTGTTTGTTTGACTAAAAAAGCCGAGTCTTATTTTTGAAAGGCGATTTATTACCGAGAGCCTAATATTATATTGAATATGAAAAGCGCAATGATGGGACAAATAAACTGACATCAATAGAGATACGTAACGTGCAACCATGATGGTAAACGCAATAACCGATAGCGACCAAAGCTGGTCCCAACCTGCGCCCACTAACAGTTTATCGACAATTAAATAAACAACATAATAAGGTCCAAGGGCAAGAACAGCAGCGGTCAACGAAAATAGAACCGCTAACCAAAGCATCCACTGTTGTACCTTACATTGATTGAGCAACCATTTTAAAGGGTGAGAATCTGTTTGTTGCATAATAAATCCTTTTTTAAACGCAAAAAAGGCAGCACATTGCATGCTGCCTGAAATGAAATGAGCGAATGCATGCTCAAAGTTGCTTAGTTAGAATTTTGCCTCTAAATCCAACCCAAACCTTAATGGTTCTCCGTAAGTACTGTACGAGCCAAAAGAGAAAGTTTGATAACGTTCATCGGTTAAATTAGCCCCCCATAAACGGACCGAGTAATTGTCACGATATGAAAAATCAAGATTGGCGTTGACAACAAAGTACGGTTCTTGGAATTTTTCGCCTCGCCCATCTTGAGCCACTTTTCCGAAATACCCCATGCTCATCGTAGGCGTAAAGCTCCAATCATCGTTGATATCAGCGAAGTATGTCGTTTCAACGTGAACATTGTGATCTGGCGCATACGGCACTCGATTGCCTTCGGCCATACTTGCCCCGGTATAACCGTCCACTTTAGTGATCTTTGCATCATTAAAACCAAACCTTAGGGCAGCTTGCCAAGCGTCGGTCAATAATGCAGAGACAGCCCCTTCAATTCCCCGAGAACGAACTTCTTGTATACTTGCAATACGAGTATTACCACCGGCATCTGGGTAAGCGTATTGAAAATTTTCTACTCGAGCATCAAATAGATTGATATTGGTCATTACCGAACGATCAAGCCAATAACTTTTATAACCAACTTCAAAGACTTTACTTGTTTCCGGAGCATAAGTTTTCCCGTAACCCAATCGTTCTCCAGAAGAGGTAGTTTCCTCATACATCCAACTGCCACCACCACTCAAAAGCCCTTCCCCATAACTTGTATAGACCGTGTGATCTCGCCCGAAATCTTTTGATAAAGCGGCTTTTGGCATGAACTTCGAATAGTCCGTGTTATAGTTACCCTGAGTCACCGATGGCTTTGAAAAAGAAGAATCTATATCATAATTCTCTTTTGTATAGCGTCCACCTAGATTAAGTGACCATGTGGGTGCAAAGCGCCAATTTGCATCAACGTAAGCGGTATAACTATCTCGGCTAAAATTACCTCTCGTTTTCGTCAACGCCGTATTAGACACTTTCATTGCAAATTGTTGATTATTATCTTCCGTTACTTTGTAATATGCTGCGCCGAAAATCCAATCGATAGGTAGCTCGCTAGGTGTTGATACGAGCCTAAGCTCTTGAAAATAATCTTTTTCCCTTATCCATGTATCGATCAACGTTGATGTGGCATCCGGTGTAACGGCTAGATCAGCATCAAACCTACCGAAAGAACTGATGTTTCGATATCCAGAAACAGAGCTTAATGTCCATTGACGGGAAATATTCCAATCTAAGCTTATCGCGGCGCCCTTTGACGTTTGGTCAAAGAGGCCTTCTACATCAAATGCAGTCTTAAGATCGTCACCACGGCTTGGTTTTGATGTCTCAGGCACATATGGGTACGCACCTCCTTTAGTTTCACCATAATCCATATACAACGTTGCCGACCAATCCTCATTCGGGGTCCAATATAAACTTATCGCTATATTGTTTTGTTTTTTATCATCAACAGGCTTGTCTAAATGTGTGTTATAAACAAAACCATCACGTTGTAAGTGATTGACGGCGATTTTTGCACTCAACTCATCTTCAATTAGTGGACTTGACGCTAAGACCTGAGCACTCTTTTCATTGTAGTTAGCGGCACCAAGCTTCACTCTGGCCGTTGGTTCATTAGCAGGCTTTTTCGTCGTAATGACAATAATGCCATCTCGGGCATTGCTACCATATATATTGCCCTGAGGTCCCCTTAGGAATTCGATAGATTCAACATCTACCAATGATAAATTCAATCCATACAAGCTAGTTTGCGGCACGCCATCGACATAAATAGGCACGTTAGCTTGCTCTAAATTTCTTGGTAGGCCTCGAACTTGAACATAATTGTAGTCCCCTGCAATATCAGATAATGACATGTTTGGGATCGACTTTATTGCATCGGAAACGGTCCGATATCGTTGTGTCTCCATATCTTCTGACGTTAGAGAATCCATACTCTGTGGAATGTCTTTAATATCTTTCCCTACTCGGGCTGCTTGCACGATCATCGTCTCATCGACGTTATCATTTGCAACCACAGGTAAAGTTCCCAGAAGCGCAGCAATCGCGGTTCCTACCACTGTTAAATTATTCATTTAATAAATCTCTACCACTTAATCCATAACCACCCAAATACTAAATGAAAACTATTCTCGTTAAAACGCAACGAACATCATTGAAAGGAGCAATTCAATCACTGTAAGGATTAGAGATAGATAAACGAGATCTAAGAGCGTCGTACTAAATGAGTTCCTTATTTAAAACTCATTTAGTACACTTCACATGTATGAAGAGACTTTGTTACATCATTTAAGAGGGATTAAATCCAGAGGCTAGAAATCAGAAGCTTTGCGCCCTGAGTTAAGTAAGTACGATTGCTAACGAGGTAAGCAATTATAACGTCGTGAGTAATGTTGCAAGCATCTCAATCAGTAGAGCGCTTTCAAAAAAAAGAAGGAGACTTACGCAGACAAAAAGGGAAGGACTATTAAAATACCAAACAATAGACTTAGGCATCGTAAGAAAGGTCGCTGTAGATTCAATGCAACAGATACGCAAAAAACGCACTTAAGCGTTTCATTTTTTAATTTGGAAAATTGTACCGAGAAAGGAGAAGTTGGAGCGTGCAGCGGGAATCGAACCCGCATCATCAGCTTGGAAGGCTGAGGTAATAGCCATTATACGATGCACGCACATCGTTGGTACGAGATAGATAATGCCACATCGACCGAGAAAGAAAAGCCCTAATTTGAATTTTTCTCCTAAAACTCAACTGTTTGCTGAAAATTCACACAAAGCGTACAAAGACTCAGCGATTTATACAGGCTAGCCGTCATAGGTCACGGCCTATCTCACACGAAACAGAAGAAAAGCAAGGGCCCTCACCCTTGCTGTTCTTCTATGAACTTACAATAATGCAGGAATTCCTGGCAATTGGCCCACGACAGCCAATGCGCCGACACAAATAATGACGGCCGTTAATGGGATAGCAATGCGGTCAGTACGAGATAAAGAAGCCGTACGTTCTTTATTGCCAATTAACCCCATATTATCGAGCAGCATTGTGATGGCCCAACCGAAAACGGGATTAACCAAAGCACAAGCAAACATACAGATGCCAGCACTTTGGGAGTTACGTGCATTTTTGACCATCTGCATTCCCGCTTCCAACAACGGTAAAAATACGCCCACGAGTAATGCAACGCGTAAAACCGGCTCCCATATGGCTAAATCCATCGGATAGCCCAGTACAGCGGCAAATACGCATAAAAAACCAGTCAGTAAAGCACCACCAGGGATCGGGCGCTTAGCAATAGCCGCTGGGATCATGTACGTTCCCCAAGATGAAGCAAGGTTGCCCCCCCCCTAAACCGGCTCCAACAATCTGACGAATGGAACAAACCGTCATAGTGTCGTCTACATCCATTAATGCGCCTTTCGCTTTCTTCGGATAATTAAGCTCCTGAAACACTCGATGGCCTAAAAAGTCCGGCGACCACATGGCTACTGCGAGAATCGCAAACGGAATAACCGCTATATAATGCTCTAGCGTTGGCCAGCCTAATTGCCACCCCGTATTTTCACCCCACCAATAAAATGGGCTCATATTAGGTAGCCCTGGGCTGGTAGAAAATTCAAATGGAACCCCCATCAAATAAGCGACGACTCCCGCAATAAACGAACAAAGCGGAATCGCAAGCCATCTCTTTTCTATTTTTGCTAAATACGCATAAATAACAATGGTGGCACTAATCACAATGAAAGAAACGGCATCAAGCCCTGCGTTAACAGACCAAGATTCAAATTTATTTAATTGACCAATTAACCCTACTGAACCTAAGTATATTAACAGCCCACCTCTCACCCCTTCTCCCGTTAATTTAACGAGCTTAGACCCACCTTTGGTTGCACTTAATATTAGCCCAAATACCCCGACCATTATTCCCAATGCCAACGGGTGACCACCAGCCGCAGCAATAAGTGGAATTAAGGGGATCATAGGTCCATGAGTTCCCGCGAGATTGGTTAACGGGTTCATAATCGCAGAAAAGAATACAACAAAGATGACACCTGCGATTAATAACTCGAAACGAACATTTTCTGCGACGAACTCTGGCGACAAGCCAAATTGAGCGGCAAATGCGGCAACCATTGCGGTTACCATCACTACTTTGCCTATCGTTGCGGCAATGGCTGGAACCCAGTCTTCAATTTCTATACCAAAGTCTCTAAAAGGTAAATGGACTCGCCAACGGCGTAAATCCATAATAGTCAGTTCATGCTCTAAGTACTCTGAACGTGTATCAAACTCTTTGGCCTTCTTCCGACGTGTTTGATAATCGCTACCCTGAAATTCACTCATTACAACTCCGTATGTTTTTATTATTCCCTCTACGATTATTGATGCGATGAATAATTTCTTATTGATACAAGTCAATATTAATAATTTACGTCATTTCATTCTTTGATTAATTCGCGTTCGTTCACAAATAGCCCCACACTATGAGAAGCTCATCACAAAAAGATTTATATATCGTTTAAACTCAAAAACCCAATTAACTCATTAATAAAGGCTCCGCACTGGTTAATAAATTCAATTTAATGCAGACAATCGTAATATTACAGAAACAATAAACACCTTGTCACATAAGTAATCTGTTCAATAATATTAAATCAGTGTCATTATATAATAACTTGCCACCCAAGTTAGACATAATTCAACTGACCAAGCTATCTTGGGGAATAAGTATGTACTTAGTACCGGCGACAATAAACCTTACTAAAAGAAAACCTATTAAGCCTGGAGGGTACCAAAGCAGCACGTTGAACTAGCCTTTACAGACAGATCATTTACAATACAACGCCAAGCATCATCGCGACTTAACAAGGAATACAATGAAACCCGGAGCTACAGGCTTAACTCGAATATTTCACGCTACACGTTACTCAATCCAAGGGCTAGAAGCTGCGTGGAAAAACGAAGCCGCTATCAGACAAGAAATCGCGTTGCTCGTCATTTTTGTACCGGTTACCTTTTTCTTACCCGTGACCAAGCTGGAACAAATAGCGCTGATTGTTTCCCTGCTTCTCATTTTACTTGTTGAATTACTTAACTCTGCAATTGAAGCGGTCGTAGATAGGATTGGGCCGGAGCATCACGAGCTCAGTGGCCGCGCAAAAGACATAGGCTCTGCGGCCGTAATGATTGCTCTGTTCATCGCGGCAATTATTTGGGGTGGGATTGTGTTGCTTTAGAGCGACTGATCGCATTATTTCATTGCCGATCCAGCTGCTGATTTTTAGTTTCTCTCATACGCTGCGCGTGATGTACGTTCACAGCCATAAGATTGACTAATTCTTGAAGTCGATCTATTTCGGGCAATTGCCCCCTTGCTAGATCGGCTTTAATTCTGTTTTGCAAACCCACCATATTTGTCAGTCCGAGCCTACTCGCGAACTCACTCAACTGGCCAAGGCTCTGGTTAAGGCTGTCTAAGTCAGTTTGCATATAACCAACAATCAGAGCCTCAATACCATCGTCAAACTTCTCTGCACACTCATCAATTAACGCGAGGTAGGCCTCTTCATCTTGTTCTAGCAATTGAAGCGCTTTACTGTGTGTTAACTCTTCTTCCGTTAGCGTTAGCCGCTCAAGCGTTTCACGCTGTAAGAGCTGACCATCGTGCTCAGTTTCATGCCTGCGTTGTTTCTTGTTTTCGCCTAAATGCTCATCTAACGTCAACCGATTGGAGAATTGACTTAAGGCATCGCTAAAGCTGGAACGCTGCAACGGTTTGGTTAAGACATGATCAGCACCAGAGGCAATCAGGTTGTCGTGTGCTTCTCTAAATACATCCGCAGTATACGCAAAGATCACCGTCTCGCAGTTTAATTCTTGTCGAATATAACGAGTCGCTTCAACCCCATTCATTTCAGGCATGTGATTATCCATCAAAATCAAATCATATGATTTCTCTTGCACCATCTGTGTCGCAATTAAGCCGTTCACTGCAATATCAACCGAATGACCCAGCTTGAGACAGAAAGATTTTGCGACGATGGCATTTACTCGGTTGTCCTCAGCCAACAATATTTGCAATGATTTAGAGTCGGGCTTAGGGTCAACGGAAATATTCGCCGTTGCTTCGGTTGAGGTCGATCTAACGACGGACCGAATGGGTAGTATGACTGAGAACGAACTGCCTAAACCAACGGTGCTTCTCAGTTCAATTCGTCCTCCCATCAGTTGTGTTAAGCGCTTAACAATGGCAAGCCCTAGTCCTGTTCCGCCAAATTTGCGTGTGGTCGAAGAGTCAGCCTGCTCAAATGACTCAAACACCACGCTTTGCTTATCTTGCGCAATCCCATCACCGGTATCGGTTACTGTCAGTTGTAGCGAACGCTCGGGGTCATCCCGCTGCTCGGCACGAACTCGGACATAACCTTGTTGGGTAAACTTAACGGCATTGCCGACAAGGTTGAAGACAATCTGCCTAATGCGTGCGATATCCCCTTCAAATTGCACCTCAGCGTCCACTTTATTTTCAATCAGCAGTTCCAGTTTCTTTTCATTCGCTAGCGGAGACACCGCGCTGATTACCGGCTTAATAACATCAGTAATATCGAATAGGACTTTCTCAAAGCTCAGTTTATTCTCTTCTACCTTCGAGTAATCAAGAATATCATTTAATAGTGTCACCAAATGCTGGCCGGATTCGAGTATCAACTTTATGTTTTCCTTCGTTGAATCCTCTTTGGTTTCACTCAACACAATTTCAGAAAGCCCCAACACGCCGTTCATTGGCGTCCTTAATTCATGACTCATCGTTGCCAAAAAGTTTGCCTTAGCTTTCGCCGCTTTTTGCGCTTGTTTTGATTGAAAGGCAAGCCGTTGGTTTAAAATCCGAAGCTTCTTCAATTGGTACAGGATATTGTGGACGACCAATAACGCAATCAAGAAAAAGCTCAACAAGAGCGTACTCCCTGCCAATAAGGTTTCCATCTGCTTAAGGTCATACAGCTTTTGCTCTGCCGTGCCAATAAACACAAACCCATGCTGTTCAACGATGTCTTGCGTCACACCCTGAATACGCTGCTCTATTTCACTCAGTTGAGTGGAAAACAATCGAATTTGGCTGTCTTGAATCGAGTCTCCGATCACTTGATCCATGAAGTTAAAAAGTTGCCATTCCAACCAACTCTCTTTTTTATACGATGCCAGTTTTCCTTCCAAAAATGAGTGTAATCGAAATAGGGTGTATTTTTTTGCCACCTGTAACCCAACCAGCATGTCTATTTTCTGAGTTTGTTCTCTGAGTTCTAAAGCAAATTCTTGTGCAGTATTGTGCACCGCTGATGAAGAGTCGAGTAATGAAAAACGGCCAAAATCTTGGGTCTCTTTAACCAACTTTTGTGCTTGGTTTTCTGTCTCGACCAAATGCTTGGTTAGTTCGAACGCCCTTACATCACTGGATGCATTTCGATGAAGGATATTGTCTCTTTGAATAATCAACTCAATGCCAATCTGAGAAAGCTTTACCTGAGTCTTCTCGATATACTGACTATTGCTATAAGCCAGTATCGACAAAGCTAAACTCCCAAAGAGTAACAAGACACAAATTAGGTTATACAATCGCGACCTATTCACTTTCAAACACCTCTAGTATGTATGGACGCGGTGCCGTTAGGGATTTTAAAAACGCTTCAATGTCTTTAACAGAATCAGGAGGGAGAGACACGCCTAGCTGTCCTTTTGCCATGATGTCTATGGCTTCTTGTAAACGTTGTGTTCTGCCATCATGGAAATATGGTGGGGTAATGGCGACATTTCTCAAGCTGGCAACCCGAAAATAGAACTTGTCTAGGCTGTTATTCGTCACTAAATGCTTGCCTGTATCAAGAGCACCGGGTTGCGGAACAAAGTAGCCAAACTTCTGGATCATACTGCCACCAATATTAGGGCCTTGATGGCACTGAATACAGCCAACAGTTTGAAACAAGTTCCACCCTCTTTTTGCGGCGTCATCAATGGCGAATAAATTACCGTTCAAGTATCGATCAAATGGGGCATTGGGTGTCACTAAGGCTTCCATAAAGGCGATCAAGCCTTGTTTTATATGCTCCTCGTTAATCTCCAAGTCGAGTTGTTCAAATAACCGTTGATATTGGGTAGAGCTTTCCATGTACTCAACGATATACGGCCAGCTAGAGGCCATTTCTAGAGGGTTATGTATTGGGCCATCTATTTGTTCCGAAAGTGAGTTCGCTCTGCCATCCCAAAAAAAACGATAATTTAACGACGCATTAAAAACCGTAATTGAGTTCCTTGGTCCCTGACCTCCTACCCCCGTAGAAACAGAGGAAGCTTCCGCACCATTTGAACTAAGATCATGACAAGATGCACAGCTAATAAGATGGTTGCTAGAAAGTTTAGGATCGTTAAAAACGGTCCACCCCAGCCGTGCCATATTGGTATTTACCGGGCTATCAGTTTCAATGGGTTGAACCCACAAAGAGACATCATTAGCAGAGGTGGGTAACCAACAAGTAGGAAGCAAAAATGCAGCGATGAATAGCGAACAATTATAAGAAAACCCACGAGAAAAGACCATTTAGGCGCCTATAAAATTAATCTATAATATTAATCTAGATGCTCAATGATATTTGTCCAACTTTTCCAAGGTTTACCGGTTTAAATAGTGCTAAATGATGTGATTAGACGTGAATGACCAAAAAAAAGCCCTATTCAAACATCGCGATTAAGCGACTTTTGAATAGGGCTCTTCGCCTCTATGTTTTCCTTTTCTCTTGAAACTCCCCTTCCCTTTTTTGGCTTTCTCTACTCTTGTTGTAAATAGCTTACTCGTCACAACCGCTTTCAATGCGTTGTCTTTAATTGTCCCTCGACCGAATTCGGTATCGCCATCGTGGCTTTCGATGTTATTCGGTTGAGATATTGAACGCTTCGCCTTCATTTTTATCTCCAAGTTAAAACATGCACAATTTTTGTGCGCTGGTATGTTGACTTTATCAAGCTTTAAAGTCAAATTTTAGTTAGCTCACATTCAAAAGGACTTCCAATGAAAAAGCTAGCAAAAGCTTTACTGGCCATCACCACAATCAGTTCATTCTCTACTTTGGCTAACAACATTACTGTCAGTTATCTAAAGCCAACAAATAGTGATGATAAAGCAAGTCTTATCCAGCTCCAAGAAAGCCAAATTAACGAGTTAGTTGTCGAGCTAGGGAAAACGCATTTTCCATTTGATAACCCATTAACCATTGAATACGGCTCTGACGATGGTCCATTGTTTAACCCGGAAACAAATACAATTCAAATGCCATATCACTTTATGGCCGAAGCGAATCATTACTTTTCCAAAAACAAATACGATGAAAAATTCAATAAATCAGCTCAAGATGGGGCTATCGATACCGTTCTTCACACTCTATTCCATGAAATAGCGCACGCGTATATTGCAGACAAGAATATCCCTATATTAGGCAAAGAAGAAGATGCTGCGGATAACCTGGCAGCGGTGATGATGATCGAATACGTTGATAATGGAGCCGACAGCGCCATCAGTGCCGCAGACATGTTTGCATTTGAAAGTGAGGACATGCCCCAAGATATTCAAGCAGCAGAATACATTGATGAACACAGCTTTAACTTACAACGTTACTTCCAAACACTATGCTTGGTCTATGGCAGTGATCCCGAGCAATACTCAACGTTACTCGATGAGATTGGGGAAGACGGCCTTGAAGACAGACAAGCATTCTGTGAGATGAACTACCAAGACATTTATAATAATTGGCATGTTTATTTAGGCAAAGCGCCTTAGCAAACCTGAACAATGTTGTCACGACTGCATATCTCAGCGTAGCGATACATACTATGTATCGCTACGAACAAAGTTAAGATCGGCAGTCAGGCTAGCTACGTTCTTTGCCGTGCTCGCTTCCTTTGCCTTTTCCACTCCACTCCCAACTAAGCCAAGCCAAAACCCACCGAAACCTCTTCAAAAAAAGCACCATAAAGCCCTTAAAACGGCCCGCTGTCCATAAACGTTCTTTACAAATATTACCCTTTAATGTGCCTAGATAATTAATTACTCATTATTTAGGTGAAGAAACCGGTCATCTCAGCGTTAATGGTTGCTCCATTTAAAATCATTCAATAATACGGTTGAGCTAAGTCGTACAACTCAGTAGCCAATAAAAACAGGAAGCTATTGATATGAACAAAACATGTCTATCAAAATCGAAGTTACTTATGACTTTTGTCGCGGCTAATACCCTACTGATTTCAGCTGAAGTCACCTCTTCTGAGCATAAACCGATAAGTGTGGTCGGTGATTATTATATGTTTGGTCTATCTTCTAGTGATCCACTTCAAGGGAAGGATAATAGCGCGGCTTCGGGTATTGCCAGAATAACGTTAGATTGGCTAGCGTTAGAAGATGAGTCCACTTTAGATAAGGGGTCATTTCGAATAAGAGTCGACCATAAGCACTCCTATACTGAGGACTCTCCTTCTAACTACGTGATGAACAATATCGGTGGTTTTGGCTTGATACAACCCGCGTTTAGTGACATCGGGTTAAGGCTAACTAACCTGTATTGGAAACAAGAGTTTAATAGCCAAGATACTGAACTGATGGTCGGTTTTTTAGACAGTACGGATTACGTCGACACTTATGCATTAGGAAACCCGTATTCAGGATTTTCCAACCTACATTCAGCACAGGTGCAGGCGCGATCGCTATTCCAGATGAATCGACGTTCGGGGCCTCTGTGCGTCACATGTTATCGGATAACTACTATTCTTACGTGAGTTTCTCTGATGCAAAAGCTGACTCAACAGAACCTTTTATTGGTGTCAGCAATTTCTTTAAAGATACTCAATACTTTAAGTCATTAGAACTGGGCTGGGTTCCATCTAAAGAAGCGTTTTATATGCAGAATTCTCACCTAATTGTATGGCACAGTGATGGCCCTAGAAAACAAGCCAGTGATAATTATGGTGCTAACTGGTCAACGATTTACAAAATGGGGAAATGGGTGCCATTCTTCAGGGCTGGGGTAGCTAAGGGGCCTGAAGCTCTTTATAAATCATCTGTCGTTGCCGGTACTGGCTATTTGGGTGTTTGGGATGGAACCTTGGGTTTAGCCGTTGGCTGGGCGTCGCCCAACGCTTCACTTGATGACACCTACAACTCAGAGATCTATTATCGAATAAACTTCGGCCCGGTATCTCTCACTCCTAACATCCAGTATATCAACTCGCTTCCTTTTAATTCTAAGTCTGATGACGCATGGATATTTGGTTTGAGGGGGCATATCAACGTCAGTTTATAGATACGCATTTTACACCGCCGATGACTCACATTGTGACAATGAAAAAACGTCACACTGAGTCTCTACTGCTGCGTAACGTAAACGACTGAAAGGTATGTATTTACATACCTTTCTTTGCGTCGCTCGCTGACTGGATTCTGAGTCTATCTATTATTCTGAGCCCGTTCGGTTATACCATGCATCGAGTAATTCTTTACCAAAGATAACTTCTGTTTGCATGTGCATAACAATCAACGCGACCACCACGAATGCGCACACGATATTGAACCATCGGGTTATTTTGTCACGCTGACGTTTATCAAATATGGCTATTTGTAATCCAACTAATGCAAGCGGGTAGCCGAATACAATCACAAAGAACCAGCCCAAAAAACTAGAAATTGCCATCGGTGTATTCATTTTGTCTCTCCTTGACTAAAAAGCACGAAGAAACTGTATCGCGTTATTAATTATGGTTTCTGACTGAGAATGCTGAATGTCTAAAGCACAACGCTAGATAGGGCACGAGTTGGAGGTAGCTTAACTCAGGGTTAAGTCGTCGTGAGCGGAAGAAAATAGCCCTAGCGAAAGAATTCCCTGCTAGGGCTCGGACACACGGTAACTATACCGTAAATCTATCGACTAAGTGGGCGAGTTCGTTGGCTTTGCCTTTTAGAGCGGTGCTTCCCGAACGGTTCTCGTTTGCCAGTTCTGCTGAACTTGCACTTTGATCCGAAATTACCACGATACGTTCAGATATTTCTTGCCCAACGATACTTTGCTCCTCGGTCGCTGTCGCAATTAACGCGTTCATATCCATAATGTTGTGAATGAATTCTTGCACTTGCTCTAGTGCGATGCTGGCCGCTTTTGCTTCCTCAACGGTACCTTGGCTCCTTTGTTGACTGGAATTCATCACACTGACCGCAGCATCAGAGGCAGACTTAAGTTGTTCGATCATTTTGTGAATTTCGCCGGTACTATCTTGGGTTCTACTTGCTAGTTTTCGGACTTCATCCGCCACGACCGCAAACCCTCGACCTTGCTCCCCTGCCCTTGCAGCTTCAATGGCAGCGTTAAGCGCTAAGAGATTAGTCTGTTCGGCAATATCTTGAATCACCTCTAGTAGGCTAGAAATATTTTTCACATCCCCTTCAAGCCTAGAAATCACTTCGTTTGCATTGGAAATTTCGTTCGCTAGTTCAATGACAGACTCTGCCGCAGCTTCAACAATACGATTGGCATGTTTGGTGTGGTCGTCGGCATCTTTCGCCGAGCTTGCAGCCTGATTCGCGTTGTTGGAAATGTCGTTAGCCGTCGTTGTCATTTCGGTCATCGCCGTTGCGACTTGTTCTGTTTCACTTCGCTGCCCGTCAGCAATGGTATCGACTTTAGAGGCGCGTTCAGACATGTCGTTGGTTTCTGACACCACTTGTTCACTCACAGACGTGACGTTAGTAATGATAAGCTGCAAACTTTCTACAAAATGATTAAAGTTACGGCTAAGCTCCGCAAATTCAGGCACTTTGAACGCTGGCATTCTCGCGGTTAAGTCGGCATCGCCACCAGCAAAGCTCTTAATTGACTCATCAAACATCGCCAGTGGTCTCAAAATACTTCTATTTACCAGCATTGCTAACAATGAAACACACCCGACGACCACCAAACCAATAATAATGATATTCATAATGGCTCGATTTAACTGCTCATGACTGGCTGCCGCCATTTCGTTAATCGTTTTATCCACATCATCAGTATAAAAGCCCGTACCAATCATTAAATCCCATTGTGGGAAGAAAACAGAATAGCTTAACTTGGGTAGTGGCGTTGTTTCACCGGGTTTTGGAAAGAAATAGGTGGTGAAATCACCAGTTTTGGCGTTTTTCAGTAGCTCTCGTATTAGATAAGTTCCATTACTGTCTTGTAGATCCCAATAGCTATTGCCAACGCCTGTGTCACTCTGACCTTGGATCACCCGTATCCCTTTGGAGTCATAGCCAAAAATGTAGCCGCTACCACTGAACTTAATACTTTTAAGCACCACCGATGCTTCTTCTAAGGTTCCATTCGTATCGGTAATTGGCTTTAGGGCTGTTTTGGCAATTTCTAAGAAGGCTTTTAGCTCATCACGCTTCATTTCCATCATGTTGTCACGAGCTAAGGCCATTTGATTATCTGTTAACTTATTGGTTTCATAATACGTTAACAACATCAGGCTCAAGGAGATGATAATGAGAGGCGCTATAGAGAGGTTTCGGATTGTTAGGTTCATGTTCAGACGTCCTTATAATGATAGCAAGCTACCGATGGACAACTGACGTTTGTTATTATTTGTGGTTGATTGAATTACTACACGCTTGCTCTCGGGCAATTAGGCGTAATATTCAATTTCTTTCTCTTTAGTCTTGACCATATGTGACGTTTGTCAAACTAATGTCTTATAAAAAATGTGGTTTAAAGGAAAGCATACCCGTTTGGCTCAAAGGAAGCACTCAAGTGCCGTAACAGCACGAAATAAAAAAGCGAGCAATACCCGCTCGCTTTTCCTATTGCCTATCAAGAGAGCCTGACAAATTTTACACTGTAAATCGGCCTACCAGCTCTGATAGTTCGTTTGCTTTACCATTGAGTATTTTACTACCCGAACGATTTTCATTAGCTAATGAGGCTGAACTTGCACTTTGATCTGAAATCACTACGATTCGCTCCGAGATCTCTTGCCCTACGATGCTTTGTTCTTCTGTTGCGGTAGCGATAAGCGCATTCATATCCATGATTACGTGAATTGACTGTTGCACTTGATCAAGCGCTTTACTTGCCGCGTTCGCTTCTTCAACCGTGCTTTGGCTTCTATCTTGGCTTGAGTTCATTGCACTTACTGCTGCATCTGATGCGGCTTTAAGCTGCTCGATCATTTTATGGATCTCACCGGTACTCTCTTGAGTTCGGCTAGCCAGCTTACGAACTTCATCTGCAACCACGGCAAAACCTCGGCCTTGCTCCCCAGCTCGAGCGGCTTCAATCGCTGCGTTCAATGCCAGAAGGTTGGTTTGTTCTGCGATGTCTTGGATCACCTCAAGTGACGAAGATATATTCTTAACGTCTCCTTCGAGATCTGAAATCACACTGTTCGCTTGAGAGATTTCTTCCGCTAACGCTTCTACGGATCTCGCTGCCGATACAACGATGCTATTGGCATTAATCGCATTATCATCTGCGTCTTTTGCAGACTGGGCGGCCTGATTGGCGTTGGCTGAAATATCATGTGCAGTGGTGGTCATTTCGGTCATCGCAGTAGCCACTTGCTCTGTTTCTTCACGTTGACCCGATGCGAGCTTGTCAACTTGAGACGCTCTGCGCGACATATCGTTCGTTTCGCCGACTACCTGAATACTCACATCGGATACGTTCTTAATGATATTTTGTAAGCTTTTAACAAATAGGTTGAAGTTACCGCTTAACGACCCGAATTCTGGCACGCTGAATTTCTCCATTCGCGCAGTTAAGTCGGCATCACCGTTGGCAAATGACTTAATGGACTGTTCGAACACTTCTAGCGGTCTCATTATGCTTCTGTTTACCATAACCGCAACCACAAGAACAAAACCCGCTATAACAAGGCCAATGATCGCTATCTTTATAATCGCGTCATTCACCTTTTTGTCTGCTCTTGCATCCATGGTCGCGACGACGGCATCGATATCATCGGTATAAAAACCGGTACCAATTGCGAGATCCCACTGAGGAAAATAAACAGAGAGCGCTAATTTAGGAAGAGACTCGCTTTGGCCTGGTTTTGGAAAGTAATAGGTACTGAATTCTTTAGTTTTAGCATTATTAATGATGTCTTGGATAAAAGAATTGCCAGCGGTGTCTTTTGAAGTCCAAAAGTTTTCACCAATTCCTTTGTTTTGAGAACCGAGTAAAACACGGTCGCCTTTACTGTTATATCCGAAGAAGTAACCACTTTTACCAAACTTAATGCCCCGTAGCACCTCTAGAGCCTCTTCTAATGAAGCTTGTCTTTTTGTTAACGGGATCAAGGCGGTTTCTGCTATGTCGATGTAAGAACGAAGTTCGGTTTTCTTCATGTCCATCATGGTTGTACGAGCTTCCTGAGTCTGCTCATGACTTAAGTCCAATACCTCGACATAAGTAATGTACATTAAGCTCAGGGCGATAATCAGTAATGGTGCTATTGAGAGCACATAAAGGCGGCTGCGAATTGTTAGATTCATGGTTGTGTCCTTAAAACAATCAGTCATAACGAGCTTAATTAGCCAACCGCTCGAGTCTCAATACCACGACAGAATCTAAGTTCTATTTACCGCGGCAATTATATATATTTTAAAGGCTTATTAACCTCAACTTTAGTGTCGTCTAAACTTTTAGATTGTCAAACAACACACCGGCTAAATGATACCTCACATCCAAATACAACAATCACATAGTCTGAACTAATGCACTTAGTTGTTACCCACAGAACACCTTGCTCAATAATCATCCAGTTGACTCACATTTCTACGTAAACCGAGGCAAAAACCGCGCAAACGTTTTACAGCTCTCACTTTGATGATTTTATTTACTTTTTTTTTTGCCAAACTTAGCTAATGTTTAACTTATGACCGTTCCCCTGACATTGCTCTAACATTGTAGAGCCCAGCAGTTAGTACTCTAGGCGACTGTCTTTCATTTTTGTTAGCATGGATTGCTGCATAAATTGCTAAAAATTAAACATGTTCATTCAATATTTTTATTAGCAAGGTCGGAATAAAGGAGCCGAAAACAGACAAAGAAAAGAGGTTTTATGAACGTTTCATATTCCATTGGCCCGCTAGAATCATTCTTGATCGCTATTAGCGTTCTTTTTATTGGCCACCTAGTTAACGCTAAAATCCCTACATTAAAAAAATACAATATCCCAGAGCCCATCGTCGGTGGTCTTATTGTTGCCATTGCAATCACGGTTTTGCATTTTAACGGCGTTGACCTTGAGTTTTCGTTGCCTTTGCAAAATACGTTTATGTTGATGTTTTTCAGCACCGTTGGTTTAGCGGCCAACTACAAACAGTTAATGAAAGGAGGAGCAAAAGTCTTCCTATTCCTTGCGATAGCGTCTATCTACATCATCATCCAAAATGGTGTTGGCGTTTCATTGGCGACGGCTTTAGGGCTTGATCCTCTTATGGGGTTAATCGCCGGTTCCATAACGCTAAGTGGTGGACACGGTACTGGAGCTGCTTGGTCGCAAACTTTTGCAGAAAACTATGGCATGGCTAACACCCTTGAAATTGCCATGGCTTCCGCTACTTTCGGCTTGATCATTGGCGGTATCATCGGTAGCCCTGTCGCTCAGCGCCTAATTAACAAACATAATATTGAATCGGAGTATGGTTCTGGTAACCACACCCACGAGCGCTTTCCTGAATTGGTTACATATAACGAATTAGAAGAAGACAAGGTCACCGCCAAGAAGGTCATTGAAACACTGTTTGTTTTACTGATCTGTGTGACTGGCGCAAATTATCTGGAGCAGTTTGTCAGCACATTTGAGATCAGCTGGTTACGTATTCCGGACTTTGTTTACGCACTGTTTATTGGTGTTTTCATCACAAACCTAATGGAAGTCACTAAAGCGCATAAGATTGATACTGAAACCGTTGATATTCTAGGCACCGTTTCGTTAGCGCTGTTTTTATCTATGGCATTAATGAGCCTAAAGCTTTGGAATATCTTTGATTTAGCCATTCCGTTTTTGGTTATATTGTCTGTACAGTCGGTTATTTTAGGCTTGTTCTGTTACTTTGTGACCTTTAGAGCAATGGGCAGTAATTATGATGCGGCGGTTATTGCCGGAGGACATTGCGGGTTTGGCTTAGGCGCAACCCCGACCGCAGTGATGAACATGGGTTCTTTGGTTTCTCGCTTTGGGCCATCACCACAAGCCTTTATGGTCGTGCCAATCGTCGGGGCTTTCTTTATTGACATCGTAAACCTGATCATTCTTCAGACTTATATTTCGTTTATCGGTTAGTTTTACGATCAACCCCAAAACGCCGAGCCAGACTCGGCGTTTTTTGTTGCTGTTCCTCTATACTATTTAGTATCGATTTCTTACCTTATTGAACCAAAATGCTGCGCGTTTTTCTCGCTATTCTACAAAGTCTTAACTTACTACCTATCGTGCTCACTAATGGTACGACGCGCCTGAGCAAATTAGCATTACCCTTTTTCATAGGGAGCGCTTTTGTCTTTAGCTCATTAAGCCATGCCGCAGTAGATCTGGTAAAAGTAGACAAATCTAAACGACGCATGTACTTACTGGATAATCAGGTGGTGGTTGCTGAGTTTCAAATAGCGCTTGGCAAGTCACCTAAAGGCCACAAACAGCAAGAGGGAGATCAAAAAACACCAGAAGGACGCTACATCCTAGATTACATCAAAACTGATTCTGCATTTCATTTGTCCATCCACATTAGCTATCCCAATAACTCAGATAAACAACAAGCGAAACAACGAGGCGTTGATCCTGGCGGTATGATTATGATTCATGGCCAAAAAAACTGGCACCCTGACTTTGCCCCTATCGCTCAACAATTCGATTGGACTGACGGTTGCATTGCGATAACCAATGACGAAATGCAACTGTTCGCTGAAATGGTTAAGCTCGGCACTCCCATTGAGATTGAATGGTAGTCATGGCACCTATCGACAATGTCATCAATTTAATTTGTTCACTTTTGATACTATTTTGAAGAAACTACCCCACACCTCTTATTCCTAAAGAAAAATCTCACATAAATACATTAGATAAACTAATCCGATTAATAGAAAACAATCTTGCTGAAACACCCAGTTTTCTATTGCTTGCTATGCGCAATACCACTACTATCTCGCCGTTCCAACACAGTGTGATCTATCACACATTTTTATATCTTTCACTGTTCCCATATTGATAGTGACTTTTCAGGAGTTTCAGCATGTCCGCTTCTGTGCCTTTGGCTCGGTTGACGTTTCTTATCGCCATCTTAGCTGCCGTAGGTCAAATGACTCAAACTATGTACGTACCATCTATTGGTCACATGGCAAATGAGTTTTTGGTCGATCCTAGTGCGCTTCAAGCAGTAATGGCGTGTTACCTGATCCCATATGGCTTATCTCAATTTGTTTATGGCCCGTTATCTGATCGCATTGGCCGTAAGCCTGTCATTATTATTGGCATGAGCATTTATCTTGTTGGTACGGTTGCCGCGTTATTCGCGTGGAATTTTGAACTGTTTCTCCTAGGTAGCTTTGTACAAGGCGTAGGTATTGGATGTGGTGGTGCCATGGCAAGAACCCTGACCCGCGACTGTTTTTCTGGCTCTGACTTGCTCAGAGCCAATAGCCTGATCAGCATGTGTTTGATGTTTTCGCCCTTAGTCGCGCCCGTTTTAGGCGGCTTCTTAACGGAAAGTTTTGGCTGGCGTAGCAGTTATCTATTTTTGGCCTTATTTGGCATTGCAGTGTCACTAACCATGATGACAAGCTTACATGAGACGCTACCAAAAGAGAGACGTAAGAACGAATCCGTAGTCGAAAGCTATCGCTTCGTGCTGAGCAATCGTCAATTCCAAGGTTTTTTGATAACACTGGTCGCCACGTTTGCAGGCGTTGCGGTGTTTGAAGCAGCCGCTGGGGTATTGCTCGGCGGTACGCTTGGCTTACCGGCAACAACCGTGAGCATGCTGTTCATTGTGCCGATTCCTGGCTACTTAGCCGGTGCGGGTATTTCCAGTGTTATTGCCGATAAATGGTCTGAACGTACCTCTTTGCTTGGTGGCCTAATCGCGATTACGCTTGGCTCCGCCATCGTGCTCGTTCCTGGTTTGTTTGACCAAACGACCGTACTGACACTGGTCGGTGGTGCAACCATCTACTTCTTAGGTGCGGGTATTTTGTTCCCGGCGGCAACCACGGGTGCGCTTACGCCTTTTCCCTCTCATGCGGGGACAGCGGGTGCCATTTTGGGCGGTTTTCAAAATTTTGGGGCGGGCTTAGCAACATTGGTTGCATCATTTATGTCGTCAGAAAATCAAATGTCTTTGGGTGCAATCATGCTATTAGCGTCAATCCTAGCCTTCATCGGATTATGGCACTGCGACAAACCGGACTCGGCGCAACAAGCTCCAATCGCTTAAGTCGTAAGAGACAAAACCGCTTCTGCCTCAAGCTTCAAACTATCTTCTGTCACTCAATTGGTGATAGAAGATAGCGAGCTTCCAACTTGTTAAATATCGACTTGCCTATAACATCACTCACCGCTTCGACAAACTCCACAGGAAGCCTTACATCACGACCTTCTTCCGTTTGATTGCTATTCTCGCTTGATCCATCACTTTTCATTTGCAACAACGACACATAGTTATCTAAGCTGCGCTGCTTACGTTGTAAGTGTAAATCTAGATCTAACCAAAACGCAGTCCCTTTCAAATAGAACAAGGGGTAATATTGCATCAAGCCTTGCTTAGACACTTTATCACTTGCCAAATACAACCCTGTACTTGCGACTGGCAGTTTTTCAGATTTTTTTCGCCACACTTGCACCGGATCGGGAAAAGCGTATTCAGTATCCACCAAAGATTTTTGCGCATAATACTCAGCCAAACTTTCACTCAGCCAAATGGGTGAATCTACCGATGAAATAAAGTGAAGTGACTCATGAGCTGATATTTTCAAAAAGTGATTTAACGCGTCGACTTGAAGTTCGCCTTTTTCCAGTGGCACGTTAGTCATAAACACACGGTTACCTGCGGCGCCCCCTATGCTGCCAGCACTTACTTCCCTGCCCAATGCGACCAAGCTCCAAGGTTTCGTTCGGTACGCAGAAAACACACCCATCAAATACCCCATTTGCTCTTCCATTATGGGTAGCCATTGCTGTTGATTCTCGAGTAAAGCAGGGACGTCAGTAAACAAAGCCAGCGGTTGCTTATACAAAGACAACTCATGCTTAGGCATATTGAACGTCATGAATAAAGGCGCTTCGGTTAAGGTAGGAAGGCCTTGGCAATGCGTTGTATCAAAACACACCTTAATCGGTTTAGACGTTTTTAATCTAGGTAGAGAATGCCATTCTGTTAGTAAATACCACGGCTTTTTACGACTTTTGCTGACTGGAAAGTAACTATTAACTTGAGCCGAGGCATCTAGGCCAAGTTCTGGTGCAGTGGTAAATGTGATAGGCCATGAAACTTTATCGCAACTCTGAGTGACCTCATATGGCAAACTATTTGTTTGTGCGCCATTGTGACACGTCAATTCAACCGGATCCGACTCTCCTAGACTGCGAGCAGCAGACCAAAAACTGGTTTCCATGAGTGACGTATCAACCTCAATTAACGCCTGATTGGGGTTATCATCATTAAGGTGGATTTGATAAATAAACTGATTGGGTAATATCGAACCTTCATCTTTGGCTTTAGTACTGTCGGGTAAAGCGATCACCTCTATAGATGAAGAATGGCTCATGTTAGGTGCTGCAACACCGTCAGCGAAAACGGGTTGCGCGCCTAATAAGCTCGCAACCAAAAACGCACACTTTACCGGCCTAAAACCAAGCTCAACGCCCATATTACAAGACCTTACTCGTATCTGCGGGGAAGATCACGCCGGTTTGTTTACGGATTTTAGTAATGACTCTGGCTGTAATCAAAGATCGACCGACGGCAGCCTCATCCATCTCTCCATTCTTGATCTGCAAGGCAAAATGTTCCGCCTCATAGCGCATACTCAACTCATCACTTTCAATGGTCAAATCTTTGGCTGGTTCTGCATTCATATGCAAGGTCACCTGCTTAGCTTCTGAAAGGTGCGCGATAGATAGCGCGCCTTTCTCGCCCTGCACTTCGCTTAAAATACTGGAGTTCGACACTTTGGAATGCGCAATCATCACATCAAACCCGGCATAACTCATTAAAACACTGCCATGACCATCAACCCCTGAAGGCAATAAATCTGCGCTTGCGAAAATACTTGTCGGTTCCCCAAACAGTTCTATTGCGCTTGCAACACAATAGTAGCCAATGTCCATGATTGAACCGTTTGAAAATTCAGGGTTAAACGTATTTGGGTTTTCTCCGTTAAGGTATTTCTGGTATCTCGAAGAATACTGGCAGTAGTTAAAAAGCACTTTTCGTAAAGGCGCTATCTCGCTCAAGCTATTTCTCAATTGACCAAAGTTTGGCAAGTATGGCGTTTTAAATGCTTCAAACAACACCACGTTATTTGCTTGGGCAGTGTTATACATCGCTTCGACCTGGCTCAAGTTTGAACCCAGCGGCTTTTCACATATCACGTGTTTTTTTGCCGTTAATAATGCAATGGACTGTTCACAATGCAGAGAGTTCGGGCTGGCGACATAGACAGCTTGAGTCTTGGTGTCTTGGCAAAAGTCATTGAAATCGTCAAATACCGTTACATCGGCGTTGTATTGTTTGGCAAATTCACGCCCTTTATCAGCCGAACGAGAATAGACACTGACCAGTTCGAACTGGCCACTCGCGAGCGCAGCGCGAATAAAACTGTCGGTGATCCAATTTGTACCAATTATCCCAAGCTTAATCATTTAGCAATCCTATGTATGAAGTCCTTTTCTTTATACACAAAGCGCCACAAAATTGCTGTGATTTTACAAGCCAAAGCCAATATTTTGCTCACAATTGCCCGTCGTTACATTGCAACTAAGGTATTTCACACTATCTTTGATACAAGAAGATAGAAAATATCGCGATGAATGTCGCCACTTCTGTCATAAAGACTGAGAACGTTATGCCTAAAACACAGCCAATGTGGACCCCAAGCGAGCAACGCATCACCAATGCAAACATGACCCTGTTTATTGATCATGTGAATGCCGCCTGCTCGCTCTCCATTCAAAGCTATCAAGATCTACATCAGTGGTCGATAAAGAACCCTGACGTGTTCTGGGGGCTACTTTGGGATTACTTCGATATCGTGGGAACAAAAGGTGAAGAAATTTGCTGTAGCGGCCCGAGCAAGCACGGGGATTTCATTCCACAAAGAGACACGCTATGGTTTCCAAACGCGAACATAAATTACACCGAAAATGTCCTCGCCCACGCTTTTCAAAACCCGAGCCAAACAGCGCTGTTTTTTGAGAATGAACAAGGGCAAGCGCGTCAAATCACTTGGCAAAGGTTGTGCGACAAAGTGTCTGTCACACAACAATGGCTGCGTGATTGTAACGTTGGTGAAGGAGATGTGGTTGCGGGTTACTTGCCGAATATTCCTGAGGCCATCATTGCGATGTTAGCCACCAGCAGCTTAGGCGCGATATGGACAGCAACCTCGCCGGACTTTGGGGTAGACAGCGTTACCGAGCGATTTGGGCAAGTTCAGCCTAAAGTCTTGTTTTGTGTCGATGGCTATAGCTTCCATGGACAAGCCTTTTGCATGAACAGTAAAAACCAACAGGTCGTTGCAAACTTACCCTCAGTGACTCAAGTCTGCCAAATTAACTACTTACACCCAGACAGTGAAAGTACGTTTTCAGAATGGCACCACATGCTGGAAGGATACCAAGCAACGGGCATGCGCTACTGTCGCCAAGGGTTTAATGCTCCATTGGCCATTCTGTATTCGTCTGGCACAACGGGTAAACCTAAGTGCATCACACACAGTGTCGGGGGCACCTTATTAAACCATCTAAAAGAACACCAACTTCACTGCGACATCAAGCCAAACGACCGCGTATTCTATTACACCACCTGCAGTTGGATGATGTGGAACTGGCTGACCTCAGCACTCGCAAGTGGAGCCAGTATTGTTGTTTACGACGGCCATACCACTTACCCGAATACCGATGCATTGTGGCAAATGGTTGAGCGCTTACAAGTGACCTTATTTGGTGCTTCTGCCAAATATTTAGAGGTCATCCAAAAGCTCAATTATGCGCCGAATAAATACCACGATCTAAACTGTTTAAAAACAGTCTGCTCCACAGGTTCAGTGCTACACGCTCATCAATTTGACTACGTTTATCAGTGCATTAATAACGACGTGCATTTGGCCTCTATTTCTGGCGGAACGGATATTTGCGGCTGCTTTGTTCTAGGTAATCCCATATCCCCTGTTTTTAGAGGGGAGATTCAAGGCGCTGCATTAGGGATGGATGTGCAAGTCTTTAACTCTGAAGGCTTGCCTAAAACGCAAGAAATAGGTGAGCTCGTTTGTTGTAATAGTTTTCCGAATCAGCCGATTGGTTTTTGGCTTGATGATGGCGAGCGATACCATAATGCCTACTGGAAAAAATACGATAACACATGGCATCACGGCGATGAGGTTATGCTTACTGAGCATCTCGGAATGGTGTTTTATGGCAGAAGTGATACCACGCTAAACCCAGCAGGCGTTCGTATTGGCACCGCTGAGATCTACCAACAGGTCAATCAATTACCTTTTATTCGTGACGCATTGGCTGTTGGACGATTACTGCAAGGAGACGAACGTGTCGTCCTCTTTATTCAGCTTGAAGACGGCTATCAACTCGATGAGGAATTGGAAAAAGAAATTCGCACGTGTTTAAAGCTAAAGTGCTCTCCACGTCATGTTCCCTCTTATATTTATACCCTATCTGAAATGCCACGCACCAAGTCTGGCAAGTTAGTCGAGCTGGCTGTTAAGCAGATATTGGCCGGGAAAACGATAGAGAATATCGGAGCCATTGCCAACCCTGAAGTACTGGATGAAGTTGCCCTGTATGTTTGATTAATAGGCCCTACCTAGCTGGACTCGGGCAAGATATCTCCCATGGATAAACTCTGCATAAGTGCCGTTCTTAGCTAAAATAAGATTACTATTGGCATTTATTTTTAAAGGTGTATTATAAATGCATCTTTAAAAATCGAGAACAAACCTTATGTTAAACATCACCGATATGAAAGAGGAAAACAAGATCCCACCGCTACTGCGTTTGGGGTTTCGTCCTTTTTTCTTGTTTGGTTCCGTTTACGCCCTAATTGCTATTGTGGTTTGGGTTTATGCCTTTCAAAACGGCCAACCAGATCTGCTCTCTGTTCCTGCCCTATGGTGGCATGTGCATGAAATGTTGTTTGGCTTTGCAATGGCCATTGTTGCCGGGTTTGTTCTAACCGCTGTACAAAACTGGACCGGTATCAACGGCACCAAAAAAGGCATGTTGGCCTTGGTCTTTGGGCTCTGGTTAGCCCCAAGAATCCTGTTTTGGACTCCTGCTCCACTCTGGCTTACGTCCAGTATTGAAGGGTTATTTTTTGCCGTACTCGCCTATGAAATAGGCTCACGTGTCGTCAAGTCGAAAGGCTGGAAGAACTTGTTCTTCGTTCCCCTTTTTATTCTGGCTTTGGTTGCCAACTTTGCGAGTTACGCAACCATTAAAGGGATGCCACCTTTCCCTTCGTCGGCAGTTTGGCAAGCCATGATTTGGTGGTTTATCTTGTTGCTTTCCGTCATGGGTGGCCGCGTCATTCCATTTTTTACTGCTCGTCGCTTCCAGTTCGAAAAGCCGCAGCCCATTGTTTGGTTAGACTACGTCGGTAATTTACCACTTGTGCTGCTGTTCATATTGAGCTTTTTCCCAATGGCTCAAAGTGAGTTATCTCAACCCCTGATGCTCATTGCGGCTATCGCGCATTCTATTCGGATCTATCGATGGAAACCTTGGAAGACCGTCAGTGAACCACTCGTTTGGTCACTGCACCTGGCTTACGCTTGTATTCCATTAACGCTCTGGGTACGTGGCCTAACAGACCAACCATTTATTGAACACAACATGCTCCACTTATTTGCCATTGGCGCGTTGGCGGGCTTAATACTAGCCATGATAAGCCGCGTTACGCTTGGTCATACTGGCCGTAACATTTACGAAGGCCCCAATATGACATTAGCATTCATCGCACTCTTTATCGCAGCCCTACTTCGTAGCATAGGCGTCGCTCTAATGCCCGAACACATGATGCTATTCATTAATATCTCGGCAACCTTATGGGTATTTGCATTCGCGATGTTTGTTGGAAAATATGGATTGATGTTGATGAAACCGAGGGAAGATGGTCGACCGGGGTAAGGGTTTGAGGCGTTAGGCAGAAACTTAAAAAGGCTAAGTGCGAATCCAATCACACTTAGCCTTTTCTTTTAGCTTTCAATACTTCGCTTTTAGTACCTAGCTTTTAGCACTTCGCTCTCAGCACTTCGCCCCCTACAACTTAAAGAACGATAACTGGTGTTTCTGTTGTTCTGCTAAACGCGATAATTCATTACTCGCACTCGCGCTTTGGCTAATGCCCGTTACGTTTTGATTAACAAGCTCAGACATATTGTTGATGTTTCGGTTGATATCTTGAGTCACCTGAGATTGCTGCTCAGCGGCTGTTGCGACTTGAGCATTCATATCATTAATGTCGTTAACAGACTCAGTGATACCAACAACAGAGTCATTTGCTTGGCGACTCAATTCTTCGTTCTGCGCCAGCATTTGAATGCTGGTTTGCATACTTTGGTTAGCAATAAGAGATTTTGATTGTAAAGACTCAATGATAATTTGAATCTCTTTAGTAGAGTCTTGTGTTCTTGCGGCCAGCATACGTACTTCATCTGCAACCACGGCGAAACCACGGCCAGATTCACCAGCACGTGCGGCTTCAATTGCAGCGTTCAATGCAAGTAAGTTGGTTTGGTCAGAAACACCACGAATCACTTCAATGACATCGTTGATCTCATCAGACTGATCTTTAAGCTGAGTTACCACTTCCGCCGCTTCATTCAGCGCAACAGACATTTGTTCATTGGCGTCACCGGCTTGAGCAAATACTTCTAGGCTTGCTTTTGCTAGCTCATCCGCTTGTTTTGCTGTTGAATCTGCAGCCGTTGCGTTATCAGAAACGTTGTCTGCTGTGCTTGCTAATTCCGTTACCGCTGAAGCCACTTGATCAAGCTCGTTGCGTTCTTGGTGTGCGTTCGCTTCTGATTGCGTCATCACTGCCGCAAGTTCTGTTGACGCTGACGCCACTTCTTCACTGATGCGAGCCAATGCTTCAACCGTTTCATGCAATTGAACAACGGTCTGGTTTACATCCGCGCTGAGTTTGGCAATTTCATTTTCGCCGTCTTGATCTGCTCTCACGGTTAAATGACCTTCCGCCAGTTTACGCATAACGCCTTGAAGCTTAACGATAGGAGAAACGATTAGACCCGATAACCACCAAGCCACGACAAGCGAAATAACAAACACGGTCAGTACTAAGTAGCTCGCCGTTTGTTTCACTTGCTCATTTCGTGCAATGCTGTCATCTAAATCGCGCATTGAGTACTGGTTAACATCACGAGAAAGTGTGTTGATAGACTCAACCATTTCGTTACCAACAGCACGGTAGCCTGCAATAAAGGCATCAAATTCTGATTGTGTGACCTGATTGCTGTCATGACGTTCAAACATAGTCAGAGCGCGTTTAGAATAATCAACGTACGCTTGAATTGACTGTTTAACATGAGTCACTTCACTTCGAAAGTCAGGGTTAGTCACAAGTTTGCTTAACGAATTATCAACCATACTTGGGATCGTCGTTAGCTTGTTGCTGAACGTTGTTCGGCGAGCGCTATCATAAATGGCGTAAACCGCGTCAATTCGCAAAGGATAAATTTCGTCATCTAAACCGGCTAAGGCATCTTTGTATTCAACAAGCGCATGGGTATTATCAGCCATGTCTTGTTGTTCGATCTCTAGGTTCGTTTTTGTCACCAACAGAGCACAAAAAAGTGAAATGACAAGAAGTAACACAGGAATTAGAACTTGAACTTTAATAGATATATTTTTCAACGAAAATTGCATAAATGCCTCATACAGTAATTAAACTGCGTCCATGCCGGAATGTGATCTAGGGCACAGAATATAAACTCTAATTACATAGATGTCCATGATGAGTTGTTATTTTCCAATAAAGATCAGTCATTTAATGCGACATTAATTTGCCCCTCAGTCAATCAGTTGGCGAAACTTCCCATATCTATACGATTAAGACTGAATATATAAATGTATGAATACTTGTGTGCTTTGTAGCAACATTGTTAGTAATTAAATAAATGGTTCAAATTATTTGCCATCCATTTGTTTGCATTCATTCGGGATCACATTCTATATATGAAATTCTGCTACTATTTAAAGGCTCAGAATCGGCTATTTAGTTAAATGGCTACACAGTAATACAACATACGGTACTTAATGAACATATCTCACTTCAGCTTACGGCAGCTTTCAGTGGTTATTTCGACAACCATTTGCCTACTTTTTGTCGGTGGATATATGCTTATAAAATACACTTGGTCTCATGACCGAGCGGTAGTAGAAGCGATCCAATTACAAGATTTAGAAGTCGAGCGGGTCAAAGCCGCAATCAATATTGAAAAACAAGATCTAGGCTCTACTCTCAGCGATTATGCATCATGGGATGAACTGCGTACTATCGCCATCTCAAAAGATCCTCAGCAATTAACTCGAGTAATTAACGATTACGTGTTTAAGAGTAAAATGCTCGATGGTGTCTTTGTATTTGATGGTGATGTGCAACTTCTATGGGGGATGCGTTACGACCATAACACCGAACAACCAACTCAATTTGGCACAATAAAGTACAAGTTTGGCTCTTTGCTAGCAGAGACTCTTCGCTCTGATACTGATAAGTTTGAACCTTTTGTTAGGCTGCTGGTAATCGATGATTCTCCTCACTTACTGGCCACCAGCCGAATTTGTAACAACCACGGCACCTCGTGTGAAAACGGCTTTTTGATGTTTATTAAGAAAGTCAGAGCACCCCTTATCAACCAAATTGAAGGCTCTACTGGGCTAGACATCAAGTTTGATGTTATGCCACAAGAAGCCGCCAAAAAACTGGTTAAACACGACAATCACTCCCACATTATTAAAAATGACCGTCAATACCCGTTGTCGGTGGTTGTCGAAGTTTCTCATTCAATCAAAATCCCTAGCTTTTTACGCTGGGACGAAATCTCGGCTTTAGCTTGCTTCTCGTTGCTCATGCTGGCATTTAATCTGTTTGCTGCATCAACATTTGTAAGCCCTTTTAGGCGTGCTCAAATTGGATTAAAACGATTTAGAAAAACGGGAGTTCTACCGCCCGACGATCAATTCATGTCTTACGAAATGCAAGATTTTGCTCGAAACATGAAGCAACTGATTATTGAATTAGAAGAAAACCGCAAAGAACTCGCTTGGCAGTCAGCCCATGATCCACTCACCAGTGTTGCAAACCGTCGTGAACTTGAGCGTGTCATTAAGGAGCAGATAAAGGTTAAACGAGCACCGAATATGCTGGTATTGCTGGTAGACATTGACCACTTCAAGCTCTATAACGACAATTACAGCCACCTTGATGGTGACAAAGTCATTAGGAAAGTTGCCCAAGCACTTGATGCCGTCGACTTTGTTGGAGAAGCCTGTGTTGCCAGAATTGGCGGTGAGGAATTCAGCGTCTGTTTATTCAGCGCAGAGCCCATCGATGCAACAAAACAAGCCAAACGATTAATGGCCGCCATTGAACAGTTACAGATCCCTCATGAGCATTCGCCGACCAAATCGACAATGACGATAAGCGTTGGAGCAGCCGGCACCACCAACCCAACATTGGATAGCTACATGATGATGTTCCAAGGTGCCGATAGAGCCTTGTACCAATCGAAAACGCGCGGTCGCAACCGATACACCATTCACAACGAACAAGAACGCTCCGAAAAAGAGCCAACGACTGAAACATCGCCTTAAATTACACCATAGAAGCAAAAAAACCTTAGGTCAACCACTGATGGGATTGACCTAAGGTTCTATATCTTCCATTTACTTCTCTTTAGCCAGCTCCTACCCGAGGCCTTGCGCCCCGAGCCTTAAGCCTTCTTTAGCTTTAAATCTTAATTTCTACACGGCGGTTCTTTTCGCGCCCTTGTTGCGTTGCGTTGTCAGACACTGGCTGGCTTTCACCTTTACTCATGGCTTGCATGGTATTTGGGTTAATGCCTTTAGCGATTAGGTACTTTTCAACTTCTTGGCTACGACGAAGACCCAATGCTAAGTTGTATTCTTTACTGCCCATGGCATCCGTATGGCCTTCTAGCGTTACCATGTTTGGGCTGTTTTTCAACTGTTCTGCAATGTGGTCTAAAATGCGTACTGATGTTTCACTTAGCTGAGAACGGTCAAAATGAAAGAAGACACGAGCCAAAATAGGTTCACCTTTGTAGGTGACTTTGGCTTTACTGCTACTTACCTTAAGCACGCTACGATGCTGAAGATATGCCAAGCAATCGTCAGAAATGCTGTTATTCGCCACAAGCAACGGAGCAAAACGAGAGAGGTCCATGTCTTTTGCCTCTTGCCCTGAAACCAAACGGCCATTGCGATGATTGGCAATCACAACGGGGGTGTCCATCGTCACGGTCAACTCTTGGTTAAAAGCCGTGGTTTCACACATCTGTTGCAATAATGTTTGCTCTGCGAAAGCTTGAGTTGAAAGCGTAATAAGCACGCCAAGTAGCCACTGTTTCATTGTTATACCTCTTCGATTGTCATCGACGGTTGCGAAAGAACCTCCGATGTAAATGATTCGCCCGAAGGCAATAAAGTCGGTTCTTGCAAGCGATTAAGGTCATCCTTCAATTGAACAAACACTCGCAGCGCCTTCTCTTCGTCCATTTCTTGCAAAAGCATTTGCTTGACGACCGACTCTTGATTAGATCGCATTAAGCTCACGATCAAGTTAGCTTTAATGGTTGGATCTGAGCTGCGCTTTTTATACAGAGGCATTAAACGTTCTGCAGCTTCCTGATACTTGCCTTCCATCATCTCGGTCATCGCCAAGTTATTTTTGATCGCATCTTCGTCTTGAAACCCCAAGCGCGCCTCGAAAAAATACTGTTTCGCGAGCTTATATTCCCCTTCAATTGATAGGATGATCCCATACAAGTTTTTGACCTGAAAAGCATCTTTACCTACCGCTAAACTGTAATCGATAAAGTACTTTGCGTTTTCATAGTCTTCGTTGGAATAGGCAATGTTGGCACGAGTTAGCCAGCAACCATCTTGCACACTGCACGCTTCATCTGGAATTTGATCGATGTAATAGCTGGCGGCTTCTACATCCCCAGCCCGAAAATACACCTGAGATAACTTGACCGATGCTTCATGATCTTTTGGGTTCTTTTGCAAACGTTCACGGTAGTTTTCTTGTAATCCTTGGTAATTCTCCGTGATTTCCATTCTTTTTTCGTCGCTAATGGTACTTTGCGGCGTTGCGCTACAGCCCGCTAACATCATCAGCAGCAATATTGGAATTAGTCTCATTGTTTTTCCTAACGGCATATCATGCATTACCGTTCGTCTTCATGACGTTTCTGTAATGCGTATTTAGTACATGCTTGGTTATTAATTACTTCGTTAATGCATCCGCCATTAACACATGGTCTGCCAATTTTTCGGCCGCTATTGCATCAGCCTCATGACGCCCGGTGCAATAATCAAAATAACGATGGGCATCATGATAAAAATAATCAAAGGCACACTCATTTTTGCCGAAAGGGAACCAATCTTTTCTTCCGTTTCCAGCATCTGAACTTCGCGGATGTCTTTCGACAAGGTAATCAACACCTGATAAATAGAGCTACCGTGTTGTAGGCTTTGCAATAAAGTAAAAGTAAAGCTGCGCACTTCTTGAGTATTAATACGAACCGCTAGCTCAGTTAAGGCGCTTTCTAGCCCTGTTAACCTCGCCCGCTCTGCGGTTTTCTTGATGTGGAACGCCAGATCTTTATCAAACCCTTCCAGTTCATCGGCCAAATACGCTAATGCAGATTCTAACGTCATACCGGTTTGAACACAGACCGCCATTAAATCAATTAAGTAAGGCAGTTCGCGACCAACACTGCGTTCGACACTTTTCTTTTTAGACGCCAACACCATGTCTGGTACCACAATCACAGCGACTAAAATACCAAAAACAGGAATCAGCACATCTTCCAGAACCCAACTGTCGGTAAATACCATGAATCCGGCAATGCCGAAGGAGAGCAAAATGATGCCGAATTTGACGGGCAGGTAATACAGCGCCAAACCTCGGTTATAAATGCCAGCCTGTTCCAACTTTTGCTCAAATTCTTGCTTGTTTTCTGCACTGATCTTGGTCATTGCAATGCGAAACTTCTTTCGAGCTTCCGTCTCGACTTCTTCACTTTGAAGTAACTTATGCATTCGAGTACGTTGCTTCGCTTGAGACGAATTACGCAGCGTGGAATACACAACAATACTGAGCAAAAAGGTAATAATAGAAACGATCATCGAAGACATTAGCGAATACCTCGAATTAGGAACCAAATAATCGCCATGCCGATGGTTTCACTACCGATCAGGTAATACAAAATCATACGGCCGCCTTCATCATGAATCACGAAATCAAAGTTCTCTGGGCTCATGTATTTCATGCCAAACAAGAAGAGAAAGGGAATTGCCCCTACTATTTTGGCGGAAAGACGCGCTTCAGAGGTCATGGCATTGGTTTTCTTTTCCACCGACCGAGCATCAAACAACACACGGTTTAGCCGAGCCATGATCTCTTTGAGCTGACCACCCCGGCTCATGTTGGCGCGCAGTGTAATGATGAAAAAGCGATAACTTTTATAGGGGCAGTTCTGGCAAGAACGTTTAAAAATTTCGTCTGGAGACTCACCAATTTGTAGGCGTTGCCCCATCCATTTAAATTCTTTACCTACTTCGCTATCTAATTTATCACCCACAAACTGAATCGCTTGCATCACACTCTCACCTGAACCTACCGCACTGGTCATCAAGTTGATGGCGTCAGGAAACGAGGCTTCGAATCGCTTCTTACGACGAGCAATCAAAAAACGAATCAGCAAAAATGTTGCAACAAATGGGGTTGCCGCCAATGTCGCCATACCAGATACAAAGCCGAGGGCAAGATACACACCAACCACATAGCTCATGACGAAGCTAATCAATGTGATACCCACGATGGCTTGCATCAACCCTTTTTTACCCAACTGCTTAGCGACGGCTTTCAATTTGATCAACAACTTATCTTTTACACTGTCACCTTTTAATGATGACAAGTTGACTAAATCGATGTCGTCTTCGGCAAGTGAGTGCTTGTCTTTTATGATCATGTTTACTTTTTGCTTTTTCAGCATGCGGCTGTAATAAAACGCCACGGCTCCAATCAGCAAAATAGAAAGATATAATTGCATTGCCCTACCTAAACGCCGCCATCAGCTCTTCATACAAGCCAAAGAAACGGGCTTTTTTCGCTAACTCTGAACGCTGCATTAAGCCTGGCGTCATAAAGCGGCCGGAGATCTTCTCCCCTTCGCCTTGGCGCTCGTCCGCTTCGAAACGGAAGATCTCTTCCATCACCACGTTTTCGCCTTCCAAGCCTACAACTTCAGAAATAGACGTGACTTTACGAGTGCCGTCGTGTAAACGGTTGGCTTGAATCACAATATTCACGGCGCTCACAATAGTGCGGCGAATGGCTTCAAGCGGTAAGCTCAAGTTGGCCATCATGATCATACTTTCTACACGAGCCAACTCATCACGGGGGGTGTTGGCGTGCAAGGTAGACATAGAACCATCGTGGCCTGTGTTCATCGCTTGCAACATTTCAAACGCTTCAGAGCCACGACACTCACCAATAATTATGCGATCCGGCCTCATACGAAGGGCGTTAATCACCAAATCGCGCTGCGAGATAGTGCCTGTGCCTTCTGTACCGGCGACGCGAGTTTCCAAGCGCAAAACATGAGGTTGTTGTAGCTTCAGTTCCGCGGCATCTTCAATGGTCAAAACACGTTCTTTTTCAGAAATGTATTGAGACAAGCCATTTAACAACGTCGTTTTACCTGAACCCGTACCGCCTGAAATCAAAATGTTGCAACGACAGCGCGACGCAATCATCAACACTTTTGCCATTTGCGGGCTCAGTGCGCCAAATTCAACCAACTCTGGTAAACCAATGCTTTGCTTTTTGAATTTACGGATTGAGATAGCCGTACCATCAATACTGATTGGGCTGATCACCGCATTCACACGGCTACCATCGGGCAAGCGGGCATCCGCCATTGGGGTCGATTCATCAATACGGCGGCCAACGCGAGAAACAATGCGCTGGGCAATTTGGCGAAGTTGGTTGTCGTCCACAAAACTGATGTCGGTTTTTTCAACCATGCCATGGCGCTCAACAAATATATTGTCTGGGCCGTTGACCATGATATCGGTAATGTCTTCGTCATCCATTAGTGGCTGTAAGGGCCCTAAGCCTGTGAGTTCGTCTATTAAATTGGTGACAAACTGACGACGCATGATCGCAGGAATAGGCTGTTCCATTTGCTCAACCAACATATCAACACCGTTGGTTAATTGAGTGCGAAGCTGCTCCTTGTTCGCATTTTCGACCGCTGAGGTATCAAGGGCTTCATAGATTCGGCTACGAATGTCTAGATATAGGGATTTGGCAGCACTCATTTAATGACTCACTATTTATTATTTGGCGAACTTCAATTTAAATTGCTGCAGAGCAGCGACAAACGGATTGGTTTTTATAATGATGGAACGGCCTAACACCAAACTTGCTAGGTTCAACATGCGAGTAGAGAATTTCCCTCTCATGTCGGTAAATCGCTTACCTGATAACAAAACCGACGGGATGTCTTTTTCGTAACCGATCTCAACGTCCACTTTGCGCTTTAATTGTTGTTCGATTTCTTGGGCATAAAGCACGCCATCTCGGTACGTTCTGTGTTGATTGAGTACTAGCAAAGAGCGAGGCGTTTTTAAGCTGTTACGTGCAGCAATATCTAAGTTATGCAATACACGTTTAGCGGAACGTACCGCAGAAACCGTCGGATCGGTCACAACCAAAATTGAATCGAAATGCTCACAGAGGTGAAGATAATCTATTGGAAACTCAACCGAGCTAGAGAAGTCCTCTACCACCATGTTGTAACGACGCAACAACAAAGACACCATGACGTCGGTTTGCTTAGTGCAATCATCAATCGCGGCTTTTTCGCCATCCACAGCCAGCAATGAAATACCACTGCAGACCTTTTGCATCAGGCCTTGGGCCGAGTCTTCATCGAGCTGAGAAACCTGTACAGACGATTTATTCATATCGAGCTTTTCGTATTCATCAATGCCCAACAGAACATCCAGATTACTGTCACGATAGTTATGATCAACCAGCATCACTCGGCTATGGGTTTCTTTATGTAAGAAGCTGGCAAGCTCACAAGCAACTAAAGAGCAACCCACACCGCCTTTCGCACCAATCACAGCAATGCGCTTTGCTTTACGCTCTTTGCCTAAGCCTTTTCCCCCATGGTGGTTACGTACTACATGGCGCATGAAGTCACTCAATTCGGCTTTAACGACTGGCCAGAAAACGTAGTAGAACCCCATTTCTTTTAAAGAACGTATGGTTGAAATGGCGTCTTCTTTACCAATAACCACAACAGACGCGGTATTAGGGATTTGCGGAGATAACTCTGCAATTTTGGCGATCACATCGTCACATTCAGTCAGTTCAATTAGAACAAGATCAAGGCGAATGGTATTGGTTTCAAAAAATTCATTCCAAGCCGTTGGTTTCATTTCCAACAGATCAGGTTCACCCAGTGAATCAAAACTGAACACTTCCTGAACTAAACGTTGGCAATGCTCCGATTGATAAAATAGGGCTGAGTTTAAGCCTTCTTTGGTTTCGGTAAGCGATTCGGTCGCTTTAAGCGCAGAGGTAAGATCTAACATTACAGCCCCTCTTGATCGTATATTGACAACTCAGAAACAACAGGCGTGAGTGTTGACGGAGTGGCCAACGATTTTTGGCGCGCACGATCAACAAAGCAGCCGTCTTGCATACTCCAGGTATTACTACTGCTGAGTTGAGGACAAGGTGGCATGATCACCTGAGTGCGATGAGAGGTAAGCACTATGTCTGACGTTGCTTTGCCATTGTCTTGCTGTTGGTATTCGATCCACTGCTGGTATTTGCCTAAGTCGCTTTTTAACTTAGCTTGCAGTTGCTTACCGGCTTTTGTGTGGGCAACAATGACGATACGCTCGGCGTCTTGTTCAAACTGGCTAACAACAAAGTCTCGCGCTTTTTGCTCTAGCTTATTTTTTTCAACTTGCTTAGTCGACTTATAGCCCAGCTTTAGCTCCGCTTTCACAGGAACCAATACCGCTTCTGTCCCTGTAATCGGCTTACCACTGCAACCCGCTAACAGAGTGATTGCTGCCAAGGTTACAAGGGTGTGTTTTATTCTTGTTATTTGGATCATTTTTTAAACCCACCTTGAGAGAGTAGATCGTAAGTCACTTGATATTTAGGCGTGTCACTCATGCCAAACAAACGCTTTAACGTGCTGGTTGGGTACATGCTTGGCAGCTGAATTTCAGATGCATGTTGTGGTTTAACGCGGTTTACGGTGGCTACGATAACAAGCTCGCGTTTTTCGCGTTTAGTGGCGGCGCTTCGAAATAACGCACCAATGATAGGGATGTCACCAGCACCAGGGATTTTTGAAATACCTTCAACGTCTTCACTACTCATCAAGCCACCGATCACAAAACTTTCGCCATCTTTTAATTCAAGAGTGGTGTCAGCCTTACGTGTTCTTAAAGAAGGGTAGAACGAACCCGAATCTTTATAGGACTGATCTAACGTGCTCACTTCTGGCTTTAACTTCAACCGAATTCTACCGCTTTCCAGCGTTTTGGCAGCAAAGCCAAGTTTGATTCCGTATTCTTTATATGAAACGCTTTGCCCGTTAGCACTGGAGCTAACGACTGGGAGCTCTCCCCCGACAAGAAAACTCGCAGACTCACCCGAAATCACAGACAAGTTTGGCTCTGCTAGCATTTGTCCCAACGTATTGTCGTTCAAGGCAGAGATTAAGGTACTCAGGTTTTCAGCTTTAAAATTTGTTAATAAGAACTGCCCTGCATTTCCGGTATCTGCTGCCCACTTAAAACCAAGCTCTTCATTAAGTTGACGACTTACTTCTGCAATGGACAATTTCACGTTGATTTGATCAGCAGAAGCGATTTTCAACTTGTCGACCAAGCCTTTGTATTCCACTTTGGTATTAAAATCAGCGACAACGGGTTTCATCTCAGTCGGCTTAGACTTATCGTCATCTTTACTGTCTTTTTTATCTTCAATTTTTTCTAGCTTGAGCAATTCACCAATCAGCTTGATCACTTCTAAATGCTGAGTTTGGTTAATGATTTCGCCTTGTACTAACACCTGCTCGTCAATCGCTTCAACTTTCACGTTGAGATCTGGGTAGTGCAACTTTAGTTGGCGATTCACTAGTCTAACATCACGAACAACGCTCACTTTGCGCTCGTAAATTTTGCTGTTGTCCTTGGCAAATACCATGATGCGAGTATCACCACGTTCTTTGCCAAAAATAACGAATTTATTAGCATCCAATATTTGATAATCTGCAATGTCTGGCGATGAAACAAAAATGGTGCCTATTTCTTGTTTAGTTGAAACGCTAGTGGCGTCCCCTAAAGAAATGGTGATGTTTGCCGCCATGCTTGGGGCAGCAACACTTACACAAGCCGCAGCGACGACTGGTAGAATAGATAATTTCATAATAGCTCCAGTGATTAGCTGCGACGTGAACCGCGAAGTTCCACAATGCCTTGATAGCCAGGTAAAATGTCTTTGGTTTGCGCTTCCGGCAAATACATTTGGTTACGAGACTTATACACTTCCAATGCGGACAAACGACGAGCGAGCGTCATTTTACTGATGAATTTGTGTGGTATTTCCAGAACCAAAGTAATCATGGTGCTGGCTTCATCTTGGCTGTAATGAATAAGATCTTGATCATCGTACGTTTTACCGCGAACGGCTAATACTCGAACTTGATTGAGTAATGGCTTCACATCAATGTTGGCGTCTCGTGGCGATTCAACTTCATCACGTCTTGCCATGTTTTGCTGCAAAGAAGTGAGTGCCAAAATATCGATAAAATCGCCGGCTTTAATGCCTGCAGCCACAATATGACGTTGCTCCATCGCCAATGGGAAAGCACTCATGCCGTTGCTTATAATGGTATCGACGTAATCTGGGTTGTCTGGCGTAATAAGGTCGTCAGGGGTTAACATTTCACCCGGACGAATACGGTGACGAAATACCGCACCTTTGCTGTAAGGGAGATCTAACAAGGCAAAGTCAGCTTCATCTTCTAAGCGCATTTCAGCTTCTACTAACTTCGCCGAAAAATTGCTACCACGCTCAATGGTTTGGTTGGCAAGCCATACGCGTACTTTACGCTCTGGCACTTCAACGTGTTCAAACGCAGTAGGCTCAGGTTTCGTCGCGAATACTTCGTTAAATACGCCATAAACGCCAACAACAAGCGCTAGAATGGCTAAAAGGTGGGTAAATCTCTGTTTCATAGGTTGGATGGGTCCAATACTAAACAAACGATATTAAAAGTACTGACACTAGCTATTGCGATCCCATACGGGACACCTCGTTCCTTTAGCTCTTGGTAACCTGCAGTCAAATATGCCCAGCCAAACTGAAACATCACCACCACACCGCCTACCAACAAAAATCCAATTAAATTATTCAGCGCGAGAGAAAAATCAAAACACAATGAATAGCCCATTAATAACTTAATATCGCCGGCGCCAAACACTTTATATTTAAAAAGAAATAAACCAATAACAAAAGTAATTAGGGATATAACCAAACCTTGCCAAATTGGGGAAACATCCAATAGCAAAGCGATAAACAAACAGACTGCAAAGTTAAGGGCGACCAGTTTGTTGCTGATCAGCCTTTCTTTCCAGTCTGAGATACAAATATTGACCGCCAAGACGGTCAATATTGAAAGAAAAATAACAACCGTCATTTATGGACCGACAGATGGGTTGTCAATTTGATTCGTAATTTTGATAAAGGCACGATCTATCGCACTTCGAAGGCCACTTTCATTATCCGTACCTAGAGCAACTCCAAGAACAGAAGCCATTGCAACTCCAATTACAGCATATTCAATCGCCGTTACACCGCTTTGGTCTTTCAGAAAAGATTTAAGTAAACTTGTCATTATTAAATACCAGCTTTTAGATTGTAGTTACTCGAATTATTTTATATCAATTTGGTTGCTAATTTTCACGAATGCTCGATTAATCGCCCCACGTAAACCGGCGTCATTATCAGCACCAATAGCAACACCCAAAACTGCCGCCATAGCCACTCCAATAACTGCATATTCAATAGCCGTAACACCGTCTTCATTTTTGATAAACTGGTTAATTAGGTTTTTCATTTTTACTTTCTCTTTTTATAAGATTTAATGCAAAGCTAGAAACACTGAAAAGGACAAAGGTTTAACTAGCAACGTTTTTTTGACACCGCCTAGTTTACTGAATCAACATCACATTACAAGTTATTTATTTGATATAATACCACTCTTGACAGAACACTGACATTCAATAGGAAACAGATACTTAAATCAATAATGGGTTATTTTTCGATCAGCCAATCGTCCTACCATCAAGCTAATAGGCTGAAATTGTAAACAATCAAACACTTGCCAGAACATTAGAAAAACTTGGCGCCATAAAAATGACGCTCATGGTATTACGTGAGCTTATCTATAAAAAAGAGGCCCACAATTGTGGACCTCGTTACTAAGGGGGCTGATGGGTGCTAGCGTTCTACATTGTAAGATGTCGTGGTACTGAGTAACTCCATAATGACGTCTTTAAGTTTGCTCAAGTCTTTTACTTCGTAGATGTGTTTGCCAAAGCAATCTTTATAAGCTTGAGCCTTATTGTTAAACTTAAGGCCAATTACAAACATTTCAAATTTAACCGCCTCACCTTTCTCATTTGTACTCAGCTCATTGCGAATATTTTCGCATAAGCCATTGTTTACCAATTTTTTAAAACTATTATTGTTTTCTTCACCATCTGACAATACAAATATAAATCGATTCTTATTCTTCCCTCTATATAATTGTTGTGGCGCAGCCAATAAGCCTTGATACATATCTGTCCCACCACCGATTCTCATCTTATTGATATCGTTGTTGAATTTACTTAGCTGCGTACTCGAGTTCATTTCGACCCTCTCCAGCATATAGTGCGCCGGCGTAGATGATCTTGTTGAGCAAAAGCTTTCATTAGCCGTTTTTGTCACGCTTGAACCCAATTTTAGAGGCGTCATTAACTTAAGTTCATCCGACAGCTGAATTTCTTTGGCCGTTCGCCTATAGTCTATATGATCTCTAAACTCATCATTCCATCCGCTTCGACATCCACTACCGTGATTACAATCTAACCCTAATACCCGATAATATGAGCGAGATCTCGCCCACGTAACATACTTCTCACTCACCCTTCTTTCTTCGCTAGTAAATCTATTGTCTTTATACCAACGTTCTCTATCGCTGCTACTAACTAACGAGTCAAAAGTGTTATTTCCTCTCGGCCTATCAAATATAGATAACTTTTTCCCCAACAGTAACGATGAACAAAAGAACTTATCCCCCTTTCTAACTACAATTCGCTTAGAGAATGGCACAAAACCAAAAGATGAATCATTAATCGTTTCATTTGGGTGTTTTTGTTTTAGTTCTTGTGTTGCGTCAAAGATGGTCGTAGTAACGCTTTTAATTGCTTTTTTAAGGTTACCAATTCGATTGTAATTCTTCATCGACCCTGAGAAATCCGACACAAACACCACATCGACGGGTTCAAAATCTGTCCTCACCCTAGCAGCCGTCGCTTTGTTGTATACTTTCTGCTGTTTATCAAAGGAAGGTAATCCTTTCATGTACATCCAGGAATCTTGTGTAGTGGTACTATCGATTTTGTAATGATGAACTGTGCGTTCAACAAAGACCTTAGGTTTCACTTCTTTCTTGTAGGTATGTTTTTCTCGAGAGACGGTAAAATCAGCCCCTTTATTATCGGGAACTAAATAATTGACCCAAGCGGTTGCCGTCTTCGTCGCTCTTTTTTGGTCAAACCCTGCTTCATCACGAATCTCATCACTCTCAGATACCGCAATAGCAGTTGCTTCCATAACGTCACCTAGGTGAGCTTTTTCAGTGATATATCTGCTCCCTTCTACACCAAGAGCACCCATGCTTAAAATGGCAATCGCGATAAACACAAAGTAGATAGCAGCAGCACCGGATTGTTTTTTTAATGACCTCATGATCTTAACGCCCTACAAAAATTGAAGTGGATTGAAGTACGCGGTCATCTTTTTCATTATCGTCACCGATCACTTTTTCAAAGAAAACAGGCACGCGTCGGCATACCGTTACCCGGTAAACATTGAGATCGTGTTTACTGCCGTCGACGAGCTCATTAGTCATTTGGGCTGCATTACAAGGAATGCTTGAATCCCCAGCAGTCAGTGAAAACTCATTTTTTTTGCCACTTTTAAATCCGATATTAACGCGTATGTCCGTTTGCTTAGCGTCTAAAAGTCGACGCGCCATCTGGTACATTTCTTTCGCTTGAGTCTGATTAATATCCCAGTTGGTACTGCGAGTTCCTTTGGTATAGAAGCCTTTTCTTTCTTTAAGCACAGACACCATAGCATACGAGGTACGGTTAAGTTGACTTTTTTGTATAACCTGAAAGCCCAAGTCAAAGATAAAAAATAGAAATGCGGTCATGCCTAGCAGAACGAAAGCCAGTTCAATGCTAAATACACCCTTTTGATTCTTGATATTCATGTCATTCGCCTTTCAACTTGCTACGAAACATCGCCGTATCTTGGACAATTAACAAACGCCTAGTAATCGGTCGTTCCGTAAAAGACCAACGAAACATAATAGGGCTGTAGGTGTAAGTCACTGTGTACTCAGCCAACGCAGCTTCATCCCACATTTTTTGGCCTTTATATGCTTTCCCTGACACGTAATCCTGAGGTGATTTGTATGGCACTACAGACAGGCTATAGTCATTCTCACTCGTAAATATTTTCCAAAGAGGGGTCGCATTTTCTTTAATGAACGCGTAATACCAGATTGCTAAATCATTACCCGCCATCTTTTGAACTCGATGGCATTCCTGAAGCTTTTTGGGATCATCTTTATAATCTGAATCACAATTGGCTAACTTATACTCTGAGAATTTTTTACTCTTCTCTAGTTGAACCCGAGCATCCCTCGCCGCTTCCGCAGTCGCGTAGTCCAACACCGAGCAAATATACGTCAACCGACAAGTCTCAAAAATCAGCATAGTGAACATAAAAAGCACGATAAAACCAAGGGCAAATTCAATAACGAACATCCCATTTTGTTTGTTTCTTCCTATCTTTCTCATTTTTTTAATCGTTATATTTAATTTATAAAGAACGGGTTACATGCAAGCAAATTGTAAAACCCTTGGTTCATTGCCATCAATACGTGACATTAGTTCGAAATCGTACATTATTGTATTATGTAAAACAATCAGCGTAGGTTATTTCATGTGCATCTCTGACGATAAATTGACATTGACGGGAATTTGCCAGTTAATTGACACCTAACTCATTAATGAGACACGCAGACATCCAACAAGCCACTTCTAGGACATTCTCGGACAGAATCGAAAGTTAATATGGTGTAACATGACCACCATTCGTTGGTGAGATTAACCAACCATTGGTTTTCATCGCATAACTGCGCGCCACGCTGATTTTTAAGTCGGTGTAAGTCATTATTAATATTAACTTTTTATTTGGCGCGTTTTTTGCGAAGGGTTTTGTGAGCAGTTTTATAAATGCCAACTAGCATTTGGATGTAAACAGAATCAACGTTTCGAATAATTATGACGTCACTTCGCCGATTTGGGCGAAATTTGATACTAGGGATATGTATGTTTAAAAAGATCATCAAATGGCTACTGCCTATTTTGATTGTACTGGCTTCTTATGCGGGCTATACCGCGATACAACACGCCGCACCGGAAGATGATACACCGCCACCCATTGCCACAGCACCAACAGTAACGACCCAGTCGATTTTACCTACAGACCATCAAGTTATTATATCAAGCTTTGGTGAACTGGCTCCGCTAGAAGCAACGCAGCTTTCTGCCCAAGTATCAGGAGAAGTCACCAGTTGGCACCCAAATTTTGTCGCCGGTGGTGTCGTTAAGCGTGGCGAAGTCTTATTCACCTTAGAGCAAGACAATTACCAAGCCGCAGTCTTACAAGCAGAAGCACAATTGGCCAAAGCTCAGGCGAGCCTGATTGAAGAAAAAGCCAAAGCAGAAGTGGCTAAGCGCCAAGCAAAAAAACTCAGCGACAAACAAGTCACCGACCTTTACTTACGTAAGCCTCAAGTACTGAGTGCCAAAGCAGAAGTAAAATCGGCGCAAGCTGGGCTTAAACGCGCACGTCGTGATCTCGACAACTGCAAGGTTATTGCGCCATATGATGCGTTAGTGGTCGAGAGAAAAATCGGTGTGGGTCAATACGTCCCTGCTGGTACTCAAGTTGCCACAATTAATAACATCGAAGCAGGTGAAGTGATCTTACCGATTGCAGGGTTCGACAGTGCGTTCCTGCCAGATGTACTTGAAGGCACGGCCGCCAATATCGTTTCAAACGGCGTTGTTACCATTGAACGCAAAGGCGAAATTGCTCGAGACCTAGGTATTGTTGACAGCAGCACCCGCATGATCAACTTGGTTGTACGCATTCAAGACCCATACGGCGTCGCAAGCAACAAACCGGCTCTTAAATTCGGCTCCTATGTTCAAGTGCACTTTGCTGGCAAGAAACTCAAGCACATTTATCGTCTGCCTCAAGAAATGGTCAATAACCGCATCGTATGGGTGGTTGGCCCAGATAATAAAATGCTAGCGCGCACCGTGAACGTATTGCGTGAAGAAAACCAATTGTTCTTGATTGACCAAGGCTTAAATGAGGGCGACCAACTTGTCACCACCGTGCCAGAGTACCCACAAGTGGGCATGGACGTGATTGTTGCTAACGCTGAACAAGACAAAGAGTAAGGAAACCCATGTCTGAACTCAATTCAAACGAGCCAGAGCAAACCATCTCTCGCCATCCCATTCCCAAGCAAACGGGCCTTATTGCCTACTTTGCTAATAATTCGGTTGCTGCCAACCTATTGATGATTTTTATCCTCATTATGGGTACTGCCACCTATTTCTTTATTCAGAAGCAAATGTTTCCGAATATCGAAATCAATTACATAACGATAGACGCCACCTATTCCGGCGCTTCGCCACAAGAAATCGAAGAAAGCATCTTAATTAAAATTGAAGACTCGATTAAAGATGTAACGGAAATTAAAAAGACCGTCACCAGAGCGTCTCGTGGCAGCGGCTCTCTACAGTTAGAAATCGACCCGAAAAAAGACCTGTCGAAAGTGCTCGATAAGGTCAAACAGCGGGTAGACAGCATCTCCTCTTTCCCTGGGGCCATGGAGCCGATTAACGTCAGTCAGGTTGAATTTCAGCAAGAAGTGATTTCTATGGTGTTGTCTGCCGACAAGCCGCTATCAGAAATCAAACCACTGGCGAAAACCATTGAAGACGAATTGCGCCTATTAAGTAATGTTGACTTGGTGGAGCGTTACTCACCACTGGATGAAATCGCCATCGAGATCCACCCAGATACATTAAGAAAGTACGATTTAACACTGAGCAGTGTCAGCCAGTCTATCGCCAGTTATTCTGCTAACTACTCGGCAGGTATGGTGCGCACGAACACGGGCCAGATATCGGTTCGAATCGAAAACAAATATTACAGCGGTGACGAGTTCCGACGTATTCCGGTGAAAATCGGCAACCACGGTGAACAAGTTCTGCTTCAAGACATTGCCACCATCAAAGACGAGTTTGTTGAAGGCGATCTCTACTTCAAATATTCCGGTGAAAACGCTACCTACCTATCGGTGAAAGCAACCAAAGACCAAAACATGGTCCCCGTTGCTAAAACTGTGAATGCTTACATTGAAGCAAGAAACAAAACTCTGCCTCAGGGGTACGAGCTACACAGCCTGGTCGATATGACCTACTACCTCAATGCTCGTCTCGATATGATGCTAAAAAACCTGCTGCAAGGTGCCATTTTGGTGGCATTACTGCTCAGCCTATTTTTACGCGTTAAACTGGCGATGTGGGTAATGGTTGGCCTTCCTGTGTGTTTCCTTGGCGCGTTGATGATGATGCCTATTTTTGGCATCAGCATTAATATCATCTCGCTATTCGCCTTTATCATGGTACTGGGTATCGTGGTTGATGATGCCATTGTGATGGGGGAAAGCGCCTATACCGAAATTGAAAAACACGGAGGCGGCGTTGATGTCGTGGTCAGCGGCGTGAAAAAAGTTGCAACTCCGGCGACCTTTGGTGTGTTAACGACCATTGCGGTATTCGCGCCTTTCATCATGTCGACAGGGCCAGAACGTGCGTTCTTCTTAGGCATCGCGGTGGTGGTTATCTTGTGTTTGGTATTTAGCTTAATTGAATCTAAGTTAATTTTGCCTGCTCACTTGGCTCATACCCATTTCACACCCATTAAAAAAGGCAGCTGGAGAGATCGATTCAATACGCGCTTCTTCGGTTTTGTAAACGGCCCGTATAAGCGCTTTGTGGAATGGTGCACTAAGTGGCGCTGGTCTGTATTTGCTACTTTCATTGCGTTGCTGGTGATTAGTGCTGCGTTAGTTACGTCAAGCTTTGTGCGAATTGTCCCTAGCCCAAAAGTGCCACACGATTTCCCTGCCGTCTCGATTACTATGAACGACACGGTTTCGGATGAGCAAACCATTGCAGCGTTAAAAACCATCGAAAAAGTCATTTATCAAGTTGATGAAGCCACCATTGCCGAATACGGTAAAGGCATGGTGAAATCAACCATGTCAATGACCCGAAGCCGAACCAAAGGCCAGATTATTGTGCCCTTGGTTGATGAAGAACACCGACCTTTCACCACCTTTGAGTTATCTCGTCGCTGGCGTGAACAAATGCCAACCATTGCCGGTATGAAATCGTTCACCATAGCTGATGATGTTAACGGCGGTGAAGGCGGTGATGAGTTTGGTTACCTACTATATGGGCCAGACATCGAAACCTTGAATAAAGCCGGTCGCTTCTTCATTTCGCAACTACAAAACCAAAAAGGGCTATACGATATTAGCTCCTCTATTGATACCGCCAGCCAAGAAGTGTTGTTGAGCCTAACCCCTGTAGCTTATGACCTAGGGTTAGATTTATCGACCATTGCGAAACAAGTCGGTGGTAGCTTCTACGGTGGTGAAGCGCAGCGTATTCTTCGTAACGGTGAAGAAGTCAAAGTCATGGTTCGTTACCCGAAACTGACACGTGAAGCATTTTCTTCACTACGCTACGCTTTGATCACAACACCAACCGGCAAGAAAGTGATGCTTGGAGACGTAGTAGAAATCACCCAAAAACCGGGCATCAGTAACATTCGACGTGAAAAAGGTTACCGCACTGTTTATATCTACGGCTCTATTGATGAGGAGCAAGTAGAACCCAACGAGGCTGTAGAATTTCTCCTCGCCCGTCTCAATTCTGATCCTGCCGCCATTTCATCACGATATGAACTTGAACGCACTAACTCCTTGTGATCTAATCTAAATTATTCGCCACAAGACACGGTTATGCCCAACTTCAAAACCGATTACTCGAACCAAAACATGTTCGTCCCTATCATCATCGATGAACAACTCATCCCCGGAACTATTGAGTATGCGATTTCCCACATTGTCGATAACCACCTCGACCTCTCGCCCTTTGATGCGCACTACCACAACGACAAAAACGGGGCGGCGGCTTATCCACCCTCCATCATGCTTAAGGTTATTTTTTACGCCTATTCCCTCGGCATGTTAACTAGCCGACGCATAGAAACAGCCTGCATCAACAATGTCACTTTCATGTGCTTATCGGGCGACGAGCGACCACACTTCACCACTATCGCGGCTTTCATCGCACAAATGAAGGACACCATCGAACCACTGTTCACTCAGGTTCTCATGATATGCGATGAACAAGGCCTAATAGGCCGTAACATGTTTGCTATTGATGGCTGTAAAATTTCATCCAATGCCAGTAAGGAATGGAGTGGCACACACGAAGAGCTTCGCCGTAAAAAAGAAAAACTACAGCGGGCGAGCCAGCGAATTATCGAGCGTCATCAAAGCCAAGATTCGCTCCCAAATGAAGTTATCGAACAAGACCTAAGACAAAAACAAAAGCTTGATAGCAGCGCCGATAAAATAGGTTCATTTCTGGCGAGCACTAAAGACAAATTGGGCAGCAGTAAAAAACCCGTAAAAAGCAACATCACGGACAATGACAGCGCTAAAATGACCACCTCAAAAGGTACGATTCAAGGTTATAACGGCATCGCCATCACGGATGACAAGCACCAAATTATTTTACACAGCCAAGTGTGGGGAAGCGTTGGTGAACAGCAAACATTAAAGCCTGCAGTGCTCGCTTTGAAAGAACAATTAGAGAAGCTACCCAACAGCTCAAGCGCACCACCAAGTTCACCGCAGACAGCCGATTTCATAGTAAAACCAACCTCAAGTTCCTGTCTGAGACTCCTTATGATTGTTACATAGCAGACACTGGATTTCGCAGCCGTAATCCGCTGTTTCAAAACAGTGAAACCTATCAGACCGAGCAAGCGAAAAAACGAAAGAAACGCTCGAAAACAGGTAAAACCTGTTACTCCATTTCTATGTTCGAGTTCAACCAAGACGACATGACTTGCCGATGCCCTGCAGGAAATATGATGCGGCTGAGCAGCAAGAACGCCGTCATCCGTGGAGAGCGTGGTGCTCAGTTTTGTGGATACCTAAACGACTGCAGACAATGCGTTCATCAACCGCTGTGCATGAGAAAACCGCCTGGCAAGCAAGTCGGTCGACAAGTCTTCTTCATCTACAAAAACACCAAAGACTTTGACCACATGCAAGCCATGAAAGACAAGATTGATAGCCCAGAAGGAAGGCGGCAATACAGTAAACGGCTTGGGTGTGTTGAACCTGTTTTTGGCAACATCACCGTCAACAAACAGATGAATCGATTTACGCTAAGAGGACAAGAGAAAGTGAACGCCCAATGGGCGATGTTCAGCATGCTTCACAACATGGAAAAGCTACGGAATTGCATCATCTAGAGGGTAAAACCTCTAAAATCAGCGAAAAACCCAAATTAACTCTCATCCTGTCGCTCTATCTTTCCTTACCATGATAAAGGCCGCTACCATCGAGCAGTATTTACGCCGTTGCCAGTAGGATTAATGACGATAAAAACATGGGAAATCGGTGAAAAATCGAGAAATTCTACAGCTTCAACGCGGTAGTTAAGGATATTCAGGAAAAACTGTTGCCAGACCTGTTCGAAGCGTTCCCACAAGTGAAAACTGAACTTGGCGGCGCGATTGAAGAGCAGCAAGCACAACAAAACCAGCAAATCCTGTTCTTCTTAGCAGGCATGATCATTGTTTATATGCTGTTGGCGATTCCGCTGAAAAGCTACAGCCAACCTTTGATCATCATGTCGGTTATCCCGTTTAGTTTAACCGGTGCCATTTGGGGCCACTTCTGGTTCGACTTAGAGCTAAGCATGATGTCGACCTTCGGTTTGATTGCCGCAGCAGGCGTGGTGATCAACGACTCCTTGGTCATGACAGATTACGTTAACCAAGCAAGAGCCCGTGGTGTGGCGATCAAAGAAGCCGTGATAGAAGCAGGTTGCGCGCGTTTTCGTGCTATCACCTTAACTTCTATCACCACATTTGCAGGGGTATTACCAATCATGTTCGAAACCAGCTTACAGGCTCGTTTTGTTACGCCAATGGCCGTTGCGTTAGGCTTTGCGGTGTTGTTCGCTACGCTGCTTACGCTTGTGTTAGTGCCTTGTTTGTACTTAATTTTGGAAGACATTAAAGTGCCGTTCCGTACGATCAAGAACAAGATAACCAACAGAAACAAACAAGCTGCTTCGCTATAACGTACCCTATCATTTAAAATGATATCAACGTTTTAAAACGCCATCGAGTAGGGTGAGGCGTCTCCGCCTCATCCCTCTCACAGAACCGTACGTACGGACCTCGTATACGGCTCATGCACATTTCCATTCAGCATAATGGCTGAACACATATCCTGTCCTAACGTGTTCAAGATTCACTAATCCAAGGTCGTTAAACCATTGATTTGGCATCGAGTAACTGGCTAATGGACTCGCAGCATTTCTCCAACTATCCATACAGATATACCTGAATGACCCTTCGTAACCTAGCTGTCTTAGCCTGCGGTGGAGTCGGGTCGGTTTTTTCCATAATCGTAATTGGACGCTGCGAAGTCTTCGCCTTAACCACGCGGCCAGTTTCTTAAACTCCCTGTTGGCATTCGCTATTCGAAAGTACTGGCTGAACCCTCTCAGAAGTGGATTCAGTTGTTTAATGACTTCTAACAATGGCTTACCACCATTGCGTCTTGTCACTCGCTTCAACTTTCCTTTGAACGTCGACATTTTCTTTGGCTGAATACGGCTATAATGGCTACCGATTTCTATTCCAAGGAATTTCACACCTTCGCCGCTGTGCGCTATGTGTGATTTGGTTTCGTTCACCGTTAACTTGAGCTGTTTTTCCAGGACCTTCGTTGCCTGTACTTGCGCATTTTCTGCACCTTTACGGCTGCGACAGAAGATCAGTATGTCGTCGGCATAACGGACTATTCGATGTCCTCGCTTTCGCATCTCTTGATCAAACGCATCCAGATAGATGTTCGCTATCAGTGGGCTTATTACTCCACCTTGCGGACTACCTATCTCGGTATGCTGCCACTCTCCATCAACCATTACGCCACTTTTCAGGAACTGTTTGATGAGCTCCAGTACGCTACTGTCTGTGACTCGTTTCTTAATGCTTTTTAGAATAAGCTCATGATCGAGCTTATCGAAGCACTTCGATAAGTCCATATCTACGACGTGTTGCATTCCGTATCGACGGATGAACATCGTCGCTTTGTTTATAGCATCGTGACAACTTCGATTCGGTCTATACCCAAAGCTGGATGGGTGAAACTGCTCTTCGAAGATTGGGGTTAATAGATCATTTAGAGCTTGTTGGACAACTCTATCCCGTACTGTTGGGATCCCAAGTAATCGCACCCCACCATCATCTTTCGGTATTTCTACCCGTCTGACGGGTTGAGGGGTGTATCGCTTGGTTTTGAGTTCCAGAAGAAGTTGATCTAGGTTATCACTCAGATTTTGGGCGTAGTCGCTTAGGCTCTGCCTATCTATTCCGGCCGCGCCTTTCGCTTTCCACACTTTTTTAAATCCTTTATAGAGTCGCTCTTTGTGGAGCAAGTGACCATATAAACTGTAGTAAACTCTCAACTTTTTCCTTTAGATTGTGTGCCGTGTGGGGACAAATGCTCTCTCACAGTGTTGGTGTATTTCACTCCACTCTCTAGCCTTCTAGCTCAATGGCAATTTACTAGAGTGAGTCAGAGTTACTCCCTTGTACGGTTTCTCGCTTCAGTGCTTTGCTTTCACAAAGACCGAGACGGAATACCTCGATAGCTAATCAACTTGTATACCACTGAAAAAAAAACATCTGCTCATCACAGACTTAAAATGTACTTCATCCCTTCGCAACACCAGATTGCTTTTGGCAAAATGTTGTCCCATCAGACGTGTTACTGATGGTCAGCTCAGTTTTATCCTCCACACCATTACTGGGCTTCACCGGCCGAGCTTTACTCACTACTACGGATTCATCTGCCACCTCGCACCAACATAGATCTTGGCTCTCGCCTTGAGTTTATGCTTCCGACGTTTGCTCGGATGTGATGTCAGGCTTCCCCAGTTACTGCACTGGCTCCCTGTTAACAATGCCACCCTCAAGCACAATCTAGGTCTGATTGAGTATCGGGCTTCACGCTATTTTGCACGCTTACCCACCTAAATTGCCGAATCAGGTTCACTTTCGTTGTGTACTGTTAACTTCCTATCGCTTCCTTCAAACCCTGCCGTTGGCCAGCAACGCCCTTGCGATTCGGATTATCTTCCCCTCAATCAGGGTGATTTAGGCTTCTTTCAGCCTAATGGGTTTGCCAGCTTCGCTGGGCAAACAAAAAAAAGGGCCTCCATCACCGGAGGCCCTTTTCTATTCTACTGCTGCATTACGCTCAGTCTTCGCCATTACTCACCTACACATCAACAAAGAAAATTCTGATTTAACATTTGATAACAATGAGCTATATATCGAAGGAAGTTTGAATCAATTTATCGACCAATACGTCAATATATCCGATTGCTTGCTTTATTTAACAGCTTGAGCTTCTATAATGAAAACAATCACTTTATACTGATTTAGTGGACAATCGAATTAAGGAGAAATCGATGCTGAAGAAATGGACCATTGCTTTTGGGCTCACATTGCAATGCAGCGCAGGATTTGCGGCTAATGTTATTGAAACCGATCGCATCGTTGGGTTTGGTGAAGCAAAGTACCCAAGTGGCTTTACTCACTTTGATTTCGTGAAAGCCGACGCCCCTAAAGGTGGCAGTGTGACCTATGGCACCATAGGCACGTTTGACAACTTCAACCGCTACGCTTCGCGTGGTAACCCAGGGTCTGCTGTTGGCAAAATCAACGACCCGCTGTTCTACATTTCTCCTGATGATATTGATGTCTCTTACGCCCTAATCGCAAAAACCGTTCGCTACTCCGACGATTTCACATGGCTTGAAGTTGATCTCAACCAAAACGCCAAGTTTCATGATGGTGTGCCAATATTAGCCAAAGATGTGGAATTCACATTTGCTAAGTTCTTGGCAGAAGGCGTGCCGCAATTTAAGACCTATTACAAAGACGTAAAATCCGTCAAGGCCACCAGCGAGCGAACCGTTCGCGTTGAAATGACGATACCTAACCGAGAAAAACTGCTCGCGGTACTGCGTAACATTCCTATTTTGCCCGAGCATTTTTGGCAAGATAAAAGCCTAGCCGACCCGCTAAGCCAACCACCGCTGGGAAGCGGCCCTTATGTGGTCTCTAATTTCAAATCAGGCCAGAGCATCACCTATTCACGCGTAGAAGATTATTGGGCGAAAGATCTCCCCGTGAACGTTGGCCGCAATAACTTCGACACCGTCACCTACGACTACTATCGTGACGACACCGTAATGCTAGAAGCCTTTAAAGCTGGTGAGTTTGATATTCGCCAAGAAGGCGTCGCTAAATTCTGGGCTACGGCCTATAACGGCGTCAACTTCGATAAAGGCTATATCAAGAAAGAAGAAATCGACCACTCCATTCCTCAGTCGATGCAAGGTTTCGTCTTTAATATCCAACGCCCGATATTCAACGACCCGAAAGTACGTGAAGCTCTAACTTATGCGCTCGATTTTGAGTGGATGAATAAGAATATGTTCTATGGTCAATACACTCGAACTCAAAGCTATTTCCAATACTCAGAGTACCAAGCAAGCGCCTTACCTAGCCCTGAAGAAGTCAAATGGCTAGCGCCGATTAAAGACCAGATCCCGCCACGAGTGTACACCGAAGCCTATCAAGCACCCGTTGCCGACGGTTCAGGCCGCATTCGCAAACAAATGCGTACCGCTTTTAAACTATTGAAAGAAGCCGGCTGGGAGCTAAAAAATAAAGTCATGACCCATGTCAAAACCGGCGAGGTTATGAGCTTTGAGTTACTGATTTACAGCCCAACAACGGAACGCTTTGCCATCCCAGTGCAAAAAAATCTTAAGCAAATGGGCATTGAGATGAAGATCCGCACTATCGATACCACTCAATACCTAAAACGTTACCAAGACCGTGATTACGACATGGTATTCGCATCAATAAGCTCAGACAAATACCCAAGCACCAGCCTGCAAATTGTTTGGAACAGTCGCTACATCGACAGCACTTATAATCGCCCTGGGGTTCAAGATCCTGCTGTAGATTATTTGACGGACAAAATTGCAGAAAACCAAGAAAACCCAGAAGCGCTACTGCACTTAGGTAAAGCGTTAGACCGCGTACTGATTTGGAATTTCTACGCCATTCCTGCTTGGCATAACAGCCAGTATCGAGTCGCAAGTTGGGACAAGTTTTCACGCCCCGAGCACCGCCCTACTTATGATCTTGGCTTAGATACTTGGTGGGTCGATACGGAAAAAGCAAGCAAGCTACCAGAAAACAGACGCTAACCGCGATTTAATGGTAATTAGCGCAGTCGCTATTTTGCAAAATCAATATCTTAAAAACAGATAGCCTGCGCCAGCGCAACAAGGTAATCCCCTAATACATGACTGCTTATATAATTCGACGTTTATTGCTCGTGATCCCCACCTTGTGGGCCATCATCACCATTAACTTTTTTGTTATTCAGATTGCGCCCGGTGGGCCCGTTGAACAAGCAATGGCGCAAATGCAAGGCTTTGAATCTGGCATAATGGAGCGTTTTACTGGTGGCGGAAAAGAGCTTGCAAGCGACATAGATGCCGAAGCAACGTCAGATTACCGCGGCGCTCGCGGCTTAGACCCGGAAGTCATTGAAGCAATTAAAGTGCAGTTTGGTTTTGATAAGCCCATTCACATTCGATACTTTGAGATGCTTAAGAACTACGCCACCTTTAATTTTGGCGAGAGTTTGTTTAAAGACGGAAATGTGATTGATTTAATCAAAGAACGGCTGCCTGTCTCTATCTCTTTAGGGTTATGGAGCACGCTGATCATCTATTTGATATCCATTCCATTGGGCGTAATGAAAGCCATCCATCACGGTTCCAAGTTTGATATTTGGAGCAGTGCATTCATCATTGTTGGCTATGCCATTCCTGGTTTCTTGTTCGCTATTGTGTTGATCATTTTATTTGCCAGCGGTAACTACTTTAACTGGTTCCCATTGCGGGGGTTAGTTTCTTCTAATTTTGAACAATTAAGCTTTTTTGAACAGATCATTGATTACTTCTGGCACTTAGCCTTGCCTATCTTTGCCATGGTGATCGGCGGGTTTGCCACACTCATCATGCTCACCAAAAACTCATTTCTTGATGAAATTAACAAGCAATACGTGGTAACAGCCAGAGCCAAAGGTTTAGATGAAAACAGCATCTTATACAAACACGTTTTCCGTAATGCCATGCTGATCATCATTGCGGGTTTCCCAAGCGCCTTCATCAGTATCTTCTTCACTGGATCTATGCTTATCGAAGTCATGTTCTCATTAGAAGGCATTGGGTTACTCGGTTTCGAGTCGACCATTCAACGTGATTACCCTGTGGTGTTTAGCTCCTTGTATATCATGACGTTACTTGGGCTTATTCTCAGTATTATTTCCGATTTGACCTACTCTTGGGTCGACCCACGCATTGATTTCGAGGCGCGTTAATATGAATCCATTGGTTGCAGTAAGATGGCAACGATTTAAAGCGAACAAGCGTGGATACTGGTCACTATGGCTGTTTTCAATCCTCTTCATATTAAGTATGTTTGCAGAGCTCATCGCCAACGACAAACCCTTGTTGGTGAGTTATCAAAGTGAGTGGTATTACCCGGTCGCCTTTGAGTACGCCGAAACACAATTTGGTGGCGAATTTGAAGCCGAAGCCGACTACACCGACCCCTATGTGATTGAGTTGATAGAAGAAGACGGTTACATCGTATGGCCTTTGGTGCCTTTTAGTTACGACACCATCAATTACAACCTCACGCAACCCGCGCCCTCACCACCCGATGACGTTAACTACTTAGGCACCGACGACAGAGGGCGTGATGTGTTAGCCCGAATCATCTACGGCTTTCGTATTTCAGTGTTGTTTGGTTTTGCGTTAACCATCATCTCTAGCATCATCGGCGTGGTGGTGGGCTCCACACAAGGCTACTATGGCGGAAAAATAGACCTTATAGGCCAACGTTTCATTGAAGTGTGGTCAGGAATGCCAACGCTATTTTTGCTCATCATTTTATCAAGCTTTGTCGAACCCAATTTCTGGTGGTTATTAGGGATCATGGTTCTGTTTAGCTGGATGGGGCTAGTCGGCGTGGTTCGGGCTGAGTTTCTGCGATGCCGCAATTTTGATTACGTCAGAGCGGCTCATGCATTGGGGGTTGATGACAAGCGCATTATTCTTCGTCATATGCTGCCTAATGCTATGGTGGCCACATTAACGATGATCCCGTTTATCTTGTCTGGCTCTGTTACCACCCTAACCTCGCTTGATTTTCTTGGCTTTGGCTTGCCGGCAGGTTCCCCCTCTCTTGGAGAGTTACTGGCTCAAGGCAAAGCGAATTTACAAGCTCCTTGGTTGGGCATTTCGACCTTTGTTGTTCTCTCTATCATGCTTAGTTTACTGGTGTTTGTCGGTGAAGCTGTTCGTGATGCATTCGACCCCCATCAGCAGAGGTAAGCATGAGCGATACTCTTCACGACCCTAAATCATCTGAGACTAAATCATCAGGCTCTCTATCACCAAGCTCTTTATCACCAGAGGCTGCCCTTCTTAGCATCCAAGATCTGTCGGTTGGGTTTGGCCGAACAAACGACGTTGAAGTGATTACTCACTCGGTCAACTTAAACATTCAGAAAGGCGAAACCTTAGCTCTGGTAGGCGAAAGTGGTTCGGGCAAGTCAGTGACGGCTAATGCTATCATGCGCTTGCTACCAAAAGGCGCGACTCATTACTTGTCTGGGCGCATCGTGTTTGATGGCTTGGATTTATTGCAGTGCAGCGAACGTCAGTTACGCGGTATTCGTGGCGGCCGAATTGGCATGATTTTCCAAGAGCCGATGGTCTCTCTTAACCCATTGCATAAAATTGGTCGTCAGCTTGTTGAAACCTTAGAGATACACAGAGGAACAAGGGCAACCAAAGCTAAAGCTCTCGCACTAGAGTGGTTAAAAAAAGTCGGTATTCGACATCCAGAACAGAAGGTAAACGCTTACCCTCATGAACTGTCTGGTGGTGAAAGGCAGCGTGTGATGATCGCCATTGCGCTGATCAATGAACCCGAACTCTTAATCGCCGACGAGCCCACCACGGCGCTGGATGTGTCCGTTCAGGCGCAGATCCTAGATTTACTTAAAGATCTGCAAAAAGAGTTAGGCATGGCAATGCTTTTTATCACCCACGATCTCAGTATTGTTCGTCAAATTGCCGATAACGTCGCGGTAATGAAAAACGGTGATTTGGTTGAAACCGGGATCTGCAAAGACGTCTTTAACGCTCCTAAGCACCCTTACACTCGCCAACTCATTGAATCCGATCCAAAGGGCGAACCCGTACCCGTTAAAAGTGAAAGCAAAACACTCATCGAAACCCAAGATCTTAAAGTCTGGTTTCCTATCACGGGTGGCATCTTCAAAAAGGTGGTGTCCCATGTGAAAGCCGTCACCGACGTCAATTTCAAACTGCCTCAAGGCCAAACCATTGGGTTAGTCGGCGAAAGTGGCTCGGGTAAATCAACCACTGGCATGGCTGTACTAAGACTACTCAACAGCAATGGTGGCATTCACTTTGATGGCCAAGCGATTGATGGTTTTGATCGCGCGGCAATGTTGCCACTAAGAAGGCGCATGCAAGTGGTGTTTCAAGATCCCTTTTCTGCTTTGAACCCAAGAATGTCAGTCGCGCAGATCATTGGCGAAGGCCTAAAGGTTCACGAAAAACTCACGGAAGTCGAGCAAGACAAAGCCATTTGTGACGCTATGGAAGAAGTCGGGTTAGATCCCGACACCCGTTTTCGTTACCCTAATGAATTTTCTGGTGGGCAGCGTCAGCGTATTGCTATCGCTCGTGCGCTCATCTTAAAACCAGAATTCATTTTGCTTGATGAACCCACCTCCTCTTTAGACAGAACCGTGCAAGCTCAGGTATTGGATCTGCTGAAAGACCTTCAAATCAAATACGGGCTGACTTACTTGTTCATCAGCCACGATTTAAATGTCGTGAAATCTCTGTGTCATTACACGCTCGTGCTACGAGAAGGCAAAGTCATTGAACAAGGCAACACCAAGCAGCTGTTTGAGCACCCTCAACACGAATATACCCAAACCTTGGTCGAGCTTTCTAAAGTCGGCCAGAACTGACAACCAGTATAAAAAAAACGGTTACCACTATTAGTAACCGTTTATCCCGTCTGCAGATCAATCAGTTACTGATTTTTCTGCCATGGCCCCGATAGATCGGTGCCGGGTTCCTCATTTATATTCCACCATTTAGCGGTGTAGGCTGAACCATTATGCGTGACTTTCTCTCCTTTGGAATAGACTTCGCTCGCGTTCCATTGGTTCAAAGTTGGCGTCGGAATTTCACCACTGTTTAATAAGCTGATTGCCGCTTTGGCGTCAGCTAAACCCGGCCCACAGCCAATACATTGATTGGGGTTAGGGAATGCACGAGATGACTGCTTAATGATGCTTTCAACTTTGTCGGGTGTAATGGTCGGATCGGCTTGATACAATAATGCAGCGAGGCCGGCGACATGAGGGGCTGCCATACTCGTCCCTTGGTAATATCCGTACCCTTGGGTTGTCGGCTGTTTTTCACCATTATTAATGGTCGACAAAATGGCCTCCGTTTTACCTGCACTGGTGTATTCTCCCCCGGGAGCGGCAATATCAATGGCCGCGCCAAAATTTGAATAATATGAACGGCTACCCACCTTATTAACCGCTGCTACGGTTATCACATTCGAACAACTCGCTGGGGTAAAATTATTGGCATCGCGATTGCTGTTTCCCGCAGCAACAACGACAGTCGCACCATTTGAACGAGCCAAATCGATGGCATTTTGTGTTGTACGAGAACAGCGACCTTCGCCCCCCAACGACATATTAATGACCTGAGCAGGGTTTCGATTTTGATCCGCACCAGACACTCGGCCACCCGATGCCCAAATGATTCCGTCGGCAATATCAGAGGTATAGCCACCACATCGACCTAATACACGTACTGGTACAACTTTCGCGTCGTATGCCACACCAGCGATACCTTGATTGTTATTTGCTACTGCTGCAATCGTACCTGCCACGTGAGTACCGTGCCATGAGGAGTTGCGTGCCCGTGTATTTTGACGACATTCGTTTTGTAAGGTCCAATCACCGGGGTCACTCGCATCGCTGTCTCGCCCATCGCCATCATTCCCCATTTTTGGTTCCGTGATGAAATCCCAGCCCGGCAACATATTGGGTTCTAAATCATCGTGTTTGACATAGCCGGTATCGACTACCGCAACAACGACACTTTTGCCCGTATTACTCGGCCAAACAGAGGTGACATTCATTCCCGCATCATTATTACTCACGCCCCATAATTCATTCATACGGGGATCATTCGGTGTCGTTAATGGGTGCATTAATAGGTCTGGCTCAGCATACTCAACGGCAGGGTCATTCTCTATCCCGCTTAAGACAAAGTTCAATTCGTCGCTATTTTTCCAGCTTTCAAGTTCATAAACTTCCTCACCGGTTGATAGCGTTCGCACATACTTCGTATCACTGCCAGTCGCAGAGCTTAATACTGTCGCGGTATCAACTCTTCTAAAGTCCAAGTCATCGATTCCAGATAACCGAAACTTGACTGGTTTGTATTTGATAATCACCCGGTTAGTTTCAATCACGGTTTGATCGTTTTTCTCAACTTGATTCGCCAAAGCACTACCACTGGTAAAAGCCATCGCGATACCCATGCACAATAACGAGCATTGAATATGTTTCATTGTATATTCCTTATTTTTATCGTTTTGCCTACTGACGTTGTGTTTATCGATTTCTCTGTTGCTCACTAAACAAGCAACCTTTGTGTCATAAGTAATCGATATGGCGCTTGTATCATATGAAATTAGGAATCACAGCATCGATATTGATTGCTGTGATCAATTACTCTTTCACCCAATTAATGAAACATCAGTTGCATATTAGTTGTGATGATGCTGCCTATTTTATAAATGATGCATACGTTAAATGGAGTTAAACAAAGTAAGGAAGAAAATTGAGAAGGACGGATGACATAGATACATCGAGTAGGGTGAGGCGTCTCCGCCTCATCCCTCTCACAGAACCGTACGTACGGACCTCGTATACGGCTCATGCACATTTCCATTCAGCATAATGGCTGAACACATATCCTGTCCTAACGTGTTCAAGATTCACTAATCCAAGGTCGTTAAACCATTGATTTGGCATCGAGTAACTGGCTAATGGACTCGCAGCATTTCTCCAACTATCCATACAGATATACCTGAATGACCCTTCGTAACCTAGCTGTCTTAGCCTGCGGTGGAGTCGGGTCGGTTTTTTCCATAATCGTAATTGGACGCTGCGAAGTCTTCGCCTTAACCACGCGGCCAGTTTCTTAAACTCCCTGTTGGCATTCGCTATTCGAAAGTACTGGCTGAACCCTCTCAGAAGTGGATTCAGTTGTTTAATGACTTCTAACAATGGCTTACCGCCATTGCGTCTTGTCACTCGCTTCAACTTTCCTTTGAACGTCGACATTTTCTTTGGCTGAATACGGCCATAATGGCTACCGATTTCTATTCCAAGGAATTTCACACCTTCGCCGCTGTGCGCTATGTGTGATTTGGTTTCGTTCACCGTTAACTTGAGCTGTTTTTCCAGGACCTTCGTTGCCTGTACTTGCGCATTTTCTGCACCTTTACGGCTGCGACAGAAGATCAGTATGTCGTCGGCATAACGGACTATTCGATGTCCTCGCTTTCGCATCTCTTGATCAAACGCATCCAGATAGATGTTCGCTATCAGTGGGCTTATTACTCCACCTTGCGGACTACCTATCTCGGTATGCTGCCACTCTCCATCAACCATTACGCCACTTTTCAGGAACTGTTTGATGAGCTCCAGTACGCTACTGTCTGTGACTCGTTTCTTAATGCTTTTTAGAATAAGCTCGTGGTCGAGCTTATCGAAGCACTTCGATAAGTCCATATCTACGACGTGTTGCATTCCGTATCGACGGATGAACATCGTCGCTTTGTTTATAGCATCGTGACAACTTCGATTCGGTCTATACCCAAAGCTGGATGGGTGAAACTGCTCTTCGAAGATTGGGGTTAATAGATCATTTAGAGCTTGTTGGACAACTCTATCCCGTACTGTTGGGATCCCAAGTAATCGCACCCCACCATCATCTTTCGGTATTTCTACCCGTCTGACGGGTTGAGGGGTGTATCGCTTGGTTTTGAGTTCCAGAAGAAGTTGATCTAGGTTATCACTCAGATTTTGGGCGTAGTCGCTTAGGCTCTGCCTATCTATTCCGGCCGCGCCTTTCGCTTTCCACACTTTTTTAAATCCTTTATAGAGTCGCTCTTTGTGGAGCAAGTGACCATATAAACTGTAGTAAACTCTCAACTTTTTCCTTTAGATTGTGTGCCGTGTGGGGACAAATGCTCTCTCACAGTGTTGGTGTATTTCACTCCACTCTCTAGCCTTCTAGCTCAATGGCAATTTACTAGAGTGAGTCAGAGTTACTCCCTTGTACGGTTTCTCGCTTCAGTGCTTTGCTTTCACAAAGACCGAGACGGAATACCTCGATAGCTAATCAACTTGTATACCACTGAAAAAAAAAAACATCTGCTCATCACAGACTTAAAATGTACTTCATCCCTTCGCAACACCAGATTGCTTTTGGCAAAATGTTGTCCCATCAGACGTGTTACTGATGGTCAGCTCAGTTTTATCCTCCACACACCATTACTGGGCTTCACCGGCCGAGCTTTACTCACTACTACGGATTCATCTGCCACCTCGCACCAACATAGATCTTGGCTCTCGCCTTGAGTTTATGCTTCCGACGTTTGCTCGGATGTGGTGTCAGGCTTCCCCAGTTACTGCACTGGCTCCCTGTTAACAATGCCACCCTCAAGCACAATCTAGGTCTGATTGAGTATCGGGCTTCACGCTATTTTGCACGCTTACCCACCTAAATTGCCGAATCAGGTTCACTTTCGTTGTGTACTGTTAACTTCCTATCGCTTCCTTCAAACCCTGCCGTTGGCCAGCAACGCCCTTGCGATTCGGATTATCTTCCCCTCAATCAGGGTGATTTAGGCTTCTTTCAGCCTAATGGGTTTGCCAGCTTCGCTGGGCAAACAAAAAAGAGGACTCATTCGTCCTCTTTTAAGTTCTCTAGGTACTAAAACGTAAAGGTTTACTTACCACCGATGCTTAAACGTGCAAAACGCACATCTGGTGCATAGAAAGTACGACTGTCGTTAATAAGCTGAGTATCACCGACAGCGTCAACTTCTTGCAGTATCTTGTAGAAGTTACCCGCAACAGTAATGCCACGAACCGGCTGAACTCGTTGACCATCTCTGCACAAAAAACCACTTGCCCCAAACGAAAAATCACCGCTTACTGCATCTGCACCAGAGTGAACTCCTTGCAACTCAACCAACTCTAGATATTCGCCCGCCTTTACTTCTGATGCGCTGCTTGCTCCGGTGGCAATGAGTTTGTGATTGGCTGATACATCCAAACTCGACTTCGCTCCACGTGATGCACTTGCTGTAGATGGCACACCAAAATAACGCGCTGTTTGGCTGTTATGAAGCAAGGTGTTGAGCTGGCCGTTAGCAATAAGTACGTTATCCTGGGTCGCAAAACCCTCGCTATCAAACCCAGTGATAGCCATGCCATTTTTCATATAGGCGGCATCAGTGAAAGTAATCAGTTCACTCGCCACGCTTTGACCCAATTTGTCGCCAAGCGGTGTGATACCTTTCATTGCACTTACGCCTGATAGCGCGCTGCCAAATGCACCAAATAGACTGCTTAACGCATTAATGTGGAAAATCGCTGAATACTTACCAGTTGCAACAGGGGCTCCGTCAAGCAGATCGCGAGCCAAGTTGTAGCCTTCCTCAATACAATAAGCTGAATTCAATTCATCAAAACGGCGCCCTACCGATACTTTACCAGCCATAGACTGCTTGCCATCTTTTTCAAATAACGTATAGGCATAACAACTAAATGAACGTTCAAAATGCTGACATAACGTGCCTTGGGTATTGGCAATAATAAGCTGTCCTTCGCCGTTGCTGTAGCCATTGTAAGGGGAGCTAGAAGCGTGTGGTCTCGCCACAACGCCTTGCTCAAGGGCTAAAGAAAGTTCGATTTTTTCATCTACAGAAGCGTTGTCATCTTGAGCAATCTCATTGGCATCAGTTGTAATCTTGCTGTTCACACAACTAATACGTTGGTATTCGTCTTGCTTAGAGAAACGGGCACTTTGTAATGCATTCGTTAGCATTAAGCCGAGGCTAGATTGTTGCAGTGATTCCGAGTAACTCGTTGCAACACGACCCTCTTTTACCACTCGTACACCCATTACTTGGCTTGAACTGACTTTGTATTCGTCTAACTGCCCTTGGTTAGCTTTTAAAGAAAAGCTACTATTGCGGTTAACGATCACATCAGCTTCAGCACCTTGTTTTTGGGCTTCCGATAAGACGTAATCAACGGCATTAAATAGTTGTTGTTCTTGGCTCATTAGTTACCGCCCCCTACCAAAATATTATCGACTTTTAACGAAGGTTGACCCACTGTGGTAGGAACAGCCCCACTGACTGAACCACACATGCCTGGAGCAAGCGCCATATCTTGACCTACCATACTGATCTCTTTCAGTACTTTTGGACCCGTGCTAATGAGCGTTGCCGTTTTTAGAGGCTTGGTGATCTTGCCGTTTTCTATAAGGTAAGCTTCTCGTACTGAAAAGTTAAATTCACCAGTACCCGGTTGAACAGAGCCACCGCCCATTTTTTTTGCGTAAATACCGCGTTCAATACCAGCGAGCATGTCATCAAGTGTATGCTCACCTCTTTCGATGAAGGTATTACGCATACGCGATGTGGGTGCAAACTTATAATTCTGACGACGGCCAGAGCCGGTTGGTTCATAACCCGTTTTCATGCCGCCCATTTTATCGACCATAAAGCCAGTTAGCTTGCCGTCTTTAATGAGTTGAGTACGCTGTGTCGCCATGCCTTCATCATCAACATGAATTGAGCCCCACTCGTTAGTCATGGTGCCATCATCAACCGCATTCACACTAGTATGAGCAATCATCTCACCCATTTTGTCATGGAATACCGATGCCTTTTTCGCAACTGACGTTGTTTCTAACAAATGGCCACACGCTTCATGGAAGATAACGCCACCAAAGCCGTTACCAATAACCACCGGCATTTCACCAGATGGGCATGCGTCAGCACCGAGTTTAACAAGAGCTTGACGAGCGATGGTTTGACCAAGTTCTTTGGCGTCTAATTGCTCACTAAACTCCCAACCTGCTAACGCACCTGGGCCTTCTGAACCCGAAGATTGTTCGTTACCCTTCTGCGCAACGGTATTACCCGCGACACGAATGTAATGTCGAGTGTCATCAACATGCAATCCTTCCGAATTAAAGATAGAAACCTGCTGTTCGCGTTGTAAAACGCTACCAATAAACTGGCTAATGTATTCACTTTCTATACGAGCGGCTTGATCGACTTTAAGTAGAAAATCGATTTTGGAATCGAGGTTAGCGTCTTTGTTCAACGGCATACGGCAGGCATGTTGAATTGGATAGCGATTAAGGTTCAAAGAACCCGCTGACGCAATTTGTTCACGTTTATCTTTCGCAGCAAGCAGTGATGTCACGCGCTTCAATTCAGCTTCATCCGTACTGTTGGTGTAACCATAAAGCACTTTTTTTCCGTAAAAAAGACGAATACCGATACCAAAATCGATACCTGAATTGACCTTGTCCACTTCCCCCGATGCGATTTGAACAGTGTTGGTTAGATGATGTTCAACAAATAACTCAGCAAAATCAGCCCCTAGAAAGAGAGCGTGATCGATCACTGCTTTCGCCGATACAGAATTCAGCATGAAATCTCCTTGTTCATTGTAGGTCATAGCCTAGCTTACTTTTAAACTACGTGAGGTTTATTAGTAAGTTGAATTGGTTAACGTTTTCGATGCCGTGTTTTATTGCTCTGCGACGCTTAGTTAGGTACACAGCAATGACGTAATTTTAATTGTACTTGGTTTTTTGAACGTCACGACAGAATCGACATAACCTAAAAACAGACTCTATAACGTTCAATGAGAACGACGTGTGAGGCACTGAATCAGGTAATCGATTGCATAAAAACGAATAGATTGATTGTGAACTTACATAAAAATGTTAAAAATAACAAAGGAATTATTGAAGTTCTAATTTGTATCGTAAGGAATATGTTGCAAGAAGTGGGGTTTACAATGGGTGTTTTGAAATTTACATACAGCAGATAAAAAAGTGACGCAAATGGTTAAAAACCATTTGCGTCGGCTTACAAGATTATAACGCTACAACGTTAGAAGCTTGTGGGCCTTTTTGACCTTGTTCAACTTCGAAAGAAACCTTTTGGCCTTCCGCAAGTGTTTTGAAGCCTTCAGAAGCGATAGCACGGAAGTGAACGAATACGTCAGCACCGCCGTTGTCTTGAGTAATGAAACCGAAACCTTTCTCTTCGTTAAACCATTTTACGATGCCAGTAGTCTTAGACATGATATGTCCCTTATATAATTAAATTCATAAAGTTATCGCGAAATTGCGACTGCGCTGATAGCTTGAATTATTGAATGTGACGATGAAGCTAAGGGAACCACTGAGGATAACGACAATAACGAAGCAATACTAAGGATTTTCTTTTACTTAATCTTTATGTTTCAAATAACTCTGCAATAGAGCGAGACGAATCATACCCCATTGAGGTTCTTTGTAAAGGCTTATCGTGAAAATAATTGCAAATAAAGCGGAGTTTTTCTGTTTTTGTAGACAAAGTAAACAAGCTAACCGAATGACACGAAAGACAAAGACAAAAAAGCCCCAAACAGATCAATCTATTTGGGGCAAAGGGTACTTAAAATATGAAAAAACTATTGATGCCTCTCTACTTGCATCACAAAGGTCACTGTTAAAAATAACCTTTAGGATACCCTGCAGGCTAAGAATCAGTTGTTGGAAGACTGAAGCATAAAGTGCTTAGTCAGCTTTGGTGCTGAAAATTCAAACCTTGTTATTGAGCTATTGTCTTCTTTGTTATTGCCGATAAGTTGAATTCGTTCTGAATTTACTTGGTTGCTACCCACTACATGGCAATACTCTTCTGAACCGCTATTTGCTCCACACTCAGATGATGCGATTGGCGCGGCCAGCGTTGACGTTGACGCTAATAGTAGTAAAAATCCTAGATATTTGTTCATTGTATAGTTCCTCAAAAGTATGTTGTATTCCGTCTCGCTAGGCATCGCTCCGTTGACACAAATAAGAATACGCTTTAGACAAATGAGAAGCGAAATAGTAGGCATTCGAAAATCAGATACGTTGAACCCATTTTAATTTTCTTTACGCATAGATCATGCAACTTATCGCTTGAACTGCGCAACCAGCTGCGCGCGGTCTACTTTAATATTCATAAATGTAGATATTGTTGAAATAGTGAACACATAGTAACATCGCCACGCTAACGGGTTTAAGGTGTAAATGGACAATGAAAAAAAGCGTTTTAATATCGATCCTCGTATTCTGTTTAAGCCTGTTGTTTGCTGTTGTTGTTGACATACTCAATTCTGAAGTCAACTCAGAATCGAGTTCGATCCCAACAAGCTATAACCCCGAAATAGAGCTATCATCTTCCTCTTATGGTAAAGCCCTCTTATCGCTGCATTCCCTCATGTCAGCCACAGACCCAAAACAAGTTCGTAAAGAGCTCGCTATCATTGATGCTCAGTATTTAGAGTCTGCCTCTCCTTTGGAGTCAGTCTATCGCACGTTAATTTTGCAGTACGTCGCTAAGCATGAAAAAGACGCACAGAAATTTGAACGGTACACCGCTGATTTGCGTGATCTAGCCAAAAAGCATCAGTTCGACTGGTTAACGGCATCTCTGATGATCGATGATGCCATTGACTTTGCGGAAAAGGGGCAAGTACTGCCAGGGATTGAAGCGGTATTAAAATCGATAACAATGGCACAAAACAGTCATGCGCTGTATTTGCTACCAAAGGCCTACAATACTGCAGGTGTACTCAGTAATTTATCTAATCAGCTCATTGATGCTCAACGCTATTTCATGCAAGGTATTTCCATTTCAAAAGAGCTCCCCGCTAATCTGTATACGAGCAAAACATACAATAATTTGGGCTTACTGTACCTGCACATTGAAAAGTGGCAAAAAGCACTAGAATACCTTCAGCAATCCAAACAGCTTTATTACGAGAGCGGGCTATTTGATAACCACCTTATGAATGTACTACTTCTTAATGAAGCATATATTTACAACCGACTTGGTAACATAGAAGCCGCGAAACAAGCCTACCTTTCATCACAACAGTACTACGAACCAAGCGACGCAGACACTCGTCAAAACTTGATGAATCTCAAAGGTAAAGCTGAATTAGCACTTCTATTGGGAGAGTTGGACAACGCATTGGTATCTAGCGAGCAGTGCATTAACACCCCTGGCTCAGAAAACTACCCAGTAGAACATGGGCAATGTTGGCTTCTAAAATCCAAGGCATTATCCGCGCTTAACCAGCCCCCTCAGGCACTTGATAGTGTAGAGCAAGCAATCGCGGCCTTTAAAACGATTGAACATAGCCGCTGGCTCATACGCGCTTATAAGCAAAAAGCACAAGCGTACGAAGACCTTGGCAAGCCTTTAATGGCTCTGACCACCTACAAAACTTTCTATACCGAAGAAAAACAACAATTACTCGGTAAAGTTTACGATCTAGAGCATGCATTCGCTACTCGTCAGATTAAACAAGAAAGGGATTTACTTAACGTTCAAAACCAACTAACCAAGGTGCAACTCAGTAAAGAAACGCTGCGCTTCCAAGTTGCCTGCATTGCTGTGATCATCGCAACGCTTGCTCTAGTATTTGTTATCAAACAAACATTCTCTGTGCATTCTAAAAATGTTGAATTGGAAAATCTCTCCAACATTGATCAACTAACCGGGCTCCACAACCGCCGCTATTACATTCAACAACTAAAATTGTGCTCCCACATCAACAGACGAGTTCAATATCGAATCGTCTTATTTGATTTAGACCATTTTAAATCTGTTAACGATCAACATGGGCACGACGTTGGAGATGAAGTCCTCGTTGAAACTGCGGAAAGATTAAGGCAGTTCACCGCTCAATCAGAGCTTCTCATTCGTTGGGGAGGGGAAGAGTTTCTCATGTTGCTCAAAGATGAAAATGACTTACCGAATAGAGTAGAGGCAATACTCAATGCCATTAACCGTCGCGCTTTCTCTACCCTTGCTGGCGACCTTAAAGTCACAACATCAATAGGCCTCAGCCAACCGGCTTCTCCGTTAAATTTAAGAGCCAATGACGAGTTCTTCCGAAACGCAGATAAGAGCCTCTATGAAGCAAAACGTTCAGGCCGAAACAGAGCCGTATTTTCGACACAAAGTGAACAGAATTGATGCAGCGATACAAGTATTAACCTGTATCGCCGCGAGTACTAAGAGTGCACCTAACCCGTTACACAAACCAATATGTTTGCGCCATCAATTGCGATTATCTGCGTCTAACCCTTGTTGCCAAAACGCCACTTCCATTCTCGTTGCAGTCTTAAATACGGCAATCAAGTTACGTCCACGCTCACTGTCTTTGTCGATTTCCGCAAGCATTTCATCAAGGTGTCGCGTGCTTTCGTTTACACCTGACTGAAAGTCCTCTCCACCATAAAGCGCAATCCAACTTGCAAACGGATTACCTTGCGTCTTTGTATTAGGATCCTGCTGTAAGTTTTTTCCTATTTCCGCATAGCCAATAGAGCAAGGGGCTAACGCCGCATACAAATCGACGATGTCTCCCGTCATGCCTGCATCAAGTACATAACGAGTGTATGCGACCGTACCAAAATCTTCTGGTTCCGCTTCCATATCCGATTCAGTTAAACGCCATTGTTCACAATACGTCACGTGATGAGCAATTTCTGAATCCAGTAATGCATGGACACTTGGCAAAGCTCTTCGCATATCAGCCAATGTTCTTGCTTTATAAATCGCTAACGCATGCGCACGGGCATATTGCTTTAAAAATAAGAAATCTTGCTTCAAATAGTGCAAATAACACGACGGTGCCAATGTACCATTCGCTAATGTCTGTACAAACTCGTGTTTAGTGTAGGCATCCCAATCTTCACGGCATGCATTAATCAAATCTTGATGGTTCATTCTTCTTTCTCAACTTAGTCTGTTGTGCAGCAATGGGTTAAACGGCTTATTGGAAGCTTGGTACGTAATCTTTCGCTTTTGGCAGTGTTTCAATAATGTTTTGCGAGTACATAAACTCGGCGTAATCATCGTAACGCTTGTGATCCACCGCTGATGGGCGCAGCGCGAACCGAGTGAGAGTATCGTTCCATGCACGCTTGTTTAATTCGTTATTTAACGTATCTGGAGCATAGGCAACGAATTCTTTCCAAGATTGTTGAGGGTGGTTTACGATGTAGGTGGTTGCTTGTTCTAGGGCTTTGTTGAAAGCCATGATTGCGGCTTTATCGTAATTATTTGCGTTAGCAACGAACACCAATTCATCATAGGCTGGCACACCGTGTTCTTCAGGGAAGAATGCCTTCGACTGATACCCTTCTAACGCTAACTGATTGGTTTCAAAGTTACGTAAGCCTCCCCAAATCGCATCTACTTTTCCAGAAGCGAGTGAAGAAGAAAGCGCCCAGCCAACATTCACAATTTTCACGTCATCATAGCTAACGCCACCCGTCTTCAACATAGTACCAATTGTTGCTTCCTCATTTCCTGCGATAGCAATACCAATGGTTTTATCTTTCAGATCCGCAATGTTGGCGATTTTTTTGTTATCCAAAACCATCAGCGTATTAAGAGGTGTCGCAATTAAGGTTGCCGAACGAATGAGAGGTAACCCTGCCGCTACGTCAATGGTTAAACTCGGTTGGTATGAGATAGCCAAGTCTACTTTATTCGCCGCGACCAATTTAGGCGGCATACTTGGGTCTGCGGGTTCTTGGACCTCAACTGTTAAGCCTTGTTCTTTAAAGTAACCACGCTCTTTAGCGATCACAATGGGACCATGGTTTGGATTGACAAACCAATCTAACATGAGCGTTAGATTCTTAGTTTCAGCTTGGGCGTTGATAGAAAGCATCATGGCAGATGCCACTGCCGCGCTTAGTATTGTTTTATTTTTCATTTGATTCCCTTTCAAAATTTAATAAGTTGATGGCTGTTTTTCTAATTATTGGGTAGAACTTTTTCTTTCTTTGGGAAGAGACGGTCATCTCTCCCATGGCACAACGATTTTCAGCACCTTGTCGGTGATGAAATATAAGCAAACCGATAACGCGGATAAAATAAACAACGCTGCAAACATCTCGTCAATCATCATTCGAGCATTGGAGTGCAGCATCAAATACCCCAACCCTTCACTCGCACCAACCCATTCCCCCGCAACGGCCCCAATAGGGGCGATCACAACGGCGACTCGAATGCCAGAAGCCAAAGTGGGTAATGAGGCAGGAAGCTGCACATGCCGTAATAGTTGCCAACGGCTTGCTCCCATTGTTTTTGCGAGGTCAAGATAGCCCGTAGGGGTATTTCTTAGGCCGTCATAGCAGCAGGTCGTCACTGGAAAGAAGATAATGATGGCTGCCATAACTACCTTTGATGCAATGCCGTAGCCAAGCCATAACATCAACACAGGAGCCAGAGCAAAAACAGGGATCGCTTGGCTGGCAATCAGCAAGGGCAGTAACCAACGTTTTACGGGTTTAAAGAGCAACATTTGCAATGCAAAGAAAAGCCCCATAGAGAGCCCCAACAATAGCCCCAATAGTATTTCCTGAGCGGTTACCCAAGTATGTTTTAATAAAATATCGTAACGCTGGATCAGCTTAGTAAACACATCCATCGGTGCGGGAAGGATAAAAGATGGCATCGAAAATCCGACAACAACCGCCTGCCATATGCCAACAATAACCATGCCACTGATGATCATTCTTATTAATGGCAATGAGGGATTTTCTCTCTTTTTCAATTCATTAGAAATTGACGTTAATTGAGTCATTTCACTCATACCAATCTCCCATCACTCATTTTGTTATGCATAGTCTTTCTCCAACCTGTCGATGATTGCTTGCTGCAATACCGCGCTATCTGCGCAGTATTTTCTCGGCATTTCCGTTTCAGGGGTGCATATCTGGGGAGGTAACTCGATATGATTTGCGCAAGCAGGCGCGCCTTGCATGACATAGAGCTTATGGCCTAATCGAATCGCTTCTTGTGGATCATGCGTGATCAACATAACGGTTTTACTTTGCAATAACTCATACGCTAAATTTTGCAGCCTATGCCTCGTTACGGCATCTAACGCTGAAAAAGGTTCGTCCATTAATACAATGGGTTTGTCTTGCATTAACGTCCTTGCTAACGCCACACGCTGACGCATTCCTCCGGACAATTGCTGTGGTGTTAGGTGAGCTTTATCCGCCAATCCCACCATTTGCAATAAGTGGCGAGCCTTTTCATTTTGATCTTCGCTGCTATGCTCACTCACCTGACTAAAACGCGTACTGAGCAACACGTTTTCCAATGCAGTTAGCCATGGCATCAGCAAGTCTTGCTGCGCCATATAAGCGATGTTATTAACCAGAGAAATAGGGTGATGTAGATGACTATTAACACGGCTATTCGAGCTTTGGCCGCGATTTACCGTTAACTCGCCTCGCCATTCTGCCACTTCATCTAATAAGCCTGCCATGTAGCGCAATAACGATGTTTTTCCGCAACCACTTCGGCCCAAAATACACGTCCACTTCCCTACGGGGATCTGCATATTTAACGCTTCAAGCGTGGCTTTATCACTATCGAGGTAACGTAAATAACCGGCGCGAATGGCGATTTGACCTTGTAAACAGGCCGCCAAATTCGTCTCCGCTGATTGCACCGAGGATGCCAAGGTCATTACTTGTCACCCAATCCAGCGAAAAAGTGATGCACGGGACCATGACCTTTACCTATATCTAGCTGGTCAGCATGAGCGATTGCGTTTGAAATATAGTGTTTGCCCAACTTGACCGCTTCGAGTAGGCCATGACCGTGAGCTAGATAAGAAGCAATTGCAGAAGAAAGCGTACACCCCGTCCCGTGAGTATTTTTCGTATTCACACGCTTAGCGCTTAAGTGCGCGACATCATCAGATAAGATCAACAGATCATTGCTATTTTCGTCTCGCTCTAAATGGCCGCCTTTGAGCAAGACTGCATTAGCCCCTAGCCCTCTTAACTGAGCCACCATGTCTGCCATTTGCTGCTCTGTTTCCGGCACTTCACAACCAATCAATGCGGCACCTTCAGGTAAATTAGGTGTGATCACATCCGCCATCGGCAATAGTTCTGTTTTTAAAGTGTGAATGGCCGACTCTTCTAGCAACATGTCACCGCTGGTCGCCACCATGACTGGATCAATAACCAAAAACTGAGGCTTGAATTGCTTAAGCTTCGCCGAAACTACCTTAATGATGTCGGAATCCGCCAACATGCCGACTTTAACAGCAACAATATTGAGATCGGAAAACACCGCATCAAGTTGCTTTTCAACGTGTTCAAGAGGAATAGGGAAAATAGCGGAAACGCCGATGGTGTTTTGAGCAGTAATAGCCGTGATGACCGAACACGCGTAGCTACCGGTTGCAGAAATGGCCTTGATGTCGGCCTGAATACCCGCTCCACCACCAGAATCTGATCCTGCGATAGTTAAAACAATAGGAGTGTCAGTAGGTAAAGCTGATATAGATGAAGAAGAACTTGTCGCAAAATGCGTGGCTGTAGAGTATGACATTAAAGCTCCTATACTGGCGCATAGGAACTGTGCTTACTAAAAATCAGGCAAACGTGTGCACTGTATCATCAGCAAGACTTATAGTTCCCTACGTCAGTGTTAACTGAATCAGGTTCAACGGGTCTCGCGTATGCGATCTCAGCCCTAAGGCCCCCCGACTATGTATGCGGCGATAATAACAACTTATACTAAAAGGGCAACGTTTTGATTAAATTGTTAATGGGTGAGTTAACATCGACCGTCATTATCCCCACTCACTTTCATTACCTTTTCCACTTTACTCCGTTAACACTGTCGCTTATTGAGCGGTCTATTCTTTTACGTTTTTATCCGCGTGTTTCAAAGCTAAGAACACCATCGTCAACGGCCCCGAAAGCGCATCCATGGATAGCGTAGCGCCTTGGTTACAATTCAATGCCAATACAAAGCCATGTAAGTAGTCTGCTAACAAATCTAAGGTATTTTTAATCGAAGTGCTTGAAAGCCCCAAGGGCGAAATTATCCGTTCGAAACGTTGAATAAAAACTTGTGCTGGGCTCACCGAGTTCATGGTTAATAGTGTCTCTAACAGGCCGGGATAATCATGTAATAAGCTCACATAACTGTGGCATAACTTATGTAGCTCGGTCTGCCAATCCTCGCTCTCAATGGGCTGATAAATGTCCCCAATTAATGAGACAGTAATAGACTCCAACAGCGAGTTCTTGTTGGTAAAATAGTGATAAATCGCCATTGCATCGACATTTAAGTTCACAGCCAACTTCCTTATGCTCGGAATTTTCTCATCCGTACGCATCATACTTTTGGCTTCTGATAAAATAACCTCTGCACTCAACTGGCTTTGTTTGGTCTTAGGCCTACCGCGTTTTTTTTCATTGACAGACATTTGTTCTCACCACTAAACTAGTATTAATTTCTACACCGTAGAATTATTTTATACAACTCGGCCGGGTAAGCCAAGTTTCTTCTAAAATTTGGAGTCAAAAATGTCAAACAGTGTTTATATTGCCACCAGCCTAGATGGCTACATTGCTGATCAAAACGATGGCCTAGATTGGCTCCATACCATTCCTAATCCGAATGGTGACGACATGGGCTACGCCGAACATTTCTCCCGTATTGACGCCATGGTAATGGGACGAAACACAATGGAAATGGTTCTCAGCTTTGGTATTGAATGGCCATATACCAAGCCAGTATTTGTCCTTAGTAACACATTAACAAGCGTACCTAACGGCTATGAAGACAAGATATTTTTGGTCAAGGGTGAGTTAAAATCTGTGCTACAAGAAATCAAGGACAAAGGCTTTAATGATCTCTACATTGATGGCGGTGTTACAGTACAGAGCTTTCTGAAAGAAGACTTAATCGACGAGCTGATTATTTCTACCATTCCTATTTTACTCGGTGGAGGCTCCCCCTTATTTGGTAATTTAGTTGAGCCTCTTAACTTTAAGCTAGTTAAAAGTCAGAGCTTCCTCAATGCGATAGTGCAAAGTCATTATGTAAGAGATAAAGGTTAAAATAGACAAAATGATCGAATTGCTTGCCTTGATTCGTGGCCCAAGTGCAAGCAAATCTAAGCTTAACGTATCACTCTGCCGACTATACGGCTTTACTCGCTAACTTTAACTTCAGCGCATTTTTGTTTGCGTACATGCTTTTATCCGCTTCAGACAATAACTCTGTGATGGTCGTTTCTTGCCCATCATAAATGGTATAACCAATACTCAAAGATGGCTTGATCTCATGGCCATCGAATATAATCGGACTGGCTTCAATTTGTCCGCGGATCTTCGCAATGATCTTCGAGACCTTATCAGCATCAGAGACTCTGTACAGCAACACGGTAAATTCGTCACCACCAAATCGAGCAACGACATCACTGGTTCTCACACTGTGTTGCAACAAGGTAGCGATATGCTTCAACAACACATCTCCCGCTTCATGACCATGACTGTCATTGACTTGCTTAAAACGATTTAAATCAATGTTCAACAAAGCAAATGAAGACTTTGCGGCATCTTTTGTCATTTGTCTCTTAAGCATGGCAATCAAAAATCGGCGATTTGGTAAGTTTGTCAGTTCATCGTGCAGGGACGCTTTATGAGCGATGATGAAATTTCGATACAACAGAAACACAAGAGAATAAACAAGGAATGCGGTCAGGATCCCGATCAGCGCAACAATTTTTCGCACGTATCGAAGTTGCTCTACATCTTTAGTATTTAGGCTCGCGGCCAATTGCCAAGACACACTTGGCAGGTGTATTTGATGCAAGACATCTTGGCGTTCAAATAACCGACTATCGCCATAAAACACACGATCAGGGCCACTTCCTGTCACCAATTTTCGTATAGCGATCTCTGCTCCCTCAAAGCCAACAAGCCCTGCACTGTCGATCAATTTATTGTAGTCCATCACGACACTGACACTGCCCCAATACACTTCATTTTCAGGGTAATCTGAGAAGATTGGAAAACGGGCAATTAAGCCCTTTCCACCTTGTACCAAATCTACCGGGCCAGAGATGTAAACTTTCTGCATCTTTTTTACCGTTAAAATAGACTTATATTGCGCAGGAACCGTACGGTAATCTAAGCCGATGGCTTTTTCATTCCCCTTCAAAGGATAGACATGGCTGATAATATCATTCGGTGCAAGCGCAACATTTCGTACAAATTTAGATTTTCTGTAGAGCTTACCTGCAACGGTAGGCCAATTGTTGGTGGCAAGATTTGGATCAATAGTCACGACCGTCGCTAGGCTGTCAGCTAGGTAGGTATCCATGTAGATGGATGCTTCAAAATTCGAACGAACCAAGGCAAGGTTGTTGCGCAACGCACTTTCAACTTTGGCCGCTTCATTTTGCACAAAGTAAGTGGTCACTACGCCAACAACAAAAATGGCAAAAACCATGTAGAAAAAAGATAACATTAAAAACAACACGTTAACTTTTTTATTTAGAATAGACAGCATAGACTTCCCATAAACTAAATCCAATAGGTACTTTGATTCATTTATAAAGCCGATGCTTTTATTATTATATTTTGAGTTAATTATACATAGAAGTGCCACTTTGTGCAGTAGATCAAGAAAAAACCGTGTTTTTCTTGAAGCTCATTAGGAAATAAGCAACCAATACCGATAATTATTTTTTGTTATAAAACGGTGAGTTGATAAAGTATTTATTAATTTAAAAGCTCACCATAACCCAATAGAAACTAAGGGAATTAAATAACCGTCAAACTGATATAGCTAAACGATACTCCAAGAGTGTGTCATTGTTACTCCCTCAGCCAACATCAGACACACCGAGCAATATTTCTTAAGAGAATCTTCTGTGACTTTTGCGACAATAGCAGGATCTAAGCCTTCACCTGACACATCAAAATGTATATTGATTGCAGTAAAAATACGAGGAGCTGACTCTCGTCGCTCTGTCGTCAGCTTCGCAACGCAACCTGTCACCTTTTGCTCTGCGCTTTTTAAACCATCAACGACATCAACCGAGCTGCATCCACCAGCAGCCATTAGAACCATTTCCATTGGACTAGGCGCTGTTTTGCCACCGCTTCCATCCATCACAATTGAGTGACCGGATTCAGATTGACCTAAAAATTGAAAACCTTCGACCCACTTAACTTCTGCTTGCATGATTTATCCTTGATGTGTTCATTTAAGTGACAGTAAGTGCACACTATCATTTAAGAGACTTCTATTAAATTACTGCTCAGATAAAGCCAAGCCAACTTTAGCCGGTGTCGTTTTATGAATGCATAACGAAACACAGGCATTGAAAGCCATAAACTCTGCCAGTTCAAGCTTTAGAGCGGCAACAAATTCATCCAACTTTGGCACATTTTTCTCTAAAACCAAATTGAAAATATGAAAAACTTCACGGCTTTTTTCTGCTTTACAATCCATGCGGGCAACGAGCAACCCACCCCATAGAATCGGCAAGCTAAAGTAACCATACTGCCTTTTGGGTTCAGATACATAACATTCAATGAGATAGCTAAAATCAAACAACGCTTGCATCCGCTTACGTTGTATCAACAGATTATCAAACGGAGAAAGTATCTTGAGCTTGCTTCTGGCCAAAGGCTTTGTAAGCAATTCAAAAGATTCTGGCAACGCATAATACAAAACGCCCGCCACATCGACCTCTACAACCTCTTTTTCAGCCAACATTTGGTTAAGCATCAACAACACTTTAGGTTTGGTATTTTTCAACAAATACGCCATTTCAGGGACTAGCCCCAACCCATTAGCCGACAGATATCGAGTAATTAGATGCCGAGCGTATTCTTCATCACTTGGCAAGCTTGTGTCGACGCTTGATGGGATAACTCTATCCGCAAGATCGTACACTTTGTGAAAATTAACCCGCTTGGGAATCATTAGATCACCCTGCATATAGAGGTTTTCCAAGGCTCGTTTTGCGGGTTTACTGCCCCACCCTGCACTTTGTTGACTCTCGCCTTCAAAGTCCTTTGCCATTAGCGGGCCTTCTTCCTCTATCCTTTTAAGAATGCTATCCATCAATTCGTGGTTGCGTGCATGCCAATGGCTTTGATGCCCTTGAATCAATGCATGTTTTCTCGGCAAGCTAAAACGATAGTCCCGCATAGGGAGGTAGGCTGCAGCATGAGACCAGTATTCGAAGATTTGTTTCTCTTCCAATAGGGTATCAAGATGCTTGGTTTGATAACGAGGGTTTCGATTCCAAAGAGTATGATGATGAGCCCGCTGGACCACAGCAATGGTATCAATTTGAATATACCCTAGATGTTCTATGGCCGATAACGTCGCGGAAACAGCATTACCTTTTTGCTGCTTTGGTGGCAGTTTCTGTGCGTGCAGAACCAGTTTTCTCGCCTCAAAGGCCGATAGAGAATACATCATCGCTCGTTTATCTAATGCATTAAAGAAAGAGTAATAAAGTGCTCTGCTCGCTCGGGATAAACAGCGAATCAGAGCTTACAGCCTTTAAGATTTAACAGTCACACCTTCTACTTCCAATACCGTACTGGCATTAGCTCGCTCGATGATTTTCACCAGCGCAGATTGAATCACTTCGTCTTCACGCGCATCGGTTTTCGTTGCGAATCGCTCTTCTTGAGGTTCTGCACCTTCTTCTAACGTAAACTGAACAACGACTTCCGTCGCGACATCTACATTTTCGCCGAAGTAAGACAGCGAAATTTGAGGGTAGCCCTTAAATCCTTTCTTAACTTGCTTGGCTATACGTTTCTTCGCTTTATCTAGATTCATTTCAAGTCCTTGTAATAATTACGGCAACCAATCTAGCATACCTATTATTACGACTTATGTAACCAACACGACCGCTATGTTGGCACTTTCTTCAAATCAACCGCCATCAGCGCAAGCCATCAGCACAGCTTTAAGGCTTAATATAGTCCCCTCGTTGAGACTCCATAAAATACTGGTCGTATTTGCCACTTTGTTTGAGCTTTCTTAGACCACGGTTAAATACTTCAACTAACTGTTTATTTTTTTCTACTTTCTTAGACAACATCAAGTGCATGCCTGCGGTTTGTAGCATCTTAGGATGATAAGTCACCAACGCGATGTCTTCCGGATGAACTTGTTGCAACGCGTAGTACCCTTGGTCTATGGTCGAGAGCGCAATATCAATGCGATTTCCATGCGCTAATTTGGTCATGTTCTGTTGATGAGTGTTAACTCGCTGAGTAGCGATTAATCCACTGGCATCTGCCTCATCGAATTCGTCGCTGTACGAGTACCCACGCAAAGCACCGATTTTCAGGCCTTGTAGATCTTCCATACTGTTCCAATCAAAATCGGTGCTTTTCAAATGAAAGAATACTCGCTTCTTCTCGAAAACGGGGTCGGAAAAGTAAAAGTGTTCAAGACGAGAGGACTTTTTTGTTGCATAACCCACTCCATCCAACTTACCTGCCAGAATATATTTATACGCTCTTTTCCACGGCAAAAATTTATAAGTGACTTCAACCCCTTCTAACGCGAACGCTTCCGTAACGATACGTGACACTACGCCATAGTGTTTTAAATTAGGTGATTGGTAAGGTGGATAGTTACCAGCGGTAAGGGTGATAGACTTCTCGTAACCAAAACTAAAAAAAGCTAACAGACTAAGAAAAGCGACAATAATTGATTTAAGCATTCACACACTCCGCTACTTTAATTATTGTTTAACCTTAGCTCACCCGTCTTCACGAGGTGTTTATTTTGCAAAATATCAATAGCAATCTCATTATTGAGATTATTTGTCTTACTTGACTCGGGAATAAAAACAAAAAAATCGCGACCTTTTGCAAGACCGCGATAGTTGTTTAACTGCTGTGGAGGTCAATAAAACCTGACAATGCAGTCAGCACTGTGGTTTAGTAACCGTTAAGCAAATTCGTTTTCTAGGTAAGTAACAATATCAGATGACTCATACATCCATATTGTTTCTCCATTCTCTTGGTCGATACGTAAACAAGGTACTTTAATTGCACCTCCGTTCGTCAATAAATCATTTCGATGTACCTGATTATTTTTGGCATCTCGAAGATCAAAAGTAACCGATTGACGCTTCATCGCACGGCGCACCTTGACACAGAATGGACAGGCTTCAAATTGATACAGCGCCATCGATTTCGACCGTTCGTCTACATTTTTCTGCAGCTCTGTTGTGCGTTTTTTGCCCTTAGGACTGAAAACAAAATTCAGCGTCAAAATAACCTTTCCCAAAAACCATCGAATAAACGCCATAACTACTCTTTCTGATAATGTATAAAATTCACAATAGTGTAACAGCGTTATCATCGGGGAAACAAATGGAATTCACATAATGCCTCTATTTCCTGTCTGTTCTTAAGATTAAAAGCTAACTTTTTCTTCAAAATTAGACAGGTACGACTACGTCATGGCTAACAATCTCTTACGCCTTTTTTAAGCTAGGTCATTTTCCCTGAATCGTTAAAGCGTGCTAGTTGGGCGTCATATTCGTGGGTATCTCCAATATTCTCAGCAACCCACTTTGCATTCTGGTACGTATCTAGGTATCGCTCACCACTGTCACACAGTAACGTCACAATAGAGCCACCGCCTTGTTGCTGCAATTCACTCGCCAACTGCAAGACTCCATACATGTTGGTCCCTGTTGATGGGCCAACTTTGCGCCCTAATATCTTCTCTAGCCATTTCATGGTTGCAAGACTTGCCGTATCTGGCACCGTCGACATGGTATCCACGACTCCGGCAATAAAACTTGGCTCAACCCTTGGCCGGCCAATCCCTTCAATACGGCTTCCTCTGTCTCCCGTTAAACTGATATCACCACTTTTAAAGTAATCGTGAAACACTGAATTTTCAGGATCGACGACATGCAGTTTGGTCGAAAACTTCTGATAACGAATAAAACGTCCAATGGTTGCGGAAGTACCACCAGTACCCGCACTGATCACAACCCAACTTGGTAATGGATAGCGTTCATATTTCATCTGTTCAAAAATGCTGTTAGCTATATTGTTGTTACCGCGCCAGTCAGTCGCTCGTTCTGCGTAGGTAAACTGATCCATATAATGACCATTAAGCTCTTTTGCCAAACGGCGTGATTCGCTGTAGATCTGATCGGTTCGTTCAACTAAATGGGCTTGGCCGCCATAGAACTCTATCTGTTCTATCTTCTTCGCTGCGGTGGTTTTTGGTACCACGGCAATAAACGGTAAGCCAAGCAGTCGGGCAAAATAGGCTTCAGAAACCGCCGTGCTACCCGATGAGGATTCAATAATTGTCGTTTTTGGACCAACCCAACCATTACATAGGGCAAATAAGAACAATGAGCGAGCTAAGCGATGCTTTAACGAGCCGGTTGGGTGCGTACTTTCATCTTTAAGATAGACATCCACATCTGGCAGGCTAGGAAGACTCATTTTAATCAGGTGTGTATCGGCACTTCGTTGAAAATCGGATTCTATCTTACTGATGGCGTGATTAACCCACTCTCGATTACATGTCGGCATAGTGTCTCTCTTATCGTTTAGCTGAAATACATCGCTTTGTTATCAATACGTTATTTTTATCATTAAAAACTACCACCGAACCTAATAATAAGCCATCAAACATTTCCAAAACTGACTGGTAGATATTAAGTATTCAGCGACGTTAGCCAGCACTGAACATCTTTCATGATGCTTTCTCGGTTTGTTTCATTAAACAACTCATGCCTAGCATCTTGATACAAATAATACGTCGTTTTACTGCAACCGTGTTGGTTAAGCTTATCGACTAACGCGCTGGTTCCTACTCCATAGCGGGTAATTGGGTCAGCTTCTCCGCCGATGACCAAAATGGCGAGATCATTAGAAATAGCATCAAAGGCTTGGTCTTTACTTATCTCTGCCAACCCACCTAGAAAATCAATCCAAAACTGGGCGGTACAGGTAAAGCCACAATAAGGGTCTTGGATATAAGCATCGACCATGTTTTCGTCACGGCTAAGCCAATCTTGCTCCGTTCTCACTACGCGAATTCCCTTGTTCGCATTGCCGAAACTTAGCTTTTCAAGTAACGGGCTCGATACGTTGTTACCAATACGCCACGACTCAACTCTGGCCGCAATCCGCCCGATTTGGAACAGTAATGGTGATTGATGGTTTGATCCACACAGCACCAATCCCGACAGCTTTTTTCCGTTCAAAACAGCGTAATGACGAGCAATAAACGACCCCATACTGTGGCCAATGAGCACCGGGCGAGGGTCATCTATTTCCAATTCGGCTTTAAGAAGTGACAGTGCCTGAAACGCATAGTCAACCACACAGTCCAAATCATCCAACACATATTGCCAGCCGTTTTCGTTAGAGAAATGCCCCAGTTGTTCCGCTTCTTCCCCGTGTCCTCGGTGGTTAATGCCACACAGCAAAGTCCCCGTACGAGTAAACCAATTCGCCAATTCTTCATAACGGTCAATGTGCTCAGCCATACCGTGACTTAATACCACGGCTTGCTTTATTGGCCCAACAGGCCACCAAACTCGAACCCTTAATACTCGGCTATTTTTAGAATTTAAGCTTACTACTTCCATACATCAATTCCTTAGCAATAATTTATGCCTATCATTGCACAACAACCACCAAAAATAACAACGAATAGGTCACTGTTATTGACGGTTTCTACTCAGACCCACGAAACTCAATGACAACCATATTGCCACCAATAAAAAAGCACAAAGGCCTCCAACCCAAATTAGAAAGTTACACAGTCTGGATTCATTAGGGGTAAAACCTTACTCGGTCTCTCTTATTTACCTGAATATTGAAATCAATTAGCAGAGGCCTGAAACCATTGTGCGAGCCGATCAGATACCACTCTGGCCGCCGAACGCTCTGTTTCTGATTCTCGAACCAATGCCGACCAATCAAGAGTTAGTTTCTCTTTGCCTAATGACGCTGACATCACCTTGCCACTGTTGATTGCTGACTGAACGGCCCATTGAGAAAGAATACTGACACCAAACCCTGAGGCGACTAATTCAACAATGGCATCGGTCACTTCAACAACCGTCACCAAGTACGGCACAACACCTGAGGGGCGGATAAATCGCTCGTATTCAAAGCCAGGCTGAGCCGATTTACTATAGGTTAGGTAATCTTCACCCTCTAGATCCCGTGCTTCGATGAAGTTTTTCGTGGACAACGCATGCTGTGGATGAGAGATGAGAACCAACTCATCTTGAAACACCGGCGTAGAATCAACACCCGGGATGACCAAAAAACCAGGAGCGAGCACCACATCAACGGAGCCATCTTGAAGATTTTTGAGTGGGAATTGTGTTGCAGAGGCAACCAACTCTAATTGAATATGAGGCTCTTTTTTTGACATGACTTTCAAAAAGGATGGTAGCCAGTAATAACAGCTATAAGCCGCAACACCGAAACGCACCACCGTCTTTTCATTTAGCGCCATTTTTTGAAAGTCAAATTCTGCTCGTTGTAAAACGGGAATGACTTGATTAGCCGTTTGTATCATGGCTCGGCCTGCACTGGTTTGCTTTAGCCTGCGCCCTTCTCGTTCAAACAGTGGCCCACCTAAACGTCTTTCTGCTTCCGCCAAGCGGTGGCTCAATGCTGACTGAGTAATACCCAGTGTATGCGCTGCTTGCCTGAGGGTTCCAGCATCATCAATCGCTTTTAGCATTTCCCAGTGCTTTATATCTAACCTCATACTGCCACCGAAATCCTTCGTTGAAATAAACCATCTTTTATGTGAACGCTATTCGCCACACCGATGCACACTTTTATTGGTACACATCTCTACTGATACACATACCTATTGATATACACACCTATCGATGAGAATTATTAATCAATAAGACGAATAATTCATTATTTTTATAATCAATGACACGATATCGTTCACTCTCTTATTTTTAGAAAGTGAATTGAAGGTTCTAAACAAACGTGAAAAACAACTCCACAATCAATGGGCAGTATTTGGTTTTAGCGTCGGCGTTCTTCTACGGGCTCAACCCTTTTTTTGCTCAACTGTTATTTAAGGAAGGGATTGGGGCTGAATTGGTAAGCTTATATCGCTTTATTCTGCCTGCTGTTTTATTCATATTCTTCTTACGAACTCCAAGACAGAACTGGCCAGAAGCAACACGCAGCCTATTGTTAGGCTTGGTAAGCGGCATTGCTATTTTCAGTTATTTCTATGCTCTGGAAACCGTTTCTGCCGCCACGGTTATTTTAATTTACTACAGCTACCCATTTTTTAGCGTTTTGATCGGTTGGGCTGTTTTTGGTCGCATCCCTTCTCAAAACTCATTGGTTTCTGCGGTATTAGTCGCCATTGCTGCCTCATTAACCGTACGGCCGGATTACCTGCCAGAAGGCTCACTATTGGCCATCGGTGGCTGCTTTTTAGCGCCGTTAACGGTCGCCACTCAAGTGCAATATTTATCTCGACCGAACACCGTTATTCCAACGTTGAATAGAATGGGATGGATTACAATGGGACATGTGGCGGTTCTACTACCAATAACAATATGGAACAACCCGACTCAGCTATTGCCTCAGTCTTCCACAGGTCTGATGGCAATGTTGGGGATTGCACTATTTGCGGCGGCCATTCCCCAATTCTTGTTTATGGTAGGAGCACCGCGATCATGTGCGAATAAAAATGCGGTAACAGGCTCACTTGAGTTGATCGTAGCACTGCTCACGGGCGCTATATTGTTAGGTGAAGAGTTAGACCGATTGGAGCTAACCGCAATGGCGCTCATGCTGCTAGCGTTATTTATTAAGCAAGCGAAACCTGTTCACATCAAACAATCTACGCTGGATAATTCTTAACTGGTATACAAATTAGCGTCACTCACTATTGCTCTGAGAACATCCTAATCATGGTTTGGTACATCCACTCAGCAACGGGGCCTTCTCGGCTATCGCAGCGCTTCACCAAACCCATTTCAACCACAAGTGAGTTAGGAATATGCTTAGTCGACAATTGAACCAATCGGTCTGCGTACCAGTCATCGTTTGCGACATGCTCTGGTACTAGTGCCCAACCAATACCCACATTCACTAATGACGTAATCGAATAATAGCTGTCGGCAAGCCAATGCAAAGAAGAAATGGGGTTAGATTGAGACTCGCCCATGCGATCTCGGATCACTAGCTGTCGATATCGATTAAGGTCGGTAAAGGTTGGCACTGGGATTTGAGCGAGTGGATGATCCTTACTCACAATTAACGATTGACGAAAGTGGCCTATCGATACAAATTCTAAGCTGTCTGCCAATTCACTTAAATGGAATAGAAAACCAATGTCGGCTTTTTTCTCATCAACCCACTTGGCAATATCATCTTGAGAGCCGTTTATAATACTCACCCTTAACGACGGGTAATTCAGAGCAATTTCTGCAAACACTTTTTCTAAGAAGAAAATAGGCACAGCTTCGTCAAGGGCAATAGTTAATGCCAGCTCTTGCCCGCTACTTACCGTCATCGCACGCGATTCTAAACGCTGACATTGGGAAAGAACGGCCTGTGCTTCAATGTAGATATCTGAACCTTGTGGAGTCAGCACAGGTAACCTTGCTGAACGATCAAATAAATCAAAGCCAAGATCCGCTTCTAAATTAGCAATCGCAGTGCTGACCCGAGATTGAGCTTTGCCTAACTTGCGAGCCGCCGCCGAAAACGAGCCTTGTTTCACAGACATGACAAATGCTTCTAATTGATCCAATGTCCAATTCATATTCTGATTCTTCGACCCTTCCGCCCATCCGAAATACAGATAGATACTAACTTTCATCAATCTCAAAAACAAGGATAATACGAAGCAATCATTTTTGAGTAAAGCAAACACAATGCAAAACGACATCACACAAATCGCTGGCAACGAATCTATCTCTCGCACATTTTGGCGCTATGCCATTCCCTCGATTGCGGCAATGGTGGTGAATGGGCTATACCAAGTAGTTGATGGCATGTTTGTCGGCCACTATGTTGGATTTGAGGGCTTAGCGGGCATCACATTGGCTTGGCCAATCATCGGGTTGATTGCGGGTTTAGGGATTATGGTGGGTATGGGCGGCGGAAGTTTGGTTTCCATCTTTCGTGGCGAAGCCAAGCCGCAAAAAGCAAAGCTAGCACTATCGACGAGCCTATGGCTTGTGGCACTTTGTGGCCTTCTGGCAATGATATTTATCATTACGCTCGGCGACGATATCATCGCAATGCAAGGCGCATCAGGCAATAGCAAAATCTATAGCTTAGAGTACATACAAGTGTTTGCTTGGGGCACCCTATTTACTATTGGTGGCGCCGCTATTCCTATGCTGATCCGTAATGATAACAGCCCAAATGTTGCAACAAGCCTAATGACAATAGGCGCAATCATTAATATCGGCTTAGATTACTTACTTATCGGACAGTTTGGCCTACGTTTAGAGGGTGCGGCCATTGCAACGTTAATATCACAGTTTATCGTTGCCTTACTTGGTTTTGGTTACTTCTTTTCAAAGCATGCTGAAATTAAGCTTGATTTACGCCAATTCGCTTTTAATCCGACCATCGCCGGGCGTAGCATTGCACTCGGATCTTCTAGCTTGTTTATGTTCCTATATTTCAGTTTCATTGCGGCGATACATAACAAATTATTTATGACTTACGGCGATGCGGTGCAAGTGGGTGCCTTCGCAATCGTAGGCTATTTAGCCACCATGTACTACTTGGCTTCAGAAGGCATCGCCAATGGTATGCAACCCCCCGTGAGTTACTATTTTGGCGCTAAGCAAGTAGAACGCATTCGTGCAACAGTATGGTTGGCGTTAAAGGTGATTTTAATTTCCGGGATAGCCACAGTGGCGATTGTTAACCTCTACCCTGAGGCATTAATTGGCATGTTCAGTAATGGTGACCAAGCGCTATTAGACGCCACCAAAAATGGCCTCAGACTGCATCTATTTGCTCTATTTTTAGATGGCTTTATCTTCTTAGCATCGGTTTACTTTATGTCGGTTAACCAGGGCGGTAAGGCTTTAGCTATTTCCATTGGTAATATGGTGATCCAACTGCCGTTCCTTTATGTTCTGCCTAAAATCATGGGCCTGAATGGCATTTGGATGAGTGTGCCGATATCTAATATCGTCCTTACCTTGATCATCGTTCCGTTTCTTTGGCGTGATCTCAAAAACATCAGCAATCAAAACGACGGACAGTCCGTCGGTAAAGAAGCATCCGTCAAGGAAGAACGGCCAACAAAACTGCAAACCAATACGTAATCGTCACGACTGAAATGGTTTAAAGTACTAAACGCTGTATCAAGCTAACAACGCGCCACAACAAATGCATTATTAATAAAAGCATTGCTGTGGCGTTTTTCGTTTCTAAAGCTAAAATTTCGTTGGCCTCTAGATCCTATGATAAAACCATAGGAAACCTATTTATTGATTTGGAAAATTTAGCGGATAATTCAGTCATACCTCAGGGGATGAGGTGAAAAACCTTCACTACGAATCAATTAATGAGGCACCAAATTATGAACAAATCTATCCTAGCTATTACTTTGGCACTGACTTTTTCAGCGGCATCAAACGCTTCAACTAACGTTGCAGGCGATGACCTCTCTTTCTTTGACGGGCAACGTGAAGCGGTTCAAAAAGGAGCCATTATCATTGATGTGTCTAATCAAGGCCAAGAAGAGTTGGCAAAAATAATGGCGAACCAACCATTAGGTGAGTTCAGCCCTGAAGTACTCAAAGCCTCGGAAAGAGCCATTGAAAACAACCGTAAAATTGCACCAAAATACGTTGCAATGATGGAACAAGCTGCTCAACTGCGCGGTGTCCCTGTTGCTGAAGTGTTTGCTTCGGTATCTCAAGTCGATTACAGCGTTAACCAATCAATTAAAACAAGCATGGACGCAAATGAAAATGTAGAAGAAATGAAAGGCTGTACTTCTATTGCCTTCAATAACGGCATCGTGGGTCAAACAAATGATTTAAGCTTAGCCACCAGCCTCACAGACCACACGACGGTAGTCAAAACGGATGATTCAATTTTTGTTATTGCCGACGGCGCGCACTTTCAAGGCATGGGTAAAAACGTGGGTATCGTGATCAACTTTATGGGTCAACCTTCCGGTACAGAAGGTATAGACAACGACAACTTAGTCACGGTTGATGCGATCTTTGCAGCAGCCACGGCCGCAAAAAGCGTCGACGCGTTTATTGAAACCATCAAAGATGTCAAAACCATCATTCCGTTCAACTTCACCGTTGCCGATAATAAAGGCGGCCACGCGGCCATCGAAATCACGGTAGAAAATGGCTTAACCGTTATGCAACACTCAGAGCGCGGCTCAGTACATGCAAATCACTCTGCTGATTTCAAATAAGCCTTTTTGCAAACCCATACTGCACTAGAGGCAAATACCGCTTTCTTTAGCACATTTGCTCGTGAAGACGCGGCTGCCAACTTCTTAGACTATTCACCAGAACTTACGGTTGAATCTATGCAATGGTTGTTTAGTCAACGTCCTATCAACATGACCAAATACAACGGCAAAGACTTTGTAACGGTCGAAGCGATGATTTTCGATACGGTAGAAGGCTGTGCTTATGTAGCCGGTGATAACCCTAACTTTGCAGGTTATTCTCAAGTATGTTTTGACTAATACACTGCCTACTAATACGTTAATTAGTCACTCAAATTGACCAAATAATGCCTCAACACCTATGTGCTGAGGCATTTATTTTTTGTACTTAAAGCCGTAACGCAAATAAGAGCAGCAGTGGCTGATGGACTCAGACAACAAATTTGACGCGACCAATCTAAGTACACGTCCATTTGTCACTTGTGTCGTTTTTATTCAATCTTTACGTTTTAGCTTGCTCTATTCTGATAAAAATCAGCGGACATCGTGCATAAGCTGCGCAATTTATGTCCCTGAGTTTTACCATACAAACGCCTATTATGAGTAACAGCAATGCTTAACATTAAAAAACTTTCAACACTAAACGAATTACACGCGCTAAAAGCGCAGTATTTCTCTTCATCTACCGCACCTCTTGACGGCATGTGGCATTTTGGTTTTGTTCCGATGTCGCCGCATTTTGGGATTTACGAAGACAACACACTAGCCGGTTTTTTTGTGGTAAATGACGACGGTTATCTGTTGCAGTTTTACTTATCGCCAAGTGCAACCAGCGAAGCTTCGCTGGCATTCACCTCAGCATTACATAGCGATCTGGCTGATATTAACGGCGCTTTTGTTAGCACCGCCGAGCCTAATTTTTTGTCGTTATGTTTAGACAATACATCCACATTCGAGATCAACTCGATGATGTACCAACTTCAGGGTCAAACCCAGCATCAAGCTAACACTATGATTGAGATGCAACAGGTAACCCCAAACCAACTCAATGAATTGGTACAATTTGCCGCCACCAATATTGGCGCTCCAGAGCAATGGTTATCTGGCTACTATGGTCGTTTGATTGAACGCAACGAACTGTGGGGCTACTGGCTTAATAACACCTTACTCGCAACAGGTGAGTGTCGATTATTTGATGAATTTCAAACACAGTACGCTGATTTAGGCATGATTGTCGCTCAGTCAGAGCGCGGTAAAGGCATTGCGACACAAGTGCTTCAGTATTTAGTACATGAAGCTCAAAGCAAGGGTTTAACACCAATATGTTCAACAGAAAACAACAACATTGCGGCTCAAAAAGCCATTGGTAAAGCAGGAATGCGCTCATCAAACCGCATAGTTCAGTTTAAGTTCAGCCGCAGTTCACAATAAAAACACCTTAACCGAATAGGCCCGTTAGCTTTTCTAGCGGGCATATTTTAACAGCTAAGCATCAATAAGATGACTCAACGAGAAGCGAGCAAACGCTGCAAATGACGGGTGAATGACATATAGTAAAGCGAACAAACAAAACAAGCTCTGAGAAACTGATGCTCAATTGGATCCAACCCCCACACTGTCCTGTCATCGCTAAATACGTTGAATGCTACTGGCTAATTGAAAAGCCAGAAGGGGCAAATAGCCATCAGTTCCCTAAATTAAACCCAGATCCATCCGCTCATTTGATCTTATCACCGTCTCAACAGGCTTTTAGCTACGACTCTAAAGTTGAAATAAGCAAAGGGAGTGGAAGCCATTGGTTGTACCCGCATCATCACACTTTGCAACTGGATCATACGCACGCCTTTGTTCACCTTGGCATCAAATTCCACATTGGTGCCTTGTATTCACTTAGGCGAACTGACGATACACAGCCCTTATTAGATCTGGTAAAGACAACCAGCCTCGCTCGTATTTTAGAGCTCCCCTCATTAGATAACTCAGTATCCGAAACATTAATTAATCTAGGACGTACGGATAAGGAAAACTGCCGAGATCAGTTAGATGCAATTTTATTATCTTGGATGCAAGAAGCGAAAGAGGATCAACACAGCAAGCTTACACGAAAAGCACTGCCTTTGATTAAAACCCACGCCATTTCTGAAATAGGCGATCAGCTACATTGTTCACAAAGAACATTGGAACGAAGTTTTAGCCGAGTTACAGGCTTAACTCTTAAACAATGCCAAACAATGAACAAGCTTGAAGCCATTCTGGAGTATTTATACCAACACGAGATGCGCAGCATTGACTGGGTAGACGTGGCGTTACAGTTTGGTTTCAGCGACCAACCGCATTTGATCCGGCAACTAAAAAAGCAGATAGGATTAACCCCCAAAGCATATGCAAAACAAGGTGGATTAACCATAGATGTGTATGGAGGAGTGAGTGATTATTAACACTCCTGATTGTTACCGATGCGCTACTTACCTGAACTCAACATTCATGACACTAAGGTAAAATCGAGTTTTTCTAACTCACGCCCGTTAAGGATGATCGACACTTGATGCAAACCTACGTGAAACTTTCTTGTTGTGATCACTTTAAAGCTCTGCTTGCGATCCACCGGGTACACCTCACCTGCGGCAATGTCTCGCTCACTGATTTTAAATACCTTTCTTGCCAACGTGCCATTGTGTTTCTGATAATAAACGCCGTACTCAAGGCGCAGTTTTTTATCTTGATCGCTGCAATTGTGCACCGTAAAAGAGAACGCTAAAGCATCGCCAATAGTCACTATCGGCGTATGTACAGAAAAACCCGACATCTCAATATCTTGGCTATCAAAACCAAACAAAGCCAATGTATTGGGCTCAGCTTGCTTTAGTAGAGTTCGGCAGGCATGTTTAATCAACTTGTCGAGATCAGTGTTATCGCCAAAATAACGGTTAGAGAAATCAATGACAATCTCAGGATTGTCTTTGGCTATATCGTTAAGATTATTAGCCACACTGCGCCTAACCACTTCACATTCATCGTCTTTGAGTGCATCGATAATTGGCATGATCGACGTTGGATCTTTCTTCAACTTCGTAAGCGCCATTCCCCACGGTAAACGTGGCCTCGCTCCCTCACTGGCAAGGCGACGCACTCTGCGGTTCGGGTGCTTTGTCCATTCGAGCATTTGGTCAATCATTTGCGGGTATTTAACGATAAAGGGGCGCACAGCAAATTCGCACGTGATAAAGGGCGTGATCACTTCAAAAGCATTGACGGACAACGGGTAATCATCGATACCGTAGCGCTCAACGTATTCAGGAATGAACAAATATTGCAAACCGTCTTTCGCTTCCTCACTGGCTTCAAACGTTCTCACCATCTCGAGCAGGTATCTCGAACCTTCTGAAAATTCGACGGGCATAAACTCATGTAAAACTTCGCTAGTACGCGTAATCCTTTGTTTCATTTCTAACGATTCGAAGCCATCGGCGAGCACCTTCTCGACGAATACTTGCTCATCAAAATTCGGCAGAATCCCTTTCAGGGTTTTCGCTAACCCACGATAAAACGATTCATTAAATAGATCTTTAAACAATGTACTCATGTAATCCCTTACGGTCGTATTTTATGTTTGCTAAAGCATAGTTGAGATGACCAAATGCAAAAAACCGTCACTCATGATGACGGTTTAGTGTAATTTTACCCCCTTCTGAGAGCGAGTAACCCTGCTACATCTATCTCTTTGGTGAAGCGAGTAAAATCGGTTTCCTTGGCTTCAATGGCGAGTATTGACATACGATCAGCCAATTCATTGCCTTCGACACCAACGTGCCCATTCACGTGATGGATCGCGATCTTAGGTTCGATCTGTAAATACAATGCATACATGATCTTTATTAGTTCTAAGTTCTTGATCTCCCCAGTCGACTTCTTCCAACCTTTGGCTTTCCAACCTTTAGCCCACGTTGTCATACACTGAATCGAGTAGCTTGAGTCACTGTATATTGCAACGGTTTTACCATGTTCGATGAGCGCTTTAGCCAAAATAAATGATTGGTGCAGCGCATTCAGCTCAGCGGTATTATTGGTTCCCATCGCTTCATACATGCCATACCAAAGGGCATCGACTTTATTATCACGATACACCGCCATCCCTGCGCCCGCTTCACCAGGGTTAGGCTCACACGCACCATCGGTATAGATTTTATACTCGTAAGGCATTTGGGCAATTTTTTCATCAGTCAAAGGCGACGATTTCGGCTTCTTTTTCGAGAAAGAGCCTGCTTTAGCACCCGACCCACTCGGTTTGCTCGCCGAACCACTAAATGGCGTTGTTGATGCTTTGCCAAACGCTTGCTCTGCTTCGGCTTGAGTCGGAAACGATTTGTATCGAGCACCCGCAAATTGATCAACTTGCGCTTTACAATCTGCCCAAGAAGTAAATATACCGGGTTGTCTGCCTTTCCAAACTACATAAAATTTTTTCGCCATTGGTAACCTATTGCATTGTTAATCTGCTATTGCAAGGCCGCCAGTATCTCACTATTCACGCTTCTCGACACCACCCTTCACCATATGCTTGGCTGTAATCAGGGGTTTCTATTTCAGGATTTAAATCGTCTGTCGCTTTTAACGGGCCTACCACGGTTCTGTAAGGTAAATACCCGGCCCACGTTGGTAGGTTCATGTCCGCCAAATCGTCACTCACGTCGACATTGCTTATTTTAACCGATGCTTCGGTCAGCGGCATGGCAAGCAACATGGTGGCATTCAGTTCTTTCTGGTTACTTAATCTCGCTTCATCCGTTCTGCCCGGTGCAATTTGTTCCACGAAGTGATTCAACAAGCGATCCTTTTCTTGGTTATCGTCAACAACGTCAAACGCCCCAAACACAACCGCTGAACGGTAATGGGCACTGTGATGAAAAGCCGACCGTGCCAATACCCATCCATCAAACAGGGTGAACGTTAAACAAGTTTGCACACCTTTTTTTAAGTTCCTCAACAAGCGGCTGTTATTGGCTCCATGGATATAAACTTTATCTTCAACACGCCAAGCCAACATTGGGATCACAATTGGGCCCGACTCTTCAATAATTGCCATATGGGCAATCAGACTTTCATCAATGATTTGATTCAAAGCTTGTGGGTCAAAACTGGCTTTTTTTACGTTTTTCTTAATTGTACTTCTGCTCGTGCTAGAAAGTTGAATATTAGAAGCTGGATTATCCGTGTCTGGATTATTGGTGTTATTCGTCGATGAATTCATGGCTTGTCCCTAATTATCATTACCTGTTGATTGCAATATAGCGGCATACTGGTATGTTTTTTAGAACCAGTTTATTTAAATAGTTAGGGCCAGTTGTGCAATTAATCGATATCGGTGATTTAAAGCTAAGTGATGAAAAAGGCTCAAGACAAGGCAAGCTGTTCAACGCCATTAGAGATAAAATTGTTCACAACCTTTGGCCTAAAGGAGGAAAACTTCCATCAACACGTAAACTCGCGACTGAGCTATCGCTTGGAAGAAATACGGTCACTTCTGCTTATGAACAACTTGTTGCTGAGGGATATCTAGAAAGTCGCCAAGGCTCTGGTTTTTACGTTGCAGTCGAATTGCCCGAACACTACTTACCCGCTCATTCTACGAACAAAAAGACGGTTAACCTCGCCTCGGCTCAAGACATCAACCGTCCCTTCGCACCAGGCGTGCCAGACTTAGCCCAGTTTCCGGTCTCAAAATGGCAAAAGTTATTACAAAGACATGCTTCAAGAACCGTCCTACTGGGTAATCAAGATGTACAAGGGAGCCCTGAACTTAGAACCGCTCTTTCTGATTACCTTGCCACCAGCCGTTCTGTCATTTGCAATCCAAACAGAATCATTATTACTTCTGGTGCACAACAGGCGTTAAGCATCGCTTTAATGGCCGTGATGCAAAAAAACGACTCGGTTTTGATGGAGCAACCCGGTTATACCCAAATGCGAAAAATCATCGATTTATTGGGGCACCAACTGCGCCCCGTAGACGTTACTCAGCCGTTTCACGAACAACTCGACACCATATTGAAAAGTGATGCGCGCGCACTCTATATTACCCCCAGCAACCAATACCCAATGGGCACTTCATTAAACATTGAGCAACGGCTTCAACTTATTGAATGGGCTCACTCAAATAATCGATGGGTTATTGAAGACGATTACGACAGCGAGTTTCAATTTGCGCACCGCCCTTATACCAGTTTACAAGGATTGGCGGGGCAAATGGGTCGAGATGAACACGTCATTTATATTGGCTCGTTTAGCAAAACCATGTTTAACGGTATGCGGGTGGGCTACATGGTCGTCCCTGAATCACTTGTTTCACGCTGTTTAATGATAAAAGACGCCATCACAGGGGACTCCCCGCCACACACTCAAGCGGCATTAACCGACTTCATTTTAGAGGGGGATTTAATACGCCACATTCGCAAAATGCGCCGTTTGTACAAATCAAAACACCAACAAATGGTCACGTCGATAGATACCCACTTCGGCTCTTCAGTAAACGTCATAAGCCAAGCTGCAGGTCTGCACGTGACATTAAAATGGACCAACGGCATTAACGAGAAACTCTGGGTAGAACGCGCTCAAGCGATTGACATCATTATGCGCCCTCTACGCTATTACGAATTAGAGCATGGGCCCTCAAGAGAGTGGCAAAGCGTAATACTAGGGTTTGGCAATATCGCACTTAAGTCCATTGATGAGAACATCAAAAAACTCGCGGATGTGTTTCACGCGAACTCCGAGTAATAACGAAACGGTCTTAACTGCACTCCCCTTAATAAAGATTGTTAAAATCTCCGTTATTAATAATCTTTATTAATACATTATTTACAATGAATTTAGTTTTCTCGCCGCCCCTTTAGGCGCATCGTTTATCTGTGCTTAACTTTTTGTCTTGTCACAATATTTCACCTTTGTGGCGATGCAGTTTTCACATATTAATTAATGCAACTCTAGGAGCAACACTTATGTCTGGATCGGAAATTCACCGTAAGAAATCTATTGTGGACTCACACTACCTACCTGAACCATACAAAATTCGAGTCGTCGAACCACTAAAAAGGACGAACAGAGAAGAACGAGAAAACGCACTCATCGAAGCCGGATATAACCCCTTCCTGCTAAATAGTGACAAAGTCTTTGTTGATTTACTCACAGACAGCGGAACCGGCGCGATTACCCAAGAAATGCAAGCGGCAATGCTAAAAGGTGATGAGGCCTATAGTGGTAGCCGCAGTTACCGAACCCTAAGCAAAACAGTTCAAGACATCTTTGGATATCAATTTACTATCCCGACTCACCAAGGACGCGGAGCGGAACAACTTTATGTACCAACACTCATCAATAAACGTGAACGAGATAAAGGCCTCGAACGGGATAAAATGGTCGCTATATCAAATTATTTTTTCGATACTACGCAAGGGCATGCCCAATACAATGGTTGTCGAATACAAAATGTCCCCTCCCCCAACGCCTTTAATACCGAAGTCAAAGGAGACTTTAAAGGCAACTTCGACTTAAATTGGCTGATCAAAACCATCGAAAAAGTGGGAGCCAAAAATGTACCTTATATCGTCAGTACGATTACTTGTAATTCAGCCGGTGGGCAACCCGTTTCGATCGAAAACTTAAAGGCTGTTTACGAGATCGCACAAAGCTATGACATACCGGTTGTAATGGATTGCGCACGCTTTGCGGAGAATGCTTACTTTGTTAAACAAAGAGAAGTCGGTTATACCACGTGGACAATTCAAGAGATAACCCACGAAGCATTTAAATATGCCGATCTCTTTTCTATGTCAGCAAAAAAAGATGCGCTTGTCCCTATGGGAGGGCTACTTTCCTTTAAAGATGATCGCTATCTCGATGTGCAATTGGAATGTAAAACCCTATGTGTGTTACTTGAAGGCTTCCCCACATATGGTGGCCTAGAAGGCGGTGCGATGGAGCGCTTGGCGGTCGGCCTCTATGATGGAATGGATTACGACTGGCTTGCCTCTCGTGTTCAACAAATCGAGTACTTAGTCAACGGGTTAGAGTTTAACGGCATTCCTGCCAACAAGCAGGCGGACACGCTGCATTTATTGATGCTGGAGCATTATTGCCTCATATTCCGCCGGAACAGTTTCCAGGACATGCATTGGCTTGCGAGCTCTATCTGGTTGCAGGAATTAGAGGAGCCGAGATTGGTTCACTATTGCAAGGGTGCGATCCTGAAACAGGCAAACAGTTACCCTGCCCTGCAGAGCTACTTCGGTTAGCCCTTCCAAGAGCGACTTACACCCAAGCACACCTAGACTACGTCATTGCCGCTTTCAAAGAGGTTAAAGATCGAGCATCGTCTATTTCTGGCCTGAAATTCGTCTACGAGCCTAAAGTTCTAAGGCACTTTAACGCAAAGTTAGCCCCTATCTCATAACTTAACATCCTCCTCAAAATCTGCTTTTGAGGAGGTTTTTCATCATGCCACAGAAACGCTAACTTTGATTAATTACACATAATTAAATACGAAACGCCTCGACCTTTTAATATTATAAGTTGATGTACTATTTTGACTCTGTGCCTCTTTAGGGAAAGGATGAAGCGGTTATCAGATGATCAGTCCCTCTCGATCTCCCCATACAATCGAGCGTCGCTGATCTCTGTTGCCCACTGCTTGCTGTCGTCCTATTTTTTAATTTTAATCTATAGCGAAACTCGTTATTTCGTTATAAGCATACTTTCACGAAGTGCATATTCGTTCGAGAAAAAGGAATAATCTATTTTTAAAATTATTATGCCCCTTTTAATTCGACCAACTAGCAATCATTTAATTAGGAAATGGTGGCCCCATGCCCTGGAAAAATTTACCACTCACAGCGCAAATCCTTCAGCCCGCATTCATTGCACTCAGTTTGATGGTGTTAGCAACCATCGTTTCTCACACTATGCTGACAAGCGCTTTAGAGAAAGCGGAAGCTTCACACATAATGTTAATCGAGTATGAGAACACGTTCGGTGAGCTTGAGAAATTGGAACAGAAAGCGAGTGCCTCTCTCGCCATCGTTATGGAGCTGGTACACAAGACAAAACGGGTACTGATTGGAACAACAGGGATCGCAATATTGATGGCTCTGATTAGCAGCATTTGGGTTTCAAAACGTATTAAGTTCCATATTGTGACCCTAAGCCAGATCATCGGAAAAATGGCCACAGGGGAAAACTCCAGAGACAACGTAACAAGCCAAACTCAAGATGAAATAGGTGTGTTTTGTTCTTTGAATCGATATACCAATACCACCTTAGATATTTTCGAAACCCTAGAAATTTTCGAAACCAATGTGAATGACTACAAAACCCTCGCCACAAATTTCGCTCATTTAACCACTCAATCCACAGACTCGTTAACCGCTTTAGAGTCGGGGCTGATACGCCAACAATCCGAGATACAGGCCACTTTATCCTCATTTTCAAGCGTCAAAACCACTTCTGAGCGAGTTGAGAAAGACTCTGAAGAAACCATATTATACGCAGAAAAAGGGGCGATTATTGCTCAAGCTGGTCTAGAATCCGCCCTTGCTCGCGCCATTTTCTCAGATGAACTGACCGAAGAACTCAATCGAACAGTGGAAATAGCGAAAAATTTGCAAAACCTATCGACCAGAGTCAGCGAGTTTCTAGAATTAATAGAAAGCGTCGCAAAACAAACCAACCTATTGGCACTCAATGCAGCAATCGAAGCATCCAGAGCTGGCAGTCAAGGCAAAGGGTTCTCCGTCGTCGCTGATGAAGTTCGACTCCTTGCGCAGAAAACATCACAAAGCACCGTGTCCATTCAAGAATTAGTGAATTCATTACAAGAGGGGGCAAATGAAGCCGTAAACTCCGTGCATACCTGTTTAGAAAAAGTGGTTGAAAACGCTTCTCTAGCCAACCTAAATACCGCTGATATGCAGACGCTGTTAGAAGGGATTGAAGCAATGATCGAGAAAAATCGCACTATCGCTCATTTTGCCAAAAAACAGCGGGCATCGATGACATCGCTTGATACCAAACTCCATCAGATCAATATCTCTTTGGATAAAAATCTACTTTCTCTGCAACAATCTGTCGAAGCGACTTCTTTTTTATCCAAGCTCGCGGAACATCAACAAGACAAATTATGCTTTTTCAAGACACATTGATTTACCATCTTGCTACCTCACAGCTGAACGCTGTGAGGCCCTCTATTTTTTAGTTAAATGAGCAATACCTTTAATATCACTTCTGTTTGACCATTGATTTAACGCGCCAATTAAAAGCTTGCCCAAACTCATCCTTTGATAAGAAGGTGAAACAAAAAATCGATGGATGTATAAATGGTGACTGTTTTTCACCAGCTTAAGCACTTTCGGGTCTAACCCGTTTGTTTTTGTTACTTGTTCAGCTATCAGTAAAGCGACCAAGTCTTTGTTTGTATTTTGCTCTAAGACACAAAAAAGACATTCTCATTATCCAGTAGCTGCTTGTACTGAGCACGCCCCGGAGCCACATCAAGACAAAACGGCTTCCTTTGTCGGAGGCAATATCGAGACACCTTGGTAGACCAATAACTGAGCTTCTTGTAAACCAAACACTGATGCTGAGCTTGTTCTAAGCACAAATTACGTACCGAGCAGAAGTCAGCGACCACCGCTTTACGAGCACTAACAGAGCCAACCACCCTCAATTGATTCATGCCGCTATTCCTGTCGCTTAATATGACTATAAATGCTATCAGGTATTACGTTAACCAAAGAGTAAGTTAATAGTAAATAATCATAAGAAAACCGACTTTCGTTATAATAGCTTTCGTCATGATAAAAACGATCAGAAAAATAATTAATTAACCATTAATAACTACAAAAATCAATAAGTTCAGCAATAATAAAATTAATAATATTCACGATGAGAGATGCCATTTATGACGACGTTAATTTGCAGGTCCATGCAGTCCTTTTTAGATCTGTGCGACAATAAATTGATTCTCAATATCAATGTACATTGCACGTTTCCCACCAAACACACCAAATGGATGAATGAGTATTTTTTAAAAAAAGGTGGACATGAACTTTCATTCAGCCCTGAGAGCCTATTCGTTCACTCAATTGACCGGGAGTCTTGATAGGTAACCAGATAAAGTGCAATGCTTCCCCTTTCTTTATCTATCTATTTACCCCCTAAAAAATCAGAAGTAACAATACAAAAACCACGCCAAAAAAATCAGATCATCATATTTATTTTAATTCACTCAATTTATCACCTTAAAAGACTGAAACTAGTCTCAGAATTATCTTAAATATCAAGAAAAACTTCCGTCGCTCCGCTTTACATTTCATATAAATTATATAAATTATATAAAATAACCCTACAAATTTATCAATAAATAAACAAAGATAACAAGCGCACAACGATGATGCTGTCCGCTCTGATGCATAGAGCGGTTCTTACAAACGGAAATAGTCCGATTCGATAAAACAGTAGTGAGGAATGTCCAATGAGAAGAACTGAGCCATTGATGCACTTAGAGGTTCCCGTAGGAGACTATGTACTAAAAAGAACAGACGTCAGCGCTGAACTTGTCCTTGGCAACGGTTCATCCTTCTCTATCACCATTCCTGAAAGTTGCATACTCAACAAATTATTGCAAAACGAAAATAAAGTGGTCACTAAAGAATCCCTTATTCTAGAGGCTTGGGGATGTGCTGATATCATTGGACCAAATTCACTTCCAGTCGCGATAACGAACTTGAGAAAAATATTGAAACTTGCCAATGTGACGATTGTGAATATTCCGAGAAAAGGGTATCTAATCGAACTCCCTGATGTCTATATTAATGCGCCAGTCGAAAATTCATCACACAAGGTTCAAGTTAAAAGCGACCCGACAGAGCACTCACTAAAATATTCTTCTAAACAAACAAGCCATGATTACATTTCTTCATTCTCATTTTACTCATCGCTCGTAATTATTATGTTTTTGTTGTACGTCTTATTTTACATCAAGCTATCATGGGTAGAAGAAGAATGCATAATGTTTGACGAAGGCTCCGTCTGCTTTATAAAAGGCAATGGCCCGAATATGACGACCATCAACAAACAAAAGGGATCGTATTATTTTTCTCAATCGACAGGGATGATTAAGGATAGGTTATATGATTAGAAAATACACAGTAGTTTGTTCAGGTATATTAAGTGTGATCATGATAATACTGGTCTCTTTTTCTTTTATCAATGGTACAACCTGCAAATACACCTTATCAATAAACACAACTGAACGGGAAACATTCCTAACTTGTTATCGCGGTAAAGTTGTTGCCTTACACTCTAATATTAATGGTGATTTAGTATCAGAATGGAAAGTGGAAGCGAGACAGTTCATTTTTCTTGATCAACTCATTTATTTTGTTTATTCGAGAGAAATGATCGTCGACGATAGAAATGAAGGTCCAAACGACAAATTCAATAGAATCTCTTCTGGATATCGCTTCTTGTTCTACCGATATGAGAGAGAAGGCGATGACATTATGCTTATGCAAGAATTTCCAGAGCAAACCATTATCTTCGGGAAAATAACGGGCAGGTTAAGTTACTTTCAGAAATAAATTAGTGTTTATTTATTTGTACTGTCTAAGCCAAAAACTCAATCTGAAGGAAACTAAGCTAACTAACCGTACTTCTTATGAAAACAAAAGCCAAGGTAACTCTTGATTACAACGTCCTTGAAGGAGCGAAGCGTCGCATTTCCTACATTTTTGACCATTTCAACCACTTCTACGTTTCCTTCTCTGGTGGTAAAGACTCCGGTGTCTTACTCAATTTAGCCATTGAAGAAGCAGCGAAAAAAAACCGCCTTCCCGTGGATGTACTTATTGTTGACTTTGAAGCTCAGTATCAAGAAACCCATGCCTTTATCGAACGAATGGTTCTAACGGGAAAGGTAAAGCCGTACTGGATTTGTCTGCCACTAAGCCTGAGAAACTCAACCTCGCAGTTTCAACCTAAATGGTTATGTTGGGATGCGTCAAAAACATCTCAGTGGGTCAGAGCAATGCCGCAAGTCAATGGGGTAATATCGAATCCAAATTACTTTTCTTTTTTTTATTCTGGCATGGAATTCGAAGACTTCGTTTTCGAGTTTGCGCACTGGTTTAAACAACAAAAAAATGAGCCCATCGCGGTTTTAATCGGATTGCGCGCCGACGAATCTTTACACCGTTTCAATACCATTAAAAATCGTCATAAGAAGAAGTTTAATAATAAGTTTTGGACCACTCAAATGCAGCCCGACATCTACATGGCCTATCCACTGTACGACTGGAAAACTCAGGACATTTGGATTGCAAATGATCGTTTCCAGTGGGATTACAACAAAATCTATGAATTGATGCATAAGGCGGGAGTTCCTCTTTCTATGCAACGGCTCTGCCAGCCCTTTGGCGATGAACAAAGAAAAGGATTGTGGTTATATCAAATTTTAGAACCAAACACGTGGCAAAGGTTAGTCGCCAGAGTCGAGGGGTGTAATTTTGGTGCGCGCTACTCCAAAGAACAAGGTCGAATTCTGGGGTATTACCGATTCCAACTCCCCCCAGGCCTTAGCTATCGGCAATACAGCAAATACCTGTTAAAAACCATGCCCCCTCATATTGAACAGCATTATCGAGAACGTATTTTTAAGTTCTTGTTATGGTGGCGAAAAAACGGAGAGCAAAAAGGCATTACATCCATTCCCGATTTTGCGGACAGCAAGTTAGAATCCCGAAAGCAGGTCCCAAGCTGGAGGCGAATCTGCAAAGTCCTCATAAAAAATGATTACTGGTGTCGTGGGCTCTCTTTTGGTTACAACAAATCTGTTGCCAAGCAGTATCACGCACTCTATGGAGAAGGAAAAAATACAAATGGAAAATGAAACCCTACAAAATTCCCTATCATTTGAATCAGATTTGACGAACAATCAAAACTATATTGATGAAAAGGTAAAAGTATTTAATACCATTGTCGACTTACTCAATAATCAGATTATCGCTCTGCCTCCTGCTTGCAAAGTGAACTTACTTCCAATCCACAAAATTCACGCAAATCACTATAACCCAAACAAAGTCGCCCCTCCTGAGGCCACACTGTTAAAACACTCTATCGATCAAAGTGGCGTCACGATGCCAATCTTGGTCAATCGCCTTAGAGGAATTACTGACCAATACATTCTGATTGATGGATTTCACCGATATCAACTTCTTCTAAACAATCCTGAATTGCAATCCATCCCGGGTTACATTCCTTCTGTGGTGTTAACCCTGCCAGAACAAGACTGTATTTCCACTTCGGTTCGACATAACTTAGCCCGTGGTTCCCACCAAGTAGAGCTCACGGCAAATCTTGTTATTCAACTTAGAGAAATGGGATGGAGCAATAGCAAAATTTGCGCAGAACTTGGGATGGATCAAGACGAAGTATTGAGAATGCAGCAAGTAACAGGACTCGCGGCAGCCTTTAAAGATCAAGACTTTTCCATGTCCTGGAAATAGGGCGTTTAATGGCATCATTAGGCGAGCAACGCAATGAATTACCTGTTCAATATTTATACTAAATTAACACTTAATTACTGTTTTACTTATGTATTCAGACGATAGTATTCCAGCTCCATCGCGCTCAAAGCGCCTCATCGTCACTACAAAAACATGACAGGTAAAATACTATGGAAAGCACAGAAAAAGGGAATATAAAAAATAAAGCGATAGACAAATTACAATCAGAAAATCCGCCCTCCCTTGTAGGCGGCGCATGCATTGTTGCTTGTATTTGTGTCGGTGCGGGGATGCTGGGCCTACCAGCTGCCGGAGCAGGGTCTTGGACACTCGGAGCCATCGCGGCTTTGATATTTACGATGGTAGTCATGACAGCAAGTGGCTGCTTACTTCTTGAGGTACTAAAAGACTACCCATATCGCTCTTCATTTTCTTCCATTACGAAAGATCTACTCGGTAAAAATGTCAATATTCTGAATAATTCGATGATCTACTTTGTTGGTGGGATTTTACTTTACGCCTATATCACATCTTCTGGATTGATCATTAACGGATACTTTGGAATTAACCCCAAAATTGCTTCCATTATCTTTGTATTGGTCTTTTCATTGTTGGTCTGGCATTCCACCAAAATGGTCGACCGAATATCAATAATATTGATGTTATTTATGATTCTCAGCTTTAGCTTTGGGGTTGCTGGCCTCTGGTTTAATATCAAGCTAGGCGTGCTCTTTGATTCTTCCCAGCTCAGTGTTGAATACTCAAAATACATTTGGGTGTTTTTCCCGGTCGCATTAACATCGTTTGGCTATCAGCACAGTGTTTCAACATTACGTGATTATTACTTGGAAGCAAGGCGGGCGCAAAATGCCATCGTAGGCGGAATGCTCATCGCTTTATTTATTTATATCATGTGGTTAGTCAGCATTTATGGCAACTTGCCAAGAGCCGATTTCACGGCCATCATCGCGTCTGGTGGTAATATCGATAGCTTATTAAGCAGCCTTCGAAGTGTGTTGGAAGAAGAGTCGCTATCAACGATAATCAGCGCATTTTCAGCCGCCGCCATTTTATCCAGTTTCATTGGCGTAGGGCTCGGGGTCTTTGATTTTTTGGCTGACCTATTTCAATTTGAATCTTCACCAAAAGGGCGCGGCAAAACTTGGGCTGTGACGTTTCTTCCGCCGCTCATATTCTCTTTGTTATTCCCATTTGGATTCTTGGCTGCGATTGGCTATGCCGGGTCTGCGGCGGCAGTTTGGGCATGCATTATTCCCGCCCTTTTGGTGCGAAAAGCGAGGCAACTGAGATCAAAAGAAGGGCAAGATCTCGTTGGAAATACAGAACAATATCGGGTACCAGGCGGCAATTGGGTTCTGGCTGGTGTCGCCATTTATGGGCTAAGTATCGTTATCATTAGTTTATTAAACATATTGGAATTACTGCCGACATTTACTGGCGTTGAATAAACGCATCGAGTGAAGCCGCAGCATCATGTTGGCTTCACCTACCTCACCACAAACATCGTTCGCCAAACCAAGGTTAATTAAGCTAATTTCTTGTAAACCTCGTACGAAATTCTTTTGGTGTCAGTCCCATGGTTTTGATGAAAATCTTCCGGCAGGCGCTAGCATCTTCATAGCCGACTTTGTTGGCAATGGTTTCAAACGAAGCTTGTGTGCTCTCTAATAGATCACACGCTTTTTGAATTCTTAACCTCTGCAAATAACGATTCGGATTATCACTGGTGGCTTTTACAAAACGACGCTGCATTGTTCTAAGCGTTAAGTTGGCCTGAGCGGCAAGCGATTGAATCGTTATATTCTGCATGTATTGCACATTCATGATCTGCTGAATTCGAACAATGGGCTGATCACCGTGCAAAAGAGAGGGCGTGAATTGTTGATAAAAACGTTGTTCCCTCGGAGCGGTGTCTACCACCAGTTGCTTTCCAAGCTTTCTCATTACATTGGCATTAGTGTACTTTTTAATTAACTCAAAGCCCAAATCCACCCAAGACATCATGCCACCAGCGGTGATCACGTCTCCATGATCAATCAGGATTTCATTACTTTTAAGTTCTATATGAGGAAAGGTCTGATGAAATAGCTCCGACAGGCCCCAATGAGTGGTCACCGCGCGCTTATCAACCAAAGACGTTGCAGCTAAGATAAAAGCCCCCGCGCATGCCGAAGCTATTGTGGAACCCTGCCCATGCTGGGTAATTAGCCATTCGAGATCATTAGAATTCGCACTAAGATACGCTTGGCTTTGTAAACTAGGCGGCAGCAAAATAACGGCAAACTTTTGGTCAATCGGTGGCGGAGTTTCGAAGATCACAGGCATAAACTTGGTGCCCAATTTCTGCTCATCACAAATTTGATTCGCTAAAAAAAACATTTCTTCTAACCCGTATATGGCCGATTTTAAGGCATTGGTGTAGTGGTAAATACCGATTGAGATTCGTTTCATGCAGAGTACACCTTTGTCGCTTTTGACTCATAATATGTCATTTTAGACTCTTAAGCACACTCCTATCTTTGGCGATAATCATTCTATCGAACACAGCCTCTATTTAGGAGATCATAATGAACAAGAAAGCACTCATCGTCATCGATTTACAAAATGACTATTTCGCAGGTGGTAAATTCCCATTGTGGAATACCGAACAAACACTGACTAATGTGAAAACAGCCATCGAGCTCGCCAATAGCCAAAATATACCGGTTATTCATGTCCAACATATTGCTGATCCATCTAACGGTGTCGCTCCTTTCTTTAATCAAGGCAGCGTCGGGGCCGACATTCATCCTGAAGTGTTGGCACTAGCGCCTAACGCAGAAGTGATCATTAAAAATTTTGCTGACGGATTTGAAAGAACCAACTTGGATGAGGTTTTACAGCAGCATAATATTGAAGAATTAATGATTTGCGGCATGATGACCCAAAACTGTGTTGCGCATACTGCCATCTCACCTGCAGCAGACAAGTATTCGGTGTCTATTTTGGTGGATTGCTGCACAACCGTCGATGAGATGATCCATAACATCGCTCTGCATGCGGTCTCTCCCCGCGTCTCGCTTGTCTCAACTGAACAGGCACTTTAGTACTCCTACACCAAGGGACTCTATACACCAAGGGGCAATCAACATTGATTGCCCCTTGCTCGATCTCTCTATTTCAAGACGAAAATACGCTATATCGTCACAACAACACGAACGGCAAGCAGTATTAAGAAGACTCCTGACAAACGGTCGATCAATACGGCTCGCGCTCTGATCCGCTCAACCACACGAGAACTGGACAACACCAAAGTAATCAAGGTGTACCACAAGCCATCTAATAATAGTGGCGTCGCGACAATGATAAGCTGGTTGCTTAATTCATTTCCTAGAGCCACAAATTGACTAAATAGAGCAATAAAGAACAGAGCAATTTTGGGGTTTAATATTGAGATCAAAAAACCTTCTCGTGCCGATTGCATCACACTGGTCTCTTCTCCCCCACCTAGCTTAGCCGCAACACCGCCTTTTGAACGAAGCGCATTCACACCAAGGTAGGCCAAGTACACGGCGCCCGCCAAGCTGATCGATTTAAACAACAACTCGCTTTTCTGCAAGACAACCGCCAAGCCAACCAAACTGATTATTGCGTAAATACCAATTCCTAGCGCATGAGCCCAAGCCGCGGCGATCCCATTTTTTCGCCCTCCAGCTAAAGAATGTTTAGCGACAACGGACAAACTCGGGCCTGGTGACATCGCACCTAAAAGGCACACGATAAAAAGTGACAACCAAACTGTTAACGTCATAAAAAGCTCTCCTGTTTGAGCCTAATCTACCAACAGACGAGCCATGAAAGGAAATCACATTTACTCATGAAGGTCATGATTTTGAATCATAGCCAAAGATAATCGCAACGAGGCTACTATCAAATCGGTCGCTATCGAATCGAATACTCAGCCAAGGCCATCACCGCCCGAATTTCTTCTCGCAGCCATTTATGAGCGGAGTCACTGTCGTATTTGGGATGCCACATGAGCCAATATTGGTGCTTGGCCATATCAATCGGCAAGGATTTATACTTCAAATCCCAGTGTTTACTCAAATTCCTTGCTATGTGCTCGGGTACGACCATCAAGTGCTCACTGGATACCAATCGGTTAATGGCAGCAGAAAAGAAAGGGACTTTTAACGTAATATGGCGTTCCAACCCCAGATTCCTAAGCGCCAGATCGGTGTGCGAATCTTTATCGCCCCCTCCTGTCACCTTAATATGTGAATAACGTATCAAGTCGTTCACTTCAAGATCAGGGTTATCAGCCAAAGGATGACTCGCACTCATCAGACAAACTGAATAGTCAGACCCAATGTTTATGCTCGACACCCCTTCAGGTTTCTCAGGGTACATAGACGAAGCAATATGAATCCCTGTTTCATGAAGTTTGTCCAACTGATCCGGCTGCCAAAGCCGGTAAGTCATATCTAACTGAGGGGCAAGATCACTTAAATGCGCGGCGATATCAGGCAGCACATACTGCGCCACGTAATCACTGGAAGCCAGTACGACCTCCCCTTGCCAGTCACTAGGAGCAAACGGCTTTTCATCCAACAGGTGATCAAATTCAGAAAACAAAGCATCTAATTTGCCTCGCAAAACGAGAGCTCTTGGCGTCGGTATGAGCAAATTACCCTGACGCACAAGCAGCGGGTCAGCACACAACTCACGTAATTGAGAAAGTTGGCGGCTCACAGCAGATTGACTTATATTCAACCTATTCGCTGTTCGGCTCACATGGCACTCTTCCAACAACACTTGTAATGAGCGCAATAAATTTAGATTAATATTATTTAACATACGCTACCTACTTAACTAAGTGACCAATTAACGCGATTTCTTCAGCCTTAATTATCAAATTTATTTTGATAATATTTCAATCATTGCGCTGTTTTTGTTTTTAAGATTTACTCTATCATAGCGCTCAACAACACAAGAGCAATCAAGATATTCGGACATTTTTCCCGTCAAATTTAATGATAAGGCAAAACATGACAAAGCTAACCATCGTCGCTAACATCGTAGCAAACGAAGACAAAATCGAACTCGTTCGCACAGAACTGCTTAAGTTAATCGAACTTACTCGAGCTGAAGAAGGTTGCATTAACTACGATTTACATCAAGACAACGACAACCCAGCCCATTTCGTATTTTATGAAAACTGGACCTCACGCGAGCTGCTTCAAGCTCATCTAGCTAGCCAGCATATTGCCGACTACGTAGCCGCTACTGAAGGTAGTGTCGCGCAATTTACCCTTAACGAAATGACGCATATTGGCTAGACAGCCCCTCATTACCTAAGCGTTCTTAAAGCTGGGTATCTCACCAAATAAGTAACAGGATCACTGTAACGTTATTTTTTTGCTGTTGCGTAGCTTTACTTCAATCCAAACGTTGATGTTAACGCGAGATAAAGCGTACACTGGGCTTAGTGATGATACCTAGTAAAAAGGACAACCAGTAATGACTCATGAAACGAAAACAATGGAAGTACCTGTCGCAATAGCGGAACGAGTACAGGCTTTGATTGATTCCTACGAAGCCCAAGAGAAGTTTAAGGCTGAACGCAAAGTCGTTGTAAATAACTTTCTCTCTATGGACAACCTGAGTTGTGAGATGGGCGTTTATAGCTTGCCACAAGGTGAGCTGCTAGACACGCTTAGGTATGTTTACGAAATCTCTGGTACTAACAGTCGCTTTATCAAAAACATCCTGACTCAATCAAGAGAGAACCCAAAAAAGGTTTTATCTGATGCCCAACGATCATCAGCTAAAAGCTTACTATTCAACCTGCTTAATGACCCATCAGTCATTTCTGCGATGAAAGAGATGTAACCACTTTTACACCGAGACTAAGCCAAGTTGTCTCATATTGGGACAACTTGTATTTATCCTATCCCCCTCATATCGACATGCGAAACCGTCGTCATTCACTGGCTATTATCTTCGAACGACGCCACAAGCGACCATCAATTGCAGACAAACCCAGCGCAATTAATGCCATACCAACGAAGTGGATCGGTGCCAATGATTCATTTAAAAATAACCACCCTAGTAAAATCGCTGACACTGGCACCAATAACGTCACCAACAACACGTTTGTCGCCCCTGCTCGTTCTAGGATTTTAAAATACACTACGTAAGCCAACGCCGTAGAAAGCACAGCTAACGCGATCATTGACCACCAAGTTTCCGTGCTAATTCTCGCCATATCTATCGCTCCGTCGGTATACAAGGTAATAGGGATGAGCACCAAGGTCGATGCCGTCACCTGCCCTGCAGCAATGATTATTGGACTGACACCCATGGCTTTAAAACGACGCCCATAAACACCCGCAAATGCATAAGACAATGCCGCACCAATAATGGCAAACTGGGCAAGTAAATTTCCGCCACCCACTAAGCTGGGAACTCCAAGCATCACAACAACCCCTGAAAAGCCCGCCGCTACGCCGACTAATTTAAGTTTTGTTACTCGCTCGTCTGGCAACAAAGTGCCTGCTACCACAACTGCAAAAATCGGCGTGGCGGCGTTAAGAATAGACGCTAATCCCGAAGCTATTTGAGTTTGTCCCCACACAATAAACGTAAATGGAATAACGTTATTCAGTAACCCCATACCTAGGAAGGCCAGCCAAACACTCGGCTTCTTGGGTGGTTTCAACCCAATAAGCAGTGCGATTACCCACAATGTTACCGCTGCCAGCCCAACTCTAAAGGTCACGATCGTGAGAGGAGGCAGTTCCGATACCGCCACGCCAACAAAGAAAAATGATCCGCCCCAAAGAATAGAAAGCAAAATCAGCATAGCCCAAACAGAGGCACTCATCGCGTTATTAATAGAGGTGTTCATAATCAACTCTTTATTATTTTGAAGGCGTAATGGTAGTAATGTCGAGCGAATGCAAAGGCTCATTGTTCGTTGTCTTGTGGCGTCAACCTAAGTGAATTCCATTCGACTGGAACGGCTCCCATCCGTGTACTTTTTAATCAAGCTCTCTACTATGAGTCAAAGTACCACCAATGCCAAGTCTCTTAACTTGTGCGCTCACAACAAAGATCGAATCACTCCTGACAGGTTCTGACAATCCACTTAGGTATCCTTAACTCGACCTCAACAACACTAATAAGGACATACCATGCAACAAGTTATCGAAATCGTATCGTATAAAGCCAATGAAAATGTGTCAGAACAAGATATGATCGCAGCATCAGAGCAAAGCCATAAGTTCATTGCGAGTCTTCCGGGTTTCTTATATCGTTCAGTGAGTCATAATCCTGAAACTCAGTCTTGGACCGATGTCGTTTATTGGCGCAACCTAGACGACGCGAAATCCGCAGGTGAACAATTTATGCAATCTGCTGACTGCCAACCATTGGTTGCGCTGATCAGCCAAGAGAGCCTATCGATGCAGCACCAGTTCATTAAAATGAGCGGTGAATGCCAAGCTTAACTTCGTAATACAGCTTCTAAGCCAGCAAAGAGGAAAACATGAGTAAATCGGAACGTTTATTTGAATTGCTCACTTTGCTGCGCTCAAAGCGCTACGCTGTAACGGCTGTCGAACTGGCTAACCGAATGCAGGTTAGCGAGCGAACCATTTATCGCGATATTCAGTCGCTGATCCATTCCGGTGTTCCCATTCAAGGGGAGGCCGGAATTGGCTATATCTTACAAGCCGGGTCTCACCTGCCACCGCTTATGTTTACCGAAAAAGAAATGGTCGCTCTTGAACTTGGCATGCGAATGGTTCGCGCTTGGTCTGATGCTGAATTGGCCGATGCCAGCCGCTCTGCTTCCACCAAAATACTCTCGGTATTGCCAGATAAACAGAAGAGTCAGGTAGAGAGCTTTCCCATCCTGGTGCCTAACTTTCATATTCAAACTCAGGCTGCAAAGCGCGGTCAGATGTTACGCCACGCTACAGATAGCCAACTCAAAGTGCGCATCGGTTATGTAGCAGAACACGGTGATTCAAGCCAAAGGGTTCTTCATCCGTTAGGCCAGGTATTTTGGGGCAAAGTATGGACCCTCATCGCGTGGTGTGAACTGCGAGAGAGTTACCGTAATTTTCGCCTAGATCGGATCGAGAAATTAGAAGTGCTCGATGAGAGCTTTGACATCAGTGAAACGAAATCTCTTACCCACTATATGTCCATTTATATCCCACCTGAACATCATGGTTCTCAGTAACCTTTAACGTTACTGCCCCTATCTAGTTGCTGTTCTTATCACTGATGGCCCCCGTTTATTGACAAGCTTTGATTACCAAACTACATTAACAATCAAACATTTTGACAATCAAACTAAATAGGTCACCTTTTGCAATTCTCCTCTGAACACAGCCACAATTTTAGCGCTCATAATCAAAAAGGTGAGCAACGTACCGTCTATGTACTCATATTGACCGTCACAGCAATGGTGGCAGAAATCGTAGCGGGCACCGTATATGGTTCAATGGCTCTGCTCGCAGACGGCTGGCATATGGGCACTCATGCCGCCGCATTTTGCATTACATTATTTGCTTATCGTTACGCCAAAAAACACGAAAACAGTGGTAAATTCTCATTTGGAGCAGGAAAAGTCAGCGTTTTAGGGGGCTACACCAGTGCTATTGCGTTAGGGAACGTCGCGCTAATGATGGTCATAGAGTCTGTCAATCGACTCTTTCACCCTCAAGATATACAGTTTAATGAAGCCATTATGGTCGCTATTATCGGGTTAATTGTAAACGTAGTGAGCATGTACCTTCTGCATGATCATCATGACCACTCTCACCATCATGATCACCAGGGCCATACAAGCCTTGAGCACACGAACGATGAACATAGCCACGGACACCACGACCACAACTTACGCGCTGCTTATTTACACGTATTCGCTGATACGCTAACGTCTTTACTCGCCATCGTTGCGTTACTGTTTGGTAAGTACTTGGGATGGAACTGGTTAGATGCCGTTATGGGTATTGTGGGTGCGATTGTGATTGCTAAATGGACAATAGGCTTGATGAAACAAACCAGTCCTATCCTATTAGATGAGAGCGGCACTCATACACATAAGCAGAAGATCATCGATGCACTCTCCCCATGGGCAAAAATCAAAGACTTACATATTTGGAAAGTGAGCAGCCACCACTATTCAGCCGCCATCATTCTTGAATCTGATAGTGATAAAACCGTTCAAGATTTCAAAGACATCTTGGCTCGCTTCGATTCCATTCATCACCTCACTTTGGAGCTCAACCCACGACTAAGTTAGGTCTCCCATTTCAGGTGCATTCAAGCGTATTAATTGGGGCTCGAGTTACCGTTTTGTTCAGTTCTTCCTATACTGAAAGTTAACTTAACTCTACTCGGTATAAGTGATGAAAACTTTCGCTCTTGGATTAACGTTCGTTCTCTTTAGCGTATCAGCATTCAGTGCACCTGTTGTACTCACAACACACAATTTGTCACCTTATGGCAGCTACCCCAGCGATGCCGAAATTCGTAAAATCGCTGATCATCAATTTACGGGCGTAGCGATAGACAGGTTAAGATGTACGTTTGAACGTATGGGCCAAGAGCTACAGGTATTGGTGGTTCCGTGGAGACGAGCCCAACATATGGCAGAGGCTCATGAAGTTGACGGATTCTTTGCTGGCTCACAAAATGCCTACCGAGATAGCTACGCCGTTATGTCTGACGTACTCGCCAGCCAAAATTGGCAATGGTACTGGGTTCCCAGTAATGATAGGCCAGCCAATACCAAAGTGAGCCGAGACAACCTCGGGCGAATCGGAGCATTTCAAGGATCCAATATGGCCAAATGGCTAGAGTCTAACCTGTACCCGATTAATAGCCGCCCTAAAACCACAGAGCAGTTAATGCTCCAGTTAAAGATGGGGCGAATTGATACCATCATGGCGAACAATTTGGCTATGGATCAACTAAGTAGGCAGTACGGATGGCAGGAAGTATTCGCAACCGAAATTGCCAAAGAAAAGCCACTTGGGGTTTACTTCACTAAACACTTCTTAAAACAAAACCCTGAGTTTATGGCAAAATTTAATACAGAGCTTGCGGTTTGCAAGCGTGAAGAATAGCCCGTCATTAGGTAGGATGTACTGCAGTAGTTAAACAAAATTAGCAGAAGTTTGATAACATCGACTTTACTGTTTAATCTCCCCTTGGCCAGACATGCTACCTATTGAAAAACTGAATCAAGCTTTAACTGAGTTCTACGACAAAATGTCGTCTTGGGAACAGTCCGTTGTAAAAGAAACGGGGTATTCACTTGCGCAAGTACATACCATTGAAGTACTTGGTAATCACGGTGCCTTAAGAATGAAAGAACTGGCACAAAAACTCAGTATCACCACCGGAACGCTCACCGTTCAAATAGAAAAACTGGTTAAGGCTGAGCTCATTGAACGTCGTCCTCACCCTGAAGACCGTCGAGCTATTGTGGTGACTCTCACCTCTGAGGGCGAGAAGATTCACCGTCATCACAATCAATTGCATCTAAACCTAGTTAAAGAGCTCACTGCCAGTATCCCTTCAGATCAGAGCGAAATTTTATTAACCTGTTTAGCCAAAATGAATCAAGAATTCTGAGCTTGCTATAACAACTTAAGCAAACTGACCTGAATTGAAAATTGCTCCGTCAGTCCATCACTCTGGGGAACTGAACGCGAGTTTTATCTCATCTATTAGCAACTTAGTTCGTCTTGCCATATGTAGACGCGCCGGATAAAGCAATGAAATCGACATCGACTGATGGCTCCAATCCGGCAATACTGGAATTAGCCGCCCCTTCGCCACTAGCACATTGCCCGTGTGTTCAGTCATCATTCCAAGCCCAAAGTTTTGTTCAATAAGTGGACTATAGCTAGCAACACTACTGGCGACATGTTGGTAATGAGGCCATAGCGTAAATTCGCCTCCATTTTGGGAAACCAGCTTAAATTGGCTGACTTTGGCATCTTCACTCATGGCTATCCACCGATAATCATTTAACTGTTCTGGGCTATCAGGAAGTGAGTCTTTTAGCTCTGGGCTGGCATAGACTTTAAGGTGAGTTTTAGCTAATGGCAGAGAGATCAGTCCAGAATCAGGCAGTTCCCCTGAGCGAATAGCCAAATCAATCGAATCATCAATAATAGATAATGGCAGCTCTGTTATTTGCAGGTCTAGCTCGACTTCTGGGTAATTTTGGCAGAATCGCTTCAAAATAGGCAGTAATAAGTGCTCATAAAAATCATTGGTTGTGGTTATGCGGATCTTCCCTTTTACTTCTTCAGCAAAACTTTTTACTTCTTCAACTCCCTCAACGCCGTGGCGCATGATATGACACACATGCTGGTATAATGCTTGCCCTTCCGGCGTTATATTGACTTTTCTGGTGCTTCGCTGAAACAGTTTTACTTCAAGGTAGCTCTCCAAACGGCTGATCTGTTCACTCACTTTTCCTCGCGGCATACCTAAGCGTTTACCCGCTAAAGTGAAACTGCCCGTTTCAACGACGGCTGCGAATATCGCCATTGGTTTAAGATAATTAAGTAGCATTAATTGATACCGTTTTAGAATCAAAGATAACCAATACTACCCCCTAATCATACAGATGAACAAGTGACATACTGTTGTTAAACCAAATAAGGAAGAAGCTATGACAGTTAAAACACTCGCGATTCTAGGCGGAACAGGGCTCGTTGGACAACAAGTCGTTAAAGAGGCACTTGCACTGAATTACCACTTAAGAATATTAGCGCGCACCCCCTCTAAGGTAAGCGCACACCCAAATATTACCGTTATTAAAGGAGATGCAAGAGACGAGAACGCTCTCAATTCATTAGTCAAAGGTGTTGAAGCCGTCGTATCAACACTGGGGCCTGCCGGCATGAATAAAAGCATCAAAACGGCAAAATTATCGGCCAAAGAGATGCCCTGTTTTAACAGTACACAAGCCTTGCTGCCAATACTGAAAAAGCATGGCATCCGTCGATTCATACTCACTAGCGGCGTAAGCTCTCGCGTTTCTGGAGACGATAATAATTTTATTATGAAGATCTTATTGAATAAAATCGCCCCAGCACTATTGGGAGACATTTATATAGATCGAGAAAAAGAATACCAGTTGCTAGCACAATCGGATGTTAATTGGACAATGGCCCGCTGCGGCGCTATGGACACCAACCCACCCAGTTCCTCACTTAAAACAAGTAGCACCACATTTCAGGGTGGTAAAATCAGCGTTCAACTGCTCGCCCGGTTTTTATTAACTCAGGTGGATGATCAACAGTTTATTGGCAAAGGTGTCTACCTTGCCAGCTAAGCCAACATCGGTACAGTAGGTCAGAACTATTGGGTAATCGTACGCTGCCAGTACGCGTGCAAACCAGTAATATCCGACGAGCACATTAACGCCATCGCCCCTTTCAATTGCTCGTCGCTCCATTGCCACCACTGCATTTCCAGAAGCTGTGCAATTTCTTGCTCAGAAAATCGAAAACGAATGTGTTTTGCTGGGTTTGAACCGACAACAGAATAAGGCGCCACATCTTTGGTAACGACAGCTCGGCTTGCGATGATTGCCCCATCCCCTACCGTCACCCCACTCATGATCATGGCTTCGCTGCCAATCCAAACATCATTCCCTATCACAGTATCGCCAGCACGCTGGAAACCATCTTTAGCACCGATAAAGTTTTCGTTATCTTGGTAGAAAAATGGAAAAGTGCTCACCCATTTATTTTGGTGACCTTGATTGCCTGCCATCATAAATACCGCGCCCGAACCAACAGAGCAATAACTGCCAATGATCAACTTATCCACATCGTCTCTGTCGGAGATAAGGTATCGCGCACAATCATCAAAACTGTGGTTATGGTAATACCCTGAGTAATAGCTGTGTTTACCCACGACGATGTTCGAATTGGTGATTTGATCGGCGATAGATACCCCTTTAAACGGGCTCTCGAAATAGTTGTTCATTGCTATCCTTAAAACTGTTTTTACATTAAGAACCAAAACACTGAACAAGCATTTTATGCTCATTTAAGCTCACGACAACCCCAGTTTTTTCTTCTCACCTATTGAAGTGCTTCGCATATAACAGCGAATCGACGCATAAGTTTTATATAGACTGGAAGTGACTTCACATTCATTTCGCTCGTTTAAAAACAATCAATATTGATGTTTTACACACCGAATTTCAGCATGTGATTATTTCCCCTTTAAAGCAAGGATGCGCCAATTGTGCCTAACCCCAGTAAATCAGCGCTTTTGAAAAGGATTGAGGAAGAATGACAGAGGATTTTTTTGAAAAGCACGAGTTATCACTCTGGATTTTTGCTTGTGGCATATCAAATGTCATCTTGCTCTTACTTGGTGGAGGGGGAGCGTGCTTCGTAGTGATAATCTCAATTCAAACATTCACCGGAGAATTATCTACAGAACAATTTGGAATATCGTTGACAATAATAGAAGTATTAATGGCCCTAGCCATAACTTTATCTAATATTTTCATTTTTCGAGGTAAGCCAAGAGCCTTGGTGGTGAATAAACTCATTGCCTATGTCCAAATCACTAGTTATTTCTTATTCGCGATAATATTTGAACACGAAGATAAATGGCTAGGCCTATTTTTCGGCGTATTGCCTCTAATGTCACTTTGGTTAATGTCCACCTCAAAGCATCGTGCCTTTGTCGGCTACCATGAAGCGCTTCATAAAGACCCTGTCGGTTTTCGCCAAAAACTACTGGATAGAGCTCTTAGTTAACCATCAGGATTTATGAGGAACTCGGAATCCATGACAGATAATTTCTTTAAAAATCACGAACTATCGCTATGGATTTTTGCCGTTGGAGTGTTAGTAATTATGACTATATTGATTGGCGGAGGTATTGCTGTGTTTTTATTGACCATTATCCTCGAGCGATATGTAGGTTACTTTTCCATTATGGAATACTTCGCTCTTGCCGGTATATTTTCGATTCTAATGGTTTTAATTACCTCGATAGCAAACTTACTCATAATTAAAGGGAAACCTCGTGCTAAGCAATTAAATATTATTAACATCTATTTTCAAATTGTATGCTATCTATTGTTTGCAATGACCTTTGAACACGAAGATAAGTGGCTAGGAGTGCTATTCGGAGTATTACCTCTCCTGTCTCTTTGGTTAATGTCCACTCAAAAATACCACGCTTTTGTCGCTTATTACGAAGCACTTTACCAAGACCCAGCTGGTTTTCGAGAAAAGTTACTACAAAGACTCAATAACTCATAAATAGGAACCTTGATTGATATTCACGGAATGTAACACGTCCAAGACTCAAGTTATCAGTATAGTCGAAGAGCTTGGTAACAATGAAAGATGATTTTTTTGAAAACCATGAATTATCGATCTGGATTTTTTTTGTCGGTATCGCCGTTATCATATCCATGATGATAGGGGGAGGCGTTACCATACCTCTGTTGCTATTTACACTAGAGCAGCTCATCGGAGAATTCACGCCAAAAATGTATGGTATTCACTTTGTACTACTAGTGATCACAATGACTCTTTTCACTGTTGTACCTAGTTTATTCATTATTCGAGGCAAAAAGGCACTCGTTAAGGTGAATAAAATGACCATTTTTATTCAGGTCGTGATCTATTGTTTTGCTTTGGTAATCTATGAACATGAGTATAAATACTTTTTCCTAAGCTTCGTCAGTTTTCCACTACTGGCCCTATGGCTAATGTCCACTCCAAAGTATCGCGCCTTTGTCGCTTACCACGAGGCGCTTCATAAAGACCCTATCGGTTTTCGACAAAAACTACTGGATAGAGCTATTGGTTAATCATCAGGCTCTATGAGGAACTCAGAAACAATGAAAAATGACTTCTTTGAAAGTCACGAATTAACGCCCTGGATATTTGTTATTGGTATATCCGTAATTATGACTTTGATCATTGGTGGAGGAGCAGCTTGTTTCCTACTGCTATTAACTGTGCATCAAGTACTTGGGTATTTTACGATTGGAGAGTACCTTGCTGCGGGGTACGTACTTGGCATAGTGATGACTATTTCAACTTCAATTACGAATATATTAATCTTCAGAGGTAAACCTAAAGCTACTATTATCAATAAGATATATTTGTACTTTCAACTAGCCGGTTATTTTATAGTTCTACTTATTTTTGAAGATGATTATAAGTGGTTTTTCATGAGTTGTTCGATTTTCTCCATTCTGGCGGGCTGGCTCATATCGACCCCAAGGTATCACTCCTTTGTCGCTTTTTACGAAGCTCTTCATAAAGATCCTGTCGGTTTTCGCCAAAAACTACTGGATAGAGCTCTTAGTTAACCATCAGGATTTATGAGGAACTCGGAACCCATGACAGATAATTTCTTTAAAAATCACGAACTATCGCTATGGATTTTTGCCGTTGGTATCACCGTGATCATGTCGATTTTAATTGGTGGAGGCATTGCTGTAATCCTTCTGACCTTCGTTCTTGCGCAACATATAGATTACTTTTCAACTATGGAGTACTTTGTTTTTGCTGGAGCACTAGGCGTAATAATGTCTCTGACCACTTCGATAACAAATTTACTGATAATTAGAGGTAGAGCTTACGCAGTAGGAATAAATATAATTAACATTTATTTCCAGATTTGTTGTTATATTTTATTTGCTGTATTCCTTGAGCACAAAGATAAATGGCAGGGGTTAGTTTTCTCAATATTACCTTTTCTTTCTCTTTGGCTAATGTCCACTCCAAGGTATCGCGCCTTTGTCGCTTACCACGAGGCGCTTCACAAAGACCCTATCGGTTTTCGACAAAAGTTACTGGAAAGAATCAGTGGTTAGAAGTCTCATATCCGTTCTCGTCACACTTGTAGCACAGCACTTATTCGCTAATGGGTAAGTGCTCCTAAAGCGCTTTGAATCCATATTAGTAAACTCATTGTCGGCCTTTTTCATTCGAATGATAAGTCGCACTATTAAATTCAGTCGTCGCTTTGCTAGTACACAGGTAATCTGCACGCTAGAATAGCGCACACGACTCGCGGCATGAGGTCATCGGCTGCTTTGTTATCAAATAGAGTGAAAATACATTGGAATTACTAAATATCGACTGCTTAGGCAAGCCACTGCGCCTTGAAGGATCTATGGCGGGTTGGCAACAACTCTTTTGGGACAACCAAGTGGTTTCCGTCATTCATGCTTCAAGTGATTATGAAGGCATCAAAGAACATCAATTTTCTCTGAGTACACAACCGACACATACCTCCGGGAATCTAGATGCCAATACGTTAGGTGAAGCCGACGTAGCTCAGCAAACCCAAACCATTAACGTGCGCTTGGTTACAGACCTAACTTGGCAGCCCTTTGCGATAAGCTACCAGCTTTTTGTTAATGATGAAGCCATTGTCGACGGCAGTCGAAATACCAAAGACATCGAACAGCAAACGCCTGTCACACCGATTGAAAAGCAAAACAAACTCAGCATTATTGGCTTGGCTTCACTCGGGTTCAAACTACTAAAAAGCGCCAAAGTCATTAAAGTGGTGTTAATGGGGGCCAGTGTCGCCGCCTATTCTTGGCTTTTTTCGTTTCAATTTGCGCTCGCGTTAATCGCCTGTTTAGTGTTTCACGAATACGGCCACATTCGTGCGATGCAATATTTTGGCATGAAGACCAAAGGCATTTATTTGATCCCATTTATGGGTGGCTTAGCACTAAGTGACGAGCGAATTAATACACGCTGGCAAGATGTCGTGATTTCAATCATGGGCCCTACTTTTGGCCTACTGATGTCTGTTGCATCTTTGCTCGCATATTGGGTCACGGGATCAGATTTCTTTGCAGGCCTTGCTGCATTTAATGCGTTATTGAATTTGTTTAATTTGTTGCCCATCTTGCCACTTGATGGCGGCCACATACTTAAAAGTATCAGCTTTTCGATGAACTCTGTTGTTGGTTTATCACTGTGTATTGCTGGCGCGGCATTTGGTGTGTTTTTAAGCTATTCATTGAACCTGACGCTACTTGGTTTTATGTTGCTCATTGGTAGTATCGAAATCGTGGTGGAATGGCGTACACGTCACCATAGCCATCTACTGCCTTTGGATCGTTCAGGACAGATCTTTTCGGCATGTTGGTATATCGCGACGGTCGCCTGTCTAATCGGAATCATCTGGTATTTGGCGGGTACTGGCGACGACATGCTTGGCTTGCCGTTGAAGATTTTGCAAAGTTAATGCTTGTTGATGTCAGCAGTAACGCCACCGAGCTACTGCTGATTTCTTCAATTAAAGAACCAAACTTTTCACCATGCCCGCCTCTGCATGGCCGGGGATATTACATGCAAGCTCTACGTTATTATCACCATGAAAATGCCAAAGTAACTGCTTGGCCTTACCCGGTTTAACCGTCACTGTACTGTCAGAATCATGCGCATGATCCCCCATATTTTTCATCATCTCTCTACAGTCTAACTGCTCTTTGACCGACCCAATAGAAAATTCATGATCTATTTTTCCGGTATTCATCACCACAAATTGCACCACATCATTTGGTTCAATCGTCACTGGTTTTTTAAACGTAATCCGCATGTCGTCACTCAGTATTACCGCCACCACTTTGTCTGGCTTGGCTCCAGCGGCTGGCATACCGACATCAGACATTGCTTGCATGCTCATCATCCCGTCCATGTCCGAGTGATCCATTGACTTCATTTCCATCATACTGTGGTCCATTTTCGAAGGATCCATCTTGCTATGATCCATCTCATTCGCCACTGCGCTAAATCCCACGATAGCCAAAGTAAGTGTTAATAGTGTCTTTTTCATTTTTTCTTCCTTAATTGTGTTGTTAGCTAGCACTCATTTATTCGTGCGTTGACGTTTCTTTTTGTTTCCATAGTTTGAAGACGGCAGGCAACACCAGTAAGGTAAGCAACAAGGCAGAGGCCATCCCCCCAATCATTGGCGCCGCAATACGTTGCATCACTTCTGAGCCCGTACCTTCGCCATACATAATGGGAATAAGTCCGATAATGACGGTGAGTACCGTCATCATCACAGGCCTTACTCGCAGCCCTGCGCCTTCACGAATAGCAAGCGTTAAATCGCTCGCTCGTAGTGGCTGATTGTTCTCTTCCGCATGCAATTTGGCGCCATGCCACGCTTGGTTAAGATAAACCAACATAATGACGCCAATTTCGACCGCCACCCCGGCCAAAGCAATAAAACCGACTCCAACCGCAATTGAGAAGTTAAATCCTAAGTAGTGCATCAACCATAAACCGCCAACCATTGCGAGAGGCAAAGTGGCCATGATGATCAGCACTTCCCCTACACGGCGGAAGCTGAAATAAAGCAACAGCATGATGATGGCTAAGGTAATAGGCACAACGGTACTTAGCCGTTCTTTAGCACGCTCCATATATTCATATTGTCCTGACCAAGCGATTGAGTAGCCTGCAGGAAGCGATAGTTGCTCGGCGACCACTTGCTGAGCTTGCGCAACATAAGAGCCGAGATCTCGCCCTTCAATGTCGACAAACACCCAGCCGTTTGGTCGCGCATTCTCAGTTTTGATCATTGGCGGGCCATCTTCGTAACGAATATCAGCCACATCAGCGAGAGCAATACGCGCACCGTTTGGGGTAACTAAGGGTAAGTTTTGCAATTTCACCACCGAGTCACGAAAATCTTGCGGATAACGCACATTAATGGGATAACGTTCTAACCCTTCAATGGTCTCACCCACATTCATTCCGCCGACCGCCGTCGAAATCACTTGCTGGACTTCTTTAATACTCAAGCCATAACGCGCCGCCGCTCGACGTTTTATATCAACGGTGACATAGCGCCCACCAGCCACACGCTCTGCATAGACTGAGGCAGTACCAGCAATATCACTTAGCATAGGTTCAAGCTGTGCCCCTAATTGCTCGATCACTTTAAGGTCAGGGCCAGATATCTTGATGCCAATCGGCGTTTTGATACCGGTCGCGAGCATATCGATGCGGGTTTTAATTGGCATCACCCAAGCATTGGTTAAACCTGGAAATTGGATTAGCTGATCGAATTCCTTGCGAAGCGATGCACTCGTGACACCCTCACGCCACTGGTCTTTTGGCTTAAATTGAATAACGGTTTCGATCATCGTCAACGGCGCAGGATCAGTTGCCGATTCTGCACGGCCAATCTTGCCCCACACCGTTTTGACTTCAGGAACCGTTTTAATCAATTTATTGGTCTGCTGTAATAACTCCCGAGCTTTACCAATAGAGATCCCTGGATACGTCGTTGGCATGTACATCAAATCACTCTCATCCAAAGGAGGGATGAACTCACTGCCAAGCTGACTGGTTGGGTAGTAGGCCGATGCCATCAAGGCGATAGCAAATACAATCACAGACTTAGGGTACTTCAGGCTCATAGTAAGCAGTGGTCGATACAAAGCGACTAAACCTTTATTAATCGGGTTTTTATGCTCAGGGAGAATTTTGCCACGAATGAAATAACCCATTAATACAGGCACTAGAGTAATGGCGAGTATTGCAGAAGCCGCCATGGCATACGTTTTAGTGAAGGCCAATGGCGAGAACATCTTGCCTTCCTGCCCTTCTAGAGCAAACACAGGGACAAAGCTCAAGGTGATGATGAGCAGTGAAAAAAATAACGGCGCACCGACTTCTTCTGCTGCTTTACCTATGACTTGCCAACGATTTTTATCCGTCAAGGGTGTGCGTTCTATGTGTTTATGCACGTTTTCTATCATAACAATCGCACCATCAACCATGGCACCAATCGCTATCGCTATTCCTCCGAGTGACATGATGTTGGCGTTAATGCCTTGCCAATGCATAACCACAAAGGCCGCTAATATCCCTACAGGTAAGCTTATCGCGATAACCAAGGAAGAGCGGATATGGAACAAAAACAATGCACATACAACAGCAACAACAATGAATTCTTCCGCTAATTTGTTCCATAAATTGTCAACGGCCGCATTGATCAATGTCGAGCGATCGTACGTTGCGACTATCTCTACCCCGTCAGGCAAACTGCGCTGCAATTCGGTTAGCTTTGCTTTTACGTTTTCAATCACCTCACTCGCATTTTCGCCAAACCGCATCACAATCACACCGCCAACGGCTTCCCCTTCTCCGTTGAACTCGGAAATGCCTCGGCGCATTTGCGGGCCAATATTGATGTCCGCAATATCACCGAGCAATAGTGGTGTACCTTTATCGGTCACCTTTAATGGCAAAGAAGCAATATCATCGATGCTCGTTAAATAACCCGTGGTACGCACCATGTGCTCGGCTTCTGCAACTTCGATCACCGAGGCTCCAGTCTCTTGATTGCCATTTTGTATCGCCATGTTGATCTGTTGTAGGGTTAAGTCGTAAGCGCGTAACTTGGCCGGATCAATTTGCACCTGATACTGCTTCACCATGCCGCCAACCGTGGCAATTTCAGACACGCCATCAACGGTTTGCAACTCGTATTTCAAAAACCAATCTTGCAGGCTGCGCAGCTCGGCTAAATCATGTTGGCCTGTTTTATCTTGCAAAACGTAGCTATACACCCAACCCACACCCGTTGCATCCGGCCCTAATGTTGGCTTAGCATCCGGTGGTAACTTAGGGGCGACTTGGCTTAAGTACTCTAAAACACGCGAACGCGCCCAATAAATGTCGGTATCATCGTCAAAAATGATATACACGTAAGAATCACCAAAGAACGAATAGCCGCGTACCGTTTCTGCCCCTGGCACGGCAAGCATCGCAGTAGTGAGCGGGTAGGTGACTTGATCTTCCACCACTTGAGGCGCTTGGCCCGGGTAACTGGTTTTGATGATCACCTGAACATCCGATAGATCGGGCAACGCATCGACAGGCGTATTTTTAACGCTGTAAAGCCCAGCGAGTGTGAGGAACAAAGAAGCAATCAACACCAAAAAACGGTTGTGGATCGACCAACGGATAATCGCACCAATCATTGCTGACCTCCGTTTTGCTCAACGCCCGTGGCTTCAAGCTTTGTGAGATTATAATCGTCGCCCGTTTTCGCCACTAGAAACCGAACGGTTTGTCCCTCTACAAAGCCTTGCAATAGGGCATTGTCACTAACGGAAAAATTCATTTCTCCTGCTTGCCATTGCCATTCTTCTACTGGTTGGTGTCTTAATGTGATCATGCCAAAATCGGCCATCAGCATGGATATGTCACCCTCCCCCCATACCTGAGTCACAACGTTGCTTGGCTCATTGCTCCTATCAGTACTTGATTCAATTCGCGCTAAATCTGCGGTTTGGCTCGACTCAGAATCAAGCAGAAAGTGCGCTGACGTAACAATACGTTGCTGCTCAGTTAACCCAGCTAACACTTCAATCTTATCCCCCGCTTCTCGGCCGACATCAATTCTCGCAGAGCGGTATTTGCCTTTCCCTTCAGCAAGCACGACACGGGTCATTCCCCCAGAACGGATCACCGACGCTTTAGGAATGGTCAGTACTTTGTTATCCGTTATAGGCTGCAAAGCAATATTGGCAAACATATTGGGTTTTAACTCGCCATCAGGATTGGGAAACTTAAGGCGAACTCGTAAAGTACGTGTTTTCGGATCTAAGATCGGATAGACGTAGTCAATCACGCCTTGCCATTGCTTGGTTGGCAACGCATCCAGAGTCATGGTCGCGCTGCTGCCCGCTTTCATCCATTGGGCTTGACGCTCAAACACTTCGGCATCCACCCATACTTCATCTAATGGGCCGCCACTTATTACCGCTTGAGCAGGAGACAAATAGCCTCCTTCTCGAATATTCAAACTGGCAATCACGCCATCCGCCACCGCTTTAATATCAATGGTTTGGGACGCTTTTCCGCGTCTGATGATCTGTTTTATTTGCCCACGGTCGACGCCCAATACCACTAAACGTTCGGTCGCCCCCTTAACCAAGCCACTGCGGCCTGTACGTTTAGCATTCAGTAACTCTTCTTGCGCTTTAATAAGCTCTGGAGAGTACAAGCTAAACAGAACATCCCCTTTATTCACCTTCTCTCCAACGGCATTGATATGGAGTTTTTCGACCCAGCCAGCTACGCGGACATTGGTTTGCCATAATTTACTTTCATCGAAAGCAACGTAGCCCACACTTTCGATCCGAGGAGAAAGATTGTCTTTAATAACCACTGCCGTTTTGACACCCAGATTATTTTCTACCGCAGGATCGATAGTCACCGTTCCAGCTTTACTGCTTTGTGTTGGTATCTGTTCTGCATAAACAGGGATTAGATCCATCCCCATCGGCGACTTACCCGGCTTATCTCGTTGGTAATTCGGATCCATTGGAGCCACCCAATAAAGCGGCTCATTAGCCCCTAGAACCTTGGTCGCCGATGCCATCTCTGCCATATCATGGCCGTTTAAAAGTGTGTTCGCGCCAAAACCGATAGCGCCCCCTATCAGCAAAGCGATAGTGGTGATTTGCATTGTTTTCATCATTTACTTCTCGCTTACTAAAGAGTATTTGCTATCCATTGATGAACGCGTTCCGTTAGGCTCAAACCCATTCATTAGTGCCGCTAAATTGCTGCTAACTCGATTAAAATCAGTCAAGAGTCGCTGTTGTTCGAGCTCTAGTGCCAACTCATCGTTAGCCGCGCCTATTACATCGTTAAACTGCGCCGTATTATTTTGATAGCCGCGCTCTACCGCTTCGGTACGCGCTTTCGCCTGCTTTAACAAAGAGGATTGATAGCGGGTTAATCTTTGCGACAAGTTGCTCCTATCCACGAGTAAGGCATTCACTTTCGCATTCATTTGAGCAAGAAGGAGATCTTTGGACGATTTTGCTGCCCCCACTTGATACTGCGCAGCGGCATGGCTTCTATCTTGTCGATCTTCAGTAAAAAGAGGGATGTCGAGAGTAAGGTAAGCGCTTACCAAATCCGACGCGGGCTCCCCCATCATGTTGTTTGCTTGACGATGGGCATACATGACTTCCACGCCAAACTGCGGTTTGTATGCTTGCTCGGCGATCTCGACCTGAGTTTGATTACTTGAAATCGCCACATCCGCCATTTTTATCATCGGATGCTGGCTGAGAACGGCATAGTGCTTAGTGGCATTACTTTGTGTTATTTGATTCTCTAGCAAGCGCCAATTGAGTTGATTACTCGCCACTAGATTTTGCTCTATCGCCAACCAATCTCCGCCCAACCATTCAGATAGCTGAGACATAATCCGTTGTTGCATTTGGCTATTTTCTTGAAGCTTATCTTCTAATTTACTCACTTGCAGTTGAGCGTTGAGTAAATCTTGAGCTTCATTGGTGCCAATTGAATAATTGGTTTGAATAAAGCCTTCCAACTCTCTCAGTAACCGCTGCTTTTCAACCAAAATCCGTGCAACTTGCTGTTGATAGCCAAGTTCCAGCCATAATTGAGTCACCGCATTAATGACCTCTAACTTACGAACAGAAGCTTGCAGTTCAATGCCATCGGCTTGTTGATTGGCTTTCTTAGCTTGCAATGCCAGAGTTGATCCGCGCTCAAATTGCTGCATTAAACCAATAGAAATATTGGTCATCGGATCTTGATCAAATTTGAAGCTGTCGGTCGGTAAACCGCCAAAACCCACTTTAATTTTGGGATCCATTAAGGTGGCACTGGCCACCGCCATCTCACGTGTCGCTCGGGACTGAGCATAAGACTGTTGAGTGCTAGCATCGGTTGATAACGCTTGGTCTATCAATAGATAAAGTGTATTGGGCACTGGTGCAGTTACCGAGTTCTCTGGGGCTTTTTGAGCAGAGAACACCGGAGTGGCAGCCAGTGTCACAGCACTGATACACAGTGCTAAGAAACTAGGTTTTATCATTATTAAATCCAATTTGTACCTGTCTAAAACAGACACGAAAATACGCTTCACAAGGCTGAACGTATCTAAAGCTTAAGGTGAAAAGCTAAATACTCGGCTGTGAAATGAAATAAAAAATCAGATTTAAGCTATCGGGGGGCGGTAGAGGGATCGCGCTAATGCAATTGACCCATCTCGCGGCTCTAGGGGGATGAGCGCACGTTGCGTCTTTACATCAACAAGTTGATTAACAGGAGGAAAATAAGCAAAAACACTTAAGCATGCCGCACCACAGCAATTGTGCATGTTGTCAGGATCAGAATCACAATCAACGGAAGGCGGCGTAGGTAATGCATTGTGATTCTCAAAGGTATCACTCAACGCAGTGTCACCCATACAATGCTCTGCAGCCATACTCATGGAGGGAGACGTGCTGGTCATTTGTATGCGCATGAAAGGCGCACTAGAAACCAACTCAGCAGAAAGCAAAGCTAACATGCTAAAGAGAGTAATCCAGAATATGCGAGATGTTGAGAAACGCATCTGATGCCTTTGATGATAAACGAACGCCGAGCATAAAGCTTTCCCCTAGGGGAAGGTCAATAACATTTATTCCGGCGAAGACATGGCTACTTGCTTAAATTGGAATCAAGCCTCTCTATTTCGATTGAACATCTAATAGAGCTTGATATAGCTGCTGAGCGGCAGGCCCCGTATTTATGCCTTTTGGCAGCACTAAATGCAACGGCACATGGTACTGACTGTTGTGCTCTAAATTAAGTCTAACCAATTGACCATGGTTACGCTTTTTTAGGATGTGCTCTGGCAGGCGGCAAAACCCAACATTGTGCTCTAACGCTCGAAAGGCATGATCGAAATTATCAACAGTGACCCGCTGCTGAGCCTTAAGCCAACCTACATTTTGTTCGGGCGATGTTTGATTATTGTCACCTAAGTCTCGAACGACTATTTGGCACGTCGTTGCGAGCTCCGCCAAGGTGATCATTTGTTTTTCAGCTAACGAATGCGTCACAGAAACCACAGGGATCATGGCCGTCAACGAAAACGCTTCGGCTGGATAGTTCGTAATAGGCAAAGTGACAATAGCAATATCAGCCGCTTCATTGGTGACCATTTCCGTCGTTTTAGAGAGTGACGTTTCTATAACCTGAACAGAGGTCATTGAGTTGTGCTGTAGGAATTCAGCCATCGGGTGATACAACAAACTTGGGTCACATAAGTGATCCATCGCCACCACGATTTCAGATTCTGCTCCCAAAGACATTTGCTGACTGAGTAACTCAAGGTCTCTTGCTTGTTCGAGCATGGCAGACGCCCGTCTTAACAAACCTTGTCCATAGTTGGTCAGCGTGGCCTTTCGACCTTTCACTTCAAGTAAAGGCACACCTAACTGATCCTCTAACTTTCTGATGGAGTAAATCAAGGTTGTATGGCTCTTATTCAACGCCATCGCCGCCGCTTGTATGCTACCCGCTTTCTCTATCTCTCTGAGTGTAGCCCACTGTTCTAAGGTTGTTTTTAATCTCACGCCGTCATACCTGTCAGTTTTTTGCACATATACTGAGGAAATTATGAACTTTTCTGTCTAATTATTCTAGAGGATACTTACTCTCAACGAAGAGAGAGGCGGTTCTCTCTCAAGAATAGGTAATCACCATGAAATTATTACAAGTCGATTTTGGATTTAATGGCCCATTTGGCAAAGCAATGTCTGAAGGTCTGGTGGAGCTTGCGAACTCTATCAATCACGAACCAGGCATGAAATGGAAGATCTGGACTGAAAACGAAACGGGCCAAATTGCAGGCGGTGTCTATTTGTTTGACGATGAAAAAAGTACTCAAGACTACCTAGCCATGCACAGTGCTCGTCTTAAGAAAATGGGGATTGCAGAGATACGGGGTGTCATTTTTGATGTGAATCAGCCGCTAACGCAAATTAACTCAGGCCCCGTATTCGAGTAGGTATTAATCATGAAAAACCAAACTTTCTTAACCGTCCATGGCGTAATTTATCTTGGGTTTACATTAGCACTGTTTTTTATTCCGACACTTATGTGGCCAATCTATGGTGTTGAAATAAACGACCAATACGCGCTGTTTCTGTCACAACACACCAGCATATTTCTGGGTGGAGTGGCCTCTGTTAGCCTACTTTTACGTGCTGTTGAACATGCAGAAACAACGAGACAGTTACTAAAAGCACTTCTCGTGACCAACCTGCTGGGCGTTGTCATCACTACTTACGCAGGGATCACGGGGATTTTTGTGGGGCTAGGTTGGAGTGATCCTATCTTCTTCGCCTTTCTTTCAATGCTTACCTACCGACAACTGGCCAAGAATCAGGCCACATAAAATTCACCAGAATGGTGCTGCCTAAGCAGAATCGCACCCGCTTTTCTGCTTAATCAACACTTTTCCGCAAGCTTGCAATTCAAGCTTCCGACACAAATTCGTTATACCGCCTTAATCCTATCCATAACCAATGGTTATTACTCTTTTCACTCCCATCGGTTTTAAACTCAGAAAATGCCCCGATATAAGTATTACCAACTAAGGTTGGTATAAGCACTTCCACCAATAAAAAGGAATAACAATGGCTAACGAATACACTCCACCGAAAGTTTGGGTTAACGAAGCTAGTGGTGGTAACAAATGGGCGAACATCAACAGCCCTGAATCTGGCGCAAGATATGAAAGAGACCTACCGCAAGGCCAGCACGCGCTGCAGCTTTATTCTCTTGCTACACCAAACGGCCAAAAAGTGACGATATTGCTTGAGGAACTGTTAGCACTTGGCATTAAAGAAGCGGAGTACGACGCTTACTTGGTCAATATTGGCGAGTCCGATCAATTTTCATCCGGATTTGTTGGTGTGAACCCTAACTCGAAAATCCCCGCTTTGGTTGATAAAACGGGCGATGAGGCTGTTAACGTCTTTGAATCTGCGTCAATATTGGTGCATCTGGCAGAAAAATTCGGCCACTTCTTACCAAAAGAAGGCACTGCGCGAAGCCAAACATTTAATTGGCTGTTCTGGGCGCAAGGTTCAGCACCTTTCTTAGGAGGAGGCTTTGGTCATTTCTACGCGTATGCCGATGAGAAGTTTGAGTACCCGATCAACCGCTTTGCTATGGAAGCGAAACGCCAATTGGATGTGTTAGACAAACAACTTGCTGATAATACCTTTGTTGCCGGTGAAGAATATTCCATTGCTGACATGGCTATCTGGCCTTGGTACGGTAACTTGGTGTTAGGTAACTTGTATGAGGCAGCAGAATTCTTGCAAGTAGAGTCTTACACCAATGTCGTTCGTTGGGCAAAGTTGATCGAATCTCGTGAAGCGGTACAGCGTGGCCGTATCGTTAATCGCGGTTGGGGTGAAGAATGGGAACAAGTCCCAGAACGCCACTCCGCCGAAGATATCGATAGCGTGCTAAAGTCTCGCCCTTAGCCGAAACTTGATACGCTCCAAGCCAGCCTCACCGGCTGGCTTTATTCCTATTCGGTTTTCTTTTGTAAATTGTTCGCCATCACTTCTGACATTCTCATGAACTCTCTCACCTCTTCTTCGGATAAGTTTTTCATCATCACCTGAGCTGTTTTCGCATCAACATGGGCAAGCTGGGTAATGATTTGTTCCCCCGACTCCGTGATTTTAAGAAAGTGACTGCGCTTGTCATTTGGATTAGGTTGCTTAACCACTAAGCCGCTCTCAATAAGCGTGTTCACTAAACGTGTCACTTGCGCTTTATCTCTTTGCAGAAAATTTGCAATGTCTACCGCAGTGCATGGTTTTAGCTTATCGATGATCTTCATTGTTCGTATATGCATGGGGGCCATTCCCATATCTAGCTGGTCCATTTGTTCATGCAACTCACGCTTCAGCATATGTACTAACTTAAATAAACCCTCTAGTGATTGATGCTCCGACATAACTTCTCCCTTAAAATATAGTTGACTTTATCAATCATAAATATATAGTTGACATTATCAACTTAATTACTAACAACAGCAAGCACTATGTCTTTAATCAACATTAATTTGTGCACTGTCCTTCAATCAGGCAGTAAACCGAGTAAAAAGTGGAGCAACACATGAATTCCGAACTCACCATCGACATTGAAAAAAAACAGCAAACTAAAGTACCTCTTATTTACAAGATACTGATCGTATTAGGAATGATGAGTGTGATGGCCGGTTCACTAACCGGTGTTATGACTTACATGAACCTTGGTTACACTGACAGCTTTGCCGCCGATTGGTTAGGCTCATTTGTATCGGCCGTATGTGTCATGCCTTTTGGTTTTGCCCTCATGAGTTTAGTAACCAATCAGGTCAACCACCTAATGCCGAACACGAGTGAAATTCGACGCAATGTGATTACCGGCTTGATCATGGCTTGTTTGATGGAATCGATCATGGCTTTTGCGACAGCGACGAACAACATCGGCTTCTCAGAACCGTCGGCATTCTTGACTGGCTGGTTAAACGGATTCCTTGCGGCACTCCCGCTAGGAATGGTGTTAGTGATAACCATGTCTTTGACCATCAAGCCCAAGATCGAGCGCATTCTAAAAAGCTAACCACCAAAAAAAGAGAGAAAAACAATATGAAATCAACACGAAAAGACAACCAATATCGCGTGACAATTGAACAAATAAACGGCGAATCCGCAGTACACAACTCATTAGAGTTTGAATTTCAAGATAGGGAAGACCTATTCAAAACCGTTGAACGCCTTCAAATCGGCAGTGGTTTAGAGAAGGAAACCGCCACCAAAACTGCCGTCGCACTTCGTTTGTTAGGACCATTAATGATGGTAAATCGCAAGCACCCGTTGTTTATCGACTTCATGCCACACTTTAAAGCGTTCATGGTGAACTTAAAGTCCACCGTAAAAACCGCAATTCAAGACCAAAAATAGCGTATAGATAGAGGTGAGCTGTTTTGGAAGAGCCAGCATAGCTGACTCTTTATTTAGCCCAAGGAAGCGAGTTTTCTTACTCACCACCAAGTCTGGTGTCTTGATGAAAAGCGCTTAACCTAAAAAGTTGCCATTCAGGTTTTGGTTAGCAAAAGCATCAATGTTATCCAACGTCGTTTGAGCGATGTTTTCCAAAGCGTCGACGGTTAAGAAAGCTTGATGCCCAGTAAACACCACATTGTGACAAGCAGACAGACGACGGAAGACGTCATCAACAATCACATCATTGGATTTATCTTGGAAGAACAACTCTTTTTCGCTTTCATACACATCTAATCCTAGTGCACCAATTCGCCCCTGTTTAAGAGCATCAATTGCCGCCGCCGAGTCGAGCAATTCACCTCGGCTGGTATTGATGATCATCACCCCGTCTTTCATCTTGCTAAAGGCCGTTTGATTTAACAGGTGGTGATTCTCTGGTGTCATAGGGCAATGCAAAGAAATGATGTCAGAGTGCTGAATAAGCGTGTCTAAATCACAATATGTTGCCCCTAATGCTTCAACTGCTTCGTTTGGATAAGGGTCAAAGCAGAGCACCTTCATTCCCAGCCCTTTTAAGATACGTATGGTCGCGATGCCAATTTTTCCGGTTCCAATGATGCCCGCCGTGCGGCCATGAAAATTAAAACCAACCAAGCCTTCTAATGAAAAGTTAGCATCACGAGTTCGCTGGTAGGCCTTATGAAAACGACGATTCAGGGTCATCATTAAGCCAACTGCGTGCTCTGCAATGGCTTCAGGTGAGTAAGACGGCACTCGAGCAACCACAATGCCCAGTGACTTAGCGGCTTCCAAATCCACGTTGTTGAAGCCGGCGCAACGCATCGCAATCATTTTCACGCCTCGATACGATAACTGCTCCAGCACAGGGCGTGATAAGTCATCGTTAACGAAAGCACACACAACTTCACAGCCCTTGGCCATCTTGGCTGTTTTCTCGGTTAACAAGAAATCGTAGAAATGATAGCGAAATGCCTGATCCGCTTGTTTTGCCTGTTCAAAGGCCGCTTCGTCGTAAGATTTAGTACTAAAAAAAGCAATGTTGAGCATAATTTTTCCTCACCGCATAAATTCTTAGATCTTTATAACACGATTGATGAGGCCAATTACAAGCGATTTTTATTCAATACAGTAGACCATAAGTCTTTGTTTTATATAGCCATACAAAAAACATTGTCTTTTATCACTTCCTTAAAAGAGTTCTGGGAAGCCATTTTTAAACCAAAAACTGTCCAAGAAATAACAAGTTAACCTAAGATCTAGATCACATTATTTTAGGTTGAGTCGTTTTAGCAACCTATGCAAATTTGCAGGATACACCCCCAACTGATTCGCTGTTTCCGATAGCTTTTTATCATTGTCCATATACGCCTTTTCAACAAAATGATGTTTGAACGCCTCCGTGGCGTCTTTGAGAGTCATTTTATGGCTCGTTGACATAGCCGACATATCGAGTTCTGATGTTTGAATAGGTTCTGATACGGGATTAGAGACGGAGGTCAGGTTATCCCCTAATTGAAAATGATGAGGATGCAGAACCAGATGAAGTTGCTGACTTTCTGCCTTGGCAACCACAGCAGCTCGATTCATTGCATGCTCCAGCTCGCGCACATTCCCCTCCCATCGGTAATTAAGAAGCAGCCCATGAACGGAACGGTGCAATTGGATACTAGAAACATTCAACTTATGCTGACAGCGTTCCGCAAAAAAACCAGCCAACAGAATGACGTCTTTTCCTCTTTCTCTAAGGGGAGGAACAAATATCGGGAACACACTCAGGCGATGATATAGATCCGCTCTAAACTGCCCCGCCTTAACTTCTTCATGTAGCACCTTATTGGTCGCAGCCACAATACGTACATCTACTTTTATATTGCGATCGTCGCCAACTCGCTGAATGTCACCATATTGCAGTGCCCGCAGCAATTTCGCTTGCAGACCAAGAGACAGCTCTCCGATTTCATCAAGAAATAGTGTGCCCTTGTTTGCCAATTCGAATTTCCCTTTTCGATGACTGATCGCCCCTGTAAACGCACCTTTAATGTGGCCGAATAGCTCACTTTCAGCCACAGATTCAGGCAGCGCTGCGCAATTCAAATACACAAAGGCCTCTTTGCTACGTTGTGACTCAGAGAAAATAGCTTGAGCGACCAGCTCTTTACCCACTCCCGTCTCCCCCAAAATTAGAACAGATAGATCGGTAGAAGCCACCGCTTCAATGTGATTCTTTAACTCAAGCATTCCCGTAGATTGGCCTATCATGTCTTGCTTATTGGAGTTAAAACGTTTTGAACGCGCAGGTGCTGAATTCAAATCTGCTGCTTTTTCTAGCTTCTCCATCAACAGCGCGGTATGCAAGCTATTCGATGCCAATGCGCTAATAAGTCGAAGATTATCATCATCAAATTGATCAAATTGAACGGGGTCAAACGCATCAATGGTAACCGCACCAATAAGACGTTCATCATGTAACAAGGGCAAGCCCACACACGCATGGACTTCAAGGTTACCGTCGTGATTAGGGATCAAGGCATCGTAAGGGTCAGGTAAGTCACTGTCGCTTGGGAACCGAACGATGTCTCCAGCCCTTGCAATGGCTTCAAACCTTGGATGTTGCTCAATCGCGAATCGCCGACCTAAAACGTCTTCACTTAATCCGTTAGTTGCTAAAGGAATGAAGTTTTGATCTTTGTAAAGAAGTAGCGCAGACGCATCACACAACAGCATATTGCGAATAATAGAAAGCAGCCTCTCGAAACGATCTTTTTCGGAAATACCCGATGTAATATCCAGAGCCACTTGAAGCCATTCATTTTTATACTGTCCCATACTATTTCCCTTTCTTACCCACTCTTCGACCAATTTATTATCAAAAGGATAACTTATTATCAAATGAATAACGCAAAAAACACATCAATTGGATAAGTACCATACATAAAATTAATTAACTCTTTGATTTTTATGACTGATCATTTTGGCATAGGCTGTGCAGTATCTTATACGTGGATAAAGGCAAACATTTCGTCGTAAGATGGGTTATACCTGTTTGAAAAACAGCTGTACGCATATCTTCAATCCATAAGGAGAAGTCACAATGCTAAAACCTTATGCCGGTTTCAATCATGCCGTCGTTACCTCCCGTACCGACTGGACTGACAATGTGTTTTCATTGCGAGTCAGTGTCGCAAAAACGCCTTATGTTGCAGGACAGTTTGTTAAATTGGCGCTTTATAACGAACAAGGAGAGCTCATACGCCGAGCATATTCCATTGTTAATCACCCCCAAGATCATAAACAAAGTGGCGCCTTAGAGTTCTTGCTCATCACCGCAGAAGATGGACAACTGTCGCCAAAACTTCACCAGCTTCAAGTTGGTGATGAACTACTTGTGGGCTGTGACGCGTCAGGGTTCATGACTCTTGATGAAGTTCCTCACCACGCAAAACAACTTTGGCTACTGAGTACCGGAACGGCTATTGGTCCCTACTTAGCGATGCTAGAAGATAAAGGCGTCTCAGAAAGATTCGAACGTATCATCTTAGTCAACGCCACCCGTTACCAAACCGAGCAAACCTATCAAGAGGATATTGCCCAACTAGCACAACGCTTCCAAGAGAAGTTTACCTATGTCCCCGTGATTTCTAGAGAATCGGTCATCGGAGCGTTATCAGGAAGAATTCCAATGTTACTCGACACAAATGTTTTACAGGATCATGTTGGAACCGAATTTTCTGAACAAACCAGCTTCGTCTATTTGTGTGGCAACCCGGCCATGGTTAAAGAGACAAGCGAATCTTTAAAATCGTTGGGATTAAACAAGCATTTACGCCGTCAGGCAGGTCAATTTAGTAGCGAAAATTATTGGTAAGAGAGGCACTGTATATGACTCATTTAAGAATCCCAGCAAACTGGACAATTCAACGCTCTACCCCGTTTTTCACATCAGAAAACGTACCCAAAGCGTTACTCACCCATCACAACACCGCTGAAGGGGTCTTTGGTCAGGTATGCGTCATGGAAGGCACCGTAACTTATTATGGCTTTGCCAATGCCGAAGCCACCGAGCCGGAAACCACCGTTGTCATCAAGGCTGGCCAATTTGCCACCAGCCCTCCACAATATTGGCATCGCATTGAACTCAGTAACGATGCTCAATTCAATATCAATTTCTGGTCTGAAACCGATAAACGTAACGAAAAATTGTTCAGCACCAAGTAAAGCCTTCAGAAACGTCAATGAATACACGCCAGTAACGGCATGTAAAAAAACATACCTCACTTCGGTGGGGTATTTTTTATCTTAGGATTATCCTAAGGATAAAAAATTATCATTTAGATATAAAAACAATACTATCAAAACGATAAGAAATGAACAAACCCAAACTACAAACAAGGTAAAAACAATAAGTTAAGACACATTTAAAACTTGGCACAAGCAATGCAATAAAGGAAGTAATCTCACTTAATGACATAGATTAAAAGGCAGTACTATGACGATTCACGTTAAAAACAATATCCATTGGGTAGGGCAACGCGATTGGGAAGTTCAAGATTTTCATGGCACCGAATACAAAATCACAAAAGGCACAAGCTATAACAGCTACCTTATCCGTGAAGAAAAAACGGTACTGATTGATACCGTTGACCATCGCTTCAGCCACCAGTTCATCCAAAACCTAGAGATGGAAATTGACCTGAACTCTATCGATTATATTGTCATGAACCATGCTGAAGAAGATCACTCCGGGGCATTATCAGCTTTAATGGCACGCATTCCAAATACGCCCATTTACTGCACTGAAGCCGCGATTGACTCTATCGTTGGTCACCACCACCACCCTGAATGGAATTTCCAAACCATTAAAACTGGCGACTCGCTTGATATTGGTAACGGTAAACAACTGGTATTTGTTGAAGCACCTATGTTGCATTGGCCTGATAGCATGATGACCTACTTAACTGGTGATGCTGTGCTATTCAGCAATGACGCTTTTGGGCAACACTATTGCGACGAGCGCCTATTCAACGATGAAGTTGACCAAACTGAATTAATGGATCAATGCTTGCGCTATTACTCAAACATCTTAACGCCGTTCAGTAGCCTAGTAACGGCTAAGATCCACGAAGTACTGAGCTTCAACTTACCCGTTGATATGATCGCTACTTCTCACGGCATTGTATGGCGCGACAATCCGACTCAAATCATTGAAAAATACTTAGAGTGGGCAGATGCATATCAAGAAGATCGTATCACCATTTTTTACGACTCCATGTCTAACAATACCCGTATGATGGCCGATGCCATAGCTCAGGGTATTCACGATGTTGATCCTGGTGTTGCGGTGAAGGTATTCAACACTTCGCGTCATGACAAAAACGAAATCCTTGCCAATGTCTTCCGATCCAAAGGCGTACTAGTGGGTTCATCAACCATGAATAATGTGATGATGCCAAAAATTGCAGGCATGCTAGAGGAAATGACGGGCTTACGTTTTAAAGAGAAAAAAGCGGGCGCATTTGGCAGCTATGGTTGGAATGGTGGCGCAGTCGATCGCATTCACTCTCGTTTAACCGATGCGGGTTTTCAGATGACGGAAGGCTTAAAAGCCAAGTGGAGACCCGATGGCAAAGCGCTGCGTGTATGCCGAGAACACGGTCAGCGTGTTGCCAAGTTATGGGCGCTCAACGCTATCAATGTAGAGCCGATCAACACTGAATCGAATGTGGACTTGCTTAATAATCAAGAAGCAATGCATGTGCCTTCAGAAGTTAGTGATACAACCACTTCTATAGAGACAAAGCAAAGCCACAGCCCTGACTGCCAATGCATGATCTGTACCGTATGTAATTGGGTCTATGACCCAAAAGTTGGCGAACCAAACCAAGGCGTAGAGGTAGGAACACCATGGGCTGAAGTACCTGATTATTTCTTATGCCCTGAATGCAACCTTGGCAAAGATGTGTTTGTTCCCCATAGCAAAGAGGAAGTGGCATAATGGCGGACTGCAACCCCAAAGCAAATAGCACGCAAGATCCGATTGTTATTATTGGCAGCGGTTTTGCGGCTTATCAATTGGTGAAAGCGATTCGCCGCCAAGACAAAAACATCAACATTGCAGTCATCACGGCCAACGATGGGCATGATTACAATAAGCCAGACTTAAGCCATGTATTCTCGAAGAAACAGGCAATACAAGATCTCATTGTTGCATCAGGAGAAGAGTTTGCTAAACAATATGATATTCAGCTATTGAGCCATAAGAAAGTAAGCGCCATTAATACAGATGAACGATACATCTGCTTTGATGGTGGCCAAATGAACTATGCAAAATTGGTGTTAGCAACAGGCGCAAACACGTTCATTCCACCCATTCAAGGGAACAATGCCCATTCAATTGTTACGCTAAATAGCCTAGAAGAGTTTGCGACTCATGCTGAATCAATCACCAATGCAGACCATGTTATGGTGCTTGGCGGTGGTTTAATTGGGGTTGAAATTGCGTTAGATCTTGCCAATGCTGGCAAACGGGTCTCGCTAGTTGAGCCTGCTTCAACGCTGATGGCAAATCAATTACCTGAGCTCATCGCTCTGAAATTATCTTTGCACATGCAAAACAAAGACATATCAATCTACACCGAATCACGCATAGAACGCATAAATGCACACGAAACGAAATCCTCAGTTTTGCTCTCTAGTGGTAAAGAACTTCACGTTGACCAAGTCATTGCTTGCGCTGGATTACGAGCCAATACCTCTCTTGCACGGGAAGCGGGGCTTAAAATAAACAAAGGCATTATCGTAGACGGTGCTATGCAAACGTCCACGCGGCATGTCTTTGCTATAGGAGATTGTGCAGAATTTAAAGGCGAAGTGCGGGCGTATCTACAACCGGCGTTAATCAGTGCAAATACGTTAGCCAAAACACTCTTAGGTGATAAAGCCGATGTTGTCCTGCCAACGATGATGGTGAAAGTAAAAACGCCAAGCTACCCAATCCAGTTTGGCGGAATTACCTCCGGGCAAGGGGTTGAACGCTGGCAATTGGAAGTCACACCCGACGGGATCGTTGCCAAAGCAATCAATAGCGAGAATAAATCCATTGGTTTTGTAACGACGCAACGCATGGTGCCGCAATCCTTTGCTCTTTTAAGGGAAATCGCTTAAACCTGAAAGGGGACGTGTATAGATAGCCACATCAAAGAGAGCGATACCGCTAGCTGACGACTGAGCAACTAGCGGTATTGGCGTGTTTGTAAGGTTAAATTAGGCTTTCGATACCATAATCACTGCCATAGTTTTCAACAACAAAGTCGATATCTTTGTCACCACGTCCTGAAAGATTTAACAAAATCGATCCAGACTCACCTTGCTGTGCTAACTTAATTGCGTAAGCGACGGCATGTGCAGATTCAATAGCAGGAATAATACCCTCTAAACGCGAAAGCTCGAAGAAAGCATCAATAGCCTCTTGGTCGTTTATATGACCATAACGAACACGACCGCTGTCTTTAAGATAAGCATGTTGCGGCCCAACCGATGGGTAATCTAAACCACTGGCCACCGAATACACTTCTTGTGGTTCACCATTGGGATCGGTGAGCATGTATGACTTAAAACCGTGCATTACACCAGGTTGACCTAAAGTTAGCGTCGCGGCATGCTCGCCAATGGTATGCAAATCACGGCCAGACGGTTCAACACCATAAATATTGACCTGCTCATCCTCTAAGAAAGCGCTAAACAAGCCCATCGCATTCGAGCCACCCCCGACACAAGCGACCAAATTATCTGGCAACGTCTCTGTCATTTCTTGGAATTGAATACGAGCTTCATTGCCAATAATCGACTGAAAATCTCGTACCATCGCAGGGAATGGATGAGGCCCGACTACAGACCCGATGGCATAGAGTTGAGTATGAGGGTCTTTCATGTAAGCTTCAAATGCGGCATCTACCGCCTCTTTTAAGGTTTTACGACCGTGCGTTGCAGGGATAACATTGGCACCCAAAATTCGCATGCGCACTACATTTGGGTGCTCTTTTACAATATCCACTTCACCCATATAAATATCACACTCTAGCCCCACCAACGCCGCTGCGGTCGCAAGCGCCACACCATGCTGGCCTGCACCCGTTTCTGCGATGAGTTTCTTTTTACCCAACTTCTTCGCAATCAGTGCTTCACCTAAGCAATGGTTGATTTTATGAGCGCCAGTATGATTTAAATCTTCTCGTTTTAGATAGATTTGAGCACCATACTTGTTAGACAAATTTTGAGCATGAAATATTGGGCTAGGCCGACCAACAAAGTGCTTATATAAACGGGCAAGTTCTGTTTTAAATGCGGGATCTTGACGACATTCATCGTAAGCGGCTCCGATTTCATCCATGATTTTTTTGAGTTCTTCCGGAATGAAACTGCCGCCATACTCACCGAAATAACCATCTTCATTCGGCATCTTGTGCTCAAACGTATTTTCCATGATCTTACACCTTACGTGAATTTAGGGTTATTTTGTTATAACGCAATCAAACTCACATGCACATAAGCTCTTAACAGAGTTGTGACTAATGGTGTTTTCAAGATGAGTATCAAAGACTGTTTTGGGATCTTGTTACTAATGGTGTGGAATATATCAATGACAAAGTAAGTCCTGATAGCCGCTTCGTCGTAAGATTTAGTAATAAAAAACGCAACGTTGATCATTATCTGCCCCTCATTTAGAAAGCACTATTTTTGTTACCTCCTCACAAACTACGAACCTCCCCCGATTAATTTCCCCACAAACTGTCTGTATTTGTCGAGTTATTGCTCAGTTATACTCCCGCCACACTAAAAAGGCTCTAACAGCCATCGCTCAACTGCTCTGGATTTACGTTCCAGTTCGCAAAAGGAAAACTCACCATGACTCAATACGTCGTTTGTGCTCTGTACAAATTTGTAAAACTTGAAGACTATCAAGACATTCGCTTACCGCTCACCGACCTACTAGAAGACTTAGCGATCAAAGGCACGTTGCTTTTGGCCAGTGAAGGCATTAACGGCACCGTTGCCGGCTCTCGTGATTCTATCGACAAGTTGCTCGCTTGGTTCAAACAAGATGCCCGTCTAGCCGATGTGGTATATAAAGAATCATTCAATGAACAACAGCCCTTTAATCGCACCAAAGTGAAACTTAAGAAAGAAATTGTCACTATGGGCGTAGAAGGCATAGACCCACGTCATGTGGTTGGTACTTACGTAAAACCCGACCAATGGAATGCATTGATTTCTGACCCAGAGGTACTGTTAGTCGACACCCGTAATGATTACGAAGTAGACATCGGTACCTTCAAAAATGCCGTGAACCCAAATACAGACACTTTCCGTGAATTTCCGAAGTACGTTGAAGAAAACCTAGACCCGGCAAAACATAAGAAGGTCGCCATGTTCTGTACCGGTGGTATTCGTTGCGAAAAATCGACGGCTTACCTTAAAGAGCAAGGCTTTGACGAGGTTTACCACCTTGAAGGTGGCATTCTAAAATACTTAGAAGAAGTGCCAGAAGAACAAAGTATGTGGGAAGGTGACTGCTACGTTTTCGATGGCCGAGTTGCGGTTAACCATCAGCTGGAAAAAAGCGGCTATGACGTTTGTAATGCGTGCCGTTTACCTATCACCGAAGATGAAAAACAATCAGACCAATATGAAAAAGGCGTAAGCTGCCCTAAATGTATCGACCAACATTCTGATGATCAAAAAGCCCGTTTCCGTGAGCGTGAAAAGCAAGTGTCCCTTGCAAATCAACGCGGAGAAACCCATGTTGGCGGTGATGCTGGTAAGCTCATTGAACAGCGAAAAGCAGAGAAACAAGCGAAAAAACAACAACAGCGCACATCAAAATAGCATACTGTAACAATTTGAATTTACTGTGAAAAACTCATCTTGGTATGAAACTAATATCAAGATGGGTTACAATTCGCGCTTCAGATCTCAAAGATTTGAAACGCCAGTTGTAAGGAGCACACGTGAATAAACAGGACGTTATAAACGCATACAATTTATATGAAAGACAGAACCTAGACGTTCCAGGTTGTAAAAAGTTAACGACCCGCGAACTGACTCGTTTTGTTGCACCACAAGATTATGGCAGCTTCATTTCTTACCATCAGTTTGATGAGCAAAGCACAGCCGCCATCATTGAGCGTGAGATTGAATTTTTCACACAAGAAAAACGCAGTTTCGAGTGGAAAACCTACTTATCAGATACCCCGACTAACCTCACGAAACAGTTAATCGCACGCGGGTTTTGTGCCGAAGAAGCCGAATCTTTCATGGTCTTTGATCTCCCTAAGATTACCCAGCCACTAGAAACAAGAAACCTAGCGGTAGAAGTCGCTGATGAAGCGGGCATTCGTGATGCTATTGATGTTCAAGAGAAAGTCTGGGGCGGTGATCTCAGTGGTCACTATCATCACCTTGTCACGTCTAAAAAACATGATCCCGAAGCACTTAGGATCTACGTGATCTATCAAAATGGAGAGCCCGTTTCCTCAGCATGGATCGTTTTCAATTCAGACAGTCCATTTGCCGGTATTTGGGGTGGCAGCACGGTTGAAGCATACCGAGGCAACGGTTATTACACAGAACTTCTGCATATTCGCATCAACCTTGCGAAACAATATGGCCGAGAATATTTGATGATTGACGCTTCAAAAATGAGCCGCCCTATTGTCGAAAGGCACGGCTTCGTATTTATCGACCAAACGACACCCTACATTTACAACGTCTCTAAAACGGCAGAAATCAAATGAAACCAGAATATCAGGCTTACATTGAGCAGTATTTATCTCAGCTTTCAGAACAAGAACGTAATGCCGTTCCTCAGTTCACTGCCGAGCATTTTTGCGCGGATGAGTTCAATGCCAATGAGTGCGCACGTCTTATCAACCAACGCATTAAAACCGCGAGTTGCAGCCTAAAACAAGGTTACGACATCGACAACGAGCCCCTACCAGAAGTAGGACGGCTAACCTTAGTGCTCGATTGGCAGCAAGATCCTGTTTGCATTATCAAGGTGACGGAGGTCTCGCTTTGCCCATTTGATCAGGTCAGCGATGCATTCGCCTATGCCGAAGGGGAAGGAGACCGAAGCTATCAGTGGTGGCATAAAGCCCACCTAGACTTCTTTACCCAATACGCAGCAGAAGTCGGCGCCGATTTTCAGCCGGATTCAGAATTAGTCCTTGAGCGATTCGAAAAAGTTTTTCCACTTAATTAAATTGGTATAACCCTATGATCCCAGTAAATACTTCCGTTGTCTCAGGTGTCGCTATCTCAGAAATTGATGGCGAACCTAAAATGCTATTAATGAAACGCGTCAAAGGCAAATTTTGGTGCCACGTTGCGGGCTCTATCGAGGCTGGAGAAAAAGGCTGGCAAGCCATCATCCGAGAGTTTGATGAGGAAACTAAAATCCCACCTCACGCCCTTTATAACGCGCAATTTATGGAGCAGTTTTACGAAGCCAGCATCGAGGTCATCCAATTGATCCCAGTTTTTGTTGTCATGTGCCCAGCCAATCAAGAAGTGATATTGAATGAGGAGCACACCGAATTCCGATGGTGTACATTGGAAGAAGCGAAACAACTCGCGCCATTTCCTAATCAGCACGCTGTATACGATCACGTTTGGGCATGGTTCGTAAATAGACAGCCAAATGAACGTTTTAAGATGAAACTATAACAATTTGGTCTAAGTCTAAGTCTAAGTGGATTATTTTGGTTTAATGGCTTGAGTACATCTTGCCATTAAACCAAAATCTCGAATCAAGCCAGTGTCGTCTCTATGGCTGCACGGTTAAAGCCAATATCTTTAGCCGCATTCATCATGGCATGCTGTGTTTTAAATAACCTGGGCTTTAAGTCTCGACTATTTTCTAGAAAGCTATTTACGCCCCACTTTTTACTTTTAACCATTAAGTAATACCCGTCACCTTTGGCAGATGGAACCGCAATAACATCATCTAAGTTCCCTTGTTTATAATGAGTTTTAAATTCTCTAAGCAACACGACAAAATATCCTTATTATGTAAACGTCAGATATAAAAAAGGAGCGAATACGCTCCTTTTAATTTTATATGATATATCTAATTATAAAAACGCTTTATAAGGCAATTCTGGTTCATTTGTGAATACATCAGTAAAGCCACGGAAGTGCTGGTAGTGCATACGCCCTTTGTCTGTTGGGTACGTATATTTACCACCAACCTGCCAGAAGAACGGAGCAAATCCATATTGCAGACGATCTTTCTTCATGTTCCATAACACTTCAATTTCTCGAGGATCATTTTGGAAATTTGCCCAGATATCATGATGGAATGGCATGACTACGTTACAGTCTAGTGATTCACCAGCACGTAAAATATCAGAAGCCGTCATTTTATCGGTTACGCCTCTTGGGTTCTCACCAAATGAAAGTAATGCTACATCGATATCGTAGTCGTTACCATGTTTCGCGTAGTAATTTGAGTAATGAGAATCACCAGAGTGGTAAACAGACCCGCCGGTCGTTTCGATTAGGTAGTTGACTGCACGGTCATCCATGCCATCCAAAATCCCTTTATCATAAGAAGACGTGCCTTCAGGCAAAGTAACAAGAGCGGTACGATCAAAGGAGTCCAGTACGCGAATCTTCATGTCTCCCACTTCGAGGACATCACCGACTTTAGCAACCACACAGCGATCTTCAGGTACACCCCAACCCAACCACAAATTAACACATGCTTGTGGGCCGATAAATTTCACATGATCTCCACAATTTTGCAGAACCGCAGCAGCAACATTCACATCAATATGATCAGCGTGATCGTGAGAGGCCAATACAGCATCGATTTCTTTAATGCCAAATGGGTCAAGAGGGAAAATAGCAGTACGTAAATTTGGCTGTAGGTTTTCAACACCGCCCATGCGCATCATCTGATGTTGATTTTTCATGAACGCATTCTTTTGAGTTTTTTTACCCGTGCCACACCAAAAATCAATCGATATATTAGTATTGCCTTCAGACTTAAGCCAAATACCAGTACAGCCTAACCACCACATTGAAAATGTATCTTTTTCTACTTGGGTGTTTTCAATTTCTTCATTAAGCCACGTCCCCCACTCTGGGAATGTGTTTAAGATCCAAGATTCACGTGTGATTTCATTTACATTACTCATATTATTACCTCTTACTTAATAAGTTATTGGATTATTTAGGATGTAGGGATCCTAACGCCTTATTTTCACAAGTCGCTTTATATTAATTTGGGTTATTTAGGATGTGATGATCCTAGCGCATTATTTTATTAAGGCGCTTAATTGCTCTATTTGACTAAGAATAGTGATTAACCAAATATATCTGTTGCTAAGAGTATTTATTAGCTATCACTATTCTTTTTATTTAATTAAACCAGTAAAACTTCGACACCTTGAGCTCTCATGGATTCTATAACCTTAGGGTCGGCATCTTTACCTGTGATCACCATGTCAATTTTCTCGGTCGGACAAAATAGCATACCAGTAGACTGGCCTACCTTAGAACTATCCACGACCACCACTAATTTGCCTATTTGCTCTAGCATCTGTTGCTCTGCAATGGCTGTTAGCATATCACTCTTATACAAGCCGTTTTCCGTCAATCCTTTACCACTGGTAAACATCCAATGACCGGCATAGCCTCCCAACGAATTAGGCGTCGGATTCAAGAAAATGTTCTGTGTTTTATTGTACTGACCACCGATGATGATGACATTGTCATGCTCTTCATTGATCAAGTAACTCGCCAACGGAAAGTAGTTCGTGACGATGTGAATGTCCTGCCCGCATAACTCTTGGCCTAAAAGAAACGCCGTAGACCCGCAGTTAATCACGACACTTTCTCCATCACCACAAAGTGATGCTGCTTTTACCGCGATTCTGGATTTCTCGTGGTAGTGATCCGTGCTGTCTATGTTTAAGGGAGTCCATGCACGCTTTTTACTTTCAATTCTTTGTGCACCGTTGCGGACTTTCTTTAGCTTACCTAGCTCATCTAACTTTGAAATGTCTCTTCGAGCTGTTGCTGGTGAAATCTGAAATTTATCGATGATGTTCGATACATTGATCGTTCTACGCTCATCTAATAGAGACAAAATTTCATGGTGCCTTTGCACTTCGTTCATAAATTATCACCTTATCTTTTCATCAAGTGATTACTTGGTGATTAATATTGATTTGTTATGATTGTATTGATGATTAAAAAATATGTCAATTTTCCACAGGATAAAAATGAGGCATTGCGCATGATTTTTTATAAGCTATTGATTTAACTCTTATTATTATTTTTATCAGTGATCAGCTTATCAGTTTTGTTCCTACCACCACCTCAAAATTGATCTCGATCAATGTAATCACAAATGTGCATTGAATGATTACAAATGATTGGTATGGTTTGTTTTGTGAGCAAATCTTGAGTCGATATCAGAACAAAGAACAACTGAATCACTCTGTCCTACACATAACTAAAAACACATAGATAAGGGGTAAGATATGGAGTTTCTTTACGATGCTTTCTATATTTTTTACAGCCAAGTAATGACAAAAGCGCCGTTACTGCTCGGTTTAGTAACGCTGATTGGTTACTGGCTGCTGCGACGCGATATCACCACCATCATCAAGGGAACCATCAAAACCATCGTCGGTTTTATGTTGGTTCAAGTCGGTGCTGGCACACTGGTAGCAGGTTTCAAACCGGTAATAACAAAACTTTCTGAATATCACGGCCTAACAGGTTCGGTGATTGACCCTTACACCACAATGATGTCGACCATGGAAACAATGGGCGACAACTACTCTTGGGTTGGTTACACCGTACTGTTAGCCCTTGGTCTTAATATCCTTTTGGTGCTTTTTCGCCGAATTACCGGTATTCGAACCATCATGCTTACGGGACATATCATGTTCCAACAAGCTGGTTTAATCGCTGTTTTCTATTTCATTCTTGGTACCAGCATGTGGGAAACCATCCTTTACTCTGCCGTATTAATGGCATTGTATTGGGGTATATCAGCCAACATCATGTTCAAACCGACACAAGAAGTTACAGGCGGAGCGGGTTTTTCTATTGGTCACCAACAACAAGTCGCTTCGTGGATCGCCACTAAAGTTGCCCCTAAATTAGGTGACAAAAAAGACAGCGTTGACCATCTAGAATTGCCTAAATGGCTGCATATTTTCCACGATAGTATTGCGGCAACCGCCATTGTCATGACCGTATTCTTTGGCATCATCTTGCTTTCATTTGGTCTTGATAACTTGCAAGAAATGGCAGGAAAAACCCATTGGTCTATCTACATTTTAGAAACAGGCCTTAAGTTCGCGGTTGCGATTCAAGTCATCGTTGCGGGCGTTCGCATGTTCGTTGCTGAACTGTCAGAAGCCTTTAAAGGTATTTCTGAGCGTGTCATTCCAAACGCAGTATTAGCGATTGACTGTGCGGCTATCTACGCATTTTCTCCAAACGCAATGGTATTTGGTTTCATGTGGGGTGCGATTGGCCAATTCACTGCGGTTCTCGCAATGTTGGCATTTGATGCACCGATCATGATCATCCCAGGCTTCATTCCTATGTTCTTCTCGAACGCCACCATTGGTGTGTTTGCGAATCACTTTGGCGGCTGGCGTGCGGTAATGAAAATCTGTTTCGTTATGGGCATCATCGAAGTGGTCGGTTCTGCTTGGGCTATCCACCTGCTCACTCAGCAAGGTGCCGAGTTCAATGGTTGGATGGGTATGGCTGACTGGGCATTAGTATTCCCACCAATCATGCAAGGCTTGTCTATGTCTAACCTGTTCTTCTTTGTATTGCTTGCTCTGGCTGGTGTGTACATGTACTTCGCTTCTAAACAGCTTCGTGCAGAAGAAGACGCAGAAGGTCTAGTACAAATCAGCGAAGAGCCAGAAATCGTAGAAGCGGTTGAGCGTGCTATCTCACAAAGCGACGGTGTTCGTCCTGTTAGCATCCTAGCGGTATGTGGCAACGGTCAAGGTTCATCAATGATGATGAAAATGAAAATTGGTAAATACCTAGAGAAGAGAGGCATCCCCCATGTTATGGACTCGTGCGCTGTCTCGGATTACAAATCGAAACTCGCTTCTACCGATATCATCGTTTCATCTAAGCACTTGTCGGCTGAAATGACGCCAGGAGAAGGCAAGTTTGTACTCGGTGTGCAGAACATGCTTAACCCAAATAGTTTTGGTGACGAGCTGCTAGATATCATCGACAAAAACTTCGTTCCAACTAAGTAAATCGACAACGATTAAGTAAACCTAAACACCCTACATATAACTAGAAATACCGTGCCAGTTAATGCTGGCACAACAATCGAACGACTAACTGGAGATAGAGCAATGGGTTTTAAACAATCACTGATCGACAACAATTCCATCTGTTTACAAGCGCAAGCAGGCTCATGGCAAACTGCGATAAAAGTCGGAACAGATATGCTTATTGCCTCAGGCGCAATTGAGCCAAGCTATCACGAAGCCATTATCAATAGCATTACAAAGCTGGGCCCTTATATTGTCATCGCCCCTAATTTCGCCATGCCGCATGCACGCCCTGAAGATGGGGTAAACCGCACCGCTTTTGCTTTAGTCACACTCGCGACACCTGTTTATTTTGAGGGAGAGGACGAACCTGTAGATGTGATGGTCACTCTTGCAGGCAGCTCTTCTGATGAACACATGGAAGGCTTAATGGAAGTCACCACCGTATTAGATGACGAAGACAGTGAAACCGGCGTTGATTTAGACAAGTTACGTCGCTGCCGTAGCAAAGAAGACATTTTTAATGTCATTGACGAAGCGCTAGCCGCTACCGTCGCGTAGCCAATTCGTCCCAAATTAATCAGGAGGACCTATGTATCAAGCACTTAAACAACGTGTACTAGACGCTAATCTCAAATTGCCAAAATATGGTCTTGTCACTTTCACATGGGGAAACGTATCCGAGATAGATAGAGAGTTAGGCGTCATCGCGATTAAACCTTCGGGCGTAGAATATGATGTGATGACGGTTGACCATATCGTTGTGGTTGATCTTGCTGGTAATCAACTGGAAGGCACACTTAACCCTTCAAGCGATACCGCCACACACCTTGAGCTGTACAAAGCCTTTCCTAACATTGGTGGGGTTGTTCACACGCACTCACGCAGTGCGACCATTTGGGCTCAAGCGGGCATAGACATTCCCGCACTCGGCACCACACATGCCGACTATTTCTACGGGGATATTCCGTGTACTCGTAAACTCTCACAGGCTGAAATTCGTGAAGAATATGAGAAAAACACAGGCTTAGTCATCATCGAAGAATTCGCACAGCGCAAGGTTGATCCAAAAGCCGTACCGAGTGTGATTGTGTCTGGTCATGCACCATTTTCTTGGGGCAAAGATGCAATCGACGCGGTACACAATGCCGTGGTATTGGAAGAAATATCCGCCATGGCGCTGGCAACACGCTCACTCAATAGCGGCATAAAAATCCAACCTGAACTGTCCGACAAGCACTACCTGCGTAAGCACGGTGAAAATGCCTATTACGGCCAAAGGTGATCTTATGTACAAAGTGTTGGCTCTTGATCTCGATGGCACCGTTCTCACGGATGAACATACGATTAACCCTGAAGTAAAACGCGCAATTCAAGAAGCAAGGCAGCACTGCCATGTTGTGATTGTCACCGGCCGTCATCATACCGCAGCGAAACCTTACTACGAGGAATTGGGGCTAACTACGCCCATTATCTGCTGCAACGGCACGTACATATACGATTACCAGAATGATTGCGTTGTACAACATAACGCAATTAGCAAGCAAGACGCTTTGTCTTTTATCTCTCTTGCTCATGAGTACCAGATGAAAATGGTCATGTACGTTACCGACTCAATGACCTATTCATCACATAACCCAATAACGTACATGCAAGCACTTGAAAGTTGGGCCGATCAATTTGAAGGGAATTCAAAGCCAAAAATCGAGCGAATCGACTCCTTTAGTGATTTAGTCAACAAGACTCAATACGTGTGGAAGTTTGTTGTAGAAGGGCAACCAAGTTCAGTCGAACGATTGCTTGAGCACGATTACGTTAAACGTAAGTTCAATGGAGAACGATCTTGGTCTAACCGAATTGATTTTGCCGCTTTAGGCAACAACAAAGGCGCACTGCTTGCAGAGTATGTCACCAATCTTGGCTATCACGCCAATCACGTGCTTGCTGTGGGCGATAACCATAATGACATTTCCATGCTCGAGTATGCCGGTTTAGGTGTTGCCATGAAAAACGCAGATGACACGGTAAAAAGTGCCGCCAGATTAGTGTGTGAAACAAATAACAATGAAGACGGCTTAGCTCGTCTGATTCGAAATAAAATTAAAGGATAACATCATGACTGTAACATCAACCGCCACCAATAAACCTATGATTCAAATCGCACTTGATCAAACGGATCTTGCGTCGGCAATTCAAGTGGCCAACAACGTAGAAAGCTTTGTCGATGTGATTGAAATTGGCACGATTCTGGCGTTTGCCGAAGGCATGAATGCCGTTCAAACACTGCGTAAAAACCACCCAGACCACATCCTCGTGTGTGATATGAAAACAACCGACGGTGGTGCCATTCTAGCAAAAATGGCCTTTGAAGCAGGTTCCGATTGGATCACCGTATCCGCCGCAGCCCACATTGCCACGATTGCTGCATGTAAAAAAGTAGCCGACCAATTTAACGGTGAAATTCAAATCGAAATCTACGGCAATTGGACCATGGATGACGCACAAGCCTGGGTTGACCTTGGCATCACTCAAGCAATTTACCACCGCTCCCGCGATGCAGAGCTGGCAGGGGTTGGCTGGACAGAAGAAGATTTAGTCAAAATGCGTAAGTTGTCTGAGCTAGGTTTAGAGCTGTCTATTACCGGTGGTATCGTGCCTGAAGACCTGTACTTATTTGAAGGCATCAAAGCCAAAACCTTTATTGCTGGCCGCGCACTTGCCGGAGAACAAGGCAAACAAACTGCCGAAGCACTCCGCGCCCAAATTGACCGCTACTGGGTATAGGTGATCATATGTATCAACACTTCGAACGACACCGAGTCGGGCTTTACGAAAAAGCCCTACCCAACGACCTCAGTTGGGATCAAAAACTAGAAAAAACCAAACAACTCGGATTCGATTTTCTAGAAATTTCTGTCGATGAATCTGATGACAGACGTAGCCGCCTTGATTGGGACGACACCACAATTTATGAACTTAGGGATTTGTGTATCAAACATGCTATCCCTTTGCAGTCCATGTGTTTAAGTGCCCACAGAAAGTTCCCATTCGGTTCTGCAGATGCTGCAATACGAGAACAAGCCGTCATCCACATGGAAAAAGCGATCACGCTGGCTTTCAAGTTAGGGATTCGTAACATCCAACTTGCAGGCTACGACGTGTATTACGAACATGCAAACAAGGAGACGCACCAGCGATTCATCGATGGAATGCGCCATTGTGCCAAATTAGCTGAACGGGCCGGTATCATGCTTGCCGTCGAAATCATGGATACTGATTACCTCAACTCGTTAAGTAAATTTGAGATCTTAAAAAGAGAAGTACCATCGCCTTATTTCACTGCATATCCGGATATTGGCAATATTTCGGGGTGGAATTACGACGTATGCACTGAACTTGCACTGAGCATGCCGCATATTACTCAGATCCATCTTAAAGACACTTATAAAGTAAAAGATGGGCATGACGGCCAGTTCCGAGATCTCGTCATTGGTGAAGGCGAAGTCGACTTTGATGCCATCTTTGTCACGCTCAAAGAAACCAACTGTGTTGTGCCCCTCGTGATTGAAATGTGGGCTCAAGATGAACAGTGGGAACACAACATTAAACTGGCGAAAAAAAGGTTGAATCAATCCTGCTTACGTGCCGAACTGCCAGTGCTTTTTTAAACAAATCCATGCTCCTGATGCCTAATAATAAAACTTAAGGCGTCACATCCCAACGTGGATAGCGCAGCCAAATCTTCTCTCCCCCGGGGATGTTTGCTGCGCTTTTTTTATGCAAGCCCACTCAGCAACCCATGCGTATTTTGTTGACAACCTAAGCGCGTTGCAGCAGAGTTGTGCACCTCATTGTTTATCCATTTAAGTCGACTTATGAAGCTGCTTCACCTACAACTCTTTTGGTTTGAAAAGCATCACGTGCTACTCGAGTTAGAAGATCTACCTGAGCTCACTAACAGCCAGCAAGCAGAGCTACAACAATGGATAAAAAGCAGAAGAAAGCTACTCAGCTTTGAAGTGCACCAGCAAGTATGGGTCAAAGTAAATTCAGATGGTTTTTCTTCTGAATTGATCATTAAACCAAATGGTACGTTGGTGGAAAAAGATCTGTTCAGTGACAAGAAGCTTAACGGACTATGGCAAGTGGTTGATGGTTTACTCTTTCTGAAAATTGTCAGTGGCGAGTTCATCGTTGAATATCAAGTCGTGGGCCATAATCAAGATAACATTCACAGTGGCGTTGAGTACATCAATGGCAAAGTAAGTGCTCATAGTCGCTTCGTACAAAGCAGACCAACGTCTTTATAAACACATTCCGGAGGCAGGATCATGCGGTACGTTTCTTTTTTATTTTTCGTATTATTGGTTGGCTGCCAAACAACTTCAGCCTCCAATAACACGCCTATCGGTTATCTCGGCTTTGCCAATCAGCAATCTTGGGCTGTTCAATTTAACGACTGTACCGTTTACGACCAACAAGGCGCTCTTCCGTATCTATGGCTAAACCGAACGCTCACAACCATTAGTTGCTATCAAGTTCAATCAAGCGATTTATCCTCATTCGATACCCCTCAGATTGCGCTTTATGATGAACCACGTTTTGATGCCCAAGTAACAAATGTCGACACACTTGAAGAGCTTTTCATCTCGGAGTCTGGCTGGGGAACTTTCCCTTTCGTTTACCAAGCCCTTCCAAGTAACTGGATACAATTAAAGGAAGGGTGGATTCATCTTTCTTCTAATGATCTCAATGTCGTACAGCTCCATCACGGAAGCCAAGATGATACAGCCAAAGCCAAAGCCAAAGCCAAACACGATGAGTATTATTTAAACCATTGATATCCATCTCAGCCGTTCCATCAGCCAGTCGACACTAAAAATACGCGACGTCCAAACGACGACTATCTTTCACCTAGCATCTCAAAATGGTCGCTGGCCAATCGTGCTTTACCGTCTGCTTCTACAACCCATAACTCACGATGAACAACACCAAACGCTTTGTTCATCGTCCAGTTAGAAGACAAGATATAGCCATTATCACCGTGAGCTTCCCATTTCACATTAGTGTATTGTACGTCCGCGAAACCTTGGTCCATAAAGCCTTGCCAAAACGCTTGAATAACCTCATTGCCTTCAAACTGCCCCGCAGGGTCTGCAGTCATAACGCAATTCTCATTATATTGATCTGCGCAACCTTTCGCATCTTGGCTATTAAAAGCGTTTTGCCAAGCCGTTAGACCTTGCTTACAGATTTCTAATACTTCATTAGACATGCTTTTCTTCCTTTCTATCGTTCGATTTAAACTAGCCGGTATGGCTATCCAAAGTGACTTACTTCACTCAGTTCTATTGATAGGGCTAGATTAGCTCTATCAATAGAACTGAAAAACAGCTAGATTAGAAATAACTGTTTAGAAAAATGGAACAATAAATGAATCGCCTACGTCAGATGTCGGTATTTGCCCATATTGTCGAATCTGGATCGATGTCAGCAGCGGCCGATGCTCTAGACCTTTCAAAGTCGGTCATCAGCCAACATTTGAAAGCTCTGGAAACGGAACTCGGGATTACTCTGCTAAAACGCACGACTCGAAGACAGGTACTGACGGTTGAAGGCGAACGTTTCTACCAAAGCTGCAACAAAATCAACCTCCTTGCAGACTCAGCTTGGAGCGAGGCATTAGAGTCGATAGAAGAGCCTAAAGGCCGAATTCGAATCACCGCTCCTAACGCGTTAATGGAAACCCTCATTACCCCTGTCATTGGCGAACTGATGCAACTGTACCCACAACTGAAGCCAGAACTCATAGGCAGTGATGAAAGATTAGATTTTCTGGAGCATGATATTGATTTGGCTATTCGTGTTGGGCAATCTGAAGACAGCGCCATCATTCAAAAGCGACTGGGAGAGTTTAAAGACGTCTTATGTGGCAACCTAAGCGATGAGCAAAAAAACACACCTCAGGAGCTCAGCTACATTGCCAACGCTTGGCAAGGTAAACGCATTAGGCACGAATTTAGCGGCCAGAACACCCATGCGTTTGTCTATGAGGCAGACGCTCACTGCATCACTAATTCATTTCATAGTACCTTGGCATTGATTAAATCGGGAGCGGGAGTAGGCATCGTCCCAGACTTTTATTTACCCTTAATAAATACCAAATTAGAACCTGTATTTCCAACGTACTCTCTTAAGGCCACCAGCATTTATGCCTTAAACCCTTTTGGAAAGAAAACGCCGTTGTCGGTAAGAGTCTGCACTCAAGCGATCCAAGAAAAACTCTCTACTTTGGTGACATGAGCAGGAACTGGCGTGGCAATAGCCGCTGGGTTATTCTATTTGGCTTGCTGATCAATACGATGAGCAAGCCGCCGTTTAGGAATTGAAACGGAGCAACCATTTTCATTGCAGGGAGCAATAAGTTCTATGTCTACCTATCTCGCTGGTTTTTCTTTAAGTCTCTCTTTGATCCTTGCTATTGGATCTCAAAACGCGTTCGTCTTAAAGCAAGGTCTGAAAAATCAACATATCTTCGCTGTATGCGCCGTGTGTGCGCTATCCGATGCCATTTTAATATCCGTAGGCATCGCTGGTTTTGGTGCAATGGTGCAGCAATTTCCATGGATTGAAGTGTCTGCCCGATATGGCGGCGCGGCGTTTTTAACCGTTTACGCCTTGATTAGCTTTAAATCTGCCTTGACCACCGATCATGCCCTAAAAGCTGACCAACACACTCAAACCTCTCTGGCGAAAACCATTGGTATTTGCTTAGCCTTTACTTGGCTTAACCCACACGTGTACCTTGATACCATGGTATTACTGGGGTCTATTTCTACTCAGTATCACCCTTTTGAGTCTCAGTTTGCCATTGGCGCAATTGCTTCTTCTTTCGTATTTTTCTTTTCTCTCGGTTACGGTGCAAGACTACTCACCCCATTATTTAAAAAACCCAAAACGTGGAAAATACTGGAGTTTGTAGTGGGAACCGTGATGTTGTTCATCGCTATTTCATTAGTGTTTAATGCTTAAAAACGAGGTCATCAGTTTGGTACATTTAAGAGCCATGCGACAAGAGGAATACCCCGATTATTGCCAGTATTTCATCGCCGATTACAGCCAAGAAATTGCCACCAATTATGGTCATTCGATGGAAATGGCGATTGAACTAGCAAAGGCCGATTTGTTGCGCTGTTTTCCGAATGGCTTGGAAACCGCAGAGCACGATTTACTTTGCATCGAAATCAATTCAAACGACGTAGCAGTGCCAGTGGGCTATTTGTGGCATAGCATCAACCAACACGATCATTCGACCTTTATTTACGACTTCTTTATATCCGAAGAATATCGCGGAAAAGGGATTGGCAAATCAGCCATTGAGGCGCTGGAACGCCAGCTTCTCCCATTGGGAATCAAGCAAATTAAACTGCGAGTGGCTTATCATAACTCGCGGGCTCTCAAACTATACCAAGAAGTAGGCTTTGCCATAACGGGCTATAATATGGCAAAAACCATAACATCGAATTAAGGAATGATAAGATGATAAAGCAAGTTGGCGAGACCAAAATTAACCCAAAACACAAAGCAAGCTGCCACTGTGGCGCGGTAGAACTGGAACTCTCCCTACCGAATGGCATTGAAAACCCACGTCGTTGTGATTGTTCAATATGTCGAAGAAAAGGGGCGATGGTTGGTTCGGTTGATTTAAGCGGAATTCGCATTGTGAAAGGTGCAGATGTTCTTAAGCTGTATCAATTTAATACCAATACAGCAAAGCATTACTTTTGTTCCAATTGTGGCATTTACACCCACCACCAGCGCCGTTCTAACCCCCATGAGTACGGATTCAATATTGGTTGCCTTGAGGGTGTTAATCCGTTCGATCTAGGTGACGTTGTCACTAACGATGGCGTCAATCATCCTGCGGATCGATGATCCGCAACTTCTAGAGATAACAACATCGCCGCAATAGTACAAAGCCCCCAATCATCAAGCTGGGGCTTTGCGCATACAAGCTGTGTTAAAGAAAACAGGCTTTACCAGGGTAAACTTACAAAACCGTGGCCAATTTTAGTTGGCCACTTACATATTAATAAGCCTGTAAACTCAAAGGCTGAGTAATTATATCAATTCCCTCCAATTATGAATCTCTGTAATTCATAGATTCTGTTTGTCTTCCTCAATAACATGATATCAACAACATGAACTTGAGAAAAACAATGAACCATAAATCACTGATTTTAATGTCTATTTCCCTATCATTATCGACTTCCGTGTATGCTGAAAGTTCGATTAAAAACTCTAACGATATTATTGACTTTTCGGACCCAACCGTCATTTATTCTTCGGTCGAAGCTGCATACGGAACTGAAGGTGCGACTCTCGGTTTAGGCTTAGCTATACCAATTAACGAGTCATGGGGAGCACTCACAAAATATGAAGCAAAAGAAGACTTGAACCTCCACAGAATCCGAGCGGCGGCAACCAATACGGATATAGGAACAGGCTTTATGCTTGATTATATATGGGACACTAATTTTGCAGATCTAGGTGCTAGTTCTCATTCTCTTGTCCTCAACGGTTTACAAGTTGTACCTCTTAGCGAGAAATTACTATTTGTTCCTATGATAGGAGCGGGGTTCACCACCAATGATTTTGCAGAAAACCAAGCTGCGATAGGTATGCTCCAAGCCATGTTGGTATATAACGTCACCTCCGACGTTTGGGTCAACATAATCCCTCAATACTCTTACAGCTTTAATGATCTAAGACTTGAAAATACAGCAAAAAAAACGATCCGAAAGTACGAGTTTGAATCGGTTGTAGGTTATCGATTTAACAATAATCAGAATATTCGTCTGCTCTACAAATACAATGAAAATAAAGACCATGAGGCAACCATTAGCTATACCTATGCGCTCTGACCATTAACCAACAAATGTGATTTTCTTTAATCTGAGCATCTAGCCAATCTAGTCCATATTGTGTCAATACCAAATAAATTTGAAAGAGGAATATTATGAGCACTAAAAAACGATTAAAACTGTCGGCCATCGCATTATCCATTTCATCACTTTCTGTAGGGACAGCCCTTGCTGTAGAAAATGTTAATGTCGATAACTTTGCCCGAGCAGAAAGTGACTCCATGATACGCTCTCAGTTATCAGTCATTGGTGACATTGGGAAGTTATTTCACATGAGAGGACCAATACCGCTCGATCAGCAAGCAATTATTCGGATGAATATGGATACTCTTTACTCTGGTATAATCCTTGATTTGAGCGAACCAGCGGTGATCACGTTACCAGACGGTGGCGACCGCTATATTAGTATGCAAGTTATTAATCAAGACCACTACATCTATGGCAATACCGAAGCCGGTACATATACATTGACAAAGGAAAGTACCGGCAGTCGTTATGTAACAGTATCATTTCGAGTGCTGGCGAATGCGAATGATCCTACAGATATAATGCTGGCTAACCAGCTGCAAAATCAGATCTCGGTTAATACCCCATTCGTAGGTGTTGATCTTGAATTACCTGAATGGGATCAGCGCCAATTAAAAATAGCAAGAGATGCACTAAATACTCTCGCTCTACTGGGCCTTGATGCATCTAAAGGTTTAGGCTTAGAAAACAAAGTAGATCCTGTTCATCACCTACTTAGCACAGCATCTGGATGGGGAGGGTTACCGATTGAAAATGCTGCGTATGAAATACTCAGTGTCGAAAATAACGAGGCTGATACACCTTATCAAGTCACCGTTAACGATGTGCCAGTGGACGCATTTTGGTCAATTACGGTTTACAATCGAGATGGGTTCTTAGAAGCTAATGATTTAGGCGTTAATAGTTATAATAGCTTAACAGCTAAACCCAATGACGATGGAAGTATCACCATTAACTTTGGTGACTGCACACCAGAAAAACGAAACTGTTTACCAATAACGAATGGATGGAATTACCTAGTTAGAATGTATGAGCCCCAAGCAGAAATAATTTCTGGAGAATGGCGCTTCCCTGAGTTAATTAAGATTTAAGCATTCGCTGCACATTATCAAAACCCAGCTGAATTTCAGTTGGGTTTCTTTATTTAGTTAAAGCGCTCGATGCATTTCATCGGGCGTTTTACATTTTAAGGCAGTAGTTATTCTCTTTCCACTATAGATCTCCATTTATTTAGGATCATTACTGATCTAACTTAGTCTATTCTTAACATATAATTGAGGTCATTGTGTGGACAAGCCTGAAATGAAAATCATTATTTTTAATGTTAGAGAATGTTACTCAATCTTAATCGTAAGAGCCGTAACAATGATAAGGGCAAAGATCTGATTTGAGCGTTCAGCGTCTTCGGACAAAAAGTTTGCGTCACTGTCGTTGCACACTACAATGGAAGACTCTCAATAGTTAAGGGCTAACGATGAAAGAACTTCGCGATTTAGATTTAAATCTACTAAAACTATTGCAAGCTGTTGTAGAAACACGAAACACACATCAGGCCGCAGACAAATTGGGAATATCACAAACTAGTGTCAGCCGCGGTTTAGCTAAACTCAGAGAGACCTTTGGTGATCAACTTTTTATTCGTAAAGCTCATGGTGTTGAGCCTTCTGAGCTTGCTGAGAAACTTGCCGAAGCCGCCGATGAAATGTTTACACCTCTAGTAAAAGTCGTCGAATCTTATCAAAATTTCGACCCTCAGCAATTTAAAGGTGAAGTATCGATCGCAATGAACATCTTCATGCTTGAGCAATGGGGAGATGGTATTTTTAGTGCTCTAAGCGAGGCATTACCTGCTGCCAGTTTTAAATTAGTTTATTGGCAAGAGCAAAGCTTAAATGAAATACTTAATGGCCAAATAGATTACTTACTCCTTTTTTCTCAGTTCCAATTGCCACAAGAGATTTACCAGCACCATTTAAAAGAAATAAAACTCAGCCTGATTGCTCGTAAAGATCACCCTGTACTTAGTAAGAGTACTGCCCTAGAAGACATCCATCACCTTCCTATCACTCGGATACTCGCTGATGGGATTAACTCAAAACGCGCCCCGGTTGAAGACTTTTATTTAGCAAGAGGGTATAAAGCAAATATCGTTCTAACGACTCACAGTATTCGAGTTTTACTCAATAAATTAAAACATTCTGACGCCTTGTCTTTTGGCAGTACGTTGGTAACTGAGAATGAGCCCGAATTGAGTTGTTACCCTCTTCCTACTATTCCAAAAGAGATGAGAACGATTCAAATTAACGGTGGATACCTGCAATCTAAACGCGGTTTTCCACTAAACCAACTGCTGCACCAAACAATACAAAATTTCTTCGATAAGATGATTCAGCCAGAGAAGTAACTCTTTATTATCAAGCAACATCATGATGTTTATCTATTTTCGAGCCTCTCGGAAATTAAAGACTAATTGATGTTCTTCTTGAAGAGTAAACCGCTCTCTTTGAGTGCACCTCCCGATTCACGCAGATCTGGAACGAGTCCATTCATAGAATCTCCATGAGACAGGCCATCATAAACATGACGTTCAGTCTCAACATCAGTGCAGTCATTGATGCATTCGAGTAACACAGCGAAGCAGTACCTGTTAAAAATATCGTCGATGAAAAAATTCAGATCTGAGGTAAACATTGGCGCATTTATGAATTTCTCTAATTCATATTCAACCTCTCCCCACAACCATAAACTATGAGCAAATCACTACCTTATGGAGGGCGTAGTGAACATTCGCGAATCAACACGTTACTTGGACCTTACGGTGTTGGTATCAACGAGAAGCTCAAAATGTATAAGACTTTAAAACAAGAAAAAACGCTGCTCCTCGGTATTTTGACTGTAATATTCTTCAAGACTTTAGGTGAAAACATGCTTACCTCAAGTCTCTCAATTTTTTCTTATGTCATCACTACCGCCGTACTCTTTTATGTCGCAATGACCGCAATTTTTGCGGTGGTTCGCCACTCAGACTCCTTAGCAATTAAGTTGGGAGACCCTTTCGGTACCCTCATTCTGACATTGTCGGTCATCTCATTGGAAGTGATCATGATCTCCTCTGTCATGTTGACTGGCGATCCAAATCCAGTTCTTGCCCGAGATACTATGTTCGCTGTGATTATGGCGGTATTAAATGGCTTTGTCGGTATTACCTTATTAGTTGGTGGGATGAAGTATCACACCCAGTCCTACAATTTGGATGGCATTAAAGCGTATTTGGTTGCCATTATTCCTCTTGCTATGCTTTGTTTGATCTTGCCAAACTTTACCAGCAGTAGTGACAATGGAAACATGTCATTGAGCTTGATGGGCACATTGGTTCTCGCATCCATTGCGCTATATGGCGTATTTCTATTCATACAAACACGTAGTCATACGCACTTCTTCATTGATGCCGACAATAAAAGTGAACACGACCACCACGGCCCTGTAAGCAGCAACCTATTTCACACTGTCATGCTCATTAGCTACTTGCTCATCGTGATACTTCTAGCAAAAGGGTTAGCCATTCCAATTAACGACAGTATTAGCGTTATGGGAGCTCCGGCAGCCCTTGGCGGCCTTGTCGTTGCCCTTATTATTCTCGCACCAGAAGCCGTTGGTGCCGTTAAAGCCGCTCTTACAAACCAACTACAGCGTGCTATCAACCTGTTTTTCGGCTCGGTCTTAGCAACGATTGCACTGACCGTACCGGCTGTCTTATTGATCTCTGGTGTAATGGATCAGCCCTTGAAATTAGGCTTAGAATCCGCAGAAATGGTGTTGCTGGCCGCCACACTTCTCATGACCAGCGTTAGCTTTAGCAGCGGCAGAACCAACTCGCTAAATGGTGCGACCCATCTTGTTCTCTTCTTCGCTTATTTAATATTGATGTTCGACTAACACGAAGCACAACAGCCAGATCATTAGACCGGGCTGTTACGCCGTTTGATACCATTAAGGAAAGAGTATGAATGAAATATTATCCGCCATTTGGGTACAAGATTTTGACACGCTACTTGAGATCAACTCACTCCATATCTTGCTGCTACTGCTTTCGGTTGTGTTATTTCTAGAGTCGAGTTTTGTGTTTTTGCCTCTCCCAGGAGACGGGCTGGTCTTGTTTGTAGGTGGGCTTGTTGGATTAGGTGCTGTGGATTTTTATACCGCCCTGACTGCTCTCAGCTTATCAGCTTGTTTAGGTACGATTGTCGGCTATCTACAAGGGCGCTGGTTAGAAGGTTCACGCTTCATGAACAAAATTGACGTCGTACTGCCTGACGATTCATTACCTAGAGCAAGGCGCCTTCTCAATAAATTCGGGTTCCTATCGTTGTTCGTATCTCGCTTTATCCCATTCGTTCGTGTTTTAACCCCAATGCTTATGGGTATTGCACACCTCAGCTTTATCCGCACAGTCATGATCAGCATGACCAGTTCCATCGTGTGGGTGTTAACCCTGCTTTATGCAGGAAAGTCCATTATGCGTCACCCGTTTCTACATCAACATCAAGAACTCATCACCAAGTGGTTTCTCTTCACCAGCTTAATGCTGATGACAATTGCTTTTATCACCTTGTTTATCCGAATAATTCGCAAACGTAATCACATTGCAGTGTAGCCCATTATTATGACCTTAATAACCGTTCCATTACCTAACACTGACGCCGAGCTGCTGTACTCCGAGTTAATTTCAGCAATGCAGTCCGGGACTAGTGATGGCATTATCAAACAAATAGAAAGTGCTAACCTGACCGACCTTCCATTCGTGATTAGAAAATTCACCAACGCACAATGTGAACAGTTTTGGGCGTTGCTTTGTACTCAAAAGCCTAATCTGGCTGCTGACTTTCTGGATTACCTAACAGAGCCAGAGCGTGCACTCTTATTTTCAAACCTTCCTATCGACAGCGCGAAAGACATTCTTTTACATATGCGTTCAGATGTTCGCCGCTCTCTATTACGTAGCTTACCTAAACCACTTCACAAAGCCCTTGAATCCTCACTGCCCGAAACTTGGGAAAACGAAGAAAAAGCCGCAATGTCTTTTCCTAATGGCTCCGTGGGACGTATTTGCAAGAATGAGATCATTAAATTGGAAAGCTGGGCAACCACTTCAGACTTAGAGAACGTCTTGCGTGAAGGTGAGCAAAGCTCTGAACGAATTGAATGGCGCTACATTTATTTACACGACAAACGCGGTAACTACTTAGGTACAGTCAAAACTCGAGAACTGTTTCTCGCTCAATCTTGGGATAGATTGCTCGATCATATTGATACAAGTGTCCCCACCGTACCTGCGGATTTTGATCTCCAATCATTAAAAAGTGTGCTCGACTCTACCTCACACTCTACCGTTCCTGTTATCAACGAACATGGCTTTCAAATTGGCATTGTTGGTCATACCCAATTAAACCAGGCGTTATATGAGAAATCCGAACAACAACAACGTGAAGCCAGCGGTATATTTGGCGGCGACGAGTTTCGTACGATGCCGCTATTACAGCGTAATATCCGACGCCTCACCTTCTTGCTCCCATCAGTCATTTTGAGCTATGCCGCCGTATCGATCATCGCTTCTTTTGAACATATTATCGAGCAAGTAGCTGTATTAGCGGCCGTTTTGCCTTTAGTGGCTAACCTATCGGGCGCAGCGGGCAACCAATCCGTTGCCGTTTCTATTCGAGAACTATCGACTAAACATATTTCAGCCAAAGACTGGTTATTTGTCGTCGCCAAAGAGTTGCCTATTGGCGCTATCAATGGCCTTGCTATTGGCCTGGTTATTGCCCTGCTCATGTTGGTTGCCCATGGCCAGCCAAGTCACTTATTACCGGTACTTGTTGCGGCGGCCTACACAATATCGTCCACTCTCGCAGTCATGATCGGTGGCGCTTTGCCCCTAATTCTAAAACGCGTAAACCTCGACCCGGCGATGTTATCTAGCCCACTGCTCACCACATTAACCGATGCGATTTCATTCTTTAGTGTTCTGTATCTTGCGCAGTTAATGCTTCTTTAACCTAGTTAGCTTAGCCAGTCACTTAGCCAATAATTTGAATCAATATTAAATCCACATTTATTAATTTAACCGCCACCCAATCACACAAAAACCTTAAGGGAAACTTATGCATTTAGAAACTTTATTCACCTATTTGACTCTCACCGTTCTCGGCTTGTTGCCGATGATGAACCCGCCTGCCGCTGCCACCGTACTTCTTGGTTTAAGTAAGGGCCGAGACAAGAGTTACATCGTTTCACAAGCGAAAACTGTTGGGCTCTACCTGTTCATCGCCATGTGCATTACTTTTTTCATTGGTGCTTCTGTTTTAGAGTTATTTAGTATTTCAATTCCGAGCTTACGCTTGGGTGGCGGAATTATCATTTGTGCGATTGGCTTCAACATGCTGTTTCCAAAACCAGAAAGCCTGGATGGCAGTGTCGGACAAGATTCTATTGCTTTAGTGCCCCTTACGATTCCATCACTGTGCGGTCCCGGCACAATGGCACTGATCATTAGCCTTGCGGCTGAAATCGCTTCTAGTGAAGAAGAGCTAGAAAAAATAAGTATTTATACAGGCGTGCTTGGTGGGTTTGGTGTTGTGAGCTTAGTTGCCGCTTTTATTCTGAGCATGGCTTACCCGTTACTCAAAGCTCTGGGCCAAAATGGGATAAACGCGTTTACCCGAATCATGGGCTTTCTTCTTATCTGTATGGGTGTGCAATTCTTTACTATCGGTATTACAGAAATCGTACAAGACATCGGCGCATTGCTGTAATTTCTCAAATTATAACTCCACGCTATAAATTGCTTATTGTGTGGGGTTTATTTTTAAATAAAGGCCTCTAATTCCGATCCAACAGACCAAGACGATTCCTCTCAAAATACCCACTCATACATTACTAAATGTCCATGAGTCTTTGCCGTGACATTTAAAGCCCCCTTTACCCGTTAAAGGCTTGCGCCTTCATGCTACTAAATGTATCGATAATAGCACGCATCTTTAATCGAACTTTGTTGTTAAGTCGTTTATTTCTTAACGGTTAATACAAAAAAAACTGATACCAACATTGTGACATCAACTTTCTCGTGAACAGCGTTAATAACGTGGCAAACCAAAGTCCGAATATGATGCTCACACCCATCGACTGGAAGAAGTCATCAAATACCAAAGGGACATATCTAGTGTCGTGTTAATTACCGCCATGCAGGCAACAGATTGAACACCTTGTAAACATAAGTATGCGTAAAGGACGAACACGATGAATTAGGAGCCTGTAATTCAAATTCTTGAGAATCACCTTACGGTAAAGAATATTCTTTTACCCATTCCTATTTGCGCGAACCGCTGAACTTTTCGCTGGGTACATGATGCTATCTTTGATCCCATCTTTAAATTCATAGCTAAAGTCAGGGAATGGGTAATTATTGTTATCCTGCCACTGCTTTACTGTCTCGGTCGCTTTCTCTTTAAGTTCATCATCTATAGGGTTAAGTGCCTGCGTGAGTTGGTATTGATTGGAGAATGCCAACTGAGCGCCTACCGCTTCAATTTGCTGCATTACTGCAAACATCACATCCTCTTGCACTGCAAGAAACTCTTCATGATCTTTGCATATGATATAAGCGAGCAGATCGATGTTAATTGCAAACTCACCGACACCCACAAACCTTGCTCTCACTGGCTCTTCATCGAGTTTAGGATGTTGTAAAAGCAACCGCCTGATACCAACAACCAAGAGTTTGAGTTGGTCTTGAGTTAGTTCCGAGCGCAACCTCAAACGGTGACTCATCCGGCGCTTATCCCGACGTTCTAGATTGTCAATTTCCATGTTGGCAAATTCTGAATTAGGAATCGTGATTAAAGAACGTTCTAATGTTCTGATTCGCGTAGACCGTAACCCTATGCTCTCAATAGTACCCAGGTTATCGCCATAGCGGCAAAGTTCCCCAATTTTGATACCACCATCAGCATACAAGGTAAGCCCATTAATCACGTTTTCCAGTACCGGACGAATCGCGAGCGCTACCGCCAAACCACCAACCCCTAAACCCGTCACGATAGGCGAAATTGAGAAACCCATGAAATCGACCACATAGATGCCCAAAATAGCAATCGTGAGACCGCCAAAAATACGCGCGAGTACCGTAATTAAAGAAGAGTCGACATACTTACCTTCGTGTTTGTTAAACACATACAGTTCAGCGAAGTAATTAAAGATGGTCATGATCAACCAGGCCACGAAGAAAAACTGACCTATCAAGAATGAAGTCGACAGAAACTGATAGATCCCTCCGGTGATCCATATCCCGTCATCAATCACTTTTCGGGTAATAAAAAGAATACAGACGACCCCAATCAGAGATAACTGGCGGCCAACCTGCCATTTCAATCCATTTCGATACCAATGTAAGTTCCAACTTTCACCAAGAGAAAAGCTGACTTTAATCATAAATCGACATAACAAAAATACGCTCACCAAAGCGAACCATTGCCAAAGAGGAATCGATGCATATAAGTTATTGAAGCTTTCTGGTAAAGACTGAATCAGTGACTTCGGAAACAGTGGGCCAGGACGAATTAAAAACTCATGGTACAAGTCAACTTCATGTTCACTTTTCTCAATAGACGCTGATATCAGGCGATACCATTTTGAGAGGCTATTAACGGAAGTAGTCGTAAATAGATATTGGCCGATCTTCTGATCACTGGTCTGCCTAGCAATTAAGATGTCTGTATTCGCGAGACGCCATTGGTTGCCAGCGTCCCCCGTTGGTGACATTATTTCTGAAGGATGTAATTGAACGTCTTGCCCTAACCTATTAAGAATTTCATGCAGCAAAATAATCCTTTCCATCACGACCACAGTTCGACTGCGATTGGGAAGGTTTGACAAATCCATGGTACGCGTTACTTGGGTATAAGCATGCTTCGCTTCAGGTAAATGGAGCTGTTCAAGCTGCCAATACTTAATTACGAGTTCAGAGTACGTAACAAAACCAGACAAAGTGCTTTCAGGCGTCGCCGTGTCCACAAAATTGAGGTTTTCTTGGCCGTGAGTGAATGAACTAAACCAAACAATTTGGATTGAAAAGAAAAGCGTTAAAAGTCGAGCGACCATAATTGACCTTTGATTTAGTAGAGGAACTCTCTCAGAGAGCATACGATTCTTACTATCAACATAATTAGTTAGAAAATTAAGAATGATTCACTATCAACCAGGGGGATAATGAATTTCTCTAATTCATGTGCTTTGTGAAGAGTTTATGCGATAAATAATCATCAATAATCGATGGAGATAAACCATGAAATACATCCCACTTATTACCGTTATTCTTGGTTATTTAATTTTTATGTCACTCTTAACCCTACGAATGTCATCATAAATATACTTTACCTTTAACTATCGCATAGTAGACCACTTCACTATGCGATTAAACTGACCAATAAAAGCCATTTCATCTTAACTCATCACTCTTGCCATAGACAAAAAACCACACATAGCAATCACATAAAAAGTCAAACCAAAATAAATGTATTTGAAAGGTACTTTCCCGTAAAGAATTCTTGGTCGATCGGTTATATTTTTCATATATTTTCATGCCTATCATTTAATATTATTAAACACCATGGGTAACTAATAATAATTTTGGTAATTGATTATTGGTTGCTTCATGAGCTAAACATACGACTCATGAAGTAACCACAACCAAGTAAATCACTTAAATTCAGACGCTTAATAAAGTATAAACATTCCAGTTAATTATATCTAACCAGTTATTGTTTATGACGAATTACAGAACTTTAAAATAGAGATTACTGTAAATCATCATAAAAAAAACCTATTAACTATGCCACGTCAATTAGCTATGAATAGGATTGCCACCTTCATCTAACAAAGGCGCTTTTGGCTTATAATGCTCAGAAGACAAACCGATTCTTTCCGGTATTGCAGTACCAATCACTAATGAAGACCAAGTGCCTACAATAATCCCAGCAAACAATGCAAACGCAAATCCACTTAATGTTCCGCCTGCGATAAGGCCAATACTGCTTACCGTCAATAACGTCGTTCCAGAGGTCACTAGAGTCCTAAATAATGACGCTCGTATCGCTTGATCCGTAGATTCACTGGTACTCTGATTCGGCCTGCGGGCCAGGTACTCACGAATTCGATCTCCGATCACAATAGAGTCATTAAGCGAGTACCCCACCACTGCAAGTAATGCCGCAAGAGCGGTGAGATTAAATTCAATCGAAAACACGACAAACAATGCTAAAACCACCAGCACATCATGCAGTAGAGCAACAATCGCCCCCAGGGCTAATCGCCATTCAAAACGCACAGTTAAGTAAAACATAATGGCGATAGACGCAACAATCAGGGCCAAACCACCTTGCTCAAATAATTGCTCACCCACTTGCGCGCCAACAACCGAACTCGACACGAGATTAAGCGGATGCCCTAGCTCCAGTTCTACAGCTCTTAACCACTGCAACAACTCCAATTCACCCGCTCCGCCAATAGGAAACTGTAACTGCCAAGTTTGGTAAGTAACATCAGGCACCAGATTGGGTAATTCATCAAACACCGTCCTCAAGGCTGACTGCATCGCTTCCAAGCTAACAGGGACATCAGCATTGACGACATGAGAAATACCACCAGTAAACTCAAGCCCAAGAGTAAAACCTTTGGTTGCTATCAAGACAATTGATGTCAACATCAACCCTAGTGAAACTAATAAACCGTTCCACCTTACTTTGGACCACTGAATATCCGCGACTCGTTGGTTAAGCTTTGTCATTGTCGTGCCCCCAAAGTTTTGTCATCCACATTTGGCTAAACAGTAATCCTGTTAACATACTGGTTAACAGTCCAATTCCGAGCGTTATTGCAAAGCCCTTAACCGCACCATAGCCAATCGCAAACAAAATAATTGCTGTGATCAACGACGTCAGGTTTGCATCAATAATCGTACTTCTTGCCTCTTTGTAGCCTCTTGGTATCGCGCTCGCTAGCGGCCTTCCTGATCGCATTTCTTCTTTGATTCGTTCAAACACTAGAACGTTAGTATCAACCGCCATGCCCATTGTGAGTACAAGACCCGCAATACCTGGCAAAGTGAGCGTGGCACCCGGTATCAATGATAGAAAACCTACAATCATGACAATATTGGCGATCAACGCGGCACATGCGATAACACCGAACTTTCGGTACAAAACCAGCATCGACACAAATGTCAGAGCTAAACCAACCATCACCGCAAGAAAACCCTTTTGGATATTTTCTTCACCTAGGCTTGGACCAATCACTTGCTCATCAATAATGGTCACAGGTACGGTCAATGACCCAGAGCGTAGAATTAGCGCAAGGTCTTGTGCATCGGAAATTTGCCCGATACCCGTTATTCTAAAACGACTTCCTAATTGGCTTTGGATCGTAGCAATGTTGATCACTTCATGGCGTTGAACAAGTTGGTTGTTATGATCTTGATGATATTCGCTGTATAAGGTCGCCATAGGTTTACCTATGTTACTACGAGAGAAGTCAGACATTTTGCTGCCTCCCGCACTGCTCAACACTAGGTTCACTTCAGGTTGTCCAAACTCGCCAACCGATGCAGATGCACCAATAATGGACTCTCCAGTTAACACCGGTTGCCTAGACAAGCGTACAGGATTCCCCATCACGTGTAGTATGAACCTGTGCAGCTTGGATTGAATCAACAACCGTATGAAAAGAGATCGTTGCTGTTGCACCAATAACACGCTTCGCTACCTGAGGATCTTGAACGCCCGGAAGCTCTATCAATATACGATCAGCACCCTGACGTTGGGTGACAGCCTCAGTAATACCTAAAATTTCAATACGCTGGCGCATGATATTTAGGGTTTGCTGCATAGCGAGGCTTGCCTGCTCTTCTTTAATGCTTTCATCAAGCGTAAAACGTAATACATTGTTGTTTACATTGATTTTCCATTCAGAAAACTGTGAACGCATGTAGTCGGTTACGCTTTGAATACTGCTTGAATCATGACTACTTAAATTAGTAATAATGACTGAAAATCCATTGTTATCTATGTCAGTAATTCGACTGCGTATTCCTTCCGCACGAGCCACGTGACGAGCATTAACCGATGTCGCTTCTACCAAACTTTTCACGCTGTCATCTATTTCAACTTGCAGCATGAACTGCACGCCACCACGAAGATCTAATCCCAGGTTAATTGGTGTTAGCCCTACCTGACTAAATAGCTGAGGTGCTGCACTGACGAATGAAAAATGAGAATGAGTTAACGGAAACGCCAATGACAGTACCTGTTGCGCTTCTCGCTGTTCCTTTTTACTTTCAAAGATTAACGTAGTTTCGTCTTGTTGGTTCTCAACACCTAGCGGAGTTATCTGATTTTTAACTAATGTGCTTAACAAAGACTCAATGGGTAATGAACTATCAGCGTGGTTAAGAACCAATGCAGGCTTTTCGCCAAAAAAACTCGGTATAGCACTAATCAATAAGAGGATTAGCAGGAAATAGGCAAATATTTTTTTCATGCTCTCTACCTTATAAGTACACATACTTCACGAGATAAAAACTACCTTCTGGAGCCTGTAACCAGTTAGTCACAATCACATCATCAGGTCGGTACTTCGATATTTTTATAAGTAAGCTGCCATCGAGTTCTCGATGAAAGTTCATATTGTCGATATTGGTAATCAATTTCTGACCACCATCTACTATCTCATTATTTTCCCCATCCACGATCACAATCGACCATAAATCACTTTCGGCTTCTTCCTTTGTAATTCGATACGTCAGAGATTGATTCTTTCTGATTTGTTTGATGTCACTTGTCGCTTCAATTCGAGGTTCACTGTCATAAATAAGTTTGGCTATTGAAGAGACGTCATTCAACATCGAGCTCGAAGACCATGCAATACTTGAAAACAAACCACTTACAAGAAGGGAGAATAAAAAAAGATATTTATTGATATTTTTCAATTGATTAACAACTTTTGATTGATGCTGCTTAGATTCTTTTTTGAATCTGTCTCCTTTGCTTCATTAGGTTTCCTTTCCTAGAAAACCATGAATGCAGTGATCATAAATAACCAACCGTGTTCTGGATATGGTTTACAGAAATTCAAATATGACTTGAGAGATTCACATTTGAATTTCTCTAATTCTTTGAATCTTTAAGTGAAGTTAATCAAACTCAATTCAAACAACATTGAGTTAAAAATTAACGTCTAATCCCAACTCAACATTTTCATTTTGGCTGACTATTTAAATCCCGAGGAATCGATAACATGAAGTTCAATATTATTTATCTCAATGATCGACGCTATAAGATCTACGATATCGGAGAGGGCCAAAGTGTGATGTTTATTTTCCACAGAGAGAAAAGCACATCCGATTTAGAAGATATTGTAAGATTGAAGCTAAAAAATCATCAAAGAGTGATCATTGTCGATCTCAGTGATGATTTCCCTAGTGATATAGCAAAAGTGACTGAAGAAAATTGCCAAGCATTGATTGAAGATCTTCACCTGCTTGCCGATATCTACTGGCTTGACGACGTAGCAGTAGAAAGCGATTACATTAACAAACCAATGATCGCAACGTTGTCGACTCTGTTAGGTAACAGGTGCGTTGCTTTGACTACGTTATAGTTGTGTCGAGGGGGTTTAGATACTCTAGCGCACTGTGCCTTCTACTTTCATTGAGTTGAAGAAGCTTTCAACACAGGCGTTATCCCTGTAATTTTCCTTCCTACTGACGGCTTTACGCCATCCATGGATTTTAGATTCATACAACGATAGCGGCAACAGCGACACCGACTTTGTCTGCTAACTTAAGCGCTTCGGCTTTGAATTCAGGAGCATGCTTGATTCGTGTTTTCTTAGTTGTAATTGTTCACCTCGTTAGTGATTGTGCTCACGTAACTCAGTGTCCAAAACTGCTGGTGCGGATCATTTACTCTGGTCAACTCCAAACGTACATTTCCTTTAGAGAGTTTTCATTGTCATTTAACACATCTTTGTAAAATTATGATTAGCCTCTGCACTTCTTCCCAAATACAAAAAGAGGATGAGTATCTCTACTAATCCTCTTTAGGTCGATTGCCCTTCTACCTTAATGGCGGCAAGGGCTCACCGTTACTCGTAATCTGACGCGTACGTCTCTTCGTATGTGTGAGAGTAAAGCTCAAACAAGTTACCGAACGGGTCTTCTAGGTAAACCATTTTCGCTGGTTTGTTATCATCTTCTGGGTGGTAACGCATGATGTCCATACGCACTTTACCGCCAAATTTTTCAGTACGTTCGATCGCTGATTCGAAATCGTCCGTTTGAAGACAAAAATGGAAAATACCTAAGCGAGAGAAATCCACTTCGTGACGTTCTTGGCGCTCTTTCATTTCAAACAATTCAACACCGATACCATCAGTCGTTACCAAGTGAGCAATATTGAAACCTTTAAAGCCTTCACCGAATACCGCAATGCACATACGGCCAATCGCTGATTCGCGTTCTTCGATAACTTTGGTGTTATTCATCACGATTTTTAAGCCGAGAGCCTTAGTATAAAACTCGACAGCTTTGTCCATATCGCCAACCATGATGCCTACGTGATTCATTTTCATTTTGCTCTCCAAACTCGGTTAATTTGTCGTCTCTTGTTTCGATGAGGAGAGTATATTCAAAATCAATAATTACTAGAAATTATCATAATTTATTATTTTGATAATTTAAATTTATATCAAGACAGCCATTGTCCGGCGTCTTTCGTAACTCGCACCAGAATGTTGACATATAGATTACAAATCTCTGGAGAATCGTTCTAAAATTCTCACATCATGAAAAACAGAGTGTCACCAATGATTGGGCGTCTATACATATTGTGTCTGGCAAGTTTGTTTTCTGGCGTCACATTTGGCCAAAATTTGCAAAGCCAGTGGCAAGCGCTTTACCAGAATTTATGGCAAAAGACGCCGCTAACACTCTCACAAAATGCGATCAGCGAATATCCCAATGCACTATGGATGGATGCATCGCGTTACCCCAATTTCGAGAACATTAACTGGCATGACTTGCGAACTCTCAATAGTGTCGCATCTCAGTGTCGTCCAGTAGAGCAAGCTAACAACGCGCTGCAGCCAGCGATTGGCTTTGAACTGGCCTTATGTCGAGGAACGCCTTTAAGCGAAGATTGGTTTGCGATCAACGATGTTTTACACCCTGCAGGCGGGAGCTATGCCGATCGCTACCTTGCTAACCGTGGCAAGCTTGCGCAAAGTTCCTCAAATAAGATATTAAGATTCACCAGTATCTCTAACCCGCTCAACCCTCTTCATCACAAGCTTTCCTCCCTTTCTGAATCGGGTAAAGAAGCATTAATTAATGGCTATCGAGCCTGGATGGAAGGTGACACATTGTGGCTATCAGGTGAAAGCGGCTGGAAGGCGGTCCCCACTAACATTTGGCACCCGCTAGTAACGGAGGCAAACATAACACTCCAAGGTGACAGCTGCACTTTTACCTACAGCAATTTATGTATTAGCAAGAAACAACCCTTGGGTGTCTCGATACAGGTCTTACTGCTATTTCTCGGTTCAGTGCTGTTGGCTTTTTTATTGCGTCTTAGCTATTTGAAACACAAACAACGCAAAGAGAAGCGTTTCATTTTACAGTTGCTGACTCACGAACTGCGAACTCCCATTACCAGCTTGGGGTTAACCATTGATATGTTTCGTCACCACTTTGATTCGCTCGATGACGACGTACAAGACGTTTTTTGGCGGTTGGTCTCCGATTACCAAAGATTGTCGCAACTCACTCAAAACAGTAAAGCCTATTTAAGTGCTGAAAAATCTACTACTTTGCTGTATCAAACAGGCCCACTTGGTGATTGGCTGAGTCACCATTGTGATAAACATGAAGTGCAATACAGCCTGAATAAAGATGACGAGATAAGCCTGCCTTACTATTGGCTAGCGATCTGCTTAGAAAACTTAATCAGAAATGCAAAGCAACATGGTAAAGGCGTGGTCACCGTTACCGCGCATTTGACCACAACCTTAGTGATTGAAGTGAAAGATGAAGGCGAATTCCCCACCTTATGGCAAAAAATATTTCAACAACGAGAAGCCATTAAAAATAACGATAATATGGGCATTGGCTTAGACATTGTCGAACACTTAATACAGATGGTAAATGGCAAAATGACCATCCATCGCAACCCCACACGCTGTATTTTGGAGCTGCCGTATGAGCACAATTCTACTGATTGAAGACGATGAACTATTAGGTGAAGGCTTAGTCACTTTTTTCAAGAACAATAAATTTGACTGTGTATGGGCAACGAGCGCCAAACAAGCCACTAAGCTCTGGTATAAAGCTGATTTAGTCATTCTCGACCGACAGTTGAGCGATGGGGATAGCCTGCAACATTTAGCTCAGTGGTTACTACTCAAAGCGGTGCCTGTTATCGTTTTGACGGCCAAAATCGATGTTGAGCAAAGAATTGAAGGGCTAAAGGCCGGGGCCAAAGACTATGTCACTAAGCCATTTTCAAGTGACGAACTGCTTGCCAGAGTGAATACCCAATTGCGCCCATTAGGCTCGAGTTTACTAACGTATGCAGATATTGAAGTCGATTTAGGGCAGAGGATCGCTAAAGTGAACGAAGTAAACGTTGCTCTGAAACCTAAAGAATTTCAGCTTTTGTTGCTGTTTGTACAACACCAAGGTCGTGTGTTTCACCGTGATGAATTACTCAATAAAATCTGGGGCTACGAGGTATTCCCGAGCACGCGAACCGTCGATAATCACATTTTACACCTAAGACAAAAGCTACCCAGTTTGGCCATTAAAACCCACCGAGGTGTTGGTTATCGATTGTTAGAGGCCAAGTAATGAAAACCATCAAACAGCAACTAACATTGGCTTTTTTTGCGTGCACCCTACCTAACTTCGTGCATGCCAACCTATTTACCGATACGCCTTTGCAACATGCGTATCAGGCGCTGGCGACCAACCAGCCTCGGCTCGCTTGGCAGGAACTTAACTTGGCCCTTAATCAGCACACGATAAGCAGCCAACATTGGCAACCCATTAAGCGCGAGATCCTCAGTCAAACGGCATGTGGAACAGCCCTACCGCTAGAGGTCAAGCTTGATACAAAGCTACGGTTGAGTGTCATAAAACGCTCAGGGCTTACGTCTCAGGGCTACCAAGTTCGGCTTTCAACTGAAGCGAGCCCAGTTAGAGAAAAGATTTTATTAACCTCACCTAATGGCGTTGTGTTATTGGAAGGAAGTCTTGCAGCAAGCCGCCAATACCAAGAGCTTGAGAGCCCCGAACTTTTGCATAAACCAGCATCAGGGTTGTTTACGCTATCAGTAGGAGATAAACAAGTTACCCTGCTACTTTCAATGGACTTACTTTCAATGGACAGGCACACGTCATGGCTAACCCAAAGCCAACAGACCAATCGAGCACAAGTATCACTCGACTTACCAGCACATATCGACGGGTGCCCAGTTGCTGCGGCAAGTTGGCAATGGTTCGATAAAAACTACAACATGCTGGGTTCCAAAATCCCGTTTCAATACGCTCAAGAGAATCGCCCAACTGCTCTACCTATCGCCTCTAAAGCAAGTTACCTGAGCGCCAGTGTTGAGCTTGTCGAGTTTCAACAAAGTATTCGCATTGAATACGTTCAACGGCTCGCCATACCTTATCAATAAAATAGAGACATATAGGTGACATGACGGCTCCAAAATCCAGCTTAAATACCGCTAAGATTAATTTGGAGTTATCTCATGTTACATAGCAAAACTGAGCGACGAAACACCGCGACCCTACGGGTACTGATGATGTGCCCGTTCCTATTCTTTTCCGCAGTCAGCGCGGCAGACACCATTCAATTAAAGAGCGATCAAGACCAAATATCTATCTCTCCTAGCACTCTGGCTATCCGCTGGAATGGGCTATCTGTGAACGACGCGGCACTGACCATCAACTCACAAGCACAAAAAGACTATCGCATACTTGCGCAATCCGAAGATCAGATCAGCTGGGAAGTATTACCTAGTGGTCTACATATCACAGCGTCATTAACTGATAGGAAACTCGCACTGTCTTTAAAACCAAAACATGAACAGGTCATCTCTCGCCAGCAGCCTGCTACGGTAAATTGGTTCAATCTGAACGAAACCAAGAGCCAAACACTACTACTGCCTTTTAGCGAAGGCATGCGAGTGCCCGTTGTCCACCCTATTTGGGCCCAATTTCTTGCCAATAACTACTCAGGGTCTAATACGGCTCAAGATCTAAAAATGCCATTTTGGACCGTTGAACAAAATGGCACGTTTATCAATTATCAATTACTGGAAGCAACCAACAACCAGTTAACTTTTACCGACCAACAAGGCCGCGTGGATATGGCAGCAACGCATCAATTTACGCCGCTAAACCGCACCGAACCGTACAAGGTACAGATCGCTTTAGGAGGTAACCTTCTCAGTGGTGCTAAGCAATATCGACAGTGGCGAGAACTCAACAACCTTGCAGATCCTTTAAGCGCTAAAGCGTCTCGCAACAGTGAGGTTACGAAGCTAATTGGGGCAAGTCATGTGTACTTGTTTGGTAAAGACCCGCTCAGTCGTAGTGATGTCAAAGATTGGTGGGGACTAAAACACTGGTATCTTGAATTATCCGGCCTAACCATTGCTAAATCTGCAGCAAAGGAGTTGGCTGGTTTACACAAACAGCAAGGGTGGTTTAGCGCGTATCATAAACAACTGCTGCTAGAGTCGATTAATGCGTCTCTATCTTACCCATTCACAGTAGGTTATCCGACCTTAAGTGATAATACGATTGCCGCTCAATACCGCGCAGCTCAGTCTAAGGTCTCTTGGTTAGCCAAGCACGCAGGCGATTACTTAATTGAACCTAATCGTTGGGGGCAAGCACTTTCAATCGATATGCTCAAAAGCTTTAAACAGGCTGGGCTCAGTCGCCTATGGCTGGGTTTTGATAACTGGATGCCAAGCTTTTACAATACGGAAGTAATAGAAAAAGCCAAACAACAAGGCTATTTGGTTGGCGTGTATGATTCCTATAACACCGCAATTTCACCCGGCAGTAACGACAGCTGGTTAACGGCCAATTTGCCAAAAGAAATGCGCTTTGGCTGCGCTATCGAGATGGCGAGCGGCAAGAAAAAGTCTGGTTTTCGTAATAACGGCTACTACCTAAACCCTAACTGTCATTTGGATTATGTAAAACAACGAGTACTGGATATCGTCAAGTATGGGCGTTTTAACAGCCTATTTTTAGATGTTGATGCAACCGCTATGGCACGTGAAGACTATCGCGATAACAGCAGTGAAAATGACATGCTCCACGCGTTCAATCAACGTTTAGCTTGGCTTGGCGAGCAAACAGGCATTGTTTTGGGATCTGAAGATGGCAATGCCCTAACAACTAGGGGAATGGCGTTTGCTCATGGACTAGAAACCGTCGGCTTTGGTTGGACAGACGCAGACATGACCAAAAATAGAAAATCGAAGTATTATTTAGGCCGTTGGTACCCTGATAACAAGCCAGAATATTTCTTTAAATCCGCGCAAGTAAAACAGCCGTACCGTTCTCTGTTTTTTGCGCCACAATATCGCGTGCCTTTATACCAAGCAGTATTCCATGATGAAGTAATCAACAGCCACCATTGGCATACCGACAGCTTGAAATTTAGCGATGTAAAATCCAGCCGAGACCTCACCGCAATGCTGTACAACACGCCTGCGATGGTGCACCTCACCCGCGATGAAGCGCTGTCTTCACAAAGTAAGAGAGTGCAAGCGCTTAAACATTATCAAACAGGCTTTAAGCCAATCCATGAGCAACTCTGGGACAAAAAGCTAATGAGTTTCACATGGCTTGATTCTAAAGGATTCGTTCAGCAAACCACATTTGAAGATGGCAGCAAAATTATTGCCAATTTCTTAACTAAACCATACAAGCACAATGGCATCACCATTGATAGGCAATCAATTTACGCCAAGCTTGGTAACGGTGACACCATTCAATGGGCAAGCAAATAACCCCGCAAAGCAGAACATAATGAAAGGAAGAAAAGCCAACTCAGTGAACCGAACTCCAATCGTTGGCTTTTCTATTTCTCAATTCAAGCATCATATCGAATACGACGGTTCACAGGGTTATGTTATAAGCACACTTCACTCGACTTATCGTCTAACAACCAAGAGACCCAACGCCTTCTTGAATTAAGCACAAACCCTTCACTCGGCTCTAGCCCACTTAAAACGTAACCATCCGAATTGCTTACACCTTCATTTTGGCTAAAGACCCAATCGGTGCTATTAATTCGGCCGCCGCTGACCAGCTTTTCGCTTAACTCGGAATTGGTAATCACGATGGCGATTCCATTAGAAGAACGCACACTTATTTGAGCCTCTGAAAAGGCACCAATCGCAACAGGCACTTCTAGGGTACAATGTCGACCCTTCTCGTCGATACGGGTATATTTCCCTTCCCCTACCCGGCCTTTTAGCCACATGAGACGCCCTTCTGTCATGTGTTTTACAACCAAAATGCCGACGATTTTCTGAGATTGAAGATCGGCTTGAATGTTCTGTGCCAATGACAAGCCGCTCACCATAGCAAGCGCTACAGTTATTGTTTTTAACATAAGCGATTTCAACATGAGTACCCCCCCTCAACAATGGCATCTTCACTATGTTTGCATAACAAATAAATTAACCAGAAAGGCCCGATAATCGGCAGCAAGAATACCCAACCCCACCAGCCTGAATGACCGACATCATGCAAGCGGCGAACAATAAACGCGAACATGGGAAATAAGCTAATGATGCTATAAAACAGATCAAAAAAACCACCTGACAGCACCACCACATCCAAGATGATGAGCAGTAAGCTTATGACGAAATGGACGGCCATAAACATCCAGAACTCGTGCCTATAGGCTCGCCCTGAAAAGTCGAAACAGTGTCGCCATCCGCTTAGGTAACCAATCCAAAAATCATGTATCTTCATTAGGAGTCTCCATTTAAGTTGGTGAACCTAATATTGGTGTAAGCCAGAGTCAATAACGTCCTAATACCTGTTTTAGGACGTCCTGATACCCGTATTTGTTCGATTGGTGCTTTTTTGTATCGCTGCAAAACGTTAAGCTGATACTTCAATTTCCCCTTGGTTTCACAACAAGCAGATTTCTCTATGTTGGCTATACTGGTTCCTTTTGTTGTCTCAATGCTGCTGGCTCTGTTAGCCATTACTTTGTATTTTCGTTACGAAGATCGAGCGAAAACGGTCTGTTTGTTTTTAGGGTTGTGCGCATCAACAACGGCCATGGTCGGCCTAAGATGGACATTAAATATAGACGCCTTCGCAATTGCGCAGCCTATTCTGGCTTCCACCATTCCAATTGCTGCTTGGTATACGTTTGCTCATGCAAGTCAGGGGCAAGGCTTCTTACCATTTAAACACTTTATTGCACCTCTATTCGTCGTTATTAGCGCGACGACTCAACCTTGGTTAACTCTTCCGTTAGATGAAGTATTAACCTTGATTTACGTTGGTTATGGAGTGGCGCTCATTCGTTTTTCATCTAAAGAAACGCTGTTAATTAACGTCTCGCTTGGGAACTGGGAAGGCGTAAAAAAAGCAGAAAATGTTGCTGGGTGGATGCTGATTTTCTCAGCGTTTGTCGATACGTTCATGTCGTGGGATTTTACATTCAACCAAGGAGCGTTTTCCCTCTATATTCTCACGACAGCGCACTTAGTTCTTTTGCCGGTTTTATCATTGGCTGTGGTGGTCGCTGGTATCAATACGCCCGTGGCAGAGGAACCACAATCACACAAAAACGACATCAAAAATGAGGAGCCAGTCCACCCCACCACAATGACCAATGAACGAGCTCATGAAATTGCCACCATGCTAGATCAGAGAATTCGCCAAGACTCCCTATATCTTGATCCTGAGCTCACTCTTTCTAAGTTAACGCGTAAATTAGGCGTCCCTGCCAAGCAAATTTCAATTGCCGTCAATCAAGTCCATGAGCAAAATATTTCCAAGCTCATCAATGAATATCGTATTAATCACGCCAAACATTCTTTGCTCACCTCTAAAGACACCATTACTCAGATCTTCATGAATTCCGGTTTTCAGACCAAATCTAATTTTAACCGCGAGTTTTTAAGAATGACCAAAATGACTCCCAGTGAATTCAGAAAAAATAAAGCGGATCACATGGAGTAATGTTTACGCCTATGGTCAGAAACCTGACCTTCACAGCTGTGTTTCAAGCCACTCTATAAACGCCGCTATTTTGGGCCTGTGCTGCTGATCGTTTAAACAAATCAAATCATAACCTCGGCCAGAATCGACTCGCTCAAATGGGGCGACTAGCTCACCGTTAGCGATACTGCTGCGTACTAAAGACTCCCGTGCAATACCGATTCCCATGCCGTTTTTAGCCGCGGTCATCGCCATGTCTGAGTGATTAAATAAATAGGTTCTGTCCATCACGTTTAAAGGCTTAAAGGCCTCTTCTGTCTGATTTTCTAACCATATTTTCCATTCAAGATTTGGATCACTTGCTTCTAGGGATTCAGTACAGTGAATAAACGTTGCAGACGTCAATTGCGCGGCAAAACTTCTGCCACCAGCAAAGTGCGTGTCAAAATACTCGGGGCTACACACGGGCACAAGCTGCTCATCAAACAATCTTCGGTGATAAAAACCTGGGTGCTCGCTGTCGCTATAATAGATGGCAATGTCGACGGGTTCGTGTTGAAAATCCAAACGGCTGGCTTTGACTCTCAGCTTAACATTGAGGTGAGGATACAAGCGTTGAAAGTCTGCCAGTTTGGGTAATAACCAGCTTTGAGCAAACGTTGGGGCTGCGCCAATATAAAGCTCTCCACGCAGTTCATTGAATTTTATCTCTTCCAGTTCCGAGAATATAACGTCAAAAGAGTGGTTCAACGCATGTAACAACCGTTCTCCCTCTTTCGTTAGGTCTAACCGCCGCGTCATACGGACAAATAAGCTAAAACCTAATTGCTCTTCTAATGATTTTATTCGCTGGCTAACCGCCCCCTGAGTAATAAACAACTCTTCTGCCGCTTTAGTAAAACTCAGAAACTTACCGGCCATCGCAAAAGTGTACATGTTAGACAACATCTGTTGCTTTCGATCCATAACCCACCCCATACATTAGCAGTGCTAATTCATAGCAAGGTTTAATTGGTTTGTATAGCCAACACCAATCATTTTTAATCAATGTTACTTATCCATAACGAGAAACATCACAATGAATAATAATCTCAAAATTACCATTATTGGGGCGGGCTCTAGCTACACGCCAGAACTCATTGAGGGCTTAATCAAACGAGGTCACGAGTTGCCTATTGGTGAACTTTGGTTGGTTGATATCCAAGATGGCGCTGAAAAAGTAAACATCATTGCCGACTTAACGCGACGCATGCTGGCTAAAAACAACCTGTCGCACATTGACGTACACGTCACTTTAGACCGTGCGCCTGCACTTAAGGGGGCAGACTTTGTTTGTTCTCAATTCCGAGCGGGTTGCTTGGAAGGCCGAATACGCGATGAGCGCATCTCACTTAAATACGGGATGATAGGCCAAGAAACCAATGGGCTTGGTGGGTTTGCTAACGCTTGCCGCACGATCCCCATCGCGCTAGAGATAGCGAAAGAGATGGAAGAGTTGTGCCCAGAGGCATGGCTGTTGAACTTCACCAACCCATCAGGCATGGTGACTGAAGCCATATTGAAGCATAGCAAAGTGAAAACCGTCGGGTTGTGTAATGTTCCTGTCATCATGCAAAAAGGCATTGCGAAAATGCTGAATACCAACGAACAAGACTTTGTATTACAAGTGGCGGGGTTAAATCACTTTATTTGGGCTCGCCAGATCTTGCACGACGGCCGAGACAAGCTGCAAGAAGTGATGGAGGAAATCTTATCGGGCAATGACCCATTAGTGCCACAAAACATCCCACCGTTCGAATGGCCAGCGGAGTTGCTTCGCAACATGGGCATGATCCCGTGCGCTTATCTTCGTTACTACTACAGCGCCGAAGATATTCTGGCTCAAGAACAAGAAGAAGCCAGCAGCGAAGGCACTCGCGGTGAAGTCGTTAAAGCGATGGAGAAGCGTCTGTTTGATATCTACAGCAATCCAGAATTAAATGAAAAACCAAAAGAGTTAGAAAAGCGTGGTGGCCAATATTACTCAGAAGCCGCCTGCGAATTGATGAGTTCTATATTCAATGACAAACGTACCATCATGCACGTAAACACCCATAATAATGGTGCCATTAATGGCTTACCTGACGACTGCGCCGTAGAAGTAAGCTGTATGATCACCAAAGCCGGCCCTGTACCATTAAACGTAGCGCCCTTCCCATTCGACACTCTGCGCCTGATTCAACTAATGAAAGAGTTTGAATCACTTACAGTGGAGGCGGCTGTTATGGGCGATCGCAATGCTGCTCATCGGGCATTGATTTTAAACCCACTGGTTACAACAGGTACCGTTCTAGAGAGAGCACTAGAAGAAACCATTGAAGCAAACCTAGACTACATGCCTCAATTTCGTTAATCGAGATCGCATCATCACGTAGTTGAAGTAGATCATCGTGCAAGGTTGCGCACTGGAGAGACATGATCTTCAAACGGCACATGGCGACGTAAAAAAGTCGCCCCTTGCACGCATTCCGGGTCACTTATCCGATCCATTCTAAAATGACGAAAGTCGTTACGTTCAGGGTCCCATGCCACTAGATACCATAAGGGTGGCAAGATCAGCATCGCTTGAGGTTCGACATATCGTTGAGTTATGGCTCCTTTGGCATCGCAATATTGAAAACGTAGATGTTGGCGTTGCAAAAACGCGGTTTCGAAAGCTGGCAACAGCGCTTCATCCATTTCTCCCATCCCAGAAGTATCCACCTGTGGAGCCAGTCGACTAACAAACAAGCAACCCAATAGGCGGCGCAAATCATGCAATTTGTCGGGCGGCAGGGCTTTTTCTATTTTAGCCAGTGCACCATCAGCAAGCCCCGAAAATGGAATACCCCCAATAGCAGCCATTGATGCAACACTGATCAACAGCGCAAAGACTTCTGCTACCGACAACTTCACTGTCGTTTGAACCGAACGAGGGTCAAGTTGCAGCCCGCCTCCTCGACCAGGTTCAGAGTGAATAACAAAGCCCTCATCACGCAATGCACTGAGATCGCGTAACACGGTACGTCTGGATGCACCAATCTCCTGAGCTAACTCGGCAACCGTTGAAGTCCCGCTTCTGCGAAGACTACGTACAATGGCGTCTTGTCGTTGGCGAATATTCATTTTTTAAGATTACCTTTTAAAGGTGCCAGTATTTGTCACCATTACGATATATAAATTAGTCGTCAACGTCAGTAAGGAGACGCAAAATGTTTGATCCAACCAAATCTCCACAACCCACTCAGATTTCAGTTAATGGAGTCACACTCGAAGTTTTCGAAGCCGGTCAACACAATGCTGGTCACCCTATCGTGCTCTGCCATGGCTGGCCAGAACACGCCTTTTCATGGCGCTATCAAATACCCGCGCTTGTTGAAGCGGGTTATCATGTTATTGTGCCAAACCAACGTGGGTATGGAAATTCCTCACGTCCATCCGATATTACAGATTATGATTTAGCCCATTTGACTGGCGATCTCGTCGGCCTACTCGACCATTATGGTTACCAAAATGCCACGTTTATCGGTCACGATTGGGGGGCAATGGTCGTTTGGGGGTTGGCATTATTGCATCCAAGCCGAGTCAACAAAGTGATCAATCTAAGCTTACCTTACCAAGAAAGGGGGGAAGTGCCTTGGCTCGAATTGATGGAACAATTTCTTGGGACCGACAACTATTTTGTCCACTTTAACAGGCAACCCGGTGTCGCAGACGCCGTATTCGAACACAATACGTTTCAATTTCTCCGTAACCTGTACCGGAAAAACCAAGCCCAGCAAGAACCGGGGCAAGGCATGGCAATGATCAATCTCGCACAGGCAGGAGAACCGACAGGGGAACCTATAATGAGCGATGACGAGTTGGCCATTTTCGTTTCTGCATTCGAGCTATCAGGCTTCACTGGCAGCATAAATTGGTATCGAAATCTTGACCGAAACTGGCACTTATTGGCCGACACTAATCCAATAATTCAATGCCCTACACTTATGATCTATGGAGAGCGAGATGTGATCCCCCCATCTGAAAGGCTACCGACATTCGTGCCGAATGTGGACGTAATTAGCCTAGATTGTGGTCATTGGATCCAGCAAGAAAAGCCAGAAGAAACCAACCAAGCCATTGTGTCATGGCTAACGTCACAAACCCCACTCTAACTGCATAGTAGAGTCAAAACACCCACCCCCTCTCACCAAGTAGGGGGGCATTGAGTGTCAATATTCGAAGCCTAAATAACAGGCAAGTAGAAAGGAATACCCAAAAATGACAGAGCTGATTTTTTTCAGAACCCAAGAAGAATTTAGCCTGTGGCTAAAAAATCATCATAACGTCACCACTGAGTTGTGGGTCGGTTTTTACAAAAAAACACTGACCGAACCAGTATTACTTGGTCAGATTCTGTTGACGTCGCGCTGTGTTTGGGTTGGATAGACGGCATCAGGAAAACGATTGATTCTAAAAGCTATAAGATTCGCTTTACACCACGTAAACCAAACAGCGCGTGGAGTGCAGTGAACGTTAATAAAGCAAAATCACTGATACAACTTGGCACAATGAGGCCTGAAGGCGCGGTTCTCTTTAACAACAGATCCGATGATCTCGGCTATAGTTCAGAACAACGAAATGTAGAGCTTGCCAAGGAGTATGAAAACCAGATCAAAGCAAACCAAACTGCGTGGCAATTCTTTACTCAGTTAGCCCCCTCCTACAAAAGAAACTCGGTCTAGTGGGTTATGAGTGCGAAGAAAAAAGAAACCCAGCTCAAGAGGCTGGGTATATTGATTGAATCGTCTGAATCGGACTTGAAAAGCCCAATGCTAAGAAAGAAATAGGCCAACAATATTTAATTATTATTTTCGGTCACCAAGGAACGTTTATTAATTTGCCAATGAAATGCGGTCTACGTCGACTTTTACGGTTGTCCAACCTTGGTCTACTTCACCTTGAACAATAAGTTTAGTATCTGCTGTCACATTAATACCGTGCCAATCTTCGTGTTCTATTTCCACAACAATTTGACCCGTCTCATCACTAAACGTATATAGCTCATGACCAATTTGTTCTGTGATGTTGCCAGTAAGAGTCACATAAGCATCGTCTCTTGCTTCAGAAGCAGCCTTAACCGTATCCGGATTCGCAATATTGCCGTTAAAACCAACCGATGATGATTGATTAGACGCATTCGCCTGATCCGAAGAGAACCCACCCTGCGCAAATGAGCCAGCACTGGTTAACGTTACTAGAGTTAACACACTTGAAAGCAATAATTTATTTTTCATGATAAACCTTATTTAATTTAAATAGATACGAAGGAATTCCATATCTAGTACGTCTTGATTTAGGTCTATGCTAATGAGTCTGTAACAAAATGTGTAACCAGTAAGCATTCGAAAAACGAATACACGAGGGTTTTGGCATCACAGCACTCGATCATATGAAGGCTTTTGAATAATACCGTGACGTATTAGTGAGTCTGCTCATACGGCGCAGACCAAATCGTCGTTTGTGATAACCCTCTATTCGGTGAATACTCACAAGTTTGCTTCTACTAATACTCCGTTCCTACTATTTATTAGCCTGGCCACTGTGCCAGGCTTTTTTATATTGACCACCTTCAGATAGTTCAAAGTTAGCTAAAAGCCGTTACTTACTGCAGAGTTTGACGCTAAAAACTCGGAATCGTCGATAAAGTCAGGCATATTGAATCCATCTTACAAAATCATTATAACTGCCAGAGCACATATGAATTCAATCAACCTCAGTGAACCGTTCTCCCTTTCTAATGGCCAAGTGATTAAAAATCGTCTGTTTAAGTCTGCAATGAGCGAGCAACTTGCGGATAAACAACATAATCCAACTCCCGGCTTAGCCACCCTATACCAACGCTGGGCCCAAGGAGGCATTGGGCTATCGATTACCGGCAACGTAATGGTGGAAAGAAGTGCTCTTGGAGAACCAAACAATGTGGTATTGGATGAACAAAGTGACACAGCATTATTTAGCCAGTGGGCTGACGCGGGAAAGCAAAATGGCGCGCAAATATGGATGCAGCTTAACCATCCAGGAAAACAAATCCCTAAGTTTTTATGCGATAAACCCGTCGCACCATCCGCCATTTCCTTAGGCCGCGGGCTAGAAAAGGGCTTCAATACCCCACGCGCTCTGACTGAGAGCGAGATCCATCAAGTGATTGGTAAGTTTGCCACCAGCGCTAAACTATCGAAACAAGCCGGCTTTACTGGCGTACAAATTCATGGTGCTCACGGCTATCTTGTCAGCCAGTTTTTATCCGAAAGGCACAATCAACGAGATGATAAATGGGGCGGATCACTAGAAAATAGATTGCGATTTGTACGAGAAGTGTATCGCGCTATCCGCAATGAAGTAGGTGATGACTTCCCTGTTGGAATAAAGCTCAACAGCGCCGACTTCATGAAAGGAGGCTTTACTGAAGAAGAATCGATGCAGGTTGTTCAAGCATTGAGTGACGACGGTATCGACTTAATCGAAATATCAGGAGGAACCTACGAAAGCCCGTCGATGATGGGGGCTAAAAATAAAAATGAACCCATTAAAGCAAGCACCATAAAACGCGAAGCCTATTTTCTCGATTACATGGTAAAGGTGAGAAAACTGGTGAGCACACCACTGGTCGTGACCGGTGGTTTTCGAACGGCTCCGGCAATGAATGAAGCCTTAAACACATCAGCCACTGATTTTGTTGGCATTGCTCGAACCATGGCAGTCGACCCCGACTTCCCCAATAAATTAATTGAAAACCCAGATTATGGCATGCCACTGAGCGAACCGACCACAGGTAAACCAGCGCTCGATAAAATGGCCATGGTTGGGCTAGTATGGTACGAACACCAAATGTGGCGTATTGCCGCAGGTAAAAATGCCAAGCCAAACTTGAGCCCGCTTGGCGTGGTAATAAAAACCATCCTAAGTGCGGGTTGGCATACGCTTAAACAACGTAGAGCATAAAGCCATTATTGATTACTAACGAATAGCCCTTCCGGATTGCGTCATTCAACCAGTGACTTCACTTTATTGTGAAGTCACTGCTCTTTGAAACATTGTTCTCAGGGATCTCTTAAAGACGAACCAGTGCTTAACATTGCACATAAGAAACACCTTTCGACATAGTTAATACTAAGAAGCCCGTCGATTAGCTTGGATTGTTATTTATCAACTAGACTTATAAACAGTGTGGTTGTTGAGGTGCAAATATGGCTCGTCGTCCATTGAATAAATTTCAATATATTCCCGTTATTGCTTTGGCACTTTCTTTTGTTTTGGGTGGCTACGTATACAGCAGGACTCTCGACGAATGGCTAACGGACATCGTTAACAGCTATATGCTTGATTTATTAAAAGATGTTAATCATGAAATAAAGAGAGGCAAACTCCACCTTTATGACTTTACCCCCCACGAAATAGATCAATTTTTAGATAACTTATCCCAATCGTCTTCACAACGCCGATTCACTATCATCCATGAAAGTGGGAAAGTACTCGGTGATTCAATACTGACCAAGAAAGAGACTTACCATTTAGGGAGTTTTAGCCAACGCCCCGAGGTGGTGTCTGCCTTAGCCACTGGGCATGGGATTGCAAAGCGACATAGTGAAACCAACCATCAAGAAGTTCTTTATGTCGCTGCTCGGCTAGAAATTGACGAACACGATCACTTGATGGCCAATAAATCGGTAATAGAGCCAAAAGAACACGAACACGACGACCACGAAAAGCCAAATGTTGCAGAGCAGAATGAGCCTGATATGCACAGCTCTGTTTACATTCTTAGGCTAGCCATGCCGATGACTTCGCTTCGCAGCATGTCCGAGACCTCAGGTTTATTCTCTTCTTACTCATGGGCTGTTCTATGGGAGTGCTTATTGCTTCTTCATGGTTCAGTCAGCGAAAGATAACACAGGTGATTAATGAAGAAAGGCAGCAACAGCAAACGAGAATAGACAAAAGCACCCGGGGAAATTGAATTACTGCGTCAACTAGCCAATATGCTTGCAGCCTGTAAAGACATACACGAAGCACAACTTGTTGTGAAAGACATTGTTCCGAGATTACTTGGTAACGTCAATGGTTGCATTTCCATCATGCGCGAATCTCGAAACTTACTGGAAGTAGAAATTGACTGGGGAGAAAAGTGGCCAGCCGCCACCGCATTTTCTCCACAAGATTGCTGGGCCATGAGAAAAGGCAAAGCTCACTTGTCGCATGATAAACATCAGAGTTTAAATTGTAACCATATGAGCAGGAAAAACACGAAGGACACCACACTGTGTATTCCCCTTACCGCTCACGGAAACACCGTCGGGATCATCCATCTTAATTTCCTCAACTCCGGCTCTTTAGTGCCCGATGATATCCAACAGTTAGCCTTTACCCTAGCGGAACACCTTGGTCTTGCACTGGCTAATCTTCGTCTTCAGGATAAGCTTCGCTCTCAGGCATTGCGCGACTCGCTAACAGGGCTATACAACAGACGATATTTTGAAGATAAACTCGAAAAAGAATGGTCACTTGTTTACCAAAGTGACGCCCCGCAGCCCTTATCCATCATCATGTTAGATCTTGACCATTTCAAACGATTCAACGACAACTTTAGCCACGACGCAGGCGACTATGTACTCAAAGAGCTAGCAAGCTTACTGATGCATTCGATAGATGATCGAAGTGTGCTATGTCGGCTTGGCGGCGAAGAATTTTCTGTTATTTTACCCAATACTTCAAAACCGGAAGCCATTGCCGTAGCCGAGACCATTATCCAGAAAGTCAGAGAGCTGCATCTTAATATCAAAGGACTTTCACTTGGCCAGTTAGGGATCTCTGCAGGGATCTCTACTTAGACATTTGCGTGCCTGAAGAAGAGTTGGTAAAGCTCTCTGATACTGCGCTCTACAAAGCAAAAGAAAGAGGACGCGCTCAGGCTGTACATGCCAACCACCTACAAGACTATGAGGACGATTAAAAAAACCATAAGCAGCAGAGTTAGAAGGCTCGCTGTCTATGGTTTGAGGCTGTAACAGATTCTGTGTAACTGCCATTTAGTTAACGTGTTTATCGAGACGTTCCTCGAACTCGATAATAAAGTGGATCACTGAGCTGTAGGTCAAAATACCCAATCTAAACTAAGCCCACTTGGTGTGCCGTAAGTTTATGTGCTAGCAAAAAAACCACACTTACTAGCACTTATTAGGGCTTACATTTACACGTTATTTGTCAAAACAGACTTTTGTGTATTCTTGCATTGTTGGTAGCCAGGTCGTGCCATAGCTACAACCTTCATTAAGATCATGGATGACCGAATTGGTTGTAACGAAACCATTTCCCTCATACGGAGCCTTAACCAATGGTTTTTGACTGAACACTTCCTTAAGAGCCATAACATCGCGAGTTGGGCTATATTTCGCATGAGTCTCAGCCACTTCATTGCGCCATAAAGTCGTTTTAATTGCGTAATCAAACAGTTGAGTCTCACCGTTAGCATAATAATCCACTAGAGCTTGCTCTTGACCTAGGGGATGATTTGAGTGAGTCACATATCCTTTTCGGCTACCGTCGATCGTCACGTTTGTGCCAAGTTGGTTTTCAACCGTGACAATATTACCTTTAAGATCAGAGTAGTGAGTCGAATATGCGGCGTTCACTTCAATGCTATCTAGCGTTTCTTTCGCTTGCATAGCATTATCAAATTTAGCGACCATCGCCATTGAGAGCCCGCTAACAGGAACACCTTGTTCCAGAGCACCTTTTGTGAATAAATCTACTGTATTCAAAACGGTTGAAACTTTACGTCCCATTGCCATCGAATTAAAGAAAGGTTCAGCAGCGTGGACAATTAGCGTATCACTTTTCCAAATCACACCTTTGCCAGCCAGTGAAATAGGCATATCCTGATTTTGGCCAAGTACCCCATTGTTCCACCCAATTGCTGTACATCCTTTCATTTCATCTGTTGCGCTTTTTAAGGCATCTAGACCGTCTTGTGCTACTGCATTAGCCCACTTAGCGAATAAACCATCAGAGGCCCAGGCTGCCATGTAGACTTGTTCAAGTGAATGTCCTGTAGCGTGACCAATACCGGCATAGAACTCTAAGAGCTCAGGGAATTCCGATTTAAGAGTACCCATCGTTGATATTATTTGAGCTTTACCTACATCATCATATTCAGCTTCAATGCTTGCTAGCTTTTCAGTAATCGTAATTAACATCACATCTTCGTTAAAAGCCTTTTTGTAACCAGCAACAATCTGTTCACCACCACGTTGACTTAATCCGTCAAACTCCAAAATAGGGGTTGTTTCCTGCAGCATTTGAGATTCATTCGGTTCATAGAAACTGCCTTTTAAATCAATAGTGACGCCATTTAAACCTGTTTGAGTGGTTTCGTCAGCTGCATGTATTGCTGAGGAAGCCAAAAGAGCTGCTGCAACGGATAGTACGAGAATAGATTTGTTCATATTGTGCCTACTAAATTTTAAACGATGTATTTGTTGGTGTAGGGCCAATATGAACTCAAGTATGGTAAAGTCATAACACAAATCGTTCCACTATTGGAACGATTTGATGCGATAGGAGATCGACTGCTTATGCGTTATCAATTACCTCTTCTCAATATTCATTCATTGGTTTGTTTTTCGACGATCGCAGAATTAGGAAGCTTACAAAAAGCAGCCACCCGTTTAGGAAAATCCAAATCAACAATGAGCCGCTGGCTTTCCGAGCTAGAAGATACTCTTGGGTACCCTGTCTTTGAACGAAAATCCAATAATTTGGTGCTGGAAATCAATCAACAAGGCATGGCTTTACTACCAAAAATACACTCCGTACTGGCGTCGTACCATCGTATGGAAGGGTTCGCTCTTGGACAAGATGCCAATGTGTCACCTTCAAATTTGGTATTAAGTTTTAACCAGTTAATATCGAACCAGGGAATAGCAGAACAAGTCGCTCACCTAAACACTCTTTATCCAAACATGGACCTCACTATCCTGCCGAGCAATGAGACTATTGAATCTACAACCTTTAAAGATACAGGAGTGGACATGGTGCTAGGTCTAGAACCCTCTTATGCCGTACCTGAAGTGGGAGGGTTAGTTGTCGGGGAAGAGCAAATGATGTTCACCACTCATCCTTTACACCCCTTAGTCGGAAAGTCATCTGTTGATATAAATCAATTAGTTGCGCACACATTAATTGCCCCTCATTTTTTACAACAATTGGGTTACAGCGAATCGATCAAACCTGTCAGTGTAACTGAAACACCAGACTTTCAACTTTCAATAGAGCTGGCTAAGCAAAACTTAGGTATTGCTTATACACCAGAATATGTTGCACGAACGGCCCTAAAGAAACGAGAAGTGGTTGAACTTTCAATAAATTGGGAGGAATTTAGCCAGTTCATGCCATTAATGCTTTTCTTCCCTCTAGACTTCGCTTACCCCGAGTTAAAAGATAACTTAGTATTAAGCCTAAGAGATTGGTTTGGTTATAATAACTAACTGATAATAATCGCTAAATGTGAACTTGAAAGATCGAGCCGTCTCAGTTCTAAGCTCATTCTCAAACCAGTCAATGGCGCTTGTCGATTCAAGCGCCCTGCTACTAGCATGCCTTACACCAACCATCCTAGATATGACGTCATTGTCGCAACCTATTCGATTTTCGATTAGATTTTATTTTGTATTAACCAAATAATAAATACATCATAGCCACACAGCAAACGGAACAGCATGGCTTAACAGAGTGTAACGTTGCACATAAGTCTGCTTTGATTACGACTAACTGAATATCGACCGCATCGGTGGATCACGATACTAAAGGCAAAAACATGAAGATGAAAAATACAGTCCTAGCAACAATTCTGGCAGCAACGACTTTTGGTGCTACCACTACCGCCTCGGCCGCAGACGCAGTCCCTTTGTCTAAGTTTTACGAAGGTTATGCCGTTGAAGAGATCCCAGCGGATGCATTCCAACAATGGCCTTACTACACTTATGCTTCGGCGCATATTGAAGACTTCTTACGCTATGGCGTTCACAAACTACCTGCATCTGCTAACCCAGTACAAGTAGAGCGCGTTGGTGGCTTTGATATCTCCCCTGAACTACGTAAAGACCTGATCGATACACAAGTGAAAGCTTTCGTAGTAATGAAAGACGGTAAAGTTCTAGCGGAGCATTTCGATAATGGCTTTAAAGTTGGAATGCTAAATAACTTACAGTCAGCAGCTAAGACTTACGTGGGTGTACTGTTAAGCCATGCCGTCGACTCTGGAAAAATTGCACTTGATGAGAAAGCCAAAACTTATTTACCTGAATTGGAAGGTTCTATAATCGGAGAAGCGACCATCAGCGAAATAGCGACAATGAACTCCGGTATTGAACCACTTAGCGACTACCACACCCCTGGCTCTAATGGCTACGAGTGGGAGAAAGAAATCGGACTGCAAAATGCGGGTGAACCGATCGGTCACTTGAATGCAATTAAGGCTGCTAAAGCGACACCAAACAAGCGTGGCACTAACTGGGATTACACCGACCAAAACTCTGACACCCTAGCGCTTATTGTAGCAAAAGTGGAAGGTAAACCATTTGAGCAACTGCTTGCTGACCTGCACAACAGTTACGGTGGCAACAACGAAATTCAAATTGCTAAAACGTCCGATGGCACAACGTCTCCTGCGTATGGCATCAACATAAGCGCATACGATTACGCACTATTCACAGGGTATATTGCGCAAGGAAAAGCAGGGAGTTCTTTCTATAAAGAGTTGAAAGACCCTTCTAACGACGTATTAAATGTAACCCCTGTAGTTAAAGATATCTTTGCCGCAGCTAGCCCTACGACGTATGACATGCAGTCTTACACAATGCTCGATGAGGAGATCATCTACTCGCATGGCTCATTCGGTCAAACTGGCTTTTCTGACACGAAGTCCGGCTATTCTGTAATCTACCTATCCGATTGGTACACAAATACAGACGCCCCGAGCCTACAGAAACAGTTAATCAATGCCGTTGATGTCATTAATGAGCTACGCGCTAAGTAATCAATTTCGTTGACTAACAAATCGAACTGACCAACCTAAAAGCAGAGTGATATCACTCTGCTTTTCTTTTATTCACTTTAAGTTAATACGTTACCGTCCCACCTAAAGCGACCCTACTCTTACTTTGGTGATAACACACTCAGTATTAATAGCCCTTCCGAAACACAAAAAAAGCCGAAGGAAACAAACCAATCCATACTCGATTGGCTAAGCAACAAAGTAAAATCAACGCCACCAGCGCTTAAAACAAAGTTACCCTTCGAGCCGTCGGAAGGTAAGGTAATGACATGAATCAGGTAACCCTCAGCATTTCCCCTACGCATTAGCCTTGCAATGAATGCATACCCCTTTCTAATAACGGTGAGAGAAGCAAAAGAGACAACAAAAGTGTCACACCCGAAGGTATGGCTTCTTTCCATGTATCAAATCGAAAATGAAAAAACATCGCGCCGATTGAAGTTAACGCAATAAAACACGCTTGTGTATCCGGGGTTCTGACTCTCTCTGTACCCAACGCATTTAGCGTTCAACAACTGGCTACACCACTCAGTCGTTTTCTAGATCTGCACCCTGACCTTTCAGTTAACGTCTCAGTGTCAGATAGGTTTGTTGATTTCGTCAAAGGGAATGAGGGTGTGGCGATTTAATGATGGAAAGGAAATCATGAAAATTAAAGTAAACGAGCACATTCGCAGTGATAGCCCAGAGACGTTAGTGAAAATGGCAAAGATGGGTCAAGGTATCGCAGCCATGCCGATTAAACACGATGACGATTAGAAAGCAGGATTAGAAAGGACAAACTAAAAAGAAAAAAACGTCTGGGGAACCATTAATGAGCAATCAAGAGTTGGAGGTTTTCGTGTCTTCGTTCGAATCATCCACCCTAGTCTGATGATCTATGGAGAGCGGGATGTGATCCCACCGTCGGAAAGGTTACCGATGTTCGTGCCAAATGTAGACGTCGTTAACCTAGATAGTGGTCATTGGATTCAGCAAGAAAAACCAGAAGAAACTAGCCAAGCTATTTTCACTTAGCTGAAACAACAAAACGAAACCTAGCAGCAATAAATCAAACCTACCTTCCGACAAAACGGACGGTAGGTTTACCCACCTATTCCTCAACAGAAACAACGAACATTAGCCTCGGCCTATTCGATGAATTATTGATTGAGCAATCTCATTCGTTCCACATCTACTTTTACGGTTTTCCAGCCTTGATCAACCTCTCCCTGAAGAAGCCGTTCAAGCGGATACGAGATTTGTTTTATGAAATAGAGTGAGTCTTAACCTATGTTAATGAATAAACAATTAAAGCCTTGTTAGTATCTAATCAAATGACAACAATGCCATTAATTTGGAGAAATACCATGCCATCTCATATCAGTTTTAAGGCTTTTACACCAAGTAATAAAAATGCGTGTCTTCGTATTTTTGATGCCAACTGCCCTACCTATTTTGCCGAAAATGAAAGAGCAGATTACGCTGCTTTTTTGGAGAATAACCCAGAAGGGTATGACGTCTGCGTTTACAACAATGATATCGTGGGTGCTTATGGCTTATGTGGAAGTGATCAGGAGTTTCGTGAGCTAAATTGGATTTTGATTTCTCCTAGCGCTCAAGGCATAGGAATTGGCCATGAGTTTTTAAGCAGGGCGATAGAATCAGCTCGAAGCTTAAATTTAACGCAAATAAAAATTGCGGCTAGCCACTTATCCGCGCCATTCTTTGCTAAGTACGGCGCACTAGAAATTTGTGAAATACCGGATGGGTGGGGTCTCGGCATGCATCGCATCGATATGGAACTGAACCTGTCCTAAATAACTAGACCAACATTCTGATAGTTACTCACTGCCTAATGAGAAAGAGGAGGATTAACCTCCCCTTTCTCTACGTTTAACGTGAACTAAGACACGTCGACTAATGGACGAATTTTAACGATGTTTATGCGCTGTTTTTTCTTCAATTGAATATGGCAAAGCTCTAGAGCCAAACCAAATGCCATCGCAAAATAGATATAGCCTTTATTCACATGAATCGCGAAGCCTTCTGCCATTAACAAGCCGCCGAGTAGAATTAAGAACAATAGCGCCAAGGTTTTAAAACCTGGATATTTTGTTACTACGTTATTAATCTTCTCTGCTGTTAACACCATAACGAAGGCCGATGAAATAATCGCGGCTATCATAATAGGAATATCATTAGTTAAGCCTACCGCCGTGATCACCGAGTCCATCGAAAATACGGCATCGACAGCGACGATTTGAAGTAATACCACAGCAAGCCCAGTCCTTACACAGGTTGAATGCCCCATTTCTGTATGCATTAACCAACCCCACAGCTCTTTCAAACTTTTACCGAGCAAGAACGCACCACCAAAGATCATGATGAGATCTCGGCCTGTGAACGCGTGATTTGCAATACTCATTAGTGGCTGGGTAAGAGACATTAACCAAGAAATAGAAAAGACCAAGACAATTCGAGCCATTACCGCTAAGGCAATGCCTAAGTTTCGGGCTAATTTACGTTGCTGTTGTGGCAATCGTTCGCAAAGTATCGAAATAAAAATAACATTATCGACCCCAAGTATGACTTCGAGTGCGAATAACGTTACGAATATTGCCCAGGTTTCTGGTTGTAGAAATAGTTCTATCATAGTGATGCCTCCGAGGAGTGGAAGCGTGGTGAAGTGTTCAGTCGACTAAAGGGGTCGTCCATTAATTTTTGTACCTCTGTTACTTAAGAAAGCCAAGTAAATCACTAAACTTCACCTTCAGCAATAGTCAATTTTAACCGCCAATGCTCTGTAACATTAGAGGTCAAAATAGTTTATAGACTCCCTGGTTCTTAACGCTATATAACAGAATCACTGCCAGATAATTTCAACAACATTATTTATATCGTGTACTAAGGGTTCGCTTAGAAAATAAACGCAAATGTAACTGACTCCAAAGCTACATAGAGCAGCATAATCCATCGAATCGCCTGAAGATTTTCATCTCTACACATGTAAAAAAGCGGCTTAACCAGAAGGTAAGCCGCCTTTACTATCGCTCATAAAGACCAATACTCAGCACTAACTCAATTTGAAATTCGCCACTTGGCGCTTAAGATCGTCATTCGTATCATTAAGTAGCTGGGTCGCTTGCACGGTATGCTGACCACTGCTTACTAATGATTCAACAATATCTCGAATCGACAGCATATTACGACTTAGCTCTTCAGCAACCGTACTCTGTTCTTCTGTCGCTGCAGCAATCTGAGTACTCACATCGTCGATTTCATTTACCGATGCACTCATGACCGTCAAGCTCTCAGACACTTCCGCCGTTTTGTCGGCTGTCTCTTGGCACTGCATTTTGGTTGAATCCATTGCTTTAACAACCGTCTCAGTTCCACCCAGCAATTGATTAAGCATGTCTGAAATTTCCATTGTGCTGTTTTGCGTTCGGCCTGCAAGCGCACGAACTTCATCAGCCACAACCGCAAAACCGCGACCCTGCTCCCCCGCACGAGCTGCTTCGATGGCGGCATTGAGCGCCAGCAAGTTCGTTTGTTCAGAGATATCGCCGATCACATTGAGTACACTGCTGATTTTATTCGCGTCTTGATTCATCCGAAGAATGCTATTAGACATACCCTCAACTTCACTGACCAATGCAGTGACGGTGCTGACCGCATTATTGACAATAGACAAGGATGATTCCGCTTCTTTACTTGCCTCATCCGTAATGCGATTCGATTGATTCACATTTTCAGCAACCGTCCGTGCGCTTTCACTCATCTGCGTAATGGCGGTAACCACTTGTTCCGTTTCACTTGAGTGAGTCACGAGCCTTGCTTCGTTCTCACGCGCCGTCGTGCCCAACTGGTTGGCACTGACCGAGATATTTTGACTTGCTTGAGAGATATGCAGCATCATCTCTTGAAGGTTTTCTACAAATCGATTAAAGCCCTGGCTGATTTGAGCTAAGTCGTCATTGCCTTCTATTTTTAGTCGTTGAGTGAGATCGCCCGTACCATGAGAAAGATCAAGCACCGCACTTTTCAATTTCAGTAGTGGTCGATAAGCCTATTGTAAAATAACAAAAATCGCACCGAAACTGACAAGCAGAAGCAAACCACCTGTCACCAGTGAGTCGTACATTGCGGCGTAGACCACGGTGAGTGCGCTCTCTTGATCAACAAATACCATCAACGTCCAATACATATCGGGGCTCAGATTTACACGCTCAAAATAGCCGTCAAACTGAATTCCAAGGTAAGGAAAACTCAAATTACCGGATTGCTGAGAAAAAAACTGACGCTCCATCTCCGCGAAGTTTGCACTAATTTGAGAGGGGGTTTTTCCGATATCATTGGGATCATCACTGGCAAAAAATACCGCCTTGTTATCCGTCAATGTCGCCGCGCCACCCGCAAAGCGCATATTACTGACCGCGCTTATCACCTCACCCAGCGGTATATCACCAAGCAGAACACCGATAGCCTGCCCCTCTTGAGTTACGGGCATCGTGACGCTAACGACTTTCTCTTGAGTCACTTGGTCTTGATACACGCCAGTAATCATAACGTCACGGGCACTTTTCGCATTTTTATACCAATCACGCTGACGAAAATCCGGTTTATCTCCGGCTAACGACATGAACGCACGACCATCTTGATACGTCATGATGACATTAGAGAACGACGAGCTTTGCGCCAATAGTTCGACTAAACGTTGGTTGTCCTCACCCGTCAGTTGGCGATTAAAACTTTTCGCTCCATTCTTAATAGCCAGACTCTTAAACGCCATCATCTGTTCCAGCTCCGTAACATGGAAGCTGAGCTTGTCTGACGTTTTCTCCACCAGAGAGCCAACCATGTTGTCTTTCATCGCTAGTATATTAAGCGTCCCTAGCACGATGAGTGAAGCGGCAACGAGTACCCCGACACCAAAGTAAATCCTCGATTTAAAACCTAAATTCATCCTATACCTCACTGTTTACGTAAGTGTTAGAGCGATATTTTGATGATGCTGGTCATTTATTTTTATTTCACGTAACTGAGCAATCAGCACATGAGGACTGAAACCAATCTATCACCTAGCCATGACAACCCGTTTGCTTATATGCAACTAAGCCGTCAATAGACTCTAGTTGCTGGCAAGTAAACGATCAACGTTTATGCGATTAATTTTATAAAAATATGCACTTTGATTGGTATTTTGATATTCATTAGGCCTCATAATAAATAAAGTGCCTATAGTTAGCGGTACACGAATATTTCGTGGTTGGCTAAGTAGCAAAAAACTCTCGCTACGGTTCCTAATAAACAATCTTAAAAACATGGAGCGACACTATGAGTGACAAGGCAAAAATCAAATACGGCCCAAGGCGAAAGCCATGGATAGAGCAAGTACCAGAATTCGCGTTAGGAAAAATATCCCCACCAACAGCAGACCCTACAAAGGTTTATGCAGAACGAAACTATGACTTTCACTACACCGAGCAGGCCGTTGACAACTTTGATGTCGAGCTGCCTCCGATAGGACAAACCACCGGAGAGCAAGATCAGGTTTATCAACAGTTACTTTCGTATGTGGATGTTCAAAAACAGCATTTTCTTGGCTACCAAACAGAAGAAAGCATCTGTTATGAAAAACGGCTCGCTCCGTTTCTTGACGTTAGCCTAAACAACGTCGGCGACCCGTTTGTTAACGGAAACTACACCATTAACTCAAAATGTGTTGAACGCTCCGTTCTCGATTACTTTGCGTGTTTATGGAATGCCAGATGGCCCTCACAAGGTCCGTACATTGATAAGAACGACCAATTTCAACCCGGAGATCCGGAAAGCTATTGGGGCTATGTTCTCACGATGGGCAGTACGGAAGGAAACTTGTATGCCATGCTCAATGCGCGGGATTATTTAAGCGGTGTGATGTTGTTAGAAGAAGAAATAAGGTCGGAAACGGTCACCGGTGCAACCTTGGTTAACAATGAGGTATACGCACATTACCCTTGCCCACCGCCGAAACACACCAATGCCTACACTCCGGTGGCGTTTTTTTCCGAAGATACCCATTACTCGATAGTAAAGGCCATGGCGGTTGAGAAAATCGACACCTTCGGCGATCTTGGTAACCGACTTTACCCTAATCAAAACCCCGTCGAACCAGGTAAACCTTGGCCAAGAGAAGTTGAATCAGAAATGCCAACGCCTGAGCTTCCCGCAGGTTCTGGCGCAATTGACGTTGAAAAACTCGTCAAATACGTCACGTTTTTTGCTCAAAAAGGCTATCCCATTTTATTGGTGTTAAATTGTGGGACAACCTTCAAAGGTGCTTATGATGATGTAGACCAAATAACGTCTCTGTTAGAGCCCATTTTAAAAGAAAATGGCTTATGGCAACGAGAAGTGCCTATCGACCCACAAGATCCCAATAGTGACTTTGAAGTCCGGACTGGCTACTGGGTGCATGTTGATGGCGCTCTTGGTGCCAGTTATCTACCCTTCATAAAAATGGCAAAAGAGTGCCCTGAATACCAAAGCGATTTTGCCCATCACGGTGATAACACAGGGCCAAATTTTGACTTCAAAAATGCGATGATTCACTCCATTGTCACCAGTGGACATAAGTGGCCAGGAGCACCATGGCCGACGGGTGTTTACATGACCAAGCAAAAATTCATGGTTTCTCCTCCCGATAACCCGGAATACATTGGCTCACCCGACACCACTTTTGCAGGTTCGCGCAACGGCCTTTCTCCAATCGTACTTTGGGAATATTTTGCCCGGAACAGTTATCAGAAACAGATAGAACTTGCCATGCAAGGGCAAAGGATGGCGCAGTATGCTTACGAGCAATTATTATTAGTCGCTGAGCATTGGCGCGATAAAGGCACTGGCTTACCGGACGGGTTGTGGCTGCAAAGGACTCCGTTGTCACTCTCGTTGATATTCTGCCAACCAAACGAGGAGATTATTTTCCGTTATTCGCTTGCCAAAGAGAGCACCAGTATTGGTGAGCAAGATACCGAGCAGCGGCATTATGTTCATCTTTTTACTATGTGGGATGTAGACAAATCCCTAATCGACAGTTTATGCCACGACCTTACACAGCCGGGCGCATTCAACGGCCAGTTATTTGAATCCATCAAACATAGTAAGGTAAGTAAACCCAGAGTCACAAACACACTCAAACAAATCCGATTACCCCTTAGGGGCCGTTCATTTCGTTGAGGAAATGCAGCTTTATTAGACATCAATATCGCCTCGAATTAGAGGCGATATTGTCTCGGTAAGGTTAATTAAAGTCTTGAGTCCAGTAAGACATCTTTGCTAAATCGCTTTTACTGCTCTTATACCCAATCCCCATTTTCGTATGCTTACTATTCATAACATTTTGACAGTGCCCTGCATGGCCTGCCCAGCTATTGAGACCCGCATCGTTAACCTTGCCATCGCTTCTTGGGCTTGTGTAACCAAAGATAGGGCTTATGGCGGTATTAGAAGATAAAACAAACGCATTTTGGCCGGCACTATTGACGACGAAATGACCTTGTGCATTTCTTCGGTACTGCTCGTCTGAATTCAATTGAGCATTGCTGGCCGTGCCGTTATCCCATGCGATCGGTGGAACTGATGGGTAGTTTCCACTTGAAAATGACGAGCCAAACAAATCACAGTAGCGCAATGTCGACCTTGCGCAATTAGTCGAAATGATTGATTGATACTTGATACTCTCCTGACTTAAATCATCGGGAATATTCACAATTTTGCACCATTTTTCGTCTGCGACACCTTGCCCTGCCATGCCCCAAATCGAGCCATTCAGTATTTGGTGTTTATCCAGAGAGGCAAAGTCGATAAGCGCATCATTATTGAGCGAACCTAGATTCAAATGGATATTCCCAGAGGACGCATCTAATGCAAACATCCGAGCGCCTACGTCTTTTGCGGCTGCATCAATTTTGTTTCGCTGCATCAGCTCCCATGCATCGCCAAATCGCTGTTTTGACTGGTGACCATAAGCCAATGCTATAAATTGGTAAGTGGGTAAATTCACCTCAATACCGCTCTTGTTTTTTGTTACCACACTTCCAACCGTTGCAAACGTTAAGGCGTTATCAAAGACAGCATTGTTGAATACATACGTTCCTAAACTCTCGCTCGAGCAGGCGTTGGTTTTCATGTCGTATCGATATTCTGAAATGACACCATCAACAAATAACTGATGGTTTTTTCTTTGTGCGGTTAATCCAACGGCTTCGTAACAGTGCCAATCGTTAACTAGATTACTCCCGTTATCGATGATGATCGTCGGTACAGGAATGGTTATATCAACCTTTGGGGTATCTCCCCCCTTAAATGCCGGAAGATTGGCGTTAACAGGAATCGATGAATATGGATTTATCGCCCCTCCCTTTTCAACAAGACCTTCAATAGCAAAGATCATATTGCTCTTGAGTATCTTAATATCTGGCTGCTGAACAGTGACTGTTGATGATCCTCCAGGGTTACTCGAATGACTCGGTTTCGCATTCTTACTGCCCTCCCCTGATGAACTTTCGCCACCACATCCTGAAATGGTAAGTGCAATTAGCCCTACGGCTAATAAATTTTGGTGATCCATTAGTTAATCCCTAACCATACATTATTCTTTAGGGTTGGGATGTTGCCTCATAGCCTTAGTTTGAATTTCAGGTGAATGTCAGAGAACCCAAAAACTGACATTCAATTAACAATGAGAGGGGGATAAAGCAGGGAGAGAATCGTAGGCGTCACATGTAGTTAGGTTAGTGTCGGTTGTAGTGACACTGAATCGAACAACCGCCTTGCTTGCTTGTTCCCTGAGCAAAGCACGTTTCTAGCTCACTTTTACCCCATTATGAGGTGGCGAGATTACTATCCGATAAATCTCGGCAAAGCTTTCCCTACATTTTCTAATGTCTTACACCCATCGGGACGTGTACGTTTTGGGATTAAAGGTGAGTGGCGTATATGAGATGTTAGCTTACTAATGAAATGTCATTGATAGCATACGTGTAAAAATGTTTGTTCTTTTTAGTGAGAGCCCCCGTTAACCTTTTAAGAACTATTTGCGTGATATAATGGAAAGATCAATATAAGAATGATTAGGAAGTTCCACCATGCTTGTTTTATTGGTTGAAGACGACAAAGTTCTAGCGTCTGCGTTAAGCGATTACCTAGAGCTTGATAACATTGAATGTGATTTTGCATACAATGGTATTACTGGCCTTAGTTTGGCGATGGAGAACCAATACGACATCATCATTCTAGATGTCATGCTTCCCAAGTTGAGTGGATTCTCAATCTGCCAATCATTGAGAGACAAAGGCGTTGAGACTCCTATATTAATGATGACCGCCAAAGACTCATTAGATGACAAGCTTGAAGGTTTTCAGGTGGGTACCGATGATTATGTGACGAAGCCTTTTGCTATGGCTGAACTAAGTGCAAGGCTAAAAGCCCTTGCGAATCGAAGTACAGGAAGAGTATCGAAAGTCATCCATATTGGTGATCTTAGCGTGGATATGGCTTCACATACGGCACACCGTGGTTCTATAAAATTAAGTTTGTCACCACTTAGTTGGAAGTTGCTTAAGTCTCTTGTAAAACACAGCCCAAATGTGGTGGCTAAGGAAACGTTAGAGCATGAGGTTTGGGGCGAGGAAACCAGCGACAATAATCTGAAAGTTCAGATTCACAAGCTACGGCAGGCTATCGATAAGCCTTTTTCTTCGTCGCTTGTCCACAGTGTTCCTAAAGTCGGTTTCGCCCTGAGAGAATAATAATATGCCGAGCCTTCGTAAAAGAATTTATACCTTTTTAGCACTATCTCTTGTGACCATTTTAATCTTTCTCTGTGTATTAGGGTACGTGATTCAAAAGGCCAGTATTCATACCGATACCAAAAATATGATGGTCTATTATGGATTATTCATTGAAGAAAACGCCCTAGAACAAGATTTAGCTAGCCTTCAACGAGGAGGGTTAATAGCGGCTTACCACGATGTTAATCAGCTTCCATCTTATATCCGAGAAGCCTTCCCATGGCAAAGCATGAGCTCTGAGTCTTTATACGAAAAAGAGTTAACGAATTTAGATAATGAAAATGTGTATGCCTACGCCCTAAAGTATCGCCTAAAAGATCAACGAGGCGATGTATTCATTACCTCCGAGTATCTTGAAACGTTAGAAAACCAGATGCAATATGAGCAATCGATTTGGTATGAGAATACACTCAAATTACTCGTGGCAGGTTCACTGCTGATCACCAGTATTATTCTGATTTTCCTATTGTTTTATTACATCCTAATAAAACCTATACGTTCACTATCTTTATGGCTCTCAGATCCGACGCAACCAATCCCCCATAACAGAATCAAATATCAAGAGCTGCTTGCTATCGTTCAAAGCTACGAAAATAATTTAGAAAAGCAGAAAGAAATAATAGAGAAAGAGGAGCTATTTCTTAGCACGATGAGCCATGAGTTGAGAACACCAATTGCCATAATTTCTTCAAGTGTCGAGCTATTAGATAGATTAGGTGTTGAAGAAAAAGTGTCTAGAATTAACAACCGAATATCCTACGCCATTTCCAATATGAATTATCTAGCAAAAACGTTGTTGTGGCTTTCCCGAAAAAACAATCAGCCACTCAGTACCGAGAGAGTGGATTTGTCCGAGCTTATTTATCAAGTAATTAAGGATAATGAGTATCTGCTTGAGGGAAGAAACACTGAGCTCTCAATCGCATGTAGCATTGAGCCAGAATACGAAATACAGGACAACTATGGTGCTGTGCACCTAGCTATCGTCAACCTCATCCGGAATGCGCTTCAGTACAGTGCTGACGGGCAAATTTTGGTTGTTCTTGACGGTGGTGTTATGACTGTCGAAAACCCGTATGAAAAGGATTTTGAGCAAGCTAACGATATAGAGTCATATGGCTATGGCTTGTATCTGGTCGAAAAAATATGCGTTGCTCGAGGGTATCGTTTTTCCATTGACTATCAACCTGAAAGTGTCGTCGCTACCTTACGCTTAAAATGCTGATAACCGATTGGTAACCGCTCCTCGTTTATACTTATTTGTGTCGAAAATCTAAGTTCACATTTAAGTGATTCAAGCAGCAGGCATCTATGAAGATTATCCAACTATCAACAATGATTGCATTAACCACGACGCTATTCACAAGTAACGTATTTGCAGACGAACCCCAATATGAGTACGTCGTTATTGGCGCTGGCTCTGCTGGTCTATCAGCCGCTTACAAATTACATAGTTTGGATAAAGAGTTTATTGTTCTAGAGAGAAACACACGCCCTGGGGGCATTGCAGAGAATGGAGTCCGAGGAAGTTTTCATTACGCCAAAAGAACAGAGTACCTTGGAAAGCCTGAAGGCTATTTAGCAGACGTTATTCACGAGCTAAAGATCCCGATGGTTGAGATACCCACACCTATGGATGCCAGTTTATTTCAAGGAGAGATGTATATCGGTGGCCAAGAGTTGGCCCGCTTAACCATTGAACAAGCCGGAGAGCAAGAATTTCAGAAGTTTATCGAACTGTTGAATACTGCTAAAGATCTGAAATTTAGGGAGTTACGTAAACTCGACAATATTACGGCTAAACAATGGCTTGATGACAATCAAATCCCTCTCTTTATACAGCAACGATACAACGTTATGTCTCGAGGATTGTTTGGTGCCAATTTAACGGATATATCCGCTTTAAGCTTCATTCCCGAAGCAATCTTTGATTATGTCGACGTCGAAGAGGTGTCAGATTTAATGGAGCCAGACACAAACGGCCACTCAGAATCTTGGACAACGCAAACTGGCATCGCCACCATCGCAACAAGCATTGCTAAAAACCTTGATGAACATATTCGTTACCAGTCTAGTGTTAAGCACATAACCAAGATAAAGGCCGGTTATCAGATAGAATTTAATGTCGACGGTAAAGTACATACGCTAACTACTGAGAAAGTCATTGTCGCAACACCCGCTCCGGTTGCTACTTATATTGCGAGTGATGTTCTGACGGCCGAGCAGATTCGCATACTGGAGCAAGTTAACTATGCACAGTATGCCACTGTAGCTCTTTTTTCTGAGACTCCCATATTCAACAAAGCCTTTGACCTCGCCATTTTAGATGGGAAAGTGATCACCGACCTTTATGATGCCACATGGGTAGAAAGACATCACAACCCCGCGCTTAGCGATGTCAAAGAATATATCGCCAGTGTGTATTTAGCGCCTCAAGGTGTCGCTGATAAATCACTTTTGAAAAACAGTGACGCCGAGATAATGGACATTATCTTCACAGAGCTAAACGCCGCAGTTCCGGATATCAAAGACAAGGTCAGCGGGTATGATATTAAACGATTTTACCACGCATACCCAGTTTTCAACAAAGGCTACTTCACCCGTTTACATCAATTAAAATCAAGTTTCTCTGGTGTTTATTTAGCGGGAGATTACATGTCTTACCCAACATTTGATGCCGCATTTGAATCTGGTTTTGAAGCTGTAATACAAGCTGAAGGCGAGTAATCACTCTTCATACTATCTATGTAGTGTGCTGTACTAGCGCACTATAAAATAAGACGCACGGGAGAGTGTATGTCTGCGAAAACAAATCGATTTGTACCTTATGAAGAAAAACACTTCTTTGGCTGTGTAGACCTTGTCATGTCAACTTGGAACTTCCACTCAAGCTTTATGGACGTTCCTTGCAACAGAATTATCTACGAGTATTACTTAAAAACCTGCCTCAACTGGAATCATCATTTGGACGTCATTGTTGATGAACACGAACAAGTGATCGGTATTCTATTTGGGAGCAAAGAAGATACTTCGTTTATCGAAGAGCTCAAATTTTCCAGAAAAGACAGGCTCAATAACAAATGGAAAAATAAGAAGATTCAGAGTGGACACTTCGGTAATAAAGAAGTGGCGAACAGAGAGCTAGCACGATTCGCGATGAACGATGTTCTAGGGGAAAAAGATGCAAGCCTCTTTGATGGTGAGGTTAACCTGTTTATTGTGAGCCAAGCTTATCAGGGGCAAGGGTTAGGTAAACAGTTAATGGATCGCTACCTAAATTTTTGTCGAAGCAACAAGTTAAAAATCGTGTTCCTATGGACTGATGAAGATTGTAATCATGCTTTTTATTCTCGTTATGGGTTCTCGCTGCACAAGCGTTTTAATACCTTTACTAGCTATAGAGTAAAAAGCCTGACTGAAAACGGGATGGTTCTTTCCCTCCCAGTCCGTGGATTGTAACTTCTTCTGAAATAAGTGCTCTGAAATAGAAATACTGGGCAGTTAATTAAGTGATTTTCCATACTTGTAATTATTCATATATTGCTAATTTAGAAAAATCACAGGCAAACTTTTGTCCACCTCCGAGTCAGCGCAAGCACACCGACTCATCTTTCCCACCTTCCAAACCCTTGATTGAGCTTTCACAGAAACCGATTAAGTTCGAGTTTTTATAATGTCCGATATCGAGAACCAAACGCTCAAGGCCACCGAGCTGCTTATCAATCCCACTTCTTGAATCGAAGGCTTTGAATACAACGCCTTCGATTCAAACAAGTAAGAAATAGCGGGGATGACTGACAGTCATACAGACCGTCAGCACAGGCTTAGTAACCTCCATACCCTTCTGAAGTAAAAAGAATGGAAGTACGAAACCAAACACAGAAAGCACGAACACCTCTATTACCCCTACTTCCCCACCAATACTCGCACCCGTAGAAAAGGCCACCTCAGTCGCGACAACACCTGATAATAGAAAACGAAACGCCAAGATCTCATCAATAGATAAATCACCCATAAACTTAGCATTCGACTTAAGAGAAATCAGTGCTGATCCAATTCCGGCTAACGCCGCGAGAACTAAGCCCAGCAACAATGTGGCATCCATAGCGTTCGCCTTTACTGCAAACAAAAGAGTTAGCAAAGCAATGGTGAAAGCCTGCGCCTAATAGAAACTTACCCGACAAAGTAACGGGCTTAGTTGCCTTTCTTGAGGAATTTGTCGAGGAGTACTCCGGCTACACTTACGACGTAAAGCATATATACGTCGATTGCGATTACGTGATCTTCCATTCTCATGCCACGTTAGATAAAGAAGGCAGAGGAAACGATCAAAAAGGGATGAATTTTATCGACACCTGCCGAATCGAAGAAGGTAGGATTATTGAGCATTGGGACTCAATCCAAGCTCTTGATCTCTCCATGAGGCTTTATTCTCTTTTTCAGCGGCGGCGATATCGAAAATTCAAATTAACCCTTTACCTAAGGTTAACTTGAGGTTTTATCATGTCCATGTTGATTAAAAATACACGTAAGGGAGAAACGTATGATCAAACTTGAACATGTAAATCTAGTCGTGAAAGACATTCCTGAGATGCTGAAATTCTATCAAGCGGCCTTTCCACATTGGTACGTCCGTGATGAGGGCAAGGGAGAATGGGCTGGTAAACCTCGTAACTGGCTGCATTTTGGTGATGAATATCAGTATCTTGCTTTGAGTGATCATGGCGAAGGTGAAAACAGGGAGTTAGCCGGGCATCAAGTGGGGCTTGCTCACTTTGCGTACGTAACCCATGACATTCAAGGCGTAACCGAGAGGCTAACCCAAGCCGGTTTTTCTATTGTGAACCCGGGAGCAACAGAGCCTTATCGCAAAAACGTCTACTTCGTTGACCCTTCAGGCTTTGAAGTAGAGTTTGTTGAATACCTCAGCGACGATCCTAAGCTGCGCAATAGCACAAACTAATTTGAACACAAGAATATGGCATAAACCTAAAGACAGCATGAATAAAAGAAGGATACCCAAGAGACTTACGTCACTTGGGTATTGGATTTAAAAGTAGTAATTCACACCGGTTGAAATGTAGGTCGATTTCACATCATGGAAGTTGATGTCTGAATCTTCATTGCTGACACCACCAATAACGCTCGCACTGACGTCTTCCCAGCCAAAGGGTTGTTCGTAAGTATACACACCAAATAAATTGGTAATAGTCGTATCTGGAAATGGCGGGACAGACACCTTAGGAATCTTACAAGTTGAAAAATCCCCCCAAACAGTCCATTTATGGCTTTTTTGGTGTTCATAGGATCCTTGCCTACGCAGCCTTTTGCCTCGAAAAATGTAATGCCACCATTTAAGTCTTAGATTGCATTCAAAGATGCTTCAAATAACCTTTATTTTTTGAAAATTCCTTATCGTATAAGCGGTGTAAAGCCGTTTCTCGTTTATCAACTTTGGCTTCGGTTTTACTGTCAAAAACCATGATGACGTCATCTTTATTCGAGTATGTAGGCCATAGAGGTAAGCTACCACCATTCGGATTGCCTGTTTTAGCAAAATTAAACCAAGCGCTCGACATCAACTCAGCCAGCTCCCTATCCTCTTGGGTCCAAGGTCTATCGACGGCATCAAGATTGTTAAAAGCATAAACTAAATCTCCCATATGATAGGCGCCATGCAGTGCGCTAAACTCACCTGGAGGGGCTTTGCTAAATGAATAAAGATAGATAGGCTCGCTACCCGAATTTTTTTGCTGTTTTGCCCACTTTCGCGTCGCCCAGTGGATTGACTCGGTTTTTGCTGAAACAAAGTTGTCTCTAGCTTGTTCATCTGTCTTGGCTGGATTGAGTTTCAGATATTCTTCTGCGTAATCACCAAATAAGCTTTTCGCCCAGAATTCAAGTGTGTCTAGTGTGATTACATCATGCGGTATGGTCGCCGCCTCCTCTGATGTGCCACCAATGAGCATAGGTACATCCATTTGCTGACCTTTTTCATACGCCTTAGATACGCTCTCCGGTAGTAGCCAACCATCTACAACGGGCCATGCTTTATAGGGTTTCGCCATCAATTCTTCAGGTGAGAACTTTCTAAGTTGATTAATTGAGCTCACACCTAAACTGTTAGCGTATCGAATACCGGCTGCTTCGTTGTTTTCAAGCGTTGCATGCCCTTTCATCGCAAAGACTGAGCCACTTTGTGCAATAATTTTGTGAAATAACCCCTTTGCCCTCGGTGATGCAGACAAAAGGTGCGCGCTAATGGCACCCGCTGACAGCCCAGAAATCGTGACGTTAGTTTTGTCACCACCAAACTGAGTGATATTACGCTGCACCCATTTTAACGCTGAAATTTGATCAAGTAGGCCATAATTTCCGGATGTGTTATTAGGCGATTCCTTTGTTAATTCTGGGTGTGCCATAAATCCCAAGACACCAACACGGTAGTTTATGGTAACCACAACTGCACCTTTTCTTGCAAGTGCTGTCCCATCAATTGAGTCATCGCTGCCCGACCCCCAAACAAAGCCGCCGGGGTAAAACCACACCAATACGGGTACTCGTTCATTAGTTCTGACTTCGGGCGCCCATACGTTGAGATATAAACAATCCTCATCATAAGCATGAGGTTTAGGCAAAAATTCTTTTTGATAGAAAGACCCTTTTTCAGGCAACGTTTGGATACTTGATGCGCCATATTCTTTGGCTCTGCGTACCCCTTGCCACTTTTCAATAGGTTCAGGTGCAGCCCAACGTAAATTACCGACAGGCGGTGCAGCAAAAGGAATGCCCTTAAAAACGGAGATCTTGGTATTGCGGTTAACGCTTCCCAATAACAGGCCACTATCAATTTCAATTTTTTTGTCGTGTACGTCAGAAAAAGCTAAATTTTGATACATAAAAGAGCACTCTAAAGTAGCGTAAGAATTGATTTATTTTTAACACCAGAGGTGCGTGGGTTAGGAAGCGACTCAACTCATAAATTGAAAGTACACTAGGGGATCTGAATTCAAAAAGAGGCCAGCATCATCAATGCTGGTCTGCGTTTAGGTTTAGAAGTCAAGCTGTACCAATAAACCCACTGTACGCGACTTTTGTAGAAGCGGAGAGTCTGTATATACCTGTCCTCGGGCTTCGTAGAGGATGACGTCGTTCGAATCGAACAGGTTGTTCGCAAATAGCTTGGCATGACCATAGTCGAACACATAGGCAATCGAAGCATTGACCGTTGTATAGCCAGAGATCTTTCCAACTTCGTCATTGTCTGTCGTTGAGTAGTAATCACCAACGTACTGAACATTACCATTAAGCTCAAAATCACCTAGCCAGTAGTTCAATCCAGCGGCTCCTGTCACCCCTGGCGCACGTGCAAATTCTTTGCCCTCATAGACGCTCTTGGCTCTATCACTAATTTTAGTTTTCAATAGGCCCATGTTTGCAAAGACACTCAAGTCTTGTGTTGCATACCAATCCATTGTGGCTTCGGCACCATAAGACTTTGCCTCATCCAAGTTCGAGATCTCTGCGCCGGTTAATTGTTGTAAATTGTCGTAATCGTTATAGAACACATTGGTTGTCAATTGAAGGCTTTGATCCATTAAGCGGTGACGCGTAAAGAATTCATAGTTCCAAACAGATTCCTCATCAAACGTGTACGTTTTTCGTGCAATGAAATCAACCCCGGCGCCACCGGACCCAAACCCTTTTGAGGCACTCACACCAAAGGTGTTATTTTCATCTGAGTTCCACGCTAAGGCGAGCTTAGGTAAGAAGTCGTTATAGGTCTTATCAAGCTTCAGAGCAAACGGACCATCCCCCCCTTGCCTAAAACGTTTCTCACTTTCATAACGGCCGACTGCCGTGAGTACCAGGCTTGGGGTTAGGTTATAAATGGCTTGTAAGTAAGCCGATTGGGTCTTGGTTTGATCCTCGTATGAACCCATGCCATCAATAAAGTCATCTTGGTTGTTACTGAAGTATCTTGCCCCAACTAAAAGATCCAGTTGCTCAGAATCAGAAACATATCTAAGCGTTGGCTCAATATGGTATTCCTTACCTTTAATTTCTGCAGTGAATCTATCACCAGTTGGAACAATACGTTTAATTTCAAAGTCGGTATAATTGGTGTTAAATGCTAGCTCAACGTTAGATGTGAGACCATAAGTTACGTCCCAAACGTAGCTATTCGAATTGCCTTCAGACACCGGACGCTTCGAAGGGAATGGGGCAAACGGCGAGTCATCAGGCTCATACTCTCCCTGCGGAGCACGATGGTCATTACGAGAAATGCTCAGTGTTGAAGACAGTTCTGGGATTTTACTTGGCTCGACCAGTAACTTAGCTCGAATGATATTTGACTCAATTTCTTTGGAATTTCCTGCAGGTGCATAGCTAACCAGTGCTACGGCACTTTCTTGATACTGCCTATCAGCACTGATACGAAAGGCGACCTGATCATCCACAAGAACATCGTTATATACGATGGCGGTCTGCTGGAAACTATTATTTCCCAAACCGCCTTTAACTGAAAATTGACGCTCAAAAACGGGCGCGTTAGATTTCAATACGACCGTTCCGGCAATGGAGTTTCGACCTTGGATATAGCTTTGCGGGCCAAGATAAACCTCTGCCTGCTGTACATCCCACATTGAGTTTTGCCCATAGGCGAGTTCATTGTAGGTCAGTGCTCGTCCATCTAAAGAGACATTTAGCCTAGGCTTTGAACCGGAAATGAAAGCAGCGGCACCCACGCCAGGGCCAGAACCATCAACCCCTCGTACTGTCGCAATCTGGTTGCCATAGCCAGTATCAACAATGTTTGGGCTCATTCTCAGTAAGTCCTGAGTCGTATTAATGCCCTTCTCCTGCATTGAGTCTTGGTCATAAACGACAACACTTGCGCTGGTTTCTTGGAGTGAACGTTCAGATTTGTCACCGTATACCACCATAGAAGGAACGACACCTTCTTTGGTCTCTTCAGCGGCAACGGCAAGCCCCGCCTGCATACCAAAACATGCAACGGCAATTGATGCTGCGAGGGTACTGATAGGGTGTCTGTTCGGTTGGCTGTTTGCTAAGCGCCCCATGCGCAATAATTCCATTTGGTCATTCTCCTAGAGTTTGCCGATCGCCGTATTGCAAGCCCTTGTCGCTTGCATTACCTCGATTGTCAGTTCGTGGTGGATACGGCTTCGCACTGCTTTGTTAAGTTTCGACACGTATGCCACGTGGCAATAGTAATAAGGTCATGCTCTATATAAGTACATTTAGCCCAGATATTGGCTTACTTTTAGTAGCGCATGTCCTTGACTCGTATGGCCTAGTTATCGCGTCATATGCATTATGCCTTTGATAACCATTCTCATTTACTGCACGTATATTACTAAGGGTTATCAGTACATACTTCTGAATTTGTGCTTTTCGATCGGGCTAGTTATTCGGGTGTCGGAGATTGCAGCAATCGCGAGATAAGCGAAACCTGTTATCGAGTCAACTACTGCTCACACACATCAGGTATCAAAGGTGCTTTGGGCACAACCATCGGGGAACCAGTCACTGGGTCTGGCATTATTAGGCTATCTAAACCGAACACTTGCTTAACCAAGGACTCGGTCATCAGTTCGTTTGGGGGGCCTTGAGCAACAATTTTCCCACCACTTAATACAATCAGGTTGTCGGCGTAACGGCAGGCTTGATTAAGATCATGCAGTACTGCAACAACGGTATTGCCCAGTTTTTGCTTGAGCTTTTTAAAGAGTTCAAGCAATTCAAGTTGGTGGGAAATATCTAAATAGGTCGTTGGCTCATCTAACATTAGAATTGGCGTTTGCTGTGCCAGTAGCATCGCAATCCAGACCCGCTGCAATTGCCCACCAGACAGGGCGTCAACTGTATGATCGGCAAACGCTTCGATACGTGTAACATGCATCGCTTGCTTTACTGCGTGTTCGTCTTCTATGCTCCATTGGCTAAATAACCCTTGATGAGCATGGCGACCACGTGCAACTAACTCTGCTACCGTAACCCGTTCTGGCGTAGAAGAACTTTGGGGCAGAAAGCCTAACAATTTCGCGATCTCTTTGCTTGGTATGCGCTGGATCTGTTCACCATTTAGGATTACATGCCCCTGCTTTGGCTTTAGCAATCGGCATAGGCATTTTAGAAGCGTCGATTTTCCGCAGCCATTTGGCCCAACGATGACCGTTAATTTCCCACTCGGTATCGTGACATCGAGCGCCTCACATATGATTTTTGAGCCATATCCAAGCGTTAGATTTTCAGCGCTGAGTGTTGGATGTCCATCCATTTCGGAATCAAAATTAGTCATAATAAGTACTGAGTTATCGGCTTCTAGTAATAAGCCAAAGTAAATAAAACCCACCAATAATTCCGCACACTCTCCCTATAGGTAAGTTCACATCAATGGGCATTAGTTGCGTAATAAGGTCGGCGATAAGCAGTATCAGCGCACCCATCACTGCAGATGAAATAATGGGTAAGTTTGCCGTGTTTCTTAACCGAATCACCAGTTGCGGGGCCGCCAAGGCGATAAAAGCAATAGGCCCAGTAGATGCAGTTACCAACGCTGCGAGTGCGACACCTATTAGCGTCATAATCAAGCGCAGTTTTAACACCCGAATCCCTATCGACTGGGCTCGTAATTCCCCAAGCTCTAGCCCAGATATTGCCGCGGAAAATAGCTTGACTAACGGCAGAAGCAAAACGCACCCTATTAAAACGGGAAGGGCGTGATCCCATGTTCGGGCATGCAGCGACCCAGCCAGCCATAGATTGCCTGTAATAGCGCTATCTATATCTCCCTTTACCAGTAACAGGCCGTTAAATGCGCTGAGTATTGCACCAACACCAATACCGGTTAATACCAGATTTTGACGCTTGATGGTGCCGCGTTGATAAGATAGAGCCAGTACTACCGCAGCGGTGGCAAGCCCGCCGACAATCGCGCCAATAGCGACTTCAATAGAACCACCAGAAAAATATATGATCTGAATTAGCGCCCCAGCAGCAGCTCCTGAAGTAAACCCTATAATATCGGGAGAGCCTAATGGATTGCGGGAGATAGACTGGAAGACCGCACCAGAAACTCCTAGCGCTGCACCAGCTGACACAGCAGTAATGACCCTAGGCAGACGGATATCCCATAATATTTTGGCTTGAAATCCCGCTTCAGCGCGCTCTGAAGACAGCAGCATCTCCAAAACTTGATGAATAGTGATGGGTAATTTACCCACACTCAGGGCGAACAGAGTAAGAACGCATAAACTCAAAACCATGATTGCTGCGATCGATACATTCTTTATATTCACCACGACGGACACTGACTTGCATCGCAAGGCATACAAATGTCGAGAAGAAAGCACTTTAGTAACGGTCAACACACTAACGCCTAATCAAGTACAAGAAAAATGGCCCACCAATTAATGCCACCATGATCCCGGCACTTATTTCATTTGGGTAACCGACGATACGCCCCAATATATCGGCAATGAGGAGCAATAACGCTGAAATCGACATAGAGGCAGGGAGGAGCTTTTTATGATCGGTGCCAACGATTAACTTGGTGATATGGGGGGCGGTCAAACCAAGAAAGCTAATTGGACCCGCAGCTGCCGTCGCGCTACCCGCCAATATTGTCACAACAATAAATGAACCACCCCAGATCAATGCCGGATTGACTCCAAGTGTCAGACCTTTTTCAAAACCCAGAACAATTGAATCTAGCGGCTTAGCTAATGCCAACGATAACAACAGCCCAACAGCAATAAATAGTGAAACAGGATACAACACATCATAGCCACGCCCTTGTAACGACCCGACCGACCAATGGCGATACTGGTGAAATACGTCTTGATGGCTATTAATGGTGATTAGGCTGGTAATAGCCAAGAGCATAATCGTCAACGCCGTACCTGATAAGACGACTCTCACTGCATCGACCTTTCGCCCTTTTCCAGCAATAAGGTAAACCATAAACCCTGTCATCGCCGCGCCTAACAATCCTAACCACACATAACTTGATAGGCTCGTCATTCCAAATATGGAAATACCCAGCACGATCATAGTCATCGCTCCTGCATTCACACCAAGGATCCCAGGCTCAGCGAGTGGGTTGCGAGTGAGCGCTTGCATTATGATACCCGATACACCGAGCGCCGCGCCCACTATCACAGCCAGCAAGGTCCTTGGAATTCGCAAATGGTGAACGATGAGATGCTGAGAGTTGTTGGCATCAAAATGAAACAGAGCTTCAAGGGTTGTTGCCACGGCAATATCTCGGGAGCCAATGAATATGCTGATTAGCATTAAAGTTGGCAAACTGATAAGGGTAGCAATCAACACAATGTTGACTTGTCGCTTATTTCTTCGAGCAATAGGATGAGCTAATTGAGTCATTTCAATTGGAATGCCGCTTCTGACACTTTAGCGACCAAATCGCGCAAGCATATTTTTGATGATCTCTCTCGAGCTATAGAGATCCACTCGAAAGGTGTTCTCCCCTAGCCCATACACTTGATGGTTTTCTACCGATGGTAAGTTTTTTAGTACCACGTCGGACATCAAACCCTGAGCGCGCTCATCAGAAGCCTCAAGCAAAAAGCTCATTTCGGCCCTAAGCTCGGTCAATTTCTCATAGTTCACTAACACAAAATCGTTGTGAAAAGTTGGGCCCGAATGCCAATTACGATCCGGTGGTTCGAGTTCAAATCCCAACGCCGACAATAATAACGCATGCGCCCCTTCTGATGTTGCCACAGCACTGGTCACTCCCGGCCCATGGTAGCTAATAACGTTGGCTCTGCCCTCTGGCAAGTTTAATTGAACCTTTGCATCCTTAACCAACTGTTCAAAATCGGCGACCGTTTTTTCAACATGCTTTTCATTGCCCAATGCTTCACCCAGTTGCTTGGCCAGTTCCTGCCACGATTGAATGCTGTAATCGACCACAATGGTTGGGGCAATAGAACGAAGCTCTTTAACCTGATTAAGCGCAGAGTCTGCACCAGATTTAGATACCACAATTAAATCTGGTTGCTCAAGGTAGGCAGATTCCAGATCCACACTACCAGCAGGCCACAATTTCTTCACCGAACGTTGATTGGCAACCGACTGCCATTGTCCAAAAAATCCCCCAGTCGTATCTGTCGCTGTTGCGACTAATGGTGCATCAATAGCAAGTAAAGTGCCTGTAACAGTCACTGAGGTCGATAGCACCCTAACGGGTTTAGCTGGAATAATTGTCGTGCTTCCATCGGCATTAACAAAGTTCTTGGGCCATGCTGACGCAGTTGCTGAAGCGGTTACTGTGAGTACAGCGACCAAAGTTAAGATTATCTTTTTCATCAATAATTAAGACTCATAAATATGTGTTTAATAACAAAGATTTAAGTTCAATAGATTACAAAACTAAATCAGCACGGGTAATCGTAATTTTATCGGTAATCTTGGTGCTCTCCCAATGCGGGGGGGCTAAAAGGCATTGAGTACAGTTTTTTATCAAGGAACATCTGCAACTGACATGTGCGTGCTTTTGAATCAACCCCATCGCGCTGACCGTCTGCCAATAACACCTGCGGGCAAATCATGCCATGTTGCCATTGAGTTAACTGAAGATAAGCAGTGCCAAACAAGATGTAGTCAAAACCATCATGGGTTAACTCGGCGGGCATTTCTCCATTGAGAATACCTTGCTCATAAGATCCGCCATGCATTGCGACGTGTTGGTTTTCCGCCGCCTGATAGAGAACACTCCCCCACGCAGTATCCAAGGCAAAGTTAAGTTGCTTTAACTCTGCAATGGATTGCTCCAGTGCAGCCAATATCACTTTCTGACTTTGCGGAGTGGTTGAGATCTCTGAATCCACTTCTGGGTCACCAAAGCCTGTCACCTTAACCAGCTTGGCCTGAACAAGCTTGCTCCACAGCTGATGAAACAATAGCGCCCCACGACTGTCTGCGTTGTTCCTTCTATCCCAGTTTGCTAATACCTGAAATGCTTGCTTGGCTGTCGTTGAGCAATCATGTGACTCTAGAGTCAGGATCCAATCAAGAAACGTCTCAGCAGCATAGTTTCGGTTATCAAACACGACCTCTAGCGCCTGCAGAGCATTTATCTTGCCGTTCAAGCTGATCTCCTGCATTCGCTTATACGACATTATCAGGCGAGGATCATAGTCGAGCCTAGCCGCTGCCAATGTACGCTGCTGTTTGTGTTGACCAAATACCGATGGATAATCAGGCTGCTGCTGACCAAATTCGCTGTACTTATAGCTATTGTTGGTATTATGAATGATGCCACGAGAGATGATGTTGGGATAAAATGATGTAGCGGCTTGCAGTGGTCTCTGGTTTTGATCACGGAACGAATTTTTTGTTTGGCTACCATCCAAGACGTTAAACGCAACGCCTTCAACCCCTAAATGAGCGCTTGCCATCGCTTCGTCAGTGATCGGTGGAACGTTACCCGCTACCACATACCCCACATCACCATGCTTGTCTGCGATAACAAGCTGACACAGCACTCCGCGGTACTGCTCTATCTGCTCGATAAACTCTCTGGTTGAACGTGCCTTCGCCGCCGATAAAAACTGATCCAAGCCCTTAGCATTTCTCTCACCGGGATTAGTAATTGCATACCAACCCGGTGGCTTATTTGGCGTTCGAGGAAGCTGGAAAAGGGTCCCTAAATGTGACTGTGCAAACTGATAGGATTGAATGGTAATATCACCTGATTCTTGCAAGGTTTCAATCTCGATGCTGCGTATAGTCGCAGATTGGTAGTCACCATCCACCAAATACTTAATCGAGTCTTGTTCCAGCTTAACGTCCATAAGCTGCATAACGTATGGCGTTACGGTTGCTGCATCCAAGATGCTCCAAGAGACATCGGCATTGTACCCCGTCAGAGGTAACGGAAAGCCTAAGAAAGTGGTGCCGGCTACATCAAGTACTCCCGGAATCGTGAGGTGGCACTGGTGCATGTAAATACGTAATTGATGCGAGTTTCTTTGCCAAGCTGAATGAGGATTACCAAGCAAAATGGCACTCCCACCTTCAACTACATCGCCCCCGTAGGCCCACGCATTGCTACCAAAGCCCCCTTCGACTTCAACTGGCGTGCGATGGAACGAAACCCTATCGGTCGGAGTGCTTGTGTTAATGCAATTGGCTGTTGCAACTAGATGTGGGCCAATTTCAATCAACTCCTTCATTACCCCAAAGCGCATGGTAAAGCGTACAACGTCGTCGACTTCAAATCGAACCATAGGTTCTTGGCCAACGATCTGCTGATATTGTGTCTCTGATAGATGATCAACAAAGTAATTTAGGCCATTTACATAACCAAAGATATAATCTTGAGTCTCTCTATTTAGCCGTTCAAACTCTTCTTTTACCCATTCGTTAGGAACCCTGAGCTTGAACATTAAATCAGAATTGAGGTTGGTCGTTTTGAGGAATCCTAAGGTCGAGAAGGCTTCTGGCCCATAATATCTAGAGCGCTGACCACGCATTGCAATCGCCTGCCCTACGAGTTCAATCAGCCTATCTCGGGCATGTGCATAACCATAACCAAACCCTAAACTTTCATAGTTATCTGCTCGAATACGAGGGACATCTTTGTCGTTCCAAACTATCTCTACTTGGTCAAATTTTCCTTTTTTTTCATAGGTTAGTGTTTTGCACTCAGGAACAGATTGAGAAAACTGGGTCATGCTGTTTTTTTATTCCTAATACTTACGGTTACCTGACACTCGCCCAGCAACTGGTTTAAACAACAAGCACATCCATTTATTAATTTCAAAGCGGCTTCCCCAACGTCCTTCCTTTTTGATATGATAATCATTATCATTACCAAGCTGTGATAGTACGATATTTGATATCTCTTTACTTCTGAATTTGTGCTTTTTCTTTCCAAAATTAAATGGCAGAGAATACTAGGAGGAAGTATCTAGTCGCACAGAAACAAATTACTGATATACGAAACGACCTTTATATGGAAATTGCAAATAAAACCATTAACAATGCCATTGAGTACATTTTCAACAATCTAACCTGTGACCTAGGTGTAGAAGAAGTTGCAAGTCATTGCAATTTGTCAAAATTTCACTTTAGTCGGTTATTTAAGAAATCTACTGGCGAGAGTATTTACTCGTTAATCAAACGCCTGAAGATGGAAGACAGTGCTATCGTGCTAGGTACTAATACAAGCAATAGTATTACTAATATCGGCTTAGGCTACGGATACAGCTCATCCAACTACAGCTCAGCATTTACTAAGCACCACGGGATCTCTCCAGCAAAATTTAGAAAACTCAAGAAAGAAAAGAAATTTGACTTGGTAAGCCATGTCGACGGGAAAGAAATTCTATACCAAAATTTTGAATACTATAATAAAAGTGTGGTAATTAGAGACCTTGAGGATATACGAGTACTTTACCGACGCTACATTGGAGACTACGACGATCTTATCCATCATTGGCCAAAGTTCATTGATGAACATAGTAACCTAGTCCATGACCATTCACAGTTAATTGATGTATGTTATAGCGACCCAAACATCACAGATAGACATCGTTGTATCTATGATATTTGTATAAAAATAGATTCAGATATTCTCTTACCGCCACATATCACTACCGATACCCGTATTATTAAAGGTGGGAAGTTTGCATCTTATTCAGCTAAAGGCAGCCCAAGTGTCATTTCCCATGATTATAAAGGTGTATTTAATGTCTGGTTGCCTAACAGCGGTTATAGCTTGGACAATAGAATTCGGTTTGATTCATATAAATTGCTTAAACCAGACGATCAATATTTCGAAGTTGATATTAATCTCCCAATTCAGTAGAAAAAACGATCTTTGTTATTCTTAATAGACCGACTCATAGCCTGACGCTTACCCGGCTCAAGACGGTTAGCGATAGGCTTGCTCATTTTGCGTACGTAACTCATGACATTCAAGGCGTAACCGAGAGACTAACCCAAGCCGGTTTTTCTATTGTGAACCCGGGAGCAACAGAGCCTTATCGCAAAAACGTCTACTTCGTTGACCCTTCAGGCTTTGAAGTAGAGTTTGTTGAATACCTCAGCGACGATCCTAAGCTGCGCAATAGCACAAGCTAATTTGAACACAAGAATATGGAATAAACCTAAAGACAGCATGAATAAAAGAAGGATACCCAAGAGACTTACGTCACTTGGGTATTGGATTTAAAAGTAGTAATTCACACCGGTTGAAATGTAGGTCGATTTCACATCATGGAAGTTGATGTCTGAATCTTCATTGCTGATCCCACCGATCACACTCACACTGACATCTTCCCAGCCAAAAGGTTGTTCGTAGGCATACAGCCCGAATAAATTAGTAATCGTGGTATCTTGTTTCTTATCAAATACTGGGTTGTTGGCGTCAAAACCGCGTTTGGCAAAGCCTGCATGAGTAACAAAATTGTGCTTTCCAAAGGACATATGCAGCCCAAGCTCTCCACCAAGCTCTTTAAAGCTATGGGCTTTACCATCTGCGTCTCGAATGGTGTATCTCACTGCAGGTAACAGGGCGATGTTGTCGCTAATCGGCACGACGGTTTCAACCCCCACCCTTTGATATAGGCTGTTTCTTTCTAGCATTTTCATGTTCTCAGCCGACAGGTTCTGCCCTTTACCTAGCTTGTCGTTTTCCACTTCATATTGTACGAATGCGTATCGAATGGTTAGCGGCAAAATCAATTCAGGCGAATAAGCAATCCGGCCACCATGTGCATTTGACCCGGTTTTTTTACGAGCAGAGCCGACCAAATAAGCATCTTCCCACACTTCACTGACCCCAGGAACTTTTGGGAAATACGCGGCGTTCAATAAACCTACGCCTTCCATATAGTGATTCACCCCAATTTCGGCTTGGAACTGTTCACTGGCGACCTGATCTTCACTTTGTCCTAAGTAAAACTGGGTGTTTCCGCTATCTAAGGTGTACTCAACTCGGACAAAAGGGAACAGGCCAAAACCAGAGGTTGATTTACCACTGCTCTGCAATGAATCGGTGGTTTTATTATCATCATCAGTATTGAGCTGAGATTGTTCACTACCCACGCCAACGTTGGCCGATAACACAAATTGCCAGCCAGGTTCAAAAGTGGATTCTTGCTCTGTGGATTCTTGCTCTGCGGTTTCTTCGTTTGCTGCCAGTGGAGCACTCAGTATTAAGCAGGTTAATCCAACGGTTCTGTTCAGATATTTCATCCCTGTACCTTTTGTTCATTGAGAGAGTCGGCTTAATATGTTTGATTTCAAGCGACAGTTCCATGCCAGAATAAAGACTAACTGTGACGGTTTGTGACGGCAGGCATACGGTTAACTGCCTGTGCGCATCACATCCCAACATAAGGTGAACTTAGCGCCCCCCAGCGCAGATTGCGAAACGAATGCATCCCCTTCATGCCAAATGGCAATCTGCTTCACTATCGCTAAACCTAATCCGTACCCTGTTGTGGTATTTCTTTCTTCATTATCGACCTGAGTAAAGGGATCAAAAATCGATTCCCATAAGTCTTGTGGAATGCCGATACCATCATCTTCTATGATTAGAACCCACCCTTTAGTATGGCGCTCAAAAGTAACGTCGACCCTGCTTTTAGCGTATCTGGCAGCGTTTGAAAGTAAGTTATTCATCGCTCGGATCATGGCTCTTTGGTCGACCATCACTTCTTCTGATTCAATTAATGTGGCGCAATTAAACTCCACAGACAACGATGGGTGCTCTAAATGAAAATGGTTTATTTCAGAGCGTAATATGGGCTGTAATACACATGGCACGATTTGGTTAGCATTAGGCGCACTGCGAGAATAGCGAGAAAGGATCAAGGTTTGATTGATGAGATGGTCGAGGTCATCCATGCTTTTATCTACCGATCTGTTGTATTTTTCTTTGTTCTCTTTGGATATTTCATTGTCCTTCAGCATCTCTAAAGCAAATCGCAGCCTATAGAGTGGCGTTCTTAAGTCATGTGCAATTGCATTGGTTAGGTCACGATGCCCAAGTACCAGCTTTTCGACGTTATTGGCCATTTGGTTAAATGATGTGCCCAGTTGAGCAACGACGGACCATTTAGACGTTTTTGCACGAGCTTGCAGATCACCGTTACCATATTGGTTTGTTGTCGAGACGAGGCGTTTTAAATCGCGCCATAAAGGAATGGCCCATAACATCATGACTGCCGCAATGCACAGCATGATCCCCATAACAATCGCCCCCATGAACAGTATTTGGACAGACGTCGATTGATCATCGATTACCCGTAAAATATCCTTATCTTCAATGAGAGCAAAGAGGATCTGATCTTCGTTTTCGTTAATTACAGACGCAATTTCTCCGGCCAGAAGCAGAGATTTCTGATCTTCGGGCAGTTCTATCGAATCAAAGTGTTCAATGGTGGCGGCGACTGGCATTGATAAGGTGATTTTATTCAATTGAACACTGCGCTGATCTCGGGGTAATTTTTTCATTTCACGCACGAGTAAGAATATCGGCCCGCTGGCCTGCAATTTTCCATAGTCATCACTCGCTAGATCCATCGCGAGATATATCGCTTGTTCACTTTGCTTTATGCCCATAACCAAAGCTGAAGGATCGGCAATATGGTAGGCCATTTCTCCTTCTTTGATGCTTGTTAAGTTCGCAGGACTTAACGGGAGTTCTGCTATATCGACAAGTTTGAGTTGCATACCAAAATGAGGCTGTAGGTTTTGTATGGTTTGTTGCCAATCTTGTGGAGGCTGGGAAGTTAAGTCTTCATGGATTGTTCGTAACGTCGGCCCGTAAAGCTCTTGATAGATATCTTTGGAAATTATCTCGCTGATTTTGGTGATAGGGTTAGCCGTAATGGGGTTAAAGAAAAACGCGATGAGTATCAGTATCACCAACCAAAGAAGAGAAAATGCCTTAATCATGAGTGCCCCATTAGCGCTTGTTTGGACAAAGTTGATAGCCTTTACCACGAATCGTTTTGATGATTTGTGGTTTGTTAGGATCATCTTGAAGGGTTCTTCTTAAACGAGATATCCGTCGGTCTATTGATCGATCCAACCCATCGTACTCATACCCTCTGATCTGCTGAACAATATCGTCTCTCGATACGACTTGTCCTGAGTTCTTGGCAAGCAAATGCAACAGCTCAAACTCGGCGGTAGTTAACCGTATTTCATTGTTATTTAGCGAAACCCGTCGTTTCTGCAAGTCTACTTTCAATGCACCGAATTCGAATATTGATGAGGGATCTGAAGATGTGCTGATGCGTTGATTTCTTCTTAGGAGCGCGCGTATTCTAGATAAAAGCAGCCTTGGTTGTACTTGCTTTACGATGTAATCGTCGGCACCTAACTCCAACCCCATCATTTGGTCAATGTCGTCATCTAGGGCGGTTTGCATCAGGATCATACCGAGATAATCGGCTCTCACTGCGCGACAAACATCCATACCTGACTGGCCAGGAAGCATGACATCTAATATCACTAAGTCCGGTTGTTCCTCGACAATTCTGTTCGCAGCCTCTAAGCCGTTACTAACGTGCGTGACGTTAAATTCATAATTTCTCAGGTAATCGCAAATGAGCTCAGCCAGTTCCATGTCATCTTCTACGAGCATTAATCTGTAATGGCTAGCAGGGTTCATTAGGTACATTTCCTCTCCTTAGATATTGGTGGGGATTTTATTTCAATCTTACCGAGCGGACTGTGACGATTTGTGACGTACCTAACCGACTTTCCCGAGCTAAATACGATGAATTCGCCTTCGAAAAGTGCTTATGGCGATAGCTATGGTGAATCTAAGTAAAGGTTATCATTGTTTTATAAAATAGATAGTCGGTATTTTGAGACAAGAAGAGTCGACAAAAGAAATAACAAGGGGATTCGAGGCGGTGGTGCAGAAGAGACCATGGAACGTTAGCAACATCAGAGCCAGAACGAAAGCTGTGGTATCGCTCGTGAACTCTGATGTGTATTCGAGGTTACAAATTGATAGCTCAACCCACCAGTGGCATACCAATCAAAATCTTGTGCAGATACATCACAAATACGCCGGTTAAGGCCACACCAATGATAATCGCAAAAATGTCGTTTACGCCATTTGCTTTCAGCCCTGGGACGGGGCGCGATTCTCTCTTTTTCATCGAGATTCTATCAACAACAGCCCAGGCCAAAAATGCGCCAAAAAGTATCACGTCGGCTAGCATGCCGTTGACCAGTAAGTGGCTGAACGCCCATAGTTTTACCGCGACTAGCTGTGGATGTTTAGTGACTTGTTTTATCTTTCCCGGGAAGTAAGGAGCAACAAACAGCACCATCGCTGGCAACATCAATAGGTAGGTTAAGTGCCTCGTCCAAGACGGTGGGACATACAAGACAATAGGCTCAAGGCGAAGTGCAGCATAACCCTGTGCGATGAGCACAATGCCAACAACGGAGATGAGTGAATAGAGGATTTTCCACCCGCCTTCACTTTTCGCAACCATCCTGTTTCTCGCATCTTCTGCAAAGATTGAGATTGAATGAATTCCGAGAAACAAAAACAAACCAGCGATTAAACTCAACATAACCTATTTTCCTTAAAGCCGACAAATTAACACTCACTATAGTTTGTTGTTTAATAACATTAATATCGCGCAAAATCAAATTGCACACAATCAAACTTATGGCAAGGTCACAGTTGTCAAATATCCTCATCTCCCACCGCTAAATATCGCGATTATCGTCTAGCCACTGCTGCAATCGCTGTGAATGAGCAAGCATTTCGCTTACGTGTTTGTCATCCCACTCTTCAAAACAGCGATCGACCATTGGCAAAAAACTCATAAAGGCGTTTTGCGTTTTATCTAAGCCGCTTTGATTAATGCTAATCCATTTTTTTCTTCCATCGTGGCTGTCTTTTCGAATATCGACCAGCCCCATTTCTACTAGCTTGTTCACGACCTTGGTGATGCCCGGTTGGTTCATCTGCATCACTTCTGCAAGTTGACTGATCGTTTGCTCTCGCTCTGGGTGATGAGAAAAGTGAGTCAGTAGATTGAACTGCGATTGATTGATGCCAAGCGGTATCAAGGCTTTACTCAACCATGCATCGGTCAGCTGATTTATTATTCCTAATGATGTCATTAGCTTAAGTGATATCTGTTGTTTTTCTTCCAACATTTTTTAAAAACCTCTTGAATTGCATTCCTAGGAATGTAATATTTATTCCATGGAATAATTCTAGCAGGTAAGGGCATATTATGAACAGAAGAAACTTTATTAAAATTTTAGGCGCGAGTGGCGTCGTACTCGCGGCAACCCCAATCATCACTCACCAATTATCAAGTAACGAGACCCTAAACATAAGGCCAACCCACACGTATGATGACATAAGAAAAACACTATTAAGCTATGCCATGCTGAGTGCGACCCCCCATAATACTCAAGCTTGGAAAGTCGCTCTGCCAAGTAACGACACGATCTTGCTGTATGTTGATCCTGAACGTCTATTACCGCAAACCGACCCTATTTATCGTCAAATTCATATCGGGCAAGGTGCCTTTATTGAAAGCTTGGTCATCGCCGCCAGTCATTTTGGTGTTCGAGCACACGTCGATTACTTCCCACAAGGGGAATACGACAACCAAAGTTTGGAAGCAAAGCCAGTGGCTTCAATTACACTCATTTCTGACCCCACTGTTGTCGCCGACCCACTCTTTCATTATTTGGTTACTCGCCAATCAACCAAGACCCCTTACGCCGCCGAAGTCATCCCTAAAGAACAGTTAAGCCGCCTGACTCAAGCAACCAATAACCCGACCTTTCCAGTCAGGTTCGTTGATGCCGCTAGTGATGATGGACAAATGAGCCACTTCTTGACAGATTCGATGCGCATTGAAGAACACAATGCTTCGCGGAGTTTAGAAACCATTGGTATGTTCCGCTTTAATGATGAAGAATTTGTTACTCACAGAGACGGATTCGGACTAGAACAAAATGGGGTGAGCGGCGCTAAACGCTGGTTTGCAGAGCGGTTTTTTATCAGCCGAGAGCAGGCAGAAGCCGATCCTCAAAGTTTTGGTAAGGAAGGAATAAAGCTGACCAAGAAAGTGGCCGACAACGCACCACATTTCGGTTTACTTATCAGTAATAACAACCGCCGATTGGATCAAGTTGAGTCTGGCCGCATCTACCAAAGAATGAACCTAGTCACCGCTTCAATGGGGTTAGTACAGCACCCAATGAGCCAGATATTACAAGAATATACTGACATGTTGCCACTGCAAGCTGAGTTTAAGCAGCACTACGGAATTAAACCAGAGCAAACCGTGCAGATGCTATTTCGTTTAGGAAAGGCACCATTGACTCCTTCATCTCCACGCCGAGAAGTCAGTGACATTGTATTGGGTTAAATCGCAGGCATGTGAACAGTTCATGAGAGTGATGCGAGTTAGAATGGGTAGTGGCTAAATACCTCTTCCACCATTTGTTCTAATGGGGCATCACCATCATTGGCTTTTGCGTAAATACGCAGACCTGAAATTTGCACCTGAACATGGCGCGCTAACTGCTCGGCACTTTTCTCTTTACTTACTTCGCCCATTTCTTGCGCTTCCACAATCAATTTGGCGAATTCAGCTTCCATTGTTTTCAGAGAACGCTTTGCTTCCGCCAATAAATCAGCGTGATCGTCGGTAAGCTCCGCAACGGTTTTTGCCAACATACACATGCCATTAGGCGCATCACGTTGTGTTTTCAAAACCAGATGCTTTACAAACACAGTTAACGCTTCAATCGGCGTTGCACTTTCTGCTCGGCATTGTGCCAATTGAGCAATACCCAGTTCGGTATAACGGGCTAGTGCTTCTTTAAAAAGCCCTTCTTTACTGCCAAATGTCGCGTAGATGCTACCCGGGCGCATATCAATCACATCTTGCAAGTTACGCATAGATGTCGCATGAAAGCCTTTTTCCCAGTACAGATCTTTCGCTTTATCAACGACTTGCTCGCGATCGAATTTAGTGTTTTTTCTCATTATACTTTCTCACTAAAAATTAACTTTGAACGACTGTTCAATTTTATCTTGAACGATCGTTCAAATCTAGTTATATTCTCAATCACACCAACGGATGACTTCACTAAGGTATTCAGTTGATGCTCTTATTAATGATGAAAAATAGGATATAAATGATGAGTAAGTTTGAAATTCACACATTAGAATCAGCACCGGAAGCAAGTAAATCAGCGGTACAAGCCTCAATTAATGCGAATGGTCGTCTGCCGGGTTTACACGCGATAATGTCAGAAGCGCCGGGGCTGTTAGAGGGCTATCAAGTTCTGCATAAACTCTTTACTGAGTCTTCATTTGATGCAGAAGAACTCACCGTCGTTTGGCAAACGATTAATGTCGAGCACGAGTGTGGTTATTGTGTACCAGCCCACACTGGCATCGCACATATGATGAAAGTTAATCCAGCATTGACTGAAGCGCTACGCAACCGTGAAGCCATGCCAACGGCTAAGCTTCAAGCACTGCACGACACAACCCTTGCGATGGTTCGCAACCGCGGTAACCTGACAGAAGTGGAACTAGACAAGTTTTATTCCGTCGGTTACGGCCAACGTCAGGTGTTAGAAATTGTCTTGGGCTTGGCACAAAAAGTGATGAGTAACTACACCAACCATCTTGCAGAAACGCCGGTAGACAAAGTATTTGAAAAGTTTGCTTGGGAAAAATAACGGCAGGCAATCGCCAAGGATTTAACAGTATACGCACGATCTTCATGCCCACTTTAGCGTGGGCTTTTTGATCCTCTTACACGTATTTTATTAATAACAGGCAAGGCACGCTTTCGTAAACGAGCAGTACAAGCCAACAAGCGTAGAAAATGAGATCCCCCAAAACCATGCTATAGTCAGTTCAAGTCTGAAACTCATTAAAGATTATGTTATTAGAAGATCTACAAGTCATTTTTAAAAGTGGCCGAATTTCGTAGTATTACCCAAGCCGCCGCCAACTTAGACATGAGAACCGCAACTGCCAGTGCTGCGGTGAAACGTGTAGAGGCCGCGCTTGGCGTCGAGCTTTTTATTCGCACCACTCGCAGTTTACGCTTATCGAGCGCAGGTGAACGCTACCTACCTCAGTGTGAAGAAGCACTGCAAATGTTAGACAAAGCCAAACTCAATATGAAAGGTGGTCTCGACATTATTGATGGTGAATTGCGAATTGCCGTATCCAGCGACTTGGGCCGAAACCTGGCCATGGGCTGGTTAGATGAATTCATGGATCAATACCCTAAAGTTAGCTTGCGAGCCAACTTAAGCGATAGCAACGTGGATTTCTACCGCGACTCCATTGATATGGCTCTGCGCTATGGTTCACCGTCTGATTCGAGCCTATACGGTTTTAAAATCAGTACCATCCCCAAGATACTCTGTGCAACACCTGAGTATTTAGCTAAGTACGGCACGCCGACTCACCCCAATGATCTTCATGAGCACAATGGCTTGCTATACCAAGTGCGCGACGTCATTCACGATGTGTGGGATTTCCAACACGTCGATAGCCAATCGGAATCAAGCGAAAACTACAAAATAAAAATGACGGCCAATCGCGCTTCAAATGATGCCGATCTCGTTCGCCGATGGTGTGTTGCTAGTAAAGGCCTTGCGATTAAATCAGCACTGGATATGGCTAACGATTTACTGGCCGGAAATTTAGTCCATGTCATGCCAGATTATCAAGCTAAACCTACCGAGTTGTGGCTTGTTTGCCCAAGCAGGCAGTCGATTACTCCTGCCGTACGTATTTTGCGTGATAGTTTTCGAGACAAATCGAAAGCAATTTTGCAACAATTGGTCGACCGTAAAATTCTGCATTGCAATCACCTTCTGTAGCCTTGCCCCTGCATCAGGGGCTGTTGCCTTCTCACCACAATACGCTTCCAACCTATTGCTAAACTCCCCCCCTCAGATACTTGCTGCTGAACAATACTTAGTTGGCGATCCTATAGCTTTAAAGGACATTATTTTAAATGGATTCAAAGGACAGGCATCGAAATTATCCTGAATCCCGCAGCCTGAGATCGCTAAAGAGATTTGCCACACAGCTCACAAATAATACGTCATTGTTAATCCCTACTTATATACCACTTTACGCATATTACGCATCTGATGTACATTGGTTTGATATAATACAATTGAGGATTTAACCGATGAAAAGAACACTTTTAGTGGTAGGTATAATGAGTTCATTTAGTGCATTTGCAGCTGACTTTTATGTTCCTGAAACGATATCAAATGAAGGTCAGACATTTCTAAAAGAGAATTTCACCCAAGCTGCGAAAGATGCTTCCATCATTCCTTCCGGATTAGATGACGATGGTTGGAAAGCCCTACAGAAATCGAGCGATGAACAAGTTCAGCCACTTAATGATGCCGCTGTTGCTATGTATCAGCCGAACATAGAGAAAGCGGTAATGGCGGGCATTCCAGTATTGGATATTCGCCCAAAGGATTGGAAAGACAACGGTAAAGTACTGGTTTACATCCACGGCGGGGCTTATGTCGCCTATCACCCAGAATCTACGTTGGCCAGTAGCGTACCTGTCGCGGCCGATACCGGACTACGAGTCATTTCTGTCGACTATACTCTGGCACCTTTTGCTCAGTACCAAACCATTACGGATCAAGTGATTGCCGTAATGGAGGCACTGGTTGCTCAAGGTTACAGCATGTCAGACATCGCAATGTATGGAGATTCGGCTGGTGGTGGTTTGGTTGCAGGCTCTGTTCTGAAAATGCGAGATTTGAAGCTAGATTTACCTGCCGCCATCGTTCTATGGTCGCCTTGGGCTGATATCACCGAAACAGGAGACAGTTACCAAACACTTAAGGAAGCTGAACCACTTTATCGCTACGAATTGCTGCTCAAGCCATCTGCCGATGCTTATGCACCCATCGCTGATCAGAAACATCCCTATGTTTCTCCGGTTTACGGCGATTACAGCAAACCCTTTCCTCCAGTACTCATTCAGGGGGGCACAAAAGAGCTATTGCTAAGCGGAATGGTGCGACTTTACCAAGCAATTGATACTCAAGGAGGAGAAGCCAAACTGGACCTTTATGAAGGGATGTGGCACGTATTTCAGGCCTACTCATTTCACATTCCTGAAGCGGTAGCTGCGCGCAAGAAAATGGGACACTTCCTGACTGCCCATTTATGATCGTTTAAAAGATCATTGAACGGACACACGCTTTAAAATAGAGCTCCTCTACTTTGAAGCATGCGTTCTTTATTCTTCGATAACAAGGAGCAAGATGGGGCAAGTCACCTTTCGGGAAATTATAAATAACGCACTTTAAGTTAGTATCACTTCAGTAATGAATACCGACAACCCCATCAGAAAGCAGCTAAACATACATAAAGAAAAGGACAAAATAAACTTCCTCTGAACACTTAAAGGAATGGTTTTTATTTTTTCATCCATACCGTACCTTTTTGCTTGATATTTAACTAGAAAAACAGTGCTGTAATGTAGAACACCTTGCATGGCAAATAATAAAGTTAACGAATAAAATCGAACACCATTATCAAGATTATCTTCCAATAACAACATCCACTTATTCTTAAGGTATAATACTGTAGCAACCCAAATAAATACACCAATGCACCCTATAAAAAAAACGAATGCTGAAATTTCTAAAAATAAATCATAATTATCACTTTGCATTATTTTATACCGTAAGATTTATATAGTAATTCACCTGTAGATTCACCATATTTCCCAGCCATGTTGCCACCTACATACCCGCCAGCTCCTCCTGCAACAACTGCACACCAAAAAGCGCTTGTACCTCCCGTTGGTAATCCAAACATCAAAGTACAAACTCCCCATGTAGCAACACCGCCACCGACCAAGCCGCCAGAAATACTGCCGGTCGCCTTGCCAATTTGAGTATATTTAACTTTACTACATTGTGCTTTACTCTTCGTTAAACAAGCTTTTTTAATATTGGCTGTTGCATCAACGCCAGTCAAAGCAATACCAATATACCCAACACGTTTCAAATTGCGTGACATACTTGCAACAGTTGCATAATTTTTAGAGAAGTTAGGGATACTTGTAACACCTCCCTTTTGTTGTCCCCAATGATAGATTATGCTTCTACTACTAAGTCCTAGATTTTTTCTTATATCACCAGCAATTATTCTACCGCCCATCTTAGGTTGACCAAACCGACTTAGTGCCGAATCTAATCTCTGAAAGTGCATATTACGCTTTGTGAAAAAAGCACTATTGCTCAAATTACCATTGTTTTTGTAGCTTGATACATAGCTCTTCTCTAAGTCCTTTAGAATAGACTTAACTTGGCTAACTTGAGCATTCCAAGCGTTATGACTCAAACCGAGTAAAAGACCATTATAGTTCGCCACATTAGATAAAAAATCATACCTTTTAGCTAAGGTTTCACGCTCAGAGCGATCAAGAGCGATAAGTGTTCTATCTACTGATTTAGCAATATCCAAGAATTGCGCTTCTTCAAGCGTGCAGGTATTACTTTCTGCCGGCGATAGCAAAACAATCTGCCCCACTTTAACCAAGTCATCTTTCAAATGAGAATTTACAGCCCTGAAATGCTGATAAACAATTTCGCTTGGTGAGTTATACATAATCATCACCAGTCGATCTATTGGCATAGTCTTTTCAACAATATGGATCGCCATATTGTTTTGTTCTTGCATTGTCGCCATTCGCAAACCTCACTAAATTCTTAGATACATGAAATTAACAGTAATCCAAGCATAACCAGATTATGCACCGTGATGTATAATGAATTTGTTCGCATTGCTTAGAATGCGAATCACCACAAATATTTGTGCAACATCGAAAATAAATCAAATGAGTGGCATTAATCAGGTAAAAACGTCAGAACACAAAATGAGACAAATATCACAAATACAGCATTACAATAAAATGACATCAATTGCGTATGAAACGCCCCACCCTATATTCATCTAGGTCAATATCCTTATCGGCCGTGCTTATTGCGCCATTTTTTATTTAAAATTAAAACGCATCAACCAAATGGACCATTTCCTCACGCTAGAACACTGTATTTTATTGGATGACATCTTGTTAAAAGTGCAACAAGATGAACACAATTCAAACAGGTGTTTAACAAAATTCTAGGGCTACCATGCCAGCCTAAAAAGTTACTTAGATCGGAACTAACAACCACAAAAGGAAATAAACATGTCTAGTCAGGAAACCTTCAAAGCCTTTACGTCACAAGTCGAATCTGTCGTTAACCCTTTTTACAGCTTCAACCAACTGGTTAGTAAAAACATAGAAACACTTTCAAAGATCCAACTGGAAAGTGTTCAAGCGTACAGCTCGCTAGGAAATGAAACACTACAAAGCCTAGCAAACATCAAGCAACCTCAAGATCTTGCTTCACACAGCACGAAGCAAATGGAAGTCATGAGTAAATTTAGCCAACAACTGCTTGAAGATGGCCAAAAGTTATCTCAACTTGGTCAAGACTTCAAAACGGCTGCAGACGAGCTTGCTGCGTCTTCGATTCCTGCGACAAAAAGCGCATAAAAGGGTCATTGTGTGGCGCGTTAGCGAGAACGCTTAAAACAACGCGCCACCTTTTCATTGGTTTTATTTGCCAGTAAGGACGCCATCATGGAAAATAAATCGCCCTTTCAAGACGCGGTCGACAATGCAATGCAATTTGGCCAAGCATGGATGGACAGCTTCGGCCAGCCGACTCAATCTCGATTAGTACAAACGCAAGCGGAAGATTGGGCACAATGGATGCGCTCATCCCTAGAACATCCAGCCAACCCGATTGAGCAACAAATGAACTGGTGGGGGCAACAAGTCAATCTCTTCAATGACTGCATCATGAATAGCCTGCCAACAGAAAAAGAAACAGACCGTCGATTCAAAGATCCAGCTTGGAACGAACAAGCCCTGTATAAATACATCAAAGAAAGCTACAAGCTGGCTTGCAACAATATTCAAACCTCCCTTGAAAACACGGAAGGACTTGACGATGAAACACGTCAACGCTTGTCCTTTTTTACTCGTCAGTATCTCAATGCCATGTCACCCAGTAACTTTGTGGCGACCAACCCAGAAATAATGAAGCTGACCATCGAAAGTAAAGGGCAAAATTTAATCAAAGGGCTTGAGCAATTTCAGCGCGACTTAGAGCAAAGTGCAGACACCTTAAACATTCGCATGACAGACAAAAATGCCTTCACTATCGGTGATAATATTGCCGCAACGCCGGGTAAAGTCGTGTTTAAAAACGATCTGTTTGAGCTAATTCAATATCAAGCAACTACGGATCAAGTCTATAAACGCCCTTTGTTAGTCGTGCCTCCTTTTGTGAACAAGTACTACATCATGGATCTCAGCCCCGAGCGTTCTTACGCACAATGGTTAGTTAACCAAGGGCATACCGTCTTCATGATATCTTGGGTGAATCCCAATGCAGAAATGGCAACAATCGATTTTGGAGATTACGTCACCGAAGGCATCATCCCGGCTTTAGATGCCATAGAGACTGAAACGGGAGAACGAGAAGTCAATGGCATCGGCTATTGCATTGGCGGAACGGCATTAACCGCAGCCATGGCTTATCTCGCCGGAAAGCGCCGTAAGCAAAGAATCAAATCTGCTACGTTACTCACCACCATCTTAGATTTTGGTCAACCCGGCGAACTCGGTGTCTTCATAAACGACCCAATCATCAGTGGCATCGAAGCGCAAAATAATCTCAATGGTTACATGGATGGCCGACAAATGGCCGTGTCGTTTAGCCTACTACGTGAAAACAGCTTGTATTGGAATTACTACGTCACCAATTACCTAAAAGGTGAGAGCCCGATGGCCTTCGACCTACTGCATTGGAATTGTGATAACACCAATATTACTGCCGCGACACACAACCAGCTGTTACGCCAAATGTACCTTGAAAATAAACTGCAACAACCCGGTGGCGTGACTATTGATGGCGTTAAGATCGATCTTGGTAAGGTAAAATCTCCGAGCTACTTTTTGTCTGCTATTGAAGACCATATTGCGGTATGGGAAGGCACCTATCGCGGTACAGAATTACTCAGTGGTAACAATACCTTTGTATTGGCAGAAAGTGGACACATCGCAGGGCCAATGAATCATGCCAATTCAAATAAATATGGGTTCTGGACCAATTCCAATCATGATCAAACCGCACCGCAATGGCTTGCGAGTGCCGATAAACATCAAGGTTCTTGGTGGTCACATTGGCAAGCTTGGATTGACGAACGTAACTTCTGCGAAAAAATCGAAGCTCGTGCGTTAACAGGTGAATTAGATGCGCCAGGCACCTATGTAAAACAACGTATTCAAGATGTTCTCGCACCAAAAGAGGAGGCGCAACATGACGCTTAAAGTTGGCCAAGTCGCCACCATTGAAAAATGCCTAGACAAAAACTCGGTGGCTCAGTTTGCAACACTGGCTGAAGATTATAACCCCGTCCATTTGGACGAAGAATTTGCTGCTACCACTCCATTTGAACGTCCAATTGTTCATGGCATGCTAGCATCTAGTCTTGTTTCCGGAATACTCGCTTCAAAATTACCAGGATCCGGATCCATTTATCTAGGCCAAACGCTGAAATTTGTTTGCCCAATCTTCGTTGGCGAAACGATTACCGCTAAGGTAGAAGTAACGCATATCCGAGAAGACAAACCCATCGCAACGCTTGCAACCCAAATCTTCAATCAAGCGGGCGAACTCGCTGTAAGTGGTGAGGCGACCGTACGCTACCCTGTGGTTAACAACGAATAAACACGCTAGAATGAAGGTATGGAGTAAATGTTACTTCGTACCTTCATCATTTATTCTTCTCTTCATTGATCTTCTTTTTATTCTGACCCGTCCATTTCATCGGCTCTCTCGCCTTCTGATAGCCCAAAATTGTCGTTATTGAGTCTGTTTCGTAATCCGAAATCATGATTAAACCCATCGACTGAGCAATCTGAGACACTTTTTTTGCATTCACCCGAGTGATAATCCTGCTGCCGACCATAACAGGAGAAAAAACGTGCATCAGGCGTCTGCCATCACCCTTTCAAGCATCCTAAGCAAGCACCGCTATAAAGTGGGTGTGACTTGGTTAATGGTCATTCTAGAGAATGTACTACTGGCACTGTTACCGCTATTTATCGGTTATTCGATAGACAGCTTGCTAGCAGGCCAACACCACGACCTGATCATGCTGTCTGTCATATTGACCTCACTGATCGTCCTATCGGTACTACGCAGAATTTACGATACAAGGGCGTATGGTGAAATTAGAGTCGAAATTGGCATGCAGGCGGGCAGTCAACTCCGTAACAAACCCATTACCACCCGAAATGCACGCTTAACGATGTCACGCGAGATAGTCGACTTTCTTGAAGATGATCTGCCACCGTTACTCACTGCCATCATCCAATTGTTTGTGGCCATTATTATCTTGTCAAACTTCAACCATTGGTTGGGGCTCGCAGCGATTTTAACCGGTGTAACCATGCTGCTAATTTACAGCGGTTTTCACCAGTCGTTTATTCGCCTTAACGCCAAGTTGAACACCCAAGTAGAGCGCAAAGTCAACGTGTTGTCTTATTTGCCATTAAGTGGATTACGCATTCATTTAAATAAGCTTAAGCGCAGAGAAATTCATCTTTCAGATACGGAAGCGATCGTTTACGGGCTGATTTTTCTGCTGTTGTTTGGCTTTGTTGTCATCAATCTATTGCTGACTACTCAGCTTCTAACCCCCAGTTCCGGGGCGCTATTTTCAATCGTGACTTATTCTCTCGAATTCGTTGAAGCCGCCATCATGCTGCCTATTACTTTGCAAACCTTATCTCGCTTGAGCGAAATTAATCAGCGTTTAAACGTAACCTAACTAAACCTAAATAAGAGCAACTCAACCATGAAACGAAAGCTGCCTATTTTCATTGGATCCGTTATTTTCGCACTGGCTGTTGTCACCGTAATGGTGCTCGAACCAGAGCCTACCGTACCCAAAGAACCGCAAGACACTTTGCCTCCTGTTACGGTACAAACGGTTCAACTCAGTAACTTTAGTCCAACACTTTCTATGCTTGGCACTACATCCGCACGTTGGATCAGTGAGTTAAAAGCTCAAAGCAGTGCCAAAATCGTGTGGCTTAATGAAGAACTAGAACCTGGAAGCCTGATTAAAAAAGGGCAAACTCTAGCCAAACTAGAAACAACCCATCTTGAAGCGCAAGTAGCGCAAGCACATGGCTTGGTGAAACAGGCCGAGTTACAATTGCGCAAAGAAAAGCACGAGCAAACCGTCGCCCTCAAAATGCTGCAAGGAAAAAACAGCTCTAGCTATGCTCGAAAAGAACCACAAATTGAAGCGGCTAACGCCACGCTAACCCAAGCTAAAACCGCTTTGCTAGATGCGAAAAAACGCCTATCAGAAGCACATATACGCGCGCCATTTGACGCCATCATACTGGCTCGGAATATCAGCCCTGCGCAATATGTCGATCAAGGCCAAGCACTATTCAAGTTGGCTTCCAGTAAAAGTTTGGATGTGGTGGTGCCCGTTGCAGAACAACAATGGCAAGCCATCAGTGCGGCGTTACACACTCCGTCCATCACTGTGAAAGATCGCCAAGATAAACAATGGAATGCTAGCGTGCGTCATTTGGCTCCAGAAGTGGATCAAGCGACAAGGCAAAGACAAGTCGTTCTGGCCATCAAGCAACCGTTTTTAAGTAACCCTCGCCTGTTGCCAAACCAACAAGTGCGTGTCGATGTGACGCTAGAAGATCAGGAAAACAGCCTATTAATTTCATCAAGCAGTATCACTCGCGACAGTCAAATATGGCTGGTTGATGATCACGACACCTTAGTCAAACGCAGCGTGAATTTACTGCAAAGACTCGATGACGACCGTGTTTGGGTGCAGTTAGTGACTAAATCCAACATAGCCAACATGCCAAACCAAAAAGACGTCATCCAAGATACCTATCAAGTGGTGATGTACCCACTACTTTCCATGTTACAGGGCATTGAAGTCACCCCTGTCTATGAAGGAGATGATGAATGAGCTGGTTAACCAAATGGTTCATTGACAACCCTGTTGGTGCGAACCTACTCATGATCGCCATTCTCGCGGCCGGTGTTTTGTCGGTAGGGAGTTTAAGGGTTGAGTCCTTCCCACAAGTGGCGCCTTCCAGTTTGGTTATTCAAGTCGCCTATCCGGGAGCAACAGCAAAACAGATCGATCAAAGCATTACCCAACGTGTTGAAGAGTCGATAAGTGGCGTTGCTGGAATTAAACAAGTCGTGAGCAGTTCAAGCGATGGATTGGCATCCATTCGTGTCAAAAAAACCTCCGCCACCAATCTTGATCGGCTAATCGAAGATATACGCAATCAAGTCAGTGCTATTGCCAACTTTCCAGTCAAGGCGGAACGTCCTCAGGTCGTTCGTGAAGAGTTCACTAACTTGGCGGCTTTTGTCATCATCTCTGGCCAACGTTCCGATGAAGAGCTGCAACCAATCGCACGCCAAGTGTCGTTGGCACTAAAAAAACACCCCAAAATCGCCAAAGTCAGCAATTGGGGAGCAAGACAACCACTACTTATCATTGAACCAGACATCACTAAGCTTGAGGGCCTAGGGTTTAATCTTGAGCAACTGGCACAAAAAATTGAGCAACGCTCGTTAGAGGGCACAAGTGGGCTGCTCAAAGGTAGCCAAGGCCGTATCACTATTCGTGGTGATGGCTTTGCGGATAACATTCTAAAACTTAAAGCGTTAGAAATCGTATCTACCAAAGGTGGCTCTATACATTTAGGCGACATCGCCACCATTTCTCGCAGCTATGAAAGTAATGAATCCATAGTGCGAAACAACGGGGAAACAGCCATTGCCTTGTTAGTCAGCACTGGCCAGCAAGACAATTTATTGCAAGTCAGTGAGGCGATTACCGAAACACTCGCAGAGCAGCAATCTAGATTACCGGCAGACATTCAACTATCCGTGATGGCAGACATGGCGCCTTACATCAGCGATCAACTCAATCGGTTAGGCGAAAATGCATGGCAAGGCTTGATCATCGTCTTGATCTTATTAGGGATCTTCTTAGAAGTCAGATTGGCTTTCTGGGTGGCGCTGGGGATCCCCATTTCACTGTTTGGTACGTTGGCCGCGATGAATGTGTTTAACTTCAGTATCAACGATATCACTCTATTTGGTTTTATCTTGGTGCTGGGTATCTTAGTCGACGATGCGGTTGTTGTTGGCGAGAGCATTCACGGTGAACGAACCAAAGGACACACACCTAAAAAAGCCGCGTGGCTAGGGGTAAAATCCGTATCCGTTGCCACGGTGTTTGGTGTTTTAACCACCATCGCAGCCTTCTCGCCTATGCTGTGGATCAATAATGAGTTTGCTAAGGTTTTAGCTGGGTTTTCTGCCGTTGTTATCATGGCTTTAAGCTTTTCTTTAATCGAAAGCAAGTTCATATTGCCTTCACATTTAGCCAGTTCCACAGGCAAAACATGGGGCTGGTTTGCCTCTATACAATCATGGTTTCAATCCGGGTTGACCTGGTTTATTGAAACCCTATATACCCCAGTGGTACGTCACGCTATTCGCAATAAAATAGCGACCTTGTTGAGTTTTGTTGCCTTCATTGTTTTGGCGTATGGCTTGTGGGCTAAAGGCATGATTGGCAGCGCTATATTTCCCGAGATCCCAGGGCGTTACATAACAGCGAAAATTGATCTAGAAGATGGCGCACCATTGCCTCTACAAGCAAAAGCACTGCTTCAGTCCGAACAAGCGGCTTTAAGCGTAAATACGGCCATTCAAAAAGAATACCAACTCAATCAACCACCCCTGACCAATCTTCTTAGCTGGTCAGATGGTTATGGCCAAATTGAAATATCGGCAGAGCTCACCACGGAAGCACTAAGCCGATTACCAGCCAATGCGTTGGTTGCCCAATGGCGAGAACTCACTGCGGAAGTGGAAGGGGCGTATTCTGTTCGCTTCTCTTCAGCTGAATCTCCAGCAGGAGGAAGTGCGCTGACCATTTCGTCATCCGATCGAGAGCTCGCTATTCTTGTCACAGAAAGCCTTTCTGATGAACTGGCTTCGTTTCCTGGGGTAGACGATTTGTATCATGATGGTAAGGATGGTCAACCGCAGATTCGACTAACCCTCAATCAATTCGGTCGCCAGTTAGGCATAACCAAAGGCCAATTAGCCAACCTCGCTGGGGATACGTTTGGGCAACGAGAAATACACCGAATTCTTGAGCAAGGCCAGGAGACCAAGCTGATTGTCCGTTTACCCGAAAAACAAAAGCGTACACCAGAACAATTGATGAATACCCCTGTATTTGTTGCTGAAGGAAAAACCGTATTACTTGGCGATGTTGCAGACATTCAATTTACCCGTCAACCAGACGTGATATACCGACGAGACAGAGAGCAAGTGATCAACCTCTCTTGGAGTCAAAACCGAACGGAGCAATCACCTGAAGCAACGTTACAGCAACTTGAACCGGTTCTTGCTCAATTAAAAGTGCAATACCCGAATGTCACCATTAAGCCAGCAGGAGAGTTTGAAGAGATAGGCGAAGTCCAAAATGGTTTCAAACAGGCCATGTTATTTACTGTATTGTTGATTTACATCCTGCTAGCCGTACCACTGAAATCCTACTGGCAGCCGCTTATCATTATGGCGGTGATCCCCTTTGGTTTTGCTGGCGCTATCTTTGGTCACGGACTCATGGGGCTGCCTGTTAGCCTACTTTCATTGTTTGGCATGATGGCCATGACCGGTATTGTGATTAATGACTCCTTAGTCTTGATCACCCGATTTAATGATTTTTATCGTTCGGGTATACCTCTTGAAGAAGCTTTGATTCGTTCGGCCACCAGCCGATTTAGGGCCATTTTTCTGACAACGGTAACCACTGTCTGTGGCCTATTACCCTTGTTAAGTGAATCTGCAGAACAAGCGCAATATCTCAAACCCGCGGTGGTGTCTTTGGTATTTGGTGAGTTGTTCGCCACAACGATTACGCTAATATTAATACCTGTGTTACTTGGCAGTACATCGAAAAAGCAGCATCAAGAGCAAAGCGCAGAAAAATCACTGGCTTAATAATGGAGCGCTGTACACGTTACGGCGCACAAAAGCCTGATACACAATAATCCGATGCACCATAGAATAAACCAAATAGGAACACCCATGATGTCCGAATTCACATCAAAGCCTTACAGCCTAGTACCAGAAGCAAGCCTCATTGAGACCCTTCCAGAGCATCAACGAAAAAGGTTTGTGAAGGCGTTGGATCTGATGCATGAAGATATTGGAGAAGCGATCAGTTGGGAGGAAATAGCCACGCGCAGTGCGATTTCCCCCTTCCATTTCCATCGCCAATTTACACAGCTTTTTCATGAAACGCCGGGGCATTATTTAGGCCGGATTCGGCTGCAACACGCGGTGTCCATGTTGTTTGAAAATCAAGAACTCAGTGTGACGGACATTGCTCAGTATTGTGGTTTTTCTTCCTCTCAAGCCTTAGCAAAAGCCCTTAAGCGCGATTTAAGTATGACGGCTAAAGCCATTCGTAAGCTTGGTAACGACGGGAGCGCAGATGATATAGCGGACTTATTTGATAAACTCGCTCACAAAGACGGTAATGACGAGTCAATAGAGAATCAGTTGGCCGAAAACATGCCTTGCCGAGTGACGCATTTCCCACAACGAGCGATCAAAACTCGCGTATTACCCGACGTCGATTTCGAGACACTATGTGAAAAACTTGGTGCGAAAATGCTCGATCTGGTGTTTGTTACTCCAATTAAAGATCTCGATAAATCTTGGAGCGACGACAATCATCAAGCGGGAGCGTGGGTTGCACCGAGCCAAGCCGATCCAGAGCATGATATTCATATCAAAGCAGGGCACTTTATTTGTGCAGAGGTCTACGTCACCTCTGACATCGGCTACGTCGCGGCTTTGGATGGCATATATTACTACGCCGAGAAATACGGCTTAGAAATTAACCCTGATGGTCAGTGCCTTGAGCAATTGAAAGACATTGAATGGACATCAACCGGTGGGGTCGTGATGTCAATGCAGGTATCCATTTTAAGTTAACCAAGCGTCGCCACAGCACACCTCATCATACGTCTTAAAGAGCTAACTCGAGCCAGTTTTACAGTAAATTGGCTCCACCGCCCTGCTCTCCGACGACATCTTCTGGATTTCTTAAATTGCATTTTTCAAGCGATAAACAACCACAACCGATGCATCCTCCTAAGTCGTCTTTCAAAGAAGTCAGCTTCTGAATTTTCAGTTCCAGAGCATCATGCCACTGGCTCGCCATCTCTTCCCATTCTTGTTTATTCGGCGCTTTATTCAACGGCAAATGCGCCATGGCTTGAGTGATTTCTTCCAAACTCAACCCCACTTGTTGAGCCGATTTTATTACCGCTACACGCCTTAACACACTGCTATCATAACGACGCTGATTACCTGCATTTCGCCAGCAAGTAATTAGGCCTTTCTGCTCATAAAAATGCAGCGCAGACACCGCAACACCCGCACGCCTCGCCACTTCACCCACACTGAGTTCCATTCATTCCGTTCCTTTCATTCTCTTAATACAATAAGCCACAGTGAAACAAAAAGTGGCCAACCTCAAGTTAACTTCAGGACTAAATAGGCGCAAGTTTGATTTGTTATTATGAGTGATTTGGCACATTGAAAAGACTTTTCTGAAAGGACACACGCTTCAACACAACACTCTGCCCGCTAAACTGCTAAGAGAAATTGCTGAGAGGACACACACTTCAATACTAAGACTTTCCTGAAAGGACATACGCTTCAAGACTAAAGCTAACTAACTACCTCGAAATATTAAAAGACACGCCACGAAGCACCACTTCAAAGGCATTCTTCTGTATTACTTACAATTTAAAAGATTGATGAGAGTCCGAAGGGGAGTAAAAAGTAAACATACTGCAAAGAGAAGGCGATCTGGGATGGGATGAGGTCTGAATTACACGGTAACTCACTGGATAGGCGGTATGTGGATATCGCTTATCATCGATCTAAACGAAACCCGTTCACCCGCGAGTGATGACTTTGAAGCCGCTGCATATTCGTGCTCCGGCCGACATAACAGGCTCGTTTACGTTCAAGCGTAGAGCATGCTTTTAGCCACTGCATTTGGTTAAGGGAAAGACGATCCAAAATAGGTGGGATATCATGGCCAATCGCAGCTTTGTCGTGGCGATACTGCCTGCCGCTCCAGTCTAGCAATTCAAGATAGTCGATTAAGCGAAATGGAATGCCTTTTACCGATTCGTGACTTGAACCGCCAATAAACACGGCTAACCCTGGGGCTGTTTGTTGGTTTTGCGATAACGATTTTAAGCGCTGTTTGATAGATGTAAAGTCAGATGATTCCGGTGTTTTGGCGATCCCTGCACGAATGGGGTTTAAGTCTACATACGCCATTGCGGCGACTAGGGCTGACTCATCTAATAGTGCTTGGCTTTTAAAGCGGCTTTCCCAAAAGTGGCCGGTACAGTTATCCTCTTTATTGGCTTGGCAGGCAATACCATAATTGAGCTCTTTCATAAACCAACTTAGGTTAAACAGACGAGAGCGCCATTGCTCAATGATAAGCTCACATGCGTCTCGCTCCGCTTTACTGGTTAACGCCCCCTTTAGCCAACGAGTGATAATAACAGGCAACTTGTGCGCCATTCCCCAGCGTTTGACCACCTCGTCGAGGCTAAGCCGTTCGGCTCCTTCTTTATCAACACATACCACCAGATGATAATGATTACTCATGATCGCGTAACTGCAAATATCAATGCAATATATTGAGGCCAGTGCATACATTTTCTGCTCAATCCAGTCTCGACGATGATGATAGCTTTTTCCTGTCAGCTCATCTTCCCCACACAAGAAAGAGCGGCGTACACAGCGAGAAACACAATGATAATAAGCGGTGGTGTTTAGGTCGACTAATCGGCTTCGAGCGGTGGTCATCATGCTGCCCTTTATCTCTTCATTCTATGATAAGAGCAGATTTCTTTGTTCAATCAAACCAATAGACAACAAATACCCCACTGACCGCTCCAATCATCATGCTTTTTTCATTCTTAAGATGCCTGTCCTTTGAAGAAAGAGGAAAAGTGAAGAAAGAAAAAGACAGAGGAAAAGAGAATGAAAAGAGCGCTCTTGAGGTGTGTGTCCTTTTAAAGAGACACATAACAGAAACAAATTAGGTACAAAAAGGAAACAAAAGTCGTTTGGATTATCTTATAATAGTGAGTAAATGTGACGATTTCTGTAGCTAACAATTCAAAGCTTAATGAGTTTAATCAGTACCACAGTATTATGTCTTCAGCGGTTAGCGAGTATGTTTCGTAGGTTAGTGGTAGCACTCGTGTTGTCCACCTTAGGCTTTCTACCTATTTCGGCGGCGCATGCCCAGCCAGAAATGTTAGTGGTTCGAGGCGATGGGAATTGGCCTCCCTACGAAATGACCATCGAAGGAGAGCTCACGGGTTTTCATATCGAGTTGGTGAAAGCCGTTGCTCAAGAGGCTGGTATTCGAGTGAAGTTTGTAAGCTATCCGTGGGCAAGAGCATTGAAGATGGCGCGAAAAGGGCAAGTGGATGCAATAACTTATATCGCTATCAATCATGAACGACAGGCGTATATCGACTTTCACTCTGAGAATATCCTATCAGGCACACAACACTTTATTGTCGAAAATAAGTATCGCTCGGATATCACCTACAATGGTAAGTTGGAACAGCTACTTCCCCACAGCATAGTGCACATATCGCAATACTCTTATGGTGAACCATTCGACAGCAACACCGATTTGATTAAAACGGCAGTGAAGTCTCCGTTGCAGATCGCCCTATTGATTGCAAAAAACCGCTACGACCTGGGTATCTTAACCAAATCGGAACTGGAAATGCTCCGCCCAGCTCCTTTTATTAACGACCTCGAACTCTTAGAGCCGCCTCTCCATTCCACCAATGTCTACTTAGGGATTTCGAAAGCAAGCACAAACCAACAATTGATGGCCAATTTCACCGACTCAATGCGAGCTTTTAAGCAGACCGAACGCTATCAAATTCTGCGTAACACCTTTGGTTTATAAGACATTATATTTAGCGTTGCCAAGGCATCACTTTGTCACATTCGGCTCAACCACCGCCAACAACTGCTCACCAAACTTACTGACTTTGCTTTCTCCAAAACCGGAAATTTGGCTCAACTGCTCTAATGTTTGTGGGCGATGTGTTGCGACCGCTTTTAAACTGGCATCGTGACAAATAATGTATGCAGGGACATTTTGCGCCCTTGCTAGGCTAGCTCGAACTTCTTTGAGTGCTTCGAACTGTGTGGTATCTGCTGGCGATAGGTCAATAAGCTGGCTCGATTTCGATGCTTTTTTCGGTTTGTTATTACGCAGTTCACGCAGTTGTACTGTCTGTTCTCCTTTGAGAATAGGTCGGCACTTCGGTGTGAGTTTTAAGCTGTTGTAGTCACCTTCGACCCGCAAGTAATTGCTTGCAATCAACTGGCGAAAAACGCCCTTCCATTGGTTGGCATTCAACTCAGAACCAATACCAAATGTCGATACTTTATCGTGACCAAATCGAATCATGCGTTCATCACTTTTACCCATCAATACATTAATGAGATACGTCACACCAAACCGTTGATCGCAACGATACACCGTCGAAAGCGCTTTTTGCGCGGCTTGTGTGCCATCCCAAGTTTTAGGCGGGGTTAAGCAATTATCACAATTACCACAAGGTTCAGGAAGCACCTCATCAAAATACGCCAAAATGGTCTGACGTCGGCATCCTACTAATTCGCAGTAGCCCAATAATGCGTTGAGTTTTTGGTTCTGAACCTGTTTATAGGCATCGTTCCCGTCTGAGTTTTCTACCATTTGGCGCTGCATCACCATATCTTGCATGCCGTAAGCCATCCACGCATTGGCGGGCTCACCATCTCGGCCTGCACGCCCGGTTTCTTGGTAATAGGATTCCATACTCTTAGGCAAGCTAAGATGCGCAACAAATCGTACGTCAGGTTTGTCTATACCCATACCAAAAGCCACCGTCGCGACAATCATAATGCCTTGTTCACGTAAAAAACGTTGTTGGTGTTCATTACGTATTTCAACCGGCATACCAGCATGATACGCCAAAGCCATTCGGCCTTTACTTGTTAGCCACTGTGCCGTCTCTTCCACTTTCTTACGTGACAAGCAATACACCACCCCGGCATCGCTGGCATGGTGGGTGCTAATAAACGACCACAAATCATTTTTAGCGTTAGTCGGTTCATTCACGTAATAGCGAATGTTAGCGCGATCGAAACTGTGCACAAAAACTTGTGCTGCCTCCAAACCTAACTGGCTAATGATTTCTTGTTTCGTTCGCTGATCGGCCGTGGCGGTCAGCGCAATTCGAGGTACACCAGGAAAGCGTTGATGTAAGACTGAAAGTTGTTGATATTCAGGCCTAAAATCGTGTCCCCATTGGCTAACACAGTGCGCTTCATCGATAGCAAACAATGAAATTCTGCACTGCGCTAATAAAGACAATGTGGACTCCATCATCAGGCGTTCAGGTGCGATGTACAAAAGCTGTATTTCTTCATTTCGGATGGCTTCTTCAACTTCACGTTGCTCGAAACTGCTCAATGTGGAGTTCAAGTACGCCGCAGCCACACCGACTTGGCGCAGCGCATCGACTTGATCTTTCATCAGGGCAATCAGAGGAGAAACCACCACACCAACACCGGGACGAACAATCGCAGGGATCTGATAACAAAGCGACTTTCCTCCACCTGTTGGCATCAAAGTCAACACATCACCTCCATCTACTAAGGTATCAATAATGGCTTGTTGTTGATGACGGAAACTATCGTAGCCAAAAACGGATTTTAACACCTCTATAGGGGTCGGACGCTGCATGAGGACTCTTCTTAATGACGTAAAAACGCCTAGACCTTACATCAGGTTAGGCCACAGATCACTAGCTTATGACAAATTGAATCGGATTGCCGCGCTTGGTTTGAATAGTCTCCGGTTTTCTCACCCACAACCCACACTTTCTCTCATTCACAAATTGAATCCAGTAGATTCAATAACTTTCAAAAAACAGTAACGGTCAAAAAACACTTTACCTCAAGTAAGGTTGAGGTATTAGAGTGGCGCCACTACCCCATCAATTCGCAAAGGAATCGCGATGAAAAACCGAACTCTTCCCTACTTATCTGGCCGATTTTTTGATGGCATCAGTTCTGGGCTATTTATGATGGCTCTACCTTGGTTGATGCTTCAAACACCCAACATGGGCACCTTTGTGGCTCTCACGGCTCTGACCTGTACCGCCATTTCATTTTTGGTCACGCCATTTTTTGCCAATTTGACCGATCAACATTCTCGTAAGCATGTTCTAATTTCGGTACAAGTTGTACAAAGCGTCACTGCCGGATTCGTCCTGGTGATTTACCTATCAGGCTTAGGGTCAAACTGGGTACTGGCGGTATCGCAATTGGTGTTTTGGGTTTCCAGTAACATCGCATGGCATGTGAATAGTGCCTTCACACAAGAGAACTATGAAAAGCACGAATACGCTCAAATTTCGGGCTATCAAGAAGTGGTCATGCAGGGAACCACTCTTGGTGCTGGTGCACTTGGTATTGTGCTGCTCGAACATTGGGGGATGACTCAATTTGCCCTATTTGCGGCTATTGCCTCTGGATTAGCAGCACTTTGTTATGTTTTTACCCCTTACACCCGAAAAATACAGCCTTCAGCCAAAACGCCATTTATTAAGCAGACATCGGAGATTAAACAGCTATTTATGGCGCAACCTGCTTTTTATGGCTTCCTGCTTATCTCATGCCTTTCTTACCCAATATTAACCTTCTTGGGCAAGCTGATCCCCATCTGGTTTGCAAAACAAGGCGTCTCGGGAGAATGGGTCGCATGGTATAACATTGCCTTTGGTTTAGGCTCTTTAATCACAGGACTGGCTGTGTCGTACATTTTGGCTTTGGTAACTCACATTAGGATCATGCAGTATTCAATGCTCATTCTTGCGCTTATTTTGCTGACCATGAGCCAGTTCATGCAACCTATTCACATTGTCGTGCTCACCCTAGCTTTTGGTTTTTTTAACGCACTTAACCGAATTGCACGGACCAACTGGATGCACCATGCCGTTCCAATGCACCAAAGAGGCAGAATTGATGGCGGTTTAGGTATGTTTGCTACGACGGTACAAAGCCTTAGCTACATGCTGATCGCCATGCTAGCCAATTACAATATTGAGGAATACGGGTTCTTGGTCGTGGCGGTGATAATGCTTATCGCCAGTGTGTGGATGTTCCGATTAGGCGAAAAGCTAACGCAGAGCCATAAACTGGCGATTCAATGACACATCAATTTTCCAAGTCATTGACCTAATTCCTCTGTCTATGCGTAAATAATTAGGCTGGTCAAAAGAGCATTGGGGGGTGTTTTTTCAGCCAGCCTAATCCGTTTACTTTAACTTTTTATTTCATTTGGCCTTTGAACCACTCTGGTCATCTTGTCTCCTCGAATTTACCAATGGCACAACTGGATAAGAGAGATAATGGCTAAGCGCTCTATCCAATTTTGACTGTGTTCGAGTTTGTGGTGATAAAACTCAACCATGTGCTTTTCTTTACTATAAGTAGGTAACATAGAACCTCCTCAATAAACCTGATGTTTAGGTTGCTTGGACTTACCCATCTATAGTGCGACGAAAAGAGGATTACTAAAACAGATAAGGTGAATTTATATCGTTCCTCTATTTGGGAGATAACGCCTAATTTGCTCGAATATGAATAACAAGTGGAATAAACAGGAACAAAAGTAACGTCTCTCTTCTGGGTATTTTGAATGATTATTAGTTATGATGGTTATTATTCTCCCATCCCATGGTCACTACGATGTCTGAACAGAGTCTAATGCGGTACTACTCACGCTTGCTGCCACTAGGCGTAGGAGGAGAAATAAAAATCTCCCTTGCTGAAGTCTCGGAGGCACTTTTCACGAGTGTCCGCCATGCTCGTACCCTACTCAATAAGATGCATCATTTAGGCTGGTTAACTTGGGCTCCCAAACCGGGCAGAAGTCAACGTTCATCGTTATTTTTAAGATTAGAATCTACGGACCTCAAGTCTCAACTGGCTACCGCACAAATAGCACTAGGCCAGTACGAAAAAGCCCTGAAATTTCTAGATGGCGATCAAGCTCTATTTGGACAATTGCTACAGAACACCTCAGGAGCGTCTATCCGAGAAGGGTTATTGCATATTCAATTAACCTATAAACGATCATTCGAACAAATCGTTCCGCATCATCTACATCGATCAAGCGAACGGTTTTTCATTCGTCAGCTGTATTCTTGTCTCGTAAGTAGTAACGATGATGGTGAATTAGAAGGGCAACTAGCACATCATTGGGTTCACGATGACTTGCAATGGCGATTCTACCTACGCCCGAGCCTCTCATTCCACAATGGCAGTCCGATAACTGCGGAGTCCATCGCGGCCTTATTTAATAAGTTACAAACTCTAGAGGCTTATAAACAAGAATTATCTCATGTGAAAAGCATTACAGCCGCCACATCTAATCAGATTCTGTTTACTCTGTCTCAGCCCGATCACGGCTTTGGCGGATTGTTATCTGACGTAAAGTATTCAATTCAGCCACCAAGCCAAATTAATGATTCTGCTGTACGAAAAGTAGTAGGAAGTGGGCCATTTAAGCTTATCGAGCACAATGAAGAACAACTAAAATTAGAAGCCTTTGAACGATATTTTGGCAACCGAGCACTGCCTGATCAAGTAACGGTTTGGCCCGTGCCTGAGTCTAACGATGGTCTGTGTGAATATCATGTTTCGCAAGTTTATTCTTACCATCCCCAGCAAGACACCCAACACAGCCAAGTAGAATATGGCTGTATTTTTTTGCTCTTTAACCAGAAACAAAACAGCAAGCTTAGCGACCCACAACATCGTTACCTCACCACCGTTCTGTCTTCACAAGCATTAAAACAACACACAGACAAAACAGCATTCGGCGGGGTGCCTGCGGGGAATATGCTTCCGGTTTGGCATCCGGTGGTTCGTCCTGATTCTGTGCAGGTGCCACTGCCAGAAAAACTGTCCATCGCGATATACGAATATTCAGCCTTGGATATTTGTGCCACGGCCGCTGCCAATATTTTGGAGAAGCTAGGGGTAGAAATTACGGTTAACCGTTATTCTTACCGACAACTCATGCAGTCAAACCAACTCGATGAAGAACTCATTATCACCAACATCAACTTAGATGATAACCGTCATGCGTCGGCCTTCAGTCATTTATGGGCAAACCCGATACTGCATAATTACTTAAGCACATCCGCTAGTCACTGGCTTAAATCCGAATTGAGCGAGCTAAGAAGCACGACACCGCTGGCTCAATACCTAACTCAACTCGAACCCATCGCATCCACATTGGTGACTGAGTATTGGTTAAGCCCTCTTTTTCACCATAAGCAAACCTTGCGATTTCATGGCGTACTCAAAAATGTCGCGCTGACCAACTGGGGCTGGCCAGATCTGCGCAATGTATGGTCAACTGAGTAATGCAAAGCCTGCGGATCAAGCCGTGCTTGTATATTAATGGCTAATGGTGTGAGCGTATTCCACTACAACTTGGCTATTCTCTACGTACACTCGCTGAATAGCGCCATCCACACTCATACGGCTTTCTAGGTAAACCACACTCTGTCCTTCGGAGCCATTGGTCATGAGCGATGGAATATAGAGTTTAGGGTCAACATGCAATAACCGGCAAAACTGACTCACAAATGTCATGCTCAATTCAGAGTTCCCACGTAATAAGTTAGAAAAATCCAATTGGGTCATGCCCAAGCGCCTAGCGACGTCCATTTGGGTGAGTCGCATTTTTGCTTTTTGAGACATCCAAATATTGTAAAGCGCATCTCTGTCGTTTTGATTAAATTCCACTGCCGTTCTCTCTCTATTCTTTATATGGCAAGGATTCTGGCAATTCCCACATTTGTCTTGTCAGTTAAGTGTGAATTTTCTTTCAGAGTTCTGACATGAAAAACACGAATCAATTACTTAGCAAAAACGTCGTCTTTACATCCTCCATTTATTAAAAAGTTCCCTCTCTAAAACAGTTTCCACTGGCTTCTCCTGCTCAATTATTAACCCCAATTGACACAAAACTCAATTACCAGCCTAATATTAACATTGCTCTGACTTAACGAGACATTCCATTCGAATATCGAATATCGAATAGTTCCTATTTATGGTTTATGCGATTCCATTGCTAAATTTGCCGCACCTAACAAGTCCTAGGTAAACAAATTCAAAGGTATTAGTAATGAACAAGAAAATTTTAGTAATCGCATTAGCTTCAGCAATGACAAGTGGTTTTGCCGTTGCCGAAGGTGTTAATGCAGGCATCGAGCTAGAAGTTAAAACACGCGTAGGCTCTGCAGCTGGTAACGCGGATTCAGGCGCAAAAATATTCGCAGGCTACGAAGGCTTTGGTGCTTCAGCAAAAAGCAATCGCAACTCAGACCGCGAATACAACCTTAACTACAAGCACGACTTCGATGGCTTTTACCTAAAAGGCGAATACGAGTTTGTAGATAAGAGAACGTCAAACAATCAACAAAAGTTTGGCATCAGTGCGGGTACCAATGTTGGCGGTTACTTCGATACGTCGCTTCGTTTGCGTAAAGATTTAGATACTGAACATAAAGCTGACTCTAATGGCAAAGGCGACGTAAACCGTTTTGACTTCGCTGTGGGCCGTCAATTCGAAAATGTTTACCTAAACACGAAAGTGGTTGGTCAAAAACAAAACACCGCTTCTCGCGTTGGTTCTAATGCCAAAGACACCATCTACAACTACGAAGCACGTTTAACGTTCACCAACATCCACGGGTTTACCCCATACTTTGAAGCGGGCAATGAAGCTAGCTTTGATAACTCGAAACGTAATACTTATGGAAAAGTCGGCGTTGTATTCCCTTTCTAGTGAGTAACGTATGATGAAAAAAAGTCTTATCGCTTTGTTAGCCATTTTTTCTGCTAATACCTTTGCTTTATGTGAATCTGGTAATTCCATAACAGACGCGGTTGAAGGTGCGGTAGTTGGTGGTGTCGTCGGCGCAGTCGTCGGAGACGCAGGAGCTGGTGCAGCTATTGGTGCAACAGCAGGTGTTATTGATGGCGCTTACGCAGATGTAGAATGCGAAGAAGCAATTGGTGATCACTTAGTCGCTGATGCCATTGAAGATGAATATGAAAGAGAGCTAGTTGAAGACGCAATTATTGAAGATGCGATAATTGAAGACGCACTTTACTAAACCTTTCATCAAACAAGCCCCCGTTAAATTAGGCCGCCATTTGGTGGCCTAGTTTATTTGCACCAGTGTCAACTTGCGCCTTCCCTCCTATATAAGCAAGTTGATAACGCTCCCCCCCCACTTTGTCTTCATAGACAGAACTGAAATGGAGGAATAGCCCTCCCCCGGCCAATTTAAATCTTTTAACCTGCAGCTTGCAGTACCAACTGCGATGTCATACCGCACTCTTGTACAAAATCTGCATCATGGCTTATCAACGCAAATCCCCCTTGATAGCTGTTTAGTGCCTCAGCCAATAAATGTTTTGAGTCTAGGTCTAAATGGTTATCAGGTTCGTCCAACAGCAAAAATGGTTGCTCTGGTTGATGTGTGACCACCAGCATAGACAACTTCATCTTTTCACCGCCACTTAAGTTCGACACTTGCCTAAACACAGAGTCTTTACGAAAGCCAACACCGGCTAATAAAGTACGAGCATCACTTTCAAGAATGCCCTCACAAAAGTGCCGCATTGTATCAAGTAGGCTAATTTTGTTGTCGAGTAGACTAAAGTTCTGATCAAGATAGTGCATTTCTGTATTAACACGCAGTTCACCACTTAGCAGCGTAACTTTTCCCTGCAAAACCTGCATCAGTGTCGATTTCCCGCTGCCATTCGGGCCCATAACATGAACTCGGCATTGGCTGGAAATAGCAAACGTTAATGCCTCGTTAGCGACATACGGCAATACGGCTTGATCCAAGAAAAAGGCATCCGCGCTTCTTTGCTTGCATGAATCAATATACAACCTTTGCGCTTTGACTTGCTCGTAACGATTGCTTAAAGATTGCGACGTTTTAGCCAGCATTTCACTACGGCCACTTTCATTCTTCAGCCGATTAGAAACACTTTGCTCGGCGCTGTTTTTCATGCCATCTAATAAAATTTTAGGCTGACTGCCGTCCTTACGCATTCGATTTCCTTGCGAGGCTCGTTGCTCCGCTTTTTCTCGGTTTTTTTGCGCCTGTACTTCTAATTTCTTTTGCTGTTTTTGTACGCTTGCCATTTGCCTTTCTAGCGCACTCACCGCCTGTGCTTTTTGCTCTGCATAGAAGTCATAATTGCCTCCAAATTGAGTGAGCCCCAAACTGGATAACTCCCAAATCTGTTCCATCTCACGCAGTAACATGCGATCGTGGCTGACCAAAAGAATATGCCCTGAGAACCGCTGCATTTGCTCAATCAGCCAAGTTTTGGCATCAAAGTCTAAGTGATTAGAAGGCTCATCAAGTACCAGTAGATCCGCGGCCGATTGAAATAGCTTCCACAATTGCAGTTTTGCCAACTGACCGCCACTTAGCTTATTACATACTAAGTCTAAATCTTGGGGTAAGCCCATTTCAGACAACATCGTTAACAACTCACTTTTGAGTTGCCACTGCTCGCCAATTAGGTCAAATAACTGCGTACTGCATTCGCCGTTTTCTATTCGTTTAAGCGCATTAAGTACCTCGCTAACCTCGAGGTACTCCGCAACCGTTATGTCTGTTCGCAATAGATCTGATGGTAACTGAGAGTAAGTAACCACTTTCCCATTAAGCCTTACATAACCTTGTGTCGGTGTTTTTTGTTCTGTAAGTAGAGCAACAAGCAGTGATTTACCACAGCCATTTTTTCCAACCAAAGCCACTCGGCTAGCCGTCATAGAGCAGTTAATGTTGTGTAAGATTTGATGACCATCAGCGAACTGATAACCAAGTTGATGAGTAAATAATATTGGCATAATGCCTCCTGTGATCAGGGACATTAGACGAAGCTAAATGTGCAGGTGCGTTCAGCCTAATACGTTAAGTAAGGCCAAATATTTTATGCAAAGTGCAAGCAGAACTAAAGCTACGCCTACTAACCCTGTGAATCCAATAGATGATATGAAAATGGATGACAGGTATTAGTGCTTCATTATGGCGTAGACCTCTGGGGAAATGATGAGGGAATTTTAACCAACAATTCATTGCAAATGCAACTGATTAAAAGGTAAATCAAACCGAAAAAGTGTGATTTCACGCTCATCCCCATGAGCTAAACTAGTAGTTGGTTTACGATATGCTAATGTTTTTCTAACATTTATTAAAAATCACGTTCCATTTTCAAGGATGAATGATGGCTGATCAGTTTTCCTCCACTGCTGGCACAATGGCTGCCACCGATTCAAACAATCAAGAGCATTTTGTCAGTCACTTCTCTGTCACTGAAGCCTTGTCTGAACCATTTTATCTAGAGCTAACCTTAGTCTCGAAAAATTTCTCTGCCCAGTCTCAATTAGGTCAATCGCTCACCGTTCATCGTTATAGCACGAGCGACGGCAGTTTAAACCTGCAACAGACGTTTAATGGCATCGTGACTAAAGTTACCCACCAAGGGTTAGACGCAAACCTGCAATACACCAGCTACAAAGTTGAATTAAGGCCTTGGTTTTGGCTACTTAAACACACGCATAACTTTCGTGTTTATCAAAATCAATCAACCAAAGAAATCATCGGAGACATCTTTGATAACTCTGGAGTCAGTACCTCTTACTCCGCAAATAACTTGCCCACCACCAAACGGGAATATTGCCTTCAATTCAATGAATCTGACTATGATTTTGTCTGTCGTTTGCTCGCGGAAGAAGGTGTCCATTTCTATTTTGAGCACACAGACGGCGATCATCAAATGATGCTGCATGATGCTCAAAAGCCATTTAATCAGGCCGATATAAACAAGTTTGACATGGTTGAAACGCCATCGGGGAAATACCCCGTTATCGAAAAGTGGCAGCCAGAAAGTGAATTTCACGGAGCCAGTGTAGAATTAACTAACTACGACTAGAGCCAAACCAAACTGATCTCTAGCGGAGTGAAAAAAACGAACCATACCATTGCCAACGGAACCAAATTAGCCGTCAGGCATTACCCAAGTCATGGTATTAGTGGTGATATGACCGATTTATCGAGCAATTTGGTTAAGCGCAGAATAGAACAATTAGAGCAGAATTATCTGCGTATCAATGCCACCACGACGATAGATGCTTTCGATATAGCCACATGGTTTTCGTTATCTAGCCATTTAGACACCAGCCAGCTTGGTGATTTTTCTGTGGTCGCCATTTCTCGTCAATTTGATAATAAAAACCTGTGTCAAATACAACTGAAGCTGGTGCCTAAAGATACATCCTATTACCCAAGTCCCCGAGCAAAACCCCAAGTACATGGTTTACAAAGCGCCATTGTGGCAGGGTCAAATGCAGGAGATATCAATCAAGATGACCAAGGACGAGTGCGAATTCAATTTTACTGGGACACCGTCACCACCGGAGATAAAACCAGTTGTTACGTCCGTGTCGCTCAAGCAATGGCAGGAAATGGCTATGGCAGCCAATTTATTCCAAGAGCAGGTCACGAAGTCATGGTTGCATTTCTGGGGGGAGATCCAGACAACCCAGTGATTACAGGGAGCGTTTACAACAGCACTAATCCGCCACCCTACAAAGAAAGCAACAGCACAAAAACGGGAATTTCAACCAAGTTACAAGGTGAATCCAATGAGCTTTACTTTGATGATAAGCAAGACAATGAACAGATCTACTTACACGCCGCAAAAGACCTACTAGAAGAAGTCGAAAATAATCTTACCCAAACAATAAAGGGCGAAGTCGCACAAACGGTGACCAAACAAATCGCCATTACTACCGACGACAATTACACATTGTCAGCCAAAGAAAGCTTAACGGAAAGTGCGAAAACCATCTCGATAACCGCAGATGACAAAATAGAGTTAGCCGTTGGCTCAAGTAAAATCACCCTAACCAGCTCAGGCATCACCATAGAAGCGAGCAGTATCGATATCAAGGCCGACAATGCCCTTAACTTGCAAGGCATGAACGTTGAAAGCAAAGCAACGTCTGCCAACAAAATCTCAGGGACCACCACATCCATTGAAGCGACCAGCTCAAACGATATTAAAGGCATGAGTGTCAGCCTTGATGCTCAAACCACCTTAAGCGCCCAAGGGCAACTAAGCGCCGAATTTAAGTCTGGCCTAAAAGCCACATTTGATGGCGGTGTAATGGGTGAGTTAAAAGGCGCTATTTTAAAGGTTAACTAATGACTTATCGAAAAATCCCATATCCTTTGGGCCAACAAGTTTTACAGCGCTTCACACCAAGTGAAGAAGCGCTTGCGCTTATTTTGGACGAACAACCGACCGACGTTTCGATTGAACAGCTAATAGAGCACCGTCTGCACAACGACCTAATGCAGTTCATCGCGCACGCTCTCCCCGTTCGAGAGGCAATATGGTGGGCAGCGCGTACATTAGATCAACGCCAAGATATTTGGAGCCCTATGCAAATTCAATGTATTGACACAGCAAAGCAATGGGTTCAATCACCATCCGAAGCATTACGTCGAAAAAGTGAGTTATTCGCACAACGTCTTGACCTAAACTGCGGGCCCTCTTGGTTAGCACAGGCCGTTTTCTGGAATGGCGCTGGCAGTATCGTCACCCCCGATCTTCCCGTCGTATTACCGGATCCATTTTTGTATGCAAAAGCGGTGGCGGGTTCGATTAACCATGCAGCCGCTTTACCGAGTTGGGACAAAAGCGAGCAGTATTACCAAACAGCGACTCAGCTCGGATTGGAAATAGCTAAAGGAGAATCCAACCAATGACTTTACCTGCAGCGCGTCTAACCGATATGCACGTCTGCCCCATGCAAACCCCCGCTGTACCGCCTATCCCTCATGTAGGAGGGCCAATTGTCGGCCCTGGAGCCCCTACCGTACTCATTGGGGGCATGCCAGCAGCTACGGTTGGAGATATGTGTGTATGCGTGGGTGCGCCCGATAGCATTGCGATGGGCAGTGCGACGGTTTTAATCAACAGTAAACCCGCCGCTCGCATGGGAGATACCACGTCACATGGTGGTTCAATCGTGTTGGGTATGCCTACCGTTTTGATTGGCGGATAACCTATTTTCACCACTCTTTCAGCTTAATTTTTAAGCGCTGTTTAATTTCTAGACACAGTTCAAAGTTTTTAAATAATTGTTAATTTTTTTAGCCATTTAGCGGGAAATATTCCATTTTATGACTTTAATGTTAACAAAGTGTCTATATTGTTGAGTCTGCATCTTGATTCTTATCATGGATACAAAAACTTAAATTCACTTAAGCATTAAAGAAAGGATTCTTATGAGTGATGTCAGTGGCATAGGTAAAATGGCCGGGTTAACCCTTCCCATTTCAGACGATGCCTCGTGCGGTAGCTATCTCAAACTTGACCGTAGCGCCTACAGAAGCATTAGAAACAGTTACAACACGGCTCAATCCAGTTTTCGACAACTCATTGAAACGCCGGATGCTTCATCAGACTTATCACTTGTCGCACAAAATCAAACCAATTGGTTGGCATTACACGATGCAACGTTTGAGGCGTTAAGCAGCAAAACCAAAGACATAGAAATCCTTGGCTGGTTCATTTCTAGCCAACTCTACACCGATAAACCCATTTCAAATTTGGCAAGTTCACTAACCCTACTGCAATCCTTAATCGAAGCCTACTGGGCTGAATTGCATCCAAAGCCACCCGTTGAAAGACTAAAGGCTGAAACTGAACAAGAAAAGTTACGCGAGTGGACTGAGTACCGCACCCGGCCACTCCTGCAATTGGTCGGCGAATCTCCTGATTCAACCGCGCTTTATGTGCCGCTACAAATGCAACCAATCATCGGCCATATCACGTTAGCCGATTACCTAAAAGCCGAACGCACTAACACCATGGCCTCACTAAAAGAAGAGGCGCTGCAGCAGTACTCGCAGCTTACCGAACAAACCGTTATGTCGCTCGCACAGTGCTATAAAGCGCTCGACTCAAGCGAGAAGCTCGTTGCTAACCATTGCCTCGAAGCAGGGATTACAACCGTTAGCTTTAAGTTCATTAAATCCAATATCGAAGAACTCATCAATGCAATCCACTTTCTCGTTGCCCAAAAATTCTCTCCGTGGCCACTTGATGAGCACCTACAACCAATAAATGAGCAGCCCACTAGTGCACCAACACCATCCTCTAAACCAGTGAATCCAGAAGAAACACTCACAACGTCAGTTCCTTCGCAAAACTCACTCAATGATGGAATGACTGCCGAACCACTCACCAATACGCAAAGTGACATTTCGATCACAACTACGAGTATTAACGGCATTCAAAACCGGGATCATGCTTTTCAACAAGTACGAAGAATTGCTGATTACTTCCAACAAACCGAACCGCATAGCCCCGTCACCTTTTTGCTTGAACGAGCGATCAGATGGGGTTACCTCAGCTTGCCTGAGTTAATGCAAGAAATGGTCGGTAGCGAACAGAAAGCCCTCAACCAAATAAATCAGGTAAGCGGAATGGATCATCTCGACAAACATGATCTGAGCAACCTATCCACGGTCAGCACCGACATTGACCCATTCACATTACCCACTCTATCGGCCCCTGAGCATAGCATTCCAGGTACCGAGCAACCCTCAGAGCAACCTTATCGCTCTGATAACTCTACTCATACCTCACCCGATACCGCTACGACTAGCCAAGATTCAAATGGCTCCGTATCGGAATTTAAATGGTAATGATCTAAAAATGCTAATAAGCGAAGGAGAAACAAAATGGCTTCTATTTACATGAGAATTGACGGTGTTACACCAAAAGGCGCAGCTACCGTTGAAAAAATTGGCGGCAAAGACGGATTCTTTGCCATCGATACCATCACTTGGGGCGCCGTTCGAGGCGTTGGTATTGACGTTGGTAACGCAAACAATGCCGACCAAGGCATGGTTGCCCTAGGAGAAGTCAACGTCAGCCGTGGCTGTGATGGCGCAAGCCCATATTTAACCACCTTTTTATACGCACCCGGTGCCGATGGCAAAACCATTGAAATCGTCATGACCAAACCAAACCGTGAAGGTTCAGGTGCCGATCCATATCTTATCTTGACCATGAAAGAAGCGCGAATGGCGAGCTACAACATGTCAGGCAGCGATGGATCACTGCCAAATGAAGCTTTCAGCCTAGTTTACACTGAAATATCAAAATCTTACTACATTGAAGCCGAAGGCGGAAAAATAGAGAAAGGCCCTGAAGTTGGCTTTGATGCAACAACAGCCAAAGTGACATCGACTGCATCATAATAGTTTAAGGAGAAGGATTGTGGCGTTAAATTCCCAACATAAACGCGTAAGTAAGAACCGCGTCAGCATCACTTACGACGTAGAAACCAATGGCGCAGTAGAGACCAAAGAACTGCCATTTGTTGTCGGCGTTATTGGTGATTACTCCGGTCATAAACAGGACAAGGAAGATGTCGAAGATCGCACATTTTATAACGTCGATAAAGACAATTTCGATACGGTAATGAAGCGTGTCGGACCTGAACTGTCAATGAAAGTCGACAATGTCCTTGGTGACGACGATAGCCAATTTGAAGCAAATCTGTCGTTTTCTTCAATGAAAGACTTTGAACCCGAAGCCATCATTGACCAAGTGGAGCCACTCAAGCAACTGGTCGAAACTCGTAATCAGTTAAAAGTGCTGTTATCCAAAGCAGATCGTTCACGCGATCTTGAGAAGCTCCTCAAAGAAGTATTACAAAGTGCCGACACTATCAATGCTCTTTCTGACGAGCTCGGCATTAAGAAAGAAGGGGCTGAGTAATGAGTACTGAAGCAGAAAAATCCACGCAACCCGCAGCCGAAGCGGGCGATCTTAGCTTTCTCGATCGAGCAATTAGTGCAACCACACAAACCCAAAAGACACCACGAAAGAGCTGTTCTCTGTTTTAGCTGAACAAGCACTTTCAGGAACCGTCACTTGGGACAAAAACCTCACTAAGACGATTGAAAACGCCATCGGCCAGATCGATAAACAGCTTTCCAAGCAATTATCGAAAGTCATGCAGCAAAAAGATTTTCAAAAGCTAGAAGGCTCATGGCGAGGCTTACAGAAACTGGTTAAAGAAAGTGAACTTGGCCCAGACCTAAAAATCAAGATGGCCGATTACAGCCAAGAAGAGTTGCTTGAGCAATTTGAAGATGCTCCGGCCATTGACCGTAGTCCATTATTCAACACTTTATATCAATCAGAGTTTGGTACTGCCGGTGGCGCACCGTATGGCACATTTATTGGCGACTACGAGTTCAGTGCCAAAGATGAAGATGTCGCGTTACTGCGTTACATGGGTGAAGTAGCCGCTGCATGTCACTCGCCTTTCATTGCAGCCGCTAACGCTGAAATGTTCGAATTTAATGATTTCACAACCTTCTCTGAAGGCAAACCGGTTGCCGCTGGATTCGACTCTCCTGCGTATGCTGCTTGGAATTCATTTAGAGAAAGTGACGATGCTCGATACGTCACCTTAACGCTGCCCCGCACCCTTGCTCGATTACCTTATGGTGACAAAGGCATTGGTACTAAAGTTTTCGACTACGAAGAGCTGGATACCGACATGGACGGTAATCCAAAACCAAGCAGTAACGATGAGTTAGTTTGGTCTAACGCCGCATATGATCTTGGCCTTAAAATGACCCAAGCTTATACCGCATACGGTTGGTGTACTGCCATTCGAGGACTAGACAACGGTGGTAAAGTTGAAAACCTACCGAATCTGACTTACAAGTCCGAAGCCGGCGATCTTCTGCAGCAATGCCCGACTGAAATTAATATTACTGACGAGCGAGAAAAAGAGCTCAGTGATCTTGGTTTCTTGCCTTTGGTGCATTACAAAAATTCCAATTACGGTGTTTTCATTGGCGGTCAAACGACCCAAAAACCGAAAACGTTCACCGATCCTGATGCCACAGCAAACGCCGCAATTTCTGCCCGTTTACCTTACATCATGGCAAGTAGTCGCATCGCGCATTATTTAAAAGTAATGGGACGAGACAAACTTGGCTCCAACTTAGAAGCTCCAGACGTACAAAGAGATTTGCAACTCTGGATAGACCAATACACCAACGCGGGTGCCATTGGTAATGACCAAAGAGCAAAAACTCCGTTAGCGGAATCTCGAATTGAAGTCGTAGAACAGCCTGGTCGTCCAGGTTCGTATTCTGCAGTCGCCCACCTTAGACCTTGGTTGCAACTAGAAGAGCTGACGACGTCAGTTCGCATGGTTGCTAAAATACCAGGTTAATCTGATTGGCGTGGCCGAAGCAATTCGGCCACGGTTGTACATGCAGATACCGACAAACTGGCAACAAACATTCACCGCCTTAGACAACAAAGATAACGCCTTTCTTAAAGAGGCGTTATCTTTGTTCTTGGAACTCGACAAAAAATCCCTCAATAACCGAGGCCTCTTGTTGGCCACCATTGCAAAGCTAATCGCAGAAATCGATCTTCGCTTAACCAAGCAATTAGATACCATCATTCAAGACGACGACTTCCAGCGACTGGAACGAAATTGGTTGAGCTTAAAAGGGCTGGCAACACTGCCAATCAATTATCAACGTATTCGGTTGAAAATTCTGGACATGTCGTGGCATGAAATTTCGGCAGATGTTAACCAAGCTTACAACATTAAGTCTTCGGAGCTGTTTAATAAAATCGGCAACCAAGAGCTCAACACGCTTGGCGGGCATCCTTTTGGTTGTATTACCTTTGCTCATCGTATCTCCATGGACATCGGTATTGATTCCGACTACGACGACCTTTTCACGCTCGAATTACTCGGAAAACTAGGTGAAGTCACGCTATGTCCTATGCTCTTTTCGCCTAATAGCCAATTCTTCGCCAATACAGGCGCAGACTGGATTTCCGACATCGACCGGATTGAAAAAATACTGTCTGGCCCAGATTATCAAGCATGGCAAGCACTCCGAAATAAACCCTGCGCACGTTTTATTGGCTTAGTGATGCCATTCGTTCGTTTGCGAGCGCCTTATCACAACTTTAAGTCTGGCTTTATCTATAACGAGTCAGGCCAAGGGCTCTGGGGCAATGCGGTTTTTCCATTTGTTTCGACCATCATGCGTGAGTACCAGCGTATTAACTGGTTTGGTTTTCTAAAATCTCGCTGGAACGACAAATACCAAGGCGCCGTAGTCAACCTTCCTAACCACCCAATCGCGGCTCACTATATTCAAGCTCCGGAAGCGGATATTCCATTATTTGGCCAACTTTCAAGTTTCTATGCACAAAATGGCTTTATTCCTCTGACCAAAAGCCCTTTAACCGATAAATATTACTTCAATGGCAACAACTCGATTTGGCAGCATCAAAACATCGACAAAGAACAGGTATTGACCCAAGTACAAACCAGTTTGATGTCCTGCCGGATTGCCCACTACTTGAAAGTCCAAGTACGAGAAATGATCGGCAGCTTTAACACCGCAACTGAGTGTGAGGTGTACTTAACTCAATGGATTGAGAACTTTTCCAGTAATGTGGCGCTAGCCAATGAAGAAACACTCGCAAAGTACCCATTAAGTTTCGCAAAAATCACCGTCAATGAGTCCAGTCACCACCCCGGCAGTTTTGTCTGCACCCTTAGAATTGTTCCTCAGTATCAATACGACCACTTTAGTGGTGAGGTGATCTTAACCACTGAACTTGATGAGGTGGCTTAATGAGTTTTTGGAGCACGTTTGCAGCCAGTGAGGCCCCTATTGCCCATAACGAAGTGGCTGATATTAAATATCACTTAACCAAGCTTTTAGAAGCCGAAGCACCGTTAACATCCCTTGATGATCGGCTAACGCAAGTCAATTGCTCGAATATTAAATTTGGTATCGAAGATATCCAGTTACTCAGCGCAAATCTGGATAAAGCCCAACTGGCACTCAAGATTGAATCTTGGGTTCGGAGTTTCGAACCGCGTTTTTGCAATGTTAGCGTTGAGCTTGTTGATCGGAAAGAAACTGAAAATGCGGTGTTCTTTAACATTATTGCCAGTATTCCCACAGAGTTTGGCGAAAAAGAATTGATCTTCGATTCAAAAATAGCGCTTGCTGATCTTACGACTCAATTAAAAGAGGAAAATTATGACTGATCCTCTATTAAGGTTTTATGAACAAGAACTCACCTTTGTTCGCAGAGCATTAGGGCAATTCGGCCAAGACCACCCCGCTCACGCAAAAAGCCTCAATATTCATCAAGGCCAGATTGAAGACCCAAGCATGGCCCGCTTACTAGATGGCGTGGCACTACTGAATGCCAACGTAGAAAAGCAGCTTTCTGAGCAGCTACCCGAGGTCATTGATGGCTTGTTGAGCGTGCTTTATCCCTCATATTCTCAGGTTGTACCTAGTATCGTTTATCTAGAACTCAACAAAGAACAAGCCAATACTGAAACCGCAACGCTCCCGAGAAACGCCCAGTTCGTAGGTTTTAGTAATGAAAAAGAACGTACCTTTTCAACCGTCGATAAACTTGAAATTACCCCCTTCTCCCTAATCGACGTGAATGCCATTAGTGCACCTTTTAACTTTAATCGCCCTTCTCACGCGGCTCATACGACGGCCGCGATTCAACTGACACTCTCTACCGGTGATCCTGATTTACACTTCAGCCATCTTGATTGCAAAGACCTAGATTTCTTTGTGCAAGGTTTTGAAAAAAATGCCGACTCATTGGTTGAATTACTATTGGCAAACACGGCAGCGATCTCTATCTCAGATGAAGAGTCTGGACAACATTATCCCATCGATAGTCAGCAATTGAAGAGCAGAATAAGCGACCTTGAATTTCGATTTTTACCAGAACGAGGCAATCAGTTTTCTGGCTATCAATCCATGGCTGAGTTCTTCTATTTTAAAGAAAAGCGACAGTTTTTCCGCTTAAAGGGCTTTGGTGATCACAGTCGAAAACTCGCGACATCGACTTTAAAAATCAACCTGTTCATGACGTCACTTCCCACGGAGTTCGTACGCCTATTTAACAAAGACGTCTTCAAGCTTAACGTTGTGCCAGCCATTAACTTGTTTAGACAGATGGGAGAGCCCATCAGTTACGATCAACGCCAACTCACTATTCCCGTTAACGCAGACGCACATAGTGACGACACAATTGACGTCGTCGATGTGATGGAAGTCTACGAAATAACGCCCAGTGGGGAAAAAGCACTTATCCCATTGTTTAAAGATAAATACGCCAACAACAAAAGCTACGATTATTGGCAGTGTAAAAGAGACCTCAATGATGGCCTGCACCTTGCCATAACCTTGTCCAACCAACCAAGCATTGAGTTTAATAAACTTTATGGTACTCGGTTGCTCTGCAGCAATGGCAAACAAGCGTGCGATATTGGTGCGCAACTCGAGTGTTTAGAAAGCATCGATCTACCGGGGTCATTCAGTGTCATTTATCCTCCATCAGCCCCGATTGAAAGAGAGAAAGATCAGAATTTGCACTGGCAATTTATCGGCTTATTAAATTGTAATTTCACCTCGCTGTTACAAGCAAAACACCCTGAAGAAGCGCTGAAACAAATGCTCAAACTGTGTAGCCGAAATCAGATTTCAGCGACTGAGATCCAGATGATTCACGCGGTTAAGTTTAAGTCATTGGTATCGGCCTTACGGGTACTAGGTAAAAATGTCTTTTCTCCGGGCACAGAAATCGAAATAACCTTAGATACCACCAGCCCCTACATGGCTTTTTGTGATGTTCTCAATCGCTTTTTCCAACAATTTTGCAGTTTCGACCGTTACGTCCAACTAAAAATACGCATTTACGGTAGAGATGGCATCGTTAAGCAGTACCCGAAAATCCACGGGAGCCAATCATGCTTATAGCCAGTCTTGCTTTTGTTCGATACCAACTAAATTCATCCTCAACGTGTTTGGGCAAGGTTGTACGATGAATTTCATTTACGATTTGGCCAGCCAGCCTGAAAAATACGATTTCGTGCAAGCCATGAGGCTGCTGTCTCGCCATAAAGAACGTGCTTCCAAGCCGTTTCAACTTGAACTCAAGGCAGAAGCCGTGCCCACGGGCGCTGCCAACCCAATTCAGTATTTCTCGTTAAAAGGCAATAAGGCAAAACTAAGACTCGCTAAACAAGCGCTATCTGGTGTTAAAGGGGTATTGCCTAATTACATTTACGAAGAACTGCTAAGCGCTCTCTATCGAGATGACCACGCCTTGAAAGATTTTCTCGATGTGTTCAATCAACGTCAATTTGAAATAGCCTACAGTGTCGAGACTCAAGGCTGGTTGCTACTTGAGCAAGAACAAGCCCCTGAAAAAGTCGCCCTGCTGCGCCATCTTTCCGCTTTACAAAGCGAGCATAAAAACTTTTTCCAATACGCCTTATTGCTCGGTCAATCCAATCGAAACTTGGCGGTTTTAAAGCAAATACTTAACGACTATTTCCCTTACCAAATTAACGTCGAATGCAAACTGTCAGAACGTCGACAGTTACCGTTAGATTCATTAACCACCCTTGGTTGTTTTGAATCAAATAACAGCCGTCTGGGGCAAGGTTTCTTATTAGGAAAAACCTGTACTGCTCACTTCAATCATGTGCTTATTTTTGTAGAGCCTCAGAGCCACCGCGAATTTACGACGATCCAAGCTGATAACCGCTTTGCGGCAACCATGCTTGATCTTACGCAGCATTATTTACGCGATAACACTCAAGTATCCATTTACCTAAGCGTAAAACGTGCTTACTTAAACCAGCCGATTTTATCGGCCAAAACATCCAACGCAGCTCGTCTTGGCGAAGTAGATTGTCTCGCTCCTGAGCGCCACCCAGAAACCATGATGAAAATACTGCTCATCTAACTTGTTACAACAACAATACAGAGAGCTAGGAGAAAGGAACCTCACATGACTCAGGTAACACTTACAAACTTGGTTGGCAAACTGTCTATCGAACTTAGGCAAGCGCTAGAAGATTCCGTCGGTTTTGCCGTCAATCAAAATGTTTCTGCTGTAGAAACAGAGCATTGGCTATTACAAATCATCGCATTAAAAGATGCCAAACTTATCGCCTATTTAGATAGCCAGAAGATAGGCCAAGAGCAATTGGTTAAAGAATTGACCAATAAAATAAATCAGCTTCACGCCGGGAATGAAGGCCAACCGACACTAAGCAACGCGCTAACAGAATCGATGAAAGACGCGTGGCTTATCGCGTCGGTGAACTATGGGCACGCGGAAGTTGTAAGCTTGCATCTTGTCCAAGCCTTAATGCAGCAAAATGTATTAGGAGTGAGTAACCTTCAGTTAGAAAGCCTGAAAAATGCATCACTAGAAGCCCTACAAGGCTTAATTAGACAAACACCGATAGCACGAAAAGAAGCGCTCGGCGCCGATCCATCGGCCCCTTCGTCTGCCGGTCACGATGCCTTAAGTAAATACACGATTAACCTTACCGCCCAAGCACTTGCCGGCGACATTGACCCAATTTCTGGCAGAAATACTGAAGTACGTAAGGCCGTAGATATTTTATGCCGAAAACGTCAAAACAATCCAATACTGGTGGGCGACCCCGGTGTTGGTAAAACCGCAATTGTTGAAGGATTGGCCCTGCGGATCGCCGCCAATGAAGTGCCGTCTGCATTGCAAGGGGTTCAAATTCATTCACTTGATCTCGGCCTGTTACAAGCTGGCGCCAGCGTGAAAGGTGAATTTGAAAATCGACTTAAAGATGTCATCAACGAAGTCAAAAACTCCGAGCAACCAATCATCGTGTTCATAGATGAAGCGCATACCTTAATTGGTGCAGGAGGTGCGGCTGGCCAAAATGATGCCGCTAACCTTTTAAAACCAGCCTTAGCCAGAGGCGAATTCAAAACCATTGCAGCAACAACTTGGGCTGAATATAAAAAGTACTTTGAAAAAGACCCGGCAATGACACGTCGTTTTCAGGTGGTCAGCATTGATGAACCCAATGCTGAAGACGCAATGCAAATGCTACGAGGAATCGCCGCATCTCTTGAAAAGCACCACGGAGCTTTCATTACTGAGTCTGCCATTGAAGCGGCAGTAAGCCTATCAATTCGATACCTACCAAGCCGTCAGCTACCAGACAAAGCCATCAGCCTGCTTGATACCGCGAGCGCTCGTATTGCGCTAACACAAGGTGCTAAGCCAGAAGTCATTGAAGGCCTAGAGCAAACCATTCGCTACCAGCAAAACGAGAAGATAGCGCTCGAAAAAGAACATGCGCTATTCGCCAACAGCGAAGACGAAATAAAGCAGTTGGCCGACTTAATTACCGCAAACCAAGCGCGTCTTGCCGACTATCAATCTCGCTGGTCAAAAGAAGTCGACTTAGTTAATCAGGTGAAAGCCCTACAAACGGATATTTGCAACAACGAAGAACAAGCCGATTCAACCCCAGACCCACAAAAGCAAACACAACTCAATCAATTGCGTGAACAGCTTCGCCGAATACAGGGTGAAGAGCCTTTGGTTTACGCCTTAGTTGACGACGGTGCCATCGCTCAAATCGTTGCTAACTGGACTGGCATTCCTATCGGCACCATGATGACTGATGAACTCAATAAACTACTTAGCTTGGAGCAAGAACTCGATAAACGGGTGATCGGACAAGATGTTGCCAAACAAGAGCTCGCCAAAGCCATTCGCATTTCGCGGGCTGGGCTCACCGACAGCCGTAAGCCAATCGGTGTCTTTTTGATGTGTGGCCCAAGTGGTGTAGGTAAAACTGAAACTGCCATGGCACTTGCACAGCAACTATATGGAGGCAGTAATGACCTAACGGTTGTCAACATGACCGAGTTCAAAGAAGAGCACAAGATTTCAATGTTACTTGGCTCGCCTGCCGGATACGTTGGCTATGGTGAAGGGGGCATTTTAACGGAGGCAATCCGCCGTAACCCATACTCTGTCTTACTGTTAGATGAAATGGAAAAAGCCCACCCAGGCGTGCACGATTTATTTTATCAAATTTTTGATAAAGGAAGCATCAAAGACAGTGAAGGCCGCACCATCGACTTTAAGAACACCATTATCATCATGACCTCGAATGCCGCTGATCAAGCAATTTGCGATATTTGTGCTGAAAACAGTGAACGGCTGGAAAACGAAGCCTTACTCGAAGCCATTCGCCCCGATTTGCAACACTACTTCAAACCGGCATTCTTAGGGCGAACCACCATTGTTCCTTACTACCCATTAAATGACAGTGAGCTGGGTAAAATTACGGCAATTGCACTCAATCGCATTAAAAAGAAACTCGCAGAGCAGTACCAAGCTAGCTTTACGTGGGATCAAGGGTTTATCGACTATGTCGTCAGTAAAAACACCGATCCAACCACAGGCGGTCGTGCGGTAGAGCAAATTATCAACCGCTCACTCATGCCAAAGTTAGCAGAAGAATGTATTGGTCGCTTAAGCAGACAAGAAAGCATTAGCCAAGTGACGGTCAGCGTGGACGATTCCGCTTCTGACTTCACCTTAACGATTAAATAAGAGGTCAAGAAATAGCAATGATACGAGCAGTATTCCCAAAACCTTGGCTGTTAACACTTAGTCTGTTAGCACCTAGCCTGCTAACACCTCGTCTGTTAATGCATGGGCTGTTGGTTGGGATAAGCATCCTCTGGTCAATAACCCTCGCAGCTCAACCTAACGTTGGGCCTGCTCGCTTATTGCTAACAACCCAAGACTGGCCTCCATATCAAGAATATAAGGAGGAAAAAATGCAAGGGCTGGCGTTGAATAAAGTCAAATGTGCACTGGGAAAAATGGGGCAGCCCTACCAGATTACAATGACCGATTGGGCCGATGCGCAGCTTAGGGTTCAAAATGGAGCCTATCATGGCTTCTTTTCGGCTTCACAAACCGAAGAGCGAAATGAATACGCGCAATTATCCGCAGCCATCTCACAACAAAAGCTCAACTGGTATTTTGGTTCAGGTGTGCCCACAACTCTTGATGAGTTATCCAAGCTCAATCTCAAATTTAGCGCCAAATTTGGCTCTAGCAAATGGTTCTGGTTGAAACGAAATGGGTATAACGTCGTGAAACAGCCCAGAGATGCTAAAGTTTTATTAAGGCTTTTAAAACAAAGAGAAATAGACGTTATATTAGAAAACGAACTGGTATTTCAACGAGCGCTGACCGCCGCCTCCTTGCCTACCGATTACTTCAAGCATAAACAAAACGCCATCCAGGAAATGGGCGTCTATTTTTCGCATCAATTTCTAAAGCAGTATTCTGGATTTCTAGAAAGCTTCAATGCCGCTATTGCTAAATGTGAGGTATAAACAATGACCATTAGCGTACATTTGATCTCTATTCCTGAACAAGAGGTTGTTTCATCTCGCGTCGTGTTTTTACCAGAAAACGGCGGAGAGTTTGGTCGTGGGCCACTCTGTGACATTTCACTGCCAGACCAAACTAAACGTATTTCTCGAGTACATGGTCACATCAAACGCAGTGACAAAGGTTACGTCATCGTCGACTCCAGTAATAATGGCTCTCAACTTAACGAACGAAAACTTATGTCAGGAAAAGAATACCCGTTAAACGATGGTGACATCCTCAAAGTAGAGAATTACACCATGTTGATAAGCACTCTCGACACAGCACCAAACCAAACCGTCAGTCAACCTCAAGATACCCATACTGCCCCCTCTTTTTCGCTTGATCTCGAAGAGGATGAGCTCGACTTTCTAGACAATGAAATATCGCCTATTTCAAAGCCTGAGCCTGCACACTTTTCAACCGACAATGTGTTTAATAGCGACCCGTTCTCGATGGATCCATTTGAAGATCTCGATCCCCAAGAGGTAGTAAACAATATTGAGCCGAATGAAACCCCACAGGCGATCAATAGCCAACCTCCTGTGAGCATGGAGTACTTACCCGTAAGTAGTGAAGCGACGGCGGAAGTGAGCGCTTCTATCGAGCAATTATTGCAACTGACTAAAGAAAACAACCAGTTCTTACAAAATCCCAACTTACAACAACAGAAGCTATTTGAAGCGCTCGAACAAACCGTCGATCAATTTTTAACAGAATTGGCGCCAACTCTTTTAGAAAAGCAATTTAGTGACTATATGAGCCATCGTTTGTTCAGCAACAAAGACAAGCAATATTGGCGGATCTATCGCAAACACTTTAAACACAGACAAGAAAGTGGTGAGTATCGTCGCCAATTCAAGGCGATGTTTATGGAAAACATGCAAAAACAAAATGAGGGCAAACCATGAAAAAGTGGCTCTTAATTGGCTTGTTTATTTTGGCTGGGTGTTCATCGTCAACCGTCCCCGTGATTAGCCAGATGAATTTGGACATAGTGACGGACGCAACAACGAATCCGACCTCGAACTCTGAGGCGAATCCTGTGGTTGTGCGTGTATATCAGCTTACCGACAAGCAATTATTTAACCAGACACCTTTCATTGATTTGTACAATAACGATACAACGTCATTAGCAAGTAATGTTATTTCCAAACAAGTGCTGCCTATCGTTCTGCCTAATACCAGTCAAACCATAGTATTAGACGTCAATAAAAACACTCTGTACTTAGCCGTTTTGGTTGAGTTTGTTGACTATCAAGAAGCGACCACCAAAGCGGTGGTTCAACTTCCTCAAGATGGCAGCCAATACCCCAAGTTATCATTGAGTGGCACTCAAGCAACTCTCGAATTGATCGCCGCGCCTTCCAGTTGGTGGCAAATTTTTTAAACCCAGATTTATAGGGAAATAATGTGGACGCGTTTAAGAAAGTAGTATGGCAAGAAGGGATGTTTATCGCCCCTCAACATTTTCAACAGCAAGACCGCTATATTCAAAACTCCATTCGTCAAAATGTGGAGACACTGGCGGGCTTTTCGCCATTTTACGGTATCACTGATTTCAGTATTAACACGGATTTATTAAGAGTAGGAAAGCTCTCCATTACTCATTGTTCCGGTGTATTTCCTGATGGGACTTATTTTGACTTTAAACAAGAAATAGTCATCGACATACCGAATGGTTCCATTGAAAAAACCGTGTATCTCGCCTTGCCTATTTCATTACAAGGCAACAATGATTACAGCGATAACGAACAAGATCAAAGCCGATACCTTACCCATACCGTCAACGTATTTGATACCTCAACAACAGAAAATGCCAGTGTTGAAATTGACGTCGCCAATCTCAACATCAGCCTAAAGCTTGAAGGGGACGACACATCAGGCTTTACGCTTATTCCTGTAAGCAAAATTCTGGAAAGCTCTGAATCTGGAGATGTTATTTTAGATAGAGCCTTCATCCCTGCCTGTATCCATTACGGCGCCTCTAAATTTTTGACTGAACGTTTAAAAGAGATCCATGCTCTAGTCACCAACCGGGGCAAAAATTTACTGCAGAGAATTGAAGCTGGGCAAGGTCAAAAAAGCCCGCAATCTATGATGCAAGATTACATGTGGTTGCAAACACTCAATAGTTGGCTTCCGTGGCTAGAACTGTCCATTGCCAACCCAAAATTGCAAACACACCAGCTGTACATTGAATTAAAGCAATTTGAAGCTCAAATATTGGCTCTGAAGCCCGCACTGCCAGAAATATGCAAACCATTGCAACATCACAATTTATATCAGAGCTTTAGTCCGTTATTTTCTAACCTAAGAAACATGCTCACACTGGTGCAACAAGACTCAGTGATAGAGTATTACTGGGATAATAGCTTATTTGAAAAACGCCGCTTGCTACGCACCATAATCAAAGATGCAGCCAATGTGAGCAATCGACGTTTCGTCTTAAGCGTTAAATCAAACCTCAGTAATAATGAGCTCAAAGAGCTTTTTCCTATTGCGGCTAAGTTGAGTAATAACGCCAAGATTGTTGATATTGTTAGAAACGCACTTTCTGGCATAGCCATAACCCCTTTGCCCCTTGCTCCTGTTGAGCTAAAGCCCTTACAAGGGGTCGCTTACTTCGAAATAGACAGCAACGATCCACATTGGAAAGAAACCTTAGAAAACCGTGAAGCGATTGCTTTGCACGTCGACTCACGGATTGCAGAACTTGAACTGGTTCTCTACGCACTGAGATAGCACAATGGAATTTCTAGACGAAGACACCCTAGTTTGGGATAAAAACGACCGACCATCTTTGGATAAAACCGGAGCAGAGCCGCATGCCTCTCGTTCGGTTCAAGTTCGCGCAACCGTCGCTCAAAATGAGTTTCTTAGTCACTTCGATAAAGCAGAAAATCAGTTACTCAATATCAGTAGCGGCCTACTTGCGACAACGTTGAAAATAGCAACGATAGCGGAACCCGATGATCTAACCTCACTGAGAAATAAGCTGATTGACGACATCAACCACATCAAATCCCGTGGGGCTGAACTTACCTACCCAATTGCAGTAATAGACAAACTGTGTTTTCTCTATGCTGTGGTGATCGATGAGTTCATTATTTATAGCCAATGGGGAGAGAAAAGAGGTTGGGAAAACAAAACCTTACTAAGCCAATTATTTGGCATGAGAAATGGTGGCGAGCTATTTTTCTCGGTCGCTGAAAAAGCCATCAGGCAACCCCACAAGTTAATCGACCTTTTAGAGATTATCTACCTATTCATCAATATTGGCTTTAAAGGCCAATATCGTGGTCAGAACAGCGAACAACTCAAAATATTTACCCACCAGCTTGAGCAATTGATCAGCCAGTACAGGCAGCCAAGTAAGGTCTTTTGTCATACTCGTATCAAGTTACCTAAAATTCGTCAGCCCATACGTAAACAGCGCTTCGTCTCTCTTACCCTGTTGTTTTGTGGCTTAGTCATTACCTGCGTAGGCATCACCGAGTTTTGGTACCACAACACACATCCACAGCGAGTAAGAGATTTTGAGTTACTAGAAGAATATAGCCAGCGGTATGTTTTATCCGGCGAAGTGAAAGACATTGTCTTTATTAGCAGTGACAAAGACTTGGAAGTCGCTCCTAAAAAGGCCAGTAAAGTGGAACTGGTTGATACACCCGCGCCCCCAAGCATGACAACAAGTCATTCCTCTTGGCTTGTTCAGCTCGCCACTTTTTCTAACCAGCAGAATGCCTTGCTATTTTCCAAGCATTTATCGCCTTCTGCCTACGAGCCAAGTGTTGAACCTTTTAAGAATTACTACCGCGTTATTGTGCGTACCAATACCTCAGAACAAGCACTAAAAATAAAAAACTGGTATCAGGACAACGATCAAATTAACGCCATCATTGTTCGTAACAATGGAACGCAAAACGACAAGGAAACCAAATAAGATTATGTCGGCTACCCCATCAAACAGTACAACCAAAACCACTCATACCAGAGCCCTTATCTGGGCCTGCGTTATCGGGCTATTTTTCTATCTCGTCTGGGGAGGCGCACTGTGGTTTATTGGTTACCGAACACACCTTATCGCCGCTTTAGCCATTGGGTTTATCATCACATTACTCATTGGATGGTTCAGTTTTTGGCTCATGACAAGGGGGAATAAAAACAGTGCCCCTGATGATACTGACGCGCTCATAATAAAAAAACATACCAAACTGATCGCCATGCACTTTCTGCGCATGTTGAAACTACAAAAGCAGAAGAAACACTTTGCGAGCCGCTATGATCAGCCGATTTACCTGCTGTTAAGTGACGACCCATTAAAAGATAAAAACGTAATTACGCAAATGGGATACGAAGCCTACAAAGTGGACGAATTTGGTAATGATATCGACTTTCCCATTCTCTTTTGGGTGAGTGAACACTCTATTCTTATCTATGTCAGCTTGGGGAAAGATCAGCACCCAGAGTATATTAAAGCGCTGTGTACCTGCCTAAATAAATGGCGCCCAAGACAGGCTCTTAATGGTGTTTTACTTACCACGGACGTCGCTACACTGCTAAAAAGTGAAGAGCAAATATCTCAATACGCCGATAGCCTCAAGGCTGACATCAACATATACAAACGTACATTTGGCCTCAACTTACCCATTTATAACATCATCACTAATATGGGGAACATCAGCGATTTTTGTCAGTTCTTTTCCGCCTTTGATGAAAACAAGCGAGACGATGTATTTGGTGCAACGGCTCCGTATCAAGAACACGGTGGGATTGATGCCAATTGGTACAATCAAGAATTCGACCATCTCATTAGCCAGCTGATCGCCAGTATGTCTACCGCGCTAGCTGGTCAATTGAACCAAGATTATCGCAACTCCATTGCTAGCGCACCGTACCAATTTGGGCTACTTAAACAAAGCTTATGGTTGTTATTACGCCGGCTCTATCGTGGTGATCAGCTCACCGATGGATTGATGTTTCGTGGTTTTTATTTCACTCATGATGCACAAGCGCATCAGCAAAACGACCTACTCGCTGGCGTAATTAACTATCAGTTGGGTAATGAATCTCACCTACAAACAACGCAAATCCCAGTACAACAAACCCTATTCGCACAGCACATCATGACCCATGTCGTGCTCAACGAGCACGAACTCGTGGGAACAAATAAACGCAAAGAAAGCTTTTTGTGGTTATCTCAAATAGCCTATACCAGCACCTGGATTGTCATTCTTGGTGTGGTGATGGCCGTCATTAAGTTTGATTTTGACTACCAGAGCGCTAGAGAAGCACGTGCTGACCGCATGTTAGAAAACTATAAAGAAGCCATTTCGGCCTCCCCTTATGACATTGAGAATATGGTTGATAACATCCCTAACTTATATGCTATGCGGTCAATTTATTCGCTCTATACTCAGCCAGAACCATGGTTTTCATTGTCATTTCTGCCGGACTCAAGCATCAAGCTAGACGTCGAGAAAGCCTACGTACGGGAATTACAACAAGTCCTGATTCCATCATTAGAGAACACCATAGAAAAAGATCTTTTCGTGTATGTGAGCCTAGAAGAACAAACGAAAACGCTCTCGCTACTTAATAATTACCGACTGCTTTTTGATAAACAACGTTCGAACACGCAACAGTTAAAAAGCTATTTTATTGAGACTCTCAATCAACAAGGCGAAGCCGATAGCACTAATGTGGCTCAATTAGGCGCTTTGCTCAATGACATATTTGCTCAAGAGCTCGCCCCTACCAAAGTAAACAACGATCTAGAAAGCTTGGCAAAGAAAGTTATCAGCCAAACTGGCGTAGAAACGTTACTTTACGAGCACATCAAAAACAGCACAACGTTTTCCAATCGCATTGATGTACGCAACGACCTTGGCAATAACTTTACGAAGCTATTCGCGTTCTCTCCACAATATGTCGGTTACTTAGTTCCTTATATTTATACGCCAGCAGGGTTTAATGAGCTGGATCTGTCTGTCAGTTCGCCGCTAATCGCGCAAGCACTTCAGACGTATCAAGGGGTAACTGACAGTACACCAAGCGCCTCTGAAATGTATCGCATCAGCCGAGACCTAAAACAAACTTACCAAAATGACTACATCAATTATTGGCGAGACTTTATCAGCCACGTTTCCATTAACTCCGTATCCAACTCAGCACAACTTGATAGCACCTTAAAAACCCTATCGATCGCTTCGGCAAATCCGCTGAGCGCCTTCTACCAAACGATTACCAAGTACACGACGGTAGATATTCAAGTTCAAGCCGCTACATCGAGTACCAAAGGAGCGTCAACAAATCAGGAAACAGCACCGCAAGATATTGATAAAAAAGAATCTGCTCAGCAAATCACCCTGAGTTTTCAGGCTTACCACCAGCAAGTCTCCGTTAATCAACAAAATCAAAAACCATTAGATGAACTGTTAACCAAAGTGGCACAAGCGAAAACTTGGCTTGACCAATACTTCCAAGCTAACGACCCGGAACTGCTGGCCTATCAAACCCTCACCAATAGTGTGAAACAAGACGATCCCATATCAAGCTTGGCAACGTTAGCGGATCAACAACAACCATTAATAAAACAATTACTTGAAGACATAAGCACCCAGTCCAATGATGTTGTACTTTTTCTCGCTCATGAGTACTTAAACACATCTTGGCAAAATGATGTTTATAACCCGTATCAATCAACACTGGCGTCGTTTTACCCTTTCAAAGCCACTGCTGGTAGCGACGCTAGCGTCGTCGATGTGACCGCCTTTTTTAAAGAAGGCGGTATGATAGATAGCTTTAACAAAACCAAGCTTAGTCGCTTTGTGATTGATGGTAGCGGTCACCCTTATTTAGATGGCTTGATCCCGAATACTGGCCTTGCGCTTGCTCCAGAGCTATGGACGGCGATTGAAAAAGCAAACAAGATTAAGCAAGCTTTGTTTCTGGTCGACCCAAACAAAGCGCAAATCTCATTTCAATTGGAAGTCGTAGAAATGAGTTCAAACTTAACGCAATTTACTATCTCAACCACCAAGCCTATTTTTTCTTATCAGCACGGGCCGGTACTATGGAGTGACCAACTATGGCAAGGGGCATCAACGTTAACCGATACACTAAACGTGAATGCTATTTCTCCCACGGTTTCAACCAGTAAAGTGAGTTACAAAGGGGACTGGAATTGGTTTAAATTGATTGAGCCTAACCTTGTATCCACCTCGGAACAAAACACAACAGTGCAATTTTTGTACGGAAAAGATAAAGTCCAGCTTGGTATCAAGACTCAAGGACAGGTTAATCCTTTTCAATCGGCATTCTTTGCAAGCTTTACACTGCCCAATGACATATAGAAGCAGCTCAGACACCAAACCGTCAAAAGATCTTTGTCAGTCACGCTTAGGGCTTATCCGTCGTTTTTATCGGCAACAGCTCGTTCTGAGTAAACAGGTCAAAACCAATGTCTATTTTGGCTATCATGCAGACTTTGGCGAAGTGGTGATTAAATTCGCAGACACAGAAACAGAGAAAATACTGTTACAGCGAGAGACCAAATTCTTACATCGTTGCCCCTCTTCTTCGTGGCCAAAATGGCGAGACTACCAAAGCTTATCAGGCACCGATTGCTTGATATTAGAAAAACTGCCAGGTGATCCCTTGAAAATCACGGAATCTCTGGCGACACAGCCATTACAGTGGTTACATAACGTAGAACACACGTTAGTGTCCTTGCACCAACAAGGCATGATCCACGGAGACATCAAGCCCAGCAATATTATTGTCGACTGCACAGGCAAAGGGAAGTTGATCGATTTTGGCGCAACACAAGTAATAGGCTCCGCACCAAAAGCGCCCATCGCAAAAAGCCGCTTTTTCTACGACACTCAAACCCGCCATATTACCGCCGCTAAACAAGACTGGCAGGCGTTAGCCATCACTGTTGCCACCAGCTTAAACATAGACCCATTTCAATCGCTACCGCTCGTTCAAGCTAAACAAACCCGCATGACACCAAACACAAAGGGCATACCCTCTAAGTATGCCCTTTTGCTTAAGCAAGCCTTGTGTTAAACCCGCCATATATTGAACAAGTTATGCATTAAACAACTACACCATGTTAACCAGCGCCGCTGAGATCCCTTGAGTGGCAAAAATATTATTGTCTAGCACGTCTCGATGATGCCGATTAACCGCACCTCGATAGTCTTTGGTGATTCCAGGATATTGAAAACGATGAGTCGGTATACCCATCCACGATTGCCGCTTTTGACCTATGCGATCTTTGCCTGAGGAAACTCGTCGATCTTTTATCGTATACACTTCGTTATGCTGATCTTGATATAGATCTCGATTACTGAACATTTGGATGTAGTAGTTCAATATATTGGCTCTTCTTAAGTGCAACATACTGCTTTGCTTAAGCCGAGTTCCCCAGCCAGTAAGCACTTTTTCCATAAAGTCGCGAGTCACTTTGCCAGGCCCCGTGAGGTCGTTGCGACCACCACTGCCTCCATCCCAATGTGCATTACCTACAAGCGTTGCGTGTCTGCCCGGCATTAACGTAGTGTAATACTTAGTTTGTGGGTGCAACCTTGGCATACGCGCTTTAAAGGCCAGTGAACGCTCATCTTGAGCAAATACACAGACAACCTGTTTAACATTTGGACCTAACGTTTTGTAGTCTTTAAACGTGTTCATGCCGCCAGGTACAGGATCACAGGCAAAAATATTCACTTCAATATCACGTAGCCTACGATCATTTTGCATGCGGTTAGCCAACTCAAAACAACTCACCCCGCCACGGCTCCAACCAACAATGTTGACACGTGTGATAGGATCTCGTCGCCTTTCAGCGGAAAAATTTGCTCGCTGCAAGGACATTGCGTGTTTTAAGTCCTGAGATAGGTCTCTTGTTTGGCGCTGCCAGTCTTTATAAGCTTGAGTGGTGTTCCAGTGCCAGAATTTGGCTTTTCTATCTGGTTTTATATCAGCAAGTAAGCTCTTGCTACGAGACAAGTAGTCTCCTTTATCTTCCTCATCGCCTCGTAGAACACTCAGAACATGGTTCATATTGCTATTTATCCCATGACCTCCGAGCTTGCCACGAATTTTCATATATGAGTCATCTTTACTGTGCTTTCGCCACTCACTCAGGTTGCCACTGCCAACTCCATCGACTTGTATATAATCGAGTGTCTCCTGACCAACCGCATTTTTCGCAAGCGTTGATATCAGTTCACCATCGACGTAGTTATGGTGGCCGTGATCTTCCGATTGCGACCCCGTTCCACAGAAAAACACCGTAAAAATTGCCATTGTTAACATCTCCTTGTTTACACATATAGTGGCATTGCAATAAGTGTAGAGCAGCACTGACGTTTTACAAATCATATGAAACTAAGAAGATGTTAACTGCGTCGAAAATAAAATGGATATCGCTAAGGGATTTTAGGGTTCGATATTAACCTTTGATTTTAATGAATTAATCTAGATCGCTATTGACAAAAAACTTACTTAAATCTGTCATAAATAGTTAATAGTCAATCACTACTCTTATCGCACTTCATACAGTTAGGCTTTATTCCATGAAAAAGACAGCACTCGTCATCGCTCTATCTCTTACTTGCGCATCCGCAGCCGCGTTTGACCTAGGCAACCCAACAAATAACGACACGTCTAACCTAGTTTGGACTGGCCACATAAGCCCAGATACCGACACGGTGACTTCAGCTATTGCAGCCGCTCATATCTATGGCGGTCAAGCGGTAGTCCCGGAGCAAATTAATCCCGAAAGTACCTTTGTGTTGGAATACTGCAAAACACAAACGCCGCCCGTACTGAATGACTTTTCAGGCAAAAAAGTCGGCCTAGTCGACTTTAACCAAAAAACTCAATTGCAGAAAACCATTGATGAAAGCAGCATTGTCGCCATCGTTGATCACCACGCAATCGGTGGACAGCCAGTGAACCTGTCTCAGGTAGCAACGCTTGATATTCGTCCTTGGGGTTCAGCCGCCACGATATTGGCAGACCGAGCAGAGAAAATGGGGAAAGTGCTTTCGAAGCAAGTGGCGTGTACGACGTTAGCCGGGATTTTATCTGACACCGTCGTTTTAGAATCACCGACCACTACTGAATACGATCACAAATACGCGAAATCTCTGGCGAAACAAGCAGGCATCAAAGATCTGCATGACTTCGGCCAAAAAATGCTGATCGCTAAGTCGGATCTTAGCCACCTGAGCGCATTAGAGATCCTGACAATGGACTATAAGAATTTTGAATTTTCAGGCAAGAAAGTCGGCATTGGTGTGGCTGAAACGCTAACGGCGGATCAACTGATTGCTCGTAAAGATGAGTTTATTCAAGCGATGCAAGCCCATAAAAAAGCCAAAGGACTCGATCACTTGTTTTTCTCCGTCACTGATACCAAAAATAAGCAGGCAAACCTTATTTGGATTGACGCAGCGGATGCTAAAGTCGCACAACAAGCGTTTCAACACTCAGAGATAGATGCTTGGTTAACATTACCAGGCGTGACTTCTCGTAAGCGCCAAATTGGGCCATCGATTCAAAAGGCCGTTGCTAGCCTTAACTAACATCCCAGTAACGCCTATCGAAAAGCATAAAAGAACAAGCCAATGATATTTGGCCTGTTCTTTTTTTATAGTACAGACACGGGTTACAAGCACTTGTCATGGCTTTTCATCACCAAGGCTTCGTCACGCTATTTATCTGATAACGCCTGCTCTTTATCGCTCAACGCATCCATGATGTTTTTTTGTTGAATCGTCGTGCTCTCTAGCGCCTCAGAGGTTGTTTTTACTGCAGAAGCCATAGACGACATATTATGAGTGACTTTCACTAGCGTGCCTTGCATAGGGCGCAATAGAAACCAATAAACACAGAAAACGGCAATGACTAGCAGTAATAATGCAGCCACAAGCACGATCAGCACTTTTAGCTCTAGGTCGGCGAGAAAGTCCTGACTTGCTAAATTGATGGCTCGTGCTGAAGTTTCAATTGTGCTCGGCAGCATTTCCATTGAGGTTTGGCTGACTTCTATCAAGCGGTTAATGTTGATTACAGTATCATCCAGTGCACCCTGTTGTTCCAGCGTCAAACTCGTACTATTTGCAATCGCATCCAGTGACATCGCCACTTCACTCAAAGACTCACTGGTTTTATGAATCGAGCGCTCTATTCCATCAAGTTCTAACGTGACATTGATATTCACTAACGCCTGTTCAGCGAGCTCTTGAGGGTAATTATGAGCAGCAGATCCGGTAACCGGCTCTTGCGTGGTAGAGTGTGCAGGGAGCGAAAGTACGAGTAAAAAACTCAACACAAATACGCTAAAATTTCGAATCATGGACGACCTCAATATTGATTGCATAAGGTCTAGGCTAGTTGTTTTTTTGATAAGATGCCAGATCAAGTTAGACATTAAATATAAAAGCGAGATCTTATTGTTTGTTGATTATTTCCAAGCATTTAATCTTTATCAAATACAACACAATCCACTTCATGCCGGCGAGCACATTCATTTCGCTTTTGATTTAGCACTTTGCGATTAATATCCATGCTCTGCCACTCTTTATCAGAGACCAAGCGTGTTCCATCCCAAAAATCTAACAGGACTTCAGAAGATTCATCCTCATCTTCCCAAATGGATTTCTCATAAACAAAGGGTTTATTTTGGTAGGAACATTGGTGACTGCGCACATCATCTGATGGCAGCGTGCACGGGGAGCTTTCAAGCAAAACAGAATCGATGTTGGAGGAAGCCAATGCTGAACTAGAAAGCACCAATAATAACGCTACATTCAATTTGTCTTTCATTTTTTCTTCCCTTGCTTTTCATCTCCATTATTTTATAAATCACCGAAATTTTGTCAACCACTCTCGTTGTATCTCAATGTGCCATGGTTAAAGTTCAACAGAATCAAAAATAGAACTGACCATATATACTCTTTCAATTGCCCCCGAATTTCAAAAAGACACGATTGCGGTAGGGGCGATTGCAAGCGCACTAAGCTGGCGTCCAGAAGATTAAAAGCAGCTAAAAACTTGGTAAGAGAGGCGAAAGGATGTGCCTCTCAATCGACTTAAACATCCGCTAAGGTAAATAATTTCCGCGACTGCATTTCGTTTAGCTTATCAGGCATTAGACGAAACAAAGCATTACGAGTTTTTGCTAAGACAGGGTGTTGCCATTGCGATACTTTACCCATTTTCCAACTCGTGTTCACGACATAGTGAGCCTTAGAAAGACGCAGCTGTTGGTATTGTGCTAACGCATGCTTTAAAGCCTGCCTGTCTAACGGGGCTTCTTTCGGAGTGTTTGGCTCTAAGTATCTAGCCAGACAATGAGCTAATACGTAAGCATCCTCTATCCCCTGACAGGCCCCTTGCCCCAAATTAGGCGTGGTTGCATGAGCAGCATCACCAACTAACACCAAGCTTTCATCAAACCAGTGCTTAATCGGTGCCAAATCTTTAATGCCATTGTGGAAAATTTTTTGGTTGTCCGTTTGTTCAATCAAGCTCATGACGATAGGGTCAAAGCTTGAAAACAATTGCTCAAATTCAATATTAGCAGCATCATCGTTCACCAAAGCATACCAATATACTTCAGTATCAGAAATAGCCACAAAACCAAAACGACTGCCTTGTCCGCCCCATAACTCGTTTAACTGCCCATGATATTTATTGGGTAACGAAGCTTTGGCCACGCCACGCCAGCAAAGTTGGTGGGCATTCCTATACACGGCAGGTTCTAAACAGTGTAATGACTCGCGTACTTTAGAATGAATACCATCAGCACCAATAACAATATCGCAATGATGCTGCGAGCCATCACTGAATGTCAGCTGCGTTTTGCGGCATTTTTCTAAATCCGTTAATGTTTTACCGAGCGAAACGGAACGAGAATCAAGCTGTGCAAGCAAAGTAGATTGTAAGCGAGAACGATGAATCGCAGTGTTTTTTTGCATTAAAATGGTCGTTAAATTGATCAACCTTAATGGAAGAAATATCGACACCTTGACCATCTAGAATATTCACTGAATTCAGAACTTTTCCTTGTTGTTCAAGTGAACCAGAAAGCCCCAGCATAGTGAACACCTGCATCGCGTTATGCGCTAAAATAATACCAGCACCTACCGGCATTATTTCTTCGGCTTGTTCAAAGATTTGGCACTGAAAGCCCAATTTTTCTAGACACAAAGCCGTCGTTAAACCGCTAATACCCGCTCCGATTATCGCAATATCCATTTGCTTTGTACCACGTCAGCTACACCAATCTGTACCATAAGGGATTTTGAAACACTTTGTAAGCTCGGGCTGGCAAATCTGATAAACTCGGAAGTCTTTGATGTAATTGACTGATTCGTTAGTTACTTTGATGAAATCAATCTTTACAAAACTGGAAGACAACACCGCTTTGTTCTGGTAATTCAATATCGTATAGTGACTTACATCATGTTGATTTGAGGTCCTTGGAAATGAAGATAATTATACTGCACGGCTTGTATATGCATGGTTTGGTCATGAAACCGTTAGCCGATGAACTTCGTACACTTGGATATCGCACAAAGATCATTTCTTACAACAGCGTGGCGATCAATGAAAGACGTGTTTTTGCCGCCATCGATGCAGCGCTAGATAGAACCAAAACCAACATTCTTCTTGGCCATAGTCTTGGTGGTATTGTTATTAAGCGTTATCTCGCGAGCAGGCAACCATCACCCACTCTCGTCTCTCATGTTGTTACTCTTGGTTCTCCACTTAAAGGAGCCTCCATAACGGACAAGGTCACCAGCCTAGGGCTCAAAAAAATTCTTGGCAACTCACCCGAATTTGGCTTGAACAAGCACCATGACCAATGGGAATATGCACAAAAGCTGGGATCTATTGCGGGCACAACAGCAATTGGTATGCGTTCACTATTGGTTTGGGACGACAAAGCCGAGTCCGATGGCACGGTGACGGTCGATGAGACAAAAATTGACGGTATGACCGACCATATTGAAGTAAGCAGCAGCCACACGAGCATGATCTACAGCTCGCTTGTTCCAAAGCAGATCGATCACTTCATTAAGCAAGGTGAATTCAAACACAAACAATTTCACTATCAATAAAATTGAGAACAGGTTTTCCTTTCTCAATTGGTACGACAGCTCGACGGGTACGGCGAAGTCTGCCTAATCTAGGGGTTTGCAACATATCCTGATTCAGCGCGTACTTTAAGAAGGTCAATAAACGCGCGGATTCTGGTAGGTACTTGTAATCCATAATTATGAACAGCGTAAAAGGACGCTTTGAGCGTCAGTTCTGCTGGGAGTATATTCACCAACTCACCACGTTGTAGCTCGTTTGCGATTGCCAATTTAGGCAAACAAGCGATGCCTAAACCTGCTAGAGCCATCATACGAATAGTTGGGACACTGTCCCCTATTCGACTTGCTCGAAATTGAAAAGTTTTCTGACCATCTTTGCCAACATCAAAACATCTTTCACTGTTCATGCCTTCCCATTGGTTCGCAATATAGTCGAACTGAGTAAAATCGGTGGAAGTAATAGGTAAGGATATTTCGCTATTCACCAAATATTGAGGGTGGCAGCACAGGACTTGTTCAAGATTACCCAGCTTTACCGCGCGAGAAGTAGAATCAGGCAAATACCCCACCGTAACCGACAAATCTATGTATTTATCGATAAGATCTAACCGCAGGTCGTTAGCCAATAAGTGAGGTTCGACCCGAGGGTGCTCTTGCATAAATTCACACATCGCAGGCCCAATAAAGTGTGTCATCAGTGTATGTGGTGAAGTGATGGTAATTGTACCGGCAAAATCAGCGCAAGATTCACGTACTTCTTCTTCTGCCTGCGACATTAGTTTTCTCATTTCCAAACATCGCAGATAAAAGCGTTTACCGGCATCAGTCAACGATTGACGGCGAGTTGTACGAGTAAGCAACTTGACGTCAAGATGCTGCTCAAGCCCTTGCAGGTGATGGCTGACAACCGATTTTGAGAGTTCTAGTTGTTCTGCTGCTTTGGTTATAGAGCCAGATTCTACAATTTGGGCAAATACTTGCATCCGGTGTAGTTCGTTTTTCATCGCTTTCGATTGTCTTATTTTTTAGGACTATATGTAAAATATTACTGTATTTATCTATTTTTATAAACAAGTAGACTCCTCATTGTTCCCTAATCAATCGAACAAACGGAGAAAATCATGACTATTTTAGTGCAATTTACGCTCAACCATACGGCCGAGAATACAGATAAGATCATTCGCTTTTTTGCAGAGATATTGCCAGATACTCGAACTTTCGCTGGCAATATTTCTGCCGAACTATTTAAACAAGATCAAGATGGTGATGCACTTAATCTATTTGAAAAATGGGAAAGCGCAGCGCATTTTGAGAAGTACATTGAATGGCGTAAAAGCATCGGTGACTTTGATCGTTTAGGCTCAATGCTTACGGATACGCCAATGATTACCATAATGGACAAGCAAGCATCATGAATAAGATATGGAGCCCTAATTCAGTGCCTCCCCCTGCTGCCAATTATCATCAATGCGCTTTGATACCAACAGGATCAACTCGACTGCATATTGCAGGGCAGTTAGGTATCGATGCTGACGGTAAGGTAGCAAAAAATGCTGAAGACCAAATTGTCATGGCTTGGCGCAATGTTAAAGGGGTACTACTGGCTAACAATATGGATATCGAGGATTTAATTAGCGTAAGAATATATCTAATTAACCGAGATGATCTAGCTGAATATCAGGCTGCTAAACAACGATTACCTTTCGATATCGGCGGACTTCCAACCACATTATTGTTCGTGAACGGTCTATTTGATGAAAAATGGAAAGTTGAAATTGAAGCAGACGCCGCGAAATTTTTTGAGCAGTAACCCCCCTCATCTTTGACAGCGACGAAATGTATCAGCTTTGATGTGATGGCAACGCTATTAATTTAGTATCAAGATACCAGATTAATGGTGTTGCCATTAAAAACAGCAGCAGCCGGTATAATCTGCAACTCGCTAGTCTCTAACCAGCTCGGTCACTTCATTAAAAAAACGAATTTAAACACAAATAATTTCACTACAAATAAAGCAGATACGAGGTTTACCTTTCTCAGTTTACAGTGTAAATATGGTCATATATTGAACATTTTTCTTAGGGATTTGTATGAAAACGATAGGAATGATCGGCGGCATGAGCTGGGAGTCAACGCTCAGTTACTACCAACAGCTTAATCAAGGAGTAAAACACGCTCTTGGCGGGCTGCATTCCGCCAAAATCTGCCTATACAGCGTTGATTTTGCGCCTATTGAACAGCTTCAACATCAAGGTGACTGGGATAAAATGGCCGATATTCTCATTGATGCGGCCAAGCATGTACAAGCTGGCGGCGCGGATTTTCTCCTCATCTGCACCAACACCATGCACAAAGTCGCCCCTCAAATTCAAGCCAACGTCTCGATTCCACTACTGCACATCGCGGACGCTACGGCTAAACAGCTTAAAATAGACGGCATCACTAAAGTAGGGTTGTTGGGGACCATGTTCACCATGGAGCAAGACTTCTATAAACAAAGGTTAATTCAAAACTTCGGCATTGATGTCGTTATCCCAAACTCTGCATCTAGACAAATCGTGCATGATGTCATTTATCAAGAACTCTGCTTAGGGCAGATTTCACCAGCCTCTAAAAACGCTTATTTAAACATCATTAATGAATTGGCATCTGAAGGTGCGCAAGCCATTATTCTGGGCTGTACGGAAATCGCGCTTTTGGTGAGTCAGAAGGATACTGACATCCCACTCTATGACACGACAAGCATTCATGCCAAATCCGCCGTTGAGTATGCGGTTGGCAATGAACTTTTGCTCTAACGAGTAATCTGCTCCAACGAGCTACAAACGCTACATTGAGTTCAATTGACAAGTTAGAAAATGGTGCAATAATGCAGGCTAATTCATACGCAAAAAAAGAGAGGACAAAAATGATTGTATTAAATATCCACCCGGCACAAGAAGGCGCTAAGGCTTAATTACTATTAGTCGCATTGCGACATTGCCTACAAATTCCCTTCTATTGCCCGGTGTTATCAGACCGGGGTCTCGTTAATGCTCTATAACTTTGCGATCTTTCGCCAAGTACTATTTTGCATTAGCACTGCACGTTTTTCAGTCAGTACCCGACCTCATACAAAATTTATGCTGTTTTTCAGTAGGTACTATCATGAATACTATTTTTACTCATCCAATCACATTAACTCAACTTGGATGGCAACCATTTTTTACCCAACAACTCGCACTTGAAGATTACGATAATTGCGTTGTAGGCCGGGTGACAGAACACCACAAAAGTGGTTATGTTGTCGCAACCGAAGCCAAAACGTTTCACTTAGATGCCCATATCAACCTACCCGCAATGACCGTAGGTGACTGGATATTATTAAATAGCGAGACCTTTCAATTCGATCGCATGCTAGAGCGTAAATCTCTGTTTAAACGTAAAGCGCCTGGGCCAAAGCTCAAAGAGCAGTTTATTGCAGCCAACGTTGATACGGTTTTTATCGTGATGTCTCTCAACCAAGATTTTAACCTCAGCCGGGTCGAACGCTATTTAGCTCTGGCAAAAGAAGCAAAAGTTGAACCCGTTGTGGTTCTGACCAAAGCAGATTTATGTGACGATGCGGATGACAAACGAGCCGAAATCCAAAATCTAGATGCTTTTTTACTTACCGAAGTGGTTAATGCTCTGGATACCAGCACCTTACAAGGGCTGCGCAGTTGGTGTAACTCGGGTCAAACCGTGGCATTTATTGGTTCATCAGGTGTGGGGAAATCCACCCTCGTAAACTCCTTAATTGGTGATGAAAGCCAATCAACAGGAGGCATCCGAGAGGACGACAGCAAAGGACGACATACCACCACATCAAGAACCTTACTTCCTCTTCCTGAGGGCGGTTTATTGATGGATACTCCGGGAATGCGCGAATTGCAGTTGTCTAGCTGTGAAGAAGGTGTATCAGAAACCTTTGCTGATATTGAAACCTTGGTCTCACAATGTCGATTTTCTGATTGTCAGCATCAAGAAGAACCCGGATGCGCGGTACGCAAAGCGTTAGACAATGGTGATATTGATAATCGTCGATTAGACAATTACAACAAACTGCTCCGTGAACAAGCCAGAAATGGCGCATCCATTGCAGAAAAACGAAGTGCAGACAAAAAGTTTGGCAAGATGTGTAAAACCTTTATGTCGGCAAAAAAACAATCTAGGCATGGTGGCTAATACCATGACGTCATGACGTATAGTTAATACAACTATCCTCGATGCATCGAGTAGGGTGAGGCGTCTCCGCCTCATCCCTCTCACAGAACCGTACGTACGGACCTCGTATACGGCTCATGCACATTTCCATTCAGCATAATGGCTGAACACATATCCTGTCCTAACGTGTTCAAGATTCACTAATCCAAGGTCGTTAAACCATTGATTTGGCATCGAGTAACTGGCTAATGGACTCGCAGCATTTCTCCAACTATCCATACAGATATACCTGAATGACCCTTCGTAACCTAGCTGTCTTAGCCTGCGGTGGAGTCGGGTCGGTTTTTTCCATAATCGTAATTGGACGCTGCGAAGTCTTCGCCTTAACCACGCGGCCAGTTTCTTAAACTCCCTGTTGGCATTCGCTATTCGAAAGTACTGGCTGAACCCTCTCAGAAGTGGATTCAGTTGTTTAATGACTTCTAACAATGGCTTACCGCCATTGCGTCTTGTCACTCGCTTCAACTTTCCTTTGAACGTCGACATTTTCTTTGGCTGAATACGGCTATAATGGCTACCGATTTCTATTCCAAGGAATTTCACACCTTCGCCGCTGTGCGCTATGTGTGATTTGGTTTCGTTCACCGTTAACTTGAGCTGTTTTTCCAGGACCTTCGTTGCCTGTACTTGCGCATTTTCTGCACCTTTACGGCTGCGACAGAAGATCAGTATGTCGTCGGCATAACGGACTATTCGATGTCCTCGCTTTCGCATCTCTTGATCAAACGCATCCAGATAGATGTTCGCTATCAGTGGGCTTATTACTCCACCTTGCGGACTACCTATCTCGGTATGCTGCCACTCTCCATCAACCATTACGCCACTTTTCAGGAACTGTTTGATGAGCTCCAGTACGCTACTGTCTGTGACTCGTTTCTTAATGCTTTTTAGAATAAGCTCGTGGTCGAGCTTATCGAAGCACTTCGATAAGTCCATATCTACGACGTGTTGCATTCCGTATCGACGGATGAACATCGTCGCTTTGTTTATAGCATCGTGACAACTTCGATTCGGTCTATACCCAAAGCTGGATGGGTGAAACTGCTCTTCGAAGATTGGGGTTAATAGATCATTTAGAGCTTGTTGGACAACTCTATCCCGTACTGTTGGGATCCCAAGTAATCGCACCCCACCATCATCTTTCGGTATTTCTACCCGTCTGACGGGTTGAGGGGTGTATCGCTTGGTTTTGAGTTCCAGAAGAAGTTGATCTAGGTTATCACTCAGATTTTGAGCGTAGTCGCTTAGGCTCTGCCTATCTATTCCGGCCGCGCCTTTCGCTTTCCACACTTTTTTAAATCCTTTATAGAGTCGCTCTTTGTGGAGCAAGTGACCATATAAACTGTAGTAAACTCTCAACTGTTTCCTTTAGATTGTGTGCCGTGTGGGGACAAATGCTCTCTCACAGTGTTGGTGTATTTCACTCCACTCTCTAGCCTTCTAGCTCAATGGCAATTTACTAGAGTGAGTCAGAGTTACTCCCTTGTACGGTTTCTCGCTTCAGTGCTTTGCTTTCACAAAGACCGAGACGGAATACCTCGATAGCTAATCAACTTGTATACCACTGAAAAAAAAACATCTGCTCATCACAGACTTAAAATGTACTTCATCCCTTCGCAACACCAGATTGCTTTTGGCAAAATGTTGTCCCATCAGACGTGTTACTGATGGTCAGCTCAGTTTTATCCTCCACACCATTACTGGGCTTCACCGGCCGAGCTTTACTCACTACTACGGATTCATCTGCCACCTCGCACCAACATAGATCTTGGCTCTCGCCTTGAGTTTATGCTTCCGACGTTTGCTCGGATGTGGTGTCAGGCTTCCCCAGTTACTGCACTGGCTCCCTGTTAACAATGCCACCCTCAAGCACAATCTAGGTCTGATTGAGTATCGGGCTTCACGCTATTTTGCACGCTTACCCACCTAAATTGCCGAATCAGGTTCACTTTCGTTGTGTACTGTTAACTTCCTATCGCTTCCTTCAAACCCTGCCGTTGGCCAGCAACGCCCTTGCGATTCGGATTATCTTCCCCTCAATCAGGGTGATTTAGGCTTCTTTCAGCCTAATGGGTTTGCCAGCTTCGCTGGGCAAACAAAAAAGCCAGCAAACAGATATGTTTGCTGGCTTTTATCTACCGAGTATTCAGATCACTAAATTGCGGGTCTACCACGGAATGCATTAGCACGCTGTAACTTAGGCGGATGACGGCGAATCGCATTTTGACGTTGTAGTGGTTGGAACTCAGGACGCTTCACATCAGAAGTAATGACATGCGCTCCTTCCAAACCTTGCTGCTGCTTCAACAATTCATTTTGCCACGAAACGTCGCTGGCAAAGATGACGTTGTATTCCGCCGTGTATTCACGAATGTAACCGCCAGAGGCCTGCTTCATGTTTTCAATATGCTTAGACCCCTTAGTGTACTGAAGCTGCGCATCGGTACGCACACGCCCTAACCTATCCAATAAAGATAAGAAACTATATGGGTGAGCGATAGCTCCTGAGTGCATCAGTAGTGCACCTAATACAGGGCTCAGTGCCAAGGAGTTAGTAAACCAATCATTGAATCGCTTCGCATCCAAAGCTATCGAAGAACAGTTGAGCAAATTACCTTGCTCTTTCTTCGCTTTCTTCAACACTCGGTGTAAATTCACGCGTTGAATAATGAAATCAATCAGCTTAAAAATCTTCTGCAATGCGGTGGCCACATAACTTAGAATCGATCCAATTCCGATGGTGTCGCCAGTCGCGGTAAGGGCAATTTTACCAACGGACACGCCCGCATCTTTTGCACCCAATAGCGCTTTGGCCGTCATATGCGAGCGCAGATCTCTTGCAATGATTTCTGGGTGACCACTCTTTAGAGAAACCCCACGTCCAGATAATTTCAAAGACACGTAAGTGGTCACGCCTTCAACGGTTGTTTTTAACCCTTTATACAAATCAGAAGCACTTTGCACATAAGCCCAGACTGGAATAGCGTTCGTAATGTCGGCTTTTAAAGACGCCACTAACCACCCTGCAACCTCCGTAATAAAAGAGGTCACCCAAGCGATATCGGAATAAGCTTTCTTGAAAAAGCTCATCATTTTACTCACGAATTTTTCCAATAATTCTTCGATTTTTCTTTTGATTTTATCAACCGCTTTGGCAGCTTTATCGGCCATATTTTTTAAAGCTACAGCTGGTCGACTGTTAGTAATCGCAGTTCTTACACCTTCAGCCACCTGAGAGATTTTGTGGCCAGCTTTGGTATACAGCAGCCTTTCTTCAATAACGCCGTGGCGTCATCTAGAGGTGTTGTATCGACCAGAAAATTTGCCATCGCATCCGATGCGAACACCGCTTTTTTTTGCACTTCTAATGACGATAAATAATTCACCACATTCACACGCGCATATAAGGTTTCTATCTCTTGGATATTCCATCCAGTGGTATCTACCACGTTTTCAACGTCAGCAATTGAAACAGGCATGGTGCCCTCCTAGTTATTGTTATGGGTTGGTTTAGCCACCTCAGAGCGGCGCAACCAACCATCGAGCGACTCTCTAATTGAAACCGCCGTCTTTCTTTGCTTATGCCCTATGGGAGAGCGAACGAACTGATTGATCATTTTTTTTAAGGCGTGCCAATCGTCCGCCTGAGTAACGACACCTTCTCCTCGCCACTGCTCAGAAGAGGCGAAGGTTTGACTTGCTTGCCAACACGTTAAGTCTTCTCTTCGTGTCCCTAGCGGGTAACTCGCTCCGAAATCAATCAACAAAATCGAGTCCAAATGAGGAAGAAACAAAATATTGCTTGGCTTAATATCCCCGTGCACCCAACCACATTGATGACAATGGTGAATAGCACGAATGATGATAGGTAACATACCGACAAAAGTTTCAGCGTCTTGGAACTCGAACCTCGACAATGGCTTGGCCTGCTGCTCGTAAACCAGATGCATCACCTTTTTATCCGTATCGAATTCAAGCGCCTTTTGCACGTACACCCCCGCACATGCCGTCAACGCTTGCCACTCTCGACTCATCGCTTGTTGATTCGAATAACGCTTTGTCAGTCGTTGTAGACACCAGTCCTCTTCCACCGAGTGGAAAAAAGTCCTTTGCATCGAAGTCTCTTCCGAATCGCACGTAACAGACTGATGTTTAAGTGTCATCAATTGGCCTTAAAAACTCTTCATGATGTCGCTTTCAGAAGAGTCGGTAACCTGCTTCAAACCTTCCATATAGGTGTTGATGGTAAACGCCGTCGCTTCCATCGCTTTACACATGTCTGAGACTTTTTCTACGTAATGCTTCACCTCATACAAGCTCATTGCCGCGTCTTCACGACTTTTCACCAAAGCGCGCACATTCGCCGGATTATTAGGATCTTGTGCGTGTTTTGCGCTGCATAAGTTCAACTGCTGCTTGCGTGAATTTAAGATCTCTACTGACTGCTTTAATTTATAAAGGTTACGCTGGATCTTCGGCCCCAAATCCGCAATGTCTTTCGACTGCCATTTGGCTTTTTCTCGGTTATATTCTTGCTTACCCAACTTGGCTTCAAGCATCTGGCGATTGCCATCTGAGGTATATTCGTTTTTCTTACGATCTCGCCTTGCACCAGCAAATTTCCCGACCACATATTCGCCACCTTTAATGGCAAACTTAGCGACTTCACCTAATGGCACAATGCTCAATGGGACTTTTGCGACCTTGATAGGGTTCTTTTTCAAGCCACGCGCTTTGTCTTGCAATTTGCGCTGCATCTTATAGAAACGTTCACCCTGATGCTTTTTGTAAATGCCTTCTGCACCACTTAGCCAATCTTGGCCTTTTTTCCCTTGAAGTGCGCCGCGTCGGTCTTTAGATAACACCGTTGGCGTGGTAAACGCAGAAACGGAGTTGGCAGTTTTTTGGCTGACATAGGCATGGAATTTTTGCTTTACGGTTTCGACAACCTTGGTCTTTTCAATTTTGCCGAATCCGCCTTCTACTAATTCAACCGGAATATCAATGGCCTTTCCTAGCGGCGTGCTATCAAGTAGGCCTGTGCCCAAATCAAACGCACCCTCTCCAATTGCCAAACCATTCAAACTAGTTTTTGAATCGCCGTCATTTGCATTGCCGATTTCGTCGTATAAAGTTTTACCAAAAGAGGTGGCGTTACTAATGTTGTCGAGCATGTTGCTTCTCCTAAATGAAGTATCGAGCGGTGTCGGCCATGATGTAGCTCCTCATGACCTTCACACTCTCATTCGCTGGCAGAAAAAATAGCCAGTGTTAAATCATAAACTTACAAATGTTTGGGCAGCGCAAAACTGGTAAACAATGATTTATCCAGTGTTTGGTTTGAATCCCGTAGGGTGTAATCAATTACGATGCGATTGTCGTTAAGCTTATAATTGAGCTTCCTGACTAAACGAGTCGCTGTTTTGGTTGAATCGCCATCAAATAGCGCTCTGAACAGAGCCCATTGCCCTGTATAAGATCGGGTCGCTACGCGATTTTCACCTTGATAGAAGTTAGTCGTCAGGTATCCCTCAACCCCCGTAGTAGGCCAACTCACTTCCGTCCAAACTCGTGGGCCGTGACGGTAGTCGAACACACTCTCTGCTTCGCGAATTTGAAACTGAGTGACTGAGGTGTTCATCGAGCTCGCTCGAAGTGCAAATTTGAGTGCCAACTCCTGACCTGTTGGCCCAAAGAAAGTCTGACTTAACTTACGAGCTTGGCGAAGCTGGTTTCTTGCTTGACCACTTAACGGCAAGGTTAACCCGTCGACTTCGTTGAGTTTTAACGTCCCGTTGTCCCAATAAACAAAAGGTTTCAACATCTCGTCAATGAACTGCTCTACCCGGCCTTGCGGTTTAAAGAAGGACGCGAAATCAGTTAAGTCCACTTCTCCACGGCCATGCTTAGCAAATGGGAAGCGTCCTTCAATCGCTGCGACATAAAACTGATACACTCGCTCATCCCATTGCTGATTGAGGTAACCAACGCTGCCAGAGACGACTTGACGCCAAGCCTGCTGCGCCAAGTTCTTGGTCCATTTCGCCACTTGATTTGGCGCTTTACTGCCCTGTCTTTGAAATAACACAATGGCATCTTGGCTACCCGCAGCATGTGCTAACGCATACGCGTGCATGGCTTTACCAGGATCAGCACTGGAAAGGGCGTCATCAAAGTAACCATTAAGAGAATCAAATTGTTGAATGAGCCCATCCAATGGCACGGAATCTCCCGCCTTTCCTGTGCCATTGATGTAATTGGCGTAACCAATAAAGGCCTCATTTACGACAAAAGAAGGCTGTAAACGAATCAATTTCCCGCCTACAGCGCGGTTAATTTTGTCAGCTTTAGACAAGCCTTTAGCCACTTTTTTCAGCCCTAACTGACTTGCTACTCGTTTGTTGCCTCGTGTATCTGGCTGCTCTTCAACTGCAAGAGTGGTATTGACCACCACAGCGCCAAGCACATCCAACACTGGGCTGGTGACTGGCTCACGGGCCGCTTTTAGCGCGTACGCAAACTCAACAGGTGAATTGAATTGTTTGATGTGAATGTTGTTCACCAAGTCTTTCCAGTAATAGATGTAGTCTGCAAAGTACAAACGCTGGATCTGCTTACTGAGGTCGGTTAACTCCGTTATGGAAGCGCCAGACATATCACCTTGAATCGATTTAAACTCACTCAACTGGCGGCGAAGCAATTCAGATTTGGCACTCAGATCCAACTGGCTATAACCTTGCTTGGTAAATATTTCCGGGATCAAATAGCCATGAAATCCTTCTGAAAACTCAAAGCTGGTGTCGAATTTATCTCCAAGCTGGCGGCGAATATCAACTTGGCTTCGATATTGCGGCAGCCCTTTAATACGAGCATAAATAAGGCGCTCTGGCGACAAGCCTTCTAAGTTGTTTGCTGCGACCGAAATCAAGGCCGCGTTCGGCTCTAGACGGCTCGCATAATCGCTGTTAAATAAGTCTTCAATGAGCAACGCCAAAACGTTGATGTCATCTGAGGAGACATCGCCCTGATCTTTGAGGTTATCCAACAAGTAACGTTGCATTTCATCAATGTTTAGTTGCTGTTTATCAAACAGCATTTGGTAATAACGCAAAATCTCGAAGACTTTACTTGGGTTACCTAAATTGACGTAAACGTAGAGCTCCGAGCTGATCAGCTCTTCAAGCTTGGGCAGTAAAATGACATTTAACTGCTCTTGGTAAGTAGAATAAATGCGCTCTGCTGTATCACTTTGCTTGGTACTCACCAATTGATACCAGGCTTTAGGTTCAATCCCGGCCGCCGCAACACTACGCAGTTCATTGAGCACCGCAACCATGTCAGACAACGAATAGTTATTTTCCAAACGGTGAATATCAACGCCGTAAAGTCGCAGTTGCGTCATGGCATCCGCTCGCCACTGCTCATCTTGATTCCAGTTGTCTTTTAGCAGTAAACCAACGGAAGCAAGTGATGCGATCACCAATAGAATCATCATACTACGCGCCGCCAAATAACCCATATGGCGTATCTGATTTACGCCTGTGATGCCACTTTCAGGCAGGATCACATGGCTAAACAAGCGGGTAGAAAAGTAGCTACGGCGGCTCGGAAACTGCTCACGAGTACTTTGGCTGTTAAATTCTGCGCGGTCAGCAACCACTTGAGTCAGCAAGTCATGTTCATTGCCTTTCTGACCACAAGACAGAAGGTAAGCACCCCTTAGCCATACCGCTTCACGAACTCGGTTTTCTCGGCCAATATCCGTCAGCAGTTCGTTCACTCTTTCAAAGAAAATACGCAGTTGATAGGGCAATGCGATCACAGAGCCCGACTTTTCTTTGCTGATGTTCCGCAGCAGTTCAAATTGCTGCTCTGCCATGGATTTCACCAAGGCTTTGCTTTGTGCTTCAAATTTGTGTTTGTCAAAACGACGCTGTGCATCACATGGGAAAGTGAGGCCAAATGGGTTTTCAACATCGCAACCCGAATAGCTTTCAAAAAACTCGACAAAATCAGCAATGGTATCGGCTTTCGAAAACACACTGTAAACAGGCAAAGTTAACTGCAAAGTGCTGCCCATAGATAGCACCGCTTCTTGATAGATACTGCTGAGCTTCTGGCGAGCTTTACGATCCCCTTGCAGCAATCGGTCGCAGCCGATCACCGAGACAACACCATTCAACCCTTGGCGAGGGCGGTACTTAAGCAATTGGTGTGCGAGCACATCCCATAGTCGTTCATCCACCCCTTCACTATCAAAAAGACGATGCCCGACTTCCACGATCACCACATGATCGTTGCTCCAAAATTTCAGGTATTGCTCGGTATCGCTGTCTCCCAAATGCTTGTCCAAAACGGGCTCTAACCCGTTTTGTTGTAAAAAGTAGCTCTTGGCGTCTTTCTCTCCGCCGATCACCAAATACCACGGCAAGCTATACAGGCTGTCTAACTTACTGCGCCCACGGCCACGAATTTTCTTACTAGCCAGCTTAAATAGCTGCTGAATGACCTTGGTGTCTTGTTTGAGCAATAACTGTTGATCGTGTTGCTCTTTTGGTTGATGGCTTTTTTTACGTTGCTTGAACCACCACACCACGACCACCAGCAATACCAATGCAGCCAGTGCGGTAACACTGTATTTAACAAGGTTCATTTCTGGTTCTGGGTAATACCACCAGCAAAACGCAGCAGCTATTATCATTAGAGCTGCGAATAGCATCGCGACTGTTTTCTTCATCATGTTATTTCTGTGCTCTTCTAATCGTCGCATTGAGACCAAAACGAACGTTCAATTCATTTTTCAGTTTTCGGATCAGGGTGAGGTTGTCTCCGGCACGTAAGTAGAGCTCAATGCCGTGCTCTGTCTCACGCGTGAATGACTCGTAACCCGCTTTTTGCAGCTCCGAGACAAGACGTACAGCGTCGGACGAACGAGTTAAAACGGCTAACACGACCTCCCATTGCTGCGCCACCGGCACAACTTGAGTGCTTTGTGAGGTTTCCGCCTCAGCAGTGGCTAATCCTATGTCCGATTCCGTACTGACATACACCAATTCGTTGTTGGCTTTTTTCAAATTAACGCCAGACATATCGATGCTGCTAAACTGCTGTAAAATCGGTTGGCTGCGGTTGAAATACCAATACTCAGACGCTGCATAAGCACTGCCAAGGCACAATGTGGCTAACGTCAACGTTTTGGGTAAACTCAACATCCGCCAAGGCCGCTTGCCTTCAATCAGTTCAGGTGTTTTCGGCACTGGTAAAACACTTTCACCACGATAATGACGAATGACGGTGTAAACCCGAGATTGGATCTCATGTAACTCACTCTCATCTTCGTGACGGTAACGCCCTTTAAAACCCAGCATCAACAACACGTATTGCAGCTCTAAGAAATCCACCAATTTGGCGGGTTGCTGGCTGGCTTTGTCTAATAAAGAGAAAAACGCTTCGCCACCATTTCGTTGTGAAAATACCGAACTTAATAGCGAGTGATTTTCCCAGCGTGCGCGTTCGCCCCAACTGGTGTAGAGAATCGCCTCATCAAAGGCGGCACAAAGCACAAAACAGCTTTTATCAATGATGCTTGGATGGTAGTCCAAATAAAGGCCACGCTGACGGAACGCAGAAATCGCATCCAATAAACGTTGGCGGAATCGCTCAATATCCCTTGGTTCTCCTTGACGCGGCAAAGTCACTAAAATACCGAACAGCTCCGTTGCGCCATTGAGCAACGGGCAACTGTACACCGCCAAGTTATCAATAAGGCGCTCGGTTCCTGAAAGGTCGACCCCACTGTTTTTCAACCCTTGAGGTTTGGCTTTAGGCTGTTCCTGCCGGCGGTGAATTTCCACCGTCGGCTCTTCATTAAATAGTCCAGTCACTGTTCACCTACCTGATCACGTGGAATTCAACGTGGACGTCTTCGATTCGCTCATCAATGTGCAAAGCGATCGGTTCGTCTTTTTTCACCAAGCGTTGCCATAAGTCCGATTTGGTATCCACCTCAAAATAAGCAGCATCATGTTTCGATTTAAGCTCGGAAGGAGCGTAAGGAAGATTGCGCAGCGCAACACCTGATAATGCGTTACGCACCAAAGCAGCAATGTCACTGTTGCCCGCCAGTTTCGTCGCTTTAGGAAATTCTTCGCTCAATCGTGATGCCCCTATTGGCGATGTGGCCACCAAAATGAAACGCCCTTGGTTATAAACGCTACGATCTTGCACCAGCGTTCTTAACAATCTGCGGCTCACAAACAACTGGGTATCCCACACAAGGCTTGTCACGTTATCAATTTGAACTTCACGAAGTAGAACCAACAACTCTGAAAATACGGCAGAAAACACGCCATACAGATCGTGTTGGTTCCACGTTGCAAACGACTTAGGCATCTTCCCTTCCAGCCCCTGCATTTGCCCCGCCATTGATAAACATTCCAAGTAGAGCTGCTTAGTCAGGAACGTTGAATCTTCATTCCATTGCTGCAATTTTGGCATCCAAGCACCCAAGGCTTGTAGCCACAAGTAATCACGCATTAACGCTTGGTAGCTCTTACTTCCATCTTCGGCTTGTAAACGGGTCGAGATAGCACGCGCGCGGTATTGCACTTGCGCGTACACATCCGCAACGCAATCTTTCAGATAATTAGAAACACCAAAATGCAGGCTCTGTGGAACAAAGGCTTGATTTAAAATAACCGCCCCTTCTGATTTGTGCTCACTCACATCCGCGATGGCAATCAGGGTGTAATCTTGCAGCTCTTCGCCTTCTAACTTGAGTTCAATATTCAACTCGGCCAATTCAAGCGGTACAGGATCACTGTGCTCACGGCTGGTATCAAAAACAGAGTGTTCAATCGAGGCATGTCTCAGCCGTTGATCCTCTCCGACATCAACCGCTCCAGGTCTGGTGACAGGAAGCGCCAAATAGACTTTTTTACTATGGGTGTTTTTATCGATCTCTAGTATCAGGCTCTGATTGATCTCAAACGGCGTACCATCAGGAAAAATGCCTTTTGCTCGACGCACGGCCACTTTGCCAATGTTCAGCATCGAGCGATCTAAATCCAATAGAGTTAAGCCAAAGCACTGTGGCACCATTTGACCAGCAAATTCACGAGTGAATGATTCAACGTAACGCTCTTGCTGCTGAAAATGCTGTGGCGAAAGAAACATACCTTCGCTCCAAACCACTTTTTTATTGTCCATGACTAATCCTCTTCGCCTGTGACCGATAAATTAACGCCATCTAATTGGATATTGATGACCGATGAACCCAACACCACAGGCTGGTAAATAACTTTATTTTTTGCTTCACGGTAATCGGCGAACCCTGCGATCACGCCTATGTACTTAGTCTCAGAGGCCATAGGAACGACTTCTTTTCGGTTCTCACTTGGCAAGACACTGGCCAATTGACGCGCAATCAACAATTCGGCTTTCAACACACCTTGGGCATCGCTGTATAACTGAATGAAGTCGGCTTGATTGAACGCCTGACTGTCACTAAGCTGGTAAATTCGGACTTCAACCGGAGACGGTTTGCCTTCCACATTTGGATTTATGTTGGCTGCAGCTTGAATATTGATCACCAATTGAGGTGCTAAGTCGTTGCCCCAAAAACTGCACCCTGAAAGCAACGTGGCCAACAAAAGTAAACCGATCTTTCTCATGAGTTTTGCCCTCCATCTAAGTTACGCTGTAAGCGCATCGCATCATGAAAATAGGCATGAAACTTTATTTGCCAGTCACGATTTTCTACTTGGCGAGTGAAGTAGCGTTTGTACATGTCCCAGTACTTGGGTTTACCGCCCCAAAACGTCGGCGCAGAAAGGTCATCAAACATGGTTTCAACAGCTTGCGGAGCGATGTCGGACAACAGGCGGTTTAGAGCCATTTCTAGCGCTTTGTCCGTTTGCTGCTGCAAGCGCTCTTCCGCATGCTGATAAGCGGCTAACTCGTGGCGAGATGAGGTAGTGTTATGAACGAGCGCTTCCATTGGAGTAGGCAAATTTGCGTGCAAATCTGTGTCTGCTAAAGGATCATCATCGATCGCAGAAAAGCTTAAGTTGAACTCGTTAGTTTCAACTCGACGTGGCGCAACATCACCTAGAAACGGGTCATCATCTACAACGTCAAAAGCCGATGCCGTAAAATCCGGTTCAAGCTCGGTTTCAGTAAAAGGCGTCGCTAATGGCTCGTTATCGCTGCTAAACGGATCGTCGCCAAATAGGCCTTGACGCAGGTTGGGCTCTTCACTTTTAACGCGTGCCTGTTCGGGAATAAAACACGAGACCAACAAACGGTAGCGGCCAACATCCAAGACGTCGCCATCACTTAATGTCGATTGGTTGCCTTTGCCTAACGGCGTATCTGAACCGTTGATATACAAACCATTCGTACTGTTATCCAGCACTTGATAACCACGGGAAGTTTTCTTGATCAACGCGTGAGAACTTGACACTTCTCTGCGAGCGTCACTCAACTGCATCGTCGCCCCAAAAGCGCGACCAATTTCGCCTCCTTCATCTGGAAACGATTTATTCCATTCTGAAATGCTTTCGCCATCAGGAGAGCTAATAATTCTGATTGATAGAGGCATATTATTTACCCTTACATTGTGCGTTAGCGCGGTTAAATTCAGTTAAAAATTGCGGGTACTTTTCGGTAAATGACTTCGAAAAATAGACGCCTAAAGGCTGAGATTTCATCCGTGTTTTGGAGATAGCTCGGTAGCTTATGCCCATTTGTTTGATCGTCTCTTCAATCACGGCATCGTTGCCTAAGATGGCTCCAACCCCTCCGTTCAACATCAGTTTCAGCATGGCTTTAGCGCTGCGCGGCTTCATCGACACTCGATAGCCATTCTTTTGCAGCCAAAACCACTTGTTTGAACCAAATAACGCGGCGACTTCCACTTGATTTTTGAACATCGCGCTGTTGACATCAGTGGCATCAGAAAGCGAAAACCAGCTCCAATTTTGCTCTGCCACGGCATCAGACGTGATCGCGTATTCGTCACGCTTGTTGTTGTTGTGAGAGGCTAAGAAAAATCCATGCTGGCTGCCGACTTCCGTCAACAGCTGGGCACGATCCCACTTAGTCATAGTGAATTGATATGGCTGGCGCATCACCCGCATCACGCATTTGATTTTTTCAATGCCAACCCCTTTCATCTGTCCATTCTCTTGATACTGATAGGGAAACCATTCTTGGGTCGCTAACAACAAACGCTCTGGACGATTGAATGCGTGAGCAACGTTCAAGCTGCTCATCACCAGTAATAGACACATCACTATTGACGGCTTCATGGCTTGGTTTTCTCCATACTCATACCGGCGGCTCGGATCATCTCGCCATCTTCGGCATAGATATCGCTGGCCATTTCGATCAAAACAAAAGGCAATTTGGCGTTAAGGCGGTCGGCTTGTTTAAAGCTGATAGAGATGTCCGGTGGCGATAATACGCCGACAGGCAACGCACTCGGTGACTTGCCATCACGCAATATTTGAATGCCATACAGCGCCGCTTGGTGAGCATTGTTTTCAAATCCGACCCCCACCGACATCAACGCACTGTTTGCGCTGCCATTAACGGCATCAGGTACCACAGTTAACAAAGGGGCTTGCTCCGTATAGGCGTAGATCTCTTCCATGCGCTCTAGCAAACTGGAACTGCCCGTTAACCAAAGAATCGAATGTTCTAGTTGAGGATCGGCTTGCTTAATCGCTAACATTTGCTGCTCCATAACCTCGCCTAAGCCCCCATTAGGGTCGTTTTCGTCGACTTCGAAGCCAAACACCGTAATGCCCGACTTCTCTGCTTGCGCTTTGAGGGGCAAATACTGAGTTACGTAAGCGCTGGTATTGCTTTTAGCGTATAAAATGCCGATTTGGCGCAACTCTGGATTAAAGCGTCTGAGGAAGCTCAACGTGATATCCGCTGGCAAATTAAGCGACGTATAAGCAAAGTTATTACCACGGGTACGGTAGTTATCGGTTAAACCAAGTAACACGGGATCTTTGGCATTCACCGATACCACAGGTAAGGTTCCACCCGCATAAACATCATGCAATGCAACGGTCGCCTTAGAGCCAACGACATAGATCAAACTGGCATTACGCTCTGCTTGTTTTAACCAAAGACGCAACGCGCTAGGTGTCTCAGGAAGCAAAAACACTCGAAATGACGTTGCACTCAGCTCCTGCTTATACACTTTGAGCATGGTTGCAATTGCGGTGTCATAAGAGCGAGCTTTACGTGATACCAACACCCAAACACTCGGTGTTTCACGCACAGGAAGAAATGCTACTGAGTGCTCACTGCTACTTACCTGCCAGGATGACGTTTGGTTTAAGTCCTGACCTAACCAACTCGGCCATTCCGCTCGTAGCTGACAAGACAGTAAAGCGACCACTAAACACAGACCGTAAATAGTGCGTTTTATCATGCTGCTACCTCACTGGCTTTTTGACGGTCCAATAGCAACATCAAGACACTGGCAAAAATGAAGAACACACCAATGGCCCAAAATGCATACAAGTGACCCAATGACGCCAGTAATTGACCCACCACAATCGCACCTGCAACATGGCCGAATCGTTCCAAAAATCGATACGTTGCTGCAACAGAATTGGCATTGTGCCCTTCGGTTGCTTTCACCACGTGCGTCACAACCGGCGCATTAATCAAACCATGCGCCACGCCCATTACCAGCATTGAAATTGTCGCCAGTGACACCACAAATTCCGCTTCAACCAATGAAAAGGCAGCGCCTAACACCCCAAGAGACAATGCCGCAACGGCATTACCTAAACACAAGGCCCACTTGCTTGAACCAAATCGGTCGATAAGAGGCGAAACACGGCCACTGATAAACAGCACAGCAAACGCATAAGCCATGAGCACTTGGCCTATGCTTTCTTTCGCCACGCCTTTATCACTCAATAACAAAGGCACGGCGAAAGACACCACACCCGTTAGCATCATTTTGGTTGGCATACCAACTAACAACATGGTGCGCATAAACGCAGGCACTCGAATCAAGGTTGCAGACTCGTGCATCATCCCTTTAATGTTATCAAGCAAGCTGTTTTGCCCGGTACACACCGCTTTCATGGATGGCAGTAACATGCCGAACATCAACATCAAGCCTCCAATCAACGCTGATAACGCGAAAATGCCCTGAATACCTAATGTGTCTGCCAACAAAGCGCCGATTGCGGCTCCTGAAATAAAGCCAGCGTTAAAGCAAAAGACGATGATTCCAGCCGCTTGTGTTTTGTTCGACTGATCGCTAAAGCGCAGAATGTAGCCTTGCACAGCAATGAAGATGATGGCTTGCCCTACCCCTGAGATAAAACGCGCCACTAAAACGCTGGTCAAATGGCTGTCATAAGCTAAAAAGGCGCAGCCTAAGCTGGAAAGAATCACCCCTGCACTCAACACTCGTCGAATATCAAACATTTCTATCAAGCGAGAAGCGGGCAACAATGTCGCAGCAAAGCCAACAAAATACAGGGTAAAAAAGTATGAAGACCACGCTGCACTGCCACCGTTATCCAACGCAATTTGCGTCAGGTATTGAGGCAAAACAGGCGCCATCAGGGACTCCATCAGGACGGTAACGAGCAAGAGCGGTTTCACTTGTGCCAAGACCACTTCTGAATGGCTCTGGTTTTCTGAGCGACTCAGCAAACGAATGAAAGCAAAACAGATGAAGGCACAGCCGGCAAAAAGAATGGCAAAGTTTTTCAGTATTTTGAGTAATTGAGAAAGCAGCACCTTAGGGTGGAAAGCAATCGTCACCTTGTTGCCACGCTCATCTGAAATTGGGAATTCCGCCATCCCTTCGACAGACATCAACGCTTGCTGTGCCTGACTGCTGGCAATTGTGCGCGCTTGCTGTTCAACAACAATGCTTGATACTTCTTTATTGGTTTGACGAAAGCCATCTAGCATTTCATCTACACCACTGATACGTTGCGGAGAAATACCCCACACCAAAACAGGAGCTAAACGCTGTGTCACAATGCTAGCCATCGAGTTTGCTTTACTCTCAAGGCCCGATTTATAGAGCGCACCAACCATCAACATCACGCTTAATGACATAGTCAAAAAGACAATGCCAAACGCGGTAAAGTAGATGGCTCGATTATGCGCTCGCAATACCATGAATACGAACAAGCCGACTAAGATCCCCACCAGCCAAATCATTGGCACAAAGCGGGCACTGATCTCGCGCTGAACTTTTTCGTCACTGACAACAATCTCTAGCCGCCCCACTTGGGTAAACTTGTTGTGAAGCGCGATGCTAATCACGCTGCCTTCAAATTCACTGTCGGTGTAACGGTAAAGCTCTTGCTGTCCCGAGATCATTCGAATGTCGACCACCGCCTTATCAGACAATGCGATTGGTGCTAGCACCTTTTCTAGGCCAGCAATGTCATGTAATGGCACACCAGAACTTAAGATCTGCTCGATCCCCATTCTTGCGGCGTCAGTTTGCGCGATTACCGCATCGCGGCTTTGCTGCTGATAACTCTTTAGCGCCTGCGCATACCCCACCACAAAAATCAGGGATAAAGACAGCACCACAAGTAGGGCGCCCAGCAGAAGTCGACTGTGTTGCTTAATCGTATTCAACCTTGGCTCCTAAACGTCGCCAATCAGGTCGAATTGTTCATTCAAACAATGCGCCAATGCCATTGGACGTTTGGCTTTCAAAAACGACAAACGATTAAAAACCAATGATTGAATGAGGTCGGTATAGCTCATCCCTTCACGTTGTAAATCATGACAAACTAAGCTGACCTTATCGCCTTCCGGACGCTTTAGATCGGGCTTAGGATTGGTCTCTAACACATACAAATTGCCGGCGTTATCCATACGCATATCGACTCGAACCAAGGTTTGTAAACCCAATTGGCGGTAGATTTTCTGGCCAATTTCCGCCAATTGATCTCGCAATGGCTGTTCGGTAACGGCAATCAGTCGGTCTTGCGTAATGGGTTTAATATCCATCGAGGTGAAAATAGGTTCATCGGCGCCCAATACACGTTCGGTGATCGAAAAAGCCATCGGTTTGTCTGACTGAGTCAATTCGCCTTGTTTAAAGGTGTACTCTCCTGCCACTGCCACGACAAATTCACGCCCGCCAAGAAACGGTTCAATCATCACGATGTTATTACTCGCTTGACGCACTTTCTCAACCGTACTTGCCAGTTCACTGCGATCAAACACTGGGTACACATGAATAGAAGCTCGCCCAGAAACCGGCTTAACAATGAACCCTTGTGGGAAACGACGTGCAATGTCGTCCAGTGCGCGCTGGTTGCTTTCACTCGCAAAATCTTCGTCGATACCAATAGTAATGAAAGGCGCGGTGGGCAGGCCGGCTGCTTTTATTTCATGTTTAAATAGGTGCTTATTGTCTAACAGGCCTGCTGTCATTGGTGAGTGACCCACATACGGCACGCCCAACATTTCTAGCATTGAAGGTAAGTGACACATAGAATCAAAACCTTGCAGACCACCGCTGTTGGTGATCACCAAATCTACTTGCTCCTGACGCAGGGTTTCCGCCAGATAAATATCTTCGGCCAATACCGTAACCAGCTGGAAGCCGGATTCACGCAGCGCGTTAGCAATATCGTGTGCCACGGCTTCATAAGTTTTGGTTGAACGAGGGCTCAGGTTTTCAAAAATAAAACCTCGAGGCTGTGCTTTGTCTCCACCGTGGATCACAGCAATTTTCAATTTGTTGCGAATCCAATTCAGTTGTGCAGGCGAAAAAATAAAGTTGGTCATCTTGTATTACCTATCAATGGGTTACTCTCAAAAAGTGGAGTAACAAGTTTTTACGATGTTGTTTTAATAGTGTTTGGGAACGTGTCATGTTTATCGGCAGGCTCCCATTCGACCTGCCGATAAGGTGTTGAATTAACTGATATCAATAACAAACTGGCCCTGTTGTACAGAAACAGAAACCGAATGAATTGGCTGAGACATACTCATACGAACGATGCATTTGTTCGCCAATTCAGGCATCAATTGTCGGTTGATCAATTGCTCAATCGCACGGGCACCCGTTTCTGGCGACAGGTTAAGGCTGACCAAAAGATCCACCACTTGCGGGTCATATTGGAAAGTAGCGCCATAATGCGATTTCACACGTTTTTCGATTCGGCGTAGCGACAATTGCGCAATTTTTCCCATCTCTTCATCATTCAATGGGAAATATGGCACTATGGTCGCGCGACCCAAAAACGCAGGTTTGAAGAACTGTTGTAGCTCAGGGAAAATGGCTTGAGTCAGATCAGGAATCGACGGACGGACGGTCGCACAGGCGTTCACCACCGCGCTGTCTGCCGCATTGGATGTCATAATGATGATGGTGTTGCGAAAATCTATCTCACGCCCTTCGCTATCTGAAATCGAGCCTTTATCAAAGATTTGGTAGAAAATATCGTGCACACCTGGGTGTGCTTTTTCCATTTCATCCAGTAATAGCACCGAATAAGGATTCCGACGCACGGCTTCTGTCAGCACGCCGCCCTTACCGTAACCCACGTAACCTGCAGGCGATCCCAATAGCATCGAGACTTTGTGCTGCTCTTTAAACTCGGTCATGTTGATGGTGGTAATGTTGCGCTCGCCACCATAAAGCAGATCAGTCAAAGCCAAGGCGGTTTCCGTTTTACCAACGCCACTTGGGCCACACATCAGGAACACGCCCACCGGTTTACGCGGATCCGTTAACCCAGCTCGTGCCATACGAATCGCTTGTGAGATTTCAGCAATGGGTGTGATTTGCCCAATGACTCGTTCACCAATGTGATTTTCAAGGTGCATTAGACGCTCAACTTCCTGTTTGAGCATGTTGCCAACCGGTATCCCAGTCCAAAGCGAGATCACTTCAGCCACGGTTTGTTGGTTAACTTGTGGTAACACCAAAGGTTGTTCGCCTTGCATTTCGCGCAGCGCATTCATCTTGCTTTTCAGCAACGCTTTTTCTGGGTTTTGCTTTAGATCTTCCCCAGCGACAAACAAAGCATCCAACTGAGTTTGAAGCTCGATGATCTCGTTAACTAACGACTTCTCTTGCTCCCAACGCAGCTCAATCGCTTGATGCTCGCTTTGCAATGCCGCCAGTTTTTGTTCAACAGCGTCACGACGCACGTCATCAATCGACCAAAGTGCCGCTTCGTGATTGAGTGTCTCGATTTCATTTTCAACGTAACGAATTTGCTCAGCAATGGCTTCCAACTGGCGCGGCGCAGCACTTTGGCTCAGGCCAATGCGAGAACACGCCGTATCAAGTAAGCTGATGGCCTTATCGGGTAGCTTACGCTCAGGCAGGTAACGTACAGAAAGCGCGACAGCAGCATCAATCGCTTCTTGCATCACTTTAACGCTGTGGTGTTTTTCTAGGCTTTTTTTCACGCCGCGTAGCATGTGAACCGCGTCTTCTTCACTTGGTTCACCAATAGATACGACTTGAAAACGTCGGGTTAACGCCGCGTCTGACTCAAAATACTGCTTATATTCTGCCCACGTTGTTGCCGCGATAGAACGGAACTCGCCACGCGCCAATGCCGGTTTTAGGATATTGGCAGCGTCGTTTTGTCCAGCGGCACCGCCTGCACCGATCAAGGTGTGAGCTTCATCGATAAACATGATGATTGGCGTCGCCGACTGTTTGATCTCGTTGATGACGTCTTTAAGACGGTTTTCGAACTCGCCCTTAATACTTGCGCCCGCTTGCAAAGCGGATAAATCCAAACTGCGTAGCTCAACGTTAGCAAGCGCAGGAGGCACATTGCCATCAACAATTTGTTGTGCGAGACCTTCTACAATCGCCGTTTTACCCACGCCCGGGTCGCCCACTAAAATAGGGCTGTTTTGACGGCGGCGACACAGAATGTCCACCGCTTTACGGACTTCATCACCACGACCAGAAATAGGATCAAGCTCGCCGTTACGAGCGCTCTGCGTCAGGTTTTGCGAGTATTTATCCAGTGCTGGCGTGTTGCCATCGACGAACTCGCTATTGACCATGCTTGGGGAAGTCGGCTTTTGTGCGCTAGGAGCAGTATTTGCCAACGATTGAGAGCGTAACCATTCAGATGACAAAGCGTTAAGCCAATGAGAGAGTGAGCCGTTGTATGCGCCTTGTTCGATTCTCTGCTTAAGCACCATGAGAAGATGATATTCATTGACCGACAGTTGCTTATGGTTAAGCGAGGCGATCATCCATGCGTCTTTTAACAGTTCAACTAAAGAAGGGGATAACGATGGCGATGTATTATTACCCTGTGCAAGCCCCGCCAAGTGATTATTCAGTTGCTCGATTAGCCCTTGCGGTGCTACACCCGCTTGCTGTAATGCTTGTTGCCAACCCATGGATGAGTTTTGCAGCAATTGAATGAACCAGTGCTCTAACTCTATGGCAAAATGACCACGATTCACGCACTCGCCAGCCGCAGATTCCAACGACGATTTTAGGTTTGGGGTTAGCCGAGTTACTAGGCTTTGTAATTCAATATTGATCATTTTATTCACTCGCGGTTAATGGCATTTCTACGAATTGCTGTTGATTGGTACGACTATTCATCCAAGCAGATTGACCGACTTTCAGGCCGCTTTCAGCACTACTCGCGAGCTTAACGCGCGGTAAATAACGACTGTCTACTTTCATGTACAATTTGTATTTAATGTTGATTCCCATGTAACTTCTTACTAGGTGCTCTATCGCTCGAATCATCTTTTGGTCACTTCGAATACTCAAATAATGACGGTAGTTCTTTGGGCACAATTTGATATTGAGTTTTTGACCAACCATTGGCGCATGTTTGCCCAACAATGCGCCCATTCCGAGCTGGCGGTTTTGGCCACGCCCCCCTAATTGAGTCAGAGAACACGGAGTTAATGGCTGATATTCAAGGCCACTCGGTTCAATCACGAACTGCGCACCAAAATAATCCTCTAGCAGGTGCTTTAACGCATGAGGGCAAGTTAGCTTTAACCCCAACAAGCCGCTGTACTGAATCAAGTGTGATTTTGGTACTACGTCAGTGGCTTCATGTTGACCACCAAAGCTCGACAACATGGTGGTCACAGACTGTCTATGCTGATTCCAACTGAAGGTTTCTTCTTCTAACTGGCTGCATAGGTCGTGCTTAAGCTCTGTCTGACAATACAAACGAAAATAGCGATTATTAAAGCTATCGAAAAAGTCCAGTGCCGCCTCGTCACCAAGATCAAACTGGGCGGTCAAAGCCTGACGGTACATAGTACGAGGCATAACGCCGCGACTGCCCGCTAACGCCATCAATGGTGTTTTCATCACGTAGTGGCCTTGGATATCGCTCGAGACACTGGTCACTTGTGTTTGATAATGCGCAGGAAGAGATTCCGCACTAAAGCGTAATTTAGGACGAATGCCACGATGCTCCGCGCGATGCTTGAACATCTGCCACGCTTTATCGAGTTCTACATGAAATTGACCCGTCGCTAGGCGCTCTAAAGCAGACTTTTGCATCCAGCTCTCCTTGGGAAGGTCATGAACTGGCCATCTTGTCCTTCAAGTTTAATTTCAACCTGAGTAAAGCTGTTAAAGCCGGCAAAATAGGAGAAAAATCGGTCAAGCAGATGGCTGAACAAAGTGACGCCACCATAAATGTTGCTGCCATCAAGCGTCACGGTAATTTTGGTACCATAAGCAAAACACGTTTTGCCCGATACGCGGATAGGAGCAACGACTTGCTCTTGCTCGATACCAACTATCGACTCGATGTACACATGGTTTTGCGAACTCTGATTATGGTTATAAAGCTCGAACACGTTTTTTAATGTGGCTTTAGGATCATCGGTTCCCAAGATTGCGTGGTAGTTAAAATGCAAATGGCAAAGCAACGACCAGACGTTTCTGTTGGCGTCTTTACTGCGCATCGGTAAAGATGGACGACGCAACAATTCCATTTTTGCTGGAATGGTCAAAGACTCTCGGCACTCCACTTTACTGGTGACCGGCAGATAGCCCGCTTTAATGCCGTCACTTACCGTGCCATTAACCAACCAAGTACGAGGCTCACTTTGAGCACTGATATGATCAAGGTCTGCCACTTTTAGGCTGCTCTCCAACCCACCACTTTCGTGCAATGTTTGCACCAGCTGCCAACGCAAACCCGAGTGGTTTGGCGAGAATTTCTCACCATAAACTTGGGCAATACTGACAGGGGTGGCTTGGGTTACATCCAAAACGTCATCAACTGAAAACAGCTCTAAGTCATGATCTTGGCTCGCATCAAGCACGATTGGATAGTGCTTCTTAAAGAAGTCAATTTCGACAGCATCAGACACCGCTTGGTGCAAGTTAACAATCGGGGTGGTAAACAGGCAAAAGTGTTCTTCGCTCAAGGTTCTCGCCAAGTCGACACTCAATTCATCAATGAACAGTTGCAGCTTAAATTGATGGCCGCGAACTCCTTTCAAAGCATCAGAGAAATCAAATCGGAATCCGTTAAAACGTTCTGAGAACATGAAGAATTCAGTCAATAACTTGAAGCCACCAAAGCTGGCTGCTTGATACGGTAATATGGTGTCGTCAACGTCGAAGCCGACGGGTTGCATCGCGTCTCGACCTAATTCAGATCGAGAGCCTTCACTCGCCACGCACACTTGAGCGGTGCCTTGTGACAACAGGTCGTACAATCGCAAAGCAAAACTACTGTCACCCTTTAGGTGTACTTTAAGGCTATCAATATCAAGTTCAGATAATTCAACACCCGAGTCGATGGCTGAAATAGTAATTTCTATCAAAGCTTTGGCATGTTCGGCGCCACGAGGTTTCGCAAATTCGAATGGGGCAAACGCAACGTTCACTTTTTCAATTTTTAGTGGGTACAAAGCAACGTTTTCAGTGGTACGAAAAATCGCACTTTCACCTTGTTCATCACGTAATTCGAACTCAGTACCGACTGGGATCTGGTGTGTCGCGTTCGCATCTTCATTGACAACAAAATCAAGCAAGCTGTACGACGGAATGGGTCGTAAATAATGAGGAAACAGTAAACGAATCAGGCTCTCTGTGAGCTCAGGAAACGACTCATCTAGACGCTGTTGAAGCTTGCCATTAAGCAGCGCCACGCTTTCTATCAATCGCGTAACTTGGGGGTCATCAATCCCATCTTGGTTGATCCCAAGAGAATTGGCCGCACCAGGATGACGGGCAGCGAACTGCGACGCTTCATCACGAATGAAACGCAGCTCTTGTTCGAAATAGGAAAGCAAAGTATCAGACAAGGTTCGATTTCCTTACATCTAGTTTGTTACGGCCAAAGTCCAAAAAGGAATCCAGTACAATCGCTTCATCCCCTAAACTGGAGTGCATGACAGCGGCGAGGCGAAATTTCAATTGATTGTGTTGATAAGAATCTTCATCGACGTCAATTTCCACTTGAATTAAGCGAGGCTCAAAACGTGCGATCAGATCGGCAATATCAGCCACAATCACATCGCTGTTCGATTTGCTTTGTGAACGTGTCACGTTACGCAGACCAATATTCACAATGGTTTTCTTCAATGCTTGGTCATTGGCTTCTGTTGCCCAAATAGGGGCACGGCTGGAAATCAAACCACATACATTTTCAATAATGGCGTCACGTTGGGCGTCCATATCTTCACGCCATGTCTGCGTGAGTTTGGCCATAAGACTCATGCGCTTTCCCCCACTTCTTGGTTCGAGACAGAGGTAGTCAGCACCACTTGCGCATCCATCATTTCGTACTGATATTGAGGTTGAAGCATGATCTGACATAGGTAACGAGTCTGATCGTGTGTGTCTTGTTCTATGCTCACTTTGCACGCCTTTAATGGATAGCGAGCCATGACGGAGTCCTCACCATAATCCACTTCACTGATATAATGTTGGAGCCAGTTTTCGAGCGAACGCTTACAATCAGAAGCACTGTCGTAACGACCAATTTGGTCGCGAATTTGCGCTTTGATGTAGTGACCAAATCGGCACGCCATTAAGTTGGTTTGTAACATCCCCAACATACGAGCCGCTTCATTAGGGGCTTGCCATACCGACTGATTGCTAAAGAAACCTTTCTGCTCTGTAAGGTATAGGCTGCTCAAAGGAACAAAACCTTGCTCGGCCCAAAAACCATCTTCTTCGCTGTACAGGTCGACTTTTGCAGTAAGCGATGTAGAGCCATCAACAATTGCGCCATAAGAGCCGGTTTCGTTGTACGAACGCAAAAATCCAAACCAGCTGATCCGGTCAAACTCTCGAATCACATTCGCGGCCAGTAAGTAGCCACTGTTCCCCCACAAAGCATGGTCACGATCATTGGCTTGGTTATAAATAAACCCCGCAGTGTACTGACGGTATGGCTGGCGCATAAGAAACTCAGGCATCACCAAATGAAGAAAACGAGCAGAGGTTTTTTCACGCAATAGTTGCCAAGATCGGAAGTCTCGGCTGTCTAGAATCCGTTTAATTCTCGCGCTGTCGTGCAGTTGGCGATTGGGGTCATCACCGAAGAAAAACTCATCAAGGCCAAGTACCATTGGGCATAACGCACGCTCGCCTAGCTCTGATAACAGCTGCAAGGTATAAAGATCATCATGGTCTTGCTCATCGCTGTAATCTGAGCTGACTTTGTGATCAACCAACACCAAGCCAAATGGCGTACCACCCGCCGTGTCAAACTCGTTGGAATAGAGCTTTTTAAACAAAGCGGTTTGCTTTATGTCGAACGAGTAATTGAGATCGTTTGAAACCATGTCCCAACTTAGGTCAAGTGTTTTCACTTTGACTCGTCGCTGCGACACGGGCAGCTCAGTCAACATTTGCAGCCCTGACCAACTCGCTTCAAGTTGCTTAAAGTCGTTGTGTTGCATGACTTCAGATAATTGTTCACTGATCGTTTGATCTAGCTGAACGATCAGTTGGGTTAAAAGTGCTTTGAATTGGACACTCTCATTCTCTTTTGCAAGCGGCAATAACTCATGCCAAGCGAGCTTGGCAAGTGCAGGGGAAATCATTGCTATTCGAGATTGAGTTATCATGCAGTGTCCAAATCAAAGCCGTTTAACGGTACACATCGTCGGAAAAAAATCGGGGACTGTCGCCCCCGAATTAAATTAACCTGGGATGTTCGCTACCATGCGCAAGGAAGTGCTGAGCTCTTCCATTTGCAACCAAGGGCGTAAATACGCAACTGCAGAATAGGCACCCGGTCGTCCGGCCTGCTCTTCTACGGTGACCTTCGCTTCAACAAGTGGGTGACGAGCTTTCGCTTCGTTGCCAATTGCGTTCGGGTTAACGTATTGATGAATCCAAGTATTTAGGTCTTTTTCTACATCGTTTGGATCTAGGTTTGAACCGATACGGTCACGTCCCATCACTTTCAAGAACTGAGCAATACGGCTGCTTGCCATGGTGTAAGGCAAGCGCGCTGAAATCGCTGCGTTCGCAGTCGCGTCAGGGTCTGTATAGGTCTTTGGTTTATGAGTCGTTTGAGCCCCCATAAATACGGCGTAGTTGGTATTCTTGTAGTGAACCAATGGTAGGAAACCAAGGTCGCTGAGCTCTTTTTCACGCTCATCAGTGAGATTCACTTCTGTCGGACATTGCTGCAGCAAATCACCGGCATTCGAGTAGTAAGTAAAGTTAGATAAGTTCTCAACCTTACCGCCATTTTCAGTACCACGAATCGCCGTACACCAGCCAAATTGGGTGTACGCTTGAGTCAGCAGTAAACCGAATTCGTATGCCGCGTTGCTCCAAACAAAGTCTTGATCTGATTCAACGATTTGCTGACCGTTTTCACGTGTTTTCAGCTCCTCAAAATCAAACGACTTCACTTGCACAGTCTCAGAACCATAAGGCAAACGAGCAATTGTTTTTGGCAGCGTTAACGCCACGTAACGTGAGTCATCACTTTCTCGGAATGCATTCCAGCTCGCATACGCAGGCGAATCAAAACCAGCCGCTACAGGTTTGCCATCAGCAAAGGTTGCAAAGGAATTGAAATCAAACATGCTTGCATTAGCAGCCGCAACGAATGGGGCATGAGAAGCAGAAGCCACTTCACCCATGTAACGTAGCAGAGCCACGTCTTCGTCGCCGTAACCAAATTCGTAATCACCGATAAGCGCACCGTACGGTTGACCACCAGCAGTACCAAACTCTTCTTGGTAAACCATAGTGAAGAAACGGCTGCGATCGATTGCTGGCGCATCTTCAAACTGCTCTAGCAATTCGTCTTTGGTGTAATCGGCCAACTTAATCTTCAAATCCGGGCCAAGCTCACTATTTTTAACAAGCTTCTGTAGACCTAACCATGTGCCTTCCAGCTTTTGGAAGTCACTGTTTTTCATAACAGAAGACAGTTGCTCTGAAATTTTACTGTCCAGTGCACTAATGGCTTTCTCGATTGTTAGGGTTAAGTTTTTATCCCATGTGACTGTGCCTTCCAACGCTTGCGACGTCAGAATGCTCAATAATTCTTTAGTTGTATCCACCGGCGTTTGTGCCGTTGCAGTGATCGCGCGATCCAAAACGCTCAACGATGCTTGCGCTTCTACAGCACCTTCGGTAGCAGTTAGTTGCTCAGTAGACATTATTCAGCTCCCTCTTTTTTCAAGCCAAGCTCATCAGCTAAACCTTGAATAGCATCAGCACTTTGTAAGACTTCTTTTAGCAAACGTTCTAAATCGCGTGAGCGGTCTGCTTTACTCAGCAGAACTTTCAACTGGTTGCGAGTCTCTACCAGTTGCTTCAGCGGATCGATTTGCTCAACCACGTTCTCTGGGTGAAAGTCTTTCATTGAGCTAAAGTTCATGTTGACTTCAAATTGGCTGTCATCATTCGCCAGTTTGTTATCAACTTTGTAAGAAAGAGTTGGGTTAACTTGGCTCATTACAGTGTCGAAGTTATCTTTATCGATGCCTGTAAATTCACGCTCTTCCAAGTCCACTTTGTCAGACTCTGGTTTGTGACCAGAAAAATCGCCAATAACGCCTACGACGAATGGCAACTCTTTGGTTTCAACTGCGCCGTTGGTTTCTACATCGTAAGTGATGCTCACGCGGTTTTTGCTGACGCGCTTATGTTGTGAATTCAATGCCATAGATGTGTCCTAATTAAGAAATTGCATCGTTGTAAAAAGGTACTTCGCCAAGACGAAGTACCTCACTGTGCGGATTATTTAGAGCCAGACAGCAACTTACCTTGAGGTAGGTTGTAAGTGACGATTCCGCCGTCTTTGATTTCGCCGCCTTCTAGTTCGTAGTTATGTTTCTGAGAAATCTCTACGTAAGACAAAGAAATGCTTTCGAATGGTTGAGAGCCGTCGCTGCCGCTTACGTTGTAAGAAACAAGACGTGCTTTAGATAGCTTCACTTGGAAGTACAATTTCGCGCCAGAACCGTCAGATTCTGGTTTAGTGAACGCGATTTCTACTGTCTTGCCTTCTTTACCTGGGTTAAATAGGTAAGAAAGCAGATCTTCAGACGCACCATCCACTTGTTTTGCGAGGTTAACTTCGCTTAAAGCCACCATGCCCGCATCGGCGTTGTTACCATTACCGATATCCATTGCAACGTTGCGCACACCGCCCCAAGAGTAAGAAGAGATAGCAAACCAACTGTTGCCTTCTAGGCCTTCAACTGTTGCGCCACCTTTAACGTCGACGCCTTCAATACGCATGTAAATACTTGCCATATTTTTTCTTCCTTATTTGCAAAAAAGAGGATCACCAACGAAGGGCTGTTGAGCCTGATGGTGAAGGTTTTTCACTTTGTTGTTTTAATGGAGTATCAGCAGTGGAAGACTCTGATACTTGTCGTTCAACACTGACGGGTTCCGGTTCAATAACCGGAGCCACTGGTGTTGAATTGTTTTTAATGTCGGTCGCGACAATCTCTACATCCGGCAGCAAAACCTGATCGAGGTGATTGAGCCCTGCGGCATTAAAAATTTGGTTAAGCTGATCACCTTGTTGCTCTGCCATCATGTCTTGCAATAATTCAGGCAACGGCAGGTAGCCCCAGCGAATGGCTTTTTCGAGCAAAAATGACACCGGACTATGCGGCTCACTTTGGCGGAAATAATCGGATATTTCGCGTAACAGATGAAACGCGACATCACGATTCATGCTGTTAGTTTTGGCTGTCTGGGACAGGTTACCTGTCCCTAATGTCATGGGCGCTGCGGCTTCAACCGAAGAAGCAACGGTTTGGCTAACTCCACTTGATTCAGGCTGTTCAACGCGGCTCGATTCCAAGGCTTGATCTTGAGTTTCAGGAGCAGAAGCAACGGCTTTCAATTCAACCTTAACGCCCGTCAACTGCTGCAGCGCTGCGCTATACTTGGTCATCAGCCCTTTAACAAAATTGAAATTCGGACTGGCCACCCCAAGAGAATTCGCTTTCTCACGTGTTAAGCCAGCTAACCGCCCAATTTGCTCAAGACACAGCGTTAAGTTATTCAGCTTTTGATTAATTTGCGCTCGCTCGTGTCCGACGTGCGCGCTCGCTTGTTGCTTAAGTTGATTCAACTCCCCTTTACGTTCTGCACTCTGGTAGTCGTAAAAAGAAATATCGCCTACCAACGGCTGAAAGAGCATCGGCGCATAAAGCAAGCTGCTCTCTTCACTGTCACCCAACAGCTGAAAAAACGCCTTCACTTTGGCTTCATATTGCTCCGCAGCGCGACCTGCTTCACCGTCACTCTTAAGCTTACTTTCCGGTAACACTGGGTTAAGCGCATCCCACTGTTGCTCGACGAGATCGCCCAGCCAAACTAAGGTATTTGACAGAGCATCGAGTTGTTCATCAAGTACCACTTGTGACGCCATGAACCAACTCACCAACTCAATATCACGAGTCACCGTTTGAAACTGCTTCAACAGAGATTGCGATAACTGTTCCCAATTTTCGTGATTCTGCTCTTGTAGTATTTCGCGTTCTTCTGCACTTGGATTTTGGCTTAATTTACGCATAGAAGTTTGCGCAACATTAAATTCATTGCGAAGAGGACGAAACGCGCCTTTGTCAGACTTTAAGTAAACGCCACACACGGCATCATCTTGAATTGGAGACATTAGCTCCGATATATATTTTTTACTGAACAACATACGCGATAATCTTGTAGTGAATACTTACTTGAGCAATAAGAAAATTAAAGGTACAGAGATCAACAAAGGCTCTAGGGAGCCGAGTCGAACCCAGGGAGATATTAAACCCCGCCTAAATAAACGCCAATATAACTGTAAATTTTGTGATATTAAATCCAAATAAACAGGACGTAACCCAATAAGAATCTACAAATTTAGACGACACTAAATTAGAGTTAATCTAGCTAAATAGGAGGATTAAAAATAACTTAACATTAATCGAATGTTATAAATTATATCTTTTGAACTACTAAAAAAAAAGACCCGATTCTGTATTTATATAAATACAACATCGTACCTAATATATATCATGATTCGCTAAAAAATCGTAAACCATTGATTAATAAGCACAGCAAACAATTGCAAATGTAACTAAATATTTCTCATCTTACCAGATAGGTATCTTAGCGAACCAAGATCAAGTGAACTTAATTGCACTGAAATTAATTATTCCGATTTGTTAAATATATATATGTTCCAAATTTGTTAATTTAGTGCTTTTACTCTATTCGCACATTACAAAGATAGGACAAATAATTACTTTACTTTCTACTAAAGTAATTATAAAAAGGCGAGGTTAATAATATATACGGTGATAAATACAATAAATATGGAACTCATTTTGGGATATTTATTCATTGTTTAATTTTGCTTCCGTGAACGCTCTACTATGTTATTACTTGCATCTAGTATATACCTTTAATGCCCACTTTAAAGGTATTGATATTTATTAAAGAACGCGGTGGTTATGCCAAATAGTGAAATAAAGAATGAGACTCGCCCGCTCACAGCCAAACTGTCAGACGGTAAAACTTATATCGTGACACACTTAGAGTGCGAAGAACGCCTCTCTCACGGTGTAACCATGTCTTTTACTATTGCATCTAACAAGCAAATTTCGAGCAAACCTCTAGGTAAACCTCTTTGCATACGCTATAAACAAGCCAGCGAAACTCGCCAGTTTTTAGGCCTTGTTTCCAGTATTGAGTTGATGAGTCATAGTGAAGAGAAATCTCTCTATTTCTACCAAGTACAAGCGGTTGACCCGCTATCACTATTAGCATATCGCCATAATCGCCAGATATTTCAAAATCTGACAACCAAGCAAATTATCGAAAAAGTCATCGGTGATTCTGACTTCAAAAGCTATTTCAAATTTTCTATTTCTGGCAATGGTCAAAAACACGAATATTGCGTGCAACTTGACGAGAGTGATCTTGCGTTTATGCAACGTTTACTTTCTGCTGAAGGCTGGCACTATCATGTCGAACACAGTGATAGCAAACCTATCGTCACTATTGCTGATTCTAACCAATCATTTAAGGCGATTGAACGCAGTACTATCGCCTTTCAAAATGGCCTCCCAGATCCAGAAAGAGTCCTGAATCATTGGCAGCATAAAGCTCAAATCACGACCTCAAAATTATGTCTAGCGGATCATAGCCAAGAATTGGCTGAAGTCTTTGACAGTGGTGAACGAAAAAGCGCAGCAGACGACACAATCAAATCGTTGGAAGACTATCGCTACGGCCAAGGGTTTGGTGACAAAAGTGTCATTCGCAAAGCTGCGAAGATCCAAATGGAAGCCCATGATGCCCTGCAAAGCATCGCAACGTCTCAGTCCTCAATCAGTGCTTTGGCCTGTGGCAAACGCTTCAAATTAAGCGATCACCCGGTTTCATCGTTCAATCAAGACTACTTCATCATCAAGATTGTGCATTCGGTAACGTGTGATGAGTCGGGCCAACAAACCCACTATAACAACCACTTTCAAGCCGTTAGTTACGCAACACCGTTTCGCCCAGGTGTCATTGATAAGCCCCATGCTAATGGTATCCATACCGCGACCGTCACTGGCCCTAACGGGGAAGAGATCTACCGAGACAAAGTTGGCCGTATTAAAGTTCACTTTCACTGGGACCGAGACGGAAAGCCAGACGAAAACTGTTCATGTTGGTTGCCCGTCTCGCAAGGCGCGGCCAGTAAAGGGTTTGGTATGCAATTCATTCCACGAATTGGTGATGAAGTACTGGTTCAATACATAGATGCCAATCCAGATAGGCCAATTGTCGTCGGTTCAATTTACAATAAAGCCAATAGCACGCCATACTCCTCAGCGACTCAAGCAGGAATAAAAACTCGCTCGACGCCGAAAGGCAGCAGTAAACAAGGCAACGAATTACGCTTTGAAGATCAAAAAGACAAAGAGCAGGTCTTTTTGCACGCAGAAAAAGACTGGTTGCTCGATGTAAATAACGATTCAACATCAACAATTAAGGGCAAGGCGCTCACACAAGTTGAAAAAACACTCGATGTATCCAGCAAAGAAGCGTTCACCGTTAAAAGTGAAAAAACTCTGACCACCAATGCAAAAGATGATCTCTCGGCAGCAAGCGACAAAAACATTAACCTCGATGCCGGGTCCAACGCCTCGGTTACTGCAAAATCTGCCGTAAAAGTTGACGGGAGCAGTATCTCAATTACGGGCAAGAGCAAAATTGAACTCAAAGTTGGCGCAAGTAAAATTGAAATCAGTGCCAGTGGTATAAAAATAGATGCGCCTCAGGTTTCGATCAGCGGAAAAGCCAAAGCAGAAATGAAAGCCGCAATGGTGACCGTTGAAGGGCAAGGAAAAGCGGACGTTAAAGCCGCGATGGTGAGTATTAATGGAAGTGCCATGACCCAGGTTAAAGCGGGTGCGATGGTTCAAATTCAAGGGGCAATTGCAAAGGTAAACTAATGAAGTTAATAAAAATCCCTTATGAAAATGCAAAGCAGATCTTCTCATTCTATGACGCTAACAACGAAATCTGCCAACTCGCAACCGATGGCATGTCACCTTACGAATTGATTCAATTGGCAATCGACGAAGAACTTTACGCGGATGCCATTACTTACCTTGCACACGGAATGCCCGTCAGAGAAGCGATTTGGTGGGCCAGTTGCTGTGCCAGCCAACGTCAAGATTGGAACGAACAAGAATTAGATGCCATTCGTGCGGCCAAAGCCTGGGTTCATACTCCGGATGAAACCAGTCGGCGATTTGCAGAGACGATGGCAGAAAGCGCCACATTGGATACTGGCGCTGGCTGGGTAGCACAAGCGGCATTTTGGAGTGGCGGCAGTATGACCAGCCCGAAAGATCCGATTGTTCCGCCTCCTGCCTATTTATATGCACAAGCCGTCGCGGGAAGCATTAACCTCACCGCTGTTTTGCCTGATGGTGAAGAGGCAAAGCAACGTTACAAAAGCTATTTCGACATTGGTTTTAACATCGCCCAAGGCGGAAACGGGGAAATTTAGGATAATACTATGTTACCAGCAGCTCGAGCCACCGACATGCATATGTGCCCGATGCAAACTCCGGCAATCGTTCCCATTCCACACGTCGGCGGCCCATTATTACCAATGCCAAGTACTGTGCTTATTGGTAACCTTCCGGCCGCAACCTTAGGCCAAATGTGCGTGTGCGTCGGACCTCCAGATAGCGTTGTAAAAGGCAGTGCGACGGTACTTATCAATAATAAACCAGCAGCTCGCATGGGCGATCTGACTGCTCATGGCGGCACGATCATTATGGGAATGCCTACGGTACTCATTGGCGGATAGTCTCTTCCCTATCTCGCCTTCACCATCGATGAATTTGGTCACTCTTTATCGTTCGGTGGCGAGAGAAATATGCCGATTTGTTGCTTTAGCGATAAACGCTTGTCTTGCGCAGCTTGCAACATATCTCGCCACTCAGAGAAGGTTACGGTAATCGGATTATCGCTGTTTACTGGCTTAGTAATTCCGTAGCGTACTGCCTCAACTTCTGGTGCGAAGGTACCGAAGATTTTGTCCCAAATGATCAGTACACCAGCGTAGTTTTTGTCGATATATTGCGGGTTTTTCCCATGATGCACTCTGTGGTGCGATGGCGTATTAAAAACTAGCTCAATCAAACCTAATGAGCGAACCCACTGCGTGTGGACAAAGAACTGCAACCCTAGGTTGAGTAGTACCGCAAAAATCACCCATTTCGGCTCGAAGCCCAAGATGACCAGAGGGACCCAAAATAGCCACATTCCCGCAATGGGATACATTAAGCTTTGGCGAAATGCGGTGCTAAAGTTCATTCGCTCTGAACTGTGATGGGCGACATGAGCGGCCCACATCCAGCGTATTCTATGACTTGCCCGATGAAACCAGTAATAGCAGAAGTCTTGTAAAATGAGCAGAGTGATAAACGACGTCACGTTCATTTCGATCTCTAATAGCTTCCAACCAAATAGCCACATATAGAGTTTTACTATGAGTAGTCCTGTCAGTAGATCGGCAAGTTGATGCATTCCCGCCAGCGAGAAGTTACATAACACTTCGGGCAATTTATAGGCTGAATTTTCTGGCAGTTTCCCCCGTCTTTGGCCAATAAAGTATTCTGCTAACATCAAACCGACAAACAGTGGGGCAAGCAGCATGAGCAGCCACTCTGGATGATCAATAATTGTTTGAAATTCCATTCTAATCTCCGAAAAAGAGTTACCACTTGGCAAAGTGATCTTCAGTTAGCCCGAGTACGTTGTTCAGCTCGTGCTTTGCCCCATCGGTGTCGATAATAAAACCGCTAAAGTGACCGATAAATTGGCGAAAGTTGCTCTTAAGTAGCAGTAAGTTGAGTTTTTCGCTGCGTTGGTTGAGTGGCGTAAAATGAAGCTCGAGTCGACCATCCTCTGAGTGGATGTGCCAACCTTGCTCGATATAGTCACGATCGAAGGTAAAGTGGACAGGATTAAGTAAGTGCCTACGGCCATCTACCCATAACGCATTTTCGCAGCTCCCGGTTTCGTTAACGCCTGCGGCCAAGTTTAGGCCCAATAGGCTGCCGTCAATTTGAGTGCTGAGACTTGCCCATCTCCAACTTGTCTCACGGCGCATATAGCCTGCTGAGAAGTCGTAGCCTGCCAAGGCATCTTCCAGTTCAATAACGACATCATCCACTTTTAGCGAGCCCTTTACTGAAAGCGCGTTATGTTTTTGGGTGTACGTCCAGCCTGAGTATGCAGTAGGCGTACAGACTGACAATGGCATGCTTCCATCGCTTGGCTGTAAGTGAACGTCTAGCTCTAGGTGCTTGCCGTTCGCTTGTACGCGCCAAAGACCTTGTTTGATTTCAAAACGCAGTTTGTTTTGACCCATATGGCTATCCCCTGAATAGGAAGAACTTGCCATTTTCTTACCAAATGACAGCGGCCTTAGCCAAGTCTTCTCAATGAGGGCATCATTTTCTATATCGTAGACGTAGCAAAATGAAGAGCCCAGATAACGAATATCAGCAATGGCAACACCAATGAGATATCGCTCGGTTCTTAGGCTCACAAACTGAAACTGTTTATAGTGGAAATATTTAGCCAGCTTGCCTGCGCTCTTATCCATACAATTTCTGTAGTCAAACCTCTGGGCGTTAATGTTTTCTGGAATGCCATCGAAGTGACCATAGATAGGCTTACCGTCTATCGAAATTAAACTCTCAGGAGCAGGACGTGTAGAAATCATAATTTTCTTTACAAATAGTTAACACTTACGTCAGTTTGATCTAATCTAGGCATTAATATCAGGTCATTATCGGACATAAAGTGATTGGTGATCACGAACATGGCTGAATGGGTCTGTATGGAGGGCAAAAAAACAGGGTGTCTTTACGATGGAAGTTGTCGCGGAATACCGGTCTACAGACTATCGCCATCAATTGGGGGTAATGGATATCGCCTTATTGTTAGAGGCGGTTGAGGGCCTTGGATTTAAACCTACCGCAATGTTGCAGGAGATTGGGTTAGGAGAGCTAGATTGGCAGGCTGAAAGCGCTCAAATGACTTATGCCGATAAGTTGATGCTATTTCGCAATATAAATCGTCACTTTCAGGGCTTGGGCGTTGGCTTGCTGGTGGGAGAGAGAGCAAAGCTAAATCACTTTGGCATTTTAGGCTATGCGATATTGAGTAGCCGAACTGTAGAACAGGCGATAACCACGGGGTTTAAATACCTGAACCTCAATGGGCCGGTTTTTTCAGTTAAAGTTATAAAGGACGATCAAACTGCAGCGATTGTGTTGGAAAATGTGCTCGATATCGGTGATTTGCTGCCGTTCTGTAGCGAGTATTTTTATAGTGCCATTGCCTCTTTATTCGAAGAGCTAACAGGTGAAGTTCTTGCCGTTCGCTCATTGACTGTCCCTTACCCTAAAACGGATTACAGCCAGAAGTACAATGAACGGTTTGGTTGTCGCACCCAGTTTGAAGCAACAAGCCTTAAGCTTAGTTTTGATTCTTCACTGCTATCGATGCCCCTTAAGACTCATAACGCAGATATGCTGAATAATTATCTTCAGTCATGTGAGTCGGTTATGGCTGCGTTGCAATCTCCTTACCTACTGACGAATCAAATTAATGCGATCTTATACATGAGTACGGGTAATTTCCCTTCGATAGAACTGATCGCCGTTCAGTTTGGTTGCTCGCCGCGCACGTTGAGAAGAAAGCTTGAGCAGAATCAAACGAGCTATCAGAATCTAGTGAGTGAAGTGCGTGCTGATATCGCCAAAGAATTTTTAATCCAGACTAAGTTGACGATTGAAGAGATGGCGTTTCGGCTCGGGTACAGTGATACCGCCAACTTTCGTCGATGGTTTAAGCGCTGGACAGGTATGACTCCGCAACAATTTCGTGGGGGCAGGTAAAAAAGCCAGCGAGTTTAGGTACTCACTGGCTTTTGTCCTTTTTTCATTCTAAATACAGAGATTAAGCGTACTTGAGCTCTACAGCGTCTGCTTTATGAAAAGCATCGTGGGTAGCGAGTTGCTCAGCGTAACGTTTTAAATTAGCGAAGTGCTCAATAGAGCCATTGTTGACTAGGTTCTCGACAATGAATGACATCATGATATCCGCCCCTGAGAGCGTTTCTTCTACCAAGTAGGTTTTACCCACTAAGCTTTGGTCAAAGTAACTCAGTACTTTCATGGTCTCTGCATCCGCGTAGTCCGCTAAAAAGTTAGTTTCACAACCATCTTTAGTGACAAACAGCTTTAATAGCAGCGGTAACATCGCCGAACTTTCCGCAAAGTGCAGCCATTGTGAATATTCAGTATACGCTTGCGTACCACGCTCTGGTGATAGCGCTCCCTTGCCGTATTTGTCGATCAGGTATTCGGTAATTGCCCCCGACTCCGTCACCACTAGATCACCGTCTTCAAGCACGGGTGACTTACCCAAAGGATGCACGCTCTTTAACTCAGGTGGCGCAAGAAAAGTGACACTGTCTCTTTGGTATGGCGTAATTTGGTAATCTAACTCAAGCTCTTCCAGCAACCAAATAATGCGTTTAGAACGAGATTTATTTAAATGGTGTAAAGTAATCATTGCCGTTGTCCTTATTTTGGTTGGTTCACTTGAATAACAAGCTTGCCGAAGTTTTTGCCTTCTAGCAGACCCATAAAGGCTTCTGGTGCTTGCTCTAAACCATCGACTAGGTGCTCTCGGTATTGCATCTTACCTTGTGCAAGCCACTCACCCATTTCTTGCGCAAACTCGCCATAACGGTGAGCGTAGTCATCAAATATGATGAAACCTTGCATTTTAATTCGTTTCACTAACAGCGCGCCCATCAGAGAAGACATGCGATCAGGGCCTTCAGGTAATGCTGTTGCATTGTATTGAGAAATCAAACCACACAGTGGCACGCGAGCCGCCGTATTCAATAGCGGTAGAACCGCATCAAACACTTTACCGCCTACGTTCTCAAAATAAACATCGATGCCGTTGTCACAAGCGGCCGCCAATTGCTCGGCAAAGTCTTCTGCTTTATGGTCAATACACTCATCAAAGCCCAGTACCTCTTTTGCGTAACGGCATTTTTCTTCGCCACCAGCAACACCAACCACACGGCAGCCTTTTAACTTACCAATTTGACCCACTGTTGCGCCTACTGCGCCAGTCGCCGCAGCAACCACGAGTGTTTCACCTGCTTTAGGAGCACCAATATCAAGCAGACCCATGTAAGCGGTAAACCCAGGCATACCCATGATGCCTAGTGCGAACGATGGATGAGCAGGGTTCTGACCGAGCTTAATTAACCCTTCGCCATTTGATACCCCATAGTCCTGCCAACCTGTGTAAGCTAAAACCCATTCGCCTACTGGAAAGTCAGCATTATTCGACGCTTCCACCTGACACACTGTTGCGCCAACCATGACGTCATCAAGCTCCACTGGATCGGCATAAGATTTGGCAGCGCTCATGCGCCCACGCATATATGGGTCTAATGACAAATAGATGCTTTTCAGTAACATTTCGCCGTCAGCAATACTTGGAATTTCAGCTTGTTCAATGCGAAAATCAGCTTGAGTGGGTGCGCCAACAGGGCGAGAAGCCAGTACAACGCGACGGTTAGTAACTTGAGTCATTGGATTATTCCTTTATGTCGTTATTGACCAATCTTCATAAATTAGACCAGTCGTCTAGTGTTCATTTCAAAAAATCCCGCCGTATTAAACAGCGGGTATTATGTTTGTTATCTGGTTGAGCTACTTATCGTGCTTATCGGATAGCCATTACTTATCGGACAGAAAGTGCTTGGTTGTCACCAAGGCTTGCTCTAAGCCGGTTTGATTTTGGTTCAACTTACTCATTAAGCTTGCCCCTAACCATAAGTGATAAATGGTGGCGGCCATTGACTCACTGTCTAAGGCTTTAATTGAGCCATCCTCAATGCCACTTTCTAAGCACTGACTAATGGTCGATATCACTTTATTGGCACCCAATAGTAAAGACTCTCGCATCGTTGGCGACAAGTCTGACACTTCGGCGCTGAGTTTTACCACTAAGCACTTATGGGCATTGCAGCTGCCATTCTCAATATTCAGCCAACGGCCAAAATACGCAAGTAGACGCTCACGACCATTACCGTCTCCCAATACTAAAACACCATTAATGCGTTCTAAGTATTGATGAAAGTAGTCTTCAATTAACGCCTCACCAAATTGCTCTTTCGATTTAAAGTAGTGATAGAAAGACCCTTTGGGTACATCAGCGGTTTTTAATAGTTCAGACAAACCAACACTGGTAAAGCCTTTTGCTACCACAAGCTGGTAGCCGACATCCAATATATGCTGGCGTGTATCGTTGATTTTTGTATTCATAAGCCAACTGTAACCAAAATTAGACCAGTCGTCTAGTGATAATTATTGTGGCCGTTATTTGGCCTTACCCAGAGTTAACGTAACGCCCACCATCGGCTTATTGCTGTCTGTCTTTGAGATCGGAAAAAGACTACAATGCGCGCCTTACAGAGCAAGTGATCATGAGCCAATGAAAGAACGTAAACTGGGCAAACGACTAAAAAAAATTGAAGCCATGGTAGAGTCTGGTTACCAGCACATCTGGGATTGCTGCTGCGATCACGGGCAACTAGGAGGCGCTTTACTGACTCGAAAAGCAGCCAAAATGGTCCATTTTGTTGACATCGTCCCTAACCTGATCGAAGAGTTAACCAATAAACTCAACCAATTGATGGTAAAACAGGAAGCCCCTCATTGGCAGACTTACTGCTTGGACGTCACCAAAATTCCTGTTGCGAGCAAGCAAGGAAAGCAGCTTATTATCATTGCAGGCGTTGGCGGTGATCTCATGACGCATTTGGTTCAAGAAATCACACTGAACAATCCCGATATTGAACTCGATTTCCTACTTTGCCCTGTTCACCACAATCACACATTAAGGCGCGCATTAAACAAATTAGATTTACGATTGAAAAAGGAAGTACTGGTAGAAGAGAATCGCCGGATCTACGAAATTTTATTCGTTACAAAGGCTCTGAAACAAGACCAACACTTACCGAAAATAAGCGCTGTTGGTGAGCAAATCTGGCAAACCGAATCGTTAGAGCAACGCCGTGTAGCAACACGCTACCTTGCCACTACTCTCGCCCATTACCAACGAATGATGGCAGGAAAAAAGCAAGATATCGAGCCCATTTTTCACGCTTACCAGCAAGTCAGCATATCGGAACTATAGTCTCTATTTAAAAATCACTCTGTATAAAAAAAGCGGCTTAATAAGCCGCTTTCAATCATTCAAAAATCACAGTTAACACTGATTAGTCCAGTTCAACCAAGTTCTTTTCAAATACTTCGTGTTGAGATTTCACTTCATCGCTTGGTTCACCGCTGATCTTACTGACAACAATGATTGCAATTGTCGAGAAGATGATGCCCGGTACGATTTCGTACACATCAAACCAACCGCCTGTCAGTTGCTTCCAAACCACGATGGTAATACCACCAATAACAATACCAGCAAGTGCGCCATTACGGTTCATACCAGACCAGTATAGGCTTAGAACAATAGCAGGACCAAACGCAGCACCGAAGCCAGCCCAAGCGTAAGAAACCAAACCAAGAACTGAGCTATCAGGATTCATAGCAAGGAACAACGCAACCAGTGACAAGCCAATAACCGCAACACGACCAACCATAACAACTTGTTGTTGGGTCGCATCTTTATTGAATACTTGTTTGTAGAAGTCTTCTGCTAGTGCCGATGAAGACACCAACAATTGGCTATCTGCTGTACTCATGATGGCCGCTAAGATAGCTGCAAGTAAAATACCTGCAATGACTGGGTGGAACATCGCGTTAACAAGCAACATGAAGATTTTCTCTCCATCGGCCAGTTCACCACCGGTTTTGGTTGTGTAAATTAAACCAACCAAGCCGACTAGCATTGCGCCAAACATAGAAAGACCGGTCCAGATCACCGCGATACGGCGAGCCGTCGTCAAATCTTTGTTGCTACGAGTCGCTTTAAAACGCGCCAAGATATGTGGCTGACCGAAATAACCTAGGCCCCAAGCCGCAAGTGAAATGATCGCAATAGCGGTAAGTGGCTCACCTTTCGTGTCATTCCACAACGTGAGTAGCTCTGGGTTAATCGCGCTGAGATCCGATGTTAACTGGCCAAAACCACCGTCCATCGCCGCCAATGGGACAATCAGCAGCGCCGCTGACATCAGTAGACCTTGTACTAAATCAGTCCAAGATACCGCAAGGAAACCACCAAATAGCGTATAAGATACGACACAGACCGTGCCTATCACTACGGCGATGCTGTAATCAAGACCAAATACCGTTTCAAACAATTTTCCGCCTGCTACCAAACCTGAACTGGTATAAAAGAGGAAGAACAAAAGGATAAAGAACGCAGAAATCGTTTGAATCAATTTCGAATTATCTTGGAATCGACGCGACAAGAACTCTGGCAGAGTCAAAGCATCCGTCGTAATACTGTAGGTACGCAGTCTTTTGGCATTAATAAACCAGTTTGCCCAAGTACCAATTAATAGGCCACCCGCTAACCAAAATGCTTCAAAGCCGGCCGCGTAAGCATAACCTGGTAGCCCAAGTAGCAACCAGCCACTCATATCTGATGCGCCAGCAGACAAAGCCGCAGGCCATGGACCTAATGAACGACCACCCAAAAAGTAGTCACTTGAACTTGATGTACGCTTATAAGCAATCACGCCGATCGCTAGCATACCGATTAAGTACGCAATAAAAGTACCGGTAATAGCAAAGCTATTCTCGATCATGGTTTTCTCCTCATTTTATAATAATGGCTCTTCCGTGAACCTCCGCCCGTAAGCGGAGGCTTTTAGAAAGATGGTCAGTGGCCGTCGCTCCCAAGCTCTAGCAAGGTTGCATTACCGCCTACTGCCGTAATATTGATGGTGCGCGTTCGTTCTGTTACAAAGCGCAAAGCGAGAACCGTATCTAAAGCGGTAGGTAGCCCCACCAAATCGGTCTCACTAATAAACGAAACAATCGCGCCACTCCGTTGTGACAAACTGCGATTTAAATTAATTGCCTCACTTTCGCCCCCCACAAAACCTACGCAGCGCACATCGCACTCCAATAAGCTTTGCGCTGCATCTACCGGCACAATTTGAACCAAATTGGTTGGCAACGTTGCCCCTACAGATGCACTACTAAGTAAAGCATTAAGCTCTTCATCGTCGCTTGCGACCACGACGCTATTGCCGGCCAATAAGCTACACGTCAATTGTGCAATTAACGCTTGTTGCGCCTGCTGGCCTATTTCGTCTTGAATTAATAAACTCACTCCGCGTCCTGCGATGTAAAGTTCATTCGTTTCGCCAGTTGGACCTGGCATTAAATGGCAAGGGGATAAAATGGCATCCCCTTGTTCCAAATGAAAAGTCATCACCTTGGCAATCGATAGGTCATGAAGCGCTACTTCGTTTTTAAGCGCCATCACGGTATCGCTGCGTTGTTGATAACCGGTTATGTTCCAATTTTCCCACACTGAGTAGGCATCAGAAAAACACGTAACTTGATGAACCATAATGCTTCTCCTTATGCATAAACCGGTTGAGTAAATCGGAATAAATAGTGCGGACCGCCCGCTTTAGGCCCCGTGCCCGATAGACCTTGACCACCAAATGGTTGTACGCCAACAACCGCACCGACTTGGTCTCGGTTGATGTAGCAGTTACCGACACGGACATGTTTTTCAATCCAGCGGTAGGTCGTTTCGTTTCGGCTGTGGACACCCATAGTCAAACCAAAACCTGTTTGGTTAATCTCATCGACCACTTTGGCAATTTCATTCGCCTTAAAGCGAACAACATGCAAAATTGGGCCAAAATGCTCTTTGCTTAACGCCGCGATACTGTCAATTTCAAACGCCGTTGGTGGAACAAAGTCACCGTGCTCACAACCATCAGGCAAAGCCGTTTGAGTAATGAGCTTTTGGGTAGAAGTCATGTGCTCAATATGATCAAGCAAGCCTTGTTTAGCCGCTTTATCAATCACAGGGCCCACATCCGTTTTATGTAAATGAGGCAGCCCCACGTCAAGCTGAGCCATCGCGCCTTGAATTAGGTTGATAATTCGCTCAGCGATGTCTTCTTGAACATACAGGACACGCAATGCCGAACAGCGCTGCCCGGCAGACGCAAACGCAGAACGAATCACATCACGTACGACCTGCTCAGGCAACGCCGTGCTGTCGACAATCATGGCATTTTGACCGCCAGTTTCAGCAATAAACGGAACGGGCATACTGTCGCGGCTTGCCAACGTCGAGTTGATTCGCTGTGCGGTTGCAGTTGAGCCTGTAAACACCACGCCAGCAATGGCAGGGTGAACACTGAGCGCGCCACCAATTTCTGCGCCAATACCCGGAAGTAATTGGATAACACCCGCTGGGAAGCCTGCTTCTAGCATCATTTCAACGGCGCGTGCGGCCATTAGGCTCGTTTGCTCAGCCGGTTTTGCCACAACGGTATTACCAGTCACTAATGCGGCAGTAATTTGGCCTAAGAAGATCGCCAGTGGGAAGTTCCAAGGGCTAATACAAACAAACACGCCACGGCCTTGACGGGTGATCTCGCGAGTCACATCATCGAAGCCTTTCACTGGCTGAGGAGTGAGTTCTAAAGCTTGATGCGCGTAGTAACGACAAAAATCGACCGCTTCTCGCACTTCATCAATACTGTCATGAATGGTTTTACCCGCTTCTAAATGGCACAGAGCCACTAGCTCAGCTAAGTGCTTTTCTAGGACGTCTGCAAAATCAAGTAGATACTGACCACGATCCTTGATAGACAAGCTTTGCCAGTCAGCCAAGCTGTGTTGTGCAAGATCGATCGCTTCGGAAACATGATCAAGGTTTGCCATCGCAACCTGACCCACTAAGATCCGACGATCATGGGGCGCCGTGACGCTCACTGGCGTTTGATCTGCCTTGATCATGCTTTCGAATTGGCTAGCACCGCTTAGGATTGGCGCCGCTTGCCATTGATGCTTCATCCAAGTGTCCACTTCTGCTTCAAAAGGCAACGCTTCGCTCGCGACATCAATGTTCACCCCGATGGCATTTTTACGCTCAGGGAAAATAGCAGGAGGTAACGGTATCTTGGTATTGTTAATGGTTTCAAATGCCAATAACGAATCCACCGGATGGTGAGTCAGGCTTTCGACTGGGCAACGAGCATCCACCAAGCGATGAACAAACGAGCTGTTCGCACCATTTTCCAATAAACGACGAACCAAATAAGGCAGTAAATCTTTATGACTACCCACTGGCGCATAAATTCGCACTGGCTGCTGATACGCTTCCATTGCATGGTTATATAACGAGTCGCCCATGCCATGTAAGCGTTGGAATTCGTAATCACTGTGCGAAGCCATCACCGCAACGGCGGTAACAGTATGGGCGTTGTGACTCGCAAACTGAGGGTAGATATTGCCACGCACTTGCGGGCTTAGTAAGAAACGTGCGCAGGCAAGGTAAGCCACATCGGTGGATTCTTTACGTGTATAAACAGGATAGTCATCGTACCCAGCTTGCTGAGACCATTTAACTTCACTGTCCCAATACGCGCCTTTAACCAAGCGCAATGGAATAGGGTCACCCTGCTGCTTAGCCACAGCAGTAAGCCATGTGAGTACCGGTAAAGCCCGTTTTGAGTACGCTTGAATCACAAGACCAAACTTGCCCCAGCCTTTTACTGTTTCGCTGTTATACAGTTTTTCAAACAGTTTTAAAGACAGCTCTAAACGATCGGCTTCTTCGGCATCAATCGTAATTGGCACATCCAATTCGCGGGCTCGTACCAACAAACTGCTAAGGCTTTCAAACATCTCGCCCATCACACGTTCTTGATTGGCCACTTCATAACGCGGGTGCAAGGCGGATAATTTGATAGACACAGACGGCGATGGACCAGAACCATTAGGTTCACGGCCTACCGCTTCAATCGCCATGATGTAATCTTTAAAGTACTTATTCGCGTCCGCTTCTGTTAAAGCAGCCTCACCGAGCATGTCATAAGAATAGGTAAAGCCTTTATCGCGCATCTTGGCGCCATTTTTCTGAGCTTCTGCAATGCTGCGACCAAGAACAAATTGATGCCCCATGATCTTCATTGCCTGATGCATCGCGTTACGTATAACAGGCTCCGACAGCTTGTTCACTAAACCATTAATGGCTTGAGTAGAGCTGTTGGTTTTTGAATCTTTAAGGCCCACTACTTTACCTGTTAGCATTAATCCCCACGTTGAGGCATTAACAAAAACAGAATCAGAATTCTTTAAGTGAGACTTCCAATCGGCTACCGTCAGTTTGTCTCGGATCAGAGCATCGGCGGTGGCTGCATCAGGAATACGCATCAAGGCTTCCGCAAGACACATAAGCAAAATACCTTCGTGCGTATCTAAGCTGTATTCAAGCAGCAGCGCATCAATCATTTGAATCGACGTCTTGTCAGCGCGAATCGCTTCAATTAAAGCGGTTGTCTTTTGCTGCGTAGCCAGTTTCTCGGCATCGGTAGGCTTGGCTAAAGGCAGGAGTTGCTCTAGCCATTGGGTTTCATCCACCATATATAATGGTGAGATCAACGACCATAGCTCATCAAGCGGTTGCTCGACAAACTCCGGCTTCAACACATCTGTTGCTGTAAACATGCGTTTTCCTCAATCTCAAGACCCGAACAAAATGTCGGGTTCTTCCTCAATGGCTAGCAGTGTATTTTGAGCTTGAGAGAGATACTTGTCAAAAACTCCGAGTTTTTTGATAAAAAGTCGGATAATTAACAAAAATAAAACATGATCACATAAATTAAATTAACCCTTGTGCACCTAGATGCAACCTATTTAACACTAAATCGCTTTTTATATTGGGAGGGAGACAGCCCTTGAATACGAGAGAAAGCGTGAGTAAAGGCGCTTTGACCAGAGAAACCGGTCAATTCCGCAATGTGACCTAAGCTTAAATTACCGGCTTCAATGAGCACTTTGGCCGCGTCGATGCGTTTGGTAAGGACATATTGGTGAGGAGTGACCCCAGTTTGTCCTTTAAAAAGCATATGAAATTGGCTTTCTCCTAGAAAAACACTGCTCGCAAGTTCACTCACCGAAATTTTACGGCTTAAGTGCGAATCGATATATCGGTCGACGCCTTCAAGATCCATCCGACTTTCTCTTTGCAGCGCATGATATGACTTCATGTGCTTCTGCAACAATGCCAATACCATCTCATTACACGAACGGCTGAGTAGGTCATTCTCCGGAGACTCAAGCATCTCAACTGTCAGCATCTTAATTAACTGTTGGATAGATGCATCAAGCTGAAAATAGATATCTTTCCTACCAAGCTCATCAAGCCTCTCATGGACCAGAAAATCATCGTGTTTTTCTGCCAACATATTCAAAACCAAAATATCGGACTTACCCACCCCACCAAAGGCATGTTCCGTTGACGCCGTTACGACACAACCTTGCCCTTGTCCAATGAAATTCCCAACGCCTGAAACATCAAATTCAGCTTGCCCAGTAAGGCCTATCACAATTTGGGTGTAGTCATGAGAATGAATGTTCATTTCGCTAGATAACGTCATCACTTGTGCAGGTTTGGGGCTAGAATCGTTACTTCCATGCTTTAAGTCCGGACAAGTGTTGATTGGCAAAGAGGAGGATGAAGTCATAGTGACACCAGGATTAATTTTGGGCCTATGTTACCTTTGCCCTTTTGTTGGAGTCAAAATCAAGTTCTCTGTTATTTTTTCTTCGGAACAATGATCAAGAGCACATAAATTACGGCTTCTGTGGGTTCAATTTAAAATCAATGAAAACATCGTCATCCAATATCCCGTACCACCGCACCCATTTTATAGACTTATTCAATCCAATCTTTTACTCATTTTCTAATCGGCTCAACAAAACTGAACCTGTAAAGCTGAATTTTTAGCAAAAAGCTGTTACAAAGCAGGTACAATTGATAAAAGATAAGTTATAAATCTAATATCTAGTTTATGCTTTCTTACCATACAATGGCCGGAAGCCTTTGTTTAACACCTATTTGAATGCAGGGAATTATGATCAAACATCGAATCCCAGCGCTATTGCTTGCGCTAACACCTATTCTCATGTCTGCTAATTCGCAGGCCGAAGAGATACAACAAATTGACCCTGTAGCTGCCATTAATGAAAAAATTTCATTAAAGAAAGATGACATCAACGCCGTTGAACAAGATGCTGCGACTCAAACTACCCAATTAAACCGCTTACTGCAGAAGCAACAAAACCTGAAACAAGAAAGCAGTGAGTTCGCGACAAAGCGAAACCGTGCTAAAACCGCACTGGATAAGCAATATAATAGGCTGACCGACGAACCTGATATCGACTTGAGTAGCTTTCAAAAGCAATATCAAGAATCTTGGAAGTCAGTAAAAGAAAACCAAAAAGCGCAACTTGAAAATACTCAGTTGATCAGCGAAAACGAAATGCAACTTTCTTTGCTTAAGCAAAAGAAGGCACGTTTGACCAGTGAACAGCAGAATTTACAAGAATCCAAAATAGAAGCGCGTGTTAAGCGACTGTCGACTGAATTACGCGAAGGCTCTGTATTAGAAACTCACTATCAAACCACCTGTTCTACGACCATGACTTTAGGTGAGTGTGCTAATCAAGGTAAGTACTTAACTAAGCAAAAAGCGGTAAAAACATTTAAAAACCGTTTACTTGCCAACTTAACTGAATCAAATCTCGTTAAGCAGAACCTACAAGGTGTTCAGCTAAATATCCATGTGCAAGAAAGCCAGTTTATCAAAAGTGGCTTCTCTGGTAACAATGGCTACTACACTGAAATGCAAGCACAACTTCAAGCTAAGCCTGAATCTGTTGCCGCATGTAAACTCCTTAATGTTGAAGCTCGCTACTGTTTAACCAACAGCAGCGCTAAAGGCAAAACCATTAAGAAAGACGACAAGCAGTGGGCAAACGTCACTGTGCGTTCTGATCAATATAACGACAACGTAACGATCAACGGCGTTAAGTACGGCAGCACACCGGTCGAGATTGTCCTTCCAACGGGTCGCCACCAAGTTACCGTAGCTAAAGATGGCTACGAAACTTACAACCGAGCGATTACCGTCAACGGCAGTGACACCGTTTGGGTAAAACTTCGTCCTCAAAAAGACGGTTAACTCAATAATACAGCTAAAATTCCGGTCAATTTCTGGTCGGAATTCACAAAGATCACCTTTAAACGCCATTTTGTTGCCCAGTCGAGATACTAAGACTGCACACAAAATGGCGTTTTAGTATAAACTGGACAAATTAACTTCATTATCAAGATAGTAGTACTTCAATGCGACATGGTTTACCTGCACTTTTGTTGACGCTTTTCCCTGCTTTAATGAGCACTTCGGCATTTGCAGATGCTGGAAACATTGGCAGTATTGAACAAGCAATATCAAACAAACAATCTGAGATTTCGACAGCCAGTGAAAAGGCTCGAGATACTCAACTGGATATTCGTCAATTCGAACAAGATCTTTCTAAGCTGGAGTCACTGTCTAAGACACTAGATAGCAAACGACTGTCGAGCAAGAAAGCGCTTGATCGCGAATACGGTTTGATGCTTGATAACCCCGATCTCGATATCACGATAACCCAACAGGCTTACCAAGATGCTTGGGCGCTGGTAAAGCAGAATCAACACAGTCGGCTAGAGAAAGAGCAGCAACTGCAAGAAGTATTAGCAAAGTTAGCCGCCGAAAAAGCGCAGTCTAGCAAGCTAAAAGCTGAACTCAACCAATTGAACCAAGACCACCTTCGTTCTCGCGCAGAACGCTTACAAAGCGAATTGAGCGTGCAAAATGAGCGCACGGTTCAATTTACTAATGTGTGTGACCAAAGCATGACATTAGCTCAGTGTAATGACCAAACCTCTAACTTAGCACTGCAAAAAGCGGTCAATCAGTTTCAAGCCGAGTTGGTGAGCAATACCACTGAGGCGGCAACCATTAAGCAAAACATGGCGAATGCTTCATTTAATATCCATGTATTGAACCACAAAACAAAAGACTCTGGTTTCTACGACGGAAAACGATTCAAGTCCGTTTTACAAGTAGCATTAGAAGCACGACCAGCCAAAAATCTTGCGTGTAAATTACTTGATATCGATTCAGGCTATTGTTTTGAGCAAAGCGATATTCAGCAGCAAGAAAAACAACAGCAAAAAGAAGTACGTTGGGTCAACCTTACTATTCGCTCCAATCAGCACCAAGACAGGGTAAAGATTGATGGCGTAAATTATGGCACGACTCCGGTAGAAGTCATGTTACCTGCCGGTGCTCATATGGTCACGGTTGAAAAAGAAGGCTATCGCTCTTTCCATCAAGAATTAACGGTGCGCTCCGATCATACTCTGCGAGCGAACTTGCGTGAAAAACAGAACCTACCAACCGCAGGAAAGGCCTTTGCCGACCAATTAACGTCGGGGTCTAAAGCACCCAAGATGATCGTCATCACTGAAGGTGAGTATTTGATTGGCGAAAACGGTTCACAGCAGTTCAACCTTGATCATGCTTTCGCTATCGCAGCAACGCCAATCACCGTTGATCAATTCTCGACTTTCGTAAACCAAACGACTTATCAGTCGGATGCTGAACTGAAAAAGATTTGCACCACCATTGATAACGCCAAAGTGATCCCAGTTAAAGGCAGTTACTGGAGAAACCCTGGCTTCAAACAACAAAACAACTCTCCTGCCGTCTGCTTAAGCCAAAATGATGCTAAGGCCTATGTTAAATGGCTTTCAGGCCAAACAGGTCATCAATACCGCTTACCTACTGAAGCTGAATGGGAAGTTGCCGCACGAGCTGGCAGTAAGTCTGCCTATTGGTGGGGCAACAGCATGGGTACAGGGCAAGCGAATACAGGCTGGAGTGGTACAACTTGGTCAAACAACAGCACATCTCCTGTTAATGCATTTTCTCCCAACCAATACGGCCTGTATGACATGGTCGGCAATGTTTGGGAATGGACGGATTCCAAACAAGGTAGCGTAAAAGGTGGCGCATGGAGTTTTGCACCCGCGAAAGCCGCAGCGCACGACAGCTTGGCCGTTTCAACAAACACCACAGCGAACTACATCGGCTTTCGTGTCATTAGAGAGCTCCGTAACTAGCAACTAGCCGTTAGACTCTGATAAAAAAACCTCGCACTCAAAAAAGGGCGAGGTTTTTTTTAACTCAAATTCTATTGAAACAATTACGAAGTAGGTCGTACAACTAAAATTCGGCCATCGGTGTAATAGTCTCGTTTACCGCTTATCGTACTTGGCTCTACCAATGCAGACATCGACGGCTGCCATTGACTGTCTAGTTGTTTGATTTGATTCGCCAGCGCATCTCTCATCGCATCGACATTTGGATCAATCCTGTGAAGTATGGTTACGATCCCTGCGTAAGCGGTCAGTTTAAAACCGTCGTCATAGCTTATCGCTCCTACCCATTTAGGCTGCTTCGTTGCAGGATCTAAGCCTGAATACCACCACCGAATATGGCTTCGTTTGTCTAGCGTACCGGGCAATTGATAAGCCAGATTTTGCGGCTGCCCTTGCCAATACAAATCAGACACTGGCGGGGTATTGTTCCGCAATAGCGTTATGTAATCGAGCATTTCAATATCGTGTCGCGAAAATGTGCGATTCTCAATCCAACCTAGCTGCTGCATAAGTGCGCTCGGGCTTTGTCCTATGTACACCACATTGACCGCTTGGCTCTTAAAGTATCCAGAGCGGCCTGGCCGAGCCTCAAACTCCAGCTGAGTGTTTTTAGTCACCGGATTCTGAACGGGTGATACATTGCCAATATCGTCACTGAACCAGAAAAAGTGGCTGTAGTTTATTGCAAGCAGGCTAACCAACAATACTCCCGCCGACTTAACCCACAAGCGTGACCATCTGCGCTTAATACCAATGTATGTAAACGCCATCGACACCAATAAGGCGAGTAACAGATATTGATGCTCTACGAAAAACTGTTGCGCTGCCGCAAGGAAAGGAAGGTTCTCGATGCCATAAGAGAGCAAATAGCCCCATAAAACGAACTGCCCAACCCCTAAAATCAATCCCAAAAAGGAATACAGACTAAATCGACGCCACGGTATTTGTTCAACCCCAGCGATAAAAGGCACAACCCACGCAACCGGCCCGAGTAAGCGTGCAAACACCAGTACTATTCGGCCTCTTTTTTTCATCAACAGTTTGCACTTAGCAACGCTTCTGCGAGTTTTTGGTTGCCAACGCATTAACTTTTTTTGCAACCATTTACCATGGTGACGACCAATGCCATAACTGATTTGGTCACCTAGCCAACCGCCAAGTAAGACAGCAATGACACCGTAAACAACACCTTGGTGAAGTTGATAGCCAGCAGCAAGAAGAAAAGGTTCACCTGGGACAAATAAATTAGGGCCAATCAGCGCATCTAAGAATGCGCCGATAAACAGGCCGAAGTGCGTCAACATCCTGTCTTCCTAACGGTTATTTCTGTTCTGCGTAATGGCCAAAACGATAATTCATTTCGTTATTACGCATTTCTCCAAGAAAGAAACGACGCACATTGGCTTTTAGATAAGTGAAACCCATTTTGAAGAAACCATCTTGGTCTAGTCTTCTTGGATCAAATTCAAATGACAGCATAAGCATGCGGTAACGCCATGTCTGGCTGGCACGCTTTACATAATCACAGTCTTCGCACAATTTGATTTCTTCATCAAATCCACCGATTTCTTGGTGTAATCGCTTAGTGGAGAAAATACACGCGCCCACGGCGGTTGGGAAAAAGAACTGAGTGACAAATAAACCGGCATTAAACGCACCGTAACCTAACTTCTGTGCAACGGGCAGCTGCTTCGCTCCCATGTACACTCCAGCGACTTCAAGCTTACTGTCTGCAAGCTTAGTTAAGGCTCGTACAAGAAAATCGGGAGAAAGCCTAACATCAGCATCAAGAAACAAAATTCTTTCGTGCTTTGCCAATGAAGCGCCAGTATTACGCCCTAAACTGACGCCTTGCTGATCCATTTTGTGAATGGTTAATTCTGGCAAGGATTCACGATAGCCTTCGGCCACTTCACAGGTGTTATCGGTGCTATTTGAATCCACCAGCAACACTTCAAAATTTTGATGGCTTTGGTTAACTAAATCGCTGAGTAAGCGGCCAATGCGTTCTTGCTCGTTAAGGGTGATGACAACAATACTAATAGGGTTCATATCCGGCTCCATTTCATTATTTAATCACAGCCTGTTTTCGCTACTTACCGTTGTAAATTACCCATAACTTACTGTTGTAAATAACCGACTGTTTGAATTCTGAAGCCATCATAGCGCTGAGCAATTTAACCTAGCGTGAGTATTCTATTCAGTTTGCGTTCACTTTTAGATCACCTTGATCATCTTTCCGGTTTTCATCATCCATTTTTGGTGCACATACCCAGGCGACAAACTTTCTAATTTGCGGAAGGACCGTCAAGTTCAGCCCCCATGCACAAGGCCATGCCACACAAAAACTCTGGAACCAAATGGCTGGCCACTCCGCGCTGAAACCCATTTTACTGCCAGAAATAATGCCCGACATCATCAGCGCCATTGTGACTGACGACAGTAAACTCGTTAACCAAAATTGTTTTCTATTCATTATTTTCGCTCATTTCAAAGATTGTTTTTTGATGTAAATAAGCTTATAACCATTCAATATTGAAAAAAATAGGCAGAAATAGAAGCATGAATTCCATATATGGAAATATCGATGATCTGTATTTATTTTGTGCCGTGGTGGAACACGGATCGTTACTCGCCGCCGCTGAATATTTGAATTTACCCGTTTCAACCATGTCACGTCGGCTGTCTGGATTAGAGTCGCGCCTCAACATTCGGTTACTCGAAAAACAAGGCCGTGAATTGGTGGCAACCCAATTAGGTCAGAGTGCATTTGCGTCTTTGACCAGTGGTATGGAACAACTGGAGCATGCATTTTCTAATCTTCAAAGCGAAGCAAACGAAGTGCAAGGAAGCCTTAAATTGGCACTGCCTCATAATTTGTATCAAGGGTTTGCGGGAAAGGTCATTGAGGAGTTTTTGCAAAGCTACCCAAAAGTGAAGTTAGAGTTAATATTAAGCCAGCAGCAAGTCACTCCCGAAACCGATCGAGACTTACTGATAACCTTTGATGTATCGCCAATGCAAGGAATGATTGCGAGGCCGTTATTTAATGCCAAACATGGCTTTTTTGCGAGCCCAACCTACCTTGCCAGACATGAGAAAATATCGAGCGCTGAAGATTTAAAGCGCCATAGTTGGGTCAATGTCGATCACATCACCTCTATTCCTATTTTTGAAGGCTGTGAGTTGGTCGATCAAATATCCATAAACCCTAAGCTTATCGTTAATGATATTTTGGCTGTCATTCGAGCTACAGAAGCCGGACTCGGCATCGCTTCTTTGCCTTTTAGGCATGTTTCACCCAGCGCTCATTTAGAACAAGTATTGCCTCAGTATCATCGGAGTGAGCGTCAAGCTTACTTAGTATATAAAGAGCGAACCTATCAACCAAAAGCCTTAACTCTGCTAATTGATGCGCTGCTTAACGGCATCCTCTTTATGCGAGATCCTCTCGCCAGTACAACATAAGGCTCGAATAACGCCTCTTAACCCAAAGGTGACTCGCAAACTATAAGGTAACAACGAATAGAGAGGGGAATCCCCCCTTTTGCAAGTTAATGATATCCATTACTTTAATATCAGTAGAGTTTAGATATTCAACTAAATACCTAACTCTCATGGTGTGCGCACTCAGACCCTGAAGTGCAACATGCCTCTTCTACACGTCGACAAGAAGTATCTTGTGTTTGCCAGCCCCCTCAGGCTGGCTTTTTTTTATACTCCCATCAATTTAAGTGATATTTCCCATAATAGTCATTGTGGTTTCAATTATGAGACTGGTATCATTACTCATCACTTAAAAGCCTTAGAGCCCTTTAATGGCGTTGGATACCACCTTTCAATCACTGTTCGAACAACTCCCTGGATGTTGGGGCTGCAAAGACAAGAATTCCACCTTTGTTTATGCAAACCAAGCCTATGGCAAGCTGATAGGCGTCGAGCATCACTCTCAATGCATCGGTCGCAGTGATTTCGATATGCCAAGCCCTACCACCGAATGTGCCGCAGACTTTCAACGCCAAGATAAACGAGTGATGACAGAGCTAAAAACACTGCGTGTTCTGGATATTCACCCCTACCCTGATGGCCAGTGGCGGGCACATATTTTCACCAAAAAACCTTGGCTAAACGCAGAGGGGCAAGTGCAAGGCACCATCTTTTACGGTCAGGAATTAGAAGATACCGCGATACTAGAAGTCGGCCATTGGATATGCAGAGCCACGGGGTTAAGCCAATCTCGGCACGTATTTGGATCTAGCTTGACTCATGCGCCAGCGACACTTAACCAGCGAGAGTCCCAAGTACTATTTTTACTGCTTTACGGTAAAAAGCCTCAGTTTATCGCCAATGCCATGAGCATCTCAGTGAAAACCGTTGAAGGTCACGTTGCTAGGCTAAGAACAAAATTTGGTGCCAATAGTAAAAATCAGCTCATCGAATTAGCTCTAGATGCAGGCTACGGTTCAAGAATTCCAGAAAGCCTGCTAAGAACTCAGATATCGGTGATCCTCACTACCGTCGACTAGCCCGGCTTAAATTTCCGCTATCACTCGTTAACAAAAAAATGCACTCATCGTTGAGTGCATTTTTAATCAAGATTGCTTTTAGATAAGCAGATGAACGTAACTAAACAGAAGCCTTATGGAGCTAGACGATCGATATCCCAGCTTCCGTCTTGGTCGCTGTATAAGAAGCGATCATGTAAACGGTGCTCACCACCTTGCCAAAATTCAATACTGGTCGGTTTAATTCTAAAGCCACCCCAGAACTTAGGCACGGGTATATCACCTTGCTCAAACTGTTCTTTCAGTTCCATGTATTTGCTTATGAGCATGCTACGGGCAGAAATTCGGCTACTTTGCTTACTCGCAATCGCTGCGATTTGGCTCTCTTTTGGCCTAGAAGTAAAATACTTCATGTTCTCAAGCGCCGTCAGCTTTTGAGCAACGCCCGTAATATGAACTTGGCGCTCTAGCGGGTGCCATGGGAAGTGCAAACTAATATTAGCATTATGCTCTAGCTGCTGCGCCTTACGGCTGCCTAAGTTTGTGTAAAAAACAAACCCATCTTTATCCACATTTTTTAGCAATACAATACGTTGAAATGGCATGCCGTTTTGGTCAACCGTCGCGACTGTCATCGCTGTTGGGTCTGTCAATTTGGCTTCAACCGCTTGCTCAAGCCATAGATTAAACTGGTCGATGGGATCGGCTTTTAAATCATCTCGACGAAGACCACTTTTAAGGTACTCGCGACGGATATCTGTAAGTTCCATTTATGCTCCTTTTTATCTAAGCCAATTTTGCGCCTAAGCCCATACGAACTCAAGAGATAAATCCTACTATGATTTGGAAAGCAAATTGCATTTAATTATCATCAATGTCGCTTAATTATCATATCTATGGCCTATAATTACAGGATTAACTTAACATCTTGTTAAACAAATAATAAACTCAGAGTAATGAACACATTTTGGTGACGCTAGACACGCATCAAATATCAAGGATAACGCATGGACAAAAAGAGCTTGAATAAGCTAGACAAACACGAGCTCGAATACGTTGATGATAAAACGGCGGCATTACTACTCAACACCCCCAGCAGCGCTCGTATTTTACTGTGGACCATGCTGCTGTTCTTTGCCTTAGCCATTGCTTGGGCGAGTTGGGCTCAAATAGACAAAGTCACCGTGGGCCAAGGTAAGGTTATTCCTTCCTCTCAATTGCAGATTGTGCAGAACCTTGAAGGCGGATTAGTCAAAAAAATCTTGGTCTCCGAAGGCCAACATGTTGAAAAAGATCAACAACTGCTGCTTATCGATGACACACGATTTCGTTCAGATTTCCGTGAACGCGAACAGCAAGTGATCAACTTGACTGCCAATGTCTTACAACTGACCGCTTCGATTTCTAGTGTTCGAGTCGATGAGTCACTAAAAGATGCCAATTGGCGTGACAGCGTCACACTCGATCGCAATAAATTGGTCTTCCCTACCCAACTTGAAGAAAGTGCCCCCACTTTGGTGAGTCGCCAAATGGCCGAATACCGCAGTGACATTAATAATCTGCGCAACCAACTTTCAGTACTGGATCAACAAGTAAAACAAAAACAACAAGACTTAATCGAAATCACCGCTCGGGTACAAAACTTAAAACGAAGCTATGATTTTGCCAACAAAGAATTGGAAATTACACGCCCGCTTGCTGATGAAGGCGTTGTACCAAAAATTGAACTGTTGAAACTGCAGCGACAAGTAAACGACACTCGCCGTGAGTTAACCTCTTCTCAGCTTAAACTGCCTACGCTTCAATCATCCATCGATGAAGCAAAGCTAGGCCGTATTGATATCGCATTGAAATTTCGCTCGGAGCAACAAGAAAAGTTAAACGCTGCACAAGACAAGCTTTCTGCCCTCACCCAATCGACGGTAGGCCTTGAAGACCGAGTCAACCGAACCGTGGTTCTCTCACCGGTAACAGGCACCATCAAAAAGCTGTACATCAATACCGTTGGTGGTGTTATCCAACCGGGGATGGACTTAGTGGAAATTGTTCCTACCGAAGACTCTTTACTGGTAGAAGCGAAAATTGCGCCACAAGACATCGCGTTCTTATACCCTGGGCTCCCTGCTCTGGTTAAGTTCAGTGCTTATGACTTTACGCGATATGGCGGCCTAGAAGGTAAACTCGAACACATCAGCGCAGATACGATTCAAGACGAAGAAGGCAACAGCTTCTACCTTGTTCGCATACGCACGATTGAAGAACGGTTTGGCCATTCCGATAAACTGCCCATTATTCCGGGAATGACCGCTTCCGTTGATATCATTACGGGCAAACGAACCATCTTAGATTACATGCTCAAACCAATAACCAAAGCTCGACAAACAGCGTTACGAGAATAAGCCATGTTTTTGATTCTAAGCATGTCCTTACTCTGCAAACACTCAGCTAATTCACCGGCTGTTCGCATTGTTTCGCCTTTACAGAGTCATTTATCGTGAAGGCGTGGTTAGCGGTGATTTGCCTATTCTTAATAAGCAGTGCTTCGTTAGCACTCAATAAGCAGGAAGAGAAATGGGTTTCTGCGGTATTGAACACCTACGGGGAGCGTGCCGCAAAAAGAGTCACCGCGTGGCGAGGTGTATTGGATCAATACAACGGATTACCTGAAACCGATCAACTTGAGGCGGTTAATCAGTTCTTTAACCAAATGTATTTCACCAATGACATCGAACTTTGGGGTAAAAAAGATTACTGGGCAACGCCACTGGAGTTTCTTGGAGCGGCCGCTGGCGACTGTGAAGACTTTACTATCGCGAAATATTTCTCTTTATTAGAGCTGGGCGTGCCCGATAAAAAGCTCCGCCTGATTTATGTAAAAGCCATTGAATTAAATCAATTTCACATGGTTTTGGCCTACTACGCCAAGCCCAGTTCACAACCACTGATTTTAGACAATTTAATATTCGACATTAAGCCCGCATCTAAACGCCCAGATCTTTTACCTATCTACAGTTTCAACGGTAAAAACCTGTGGCTTATGAAAGAAAAAGGCAGCGGCAAACTGGCAGGGAAGTCATCACGCTTGAGCTTATGGAACGACCTACGCTCTCGTGAACAGAACCTAAAACTGAATACACCGATTATCAATTATGATGAGTAAGTAACATGACACTATATAAACAGCTCGTCGCGTGGATGTTGGCAGTCTTTTTACTGCTAATTAGTTCAGTCTTTGTGATTGAATTTAACACCACTCGAAACTTCTTAGAGCAGCAGCAGCGCTCTGAAGTCAACAACACCATCAACACTGTGGGGCTCGCATTAGCACCCTACCTCGAATCGCAGGATCAAGTGGCGGTCGAGTCGGTCATTAATGCGTTGTTTGATGGCAGTTCATACTCAGCAGTTAGGTTGACCTTTCTCAGCGACGACAACGAAATTGTTCGAACTTACCCGATCAAACGTCAAGACGTTCCCGAATGGTTCTCTAACCTTGGTTTATTTCGAACCATTCATGACCGACGCGTTGTGACTAGTGGCTGGTTACAATTGGCCGAAGTCGAAATCATTAGCCACCCAGGTGATGCCTATTCCCAACTGTGGAAAGCACTCACAGGGCTATTAACCGCTTTCATTGGTATCTTCTTTATTGGCGCTTCAATCATTGCTCTTGTAGTTAAAAGTGCGCTTAAGCCACTGACTTTGATCATCAAAAAGATGGATGAAGTCGCGAATAACCAGTTTGGCTCACCGTTAGCCAAACCTAAAACTCGCGATCTCATCGCGGTGGTTAATGGCATTAATAGCATGTCTGCACAGGTAGAAAAAAGCTTCCAAGCTCAAGCCAAAGAAGCGGAACAGCTGCGTAAACGCGCATACATGGATCCGGTCTCTCAGCTAGGAAACCGTTCATTCTTCATCGGCCAACTCAATACGTGGTTAAATGAATCTGCTATCGGTGGTGTTGCCATCTTACAAGCCACCTTTATCAAAGAAACTTATGACGAAGAAGGCTATGAAGTGGGCGACGCTTTGGTCAAAGAATTGGCCGATCACCTAAGAGTGACCACCTCTTCACCGGATGTGACGATCGCCCGTATCAATACCGCGGAGTTTGGTTTTATTCTGCCGAATTTAGATGAAAGTGAGCTGCATATGCTGGCGGAAAGCATCATGAATTACACTCAAGATGTTCGTCCAGACCCAACAGGAACAGCGCCAGCTCATGCTTACCTTGGCGTGGTTTACAATGAAAATAGAAAGAACACGACCGAGATTTTATCCCTAGTAGATAACGCCCTGTCTACCGCTCATGCCCATCCTGATAAAGCCTACAGCATGGTGACCGATCAACAGAACCACGTATTACTGGGTAAACAGCAATGGCGTGGGTTGGTTGAAGAGGCCATTCTTAATAACTGGGTTGAGTTTAAATTCCAAAAAGCCATGCATTCGGATGGTAAGCCGTACCACAAAGAAGTGTTCTCATCGATTGAGAAAGAGGGTGAACGCTACACGGCCAACCAATACTTGTTTGCACTGGAGCAGCTCAATGCGGGTCATATTTTTGACCAATACGTGATCAGCACCATGATCGAAAAACTTGAGTCTGGAGAGCTTACACACAACTTGGCAATCAACTTAACCATCAGCAGTATTACCGAACCAAGCTTCATTCGATGGTTAAATCAGACGTTGACGAAACACCGCCCTGTGGTTGAAAAACTGCATTTCGAAATTCCTGAATCTTGTTTTATCAACCACCAGCACCATACGGCGCTTGTGTGCCATGCCATTAGAAGTGCAGGAGCCGAATTTGGCGTTGATAACTATGGCCGCCATTTCCATTCTCTGGATTACATTAACGAATTTAGACCGGCTTATGTGAAGCTAGATTACCTATACACGCACAGCCTAGATGACGAGAAGCAACAGTACACTCTCACATCTATTTCTCGAACGGCGCATAACTTAGGCATCACCACTATTGCCTCTCGTGTGGAAACTCAAGCCCAGCTCGACTTCTTGTCTGAGCATTTCATTGAAGCTTTCCAAGGCTTCATTGTAGATAACAATTAGAAAGGTCTGACTGGATGCAAGATCCACTATTAAATGCGCTGGTATACGTTAGCCGTTACTACGGGCTATCGAATTCCCCTGAAGCGCTTATCAGCGGTTTACCGTTAGCGGATGGCAAACTCACGCCATTTTTATTCCCGAGAGCCGCAGAACGCGCCGGGTTAGTTGCCCGTGAAAACCGATCCAGCTTTGAAACGATCCCTGAGGTTGTGCTCCCTGCTATTCTGATGCTACGAGGAGGCGATGCCTGCGTTCTCGTCAGTATCAACAAAGAAACCAAAGAAGCGGAAGTCATCACCAGCGATTCGCACATGATGCCTATCTCTCTGCCACTGAGTGACTTGGCAGAACAGTACATTGCCCGATATTTCTTAGTTAAGAAACAATTTCGCTATGATGAACGCTCTCCGGAAGTCCTAAAAACACGCGATGGCCACTGGTTTTGGAGTACCCTCTTTGAATCCAAAAGCATTTATCGCGACGTGTTTTTCGCATCAATATTGATCAATATTTTTGCCATTGCCGCCCCGATGTTTACCCGTTTGGTGTATGACAAAGTCGTACCTAACCTCGCATTTGAGTCTTTATGGGTTCTGTCGTCTGGGATATTAGTGGTCTTTGTGTTTGATTTTATCCTCAAACTGCTTCGAAGTTACTTTATCGATGTGGCGGGGAAAAAATCTGACATTCTGATTTCATCCAAACTGTTTGCCAAAGTCATGGGCATCCGTATGGAGTCGAAACCACCATCGGTCGGCGCATTTGCTCGCCATCTACAAGAATTCGAATCTATCCGTGAGTTCTTTACCTCAGCGACCGTTTCCTCATTGATCGACTTACCGTTTGCCCTGTTGTTCCTTGTGGTTATTTGGCTAGTCGGTGGGCCGATTGTATTAGTCCCTATCATTGGGATCCTCTTGTTGGTTATTCACGCCTTTGTTATTCAAGGGCCTCTGCGTAAAAGCATTGAAGAAGGCTCTCGTCTTTCTTCGCAAAAATACGCCAACTTGATCGAAAGCTTAGCGGGCCTTGAAACAGTTAAAGCTTTTGGTGCACAGAGCCAATTCCAATTCAAATGGGAAGAAGCGGTTGCCCACATGTCTAACTGGAACATCAAGACTCGCCGCATTACAGACTCAATTCAAAATTCCGCGGGCTTTGTTCAGCAGGCATCGAATATCGGTATGATCATTGTTGGCGTGTATTTGATAGCGGAAGGCGAACTCAGCATGGGTGGACTTATTGCATCGACCATGTTGAGCGGCCGCGCCGTTGGCCCACTGGTTCAGCTTTCATTGCTTTCAACTCGCTACAATCAAGCGAAATCGGCCATGACTATCATTGAACAAGTAATGGAAATGCCAGACGAACAAGAAGAAGGTAAGCGTTATATCCACCGCCCTATTATACAAGGGAAAATCGAATTAGACCGCGTGACCTTTAACTACCCTGAGGCTGAAATCCCATCCGTACGTGATGTGAGTTTAACCATTAATCCGGGCGAAAAAGTCGCGATTATTGGTCGTATCGGTTCAGGTAAAACCACCATTGAGCGCTTGATCATGGGGCTATACCAACCCACCCAAGGTAACGTACGAATAGACGATACCGACATCGCTCAACTTCATCACGTGGATGTGCGCCGTAACATAGGCTGCGTACCTCAAGACGTTACGCTGTTCTTTGGTTCTATCCGAGACAACATTACGTTAGGTCAAACTCTGGTGGATGACCGCGAAGTATTGGATGCCGCCAACCGAGCAGGCGTTACCGTATTTACTCAGCAAGATCCGGCTGGCCTAGAAAGGCAAGTAGGTGAAGGCGGCCAAATGCTTTCAGGAGGCCAGAGACAAGCCGTTGCGATTGCTAGAGCCTTTGTTGGCAGGCCACCGATAATGCTGCTTGATGAGCCAACCAGCTCGATGGATAACCGCTCAGAGATGCACATTAAACACCAACTGCACGCCATGAAGAAAAGTGAAACGCTTATCTTGATCACCCATAAAACATCGATGCTAGATATCGTCGATAGGGTCATCGTTATGGAAAAAGGCGTGATTATCGCGGACGGGCCAAAAGAAGACGTGTTAAACGATTTGAAGCGAGGAAAAGTTCGCGCAGTAAACTAACCCACTTCTGTTTAAACCAGCCTATCAAACGAAAAGGCGTGATGATTATAACGATCATTACGCCTTTTCTATTTTGTCCCCTCACCCACCTGTTCAAGCAACCAGCAATGTAAGAATACACAGCCATTCGAGATTAGAATGCAAAGCGCCCCCTTTCGCGACATAGCTCTAGAGTAATTTGCTGATAATGCGCTGTTTCACATAGCCAAATGTGCTAATGTGCATATGCTATTTAAACCAGATAGATGGCGGTAGCTTGGAAGTAAACCGCGCTGTTGGCGGTTTAAAGACTGTTATATGAAATAGTCCCAAATTCAGGGGTTTAGGTATTCGTTCAGTGATCTTCGGCTATCAAGGTTCGGTCGTTGGTAAGTTCAATATCCATCAAGGATCGTGCTCATAAGGTTCTCTGTTCGCCTCATTTAATATCGTATTCGTGTGTTGAATGTCAGCCTGTTCAAAGTTGTTGTTAGTATGGGTTTCACGGGTATTATTGTTTGTGTTGCCAGTTTTCCATTGTGACTTTTGTTCTTTCAATAGGATTCTGTGCCAGTTGAAAATCAGTAATTCTTTGCTTCTTCAAGTCAGTGGAAACGGCGCTGAATCACGGTGGCTCGCAAAACCTGATTTAAAGCACGAGCTTCAGCATTTCAACATGTTACGGTGGTTGAACGAGAGCAAGTCGAACCGCATATAACAAGCGCTTCAAGTTGATTCGCAACGCATGGCATTTTTGGTTCAAATCAGTTTGGTGTTTACGGTGCAATGCAGGAAGTTCGGTTTCGTTGCTCACAACTTAAGCGAGCGTTGAAGCTGTAGAATTTCTCGATTTTTCACCGATTTCCCATGTTTTTATCGTCATTAATCCTACTGGCAACGGCGTAAATACTGCTCGATGGTAGCGGCCTTTATCATGGTAAGGAAAGATAGAGCGACAGGATGAGAGTTAATTTGGGTTTTTCGCTGATTTTAGAGGTTTTACCCTCTAGATGATGCAATTCCGTAGCTTTTCCATGTTGTGAAGCATGCTGAACATCGCCCATTGGGCGTTCACTTTCTCTTGTCCTCTTAGCGTAAATCGATTCATCTGTTTGTTGACGGTGATGTTGCCAAAAACAGGTTCAACACACCCAAGCCGTTTACTGTATTGCCGCCTTCCTTCTGGGCTATCAATCTTGTCTTTCATGGCTTGCATGTGGTCAAAGTCTTTGGTGTTTTTGTAGATGAAGAAGACTTGTCGACCGACTTGCTTGCCAGGCGGTTTTCTCATGCACAGCGGTTGATGAACGCATTGTCTGCAGTCGTTTAGGTATCCACAAAACTGAGCACCACGCTCTCCACGGATGACGGCGTTCTTGCTGCTCAGCCGCATCATATTTCCTGCAGGGCATCGGCAAGTCATGTCGTCTTGGTTGAACTCGAACATAGAAATGGAGTAACAGGTTTTACCTGTTTTCGAGCGTTTCTTTCGTTTTTTCGCTTGCTCGGTCTGATAGGTTTCACTGTTTTGAAACAGCGGATTACGGCTGCGAAATCCAGTGTCTGCTATGTAACAATCATAAGGAGTCTCAGACAGGAACTTGAGGTTGGTTTTACTATGAAATCCGCTGTCTGCGGTGAACTTGGTGGTGCGCTTTGAGCTGTTGGGTAGCTTCTCTAATTGTTCTTTCAAAGCGAGCACTGCAGGCTTTAATGTTTGCTGTTCACCAACGCTTCCCCACACTTGGCTGTGTAAAATAATTTGGTGCTTGTCATCCGTGATGGCGATGCCGTTATAACCTTGAATCGTACCTTTTGAGGTGGTCATTTTAGCGCTGTCATTGTCCGTGATGTTGCTTTTTACGGGTTTTTTACTGCTGCCCAATTTGTCTTTAGTGCTCGCCAGAAATGAACCTATTTTATCGGCGCTGCTATCAAGCTTTTGTTTTTGTCTTAGGTCTTGTTCGATAACTTCATTTGGGAGCGAATCTTGGCTTTGATGACGCTCGATAATTCGCTGGCTCGCCCGCTGTAGTTTTTCTTTTTTACGGCGAAGCTCTTCGTGTGTGCCACTCCATTCCTTACTGGCATTGGATGAAATTTTACAGCCATCAATAGCAAACATGTTACGGCCTATTAGGCCTTGTTCATCGCATATCATGAGAACCTGAGTGAACAGTGGTTCGATGGTGTCCTTCATTTGTGCGATGAAAGCCGCGATAGTGGTGAAGTGTGGTCGCTCGTCGCCCGATAAGCACATGAAAGTGACATTGTTGATGCAGGCTCTTTCTATGCGTCGGCTAGTTAACATGCCGAGGGAATAGGCGTAAAAAATAACCTTAAGCATGATGGAGGGTGGATAAGCCGCCGCCCCGTTTTTGTCGTTGTGGTAGTGCGCATCAAAGGGCGAGAGGTCGAGGTGGTTATCGACAATGTGGGAAATCGCATACTCAATAGTTCCGGGGATGAGTTGTTCATCGATGATGATAGGGACGAACATGTTTTGGTTCGAGTAATCGGTTTTGAAGTTGGGCATAACCGTGTCTTGTGGCGAATAATTTAGATTAGATCACAAGGAGTTAGTGCGTTCAAGTTCATATCGTGATGAAATGGCGGCAGGATCAGAATTGAGACGGGCGAGGAGAAATTCTACAGCCTCGTTAGTAAGCCAGCTGTTTAAGTTCTCAATTTTTATGAGTGGTGGTTCATTTTGTGCTGCTATTTCGCGGGTTTCAAAGCGGATGTAATCGCTGGAATCTTGTAGGTTTCTTTGGTGCAACGCCCCCGCTAGCTATTCAGGTTTTGTTTAGTTCATTTGTTCGGTGGTCTGTGCCTAACAGTAGTTTCGCTTTTGTGGACGCTCCGGTTTTGGTTACTCCTGAGTGCAGCTGGCCGGGTGTGGATAGTGTGTCATGTTTAGCAGAGATTCGTGATTGCTGAGAGATCAGCGTGCAACGGAACCCCCGTTACTAACAAGTCACTCAAGCAGACGCTGTAACCTATGGCATTTTTGGTTTGAAGTTTTGTGGGCTTTGTAGGAGCAGCGTTTGCGCTACTTAGCTCTGCGTTAAATGTCTAGTTTTAAAACAGGTGAAAAATTGAAATTTCTTGTTGCTGCAGTAACTGCATTCCTTATCGGAATTGGAGGACTATGGGCTCTTTGGTTAGAGAACAAAACGCCAAATGTACTCTCATTTCTTACAACTATCTTTACTGGTTTTGCCGCTATAGGCACAGCATATGCAGCTTATGCTGCATCTGAGTCTGCGAAAATCTCAGAAAAGGCTTCTAATATTTGGAAGCAACAAATGTCTATAGACATTGAACTTGCAGAGGCTAAAGAGTTAAAGGTATGTCTTAATGATTGGCATAGAAGATTTATTGCTGAAGCATACAAGAAAAACCAAACCCTTAATGAGTTACTTCAGGGGGTCTTAGAAAGCCCCCATGCTATTAAACAAGTTCAGATTGATCATTTTCAAAAGTATATTGATGACTTAAATCTTTCTTGGAGCAATCTAGAGTCCGCATTTGATCGTGCGAATTTTGTTGGACATAGTTTTGAGCAAAGGCTTCGTCTGAGGCGCCTGCATATAGCGCATAGAAGAGCATTGAATAAATATGTGGAGTATCTAATGTTTAATAATAGGATGAACCTGCATCACGAAGGATTAATCGAATTATTGACAACGATTTATCATATTAATGATTGGGCTCAACAGGATGTGAATGGACAACCATTATATCGAGTAGAAATTGAATTGATCGACGATAATGGAACACTTTCTCTTTGCAAAAAAGATGATGGTACTAGCGTCTATGATAGTTTGCATAATAGCGTAGAAGGTTGGATATTAAATACTAATGTTTACGTTGATCATAAAATTGAAGAAATCAGAAGTCGTGTTATAGACATTTAAAAAAGCCATCAATACGACCACCAACGCTCGGCATTCTAGGTCTAAATTCGCTGTGGTGTGTTCGGTGGTCTATCAACATTATCGTAATACGTTGTGGCGTATTATGGAGTGCGTTAGTTTGCTACAGGCTAGCGGTTAACTAGCCTAAGTTCGCTCTTACGTCAGAAATGGTAATAAAGAGTTTGTTTTCTGAGTCTTGAAACGTTTGGAATCCATAGCGCTCGTAGAAGTGTTTCGCGCCGTCTTTGGCGTCAACAATAACTACAGGGAATGCGACACTATCACTGGCAGCTAGTAGCTTTCTGAGTGCATCAATCAGCAACCATTCGCCAAATCCTTTTCCTTTGTAGCGGTCATCGACAGCTAAGCGGGCTATTAAACCACCAGAGGTGGATGATTGGTGTTTTTTCTGTAGTTTGTCGGGTAAAGCTTTCAAATCAATTGGTGTCATTGTCAGCGTGTAAAAACCAATGATATGCGAGTTATCATTATCATCTTCTAAAACGAAAGTTCTGGTGTTGTCTTTCTTTGCTTGTTGACTCGCCATAATCTTCAGATAGTTATTAAGAGCTTCAATGCCACAGTTGAACCGGTTTCTATCATGTTTTGCTTTTTCTAGAAGTACCGTGTTCATCATTGAGTTTTGCTATCGTAGCGGTCAGAAGCAGCTTTCAATTTTGAGTTGATTGTTGAAGGACGGTCTAAAGCGTCCATAAGTAACATGGCATCAGCTTGGCTAAGTTTAAGTGCTTGCTCTCGTTCAATTACTTGTTTGGCTTTTTCGATAGCAGCACTTAGAACAAATGAGTTAATACTAGACATACCAGCAATTGCAGCTGCTTTTGTCAGTAGGTTTTGTGTATCGACATCAACTCTAGCAGTGATGCGAGGTAAAGTATTAGCCATAATGTGACTCCCTATTGTGTCAAAATGTCACATGCGTATTATGGTCTTAAAATGAGCGTTAAGCAATCATTGTGTCACTTTGGCACACAAAACTAACAATCGCTTCAAGCTGATTCTCAACGCGTGGCATTTTTGGTTCAAATCAGTTTAGTGTTTACGGTGCGATGCAGATAGTCCGGTTTCGTTGCTCATAACTTAAGCGAGCGTTAATTTTGTATCGCCGATGATTCCGCACTTCTCTACCTAGGCGAGGAACTGATAGGACACGGCGATGTTTAATGCTGTTGGCTTGGAAGTCAAAATGCCATTTGGCTTGGACTGCAATGAGGCCATTCCACCACATCATGATTTCAGCGAGCAACGGATGCTCTTAACGTCATATAACGAAGTTGCTCACGAACATCAGAGCCATCAAGCACGCTCTTTGTGGCAAGTATCAGAGAATTAAGCCGTTATATTTTCGGAGCCTCATAATTACTCGAGAATTCGTGCGATCTAAGCTTATCTAAAAATGCTTCATCCATAATATTAAGCTCTAATTCACGAAAAGCATCTTTTGTGTCGAATAAGTAATCATATTCCGTTTCTATTTGAACTACCATATCAGAGCCAACAGTTTCAATAAGCTTTATTCTAAGTGCACTTATATCTTGAGAAGGTATTTCATTTAAACAATCATTTACGATTTTCGAAGATAAATAAAAGATAGAGTAGAATTGGAGCTCTGGTTCTACTTTATGTAACCAATGATCTTTGGTTATGGAAAACTTTTTTTCAGTTTCACAGTCTAAAGCAAAAACGCTCGAAAAAGGGAACAATAACAGCGCTATCAATAGGATGAGTTTACAAGCTTTCATACACACACACCCAAAATTTAAGCTCTTTACCAGTTTTATTCGTGTAATGCCTCAAGGCTTCGTTCTTTATTATTTTCCTTGTAATAGCTGGAATGGAAGTCGCCCCGCGAGTGAAAGTTTCCCAGTCTGCAGTTGATATATTGTATGTGGTTGTTGCAAAAGTATTTTTAAAGAAAATTTGATATATTGCTGTTGAACCGTAGAGAGCACTCAAAAGTTTCATATTCTGCACTTTTTAACTGCCATTTTATTCCCCTTAATAAAAGCTGTTATCGATGATACGTGTTCAAATTTGTGATTGTAGGTTGAAAGAAGAGAATTGCGAGTTGGCGCTCAAGATGTAGTCAATTTATCAGCCGTATAACTGGATGTATAAACATAACAGATCAGGATTAAGCGTTGCGCAGCCAGCGTTAAATCCCGAGGAATCCTTTCCCGAATCAGGGCGCATTCCACCTGAGTTGGAACACTTAAGTTACCGTGAGGTTGTGGTCAGTCCTTGCCGTATTTTCTACAAATTTGATGGTAAATGCGTACATATTCTTTTCATTATGCGGGCTGAAAGAGATTTACGTAACTTCTTAATCAGTAATCAGTAAGCAATGGATCTGACGGCTAACAAATTGCTTAAGAGTGACGGCTAACCTCATAACTCCCCCAGCCCTGAATTGTGTGTCAGCCTTTCATATTCGAACATACCCCATTGGTCTTGAGATTCGTTAATTTTGTATTGCCGATGATTTCGATCTTCTCTTCCGAGACGAGGAACTGATAGGACACGGCGATGTTTAATACTGTTCGCTTGGAAGTCAAAATGCCACTTGGCTTGGACTGCAATGAGGCCATTCCACTGCATCACGATTTCAGCAAGCAACGGATGCTCTTAGCGTCATATAACGAAGTTGCTCACGAACATCAGAGCCATCAAGCACGCTCTTTGTGGCAAGTATCAGAGAATTAAGCCGTTATTTGTGAATCGAGGGGCATTGGTTTTGTAAGGGTTGCTGTAGAATCTGAATATCGCGCATCGTGAGGGCATCCGCAAGAGCTTTGCGTTATATGTTTCATCAATTTGGGAGCTGTTTCAATGTCATATTCTAAGGCTAGTTGTCTTTGTGGTGCGGTAAAAATCAAGGCTGAAAACATTAATCCTAAGTTTACGGTTTGCCATTGTCAGTCATGTCGAACTTGGGGAGGTGCTCCATTTTTCGCGGTGAAATGTGGTACTCAAGTAAAAATGGAAGGGATTGATAGCGTAAAAATGTACAAGTCTTCCTCTTGGGCTTCTCGAGGTTTCTGTTCTGAGTGTGGTACCCACTTGTTCTATAAATTCAAAGAAACAGGCGAGTACAATATGCCCGTTGGTTTGTTTCCAGATTTAGAAGGATTGGAAATGGACATGCAGTATTTTAGTGACATGCGCCCAAGCTATTACTGCTTTGCGAATGAGACTAAGGAAATGACTACCGAAGAAATCATGACCTACTTTGCGGATAAGGTGTAACCAAACATCCAACAAACGGCTATGCCGTCAATAGCGAATTTTAATCGGTAAAAGTAGCCTTGGAATAGGTCAGAATGCGCTAGTAAAACTGGAAAAGTATTGTGTCTGGATGCTGAGCATATCTGGTTAGATATTTACGATGATAATTGTAGAGCAATACATATTTATGAAAAATTTGGCTTTAAAGTGTTCAATACTGAAATTCAAGACAATCGAACTGTGTTGTTCTATGAGAAATCACTCTAACAAGCCAATCAAAGTGATACGTTACACTCAGCAGTTTTGTTATGGAACTCAGTGTGCTTTTTTAGTTCAGTTGGGCACATCTTATCGCAGACGTTATGTTTACAGGAAAAAACGATGATTCAATGGCCATGTATTTTCAAATTAGACGGTGATTCAGAACTGATGTTTTTAAGCTCCGAGTCCATGTTAGTGAGTGAGTTAGAGGCGTTAATTTGGAGCAGTGCAGACCGTTTGATCGATAGCGGTGGGCAAAGTTACATAATCGGCCAAACGAACGAAAGTTATACGTTCGAACCGAAGGATTTTGCTCTGCCTTTGAAGGCCATCACCCAACTGATTCAAGAGCATGAGTTCTCGAAAGCCGAAATGTGCCTGACTAAAATTCAATTCACGTCAGTGCAAGAAGCAATACAGTCACTGGCATCAGAAAAATAAACAGAACTAGGCACATAGTCAATTTTTCAACATCAAGGAGAGATAAATGGAATATTTCATCAGTGCGATAAAGAAGTACGCAGTTTTCAAGGGCCGTGCTAGACGAAAAGAGTTTTGGTATTTCTATTTAATCAGTTTCATTATCAGTTTAGCTCTGGCTTTCTTAGACAACCAAATGGGTACTTTTAACCCGGGCATAGGCGGTGGTCTTCTTGGGGGAGTGTATGGCATATTTATTTTTTTACCTTCGCTTTCGCTAACGGTTCGCCGAATTCACGATACTAGCCATAGTGGCTACTGGGCCTTTCTATTACTCATCCCGATAATTGGTGTTTTGGCTATTTTGGTCTTTGCTTTACTGGATAGTAAGCCCGGTTCTAACGAATATGGAGTCAGCCCTAAAGAGTCTGCGCCATAGCAAGCAAATTAAGCAGGCTGTCACGCTTGGCTTTTTTTTTGGGGGGGGGGATTTAAGTCAGAGTTTTAAATGGTCAAATTGAGTTGGGTACCACACGGCGTGAGGTTGCTAGAGATAAGCACCACGCCTTTTTGCTCGTTTTTTTACTTTTATAAAGAGTCGAATCTATCGGCAAACTAACTTGCAGCTGTAGCAGACTGGTCCATCAATGGATTCATTTCTATTTCATAGTGATTATAGGTAAATTCAGAGGGGCCATGCTGTCGACGCGTGACGATGGAGTCTTCACCAAACTGAACGGTCACTTTAGAAAACACCTTGTTGCTTACGATGACGTTGTTCACTTCTAGCATTTGAGAAAATTCTAGCTCGACTAAATCCAGCTTTTTCTTCGTTCGTGTTAATCGCTGCGAATTTTCTAACTTTAAGCTCGCGACGTTGTCGGCCATTTCCTGTGTACGTTCTCGTTTAGGCGTTTTCGCCAGCTCCATTTCAGCCCGAACGACTTTCATTGTTGCTTCTTGTGCTTGCTTATAACTTTCTTTTAATTTTTCAATGCCGATTTTGTATTTGTTGTATCGTGCACAAGGCTCTACCAGTGTCGAAGCTCCCCCTTCAACCCCCAAGTTGACGCACAAAATTTTGCCTCCAACCTGAGCATGACCACCACTTAACGTACCTTGCTTTCCTGTGGCATCAGTAACGGTTAGGTCGCCACCTCTTCGCCTTCATGAATTGGCCGGCCGATGATGCCTTTTGCAGCGGTAATGTCGCCATGGGCTTGAACATCAGCGGATTCGATAAAACCACCAACCATGATAGAGCCGGTTGCTAGCACTTTCATGCCGGGCTCGATATCACCCGTAATAACAACACAACCTTTAAATTTAATGTGCCCTGTAGAGACGTCCACTTTCTTCAAACAAAGGGCGTTATCGACTTCTACCGAATTGTCTTTAATGATTGGCATACCAGACACAGAAGCCAGTAATAAGTTAGGGTCTTGCTTCGATATTTTGGTGCCTTTGCCTTCTTTGATCAGTTTATCGGTACCTGGCTTCGGTGGAATAGATTTTCCTGTCACTGTGTAGCCTGCGGTACCTTTTGTTGCAGGCACTCGTCTCATCAGTTCTTCATGCTCGGCAACGGTAATGGTTTCTCCCAAATTCCGCATGTCCACTTTATGAGTAATATTGTTGACTTCTTGAGGCTTCAGAATTCGAGAACTAACGTCAGGAACGAGCGGAATAAATTGAGCATCTTTACCGTCTTTAGGGTTTTGACCAACCGCGACAGCTTGAACAAAAGATTCATTGGCAGGCACACGTTTGCTCATCGCCAACACTTTTTTTAGCGCAAGTTTATTAATGCCTTTTTTAACATGGCCTTTGGTTAACGCTTCAACAATTTCGGATCCACGCAGGCCGCGACCACCGCAAGCGCCATGAACCGTCATTTTTGCAAGCATGTCATTATCTTCTAAAGAGATCTCTACGACCGCATTCTTTCGATAGGCGACTTTAATACCCTGAAAAGCTTCTTTTTTACTTCCCTTTGCCGCCGCAACAAAAGACTGAATGGCTTTTTCGTCCACAAATAGTGCCGACGCACCAATGTCGTCTAGCGCTCGCTCAATTCCAACCTCACTGAAAGTGGTTTCCACCATTTGGTTGTTTGGCATCAGCGCTATGACAAATTGGTCATCATCAGACATTTTGATGAACTCTTTCCACATAGTCTCGTTCTCGATCCACAAATAAAGCTAAATTTATGGAATGAGTGTATCGAATTTGCTCTGAAAAAAGGGATTTTTATCTTCAAATTCAGGCGGGCGTCACTAATCCCCTTATCGGATAAATGGTCATAAATTTTAATTTACTTAAAAGCTCACCTAAAAACGTTTTAAAACATACCGCTGCGATTTAAACCCTATTTATTCTTTAGCAAACCTAAGATACCTCATTCTGAACTTTTCAAGCGTTACACATTTGGCTCACGAATATCTCATGTTAAATGGATAAATTTAATGAGTAAGGCGATACATCGCTTCGACTTTCGTCCCATTGTTCGAGTATTCAAAGGTTTCACAGAGCTCTGAAACCAAAATAATTCCACGACCATGAACCTCATCATTTGCCTGCTGATGCAACGCGTGATGATCAAAGCCATTGCCATTATGTTCAATGGTCATATGCAATTTTCGTTCTGTCGGGTAATAATCAAAAATCAGAATTAGATACGCATTTTCATCGAGCCTTTTAAGGCCCTCTTCCCTTAGTTGGTAATACTTAAAGAAGCCTTCTTCATCGGATTTAATACTCGACTCTAATCCCAGTAGCCCGTGTTCTAATGCATTGGCTAATAATTCAGAAAGGACCGAGCAAATCAGATCAAGATCTTGCCCACCACTTATCATACCCGACAAATAACTTCGCACTTCGGCCATTAAAGTTACATCATTGAGAGTCTGCTTTGAAAAACGCAGCGTGGAACTCAAAGGGACGCTGCCGACAAAAGGCTTTTCATAGTCATGCTCTTTCACGCTTGAATGCAAGACTGGAAAGGTCATTGCCAAGATAGATAGATCATCCGATTTTTTTCGTACCGCAAAGTCGTTCACAGCGGCGTTTAGGGTCGGAATAACCGACTGACCGCCTTCAAGAACGGTTCGTAACCGTTCTTCGCCAAATTGCTCCCCTTCAGAGTTAGCCGCCTCTGTTACGCCATCGGTATAACAAACAATTTGTTGGCCAGGCTCAAGCCTTAACCTAAGTAAATTTACTTCAAACTCATCATTAGCAAGTACCCCTAAAGGCATGTGTTCTGATGTGAGGTTCCTGATTATTTTTCCTTCTTGATCAAGAATATAACCATCAGGGAGACCGCCTCCCCACCACATCACATCCTGTCCATTGGAGGATATTTCAAATACGCTCGCGGCAACCATCATGCCTAACGGTAAAAACCTTGCCAGTGAACTGTTGATCTCGGTAACGATTTCGCCCAGCGCGAGCCCTTTTTCTGCCATGGAGAAAAAAGCTCTCGATGCTGGGATGGTAGAAATGGCAGCAGGCAGCCCATGCCCTGTGGCATCCGCTATCATCACATACGCCCCTCCTTGCGGCCTATCTGCAACCACAATGAGATCGCCATTAAAAACGGTAGAAGGCGTCGATATATAATCGATACTAGGCAGTTCTCGCGTCATTTCCTCGATTAAGTTGGTGAATATCGACTCCGACATGGCGTAGTCATACTTCACTTGCTCATGGAAATGACTGAGCTCATCTCGTTGCTGACTCACTTCGTTGTGCATTTTTGCAATCCGGTAGTGAGCCTGAACTTTAGCCAGCAATGTACTTCGTCCTACCGGCTTTAAGATGAAGTCGTCGCCATAAAACAGGCATCGACCAAAAGAGTCCCTATCATCCAACACGGTGAGAAAAATAATCGGGATGTGCACGTGCTTAAATTCAGCTCTGATCTCTTTGGCCGTCGTGAAGCCATCTTTAATCGGCATCATGACATCCATCAAAATAAGATCCGGCAGTTGTTCAGCTTGTTTGAGTGATTCAACCACCCCCTCTCCGCTTTCAAATACCTCTATCTCACTGGCAATGCTCAGCAGCATATAGCGGAACATTTCTCGATTTGTTTTCTGGTCATCAACGATAACTACGCGCATCCATACTCTCCTTACCGACGAGGGTTACTCAATACAAAACTTTTTATCAAACCGAGAGATCAATAATATTTTTTTGACCTGAGGCATGCTGTTAGCAATGATGATTTCACCGTCGGACTGCCTAAGATACTTGTGCATATTCAATAGCATACCTAATCCCGCACTGTCGATGTAATCGACTTTACGAAAATCGACCACAAACTTATAGTTTTGTTGTTCGGCATAACTTTGACGAAATTCATGCACCAAATTGAATCCAAACGCGCCTTCAATGGATATTGTTACACGTCGTTGACTGTTATCTACTTCACTTGTTACTGACATAAAACCTCTCTAAAAAAGCTCAACTGCGCCTTCATCAATGGTTGATTGCTGTGCAGCCGCTTCACCGCGACTCTTCGCCCTTGTTTTAAACTCTGAAACCGTGCCAATGAATTCTGACATCGATACTTGGCCTTGTTGGTAACTCTCTATTTGTTCTGTTAACTCATCAAGCAAAGTCACGCTTTTCATCGCCTGCTCTCCTTGCTGCGATACGATATCGGCAAATTGCAAAGCACGAATGCCATTCCCGACCTGTTGCGCTAATTGACCTCCAATATCCCGTAGCCTATCGACCTCTGTACGAACCTCGGTATTCGTTTTTTGTACACCTTGCAGCATATCTTCAACTTGATCTTTTGACTCAATGGCAATCGTCATGTCTATCGAGGCAATTTCTCCTACGGTCTTATCTGCCTCTTTTATCGTACTTTGCGCGATATTTATTTCTGCTTGAATTAAGTTATTCAACTCTTCTGAACGCACCGACAAATTGCGAACCTCCGAGGCCACCACAGCAAACCCTCGGCCCGATTCGCCCGCTCTGGCAGCTTCTATTGCAGCATTTAAAGCCAGTAGGTTAGTTTGTTCTGACAGGCCCCTGACTTGATCGAGTAAGCCAAACACCTTGTCCAGCTTACTCGACATGTCATGGATGCTATGAACCGCAGAAATACTGCGTTCTGACACGCTGATCAATATGTCGATGTACTGGCTGATTATTTTTTCTGTTTTAGGCAATACCGTGGTCAAGCTATATTCGCTGTTTTCATTAGCAAGGAAATTACTGACCAGTTGCTCTGAGACTTGGTTTTGAGTTTTAGACAACTCTTGCAGACCAAAAAAACTATCGTTTAACGTCACGACCGACTCGTTGGTGACTTGGTATTGCTTTGTTAGGGCGTCACTAATATGTGTGACTTCGTATCGCAGTAATTCATTGACCACTTGAGTGCCTTCTCGCTCATCACTTTGCTTCACCGAAGAAGGCAGTCTATTCGCGTTATTCTGCCCGCTTTGTCGGTTTAGGCTCCAATGCAAAGCAATAAGCACGCACATAAGCGCGATGGCTTGCCCAGAGATAGACAAAAACACGGCAGCCGCCAACACCCCGATTTGTACTGCTATGGTTATGATTTTTTTTCTAGCTAACTGATGGTTGTTGTTCATTTTTATCACCTTAATCGGTGGCTTAGTTATTGGTATTTTTTAAAGCATCACAGATCATTTTTGGAATTTTATCAAGTGGTGCTATTTGAGTGGCCGCACCGATTTCTACCGCAACTCGAGGCATGCCCCAAACGACCGATGTGTGCTCATCTTGGGCGATAGTAAACGCCCCGGCTTGCTTCATTTTAAGCATGCCTTTCGCGCCATCTTGACCCATTCCAGTCAAAATAACCCCGATACACTTTTGTTTGACCGTTTCGGATATCGCATCAAACATCACATCAACCGACGGCTTATGTCTGTTCACCGCCGCTCTATCGTCTAACTCTGCGTAATAGTGACCCTTGCGTTTCACGATAACCATATGCTGGTTACCGGGAGCAACATACGCACAACCATGAATCAACGGCGTGGATTCCTGTTGCAATTCACTCACCTTAACCTCACTGGTACGGTTTAATCGCTGAGCAAAGGATGCGGTAAAAAGTTCACTGATATGTTGAGTGATCACAATAGGGGGAAGCTTATCTGGCAACGCACTCAGTACATGACGAATAGCTTCCGTACCGCCTGTGGATGCGCCAATCGCTATCAATTCGCACCCAGTCCCAAGACCTTTTATAGACTTCTCTACTAATATCGGCTCGGCCTTAGTCTGCTGACTGCCTACATTTGCTTGTGCGGCGATTTTTACCTTTTCATTGACCAGTTGTTTGTATTTCACCATCTGCGCGGGGTTATCAACGCTTGGCTTTGGAAAGTAATCTACGGCACCAAGTTCCAACGCTTGAAGCGTCGCTTCTGCACCATGCTGAGTTAGGGTGGAAATCATCACCACTGGCATTGGCCGTAAACGCATCAGGTTTTTTAAAAATTGCACACCATTCATTTTCGGCATCTCAATGTCTAACGTCAGAACATCAGGATTACATTGTTTGATCATTGTTCTCGCTTCGTACGGATCCTCTGCCATTGCGACAACTTCCAGATCAGGATCCGAGCTGATGATCTCGTTTAATAGCGCTCTAAATACGGGGGAATCATCAACGATCATTACTTTTGTTGGCTTATTCATTAGAACAACTCCACGTCATCGTCGTGATTGCGATGACTCTCTTCATCCAATTGATGAGCATATTCCGCTTCGCTTTGTTTCACGCGCTCGACTTCAGCGAATCGAATTCTCTTGACCCATGCTCGGCCATTAAGTGGGTCGAACATGATTTTCCTTGGTTCTAAGCCTCCAAGATCTTTGGAAACGATATCAAAGTGCTCTGCATTAGCGTAACTAAGCGCAAATTCGATGTTCTTTTCGCCAATCATGGCGTACTTACCTAACATTTGCGCACCACCAAACAGTTTTAGTTTGATTCGTGAGCGCTCAGCTCCTGCTGTAAGTAGTTGATTTATTAGCATCTCCATTGCGTTGTTGCCATAGCGCGACGCCGTAGAAATGATCTCTGTTGGATGCCAATGATCTTGTTCTATTCTATTATTGAAAGGTAACAAGAAATGGTTCATTCCCCCGACTTCTGCCACGGGATCCCACATACACGCGGCAATGCAAGATCCAAGTCCTGTGCAGATGATCTCTTCCTCATTTGAGGTATACACGCCTCCCGGCATTACCTTCACCATATGTATCTTTTTGTGCTGGTGGTAAAACCGATTAAATTGAGTCGAATGAGTTTGCATCCGGCTGGTGAGTTCCTTCATGGCAGCCTCATTGCTTAAAATAAATGGTGTGGCCAATATGTCGAAAGATATCCGTACAATTCCCAACACTTTCAGAATGCCCAATAAACAGAACGCCATCATCGGTTAGATGCTCATAAAATCGGCGGATCAGAGTTTCTTGTGTCGGCTTATCAAAATAAATCATCACATTTCGACACGAAATTAGATCAAATTTTTGTTTGATCGGCCATTCTGCCAATAAATTTAGTTGGTTAAATGTAATGTGCTGTTGCAGCTTTTCTTTCACTTTAATATTGCCGCTTTGAACGCCTTTCCCTTTCACAAAAGATGACTTTAAAAACTGTTCAGGGATGCTTTCTAAACTCTTTTCTGGGTACACCCCTTTTCTGGCATGAGCCAATACTTTGGTGTCGAGATCAGAAGCGAGTAGGCGAATATCCATGCCATTATCCAGTAATCCCAACGTGGCCAGTAACGACATATAGCTGTAAGGCTCTTCGCCGGTAGAGCAACCAGCCGACCAAATTCGTACTTTCTTTCCGCTCTTATTTTGCCAACGTGGAACCAACACGCGAGTCACGTAATCAAAATGGTGCATTTCTCTGAAAAAATGCGTTTTATTGGTCGTTATATTATTGATGAAGTTGATTTTTTCGTTGTCGTCAGCTTCAATAATCTCTCGGTACTGGCTAAAGCGTTGCAGGTCATGTTCACGCAATAAACGACTAATGCGACCATACACCATAGCTTTTTTCTTATCGGAAAGAAAAATACCCACGTTTTTGTGAATAAACCACTGGATAAATTTGAAGTCATCATTGGTTAATTCAAATTCCCGGCCTTCCAGTGGATCAACCGTATTAGACGCTTGGTCTAGAATTCTTCCCATTCGTCGCCATCCTCGCTCAACTGAATGCCTGAATTCACGGCCTTAGTCGAAGGCTTTTTACGAATACTGCTTACGTTAACTGTTGATTGTTGTGTGCCTTTATTCGAGGCAGGCGGCTGATTTAGCGTGGCAATTTTTTGGTCGCTACTAAAGAAGTTCATTAGGCTCAGTAAGTCTTTACCTTCATCTTTCAATGATTGGCTCGCCGCTGACGTTTCTTCGACCAAAGAGGCATTCTGTTGGGTCATTTCATCCATGGTTGCGATAGCACGGCTGATTTCGTCGATCCCTGTCGCCTGCTCTTGGCTAGACTGCGCAATTTGCGTAATCAACTCAGAGACTTTCGCCACAGCGTCGACGATTTCATTGAGTGTATCACCGGATTCGTCAACCAAACGCGAACCTTCATCCACTTTTTCGACACTGTCATTAATCAGGCCTTTGATCTCTTTGGCAGCTGCGGCACTTCGTTGAGCTAGGTTTCTAACTTCTCCTGCAACGACGGCAAATCCTCGACCTTGTTCACCCGCTCTCGCCGCTTCAACTGCAGCGTTCAAGGCCAACAAATTGGTTTGGAATGCAATTTCATCAATTACGCCAATGATGTCGGCAATTTTCTTACTTGCGTTGTTGATTTCTGCCATCGCTGATACTGCTTGGCCGACAACCGCACCACCTTTACCCGCTTTAGCTGCTGCGTCGTCAGATAGGGCATTTGCGCCTTTTGCATTTTCGGCATTTTGCTTAACGGTTGAGGTCATCTGTTCCATGCTGGCGGCGGTTTCTTCCAAATTGGACGCCTGAGCCTCGACTCGCTGGCTCAAATCATTATTGCCTTCCGCAATTTCGGTTGAAGCGGTTGCGACTCGTGCTGAAGAGGTTGTGATTTTTTCTACCATGTTTCGAATGTTCAGAATGGACGTGTTAACCGCATCGGCAAGTCTTCCGAACTCACCACTATTTTCACCGTTCATATCAGTATTCAGATTACCGTCAGCAACTCGGCTCATGACCTCTATACATTCACTCACAGGCTCTACAATGGCTTCTAACAAGCTGTTAATGCCATCGCCTAACTCGGACATAAAGCCACTGTATTTTGATGTATCTATTCGCTGACCGAGATCGCCATCAATCGCTTTTTGGATAAGAGCCTCGACTTGGCGCTGCCCATCTTGCTGCTCTGTAATATCTTGCCACTGTAATGCCGGCCCCATGTAGTTGCCATTGCTGTCTAACATCGCAATACACGTTAGGTTGAACTCTAACGTCCCCACTTTTACATTGGAGGAGAAAGGCAAGTTATCAGGGTTGTTAATGATCCCACGCTGGTGCGCTGGATTTTTATGGAAAACATCGATGTTTTGACCAACCAGTTTGTCGGCATTAAAACCAGGCAATGCCTCTTTTAGTTCTCTTTCCCTATCCTTCATTAATTTAGAGACCGCAGGGTTAAGGTAACGGATGATCCCGTCTTGATCGGCCATCATCAAATTGGTGGTCATGCCTGCGACTGCTGAAGCCAAACGTCCAACTTCTTCTTCATTTGCACGAGCATCTGTCACATCTCGCCACTCTAGAGAGTTGCCAACGTAGTTTCCTTGGGCATCCATTACAGCAGCCACATTCAATTCGATCTTGATGTCGGAAACGGAAATATCAGTGCGATAAGGCAGATTGCTCGGATCACTCAACATTTGTCTTTGATGTTCTGGTCTTGCATGAAAATCATCAATGCAGCGCCCCATCAACCATTCTTCAGATGCGGTAAAGCCTGGCCATACGGTGCGGAATTTCTCTTCGTGCTTTTTAAACAGCGCTAATGTTTCTCTGTTGTAGTAAGTGATGATGAAATCGCGATCAATCGTTACCATGGCCGTTTGCGCTTGGTCGACCGCAGAACGCAATTGCGATACTTCTAACTGCTGTTTGCGCAATTCGGTTACATCGGACCATTCCAGTGTGTTACCAACGTAATTACCCTCTGTATCAATAATCGCCCCGACATTCAGCTCGATTTGCACGTCTTTGATATCGATTGTAGCGGTATGTGGCATGTTATTCGGGTTGGCCATCATTTGGCGCTGATGCTGCGGATTAGCATGGAAGCCATCAATGCAGTAACCCATCAAATATTCTTCTGTCGCTTTAAACCCTGGCCACACAGATTGAAACAACGCTTCGTGTTGTACTAGAAGCGCCAAAGATCGTTTATTCAAGTAGGTAATCTTGAAATCGCGATCGATCATCATTAAAGCGGTTTGAGCAACGTCTAAAGCCGACATGAGTTGATCGTAGCCGATCGTTTTTTTTGAACTCTGAGCCTGTTGCTCCATTAGACTGTCTAATGCTTTGGTAGCAAATTGTTCTGCGACAGGTTCTTGTTTTCTATTCCAAAAAGCCATGGATTCACCTCTTAAATGAGCGCTTTTTCTTCTGTTAGTTGGTTAAGCTCAGTAACGTCGAATAGAGCCTCTAAGTTTATTAGAATGACATGTGTCTGGTTTGCAGAAGCAATGCCAACAATGAATGCTTCTTTGAATGTTAGTGACATTTTCGGTGCGGGTTTTATGTCCTCTTCATTAAGGGCATACACTTCAGAAACCGCGTCGACAATGATTCCTAGTGGCTGTGCATGACCATCATTAAGCACTATCACCACCGTTGTTGCGTTAATAACGGCGGGCTCGAGTCCGAACCGTTTTCTTAGATCAACAATGGCCACGTATTCGCCGCGGATCTCTAACACACCATGTAGAAAATCCGGAGAATTAGGAACAGTACGAATATTGCTCCACCCTCTCACCTCTCTGACATCTAATATCGGTACTGCGTATTCTTCGCTGTCCAATATAAAACTTAAATACTCTTGCGCTGCCATGACTCACCTAGCCTTTAAAATCGTGTCCATATCCAACAATGCTTCTGTGTCGAGAAGAGACATCACTTGTTCTTCAACATTGAGTAAACCAAGAATGAATGGGGTTACTTGGGATTCCCCAAGAGGAACGGTAAGCTCGTTATCCCCTTGGCTCACCACATCGGCTACCGCATCAACAACAAGCCCCATCAGCCGTTCGTTGTCATTAATGACAATCCTTAATACCAGCACTACCGTAGTGGCAAGGTAAGTGCACTCCCCAACGTTAAAGCGCGAACGCAGATCAATCACCGGAACAATCATGCCTCTGAGGTTAATTACCCCTTTAACAAACTGTGGTGCTCTAGGGATAGGAGTGGGTGTTTCCCACACTCGAATTTCTTCAACATCGTGGATATAGACCCCATAAAGCTCATTGGCCAAACTGAAACTTAAGAAGTCTGCGTTTTCACTGATCTCATTATCGATAAAGCTGTGGTTATCTTGATTCATTGTCAATTCCATTTCGCAGCTCCTTATGCAGCGAGACCACCGTTGCTATCAACGTGTCTTCGTAAAAAGGAGGTGATCAATCCTTGAATATCTAGGATCAAGGAGACGGATCCGTCACCCAATATTGTGGCACCTGAAATACCCGGTACTTTGCTATAATTTGACTCCAGGCTTTTGATTACCACTTGCTGCTGATCCAGTAAATCGTCGATTAAGAGGCCCACTCTATTCCCTGCGCCTTCCACCAAACACATAATGTGTCCTTCAAGATCACCGCTTTCTCCCATTTCGAACTCTTCATGCAACCGCAGCAATGGGATGTTTTCATCTCTCAGCCGGTAGAGTTCAACGCCACCAGAGGCATGCTTGATGCAATCTGATTCAATTTGAATAGACTCAACAATCGTCAATAGCGGAATGATATAAACTTGCCCAGAAACTTTAACGAGCTGGCCATCGAGAATAGCGAGAGTGAGCGGCAAGCTGATGGTAAATGAACTGCCCGATCCCAATTTAGATTCCACTTCAATGTTGCCACCCAGCTCTTCAATGTTACGTTTTACTACGTCCATGCCGACGCCACGCCCAGAAATATCTGAGACTTCATCCGCGGTAGAAAAACCAGGGGCAAATATTAGATTAACGACTTGTTGGTCGCTCATTTCTTCACGCTTGGAATCGCTGGGTAACACACCTTTATCCAAGGCTTTTTGCCATAGTCTGTCGCAATCAATACCACCGCCGTCGTCTTTCACTTCAATGATGATTGACCCACCTTGATGAAACGCATTCAGCTCAATGACCCCCATATCGGGCTTGCCTTGAGCACTGCGGACATCCGGCATCTCTATCCCATGATCAATGCCGTTACGTACTAAGTGCACTAGGGGATCCACGATACGTTCTAGCACGGTTTTATCCAGCTCTGTGCTTTCGCCCTTAATTTGCAAATCCACTAACTTGCCCAGCCTTCCCGTGAGATCGCGAACGAGCCGAGGAAAACGACTAAACGCAAAACTCATCGGGAGCATTCGAATGTTGAGCACGTTTTCTTGTAAGTCTTTACTGTTTTGAAGCAGCTGATCTAACCCTGTCTTGAGCTTTTCTAACTTATCTTCCGTAAAGTCATTACCGATTTCGGTAAGCATAGACTGGGTGATCACCAACTCGCCGACCAAGTTAATTAGGCTATCGACTTTGTCTATATCTACTCGAATAGAACTTACCGCACCTTCTGCTTTATTGGTTTTCGCAGGCACTTTCTTATTTGATTTGTTTTCTGGTTCTGCGGTGCTATTGAGTTGAGTATTTTCTCCCTGAGAGTGACTTAGTTCCGTGTTGTTTGATTCCGAGTCTCTGGGCTCTGAGGTATTGCTCTGAGCGCTTGAAGGATTTGACGCTTGCGATGATGAATTAGCAGGTAAAGGTTCTGACTCCGTAATTTCGGCTTTGGTAATACTCAACTCACATTGGTCTTCAACCCATTCAAACACTTCTATCAATGCTTCTTGTTCTACATCGCCAGAAATCTCCATGCTCCAGCTTAAATAACACAGTTCCGCTTCAAGCTCGGCCAGATCGGGTAATTTGGCACTTTTGCAAACAATGCTCGCTTGCTGATCCAACTCTCTAATTTCCGCAATGATTCTTAGCGGATCATTACCACTGAAAAATAAATCACGATGAGGAGCAAACTCAACTAGCCAATTGGAGTTTGCGGATTCATTGTTGGGATCATGACTTTCATTGGGATTGGTTTGTTGTTCGCTAGGCGTAGTTAACGATGCTTGAGTCGCTAGCGATGGCTTAGATGCACTTTTGTTTTCGCCGTTGAGAAGGCAGCCAAGGGAATCGGTGACGCTTTGCTTGAGCTCACTTTCAACCGGCTGGCCATTTTCATGGCCTTCAAGCATCTCGGTAATACAGTCTCCAGATTTAAGCAGTACATCGACACTATGGGCACTTAACTCCATATTGTGATTTCGTACTTCATCTAAATACGCTTCAACAGAATGAGTGAATTCGCTGATGTCGAACAAGTTAAACGTCGCCGCCCCACCTTTAATGGAATGAGCAGCGCGAAAAATCGTATTTATGGTTTCCTGTTCAACATCATTTGGGTCTAGCCCCAATAAAATGGTTTCAAGTACCTCGAGGTTTTCGCGGCACTCTTCGTAAAACATTTTTCGTAGTTGGTCCATGTCCAAAGCCATGACGAGGTCCTTTTTATTCTTATAATGTCATTCTGTTTCTTCGCGAAAATTTAAATCACTCGCTTAATTGTTTTGAGCAAGGTGTCTGGGTTGAAAGGTTTTACCAGCCAACCCGTCGCTCCAGCGGATTTACCTTCTTGTTTTTTCTCAATGCTGGTTTCGGTAGTAAGCATTAAAATGGGAATGAACTTATATTGAGGGTTGGAACGAATGGCTCGGACTAAATCAAAGCCACCCATAATTGGCATATTGACGTCTGAGATAACGACATCAAATTTTTTCATCTGTGATTTCTTCAAAGCGTCGCTGCCGTCGTTTGCAGTTTCTACTTCGTAACCTGCGTCCATCAATGTATGGCTTACCATCTGACGGATCGAGATTGAATCGTCTACTGCTAGTATCTTCGTCATTAATGACCCCTAACTGTTCTGCTAACTTTCAAATATATTGGTAAGGGCAAGCAACTCGATACCGTCTGATAATTTGTCTGCCACATTAATCAACCGGATTTCTGTATGAGTTTGCTTTGCCGTTAAGAATAAGGAGGCGAGCGCTTGAAGGCCTGCCGCATCTATTCTTGATACCGACGAGGCGTCTATAATGAGCAGTTCATGATTATCAAGCCATTGTTGATATTCAATCTTTGAATTTAGGACATTACTGATTTCTAATGATTCATCTAATTGACATTGCATGTATCGATCCTAACCATTACCTAGCTAATTATTATATTGACGCTTTATTTGAGTGTAGGCAGGCTTTCCCATTAATCAATAAATTAGAGAATATGAAACTGATACAGCATTGCTAAATGTGAGCTCAAGCAAGAATTTTTGAGAAAGGTGTTTACTGCTATTTATTGACTTACCACTGTTCAGTGGTAGTAAACATCAGGGGTGGTTGATATGTGGCTGCTGAGGAAAAGTATTTATCTCGCAAGCTCAAATTTTTGTTGAAGATAATCTGAGCTTGAGAAATATATGTCGCATGAGACGAACGCTAGTTTCAATTTACAGTGTAAATTTCGTCTCATGCATAAAGATGGCTTTACTAGTTTGAATCGTAAAAATGCAAAAGTGCAGCGTATGGCTAAATTCAATAATCAATTTACACTGTAAATCCTCAGTCACTTTACACTGTAAATTGACTGAGTAATTCGCTCAGTGACTTTCTAATTTCCAACTCGGCCTGCTTTCTGCCAGAAAAGCCAAAGTGAGAACAAAGATAAGACCAATCTTGCAATTGAAAGAAAGCCACAGTGAGAGGCGCTTGGTCATGAAGAGTATTCGCGTTCAAAAGCAACTTACGACCGATAGCGATAATGGAATCCATGCTAGCCCCACCCGAGACATAATTACGTAAGTGATTTAACTCTCTGTCGGTGAGTGGCGTGCTCGTAGCAAAATTAAGTAAACGTGTCACGATACCGGCGTCTAAGTTACGATAGGTACTTGCTAGCAAGACTACAAATTGTTGTAACCAATACGCCTGACATTCCATTGCCCAACGATGCGGAGTCTGACTTGCAATATGAACCATCAATACTGAAAAACAACCACTGGCTTGATCTTTACTACTTCCAAGCCAAATCGGCTGGAAACCGCATTGAATCCAAAAATCGAGTAGATAAGAATTAGCGCCAAAGCTCGTCGCGACATAAGCGTCATCCGACTCAACGTCAGACACTAGCCAACCAATAAACTGCGAACCAATACCCTGTCTTTGTAGTAAAGGATGCACCGCAATTCTCATCACTCGATGACAGTGAAACTTGCCTACTTCAGAATAGCCGAGATGATTAACGATGGTCGTTGGAACTAAGTGCCCTTTCGGTCGTCTTTTTCCTATTGCTACATCATCGATTACATCAGCTTCTAGCCGTCCTTCTTTTACCGTTGTAATGCATGCAACGCATTTTCCAAGTTTAAATGCGCCGTATAATACAACGCTCCCGTCAGACAAAAGGTGCAACAAGTCATTAGGCGATGTTTGATAGTGCGCATTAACCAGCAAAGAAAAACACGTTCGAAGTAACTCCGTATCCGAGAGCAGTTCCTTTTGAGTAATCAAACGAAATTCGGGCAAACAATTCGAATTGCCGGTAGCTAACTTAGGTAATTCAGCATTCAAAAGAAAGCTATCGAAAAGCCAGTTCTCTAAAGGATCGTTTTTAGCCCAACGCATCGGGTGCGACATATGTAAGGTGTGAGTACCTGGTCGTGCTTTTTCAAGCCAAGGTAAAAAACGAATAGTAAAACCTCTACCACAGCCTTCGTAACCATGAACCGTGCTCGAAAAAACCAAGCGATGATACTGAGCGGTGATTTCTTTTAGCATTGGAACGGGAATGGCGGCCGCTTCGTCCACTAATAATAAATCGCAGCTTGGTCGTGATGAGAGCAATTCATCAGGGGCGACAAATTGGATACTTGAGTTTCGATACGTTAGTTGATGCTTTGTTCGCACCGCCCCTTCAAGATTTAGCTCCGCATGCTTAAAAAGCGTATTGACTGATTTAGGGGATGGCGCGGTAACGAGAATCGACATATCTCTTTTTTTCATCAATAACGCAGCGGCCAAACCTAGCGAGGCACTTTTGCCACGACCTCGATCAGCGGTTAATACAAACGGACGCTTTCGATGGCCCTCTACGACTTTGCAGATTCTTGCGATTGATTCTTGCTGGTCTGAGTAATCGATGGATGTTGGTTCTTTTGCCTCACCCTCGGTCAGGGTAATGGTTGCAAGCGCTGCGGTTTTGTCTTTGAGATGTCGCTTGTCTTGAGAAACGGGATTTGAAGGAAAGCCATCTTCACTTATTTGATTAGTTTTGCTGAAACACGTATCCAGCCATTGTTGCCCCGGTTCATTCTGCCCAGTTCTATGACCAGAATGGCTTTCACGAGAATGTCGGTTTATAACAATTAACGCGCCACCGCCAACAATTGTTCCTGCGCTGGCGGTTAAGCTATTGGCATCTAGCCCATCAATGGCATCGTAAACAACGCAATCGACGTCATGACCTAGAATCTGAGCCCCACCATTTTTAGGAAACGGCTTTGCCCATGTCACCGCTTCACCACCTAACTTGTATGTATTAGTTCTACCTTCATGCTGCAAAAACTGCTCAATAAGCTCTAAAGACCACTCTTGGCTTCCGATTAATTCAATGCCGAATCGGTGGTGGCGCTGTTTTGCTTGTGTCGATAACGCAATCAGATAATCAAGTTGCATGGGAAACTCACGTATTACTTATTAAAGTTAAGCCAAAATCGGTATCTCAGCATGATGTCGCGATAATAGCACAGGCATAAAAAAAGCCGCAAAAAATGCGGCTTGTAGATAAAGGTTCAATTTTTAGAAATGGGCTATTTCATTTTGTCTTCAAGGAAGCTCAAGATATCGGCCATCGTCTTATCGTCGACCTTTTTTAGATTAATAGCTAACGTATCGCCTTTGCGAGTGTAGTTAGCAAGCCCTTTAACAAGTTCGACTTTATTGGGCTTTTCTTTAACAGGCGTTGGTTTTAACTCTTCAATCCAGGCTTCAATTTGCTCGGTTACTTCTTTTGTAATGCGTGCAACACCGTGGCTCTGACTCTGTTGCCAAACGTATCCGTTCGCACTGTGGCATTTCTTAAGTAAAATAGTGCGTTCAGAGTCGCTCAATGAATAAAACTGTTTATGCAGCTTTACGATTGTTGGGCGTCCTAGATCGCTCACATTAGGGTAAGCCTGCAAAAGTTCACGAGGCAATGCCGCCGCTTTTAATGCACCACTCACCAATGCTTCACTGCACTGAAAAATTTGCGCCAGCGCTTTTTGATCTTCCGCTTCATGGCTATTCAGCTTGGCCTGCATTTCTCGGCCACGCTCATACAGTGACAACGGCTTGTGTGCATTGGCAACATCGGAAAGAAACTTAGCATGGTTAGAGTTAATGTCGTCAGCAACATAAACTAAGAAGTCTTTGTTCGCCAAAATACATGACATACGACGACGGCTACCATCAAGAACTTCAATCGTTCCATCCGAGTTTTTGCGTCCGACAGCGGGGTATTGTTGCCCTCTTTCTTCTAGAGTCGATAAAATATCCGACAAAGCATGCGGGTTTAAAAAGGATTGCTCACGCGAATTTTCCGCAAAAACGGTCGTTTTCGTTGCAACGTCTGCTGCTGGAATGCGTACTAATTCAAACGATACTAAGTCTTCACCAGCAACAGCCAGTTCAATTACATTCGCTTTTTCTTTTACCGCTGTCTGCGCTTCTTGTGGAGAGGTCGCGCGGCGCTTGTTCGTTTTTCCAAACAGTTTAGCGTTTAGATCTGATGTTTTAATTGCCATCTGTTAAGACTCCTTATTCAGCGACGCCCAATGACTATGAAGCACGCGTTCTAATTCTAATGCACTTTTCTGTACCGCATCTTGGGCCGTAGAAAGTGTCTTTTTACCCCCTTCGAAATCACCAACCGTCAGATCAAAGACTGTACTATAGGTATCCGCACAGGTTTCAAATGCTCGGCTACGTGGAATCGTCGCCATCATGACTTGATCAGCGAGCAAGTAGTTCATTTCTGTAAGAACAGAAACCTGCTTCTTGTTATCGTCTTCGAACATGGTTGGCATCAAACGTACAAACTCCAAGCCCTTCCAATCATCCGGGAACATCTCGTAAACCGTTGGTAGATGTTGGAAGAAGTTAACCGTTGATGCCCAATCTAGACGTTTTGCCGCGCAAGGGATTAATAGTGCATTTGACGCGTACATGGCGTTCCAAACCAATGGATCAACATGAGGGCCGGTATCAATCATAATGACATCAAATTCATCGCCAATTTTGTCGATAAGTTTCTCTTTTAACAGTTTAACTATGTCCAATGACTGATTCTGAGAAAGGCTCTGCCACGCTTCTGCGTTAAACATTGCGTCTTCAGGGAATGCCGAAATCGTTTTAAGATTTGGGTATTGAGTCGGAAGTAGGACATTTTTCTTCAAGAATTCGCGGTCTACTTCAACGTCATCTGGCACATTATCTAACATGATATCAACAGCAGAATAGATGTTATCGTGCTCTGAAATACTAATTTGAGGATTTAAGAAAAGACGTAACGAACCTTGAGGATCTAAATCGATTAAGCAAATGCGGTAACGCTTATCTAAGTTTAGTGCTAAACAAGCCGCTAAATGCACAGCCGTCATCGACTTACCTGTACCACCTTTTTGGTTTTGTACGTTTACAATCCAAGGCTTGTTATTGCTGCTTTGCTTACGCTCATGAAATTTCGGTACGTTCGCCGCATCCATCAACATATGTGCTTCTTGCAGTGAAATAGAATAATGATTAGCGTTGTTCTTAGTAAACTGGTGCCCTTCCGCCTCAAGCTTGTTGATTGCTTCGTCTAATTTTCGACGTGTCAAACCAGAGCGAGTTTCCATTAATGCTTTAGACATCGGCGGAAAATGATCATCACTTCGCTCTTCTAATACAATCTCAATACGGTCTGCTTGTACTTGCTGTGTTAATTCCGCAAGTCGATTCAGGCTTTCTATCGTCTTTTCTCGTTTCATTATTATCTATCCGTAAAAATTACCTGCGTTCAATTGTACAGAATTAATGACTTATAACAATAAAAAGGTGCACATACATTTTAGAGTTAAATCACATTTAAATGGTTAACAAACCTTCATGTGCTGTTTTTAACGCCATTATTTTGCATATTTTACACTTAACCTAAGTCTCCTTAGTTACTCAGATTTAAAGTGTTACGACGTCACTTATTTACAGTGTAAAGTTCATTTATTAACCGTGTAACCTTAGGAATAAGAACATTTGACTCTACAACGTCACGGCTAATAACGTCATAAGAAATTGTTAGAACCCAAATAATGATATCAACACAGTGACAAAACTTAACAAGCCGACCACAGGAAGAAAATCACTTATGTCGAAAAGTGCAAATAAAGAGATTCAAATTTCTAACGTAAAAAGTTTCTCGTTTCTTTCCTGATCAGATCTATTTTTCTGCATTACGACGGCCTATATTTAGGTAAATACCGTTTGTAATAACCTTTTTGTGATGGCTTTTATCTGGGTATTCAACCCAAATTAGCCAAGACCAACACGTCTAAATGCAGTTACCATGATCATGCTTACGGGATTTTACGAGCGATATAGGCTCAAAATATAAAAAAAATACGTCCCTCCAGCCTGAATTTACACCGGAACGATTACTTTATCTGGCGAAACTACGGTCAATGTCTACTCGATTAAAGAATCACGTCCATTGCCAACAACTCGAATAAACCATGTTATTCCTCAACATGACGAAAGCATGATCAAGGTAGTCGGCCTTGATCATGCTTTCGCTTAATATTCTTGCTTACGGAAAAATGATCAAGAGAAATATAGGTGAATAAATGAACGCATTACTCAGTCGATAGAACCGATCCATTACGGATCGATGATCAAGAGTCTACATTCTTCGGAAGCATGTAAATAGTCGATGCTTTTACGGTGAATGTACGGTGAAATAAGGCGAGCTGACATAGTTCCAATCGAGTTCTTGCCAAAAATGTAAATCAAAATGCAGTTCAATAGACCTATTCCGCCTTTGATCATGCTTTCAATAACTTTGCCGTCATCATATGATCGCATTTACGCTTAATCGCAATGTATTTGGATCCAAAATCGTGTGAAATTAGTTCGGCTCGTTGTAAAATGAAGTTTGGTGATCATGCTTTCGCTTTTATTTGCTTGTTCAAAGCGACACTTCACCCTACACCTGTGGATAACCTGTGCGCTTTTCTTGATCATCGTTTCGATCCCTTAATGATCATAGGTTCGATCTTGTCATGATCATCTTTTCAGCCATTTTTGATCATGCTTTCAAGCTTATGTTGATCATCGTTTCTGAGATCTTATGATCATGCTTCCCAATCGTATTTTTTTTAGTTGTTTAATAACAGTTACTTACAATTAATTTCTTTGCTAGATCATATGATCAGTTAATCAATATAGATCAGTTTAATCAATAAGATCAGCTTAAAAGAATCATAAATTTCTTCTTTCATTTTAATCAAAATTTCTTTATTCTTTTGGAACTATAGTGAAATTACGGTTAATGGAACACGGACTTAAGAATGACTTCAGAAGAAAAGATCTTAATTAAAGCCCCTCGAAGCCATAAAGATGGGCACTTATTTTTGGTCAGTGAACAAACCGTAGATTGGATTGAGCAATATCAACACTTTAAAGGTGTCACAAAAAGTATTGTGGAATTGCTCAACCTCATTTCACTAAGAGGTTTCTCAAGCAAAGATGGCTATGTATCAACAACCGAGTTGATTGAAGCTACTGAAGGTCAATTAACCCGAGCTGCGATACAGCAACGCCTTAGAGCAGCGGTAAGTATCGGTTTATTTAAACAGGCTGGCGTAAAGTTTGAACAAGGCTTAGCGGGTAAAACGATGCTGCACAGTTTCGTAAATCCAAGCCAGCTGATTTCAGTATTAGGGGCAACGAGCCTTATGACTGAATCCAGTAAATTGAGTGAAAAGCAAAAACGTTCCAAAGCGTTGGCACAAACTCAAGTTAATCGACGTTTATTAACCGAACATGGTTTGAATATTCCTCCTTCAATGAAAGATGAATCTGAGCAATTTGTTGTATCCCCAACAAATTGGGCGGGTATTATAGATCAGGCTCTTGCTCCTCCTAGAACTCGGAAAAGTTATCAAAAATCAATGGTATCTATTTCAGGTAGTCGTGCAGTTATCGAAACAAGATCGTCGAAAAATATCATGACGGTTGATGATCTAATGACGTTGTTTGCGTTGTTTACGTTAACGGTGCAGTACCATGAACACCATCAGGAAGACTATCAGCTAAACGGCAAGCAAGTTCCGAACAAAACGCCATTATACATCACCGATATCCTGTCTCTACGTGGCAAAAAAGACAGTGGTCCAGCACGAGACTCAATCAGAGAAAGTATCGATCGTATCGAATTTACAGACTTTCAACTGCATGAGTTGACTGGCCGTTGGATGAGCGAAAACATGCCTGAAGGCTTCAAGAGTGATCGTTTTCGCTTCTTAGCTCGAACAATTACCGCCTCTGAAGAAGCTCCGCAAGAAAACGAAGCCGGCGAGATCAGAATTAAACCCAATTTATATATTTTAGTTTGGGAACCCTCTTTTTACGAAGAGTTGCTTACGAAAGATTACTTTTTCTTGTTCCCGCCAGAGATATTGCGTCAGCATACTTTGGTTTTCCAACTCTATTCGTTCTTCAGAAGCCGTATGTCACGCCGTTTTACCGACAGCATGCTACTGAGCGAATTAAACCAAAAGTTGGCTCGTAACATTGATTGGCGTCGTTTCTCTATGGAATTGATCAGAGAGTTGAAGAAGCTTTCTGAAGGTGAGATTTCTGAGATGGTCTTCACGGTTAATCTATGGGGCTACCATTTAACGGTGAACAGCATTGTTGATAAAGGAAAAGTCGTTGATTACCAGGTAGATATTAGATGTGACGTCGACGAGGTCTTGCGCTTTGCTCGTGCTCGTATGACCAATGCTGGCAAACGAAATATGGCGCCAACCTTACCTAACCCATTACGACATGAAATGGTCTCGACCCAAAAGTTGGCTGAGCTTGCTGAAATTATTGATGGTGAGTTTGAACCTATTCAAAGACGACCATCGTCACCAAAGGGCCGTTTAGGACGCCGAGTGAAGCAGCGTAAACACCTTGTGGAAATTAACGCAGACGAGCTGACGATTACTTTGTCAAAATATACCTCACCAGAGGCTCTAGAGCGCAGCATAACGGCGTTATCTGCAATGACAGGGCATTCAGCGAGTTCTATTCAAGATGAGTGTCAGGAGCTCATAGAGAAGCTCGATTGGCTGAGAGTCGGTGAAGAACCTATCCCATACGAAACTCTGAGTAAGACGATCGAGCTATTTAATAGCCAATCGAATACTAAACATCTATCGATTGAACGGCTCATTGGTGGCTTAGCGGTGCGACGTAAGATCTGTAAGCAGATACTGGATGGTCATATCGATGAATCGGTTATTCGGGTATTAGATGAAGTCGCGGTGGGTATTTAATCAATTTGACATTACTTTGACAATTAGGTCTGAGTTATCGCTATAGTTGTACACGAAATGAAGTTTTTCATTTCAATGATTTAATAGATGGCTCATATTGTTCATTCATGAATAATGAAATCTTTGGCGAGTATGGATTACTCGCTTTTTTTTGTCTAAAATTTGTCTCTTCTCTTCTCTTCTCTTTGCTATTGTTTCCCGCGACGTTACATGAACTATCGATTGTTTGATTACGTTATCTGTCTTGGTTCGATTAGAACGGATCTCAGGACTGGAATTGACTCTAATGACTTGATCTTCTTGCCCTTGCGGAAACATGATCAAGGGATTTAGCTTACTTGATCATGTTTCCAGAATTTAAAGACTATACTTAATGGGAAAGGGCGTTCTGATGGTCATTCTATTTTAAATATGCGTGCTAGCGTACAAAGCAGTGAGCTAAGTCACACCATTTATTTGGAGGGGAATTTTTCAAATCTAATCGTCCTTTTTGACAATCGCAAAGCATATTTTTGACCGTTGTAATATTAGTATCGGAACTATTGTATAGCTCACATTCCGTAGTAATTTTGCTTAACAAGTTGGAATGGCTTTGATACTGATTAGGTGTCCCGAACATGGTGTTGCTTGAGGTGAATATGTCCATTAATTCTATTGACCATAATGAAATGACTCGGATTGCTGAAAAGTGGGATCTTCATGACGAAGACACCCCTAAATCATCAAACAAACAAATGAAATCTGCTGAAGCGCGTCGAAGAATCGAAGCGTTAAGAGAAATAAGAGAAAGCGGTTTGACCATGGAAGAGGCGGAAGAGCTTGGTTTGATTCATCACTGATCAAGTGTCTAAAGCTGCTGAGAATGGGTAATTTGATTTTCTACGTATTAGGGCGCTCAGGCGCCCTTTGTTATGTTTAACGCAAAGCCACGCTAGCGGACGGCTTTGTCTATGGCCTCAACGAACACTCGCCTTTGGAGAATACCTGACAGATATAGGGTATCTGTTCAGTTATTGAGCCAAAACAATTTTTGCACCCTGAATTATGAGCTTGGGCATTCCCCATAAAAGGTTTGCTATGTTATATTCTTCCCCTATTTAACACTGATTGAGGCCGTTCAAATGCCGTTTAATTTGTCTCTTCTCCCGTCTGATGAGAAGAATAAGGTCGAGATCGATAAGCAAGCATCGTTTCTTGTTTGGAAAATTAAGCAAGCTCAAGCCGGCCCTGAAGCGCTGATGGAACACCGAAAAACCTTAAAAAGTGAACCTGAATGCGAGCTGTTTGACCAATCTGTGCAAAAGTATAAGCGGGTGATGGGACTTGCTTGATCAGCTTAGTGAGCCGCTCAGTTGAACTGAGGACAGGATTTGCTAGAATTTGCTCCGTTAATTGAATTAGAGAGAAGATCCCGATGGGAAGAAGTTTTGAAGTGCGCAAAGCCTCAATGGCGAAAACTGCAGGCGCAAAAATTAAAGTTTATTCTAAATACGGTAAAGAGATTTACGTACTGGCTAAGAACGGTAGCTCTGACCCAGACATGAACTTACCTCTTAAGCACCTGATTGCTAAAGCGAAGAAAGACCAAGTACCCGCTCACGTTATCGATAAAGCGCTCGATAAAGCGAATGGAGGCGGCGGTGAAGACTTCCAACCAGCTCGTTACGAAGGTTTTGGCCCAGGTGGTACAAGCGTAATCGTTGACTGTTTAACTGATAACGGCAACCGTACTTTCCAAGACGTTCGCCAATGTTTCGTTAAGACTGGCGCGAAAATCGGTGTTGAAGGTACTGTTTCTCACATGTTCGCTCACCAAGCTGTATTCCAGTTTAAAGGCGAAGATGACGAGATCATTCTAGAAACGCTAATGATGGAAGACGTAGACGTGACTGACGTTGAGCTAGAAGACGGTGTTATCACTGTATTCGCTCCAACGACTGAGTTCTTCAAAACGAAGACGGCACTAAACGCTGCGTTCCCAGAGCTAACTCTAGACGTTGAGGAAATCACTTTCGTTCCTCAAACGACGACGCAAGTAGCGGAAGAAGATTCTGAGAAGTTCCAGAAATTCTTAGACATGCTTGATGACTGTGATGATGTTCAGCAGGTCTACCACAACGCTGAGTTGTAAAAATTAAATTGAAAATAGCCGAGCTTAGCTCGGCTTTTTTATTACTGCGCTAGATACAGGGAGTAGAGGATGAGAATTAGTTTTATCGGGCTTGGAGTGATGGGCTTTCCTATGGCCGGGCACCTGCAACATACTGGCTTTGATGTCACGGTATACAATCGCACTACGGCAAAATCATTACTTTGGGTTGAGCGTTACCATGGCAAAATGGCCGACTCTGTTGCTGAGTGTGTTCAAGATGCCGATGTAGTGTGTGTTTGTGTCGGTAATGATGATGACGTTCGTGCCATGACGGTTAAAGATGACGGTGCCATCGCTGCAATGAAAGCTGGCGCTATCCTTGTTGATCACACCACCACTTCTGCAGAATTGGCTGAAGAACTCGCTCAAGCGGCGCAGGCTTCTAATATTCGCTTTATGGATGCCCCGGTTTCTGGTGGTCAACCTGGCGCTGAGAACGGCAAGCTGACGGTGATGTGTGGTGGCAGCAACGATCTGTTCGAAACCCTGCAGCCTGTCTTTGCCTCTTATGCTCAATCTTCTGTTCTGATGGGAGAGAACGGTCAAGGTCAGCGAGCCAAAATGGTCAATCAAATTTGTATTGCAGGCGTTCTTAATGGTTTGTCTGAGGGGTTATTACTTGCTGAAAAATCAGGCTTGGATATCTCAACATTAGTTGATTGCCTTAAAAATGGCGCAGCAGGTTCATGGCAAATGGAAAACCGTGCAGTGACAATGTCACAAGGTAAGTTTGATTTTGGTTTTGCCATTGACTGGATGATCAAAGATTTAGGTTTCTGTTTACAAGAAGCACAAAATCAAGGCATCAAATTACCTCTTACTGATAAGACGATGACAGCATATCAGGAATTGGCGAGCCAAGGTCTGAACCGGATGGATACTTCTGTTATTATCAAGGCAGTACAAAAGGAAGCGGAATCGAATTAAGTTCATGGCTGAATGGCTTTACAGTGTAAATTGTTGAGTTTTTTGTGTTTCCGGATTAAATTTAATGAAGGTTTAACAGGTGCAGTAAGAGTCGAATACTGCGCTTTGAGTTTGATGGTTAGATATTTCCTTTGTTTAGCGAGAAACATAGGCCGTCTTCAGCTAATCTTATGAAAAGAATGATCTCGCCAACTGCAGTGAGTGTATATGAGTAAAAAAGAATTTCAGAAGGCTACCGAAAATCTGCGCAAAGCGGTGCCATTGATGATTAAAAATCAGGTGGCCACGACTCCGAGTAACTATGCGTTGTGGTACACATACGTTGACAACGCATTACCGGAGCTAAATAAAGAGCTTGATCAGGTCGTTGATGAGCACGGAATTTGTCCACCAGCTAAAGGTGAAGCCTTATACCGTGAATATGTGGCTAACAAGACGGAATCAGATGTTCAACAACTTCGTCAAAGCCTAGAGCGCATGCTGACCGAAGTGTCTCATTCTATGAATGATACATTGGTAAACACCAACAATTTCCAGCAAAAGATTGATAAAAGCTTTAGTAGCTTAGAGCGAGTAGAAGATGAAGTGATGGGGTTAGTTCGTAACTTGATGCTTGAATCACAAGACATTCGTCATACAACCCAGTTTTTGAATAGTCAGTTGAGTGTGGCGAGTGGTGAAATAGAGCAATTAAAAGAACAGTTAACTCAGTTCCAACAAGATGCGCTATTTGATGGCCTTTCTAATTTACTCAATCGCCGCGCATTTGACCGAAATCTTTCGGCTTATTGTTTGGGCGATACGCCATTTAGCTTAGTTATTCTAGACATCGATCACTTCAAAAATTATAACGACCAGTTTGGCCATCTTTTTGGGGATTCAGTAATAAAATCACTTGCGAAGAGGTTACAAGCAAGTTGTCGCGATGGCATTTCTGCGTACCGATTCGGTGGTGAAGAGTTTGCTTTCATTGTGCCAAATAAGAATTTGAGGCTGTCAATTCGATTTGCTGAGTCAGTACGTACCGCGTTGGAGAAACTCACTATCCGCGATCGTCGTAGCGGCAAGCAAGTTGATAGTATTACCGCTTCATTTGGTGTGGCGGAATTCAAAACCGGTGAGCAGGGCAAAGATATTGTCGATAAAGCCGATATCCAGTTGTACGAAGCAAAACGTCTGGGAAGAAACCGAGTGATGCCTATTTAGGGTTGGAACGACAAAATACCGGTTCAATAAAAAGGCTCAAACAATACGTTGTTTGAGCCTTTTTAGATCTTAGTTAAATTAATTTTGTTAGCAGTTAGCAGTTAGCAGTTAGCTGTCTGAACTTTCTGGCTCTTGCTCAGATTCTTTACCAATGAATCCACCTGTTTGGTGTGCCCACAGTTGCGCGTAAATGCCTCCAGATTGAATAAGCTCTTGGTGGGTGCCTTGCTCAACCACATTGCCTTTATCAAGTACGATAAGACGATCCATTGCAGCAATGGTGGATAAACGGTGAGCAATGGCGATAACGGTTTTGCCTTGCATCAATTCGTTTAAGCTCTCCTGAATGGCCGCTTCGACTTCTGAATCTAGCGCGGAAGTCGCTTCATCTAATATCAATAAAGGGGCATTCTTGAGTAATACTCGAGAAATTGCGATACGCTGACGTTGACCCCCAGAGAGCTTAACGCCTCGTTCACCGACTTGAGCGTCATAACCCACATTACCGAATGGGTCGGTTAAGGTTTCGATGAACTCGTGGGCGTGAGCTTGTTGCGTGGCTTTAATCAGCGCCTCTTCACCGGCATCTGGCTTACCATACAAGATATTGTCACGAATCGAGCGATGCAACAGGGAAGTATCTTGGGTTACCATGCCAATTTTGCTGCGCAAAGAGTCCTGAGTGACTTCTGAGATGTTTTGTCCATCGATTCGAATCGCGCCTTTTTCTACATCGTGAAAACGCAATAAAAGGTTAACCAGTGTTGACTTGCCAGCACCAGAACGCCCGACTAAACCGACTTTTTCACCAGGTTTGATGTGTAGGTTAAGGTTGTTCAATACGCCTTTATTATCTTCACCATAGTTAAAGCTAACGTCATCAAAATGAATGCCGCCTTTTTCTACTTTAATATCTTTAGCATTGGGCTTGTCTTCGATACTGACGGGTTTTGATAGGGTCGATATCCCATCAACGACGGTGCCCATGTTTTCGAATAATGCACCGACCTCCCACATGATCCACATTGACATGCCGTTAATACGCAATGCCAAGCTGATCGCAAGGGCAATAGCACCAATGGTAATGGCGCTTTCTGTCCAGAGATAAATAGACATGGCTGCAACGCTGAATACCAATATGTAGTTGGCAATTTCAACGCACACATCAAAGCCTGTTACCAGGCGCATCTGGCGTTTAACGGTATCTAGGAACTCTTCCATGCCTTCTTCGGCATATTCAAGCTCTCGTTGGCTGTGGGAGAACAGCTTTACCGTTGAGATGTTGGTGTAGCTATCAACGATACGGCCTGTCATGGTCGAGCGGGCATCAGCCTGTAGTGAAGCGACTTTCTTCAATTTCGGCACGAAGTAGACTTGAATGCCAATATAAGCGAACAACCAGACCATTAATGGGATCATGAGTCGGATGTCTGCTTGAGCAAGAATCACCAGCATGGAGGTGAAGTAAACCGAGACGTAAACAAATACATCGAACGTTTTCATCACCGTCTCACGAACGGCCAGCGAGGTTTGCATCACTTTTGTCGCGATTCGGCCGGCGAAGTCGTCTTGATAGAACGACACACTTTGTTTGAGTAAGTATCGATGAGCTAACCAACGGATAGACATTGGGTAGTTGCCAAGTAGAGTTTGGTGAACAGTGAGTGAATAAATGGTTACCAAAATTGGCATGACAACAAGGAGCAACACACCCACGCCAATAAGGGTTGTGCTGTTTTCTTGCCAAAACGTCTCGGGATTACTGGTGCTTAGCCAGTCGACCAATTGACCCATGAAGCCAAATAATGAGACTTCGATGATGGCAACAGTCGTACTCAATAGAGCCATGGCCAATAATGGTTTTTCAAAGCCACGTGTGTAATGGCGACAAAATGCCAATATGCCTTTTGGCGGTTGTTCGGGATCTTCTTTGGGGAAAGCTTGGGTAAAGCTTTCGAATTTTTTGAACATATAGTGATTCCTAGCATTGAACCTTAATCATGTGTGACAGAGGTAAATTGAATATAATCGTTAGAATTATTATTGATGGGAAAAGAAGCAGCCTGCTTAAGGTTTAGCCTACCGCAAAGTTGGTAATTTGTAACGAAATTAGGTGTCGGGTCAATCTTATTTTTTGTAATGAACAGTCTTGGGAATGGGTTAATCATAATATAACAGGCTTTTTTACGGTTATTGATATTTTTGACAGCAATTATTCCCAAAATTGAGCCTGAAATAACTAAACTTCAGGAAATATCTTTGTAACATTGTGATTACAATTGAGCTTTCTTGCTCATCACTCTATGGATATTCTATGTTGCAGTCCTACTCTGAAATGCTAAACCCAATTCATGAGGCGTCCACTCAACACACGGCTAACGCTGTTGTTATGGTGCCACCCAAAGAGTTTGCTTTTAATGCTCAAACGGCGCAGGACAATGAGTTTCAGCATAGCTTGAGATTGACCCCGGCGAAGGTTCGTGAACAGGCTCTGAGCGAATATGGCCAAATGGTCGATCAGTTACGTCGAGAGGGCGTGCAGGTGATAGAACTTGATTACCCTGTGTCTTCCATTAGTACGCCTGACGCTGTATTTCCTAATAATTGGTTTTCCACCACGCCTCAAGGAGAGATATATACTTTTCCTATGGCGTGCGCAAACCGTCGACATGAAGTTCGTGTCGAGTCATTAACACAAGTATTACTGGAATCGGGACGTGTGGTTAAAGATCACCACGATTTAACTCAGATAAACGATAAAGACGCATTTTTGGAAAGCACAGGGGTGATGGTAAAAGATCATCACAATAAAACGATTTACGCGGCTTTGTCTGCACGGTGCGATCGCTCAATGCTCGAAGAGTATGCTGAACGGTTAGGTTATGATCGTGTGATTAGTTTTCAAACTCAATTGCCTTCTGGGCAACCGGTTTACCATACGAATGTCATGATGGCGGTAGGGGAGTCCTTTTGCGTTATATGTGATGAAGTGATCCCAGAATTTGAACGTCGCTTTGTATTACGTTCACTTGCTAAAGATAAGCAAGTGATATCCATTAGCTATCAGCAAATGCTTAATTTTTGCGGCAATATCTTACAATTAGAAACGGTGAATGGAAATAAGGTGATCGCGATGTCATCTTCGGCCTTCAATCACTTTTCCAAGGCACAAAAAAAGCAACTGGCGGGTCATGGCAAGTTGCTTCCTTTTGATGTTAACACCATCGAGCAGATTGGCGGAGGCAGTGTACGTTGTATGCTAGGTGAGGTCTTTTTGCCTGTACGTACCCCGAATCTTTAGCCTTTGCTTGTTCTTGGTTTTTAAATGCTCTAGTTTTTAAAAGCAATGGTTAGGTCGCATACATGATCACCTGATTGCGGCCATTTTGCTTTGCTTTATCCAGTGCAAAATCCGCTCGATTGATGCTAGATTGTTGGCAGTCCGTGATGCGGGTTAGTCCAACACTTAGTGTGATATTGAGCGGTTGATGTTCAAAGCTGTAATCATGCTGGCTTATTGTGTCACGTAGGGCTTCTAGGTATGCATAGGCTTCTTTGTTATTGCTAGCATTAAACAAGATGCAAAACTCCCCTCCACTTAATCGTGCAATACTCTTTACAGTCGGCTTTGGAAATAGAGCTTGTAATTGTTTTGCCGTTTCTACAATGGTGTGATCGCCATGGAAATGCCCCAAGCACTGGTTGATGCTTTTTAGCTCATCTATGTCGATAAACGCCAGATAGCCTTGCCCTTTCTTAATGACACGTTCGAGACTTTTTGCGAATAAAAATTTGTTATCCAGCTGCGTCATTGGATCTTTGAACGTTGCTTTCTCTTTTAATAACAAGTTACACAATGCGTTTTCTGCCGCTCCTTGGATAATGCTGAGGATAGTACGGTGAGTGGGCAGGGAAGCGTGCATATAAATAACGCCAAGCAGTTCCTGGTGGTAAAAAAGAGGCACTCGATAATGACGAGACTGGAAACGCAGTCGCTTTGCAAGATCGTCTCGATTATTGCCTGAATAGTAGTGGATTGCATTATCAGAAATGCTGTCAGAAAAGCGTTTATCTTCCATTATTGCAGTGAGTTCGCCGTGATAATCGACAGTGAAAAAAGTATGGTTTTCTCGTTCGAATAGACATAACTGTACGCCTTTATGACAGCAAAAACGCTTGAATATGTGCTTGAGTTGGTTTTTAAATTCAAGCCTGTTAGTGGTATTGCTTAGTGCTTGGAACTCAAGATTAAGCTGACGTAACAAGTAATTAATGGCGACAAAAAGCAGAAGCATCACAAATAAAACGGCCGCCGTTAAGCTAAATTGAGCGCTGCTTTTCATGATATCGGCACGGTCAGTCCCTGAAACATAGACCCAGCCCAGATTGTTGTTCGAATCAAAAACAGAGAGTTTGAAGTTATCTTTATAATAATACTCGATTAGATCAGTTTGATTGCCTTCTAGTATTTGCTGTTCAATACCTGATAGGTAAGCAATGGATTTCTTTCCTATCAGTTTTGCATCCGGGTGGTAGATTAAGCGCTGAGTGTCTTGATCAACAATAAACAGATACCCATCTTGCAAGGTTTTCAGTGATTGGAGGTGTTGGGTGACATACAGGAGGTCAAATTCAATCCACATATTGTACAGCAGCTTCGGATTGGAATGGCGGATGGCAAATACCCAGTGACCAGGCTCTTTTTCGTAAACAGTAGACACTTCAAATTCTTGGTTGTGATTGTGGATCTTATGCCAAGATAATGATTCCGCCATTTCGCTAGAAATTTCGGTTCCGTGCAACGATGTATAACTGTCTTTAGCTTCCGAATGCAAAATAATATCGGAGTAGGTCGGGGTTTCGAGCAGAACTTGTTTGACTACATCTTGATAGGCCGAAAAGCCTTTATGAAGCCAAGTTTGTTCAAGAATAAAGAATTTATTGATGGTTGATTCGATATGAGAATCGATAAGTACTGACGCGGTTCGTAAGTTGGCGTGAGATTGTTTGATGGCGATCTCTTCAGATCGGTTCAGTTGCTGGTAGGCAAGTAAAACCATATAGCCAATTAAAGTAATGAGTAGCGGGCGTAGAAATTTAATTAAGAATTTAGGTAAGGCCATGACGTTTATAATATGCAGTTTTAATAGTGGGAGGGGGTTCCCATTTTGTCCACATAGTAATCACAAATGTGATGCGCATCAATGCATATTGCAAGGAAAATAATTAGATGTAAAAATTTATAGTAAATAGGCGTGAAGTGCTCAATGATTGTACGGTGAATCATATGTTAATGTGCAATATGTAGGCTTGATATTGCATCAAACCTACTAAAGTCAGCCGTATAACGTCGTGAGCTTATTGATTGGAGCTGAGCAAAATAGTCATCGACATGGGTTCAACGAGTTGCTCACCTTTTACCGCGGCATCATCAGATTTGTGTAACGTGGTATCGCAAACTAATCGCCATTGCTTGTCTTCCTGAGAGGGGAGTTTATAGCGAGCGGGTACCGTAGACTGATTGATTAAATAGATAAGCTCGTCGCCATCCTTACCAATCCCTAGTTGCAAAGAAATAGCGCGTAGTCGGTTCCAGTCGTCATGGCTCATCATTTCGCCATCAGGGCGACGCCAATTTACACGATTGTCATTGCGGCTTGGCCCACTAAACGCTTTAATAAATGGCAGCATATATTGCTTTCTTGCAGCCACGAGTTCAGCTAACCAATTTTTAAAGTGCTGTTCTGTGTCGTTTAGATCCCAGTTTAACCAACTGAGTTCGTTGTCTTGGCAATAAGCGTTGTTGTTGCCATTTTGGCTGTGGGACAGTACATCGGCGGTAAGAATATGCGGGATACCAAAGCCAAATAATAAGCTGGCCATGAAGTTACGCTTTTGCTTTTCACGAGTCGCTTTGATCAGCATGTTGCTGGTTTCGCCTTCAATACCATAGTTGTCTGAGCGGTTGTCACCGTGGCCGTCTCGGTTACCTTCCCCGTTTTTGATGTTGTTCTTGTGCTTATAAGAAACCAAATCCTGTAGGGTGAATCCATCGTGGTAAGTAATGTAGTTAACGGTGAGTTTTTCTGGCCAACGACTCGCTGAGTAGATATCACGAGATCCCATGATTCGGGTGGCAAATTCCTTTAAATAGCCGTGATCGCCACGCCAGAAGCTACGGGTAATGTCTCGGAATTTATCGTTACATTCATTCCAGCCATCAGGAAAGTTACCGACTTGATAGCCATTCGGGCCTATATCCCAAGGTTCGGCTATTAGTTTAACTTCTCGTAGAATTGGGTCTTGTCCTACCGCTTGAAAAAAGGAAGCCTGTGCGTTAAAGCTGTCGTGATTGCGGCCAAGGGTCGCGGCTAAATCAAAACGGAAGCCGTCGATATGAAACTCTTTGACCCAGTAACGCAGAGTATCCATGACGAGATTTAAGGTTGGCTGGTGGGTTAAATCTAACGTATTGCCACAACCTGTGTAATTTGAAAAATGATGATCGTGGCGAAGGTAGTGTTTGCCATCAAGCACTTTTAGGTTGAAGACAGGGCCGCCGTCTCCTGATTCAGCCGTATGGTTGTAAACCACATCCATCACGACTTCAACGCCGTTGCGGTGCAGTTCTCTTACGGTGGTTTTTAATTCTGTTACCGCATCTTGGTAGGCGTACCTTGGGTCGGGTGCCATAAATACGTAAGGGTTATAGCCCCAATAGTTTACACGTTCTTGTTCAAGGAGATGAGGCTCATGCATGCAAGCGGTAACGGGCAATAGTTGTACGGTATTCACGCCTTGCTGGTTAAAGAAGCGGATCATCGCAGGGTTAGCAAGGCCTAAATAACACCCCTGTTCGTTTTCGGGTAGTTCTGGGTGTTGCTTGGATACGCCTTTTACATGCGTCTCAAATAAGATGACCTCGTCTATTGGGCGGTTAGGAGATTGCACCCCTTGCCAATCGAATTCATTATTCACAACAATAGATTTAGCGATTTGCCAGCTTTTGTCTGCAGTAAACGGTGGCTGGTAATGTAGTGGTTTATCCAGTGCGCGAGCATAAGGGTCAGAAATAAGTAATGACTCATCTTGATGCTCGACAACGTAAGCGTATTTTTGTCCTGCTTGGACATTGGCGACGTAGGTGTATTTAATTCCTAGTTTTCCACTGATCAGGTCGAACGTTTCGAATTCTTCGTTGTCTTTAAATAGTACCAGTGAAATTTTTTCGCTATCCGGTGCATGTATCGAGAAGTTACATCCACTGTTATCTAAGGTCGCACCTAAAGGGTAAGGGCGTGCTTGATTCGTATCCATGAGTATTCTTAATATTGTTGTTTTATCTTATGGTCTAAAAATATGAGTTTTAGCGTTGAGACGCAACCACCTAAATTCACTTTTTAAAATGAAAGTTTATTTCTTTTTTATCCGCTCACCATAGCAGATCTTTGAACGCCCTCTCACTATGTAGCTCTGTAAAATTGAATTGAATGTCAAACTCACACCCTAATTAGTGATATCACCCGCAAATATCGTTGTCGTCGGTTTTTCTCCTCCTTTCTACTCCCCCCTAATAATACTTGGGGCGGAGGACGCGTTCTCTCCTTGTTCGCCATATTCTGTGTCTCGTGGAACAAAAAACTCTGAATCTTAAAATTAGTGCTTTTATAGGTAATTACTGCCTTGTTACCTGTAAGAGCCCACTAATAAAAAAGAGAAGAATTATAAATTAATCGTTAAGGAGATAACGATGTCTTTGAAAAAACTAAGCGTAATTGCTGCTGCAGTGGGTGTGGCTTTAACAACTGGTACGGCATTTGCTGCAGGAACAGATACAGTAGATGATGGTTGGGAAGTTCATGGCTACATGTCTTCAAATGTACGTCAAGTGGACGGCACTACTACTGATAATGAATTTGGTAAACCAAATTATGCCTCTGCAGGTACTTCAGGTAAAAGCACTAACCAAGTAGAGTTCACAGTTAAGAAGCACACTGAATATGAAAGCGGAGTTTGGGCTGATTATGTAGTGCGTACTGAATACGGTAATGGTAACTCTTACGCTTATTCGTCTTCTGGTTCACAAAAAGAGAATTCAGAAGCACAATTTGAAGTTAAAGAAGCCTATGTAGAGCTAGGTGGCGTGCTGGGTGAAGAGACTTCAGTTTGGGGTGGTCAACGCTTCCTAAACCGTTCTGCTGGTATTCTTTCTGGTGAGTTTTGGAAACAATCTTCAGGTATTGGTGCTGGTGTTCAAACTAAGTTAGCCGGTCATACAGCGGGTGTTGCTTACGTAATGGCTGACCCTGATGCGGGTAAAACAACGCACGCAAACCCACGTGAAACGCTATCTTCGTTAGACTTTTACTTCTACGGTGTTGATGTTGGCTTTGGTAAACTGGATTTTGACCTAAAGTACATGACGCAAGCAAATCAAGGCGACAAGAAAACGTCTTGGGGTTCAGACAGTGCTGAAACAGGGTTCGGTGGTAGCATTACTCTGAACACTAGCTACTATGGCTTAGATGGTTGGACTCAAACTGGTATTGGTTACGGTAAAGGCATCGCTTCAAACCGTGGTTCAAACTTTGGTGGCTGGTCTGGCGACTTTGGCGAGGATTCTACGGGTATCTTTGCTACATCGTATGGTGTGTTGAACATTAACGACACAGTACAGCTAGGTACTGAAGTTACTTACTTCAATAATGACAATTTTTACGGTCAAGACAACGTAACTCGTTTAATGATTGCAGCTCGTCCATCTGTAAAAATTAATGATAACTTGCGTTTCGAAGCCACAGGTTCTATCGGTATTGAAGACTTAACTGATGGTGCTGCATGGGGACGTAAAGATAAGAACACGTTTAAAATGGTTGAAGTTGCGCTGCCAATCACAGCTAACTCTGACTACTTTGGTCGTCCACAAGTTAAGCCATATGTTGCTTACTACATGACTGACGAAGGTAGCCAAGGTGGCCTGGGTATGACTGATAAAACTGAAACAGTAATCGGTGTTCATACTGAAATCTGGTTCTAAACCAGTTAATATTTAAGGCAAGCCTATGGGCTGCCTTTTTTGCTTTAAATCATCAACCGATAGTGAGATAACAATGATGAATAATAAACACTCGTTTATCGCCGTAATTTTAGGAACTTTACTTGCTGGTTGTGCTTCCGATAAGCAAGTAAACATCGAGCTTGAAGCTCCTACAAATTCTGAGATTTGTTGTTCTACTTATTCTGAGTTCCCCTACGCTCAGCTTAACGACAATGAAGATCTAAAATTCGAAATCGACTTAGCTTCACCTGTTGCGCGCTTCGCTAAAGGCAATAGTCATTTTTCAGCATTTAGATTCAGCGATCGTTCGAAAGACGTTCAGGTAACATTATCGAGCTTGTTCATTGATGATAGCATTTTTGCTCCTCAAGCCATTTTGTTGGATCAATCATTTAATGTAGTAAGAACGATTGAATTATCTGACTTTCAAACATTGCCATCCGATGCATTTACGAGAACACGATATATCACTCGTTTTACCATTGATGCAAGTCAAGCGCCCTACCTTGTTATTTCGACCCCAGCGGACATGTTAGGAACAAAAGTAAAAGTGGAGCACCCAGCGAAAGTAAGAGCGAAAGAGTTTGGTGAAGTGATGCCTATGGCCATTGACCCAGTATATACTCATCAGCTCGGTGGTACTCTCGAATTGGAAGTGAAAACTTTAAAGTTACGTCCATTCCGTAGTGAGCAGAAAACAGCTGAAGTCGTCGCAGGAAAGAACCAAGCCAAGTCAGTTATTCAAGTTCAGCCTGAAACACAAGATTTTTATATTTCAGCTATCCAAGATGCAGTAAAGGCGGGTGACCTTCCTAAGGCTCTTAGTCTATTAGATGAAGCTAAAGCATTAAATATTGATGGAGCTCAAGAGGCATTCGTCACGGCAGTAAATATCAACAAGTAGAGACGTCATTATAGTCGGGTTACTTTAAAGGAGCTGAAATCAGCTCCTTTTTTAATTGTTTCGTTAGTTAAGGGGAAAGGCTAATCCTGTGAGTCAGTCAGATTGAGAGCAACGATTTTATTGTACATATAGTTCGTTCGTTCAAGTGCCATATGTTTTAGCTCATCGTTAGGTGATGCAAACGAAAGGTTCTCTAATAAATCGAATGACTCGGCGTGTGTTTTGAGTGCTGTTACGCCTGATCTATTACATTGGTAGGTGCTATCGTTTTTATTGATAACGATCTGTAATCTCTCACTGAGGCTGGCGATGCAAAGTAGAGCTTGATCATTTGCTAGTGTTAATTTCAAGTGAAGATCGATCTCATCGACTGGATCCGTTGGAGTCACGCTAAAAATTATCTTGCTCCCATCATCTTCGTAGTGTATCCAAATGCTGTTTGATCTCCCTAAAGGGACACTGGCATCGAATTTAGTCCATTGCGTAGGAATATGCGGTTCGAGATATATACGGTCATTAGTTAATAATGGTTTATAACCTAAATAGTCTTGTTGTGCGTTACGTGCAAATTCAGACACTGACCATGCTTGAGAGAACGTCCCACTTTCAATTAATTTCTTTGGATTCAATTGATAAGCATTGAGATTTTCACTCATAGTACCTCTATGGCCCTGAGAGAGGATTTGGTCGGATAAATTTTTAGAGAATTGATACGCAAAATCTTGCTGCTTGAACCTTGTCAACGCGCTGACGGTAAAGCCAGCATTCCAGCCCCAGATAGTACCGTTATGATAGGCCGCATCTTTATGGTACTGATTTTGGTTGTCATGGAACGGATGGAAATCTTCATGGTTTTGGCTTAAAGAGCAAATTCCCCACGGAAAAAGAAGCTCATCAACACAATTTTTAATCATGTATTGCGCAACTTCATTGCTAACCAGTTTTTTCTGATTTGGGATCGTTAGAATCATTAATTGATTTGGGCGAGAGCTATAATTAGCAACATCGCCTGTTTGTAAGCAGTCGGCTAGCCGTTGCTTATCATGGTCCCAATACTTGGTGTTAAAGTTTCTATGTACTTTATTTGCAAGGTCTTTCCAGTGCTGTTGATTCGTCTCGTCTCCTACAAGGGAAGCTAGGGTGATCGCTGACTGTAAACTTTCAAACCAAAGCGCTTGGATATCATTTGCTTTCGGACCCCGCGCAGACCAAGGTAATTTACCTTCAATTTTTGCATCCATCCAAGTGTCTGGATCACGATGAGTCATTAATCCATCATCGGCGAGATAGTTCATTTCTATCCCTTCAATAAAGCGTTTAACAACAGGGTAGATGGAGTGGATAAACTCAGTATCGCCACTGTAATTTAAGTACTCCATTATTTCTCGAACCATCCATGGGGTTCCATCCGTCGTATTATAAATTATGTTAGTTTTACTGGTCACACGGTTCGGAATTCGTCCGTAATTGAGTGATGCCTTATCCATCATTTGCATGCCTGCAAAATTTTCAATAATGTGTTTTGCTTCTTCTAACATGCCGTTTATTAGGCTGGTTCCCGATAGAGCGATAAAAGTATCTCTGCCCCAGCAGTCTTTAAACCAAGGTAAACCTGCCCAAATCCCTTTACCAAACTCTTTGTTCACAAAAGATCGGCTTGCCAACCGAGCCCACATGACGGAACGGTTATATTGAAGGTCATTAGTCCATAAATAGTTTTTGGTTGTTAGGAAGTCATACAGGTGTTTTTTGTGATGCAAAAATGCATGGTCTTGCGCTGCACTTTTGGCTGTTTGTATCGCTTCATCTCGTGTGGTTGAAAATGATAGGTAAACGGTCAACTCTTTCGTCGGTTTTTTACTGGTCAGTCGTAAACATAGAGTATCTTTACTGGAAGAAAGCAACGTATCGACTAATGGTGACTGCCCTGCCTCTTCGTTAATATCTATGGGTTGATTCGCTGATATAGCAACGAATTGTTCGCTTCCTGCTGGTATGTATTGTTTGTCTATTTCGCATATCAGGCACCCGTCTATAACCTGTAATGTGGAATTTCGTTTGCCGATATTTAACTCGGGTAAGATTGCTAATTTAGTTTGTGAAGCGCTTTCAATGGCTAAGCAGGCTAAACGCTGCCCTTGAATCACACTTAATCTATCTGTTGATTGAGAGTCCGAGTAGTCATGTTCGATACCATACGGTAGTAATCGAGCTTTTCTCGCTTGTTGTTTGTTATTTGCATGCCCATTTACGAAGCTCAGAAAACCACCGAGTATCCACCCTTTTTGATGACGATATTTACCACTATTGGTGATCGCGTGCGTGCGTCCTTCATAGTACCCATCAACATTATCACCGAATACAAATGGATAACTTAAGACGTCTTCGATAGCTAAGTGACGATATAACTCGTTTGGTGAAACGGCTCGGGTGGTGTACTGCCAGTTAGGAACAGTATTTACCTTAGCTGTTAACTCGGATGAGAAAATGGCACGATCAACGTCTTCTATAACAGCGTTATTTTTTCTGGTAAGCCGTAATGTTGGAGTCTGGTGCGAGAGATCTAACGTAATAGTAAACAAACCTGCTTTTGTTACATTTATCAATAAATCATTACTGACGTCATGTGCTCGCGCTAGATCAAATACTGTATCAAGAGGGCAAGGGGCTGATTTGAGGTCGATGTTTGAAAAAGTCCAATCAGGAGTCCCATCAAAATTGGAAATTTTAAATCGATGCATGTCTGAAGATAAACACATGGTTCCTTCAAAGGTATGATTGGTGATCTTTATCATTGGAGTATCTAGGCTCCAACCATTGAAAGAGCCTTTAACGTACAGAGTTGGTTGTGAATTCATGGTAATTGTCCATATAGGATCGGTGATAACTAAGTCATGTAAAAAGTGGGATTATGCTCAATGAGCTTAACTGCATTTGTAGACGTTAACTTCGGAAGGATTGTGAGGTGAATGTATTGCGTCGCGTCGTCTATAGCTGCGGCTAGCCATTAATCGTCGTTTCCCTATTGATGTGGATGAGGCAACTTTTGATTTTTATCTTAAAATATTAGCTTGAGTTAGCTTCTCTGGGAAATAGGTGAAATGGTGATGCTATAGTTATTATCTATATCTCTAGTTTGCAGAAGTGAGCGAAATAGCGTTATTGACGATATTGAGCGATTTTTAGTTGTCTGAAGTGTGAACGGAATCAGGAACAAAATCTCGCGTGTGTCGAGTTCAGTGCATATAACAGGGTAAGGCGGTATGCACTGAACCAAAGACGATTCATGACTATGGACCTATTTTTCAAGTTAGGTGAAGGAATGACGTACTTCTACTAAGTCGAATCAGTACAAATATTAAATCCTCTTCTAGATCAGCCAGTAACCCATTTCTACGCTGAATCACGTTAGCTAAATGACAACCCCCTTCAATATTCAGAGCTAAATTGTTTAATAAACTCCCCCTAATACCGTTACACTATAGGGGATATAAATCTTATACAGTGACCTATGAATATAATTACCATTGCGATTGGTGCCGGTGCTATTTCACTCCTATTGGTTGTGATATGGATGTTTTCTTTGTCGGCGAAAAAAAAGCGAGAGCAAGCAGAGAAAATTGCCAGAGAAGCAGCCTATCGTAAAGCGATGTTGGCGGCGCGTGAGCGCGAAAGTCAGGAACGAATATACAAAGCAGAAACTGGTCACGTGCCAACACAATTATTCTTAGCCAAAGAGGCGGAGTCGCACAACTTGAGAGAAGCTCTGCATTGGTATGAGCGAGCCTCTCTTGCCGATAATGAAATAGCGATGTACAGCATGGTTCGTTTGTGTGAAAAGCATTCAGAGCACCCAGTACTAAAGCTAAAATCTAAATATTGGCAAAAAGTAATTGAAGCTCGCGGTGGTGATAAACACGCTCAGTTTGAAGCTGGTTTATGCCTACTTAAAGGTCTCGGCGTCGAGCAAAACATTGACGCTGCCATCACGATGATCGAAGAAGTCGCCAACGATGACATTATCGATGCGCAGTTATATATGGGCGATTGGTGTGTTGCAGAGTCAAACCCTAACCCCAATCCTTTGGCATCTGCAGAGTGGCACTATAGAGCCGCAAAACTAGAGTCGATTGAAGGGATGGTACGCTTATCCAATAATTATGAGAAAGGGATTGGAGTGGAGCAAAGTTTTGTCAGGGCATCCTATTGGCTAGAAGTCGCCGCTGAGACAGGCAGTGGACGTGCACAATATCGGGCCGGTGAATTATGGGCAAAAGTGGACACCGACCATGGGTATGCGCTTTCTTATATTTGGTTTTACCTTTCAGCACAATTTGGTTATGAACCTGCGAAAAAGCGTCGAGATGATATATCAAGTAAGATTGAAATAGACTCCATTGTTGGTTTACAAGGCGTCTCTAAGCCAATACTCGTGCGGATGAAAGAGAATAAAATCAAGAAGCACTCCGTGATAAAAGCGCTGAACAAGATGTACAAACGTGAGGCGTACTTTCCTGATGTCGATGGTGATGAATTTATGATGCCGCCGTCTTCTTTGGAGGTATCGGAGGTGCAAAAAGGATCAGACCAACCAACTAAAGCGGCGTCCTCGGATTATAGTCAAGGGATGCAGCAAACCTCCTCTTAACGTTTCTGGCTACTTGATATCGACTCATAACAAAACTAACGCATTAAAAAGCCCGCATACTGAAAACAGTAGGCGGGCTTTTTTATTATGGTGCTTTTAATTAATCATTATCATCATTTGATCCGATGAGCAGTGACTAAGTTACCACCATGACTAGGCGTTTTGTTTGGCTTCTTCTGCTTGGCAAACGGCTGCTGTGAATACAACATCGGTTGAGCTGTTTAGCGCGGTTTCCGCAGAATCTTGGATAACACCGATGATAAAGCCCACCGCAACGACCTGCATTGCGACGTCATTGGAGATACCAAACAGGCCACATGCGAGCGGAATAAGAAGCAGAGAGCCTCCAGCAACGCCTGAAGCACCACAAGCTGATACCGCAGCAACAATGCTAAGCAATAGGGCCGTCATAATATCGATTTGAATGCCCATCGTATGTACAGCAGCAAGCGTTAGCACGGTAATCGTGATGGCTGCGCCACCCATATTAATGGTTGCGCCCAAAGGAATAGAAACCGAATACGTGTCTTCGTGAAGATTCAGTTTTTTACACAAGTTCATGTTTACCGGAATATTAGCCGCACTTGAACGTGTGAAAAATGCCGTTACGCCACTTTCTCGTAAGCACTGAAATACGAGCGGATAAGGGTTTTGACGTGTTTTGAAGTAAACCATCGCAGGGTTAACCACAAGTGCCATAAATGCCATTGAACCAAGCAATACCATTAGCAGCTGCGCGTAACCCATAAGGACACCAAAGCCTGTTGTAGCAAAGGTTGCTGCAACTAAACCGAAAATACCAAATGGTGCCAAACGTATGATGAAACGTACGATTTGAGATACGCCCTGGCTTAGGTCTTCAAACACAGCCTTAGTGGTATCTGAGGCATGATGAAGTGCTAAACCTAGCGCGACAGCCCATGCAAGAATACCGATGTAGTTTGCGTTCATCAGTGCGTTTACAGGATTGTCTACCAGCTTAAATAACAACGTATGCAGGACTTCTGCAATGCCCTGTGGCGGTGTTGCACCTTGAGCGGAAGCAGCAAGTGTTAAAGTGGTTGGAAATGCAAAACTCATTACAACGGCTGTAAGAGAAGCAAAAAGAGTACCTGCTAGGTAAAGCCCGATGATAGGGCGCATGTTGGTGTGTTGGTTTTTCTTTTGGTTGGCTATGGAAGCCGCAACTAGAATGAAAACCAAAATAGGTGCAACGGCTTTCAAGGCTCCTACAAAGAGGCTACCCAATAGTTGAGCGCTAACGGCGGTTTCTGGTGAGAAGATCGCAAGCATAACACCAAAAAAGATGCCGAATAAGATTTGGTAGACCAAGTTACCATTGGCAAACCTCATCAGCATAGATGAATTATTATTCATATCAGTCCCTGTACTTTTTAAATTGTAGTCGTATTCTCTCTACAAGAGGAGAATCGTGGCTATGATAGCGCTAATGGTGAATTTGTCTATAAAGTGGTTAAAATTTATCTTTTATATAAGGCTTAGGTTAATAGGTTTGGAGTTTAATGTTGATCTAATGATCCATTTTGAATGATATCGATGATACCGATTTGTTACTAGAACGATGGGTCGTTATAAAAAAGACAAAATATATTTAATTATGCATCTGGTTGAATTTAATGCAAAATCAAGTTGATGGTTATTTGGGCGAGGGTTGAGATCGCCAATTCGTAACAATTCTCATCTAAATAGCGTCTATGCTTAAGTCATAAAAACTAAAAATAAGCAGGCTTTCAGATGGCATTATCTCGTGGCTTATTGAACATCAAGACTAGGCTAGGTCTTGCAAAACAATTGCTTATAGGGCTTTCCTTGATTGGGAGCTTGTTTGCAATTACATCAACATTGGCGGAATCATTTTGGGATTATCAGCGGGGGATCACACGAAGTGACGCTGTGATATCTTCTATTGATTCACACTACTTACCTCGATTAAAGCAGAGTATTATTACTGCTGATAAGTATCAATTGGAACTGATTGCCAAAGAGCTTTACAGCTTGCCGGAAATTCAGTCTCTGACCGTATTCAACAATTGGCATGAACTGGTTAGCTTAGGTGTTGGTTCAGCATCAAGCCAAGCTATTACGTGGCCCATTTTGACGGCGAATAATGCAGGCATTAAGACCGTTAGTGAAATAACGGTTAATCTGGCTTCACCGTTATCCATGGCGACGGATTTTGATCATCTCAGGCGTATTTTCTCGACTCAAGCCCTACTCGCTATTTTCATTTTGTTTGGTTTCTATCTTTATGTGAAAAAAAGCATTATAGCTCCGATGAGGGAGTTAGCGTGTCATGTTGGTGAGATGGATACCGATGGCCTACCTAAAACGATAAAATTGCAATCTCGCATTTTTAAAGACGAAGTTACCCTTTTTAATCAAGGTTATAACAACTCTGTTGAGACAATCCGAAATACATTCGTAGAAGTGTCAGATCGTTGCTTGGAGGCTGAAGAGGCGAAAAAGCGAAAAAGCGAGTCTATGGCGACGGTAAGCCATGAAATTCGAACTTCTCTAAATGGCGTGTTTGGGTTGATTAGCTTGCTAAAAGAGAAGCCGAGTGAAATTGAGCTTAAAGAATATATCGGATTGCTACAGAACACCGCCGAGAGTCTGCAAGATCTGGTGAATGACATTCACGACTTATCTCAAATTGAAGTTGGTGAATTGTCTTTGTCCTCAGGCATGATCAATATTGCTGAGATGGTTGAAGATATCGATGCCTCTTTTAGGAGAAGAGCAACGGAAAAAGAGCTCTTATTTCAGTGTACGGTGGACTCCAGTATTAACCCTCAACTAGTCGGAGACAAAGCGAGGCTGCGCCAAGTCTTGAGGAACTTGGTAAGTAATGCAGTCAAATTTACGGAAAACGGCTATGTGCTGTTGGATATACAGCATTTGGCTTACGATGATGACTCCGAAACATTGCTAATCGAGGTGAAAGACAGCGGTATTGCCAAAGAGCAGCATGAGACTATTTTTGAGCAAGCTTTTTGTGAAGACAGTGAGGGGCGCACTTGTCGCAAAAATACCGGTATTCGGTTGGGGATCTCTCGTCATTTGGTTCGCCTTATGGGGGGAGACCTGAAAATTGACAGTGAGCCTGGTTTAGGGAGTCATTTTTTCTTTACCTTGCGATTGGCCACTCACCAAGATACGCAAACGAAACACGAGCAGAATGAAGAAGCATTACCTAGAGTTCTTGTGGTTGATGACAGCCCATTTAACATGAAGATTACATCGCTGCAGTTGTCTAAAATGGGGCTGGATGTCCATAGTTGCGGTGATGAAACGCAGGTTATAGACCTATTGGCAGAGGCTCAACGAGAGGATCAGCCTTTTCAACTTATCGTGTTAGACAAGAACATGCCCCAGATTGATGGCGTAGATCTTGCGGCTTCGTTGCAGCAAAAACTGTCCGAGCCTATTCCGGCTGTACTGATGATTTCTGCCGAAGTATTGGATTATCAAGATTTGAAACCCCACGGTATAGATAGCTACTTGAGTCGGCCCTATCGTGGTGAAGAGTTGGAGCAGCAGGTCGTCGATTTGTTGCGTCCGGTCGTGGATCAGTACGTAGGTATGCTACAAGATAAACAGCCCAGTTCCCGTGACAGTGCGATTCAAATCTTGCTGGTGGAAGATCAACTGTCAAACCAAGTGGTGATGAAAAAAATGTTGCAGAGATTAGGGGTCGAAGTCGATATCGCCAAAAATGGTCGGATTGCGGTTTCAAAATGCGCAGTAAATTATTACAATCTTGTCTTTATGGACTGCCAAATGCCGATTATGGATGGCTTTGAAGCAACGATGTCGATTAGAAAAATGGAAATGGGCAGCACTTCTCGAGTTCCAATTGTCGCACTTACTGCAAACGTATTGGCAGAAGAAAAAAACCGCTGCTTCGAGTCTGGAATGGATGGGTTTGTTTCCAAGCCTGTTAACTTTAGTAAGCTATCTCATACGTTGCGCAGCCATATAGCGACGTTTGAATTTTTAGTCGAGCAAACGTCGTCTCCTTTTCAGACTTCACTTAGTTCCTCGGACGACAAGCAGACAACCCACCATGGCAAAATGTGATGTCCTCTTGATATAAAAATAGCGCTCATTGAGCGCTATTTTTTTGCGTTATTTATATTGGTGAACCTAAATTAGCACTTAGCACTTAGCAATTTAGTGCTTATGTTTATGCTTCATACCTTTCATTACTTTTTTAATCGGCGTCGTAATGGTTTGCGTATCACCATTTTTCATCGTGAGCGTAAGTTCAATGCTGTCGTCTTCAGCAAACGGCTTTTTAAGGTCAAAAAACATAATGTGTAAACTGCCTGGCTTTAGTGTTGCCTTGCCATTAGCGGGGACTTCGATTTCAGACACTTGGCGCATCTTCATCACGTCACCTTCTTTTACGTGGTTATGAAGTTCGACTGTTTCAGCCGCAGGCGTTGTGGCAGAAACAACGTAGCGCGCAACATCATTGTTATTGTGAAGCATCATAAATGCGGCACTTGCTGGAGCATTCGGTGGCGTGGCTCTTGCGTAAGGGTTATGAACTTCAAGAGGTTCAAGAGACGCGGCTTGTGCTAGTGGGGTCAGAAGCAAGGCGGTTAACAGTAGGGGCTTGAGTTTCATTATTGTTCCTTAATTATGGACGTCATCGCCGCAACGATTGGTGCAGGAGACAAAGTATGTGGAACTTTGGTTATTAATGTTCCATCTGGTTTAAGAAAATAGAAATAAGAGCTGTGGTCGAGTGTGTATTTCATCACTGAATCTTTCATTTCGGTTTTGCGAAATATCACGCCGTATTTGTCCGCTAACGGTTTAGTTATGTTTAATGGCGCAGACAGCCCTTCAATATTTGGATGAAAATAGTGAGCATAAGTCGCTGAATCTTCGGCACCATCTCTTTCTGGGTCTAATGAAATGAACATGGGTCTAAAATAATCTAATTGTTGTTTGTCTAGTTCATTTAGGGCACCAGCAAGCATCGCGAGCGAAGTTGGGCAAACATCAGCGCAGCGGGTAAAACCAAAATAAACAACGCGCACTCGAGGGTCGTTAGCATCAAAGATGTCGACGCTTTTATTGTCTTTTCCTGTCAATACGGGATGTACCGAAGACGCCTGTTGTTGTACTTTGTGATCCGTTTCTGCTTGTACTTTTGCTTGTTCATCAAGGTAGGCTTTAGTGCTGACACCTAATGCGAACGCGACAACAATGGCAAGAGACCAGTTTTTATTCATCGTTCCATCCTTATTGCTACATTCATTTTATGATCTTGTCCTGTAATGGTTCCTAGCCAAGTCATGCTGTCTGTCGTACATACTGGCAGCAATAATACCCCTTGGTAGATGCCTTCCTCATTTTTAGCGAGTTTGAAGCGCAACGTACCCATTTCCATTTCCATACCGCTGAGTTCCATTCGTAATTGTTCAGCATCGCTGTTTGGCCACGTGACGGAAAGTACCGTGGGTTTTAAGGGATGCAGGACATTTTGTTCAAGTTGCGCGCTCATGTCTCCTTGCGTGCAATTTTCGCTACTTAGGTAACAGTATTGAGAAAGGTCGATAGGGTCGTTAGAAGATTTTATTAATGCCAAGAAATCTTGTGCGTAGAAGCCTGTAGCAAGAGCCGCTACCACTAAAGTCATGGGCATGAGTTGTTTTGTCTGAATCATGGCGTCGCTTCCTTAGAGGACTGAAAACAGCGTATCAGCAGTCAGATAATGGCGGCGATGTTACCACAAAGTCTTACTTTTTAATGGATTAGGTTACGTTAATGTGAGGTTAGCTTTGACCGTTTACCTTTCTACAAAGGATGAGTTCTTCAAAGACGTGAGCTTTAGATTAAAAGGTTTTGTGATGTGAAGTAGAACGAATAAGAGTGTAAATTTATGTAAATTATGGGGCGTTATTTGTTGCCGTTAGATCTCCCTTATCGCTTTCAACTATATGAACAGTTTGATCTTTTCAAAAAACAGAACAAACTTTGATTAAATTTCATCCGAATAAATACGATATTAAATAATTTTCAATTCTATCAATAGCTAATACAGTGTTTACTTATCATTTTCTCTCTCCATTCCTCACAATGGCTCATTATTGTGTTATTCGTACGGTATATGAGAGTTAAGAATCGATTTGGATAATTACAGTTTGAAAGGAAATGAAGTGGAATTAGTAAAGAACAGCAAAGGCAAGGAAGACATTGTGCTGTCAGTGATCGTTCCCTATTTCAATGAGAGAACCGTGCTACCTATTCTCCATGCAAGACTGGTTAAGGTTCTTAACGAATTGCCTGATTCTTGTGAGATTGTTTATATCGATGATGGAAGCACGGATAAAAGCCATGAAATTATTGATGGATTTGATGATGAGATTACGTGTTCTCGAAGTATTGTATTGAGTCGGAATTTTGGTAAAGAAGCGGCGATGAGTGCGGGTTTAAAGTACTGCCGAGGTGAGGCTGTGATCCTTCTTGATGCTGATTTACAAGATCCTCCGGAACTCATACCCGACATGATGGCTAAATGGCGAGAAGGTTACGATGTCGTAAATATGCAGCGAAGCGAGCGCTTAGGTGAAACACGCATGAAGCGTGCATCTGCCGCTCTTTTTTATCGACTGTTGAACTCGTTAGTTAAGAATAATATTCCTGAAAATGTTGGAGACTTTCGCTTACTGAGCCGCAGAGTTGTTGATCACATTAATGAACTGCCCGAACGAAACCGATACATGAAAGGTTTGTTTGTGTGGCCAGGTTTTGATCACGCCACAATTCAATATCAGCGTGATTCTCGCTGTGCTGGTGAAACCAAATGGAATTATTTTAAATTGTTGGGGCTTGCTGTTGATGGGATCACTTCTTTCTCTATCAGACCTTTGCGCTTAGCGACTTTCTTTGGCTCCATTGTTGCTTTAGGTGCTCTCATTTTTGGCGGGTTTATTGTGGTAAAGACGCTTATTTTTGGCGAAAGCGTTTCTGGCTACCCGACAATAATGGTTGTACAGCTAGCTTTAGGCGGAATTCAGTTGTTGAGTATCGGATTACTTGGCGAGTACATCGGCGAATTTTTATTGAATCGAAAGCAAGGCCTGTCTATGTGGTTAAAAGCTTGCAAGATAGACAGTTAGCAAAAGAAGCGAAAATGCCTGTAGATTCAGCGACAAAGTAGGGTTGTTTCAATTGGTCAGCGTCAAGGCGACTTCGTTTTAAGCGAAGTTCACATAAATGTTGTATTGGTTTACTTGAATCGAGTGAAGAAAATCAATAGCCTTACGGCTGACTATTGGTTCGACGGACAAAACAATGAGTGCATTGACTGAGCAACAAGAACAAGCCATTTCAACATTTAAAGAAAATCTTCACCTTCCTGGCGGTGGGTTTCATGCTCTGATTGTTGAGTTATGTAAAGAGTACCAATTGCCTTTTCAACAGGTTCGTTCAGTGCTTAAAAAGTCACAAACTGCCGTTGAGAAAAAAATTCGGTTGGATTTTACTCATATCAGCGCAAGTGATTTAACCAAAGAAAATTGGTTGGCAATCATCGAACAGGCTCTGATCCCTTTAGCTGAAGCAACTCCAGCCGTTATGGAGAGCTTAAGTCAGCATGAACCCTACCAGAAGGCTGTTGCATGTATTAAGCAAGGTGTCGCTGATGAAGCTCAAAGACAGCATCTTCTTGTTGAATTAGAGGTGATATATGAGCAGCAAGTATGCAAGCCGCTTAAAGCGATGCTTTATACCACGGTTCTGTATTGGGAGTTGAGTGAAGACGTCTTCAACATGAATAAAGAACTACGCCTTAAATTCAGTGATTACCCGCAATATATGGACGCGACAGAACATTTGTTCGAGTTATGGCAACAAGTGAAAAGTGCTGCCATATAACGGGCACTCTTTATTTTAGCGCGAGTGCAATAAGACTAATGGGGTGAATGGTATCTAGCCCTGAGTTCTCCTCAATTTGCCATTTACAGGTTTCGCAATCGGTGATGGCATAGTCTGCCCCTGACGCTTTGATGGTTTCAAACAAATGCCGGCCAATCTTCATCGACACATCGTAATTTTCTTCTTTGAATCCATAGGTGCCGGCTAATCCGCAGCATTCGCTATCTAAAACAATGACCTCTAGCCCTGGAATCATTTTGAGTAATTCTATGGTGAATATAGCACCGCCGCTGCGCTCAAGATGACAAGGTGTGTGGTAAACAATGCGTTTATTGATTGGCTTCATTTTCGGCATGTTACCGCTCATAAATTCATGCAGTAAAAAGCGAGTTACGTACTCTATTCGGTCAGCAACACCGCTGTTGTCGACTTTCAGTACATGCGGGTACTCCTGCTTTAAAGTGAACGAGCAAGTGGAAGAGGTCGATAAAATCGTGGTGTTGTAAGTATCGACGGTATTTTGTAATTGCTTAACGTTTAACTCCGCGTTCTTTCTCGCTTTGTCATGAAACCCGTTGGCAATCAGCGGGACACCGCAGCACTTCTCTTTATCGAGTAAACGAACACCGATACTCATGGCGTTCATGACCTTGATGAAATCTTTACCAAGTTGTGGATGATTATAGTTAACATAACAGCCGTGAAAGTAGGCCACCTGCCTTGGATAAAGAGGCTGGCTGGTGCAGTTTTGTTTATACCAGCGTCGAAAGGTGCCATGAGAGTATTTTGGTAATGACTTGTGATCGTGCACACCGATGGTTTTATGCATGATCTTCTTAACGATTGGAATTGAGGTCGCAAAATTAACCACGGGTGCAAAGGGCGTTGCTATGCTACCGAACAGGTCGGTATGGCTAAGTACAAAGTCTCGCATGGTTTTGGGGTTTATTTTTCGTTCGCCAAATTCGCCTCTAGCAACGGCGATCATGTCGCCAATCTTCACTCCAGAAGGACAGGCCGTTTCACAGCGTTTACAGTTGGTACAGTGCTTTAGTGCTTCATCATAAAAAGCTGGGCTTTTCATTCGTAGCCTTTCACCGTCAGGGCCACATTCTTTTGGACCTGGATAGTCAGGATTGGCTTTAGCCACTGGGCAGTAGACGGTGCAGACGGTGCATTTTAGGCACTGATCAAAGCTGGTGTCTCTTCGGATCGGCGTTAAAGTGTCACTCATAATGAAGCCTCCGATTGAACGTGGTGCTCGACTTGATCAAACTCTGTCGGTGTCAGTGTTTGGTTTGCAGCATGAAAGCCAGTACAGATCGCCACTCCGCCACCGGAGCCTTCTGCGATGGGGTTGTAGTGAGCCAAAATAGCCCCAGCGCAAAACAGGTTGGTGACGGTGTGTTGCTTAATGCTAGGGTTTAATTTGTGGTTGGTGACGGCGCCCATTTCCAAAAATGGATGCGATTGCTCAGTGAAGAAGTCGTGTTGATGCCAATTTTCGCGCTGTTGATAAGAAGCCAGATCGAGGCCAAAAACAGGTTCGGTGATCTGCTGGTGGCTCGCGTGTAAGCCTTGGCTAAAAAAGCTGCCTGTTGCTAAGATAAAGCGCTTGGCTTGCAGGGTATGATCTTGCAGATTTCGTGTGTAGATTTTCTCTAACTGCGCGGTTTGTCCGCTGTATTTGAACTCTCCGCTTACGACTTGGTCACCACGTAGGTGAACGCCGCCTTGACGGATAAACGCTCGGCTCATTGCTTCCTCTAAACGAATGCCAAGTAATGATGGCGGCATCGTCGGGACTTCATGTATACGTAATCCGGTTAAATCTCGAAGCTTATTGAGCCATATTAGGCCATCTCCATTTCCCATGATCGCTGGCATCACAACCAAATCGGATGGTGCCGCAATACGAAGCAGTTGATCGGCAAAGGCTTTGAGTGCGTCATCATTGCGCAGTAATCTTGCTATATCGATAGATCGCAATTCACACGGGTTGCGCTTCAAGTGCTCAAAACCTGGCACGGTTACCCGGGCGCACGAAATTGCGAGCCTCTCAAAGGCCGCATAGCGACGAAAGTTGTCGGCGGCTAATTCAGGGTGAAAATCTCGAAACCCATCAATACCAACGAAAGTGACTTTACTCAATTCTTGGCAATCAAGATCGGTAGGCATCTGATAAATGAAAGGTTGGGATAGCCAGGTCGATTTCAGTGTTCCTAATGGGGTAATTCGTAGGTGGTTACATCCGTCGTCTTGATGCGTTAACGGAATACCTAACGAGGTCATTAGTGTCTGATACCATTCTAGCGCAGGCCAAATATTATCATTGCCTAGTTTGCTATAAGGGTGATGAGGCGCGAGTTGAGCGAGTGCTCTTAGCCCTTGATGCGGCTTATCGACGTCGCAGCCATTAGGCAGCTTTGCAAGTACGTCAATCGAGCCTGATGAGAAGTGCAGGGCACTTTGACCATGAGAAATGACAGCAGTCTTACGACCAAGCTCTAAACTGCGCAACGCCGCACTATAACCTGCAAGGCCGCCTCCAATCACTATCGTATCGAAATTCATAATTGCTCCTGCGGGCGCATCGCCGTTTCATTTGGTTTGCTTGCTTTCTCTTTGGTGCTTATTTTCGCTTTAGTGCTTGGTGTCCTTGCTAGTGTTTCAAGCTGACTGGTGCCAAACAGTCCTTCATAAATCCAATAGCTAAATTCAGCTTCACGTAGTGCGTTCCCCCAGAACACGGGTTTGATGCCTTTCCATCGCTCTTCCAAAAATTCACTTAACAGCAAGCTTGCTTCGTGGCCATCAAGTTGGGCGTGTTGCTCAAACAAACTCGCGGCACGATAGGTACATAACTCTCCCTGACAGGGCCCCATCCCCAATCGAGTTCGGCGACGTAGGTCGACCAAGTTATGCACGTCTAATTTCTTGATGGCGTATTCGATTTCTCCTGCGGTGACCATTTCACATTCGCAAATGACGGCTTGGCGTTGTGCGTCGTTGGTGAGAAATTGTTCCGCGCGCTCACCGTGACGATAAACCGCAGATTGATAAACTGGTTTCGCGAGACTGGCGGTTTTCTTTATTGGTTTTTTTAACTCGGATGAGCCAGGGAGCATGTCACTGTGAGTTGTACAAGGAGTGGTATTGCCCAGTTTTTTTGCGATGAGATCGGTTGTCCATTCTGCCATGAGTCGAGAAGTCATCAGTTTACCGCCAGTAATGGTGGTGAATCCTTGTAAACCATCTCGCTCCGCATGATCGAGTAACACAATGCCACGGCTGATGTTGCGGCCGCTCCCGTCGTCATCTACAGAGACAAGTGGTCTTACTCCGGCATAGGCTCTCAAGACGCGGGTGTTCGCCATTATTGGAGCGAGTTTCGCTCCTTCTTCCAATAAGGTATCGACTTCTTTATTTGAGACTCGCAAGTTGTCTATTTGGTCGTAATCAATGTGTTCTGACGTGGTTCGGATAAGAGATATTGTGTCTCCAGGGACTAATATATCGGCGTCAGATGGTTTGCGGCAGCGGTTAATCACCAAGTTATTGATGCGATAATCTAAGATCAGCAAAGAGCCTTTTGCTGGGAACATCTTGATACGTAAATCGCCGTACTCAGCGATTTGTTGCCCCCAAATACCGGCGGCGTTGATCACTTCGGTAGCATAAACTTCAAACTGGCTTTGATTGCGGTTGTTGAAGCATCGCACGCCAATAACGGTATCTTGCTCTCGAATAAGTTGTGTCACCACGCTATGGGTAAACAAACGTGCGCCACGTTCTTTTGCATCCAATACATTGGATGAGCACAGCCTAAATGGATCTAGTGTTCCATCAGGGACTTGTACGGCTCCGATTAAAGTTGGGTTAACGTTAGGTTCACGCAGCAGTGCTTGTTTTGGCGTGAGTATTTCGGTGCTGATCCCGGCTTGCTGACAGGCTGAAACAAACGTGTCTTGGAAGCTGAGTTCGTCTTCGGGAAGGGTGACAAACAAGCCGTTGGTGGACTCAACGCAGTGACTTGCAACTCGCTTTAAAATTTCATTTTCTTGAATACACTCTTTAGCTGACTCCACATCAGTGACGGCGTAACGCGCCCCGGAGTGAAGTAGACCATGATTTCGGCCTGTGGTGCCTGACGCTAAGTCATCTTTTTCTATTAAAATACAATCGATGCCACGTAATGCACAATCGCGCATTATTCCGGTTCCGGTAGCTCCACCACCAATGATGACAACTTGAGTTTCAAAGCGAGGAAACTTAGCCATATAACGCACTCTTAAGCCAATTAGACACAGTATTAGTGTGTCATTATTTTCATAATGAGGGAATGATCATGCTCACAAATGCGCGAACGAGCATTTTAATTTCGTTTTAATGCTTCTGATACAAAAAAGCCCACCTTAGAGGTGGGCTCGCTATTCTTGTTCGCTTTTTGTTAATTGGCTATTTCAATGGCAACTTCATGCTCTTTAATGATAGCGCTGAGTGCTTCAGGTGGTGTTTGGTCGGTGATAATCAGGTCGACCTCGGTAATATTGCCCAATTTTACCATCGCATTGCGACCAAATTTTGAATGGTCGACACCTAAGTAAACACAGCGGCTATTTTCTATGATGGCTCGTTTTACGCGAACTTCATGGTAGTCAAAATCCAGCAATGACCCATCAAAATCGATACCACTGATGCCCAAAATACCAAAGTCTAGGCGAAATTGAGATATGAAGTCGAGCGTGGCCTCTCCGGTGACACCACCATCTCGGTTACGCACCTCACCACCAGCTAAGATGACCTTAAAATCAGGTTTGGTCATAAGAATCGTTGCCGCATTGATATTGTTGGTGACAATCCTAAGTTGTTGATGACTATCTAGTAATGCTCTTGCGACTTCTTCTGGCGTCGTACCAATATCAATGAACAGCGTCGCTCCATCTGGAATGTGTTTCACCAGAGTTTGAGCAATGCGCTGCTTCTCTTGAGAAGACATCACTTTGCGGCTGTTATAAGACGAGTTTTCAGAGCTGGTTATGATCGTAGCGCCGCCGTGGTTGCGACGAATTCGGTTGCTGTCAGCCAATTCATTCAGATCGCGACGGATTGTTTGTGGGCTCACATTAAAGCGTTCGACTAAATCATCCGTGCTTACATAGCCGTGAGTTTGAACTAAATCGATAATTTCTTGATGGCGTTTGCTCGCTTTCACGCACTGTTCCCTTTTAAACGTAATCATTTACTCAGTAAGTGTACTCGTTGGAGTGGTGATTTCAATTAACGAAAGCGGTTGTTGGTAGCAATATTGATTGTAACAGCTGCTTCTTGTTTCAAAATTATCGTTAACTCGAACAGCAACTTGTGCTCGAAGATATTACAAAACTGTTATTAATTCGTATTTCATGACGAAAATTTGATGCGCGAACAAGGTTTTAAATGAAAATCGCTTGCTGGGTTGCTATGAAAGGCTTCAAATAGCATAGAGCTATTATTCTAATGTGGTCGATGTATGAGCTATTTAACATTTTGTAAGGTTTCATTAACTAATTTCGTGTTCGAACGCTCAATTTCGAGCGCTTTGTGTTTTCGAATGAGTAATTGTATGCAAAATAGCCTCACACACAATGCGCAAATAGAAGGCTGCGTGTGAATAACGATAAAGCGTGAATGATGACAAACTGATAAATAAAGGACTAAATCATGACGACGAAAAGGCAACACACTCTTTTCGGAGAGTGCTTGGCAGAATTTATAGGTACGGGGCTGTTAATTTTCTTTGGTGTTGGTTGCGTGGCTGCACTGGTATTAACAGGCGCGGAATTCGGTCAATGGGAAGTAAGCATCGTATGGGGGTTTGGGGTTGCGATTGCGATTTACTGCACCGCTGGCGTATCTGGGGCACATATTAACCCTGCCGTGACCATTGCACTTGCTGCATTTCACGGTTTTGACAAGCAAAAAGTATTGCCATATATCGTGGCGCAGATGGCCGGAGCTTTTTGTTCTGCTGCTTTAGTTTATGGCTTGTACAGTAATTTGTTTACAGACTACGAGATTGTGCATAATTTCGCTCGTAGTAGTGAAGAAGCGTTATCGACGGCAGGTATTTTCTCAACGTACCCACATGCATCACTTTCATTTGCTGGGGCTCTAGCGGTTGAGTTTGTTATCACAGCCGTACTTATGTTTGGTATTTTGGCACTAGGTGATGAGAACAATGGCGCGTCACGGGGCCCGATGAACCCGCTGTTAATTGGTGTATTGATCGCCGTTATTGGTGGATCACTCGGTCCTCTAACTGGCTTTGCAATGAACCCTGCTCGCGACTTTGGTCCTAAACTTTTCGCCTACTTTGCAGGTTGGGAGCATGCATTAACGGGAGCGAAAGACATTCCTTACTTCATTGTGCCTATTCTAGGGCCTATTGCTGGTGCGTGTTTTGGTGGTTGGTTATATCCAAAAGCGATAGCGGCTTACTTACCGGTTGAAGGGCAAGGTTGTACTATCCCTAATCAATGCGATACCGATGAAGCAGAAGAAGCCAATGCTTAATAAATAGAATGCCTCATAAAGGCTGCGAATAAGAATAAACGAAATTGTACCTACACTTATATCAATAACAGAACATGAAACAACAAGGATCCCATCATGACAGAGCAAAAATATATGGTAGCCCTAGATCAAGGGACCACCAGCTCACGTGCTGTAGTGCTTGATCACGACGCAAATATTGTTAGCGTGTCACAGCGTGAATTCACCCAAATATACCCTCAAGCGGGTTGGGTAGAACACGATCCAATGGAAATATACGCGACTCAAAGTTCAACGTTAGTTGAAGCACTTGGTAAAGCGGGTATTAGCAGCGATCAGGTTGCGGGTATCGGCATCACCAACCAGCGTGAAACCACGATTGTTTGGAATAAAGACACAGGAAAACCAATTTATAACGCGATTGTTTGGCAGTGTCGTCGTACCGCGAGTATTTGTGAAGAACTCAAAGCGGAAGGCTTAGAAGAATATGTCCGTGAGAATACAGGACTGGTGCTTGACCCTTACTTTTCTGGAACCAAAGTAAAATGGATACTGGATAACGTAGAAGGGGCACGTGAAGATGCCGCTGCGGGTAAATTGTTGTTTGGTACGGTTGATACATGGTTGGTGTGGAAGATGACTCAGGGGCGCGTGCACGTTACTGATTACACCAACGCATCACGTACTATGTTGTTCAACATCAATACGCTTCAGTGGGATGAGAAACTGCTTAAAGCGCTCGATATTCCTTTAGCAATGATGCCGGAAGTAAAACGTTCTTCAGAAGTGTACGGCCAAACCAATATTGGTGGTAAAGGCGGAACTCGTATTCCTATTGCGGGCATTGCAGGTGACCAACAAGCGGCCTTATATGGGCAGATGTGTGTCGAAGCCGGTCAGGCAAAGAATACCTATGGCACGGGCTGCTTCTTGTTGATGAATACTGGGCAAGAAAAAGTCACCTCCACGAATGGCCTGTTAACGACGTTAGCGTGTGGGCCAAAAGGTGAACCGGCTTATGCGTTAGAAGGAGCTGTGTTTATGGGAGGCGCTTCCATTCAATGGCTGCGTGATGAAATGAAGTTGCTCGATGATGCGCACGATTCTGAGTATTTTGCGACTAAAGTGGATACATCGAATGGTGTGTATGTGGTGCCAGCGTTTACCGGACTAGGCGCTCCCTACTGGGATGCCTATGCACGTGGAACCATTGTTGGCCTTACGCGTGGTGTTAACTCGAATCATATTATTCGTGCGACATTAGAAAGCATTGCCTACCAAACTCGTGACGTGTTGGATGCGATGCAAGCAGATTCCGACATTAAGCTTGCAGCCTTACGAGTAGACGGTGGCGCGGTTGCCAATAACTTCTTAATGCAGTTCCAATCAGATGTGTTGGATACCGAGGTACACCGACCTAAAGTAACGGAAGTAACCGCACTGGGCGCAGCTTACCTAGCGGGTATTGCTGTGGGGTACTGGGATAGCTTGGAAGAGCTGCAAGGCAAAGCAGAAATTGATCGAAGTTTCGTTCCGAACAGTGACAAATCTAAGCGAGAGCAGCGTTACACGGGGTGGAAGCGAGCAGTACGATGTGCTCAAGTTTGGGCTGAAATGAAAGACGAGTAGTGTTTCATGCTAGGTTTAAGCCTAAATTGTCATAGGTTTGATTAACCTAAAACAAAAAAGCGGAAGGTATACCTTCCGCTTTGTTATTTACCAGTCAAATTGTTTGATTAATGTTCAATTAATGCTTGAGTCGCCATTGGCAAACAGTGATAATAGCGCTGGTCAAAAATCAACCGGAGAATTCCCATGAACCCAACGTTAGATAACCTAACTTACCGTACTGCTGTTACTTTTCGTGAGCTCGCAGTCTATGGCTTGCCAATTTTATTAACGGCTATCGCAATCATTTTTTACTAATCACGTTATCAGCTTCAATCGCCCAAGTGCGCACGCACACGGAAGGGCAATCTCCACTCTTCAATCAATCTTTGCTAGAAAACTTCTCAAGACCCCAAACCAAACCGATACCTGCAAGCATCATGACCACGGCTAGAACAACGTGCGATGGCTCTGAAGTGATAGATTCAAATTCAAACGGGCTTAAATTGTGCTGAAGCAATGGCACTTCTTCACCTTTGGAGTTTGTACGCCAGCTAACGGTTTCTTTCCACGGCCAGATTTTAGGCAGTGTACCTAGCATTAAACCAGTCAAAAACATTAACGTGAAGCTGCGGAAGCGCTTTAACAACCACGACAATACGTGGGAAAAGCTCAGTAGACCTGCCGCACAACCCAGCGCAAATAGCATGAGTACATCAATTTGCAAGCCTTTCGCCGCGGCTAATACAGGAGCATACATGCCTAGCAGCAATAAGATAAAGCTGCCTGAAATGCCCGGTAAAATCATGGCACAAATCGCAATGGATCCTGCAAAGAACACATTCAAGTTAGTGTCTGACATTTGCAGTGGGCTAAGCACTGTAATGCCATAAGCAAAGAAAACCCCAAACACAAAGAACAGCCCAGTGAAGAGATCTCGTCTCTCCACTTCTTTTAGTACGTGAATGACCGAGATGATGATCAAGCCAAAGAAGAACGACCAAGTTGGAATTGGGCGGGTGACCAATAACCAAGAAATGAGTTTGGCTAAGGTTAGAATACTAGAAATAATGCCGCTAAAGAGCGTGATTAGAAAAACGCCGTTGATATGAGCAAACGCGGCTTTAAATCCTTCGCGTTTCCAAATACCGAATAAAGAAGGGTTAATACGTCTGATGCTTTCAAGCAGAGTATCGTAGATGCCAGTAATGAAGGCTATGGTGCCGCCAGAAACACCAGGTACAACATCTGCAGCACCCATGGCAACGCCTTTAAAAAAGGTTTTCAAAAGATTCATTAAAATATTTAGTCTTAGAATTCGAGGTGCGAGAATTATGATATAGATTGAATGGCTTTGAAAGTGATTCTGACTATGTATTGTTCTAGTGCAGTACCAGGCACGAACCAAGGCTATAAAACTTGGCACGCATACTGCTTATATATAAGTGACCCTTTTTAAAGCCGAGGGTCACCTAGCCAACTGACGTTGTTAGTGAACCTATTGTTCACACTATATATCAGCCAATTGCTTCATGCGATTGGCTATTTTTTTGCCTGTAGAAAATACAAAAATGTAACTTCTTGTTTTTATTATTTATTTACCAGTCGTTTGATGTTGTTACACTAAAGTGGCCTCTTGTTATAGCTTGATTCTTATTTATTTGGATTACCTATGAAATGAGACACTGATCAACTTATATAATACTCAATTACTTTCACATTTTGCATTCATTTGCATTTTGCAAATGCAGTATGCGAATAACCTTGATCGAAACAATGAAATACGGGCGCTAAATCACTAAAAAGACCATTGAAAAGTTGGCACGCTTTCTGCTTATGTATGACCCTTTTTAAAGCCGAGGGTCACCTAGCCAACTGACGTTGTTAGTGAACCTACTTTGTTCACTTATTTATTACAGCCAATTGCTTCTTATAGCGATTGGCTTTTTTTTGTCCTAAATTCAGGTTAACTCTCAAAGAGTAGTGCGGAAATGGGTGCAATGTGGGTTATTTTTGTGATATCGATCCAAAAAGATATCTTATTGGGGGATTTGACAATAGCAGTGTGGCGGTGAATCGTTAGATTGGTCACTTCTATTTTGAATGCTATTAAATCTAACCTATTGAAATGCCCACCAAAATGCTTCATAGAACGCTTCTTTTGCGTCGTGTTTCACGACTAAACCATTGCTCGAGAGTATTTTGTCAAATGGCCATGTCATGATTTCTTGTACTGATGAACGCAGCTGAGTTTCGTTTTCCAGAGCCATTCGTTCGATGAAAGGCAGGCGAAATTCTCGGTAAGCTCCGGCCAGTGAGGCAGAAATTCTTTGGCCATAAGGTAGGTGGTTTTGGTTGCCTACAAGATGATCTGCAAGCAATAGTGTTTTGCTTTCTACATCGCAAAACACAATTTTTCGCGGTTTGCGTATGCCTAATATAGCGGTTTGAAGTAACTGCCCCTTCCACAAAGGGTAGGTTTCAGAGCCTAACGCCGCATCAAAGTTTAAATCGGAACGCTTTTGGATCAGTGACGGAGTGGCTAAAAAGTAAGCTTGAGAATAAGCAAGCCACCAATCTGATAGGGAATCATGGTAATTGGGAGAAGGCTCTACAATCGCCTTGATGGAGCCAAGTTCAGACAATTCAATTTGAAGTTGTGTTGTGAGCTCGATAGGCGAAAACACGACAAGGCTACCTTCATTTGTCTTTAAGACAATCATGCGCCTTAAGTGATGGCCTATTAAATCACGGCATGGCATGTCGGCATACCATAGCCTATTTGGGTGCCACTCTATCAACATTATCTGCGTCCTAGCGTTATTAAATGGAGCTTATGGTAAGTCAAGTATGTGAGCGTGATCCTTCACCCTCACGATACGTATCACTTATCCTATTTCTACTCTCAGTGAGTATCAACTCAGCGATAGGTAAGTGTTACTATTACCATAGAAAGGACTAATACCCCATCAATTTTAATAGGTTTTCTGCTGTTTCAATAGCTTCTTTGCGATTTGCAATATTGAGTTTTTGATATAGATTTCGAATGTGTGTTTTAATGGTTGTACCCGCAACATCTAACTCCTGTGCAATTTGTTCATTGCTGAACCCAGAATAGATTAAGCCCAAAACCTGCCATTCGCGCTGTGTGAGTGGGCTGGTTCGGATTAGCTCAGGTATATTGGGATGCGTTACGAGTTTTTCTACAAAGCTCTCATCAAAATGTACAGAGCGGCTACGTTGTTTGCTCGAGATGTCTTTCATTAGTTGCTGAGCTCGGTGACGTTCTAGGTCATCTAGCCCTGGCTTACTCATTAAGCGTTCCAAAATTTTATCTATGGAAGCCCCATCAATTAAGAAGTTGCCTATCATCCCAGTCTGATTGGTTAAGCTTAATGCGAGCTTTAACTGTGCCTCAGCTTCTTCAGTATCACCAAGTTTAACGGCAATCACCGCTTCAACGACTAAGTTACGATTCTGGTCGGTAAGCAAGTGATGCTTTTTTGCTTCTTGTTGTAGCTTGGCAATCGTGGCTTTCGCGTCGTCACATAACCCTAGTGCAGCTTGAGCTCGGGCGACATTGCGCCATTGTAATTGATAGAAATGATTACTGTAGTTTGCTGGACGAATAGCATCAACTAGCCACGTTTCAATGGCACTATTGTCTCCGCGAGTTTGCCAGTAAAGTAACAAAGACAAAGAAGCATTGGCTGTCCAATCAATGTGGTAATTGGATTGTTGCAATAAATGCTGAATTTGCTCGATAAAGCGTGCTGCCTTGTCGAGTTCACCACGGGCTAAAGCAAGGCGTGCTAGCATAGAATAACTATGTAAGTGCTTACTTGGGTCTGCCTTTCCTAGTACATCTATTCCTTTATAAGCACACTCTTCTGCTTCATCTAAGCGGTTCCAGCACCACAGTACTTGAGCGCGTAATCGCAGTAAAAATTCGTGCAAAGGCAATTGGTGTAAATGGTGTTCCTCGACCAATTTGAATGCGGAGTCTTGTACTTCATAGGCTGCTTGTACGAACCCTTGCGCTATTAAAATCTCGCTTTGTTGCAGCAGTGCCCATAGCGCCTGCGGAATGATGTGGTACTGGCGCGCTAGCTTTTCAGTTTGTTGCATCAGGGGCAGCGCTTGATCAAGTCGCCCCAGTACATGGTTGACTTCACCAACGACTGAAGTGGCAACGATACGGCTACGATAAGTGGTGGAGTTAATTTGTTCTAGTGCCAGTTCAGCCAATTCCTGTGCTTCTTCAGGCTTACTCATATTGATGGCGACTTGCGCCAATAATGCGTTGATCTGTCCTTTGTCGTCCGAGGTTAACTCTATGTCGCGCTTTTCTAGTTCCAGCGCAGCCAGTGCGAGCATATCGGCTACGTCATTGTAGCGGTGCTGACTTTGTGCAAGCCAAGCGCGTAATAATGGCAGCTTTGGTGTGGCGTACAGTTGATCGTCAGTTAATGAGCCCATGGCCTTTTCAACCAAAACGAGCTCACCACGGTTGAACATGCTCCAACCGTATTGATCTAAAATTCGCGCAACTAATATACCGCTATTCGCTTTTAGCGCATGACTTAATGCTTGGTTGGGATTGCCTTGGTTTAACCACGCATTCGACGCGTCGTTATGCAGTTGTTCTTCTTGTTGTGGAATACGAGCTTTACGCTCATGAGACAAAAATTCGCCAAACAAGTTATGGAAGCGATACCAGTTTTGCTCCCCTTCAAGCGGGTAAATAAACAAGCCGAAACGGTTAAGCGATTCAATCATGTTTAACGTATCTTCACGTTTGGTGAGCTCGGCGGCTAACGCATCATTAAACGTATCTAACACCGAACATTGCATCAAAAATTGGCGAGTTTCACTATCGAGCAGGTCAAACACTTCTTCAACCAAGTAGTCCCACAAGTGGGCGTGATTGAATTGAGTCACCGAAACAGCAGACTGAGCTAAGGTGCGCTTTTGATGCTGTGCTTGCAACGCGATGAGTTGCAGTGCGGATGGCCAACCTTCTACATAAGTACACAAGGTGTTCGCGGTATCGTCGTCAATGCCTTCAGTCACGCGTTGATTAAAGAAACGTGTGGTTTCCTCATTATCAAACGCGAGAGATTCGTTGTCGATTTCAATCAGTAGGTCGCGTACACGTAGGTTTGCTGTTCCTAATGGTGGCGTTGCACGAGTAGTGACAACAATCGTTAAGCATTCCGGCATGTGCTTTAAAAAGAAGCGCATCGCTTCATGAATGTCATCACTGTCGATCATGTGGTAATCGTCAAGTACCACATAACACTCTTGCTGGTACTCATTTAACTCGGTAAACAATTCACCAAACAAGTTGGTCGCAGAAGAGAACTGGCGACGCTCAGCCAAAGCTTGTGCATTTGGACAGGCATTTTGGGTAGCCTTATTCAGTGCTTGGATAAAATAATTTACAAAGCGGAAGGTGTCGTTGTCGTTTTCATCAATACTAAACCAACCCACATTGGATTTGTCCGCCAGCCATTGTGCGGCCATGGTTGTTTTGCCGTAGCCGGCTGGAGAGCGGAACAGAACAAGCTTATAGCAAGGTGCTTGTTGAAGAATATCAAGTACTCGCGGGCGTAAAATAGCATTGTGCAAGCGGCCAGGGCGAGTCAGTTTTGATGGAATCCACATAATTATTGTCTTTTTTGTTGGGGTTGCTGGCGCTGATATTACTCATCGAATCCACTCACATCCATGATCAAGTTCAGAAATGTATATATGTAACTCAATATGACCTCGCTACGCCTTATATTTGTGAGGCTGGTCAACTTATGGGGCATTGTAACGAATTTGTCTATTGCTATTTACACGATAATTGCCGATTTTGGTATGCATGCAGTGTTCTATCACGGAACGATATGTGATCAACCTTGCATTATTTGCAAAGAGAAGCGACGACGTAGTGAAAGAGAGTGGTGGTTATTAAACCGTCAACTGAACGGTTTGATGTGAAGAAAGTCACGCCCGGATATGAGTAATCCGGACTTTTTGTGATTCGACTCACTGAATGTGTTTCACCACCTCCTCTACGCCCTTACCTCTCCTCCTTGTCCTCCCTTGTTTTAGGAGGATGTTTCGCAAACTCTGTCCATGCAGGATATGGGTATTAAATGGATTACACCTTAAAGCGAGATTTCAAGATGAAGCCTACTGAACAACTGAAATTTGATAAAGAGCTGTTTAAGCGCTCGGTAAAAAAACACCTAGCGTCTACTTACGCTGTTAAAGTTGAAAATGCTGATAGTCGTGCATGGTATCTAGCAATGGGTCGTGCTCTTGCAGAGCTAACGACGTTTGATCTGTTAGAAACAGAGAACGATCCTAAAATCAAAAATGCGAAAAGCCTAAATTACCTATCACTCGAGTTTTTGATTGGCCGTCTTACCGGTAATAACCTCATCAGCATGGGTCTTTACGAGCAAATCACAGAGGCGATGGGTGAGTTAGATCAAAACCTAACCGACCTTTTGGAAGAAGAGCGTGACCCATCTTTGGGTAATGGTGGTTTAGGCCGTTTAGCTGCGTGTTTCATGGATTCATGTGCCGCGCAAGAATACCCAACAGTGGGTTACGGCTTGCATTACGAATACGGTTTGTTCAAGCAATCATTTAAAGAAGGTCACCAACAAGAAGCACCTGATGCATGGCGCGGTGTTGAGGGCTACCCTTGGGAAGTGGCTCGTCCTGAGCTTGCTCAAGAAATTGGCTTCTTTGGTCATGTTGAAGTGTACACAGAAAACGGCAAAGAAAAGCGTCGTTGGGTTCCTGGAATGCACGTACAAGGCATGCCTTGGGATTTACCTATCGTTGGTTACCAAAGCAACACAGTTTACCCATTACGCTTATGGGAATGTCGCGCTATCGCTCCTTTCTCTCTAGAAAGTTTTAACAATGGCGATTACTTCGAAGCGCAGCACGCACTCATCGATGCGGGTAACATCACCAAAGTTCTTTACCCGAACGATAACCACGAAAAAGGCAAAACACTTCGCCTTATGCAACAGTACTTCCATTCTGCAGCATCTGTTCGTGATATTTTGCGTCGCCACGAAGCGGCAGGCCACACACTGGCTGACCTACCTAAGCTTGAGACGATTCAGCTTAACGATACTCACCCGACGATCGCTCTTCCTGAATTGATGCGTATCCTTGTGGATGAAAGAGACCTGTCGTGGGATGCTGCATGGGAAATCTGTTCTCATACGTTTGCATACACTAACCACACATTGCTTCCTGAAGCGCTGGAAACATGGAGCGAGTCTTTGATTCAGCGCCTGCTTCCTCGTCATATGGAAATCATCTACCAAATCAACCACCTGTTCCTACAAGATGTACGTGCTAAGTGGCCTGGTGATGTAGCAAAACAACAGAAACTTTCTATCATCCAAGAAGGTTTCCACCGCATGGTTCGCATGGCTAACCTTTGTGTTGTGGGTTCGTACGCAGTAAACGGCGTAGCCGCATTGCACTCACAGCTGGTTAAGCGTGACTTGTTCCCTGAGTTCCACGAGCTTTATCCTACGCGTTTGCACAACGTCACCAATGGTATTACGCCACGTCGTTGGTTGAAGTTCTGTAACCCAGGCCTATCTGACCTTATTTCGGATAAGATCGGTACGCAGTGGCCGGGCAAACTTGAGCAGTTAGAAGAAATTGCTAAGTACGCAGAAGATAAGAAATTCCAAAAAGAATACATGGCTGTGAAGAAGGCGAATAAACAACGTCTGGCTGATTGGGTTCAAGAGAACATGGACATCGAACTCGATACCAATGCTATCTTTGATGTTCAAATCAAGCGTCTTCACGAGTACAAGCGTCAGCATCTAAACTTGCTGCACATCTTGTCTCTGTATCACCGTCTATTAAACGACCCTACGTTTGATATGGCGCCACGAGTTGTGTTCTTTGCTGCAAAAGCGGCACCGGGTTATCACCTAGCAAAAGAGATCATCTACGCAACGAACAAGATTGCAGAGAAAGTGAATAACGATCCTCGCATCGCTGGCAAGCTGAAAGTGGTCTTCGTTCCTGATTATCGTGTAAGCATGGCTGAAATCATCATTCCAGCAGCCGACGTTTCTGAGCAAATCTCTACAGCAGGTAAAGAAGCTTCAGGTACGGGTAACATGAAAATGGCGCTAAACGGTGCGCTTACTATCGGTACGATGGACGGTGCAAACGTAGAGATCCGTGAAGAAGTGGGTGACGACAATATCTACATCTTTGGCCTAGACGTTGACGGTGTTGAATCGGTGAAAGCGAACGGTTACAACCCGTTTGATTACTACAATGCGGATCACTTACTTAAGTCTTCTCTTGACCTATTACTTGGTGATGAGTTCACACCAGGCGAACCAGGTAAGCTGCGCGCAACCTACGACAGCCTACTAGATGGCGGTGACCCTTATCTTGTGCTTGCTGACTTCGCATCTTATGTGAAAGCGCACGAAGACATGGACGCACAATACCGTGACCAAGCGGGTTGGGCTAAGAAAGCAATTCTGAACACGGCACTCGTGGGCAAATTCAGCTCAGACCGTAGTATCCGTGATTACGTTAATAATATTTGGAAACTAGAAACGGTTAAGCGTTAAGTTTCCATAATTACACCCTACCAAGAAGGCGGGTTCATGCCCGCCTTCGGAGAGAGCGATGAAAAAGCAAACAGTATTAAAACAAGTCGCTGAAATGGCTCGTATCACCGACAGTTATGTTAGCGCATGGGGCGACGAAGCGTCCGTTTCTGATGACACCATTCGACACCTCCTTGCTGCACTCGGCTACGATACATCCAGTGACGAGTCACTATTAAAGTCTGCCGAGAGGAAGCATAAAAAGGATGTGCTACCGCCTGTGCTTGTATTACAAGATGATGCTCCCGTTCATGTGGAATTACATCTTGGAGCGAGTGCACGTGAAAGTGAATTCAGTTGGCGTTTAGAAACGGAACAAGGTGAAGTATTAGAGGGCTACCTGCAATCTCAAATCGTCAGAGACGAACGAGATCAGGGTGGTCCTTTGGTGTTTGCACTGCCAAGTGGGCTTTCTTGGGGTTATCACAAACTGATTGTTAGCCGTAAGCGTCGTAAAACACCTTATGAAATGACGTTAGTGATCGCACCTAAATCTTGCTACAAGCAAGAGCCTTTGCAATGTGGTAAAAAAATCTGGGGACCAAGCGTACAGCTCTATACCCTAAGAACGAACCATAACTGGGGTATCGGTGATTTTGGCGATTTAAAACAATTGGTTAGCGAGATCGCATCACGTGGTGGCGATTTTGTTGGTTTGAACCCAATTCACTCTCTTTTCCCTGCAAACCCTGAAGGGGCGAGCCCATATAGCCCGTCTTCTCGCCGTTGGTTAAATGTTTTATATATTGATGTGAGCTCGGTTTCAGAGTTTGCATTAAGTGCGAAGGCACAGCAGCTGGTTGGTAGCACTGCTTTTCAGCAACGATTGCAAAAAGCGCGTGACGCGCATTGGGTGAATTACACCGAAGTGTCGGCTCTAAAAATGAGCGTGTTACCGATGCTGTTTGAAGAATTTAAAACTCGCCATATCGCGAGCAAAACAGATCGCGCAGCTGACTTCCAAGCGTTTGTTAAAGCTGGAGGCGAAAGCTTACTTCAGCAAGCCTCTTTCGATGCTCTGCATGAATACCTTCATAACGAAGATGACCAAATTTGGGGCTGGCCGGTATTCCCAGAGAGTTACCGCAAGTTTGATAGCCCAGCCGTTAAGAAGTTTATTGAAAAAGAAAACGACAAAGTCCAACTGCACATGTATTTGCAGTGGTTAGCAGACGGTCAAATTAAAGAAGCGCAAGCTCTGGCTGAAGAAAAAGGCATGTGCATTGGTATCTACCGAGATCTTGCTGTAGGCGTTGCCGATTCAGGTTCAGAGACTTGGGCTGATAAAGACGATTTATGTCAGGATGTGAGCATCGGTGCTCCGCCAGATATTCTTGGTCCGTTAGGTCAAAACTGGGGTTTACCACCGCTTAACCCGCAGCAACTTCAAGTGACGGCTTATCAACCATATATTGATTTGCTACGTGCAAACATGAAGCATTGTGGCGCACTTCGAATTGACCACGTGTTGGGCTTATTACGCCTATGGTGGATACCAAAAGGTGAAGATGCAACGAAAGGGGCGTACATCTACTACCCAGTAGAAGATATGCTAGCGATTTTGGCTCTAGAGAGTCATCGCTACCGTTGTTCTGTGATCGGCGAAGACTTGGGTACCGTTCCTGATGAGATTGTCGAAATCTTGGCTGATGCGGGTGTGCACTCATACAAGGTCTTCTTCTTTGAAACAGCGGAAGATGGCGGTTATTACTCTCCAACTCATTACAAAGATCAGTCAATGACGGCTCTGTGTACGCACGATATGCCAACGTTACGTGGCTTCTGGCACTGTGAAGATTTGAAAACTGGACAAGAACTTGGGCTGTACCCAGATCCCGTTCAGCTTGAAGGCTTGTTTGATGATCGTCTTAAGTGTAAACAAGAAATCATTAACAGCGTAGCAGGCCACGGTTATTTGCCTGATGGCGTTGGACGTGACGCATCCTTGGTTCCGATGGACAAGCATTTGAGTGAAGCGTTGCAAGTTCATGTTGCTGCAGGTTCTAGTGCGCTACTGAGTATTCAATTAGAAGATTGGCTGCAAATGGATAAGCCGGTAAACATTCCGGGTACGGTGAACGAATACCCAAACTGGCGTCGTAAGTTGTCGATGAACTTGGACCAAGTCTTTGGTAATAGCGATGTGAACCATATTGCAGCTCGTATCACCGAAGTCCGTCGTAAAGCAAGTCAATAATGATGATAAAACAAAGTGGTATAAGGAGTTGCCTAATTTATGCAAGCACTTTCACTTTGTAAGAAGCATGGTAGACTGAGCACACTTTGTTGTGCGTTTATACGGTAAAGTCTCACCCTTAGGGGTGAATTAAGTGCTCGTCCTTTAAGGGCGGGCATTTTTCATAATAATGGAATATCAATCTTTGTTATTACATCGATTGAAATGAGAGATATCTCATATGTGTCAGGGGAAAAGGCATTGAATATAAAAACACAATCTACAAAAGCCTACACCCAACTTTCTCAGGCTGCCTTTGCAGAACCGTTCTCTTTTTTAGGCCCTTATTGTAAAAATGAAGGGGTTTTCTTAAGAGTATGGATGCCCGGGGCGGACAGTGTTCAGTTGGTGCTAGAAGATAACACACGCATTGCACTTGAGCGTGAAGATGCAAGCGGCTTTATATTAACGCAAGAGCACGATCTTACTTTTGCTCACTATCGCTTAGCGGTGAATTGGTCTGGGGATGAGCAAATCCTTGATGACCCTTATCAGTATCACGGCTTGTATGCCGAATACGATGATCTGCATGCACCAAAGCAGATGTACCATGAAATGGGCGCACAGTTCGTGACCATCGAAAGAGACGGTAAGTCTATCTCGGGTACGCGTTTCCTTGTGTATGCTCCGCATGCGACTGCTGCTAGCCTTATTGGTGATTTTAACCAGTGGGATGGTCGCCGCACGCCAATGCAGCGCTTGGATTACGGTATTTGGGGTATTTTCATCCCTGAACTTGCGGAAGGTGAATCGTACAAGTTTGAGCTTAAAGGGCCAAACGGTGAAGGCTTACCACATAAAGCCGATCCATGGGGTTTCCATGCAGAGCAATACCCATCTTTTTCCTCAGTAACTTACGATCATGCCCGTTATGATTGGCAAGATAGCCAATGGCAGAATCGCCCACTGAGTACCAAGACCAAAGAAGCCTTGTCTTTCTATGAACTGCATGCGGGTTCTTGGCGCCGTGATGAAAATGGCGACTTCCTAAATTACCGTGAATTGGCGGCTCAGCTGATCCCGTACTTGGTTGATCTCGGTTACACTCACATCGAGTTGATGCCAGTTTCCGAGCACCCATTCTACGGTTCTTGGGGCTACCAGCCTGTTGGTTTATTTGCGCCAACCAGCCGTTTTGGTTCACCTGATGACTTCAAGTATTTCGTTGATCAGTGTCACCAAGCGGGCCTTGGCGTAGTACTTGATTGGGTGCCTGCGCACTTCCCATCAGATGATCACGGCTTAGCTAACTTCGATGGTACGCCATTGTTCCATGATCCAGATCCACGCCGTGGCTGGCATCAAGATTGGAACTCATACATTTATGACATGGGCCGAGAGCACGTTCGCCGTTTCTTAGTCTCAAATGCTTTGTACTGGTTCGAGCAATTCCATATTGATGGTATTCGTGTGGATGCCGTTGCGTCTATGTTGTACCTCGATTATTCGCGTAGCCACGATCAATGGATTCCGAATGTCGATGGTGGCAATGAAAATCACGATGCGATTTGGACGCTAAAATGGATGAACGAAGAGGTGTATAAACACTTCCCGAACGCCATGACGATAGCAGAAGAATCGACGGCATTCCCTGGTGTTTCAGCCCCTACTTTCATGGGTGGTTTAGGCTTTGGCTTTAAGTGGAACATGGGCTGGATGCACGATAGCCTATCTTACATCCAAGAAGATCCCGTTCATCGTCAATATCACCATAATACGATTACTTTCCCATTGGTGTATGCGCACAGCGAAAACTACGTACTGTCGCTTTCTCATGATGAAGTGGTTTACGGCAAACGCTCTATTCATGAAAAGATGCCGGGTGATGAATGGCAACAAACGGCTAACCTTCGCGCTTACATGGGCTACATGTATGGGCAGCCGGGTAAGAAACTCAACTTCATGGGCGCAGAATTTGGCCAGACGGGTGAGTGGAACCATGATGACCAATTGCAGTGGTTCTTGACCGACTTTGACCGCCATAAAGGCCTTCAAACCCTGACTCGTGACCTTAACATGTTGTATCGCAATGAAGCCGCAATGCACGATCAAGACTGTGCACCTGCAGGTTTTGAGTGGCGCTTACAAGATGCAAGTGAAGCCAGTGTTCTGGCTCATGAGCGTATCAGTGAAGCCGGCGAGCGCGTGTTGGTTATTTCAAACTTCACGCCTGTTCCGCATGAAGCATTCCGTATGGGTGTTCCTAATGCTGGTCGCTATGAGTTGTTGCTTAATACCGATGCCGAAAATTATAACGGCAGTGGTTTTGAAGTGATAAGTACCGCTCAAACCGAAGCGATTGAGAGTGAAGGTTTAGCGCAGTCTCTGGCGTTAAAAATTCCGCCACTCGCGACGGTGTTTTATAAGTTAAAAGGCTAGTCTTCGCTTCATAGAATGACTAGGCTTATAACGTTGAAATAGAAATAAAACCCAGATTATTCTGGGTTTTTTTATAACTTTTGTTATCAATTAGAGGTTTATGTAACAAAATATGATTTAATCTAAGCTCAAGCAGCAAGTAATGGATTACGAGTTAGGCTACTTATGAAAGGTTTGTTTAGATTCATTGGTGTATTGTCGCTATTTTTTAGCATGTGTACATTTGCATTAGAATTGGAGTATGGGCGATATAATATCAACGCTCATCCACACGCAGACTGTATTGATACGGTGTGTGAAATTGTATTTGAAGAGAATTATGCCTCGACTCCCTTGGTGTTCTTCATGGATACCGTCAGTTTTCAAGACGAAACGGATTGCCCCTCGACCATTCGTATCTTAGACATTAACTCTACCCGAGTTCGCTTCCAACAAAAGTTCGCCCCAAGCTCCAGAGAGCCACCTGGAATGCAAAACTTACCCATGAAGGTGATCGATTACTTGGTGATCGAAAAGGGGGTTCATAATTTCTCAAGTGGTGTTCAGGTGTTGGCGGGAGACATCAGTACCAATAAGTTCCGAACCAAAATTGATATCGATATTAACCCTGGCGCGCCAGTCGTCCGTCCGCCCAATCGAAACCAGAGAGAAAGGGTGCAATATAGCCAATTTAATGGGCAAGGTTTCACGGGTTTTGGTTCCAAACCTGGGATTATCCATCAAGTACAAAGTGTAGCAAATGGCGAAAATTTCTGGTTAACCTCAACGGTATACGGAGTGAATAATAGCCGTTTTGATATTGCATTAGAACGCTCCGAGATCGATGGAAGAAAACCAAGAGATGAAAGAAGTTACCCCACTCAGAATGAGCGCATAGGCTATATTGCTGCGGTGGGTAGCGGAGAAAAAGACGACATTAAATTTAGTATTGAGACACAGCAAACGAAGAATTCATACAATACAGGGGACCCGGTTAGTACTGGCTGTGAAACTTACGCTGATTACGATAATGATTATGATGTCGTGCCGATTATTATCGCGTCCAAAAACACCCGTAGCGGTGGCGATGGCGGTTGGGTAAGGCGATGCCGCTTGGAAACCGCGAAATCAAGCTTTTTGGTTGACGAAGATCAGGACAACGATGCAGAGCGCATGCACATTGTGGAGACGCTGGGTTACATCATTTTTGAAGTCCCGTTTACGGTTAATCAGTGTACTCAATTTACAGGTGCCGCTCAGACTTGGGATACTGATGGTGAAATCGAGATAGAAAATAGCGCAAAAATTACAGGCTCAGTAGCGAATAACCGTTTAGGTTTTGCTGATGTTGACGCCCATAATAACAGTTGTGATACTGGCCAATGTGTCGCAGACCCAAGTTTAATGGTGCCGGATTATGGTTTCGCTTCTTTCACTCCGGGCCCTAATGACTATAGTAAGAGCTCTGGAAGTCATACGATCTCGCCGGGTCATTACGATAAAATTGAAATTTCAAACAGTGCCAAGGTAACGTTTGAACCCGGTGAATACTGGGCAGATGAAATCATTCTGAAAAATAACGCTGAGATCTTCATGCAAGGAGAAGTGACGCTTCATAGTAATGAGTTTAGCCAGCAAAACAGCTCCAAAGCTAACGAATTTGTCTTCAATGATCTTTTGACCCCTGGGATACCAAATAACTTAAAGATCATCGTTCATGGTGACGATGCTTTAGCGACATTTCAGAATAACGCCGTTATGCGTGGCTTTGTTATTTCAGAAGAAGATATCATTATGCAAAATAGTGCGAACCTGACAGGTGCTATTGCTTCGCTTGATGTTGAAATGAAAAATAACGCTAAATTACACGGTGATATCTCAAGTTGTAATGATGACGTAATACGGACCTTATCCATCAGCCCACCTTCGGGCACACAAGTTGTCAATCAAACCATTCCAATCACTTTTTCCATAGTCAATAGTCAAGGTGTTGTTGACAGTAATGCTTACGGTAACCTTAACCTTACTCAAACGGGTGGGACAAACGTCTGTTGGAAACCTTCAGAAAATGGTGCTTGTATTTCCGACCCATCGTCTGTTCCAATTTCTGCCGGAATGGGGACTTATTATTTGTTTGGTTCTGTACAAGCAACGGCAAACATTACAGCGACATGGGTTGAAAGGCCTGCGGTGAACGCCAGTGCTGGAGAATATAAATTTGAAATCAATGGGTTTGTTTTCGAACCAAGCCCACTCTTGATGATTGCAGGTCAAGAAACAACAGTGACGATAAAAGCGGTAGACAATGCTGGAATTGTCCTGCCATCTTATGAGGGCGCTAAAAGCCTGCAAGTATCAGCCACAGCAAAGGTTTTGCCTGCAACTGGAAATCTAAATGCTAGCCTTGTTTCTGGAAATGTAACGTTTACCGATGGTATCGCAACGGCGAAAGTAAAGTATTTTGATGCCGGAAAGGTGAGTGTAACGGTTGAAGAAACCGGCGGAGGGGTGACGGGTGATATGCAAGTACATTCTCGGCCACACACGTTTGCTATCTGTAACATCATGTCCAATGGGTTAAATAAGAGCTACAAAGGCACGGCGACGTCGGGAGATGGGTTTGCCAAAGCTGGGGAGACATTTAGCGTTACCGTTAAACCGCTTACTTGGCTTGGCGCGACGGCAGTGTCTACCGATAGCTCCTCAGATGGCAATAGTGATGCCATTACCGACTCCTTATGTTCTCATGCCACCACGCCTAATTATTATACTGTTGGGGGGCAATTTGCTCGAGTTCGCCTATCGCACGCCTTACATTCTCCAGCGGGAAAACAGCTCGGTGTCTTAAACCAAGTCAATGCGACCAACCAACTGTATAACTTCACTACAACAGGAGAGGCACAAAGCGGCTTGGTCATTTCAGGGCTCAGTTGGAATGAAGTTGGCAGTATATGGTTGCAAGCCGATTATGCCAATTATGTGTTAGGGGCGGTGAATCAAGGTGTTGCAGCGATTGGACGGTTTTATCCACACCATTTTGCCTTAAGTAGTGGTGTGGTGAATGAGGGGCAGAGTAATTTCACTTATATGAATCAAGGGTTTGGTACTCAGTTTCAAGTGTCGGCTCAGAGCCAAACGCAATTAACGGGTGGTGTGGCGAAAACGATCACAAAGAACTATGAATTTATGACCAATTATCAAATGGCCATTGAGTTAAAAGCGGTGGATGCCAGCAAACACTCTTCAGCCGTCAATGATCTTACTAGCCGAATTGATATGAGTGACATCTCAACGGTTGGTTGGAAGTCAGATTGGTCTGATGGCACGTTAGGGATCGCTTTGTCACTCCTTAAATTTGAGAGAGTTAAGACCTCTTCTATGCCAGTAAAAACCGTTCCAGATGGTCCGTATCGGGTGCTAATGGGGTTAGAAGTCAATTCCGGCGTGTTGGATTGCGATGAGAAAGGGTGTACTGCTTTCGATGAAACGGATGCGTATCGGAATGGTGGGAGTGGCGATAAACCAATAAAAGGTCTAACAGAAGAACTCGATATGCGCTACGGGCGCCTAGTTATGTCGGATGTTGGTGGAAATAGCGGCCGAGCGCTCACCGTGCCTTTAAAAGCTCAGCACTGGAACGGTAGCCGTTTTGTTACCAATACTCTTGATAACGGCAGTGCTTTTAACGGTGACAATTACTGTTTACAAAAAGTTTGGCCAAGTGCGGGCACGAGTGAGGCATCGCTTAACGGTAGCGGCAATGTGATAAATGGTCGCTCTAATCAATTGTCAGCGATACAAAGTACAGCGACCTCGGATGTGCGCGAACAAGTCAAACTCTGGTTACGCATCGGTACTGCTCCAACGGGTTTTGAAACTGGATTACAGTGTGAAGGCGTCGGTACTGGAAACCTTGATTACCTGCATTATAACTGGGATGGCCGTGGGGATGAAAACCCTAGAGCGACACTGACATTCGGGGTTTATCGTGGCAATGACAGAGTGATTTTTCGAGGTGAGCCGAGAGCATACTAATGACTCGTTTTTAAGTTGTATCAATAAGAGCAACGGACTTCAGATCTAGATTTCAAAGAGAGAACGTAAAAGTTAATTCTCTCTTTTCATGAACATACTCATAAATGGGCTAGTCTTATAAAAGGGATAGATAATTAGCCGCAGATTATAGTCTCATGAAACTAGCAACCAAGTTACTTAGCGCGTTATTGTTTCTAGTGAGCTTTTCAAGCTTAGCACTAGAGCTAGAGTATGGGCGCTACAATGTTAACTCCTTTCCACATGCTGATTGTATTTCTACGGTTTGCCAAATTGATTTTGAAGAAACATACGCGACAACGCCTGCTGTGTTTTTCATGGATACGGTCAGCTTTCAAAATGAGCAGGATGCGCCTTCAGCAATACGTATTTTAGATGTAACGACGAGTTACGTTAGGTTTGAGCAACAATACCCACCTGATTCCCGTGCGCCAAATAATATGGAACCGGTACCCATGACGGTAATCGATTACTTGGTTATTGAAAAAGGCGTACATGATTTCAATGGCGTTAAAGTACTGGTCGGTTCGGTGAATACGGCTCGTTATCGAACTCGGATCGGCAATTCTGATTCAAGTGGTAATCGCAATAATCGAGTTAGAGTGGATTATGCGACGGCCTCTTCGAATCAAATCACGTCATTTTCCAGTACTCCAGCGGTCTTGCATCAAGTTCAAACGGTCAATAACCCGGCTGATTTATGGCTTAGCACGGTTGTGCCGCGAGTGACGACCACTAACTTTGACGTTGCGTTAGAACGGCTAGAAATCGACGGAAGACAATCATTTGCTAATCGAGAATTCCCACAAATCGCTGAAGAAATCGCTTATCTCGCAGCAGTAGGAAGCGGCGAAAAAGATGAGTTCAAGTTCCAAATACGGAATCAGCAGACAACCAGTTCGTTGAACTCTAACCAACCTGTGACTCAGGGATGTGAAACCTTTGCAACTTATACTCAGCTTGATGTTGTCCCCGTGATCATTGGTAAGATGAACTCACGAGCGGGTAACAATGGTGGCTTTATACGTCGATGTCGATTAGAAACGGCGCGCTCTAGTTTTATGGTCGATGAAGATCAAGACTTTGACTCTGAGCGCCGTCATGTGGCCGAACGCATAGGTTTTATTCTTTTCGAAGTACCATTTGAAGTGAACCAATGTACTCAATTTACCGGGGCGGCTCAGACTTGGGATACTGACGGTGAAATGGTATTACAAGGAGATGCAACTATCACGGGGACAGTGCCAAACGGTCGTGTTGGTTTTGATATCCTGACCCAACCTAATTGGTTACCAACTTTCTGTGATGGTGTCACATGTGTTGCTGACCCTAGCCTGAAAGTTCCTTTATATGATTTTTCGGGGTTCACTTTTGGGGGCAGTTTCATAAATGCACAAAACGGGGATGTATTAGTACCTGGTCAATACAGTGAAATAAAGGTCACCGGAAATAAAACGGTAACCTTCTCTGCTGGCGATTATTTCATGGAAGACTTTATCGTCGGCGGAGGTGCTACCGTTTTAGTGAGTGGGGAAGTACGGATACACGCCAAAAAAATGGATATATCTGGAAATTCCAAAGTCAATTATAGCGAAAATGGGAATATTGCACTCCCAGATGCTCCCGATGTAACGACCACCCCTGAACAGCTTTACTTAATATCATATGGCATCGATTCGAATGTAGATTACCTCAATTTAAATAATAACAATTCGGTTGAGAATGGAGTGTATATAAGTGGTTCAGCCAAGGTTGGTGGTTTTGTTCTGTCGGAATCACTCACCGATATAAACGGCGGTTCAAGCATTGTTTATGGTGCGGTCGCTTCACTCTATTTAAAAATGTACGGCAGTGGAGAGCTGCATGGTGATATTTCTAGTTGTAATGACGCCACGCAACAGATGCAAATCAGCCCAACCTCGGGTTCTGAACTCATTGATAATGCTATCCCGATAACATTCTCCATTGTGAATAGTCAGGGTAATGTTGATACCAGCTTGTTTGGTAACTTTAATCTTACCCATGATGGCGGAGCAAATGTCTGTTGGAAGCCAAGCGCGGCCGGTGCGTGTTACACAGACTCAACCTCGTTGCCTTTTTCTGCTGGCATGGCCACTTATTATTTGTATTCTAGTGTCGAAGCCGAAGTGGATATCACGGCCACATGGGTTGAAAAGCCTGCAATTACTGCCAATGCCGGGCCTTATAAGTTCGAGAATAACGGCTATATCTTTGAACCAAGCCCCTTAGAAATGATTGCCGGTCAGAGTACGACTGCAACCATTAAAGCCGTAGACAATAATGGCGACGTTCTTACTTCTTATACCGGTGCTAAAACGCTACAACTCACCACGACGTCAAAAATCTTGCCTTCTTCTGGGTCAATGGATGCAACGCTTGAAACGCTCAACGTCACGTTTGTTGCGGGCGAATCTCAGGTTACAGTGAAATATCTCGATGCGGGAAAAGTTAGCCTTTCAATACAAGAAGCCAGTGATGGCTTTAAAGGCGATATGGTGGTGCATTCACGGCCACATACTTTTGCGATTTGCAATATTACCTCAACCGGGCTGAATCAAGGTTATGCAGGAACCGCAACGTCCGGTAATGGCTTTGCCAAAGCGGGTGAATCATTTAGTGTCACTATTAAGCCTGTAACCTGGCTTGGCTCGGCTATTTCTGGAGATAACTCTGGTGACGGTAATATTGACGAAATCGCTGACTTGCTGTGCTCAAAACCAACCACACCGAATTACTACACTTCGGGTGGGCAGTTTGCACGGGTTAAATTATCTCATGCATTACATACGCCTGCCGGAAAGCAGCTTGGTACATTGAATCACCTCAATACAAGTGATCAACATTATAATTTTACCAATACCAGCGAAGCGCAAAACGGCTTGACGGTTTCAGGATTAAGCTGGAATGAAGTGGGCAGTTTGTGGCTTCAGGCTGACTACGCCAATTATGCCTTGGGCGCTGTCGAGCAAGGTGTTGTGGTGATAGGGCGATTTTATCCTCATCATTTTGCCTTAAGCAGCGGTGTAGTAAATGAGGGGCAAAGTAATTTTACCTATATGAAGCAGGGGTTCGGTGCTCAGTTTGAAGTTGCAGCCCAAAGTGAAACCCAATTAGCGGGCGGCACCGTTAAGACGATTACTCAAAATTATGAGTTTGTATCCAACGTAATGGCGATAGAACTTAAAGCCGTGGATGCGAGTAAATCGTCGCCTTCTGTCAATGATCTTACTGGTCGAATCGATATGAGCACAATATCGGGCAGTGGTTGGGAGTCTGATTGGTCTGCTGGCACCTTGGGGATTCCTATCTCTATATTGAAATTTAATAGGGTAGAAGTGTCATCATCGCCATTAAAAACCATTCCAGATGGCCCATATCAGGTTCAAATGGGGTTAGAAGTGAGCGAAGGCTCAGTGAACTGTGTAACGCAAGGCTGTACCTACTTTGATAGTACCGATGAATACCGAAATGACGGGACGGGAGCAAAGGATCTTAAAGGAATAACCGAAGAATTAGATGTGCGTTATGGCCGTATGACCATGTCTGATATTGGCGGAAATAGCGGTGCAAACCTGATGATCCCGTTAAAAGCCGAATATTGGAATGGCAGTAATTTTGTTACCAACACATTGGATAGTGGTAGTGCGTTCAACAGCGATAACTTCTGTCGCCTAAGAATATGGCCAACGTCGGGATCAACCGCGGTGACGATGACAGGAGCGGGCAGTGTGCTGGTAGGTGATTCGGACGATTTGGTTGCTGTACAAAACCAAGCGACCAATGATGTACGAGAACAAGTGAAGCTCTGGCTGCGGATTGGCGCTGCCCCTGCAGGTTTTGAAAGCGGGCAAACGTGCGCAGGTGTGACGACTGGCGGTCTTGAGTACTTGCATTACAACTGGGACGGTCGTGGTGATGAAAACCCAAGAGCGACCGTAACGTTTGGGGTATATCGCGGCAACGATAGGGTTATATACCGTGGTGAACCAAGGATGAACTAGCGATCGGCAAACACGAAGAGGGTAGCAAAACGTTGATCCCAACAAGCATTGTTATCCATTAGCACCTAAACTGTGAAATCAATGATTCGAACTTAGATAGGGCACTTATGGAACCACGCGTAAGTATTATCACTTTAGGTGTGAGCGATTTAGAACGTTCATGCAATTTCTATCAAACACTTGGCTTTCCAACGACGAGTAAAGTGGATGCCGGAATCGTATTTTTTCAAACTAGGGGCGTATGTGTTGCGCTCTATCCGCTAGAGAAATTGGCTGAAGATGTGTCTCCCGACTTTGCGGGTAAATCGACGGGGTTTTCAGGCATAACCTTGGCTCATAATACTCGGGAGAAATCAGAAGTCGATGCAACCTTGGCGCTTGCGGAACGCAGCGGCGGGAAAATAGTAAAGCCTGCTCAAGACGTGTTTTGGGGAGGGTATAGTGGTTACTTTACCGACCCAGATGGGCATTTGTGGGAAGTGGCTTACGCCGAATTCTGGCAATTTAACGAAGATGGCAGTTTAGTGATTGAATAGTTGTGTAGCGACTTAAGGTTTTCACTTGAACTGGTTGCAATTTACACTGTAAACAGCGGCAGTCTTAGCTCAATGAAGCGATAGCCGCCGCTGTTTTCGATTCCAATTTGTGCTCTTTTGTCTATGCTCTGCTTTTCTTAAACGTAATTCGGCTGATCCAATTTGGTGCTGTGACATTGGGGACTAAGAGGTTTAGCGATGCTGCGCATACCAAAGATACCATCACATCCAAAGGCCAATGCATACCAAGCCACAACCTGCTGAATCCGACGCCAACTCCCCAAAAAACCAACAGCGCCATGAGCGTCTTTTGTTGCTGAGCCAGTAAAAAACCACCCCAAAACATCACACAAATTGCTACAAAAATAGTGTGGCCTGATGGCATCGAGTAATTGGTTTCCCCTTCCCAGTGCTTCAATCGCCACGGGCTGAATATGTCTTGAGCACTTTCAATGATTAATTCGCGTTGAATGGCATCCTGAGCGTAAAAGGTCTCGGGGGAGTCAACTAATTCCGACTGACTCAATTGCAAGGTATAAGGTCTTGGTACTTCAGTGATGTGCTTCATGCCTGTTTTAAGCACAAAACTCAGCACCAGTAACATGCCAAACTTGGCGTATACCTCAAATAATCTCGGTAGAGGTAAGCGAAAGATTAGCGGCAGTAAACACAAAAGCACCGTGGTGTATAAGAAGCCTTCCTGGCCTGCCGACATGGTCAGATCGTCCAATATAAAGCCCAAAGTGTTACTGAGTGCAGACGTTAAGTCAGGCGTAGGGATCACTAAGATCATTAAGCCGATTAAGGTCGTAAGAACGCCTATGGCCATGAATTCGAAACGTTTAGGGGATAAAGACCAGTTCACAATACTTCTTATCGCTTTTTTGAAAGCTGGCAATCATACCTTAAGGAGAAGATACAAAGTTAGCATTAGGTCAAACTCGCAAAAAATTTAGAGATTTAGAGATTTAGAAATTGAAAGAGGTAAAGGCTTATCGGGACAGGCACGTTAGGGAGAGTTCCTGAGTGCCTGTCCTTTGAAGCAGGGACATTAAAGGACAGGCATCTTAAGGACTGAGTAATTTATAAACCTCTCAATTTCATCTTTGTCTTGCTGGCGTCGAGGTTTCATACATCCGTCGTTCACCGTCAGATGTTCTGCACTACTATGGGCTTAATTCATCTTAGATAAGCATCCAAATCAACATGACCATACCTCGAAAACAACAAATATGCTTGGAAACGACCCGTTATTATCACTGCACGGTTCGATGCGTCAGGCGTGGGTTTCTGTGCGGGTTTGATCGAGTCACCAATACGAATTATGAGCACCGTAGAGTCTGGCTAGAGCAGAGACTACAACAGGTCGCGAGTGTCTATTGCATTAAATTATGCTCCTACGCCGTGATGGATAATCACTATCACACGGTTGTCTATATTGATAAAGAGCAGGCCCTAAAATTATCTGATGAAGAAGTGATAAGGCGCTGGAATATTTTGCACCACCTACCAGTATTGATGAAAAAACGTTTGGAAGGTGTAGAGCTAACCAAGGCTGAATTAGCGAGCGCGAGGCGAACGGTAGAGATTTGGAGAAAGCGCCTTTTCGGCCTAGATTGGTTTATGAAGGAAGTGAACCTTTATATGTCAAAAAGGGCAAATAAAGAAGACCAATGCACTGGTCACTTCTGGGAGAGCAGATTTAAAAGCCAAGCACTGTTAGACGAAAAAGGACTGCTGAGTGCTATGGTATATGATGAACTGAACCCCGTACGAAGCAAGTCATCTAGTACGCCTGAGCAATCTCCGCATATCTCTCTTAAGGAGCGGATCAAAGAGTTAAAAAATAATGGTCAACGCTTACCTTGTATGCACCCGTTTATGGATTCTGCTAAGCATTTAGATGCCGCACATGTGCCTTATAACTTACTAGATTATATCGAATTGGTAGATTGGACGGGCCGCCAGCTTCGCGCCGACAAAAGAGGATATATCGATGATCACCTACCTCCCATACTGAGCCGAATCAGCTTCACGAAACAAGATTGGCTTCGTATTATCACCCAGTTAGAGCGGCCTAGAGCGGTAATGATAGGCACAACTCAAATGATAAAATTGATAGCGAGAAACAAAGGTCAAACTCGAACATCTGGCTACGCACTGCCAGATTAACTCACGCCGACGTACACCGAGTAAGCAAGCTTCCCCTATACTGTATAGCCAGTAGAGTTTGTGTGCGTGCCGAACACACTTTAGAAGAGGGGGCTCGCAGAAGTTGACCATCAGAGCATGTGACGCCTACATTTCGAGGAGAGGTCTAATAGCTAAGGCGAATTATCGAGATAAGGTGGGGTTAGTGTTCATGGAAATCATTCAAAGGACAGGCATATTAGGTTGGCTTTTAAGATGCCTGTCCTTTGATGTTACTTATGAGTTGGGTTATGCGATGAACGACGAGATAACGCCGATGATGCCACCAAATATACCGCCCCAGACGACAAGCCAGCCTAGATGCGCCTTAATCATGTCTTGCACCATACTCTTAACGAGCTGAGGTGTAAGCTCGTTTAAGCGCTGGTCAATGATGTTTTCAATGTTGCTTTCAATTTCACCCAGCATTTCAGGCTGTTCAAGTTGTTCTTTTAGGGCGTCTTTAATTGCGTCGCTTTTGCTGATATCAATCACGGATTCTTTCATTTTTTCAATGAAAGGTGCCTTCAAGGGCTCCAGAGCTTCAGAACCACCAAACATCGCAAGCATGCTGCCAAATTGAGAGTTATTAATGACGTCCACTAATGAATCGTAAGTGGTTTCAAAATCAATCTTCTCGATGATGGGCTCAAGGTTCAGCGCTTTGCCGGCGTCCATTTCTTTACTTAAAAAACGGTCGATGTTCTCGTTGGTGAAAAACTGCTGCATCATCAGGGTCTTAATTGCAGCCTTGAACTCTTCAAAGCGAGCAGGAATGACGCCTGAACCATATAAGCCGGGAACCTTCTCAAACAACATATGAATCGCTAGCCAGTTGGTGATAGCGCCAGAAAAAGCGAACAGCCCTGCGTAAAGAGCCAGTTGATTGCCACTTACGTAGCCCGCGACAAGCAGAGACAGGGCAACGAGGTTGGTGATTAAGCTTTTGTTCATGATAGCCAAAGTGAGTGATAGAAATAATGGCTGGAATTGTAGGCAAAATAGGTGCAATTGCAAAGGGCTCCGTTAATGGGAGCCCTGATTAATGCCGGAATGAGGCTTAAGAGCAGGTTAAGGGCGCTCGCCCTGCAATAAACGTTTTTCGATATCAGCCATGACTTCTGGTAGATCAGAAATGGTGTCTATTAGGTAATGGGGGGTCGACTTGCTTAGTTTGGTGCGTGCTTTCTCACGAGCTAAACCAAGCGTTGCTTCATTGGCATCCAAGTATTCTTGATACGTGAGTCCCGCTTCATTACCTGAAAGCAATAAGCCGACTGTCCACATACCAGCATTGTGGCCTTCATCAATGCCAGGTGCGGCATCATCTACTTTGACACAAGCGCCGACGTTATTTGCTCCAAGCTCAATGACGTTCTTAAGCGCCATGTGTGGTGCTGGTCGGCCACCGTGTGGTAGGTCGTCCGTTGCGACAACGTAATCTGGCTTGTAACCGTAATCGGCTGCGACAGGAATGAGTACATTCATCACTTGGCGTGGGTAGCCAGAGCATGACCCAATCTTAATGCCTTTATCTTTTAGATTATTCACCACTTCCACTGCGTTCAAAATAGGCTCTGCGTGATCGGCCACTTTGGCTTTTTGCAAAGGCATGAAGGTTGCGTAGATGCGGTCGATGTCATTATTGTCCATCGAACGGCTGAACTGAGCTTGCCAGCGAGCATCGACAGAAGGCAGTTTGCCGACTGCTTGAATGTGATCCCATTTTCCAAGACCCATTGGGACACGAGCTTCTTCAAGGCTAATATCAAAATCAAATTCAGTTTTGAACGCTTCAACAAAAATAGACGTTGGCGCGAATGAACCGAAATCGACAATGGTTCCAGCCCAGTCAAAAATTACAGCTTGGATCGGGCTTTTAGATGAATCAGACATGTTTGAATTCCTTACATACGTTTTCAATCGCTTGCTCGAAAATAGCCAGCGCTTGTGTGAGTTGTTCTCGGGTGATGATTAATGGAGGGCTGAGTTGGATAACATTGCCCTGAGAAACTTTAAAGCTAAGTCCTTGATTAAGGCATTGATAGAGCACCGCTTCCGCTTCGTCAAAAGCCCGTTGTTTGCTGACTTGGTTTGTGACCAGTTCCACTCCCCAAAGTAGGCCAATGCCACGTACGTCACCAATGATTGGGTATTTTTCTTTCATAGCCAGCAAGGATGTTTTAACGAATTCGCTGTCTTGGCGTACTTTAGCGAGCAGATTTTCTTGTTCAATCACTTCCATGGTGGCCAGTGCGGCCGCGCAGCCGATAGGGCTTTTTTCATGGGTGTAATGACCCAACGATATTTGCGCTGCGGTGTTGTATTTGTCTTTGGTGACCATGGCAGCGATAGGCACTAAACCACCGCCAAACCCTTTACCAATACACAAGATATCTGGATCGATATCAAAGGCTTGGTGGGTAAACCATTCACCACTGCGACCCATGCCATTTGGAATGTCATCAATGATCAACATGACGTTGTGTTTGTCGCAAATTTCTCTAATGCGTTGCCAGTAGGCTTTGCTTGGCACCTGTACATCGGTATTGCGAACGGCTTCCGCAATGAAAACGCCGATGCCGCCTTCTTTTTCGATAACGTATTCAAGGTAATCGGCATAGTGAACGTCACTGCCATCTTGAGAAGGCAGTGCTCCTCGGTAGCTCACCGCGGGTGGAATTCGTTCAACGCCAGCCATGAGTGGCCCCATGCCTTCTCTGAAACAGGCTTCACCGCCAACAGAAATGGCATCCAGTGATGCGCCGTGAAATGAATCCCACAGGGAGACGACTTTATAATTACCCGTGATATGACGAGCCAGCTTTAACGCCATGCCAATTACCGAAGTCCCACCCGGAGCAAACAGCACACGATTAAGCTCACCACCGCAAATGTCGCTGAGCTTTTCAGCGCAAGCAATGGCGGTTTGGTTGGTAAAGCGTCTTGGTGAAAATGGCAAGTCGGCCATTTGCTGTTGCACGCGTTGTAACACGTGAGGGTGGCCATAACCGAGTTGGTGTACGTTATTGCCGTGAAAATCCATGTATTGCTTGCCTGCCGCATCTTGCAAATAAATACCTTCGGCCCCGGTTAACGCGTCGAGGCACGGCGTTGACATGGCTTGATGAAGGAACACCTTTGCATCGCGCTCTAGCAAGGTTTGGGTGGTTGGGTCTTGAATAGATTCGCTCCATTCTTGCCTCGCTGGCGTGGTGTTGATGTCACCTTCACTTTTAAAATGAGTGCTCATTATGCGCCTACCTGCCAGTACATAGCGTGTTGAATGGCTTCAATGAGGCGTTCAATATCAGTGGGATAGACTTCACCAATATTACCAATTCGGAAGCAATCGGCATTGGACACCTTGCCAGGGTAGATAACAAAGCCTTGCTCTTTTAAACGCTCATAAAAGACGTTGAATTGATAATCTGGGTGAGTCGGTGAATAGAAAGAAGTAATGATTGGTGAGTGTAATGACTCGTCCAGTAGTGGCGTAAAGCCTAGCGCCTTCATGCCGGCAACTAAGGTGGTTTGATTCGCCTTATATCGATTGGCGCGGGCTTCTATGCCACCTTCATGCTCTAACTCTAGAAGTGCTTGGTGAAACGCTCGTACCGTATGAGTCGGAGACGTAAAGCGCCACTTACCGTTGTTTTGCTCCATGCACTGCCATTGGTCAAACAAGTCTAGGCTTAGCGAGCGAGCAAGGCCTTGGCATTTTTCCAACTCAGATTGCTTAGCGATAACAAAGCCAAAACCAGGAACGCCTTGAATGCACTTGTTGGCTGAGCTAATCATAAAGTCGACGCCTAGCTCACCGATGTCCATTGGTATGCCGCCAAAGCTCGACATGGCATCTAAAATGACTTTTTTATCGTGCTTTTTCGCCATGGCTGCGATGGGCTCAATTGGGTTGAGCATGCCGGTGGTCGTTTCACAATGCACAATGGCAACGTGAGTGATGTCGGTATCCATGGCCAGTGTGGTTTCCATTTCGTTCAAGTCTGGCTGTGATGTCTCACCAGGGGAAACCACACGGCATGGAATGTTGAGTACGTCTGCAATTTGGGCAATGCGTGCGCCATAAGCGCCATTATCAACCACTAATAGTTTGCCATTGTTATCAATAACACTACCAATCGTGGCTTCAACTGACGCTGTGCCACTGCCTTGCATAAGTACGCTGGTATAGCCGTGTTGTTGCGTGGCTAGGGCAACTAATTTAGAGCGAATGACTTCAACAACGTCGATATTGTATTCATCATCCCAAGTACACCAGTCTTTGAGCATTGCGTTTCGCACCGTGCTTGATGTAGACAGAGGACCAGGTGTTAGCAGCAAATATTCGTTCTTCATTATCGGATCTCTTTATTTTGGACTATACCAATTTGATAGTAATACCTTAGCAAGGGATTCCGATTGAAAAAAGACGTTCCGATTCAATTTCACAAAACTTTCATATAGCAAATTGATTAAGCGTGTTCTTAATTAATCTGTCGTAAAACTGCCACATTCGTTTCATGTTTTCGTCATCTAAAGGCGGTAATTTGATTCTCGTCAACTGGTACATACCAAACAATCAACTGGAGATGATGATGAAAAACCGTTTGATGAAAGGCTCATTGGCCGCGATCGTTGCTTTACTCGCTACACAAGCTCATGCAGCACAAGAAGTAACGGTGTATACCGCATTTGAGACGGATATCCTTGCTAAATACAAAGCGGCATTTGAGAAAGAGAACCCAGATATTGAAATTAAATGGGTTCGTGATTCTACGGGCATCATGACTGCGAAATTGTTAGCTGAACAAAATAACCCTCGCGCCGAAGTCGTGTGGGGTTTGGCCGGGTCTTCGATGGCATTATTAAAAGACAAAGGCATCCTTAAACCTTATACACCTGCGGGTGTAGAAGCACTTCGCCCAAGCTTGAATGATCCACAAAGTGGGCAAGCATGGTATGGAAATGATGCGTTTTTCAATGCGGTTTGTTTCAACGACATTGTGGCAAAGCAGCTTAACTTGCCGAAACCAACATCATGGGAAGATCTGACTAAGCCAATCTATAAAGGTCATATTGCTATGCCAAACCCAGCGTCGTCGGGTACAGGCTACATGCAGGTATCGGCTTGGTTACAAAACATGGGTGAAGACCAAGCTTGGGATTACATGCGCAAGCTGGATAACAATATTGCTCATTACACTCACTCTGGCTCTAAACCATGTGTTCAAGCGGGTATGGGAGAGGTGGCGATTGGTATTTCAATGGCGACACGTGGCGCTAAGTTAAAAACGCAAGGTGCGCCATTGTCGGTGATTTTACCTAAAGGGATTGGCTGGGAATCTGAAGCGGTTGGCCTCGTTAAGCCAAGTGCCGCAGCGAAGCGCGTTGTCGATTGGTCGGTATCGAAAAATGCCAACCAACTTTACATTGAAAGCTACCCTGTGGTGGGTCATAAGGATGTGTCTAAAACCGTCGCCAATTACCCAGATGTTGATAAGTCGATGGCGAAAATGGACTTTGCTCGCATGGGCAGTGAGCGTGCTAACGTATTGAAAACATGGTCTGATAAGTTCGATTCAAAGTCAGAGCCTAAGTCTTAATCTCGATGAAAGTGCGAGCGCCATTAACACCATATTTGGTCAGTCACTATTGAATTAATAGGCAATAAAGGAAGGTTTCGGCCTTCCTTTTTTCATGGTTTGTCATGTACCTGACATAATTGATTACTAGTATTGGTGTATACCAATTAAAGAGTTTGACGAGACAATGAATCAACCTTATTTGAACATCAATAACCTAACCAAAAAATTTGGCCAGTTTAGTGCATTGAAAGAAATTTCTTTGGCCATTAAGCAAGGTGAATTTGTGAGTTTCCTCGGCCCGTCTGGATGCGGTAAAACGACACTATTACGTGCGATTGCAGGCCTAGACTTACCGACCACAGGTGAAATATTCCAATCAGGTCAAGATACGACGTTCTTGCCCCCGGAAAAACGCGATTTTGGTATCGTTTTCCAGTCCTACGCTCTATTCCCAAATTTAACCGTGGAAGAAAACATTGCCGTTGGGCTTAAAAATCAAGGTATGTCGAATCAACAAGCGTTAAGCAAAGTTGCCGAGTGGCTTGAAACTATCGGCTTGCCGACGTCGGGTCAAAAGTACCCCAATCAATTGTCGGGTGGACAACAGCAGCGCGTAGCATTGGCACGGGCGCTGGCTCTTTCTCCCGGTTTATTGTTGCTCGATGAACCTCTTTCTGCGTTAGACGCCAAAGTACGTACCCACTTACGAGACGAAATCTGTCAATTGCAACGCAAATTGGGCATTACCACCATCATGGTGACGCACGATCAGGAAGAAGCTTTGTCGATGGCCGATCGTATTGTGGTCATGAACCACGGAGTGATCGAGCAAGTAGGCACTCCCCAGGAGATTTACCAAAAGCCAGCCAGCCGATTCGTGGCGCAATTTGTTGGCAGCATGAACTTCATTCCAACGTCACTAGTGAATAGCAAACAAATGCGTATAGCCGAAAGCCTATTTGGTGCGATGCCCTTAGATAACTTTACCCCGAACACGGGAGAGCAGTTTGATTTGGCGGTTCGTCCCGAAAGCATAGACTTGTTCCCGCACGATCAATTGGGCATTCCAGCGAAGATACTGGGCATTGAATTTCAAGGAGCCTGTTATCGGATGGAGTGCCAACTGCAATTTGAGGCGATGGCACCGTCTATTTATGTTGATGTCGCAATAAATAGAGCTCAGCAGCTCAACTTTAAAGTGGGTGATATCTGTCGAATGCAAATTCAGCAAGAGCAAGTGCGAGGTTATGAAAAACCACGCCAGAGCGCCGCGTAGGAAATGCAAATGGAATCTGTTATGACTCAATCTCAGTCTCGTTCTTTATTGTCTGGTTGGCGACAGAAAGTCAGTAAAGATAGGGTGATATTACTGACTATCTTGGCTTCGCTGCTGATTTTTATGGGGCTTTTTATCGTGTTGCCGATATGGGCAATGCTAAAGAAAAGTGTGCAAAGTAGTGATGGCCAGTTTGTCGGCCTGCAAAACTTTGAACAATATTTTTCGTCAGACAGCTTATGGCACTCATTAGGCAATACGTTAACGCTGGGATTTGTGGTGACGAGTGTTGTTGGGGTGCTGGCGTTTGGTTTCGCTTTCGCCCTAACCAGAACCTGCATGCCGTTTAAAAGCGTTTTTAAAGTGTTGGGCAGCGCCCCTATTCTGGCTCCTTCGTTGTTACCCGCTATTAGCTTGATTTTTCTGTTTGGTAATCAAGGCATTGCAAAGGAATGGTTAGCTGGGGAATCTATCTATGGCGTTATTGGTATTTCGCTAGGTTTAATATTCTGGACATTCCCTCATGCATTGATGATCTTAACTACCTCGTTACGCACCTCAGATGCACGGCTTTATGAAGCCGCCAGAGCATTAAAAACATCGCCTTTTAAAACCTTTTTCATTGTGACGCTGCCCGCTGCCAAGTATGGATTGATCAGTACCTTGATTGTGGTGTTTACCTTGGTGGTGTGTGATTTTGGTGTGCCTAAGGTAATAGGCGGCAGTTACAATGTATTGGCGACCGATATCTTTAAGCAAGTGGTTGGGCAACAAAACTTCGCCATGGGTGCGGTAACCAGTATTCTATTACTGTTACCCGCTTTATTTGCTTTTGTTGTTGATCGCTGGGTACAAAAGAAACAAAAAAGTTTGTTTGATACTCGCTCTGTCCCTTATCAACCTGAACCAAGTCCAATACGCGATTGGTTGAGTTTTGCCTATTGTCTGGTGATCTGTACGGCGATCGTCGCTGTGCTTGCGATGGCGGTTTATGGCTCGCTTGTGACGTTTTGGCCATGGAATAAAGCGCTGACGTTCAGCAATTATAACTTTGCAGAAATAAGCACCTATGGTTGGAGCCCGTATTGGAACTCGCTGACGCTTGCTTCATGGACGGCATTAATCGGTACTTTTGTGATATTCATTGGCGCTTACGGAGTTGAGAAAGGCAATGCGTATTCGCCTTTGCGCCAGTTGATGCAAATGCTGAGTGTGGTCCCGATGGCAGTACCAGGTTTGGTGCTCGGCCTAGGCTATATTTTCTTTTTTAACGACGCGAGTAACCCGCTCAGCTTTTTATACGGAGGCATGGCGATACTCGTCATTAATACCGTGGTGCACTATTATACGGTCGGGCATATGACCGCGCTAACGGCATTAAAACAAATGCCTGTAGAAATAGAAGCGACCGCAGCTTCAGTGAACCTAGCGCAATACAAATTGTTTATGAAGGTGACGGTGCCTGTGTGCTTACCCGCCATTTTAGATATCGCAGGTTATCTGTTTATTAATGCACTTACGACGACTTCTGCGGTAGTATTCTTATACTCTACCGATACCATTCCCGCGTCGGTATCGGTTTTGAATATGGACGATGCAGGGCAAACTGGGTCGGCAGCCGCGATGGCGGTCATGATCATGATAACGGCCGCTGGTGCAAAACTAATCCACATGGTGGTCGGCGGATGGTTAGAAGCACGAACTCAGGCATGGCGTAAACGATAAAGGATGTAGTGTGCAGTACGTAAAAATTAAAGACGTTATTGTCGAGCAAATAGATTCAGGCATGTTGCAGCCAAGACAAAAACTGCCGTCGGAACGTAAATTAGCCGAAAGCTTTGATACTACGCGAGTAACGCTCCGTGAAGCTTTATCCTTGTTAGAGTCGGAAGGTAAGCTGTACCGCGAAGACCGCCGTGGTTGGTTTATCGCCCCAGAGCCGCTGCGTTATGATCCAACTCAAACCTTGAATTTTACAGGGATGGCGTTAGAACAAGGTAGAAAACCAAAAACAGAACTATTGGCAGCAAAAGCGATGCTTGCGAGTAAACAAGCATCTCAATTGCTGAATTTGGCGCCTTTTTCTGATGTTTACCGTGTAGATCGAGTGCGTTACCTTGAAGACCGACCAGTGGTATACGTTACCAATTTCATTCGCCCAGAGTTGTTTCCAAACTTGTTGGACTTCGACTTATCTTTATCCCTTACGGATATCTACCGTGAGCAGTTTGGGGTGGTGTATCAAAAAACACGCTACCGAATTGGCACGACATCCTTGCTCGGCGAAACCGCCGCTGCGTTACGAGCGACATCTGGGGCGCCTGCGATGGTGGTAGAACGAACCAATTTTAATCAATCGGGCGACTTAATTGATTGCGATATCGAATATTGGCGTCATGACGCGATCAGTATCGAATCCGTTGCAGAGCTCGCCTATTAGCCCTCTCTTTCAATGTTAACTTGGCTTCCTTAATTAGGAAGCCATTTTTATTTTCAGGATAATCAAGACCCCTCATGACTCTATTTGCATTTTTATTGGTGCTGTTTTCTGCCCTGCTGCACGCTGGCTGGAACTTGATTGGAAAATCTAATCAAGGTTCAGGTAGTGCATTCTTTCTCGCCTCTTCATTGGCTCCCGCTCTGATTTTAACCCCATTTATCGTTTGGTTTTTGGTGTCGGCAAGCAGTGTTGAGTGGCCGATAGAGTTTATGGTGTTCGTTTTGCTCAGCGGTGCATGCCAAGCGGTGTACTTGCTCGGGCTAGCGAATGCCTACCAGCAAGCTGATATTGGCGTAATTTACCCGATCGCCCGAGCCTTGCCTGTTCTGATGGTTGGCATTGGAACATACTGGTTAGGGCACAGCTTAGAGTTTCATCAGTGGGTAGGGTTTAGTCTACTGACTATCGGGTGCTTGTTGGTTCCCTTAATTAACTTTATGCAGCTTAACTGGTCGTCTTATCTGAATCTTGGCGTGTTGTGGGCGGTGGTTGCGGCAGTCGGGACAACGGGCTACTCCATCATTGATAAGCAAGCAATCGACCTCTTAAATACAACCGTGTCTAGCATTCATAGTTCAGCGAGCAGCGCCGTTTTCTATTTAGCCGTGCAGTTTTGGTCCATGGTGTTGTCTCTTGTCATTTGGTTGTTGCTTAAACGAGATAAAAAAGCCTTTTCACAAGCATGGCAGATAAGGAAAAAGGGCGCGATCGCTGGCGTGATGATGGGGGGAACCTATGCCTTAGTGCTGTATGCCATGAGCATGACGGACAATGTCTCTTTGGTGGTCGCGCTTAGGCAGGTCAGCATAGTGTTTGGCCTAGCGATGGGAGTCTTCATTTTGAAAGAGAAATGGTACGCCACACGAGGCGTTGGGGTTGGGCTGATTCTACTGGGGCTTATTACCGCTTTGGCGTAACGAGTCGCGCCGTTTTATCCGCTTATTAACAAGGACATGTTGTAATTATTCCTTAACAGGACAGGCACGCCAATTTAGGCGTGCTTTTTACGTTCTTAAATGGACAGACACTTAAATAGATTCTTGAAAGGACAGGCACCTAAATAGGTCGCTTATCTGGGTTGCATTTTTATGAATGAAGGTGGTCTTTCTACAATAGATTTTCTGGCAATGAGCGTTAGTTTTCCTAACTGGGAGAAAAGGAGTCAGGCATTTACTCTGATCGTAACTAAACGATAGGAACAACAGCATGCAACCTCATTATTCTTACTGGTTCAAAGACGCATTAGAAAAAGAAGGTGAATTAACACCGAATATTTTGACTCAGGATATCGAAACGGACATCGCCATTGTTGGTGGCGGGTACACAGGGTTATGGACGGCTATCTTGCTCAAGCAACAACAGCCAGAACTTAACGTTACCGTGATAGAAAAAGGCCTATGTGGCAGTGGTGCTTCTGGTGCGAATGGGGGTTGTATGCTGACTTGGGCGACCAAATACCCAACCTTAAAAAAGCTCTATGGTGAAAGTGAAGCCAAGTGGTTAGTCGAACAGTCTGAGTGCGTGATCAGTGATATTGAGCAGTTTTGCATTGAGCATGGCATTGATGCAGAGCTTTATCGCCACGGTACCTACTACACCGCAACCAATACCGCGCAACAAGGTGGAATGCAGCCGGTAGTAGAAGAGCTAAAACGCCTTGGCATTAACTCTTGGTCTCCGATTGAAGCAAAAGAGCTAAAAAATAAAGCCGGTTCTGACAAACATATAGAAGGCTACTACTCTGAACATGCCGCCAGCGTTCAGCCTGCTTTGTTAGCCCGAGGGTTACGTAGAGTCGCACTTGAGTTAGGTGTTGAAATCTATGAGCAAACGGAGATGACTCAGTTGAAGTTTGGCCAACCTGCAAAGATTGTTACACCGAATGGGGTGATCACCGCAGGTAAAGTGATATTGGCCTTGAACGCGTGGATGCTGAATCACTTTCGTCAATTTAAGCGAAGTATCGTTGTTGTGTCATCAGACATGGTCATCACCAAACCTATGCCTGAACGGATGAAAACAATGGGGCCTGCTCAAGGTGCCACTGTCGTTGATTCGCGGATCTTTGTGCATTACTACCGAGACACCCGTGACGGACGTTTGATGTTAGGTAAAGGGGGAAACCATTTCTCATTTGCGAACCGAGTGGATTCCATGTTTCACCGACCGACCAAATACCTGGGTTTGTTAAAACGTTCATTTCAGTCTTTGTTTCCGTTATTCCCCTGCGATGCGATAGATCATCACTGGACGGGAGGCTCTGACCGCTCTGTGACTGGCCTGCCGTTTTTTGGCCACCTCAAACACCAAGATAATGTCTTCTATGGTTTGGGGTACTCGGGAAATGGCGTCGCGCAGACTCGGATAGGAGGAAAAATACTGGCGTCGATGGCACTTGACCTAGACGATAAATGGGCAAAATGTGGCTTAACAACCGGGCCAAGAGGGCACTTTCCACCGGAGCCAATTCGTTGGCTTGGCGCGATGACGGTGCGAAATGCGGTAAGGCGTAAAGAAGCAGCCGAAGACCGCGAGCACACACCTTGGTTGTGGGACAAATGGCTGGCGAAACTCGCAGGGCCAGCGGGAAAAGCAGATAAATTGGATTAAGTGGCGCTTGAAAGGACAGGCATCATTTGTCTGTCATCAGGTTAATATCATTCAATGACCAACAATATAATGAGCAAGCTCACAAAAAACATCATTTTCAGTCTTGGCGTTATCACTTAAATAAGGTAAATACTGGGAATGATAAGCTGATATATACAGTAACAAGTTGATTTTATTGGTGCTATCACATCGGCACTAACAAACCTATACACTTAAAATATGCAATAGCGAAGATATTGAATTAGGCACACCCTCACCTTATCATTTGGTTTGATGTTAATCCTTTGTGAGGGTGTGTTGTGTTTTCTGTTGTATTTAATCGTAATTGTAAAAAAATGGGCTTTATTTTAACGCTTCTATCGCTTGCGGCATGGATGACCGAGTGGGTAGGTTTAGTGAATGTGTGCCCTTACTGTCAAGTTGAGCGAACAATCATTGGTATTTTGGGCATTATGATGATGCTGGAAATTCGTCCTTTTATAGCGAACTCGCTAACGGTGCTTTTCGGCTTTATCGGTATGCAAGTAGCAACGTCTCAGCTATTTATGCATTTTCATGAAAATAGCTACAGTGAAAAAACACCGATGGTTATTGCGGCCTTAATCATCATGACAGGGCAAATTGTTACTTTACTCTATCGCGCAAACAATGTTTCAAGCGAAAAACTGGCACTAAATGCGGATGTGGTAAAATCGAATTAAACAATTAATTCGTTAGAAAATGAATGCGTTAAATCATTGATGAGAGCCTCTTCCTTGTAGAGTAGGGAGAGGTTTTTTTGATTTTATTTCTTTTTTAATCGCTTGTTAACGTGCAGTTTATGCAGTGCTACTAGCGAGATCAAGGCTGCTTAACCGTCAAGTTGTAACAATGCTGCGCTAGGTTAGAGTAATCTAGCCAGTATTTATCTAAGTTATTATGCGTCATCTTCCTCCTTTAAATTCTCTTCGTGCTTTTGAAGCGGCCGCCCGTTTAAACAGCCTGACCTTAGCGGCCGAAGAGCTGAGCGTGACTCGCGCCGCTGTTAGCCAGCAAGTGAAGCAACTCGAGCATTTTTTGAGTGCTAAGTTGTTCGAGCGTGTGGGTGCCAAGCTGCGATTAACCGAAGAAGCTCAGTTTTATTTGCCACTTCTGACACACACATTTGATGCGCTAGCCAATGGCACCGATCACCTGTTTACGCGCCAAAACCGACAGACATTAACCTTGCGGGTGGCGAACAGTTTTGCACAGCAATGGTTGTTGCCAAGGTTAGACGACTTTCTGCGTAGGCAGCCTAATATTGATATTAAAATACACACCACTACCCACCCCTATCCGCAGCAAAACGATGGGGTTGATATCGAAATCATCAATGGCTACGGCCCATTTGAACAGGTCAACGCAAAGCCATTGTGGCAAGAAAATTGGTTGGCAGTAGCAAGCCCGAACTGGCTCCAAAAACAAGGCTGGCAGGATGCGTCACTTGAAGCGGTTGCGCAGAGCAAAAAACTTGCGATTTTTGGTTATCAAGAGAGCTGGCAAAGCTGGTTTGATGCGCAGGGGTATGCAAACAAAGTCTCATCACCTTACTTACAACTCGAGCATTCCATGTTGGCGATTGAAGCGGCTAAGCAAAGTTTGGGGCCGTTGTTGGTGCGTTCTTTGTTAGTGGAAAATGAACTAAAAGAAGGCGATTTGGTGCTGCTGCACTCTTACGCGATGCCAAGTAAAAGCCAGCACTACTTGATCACCAATCATCAGGCTCAATCGCATAACCAGCGTGAAAACGTAGCGGCATTCAGCCAATGGTTGCAATCTTGTATTTGAAGCAAGTAAGCGTCGAACGTTGTTTTAGGTGCTGATATAAAAAATCGGCCTTAGCGATTGAGCTAAGACCGATTATGCAGTCTACACAGGATCGTTGTACTTATAGCGCTAGCGATTGAGCCATGTTATCTACCATGAGCTCTGTCGCTTCAATACCACTTGCAGAAATGTACCAAGCGTATGGGTTGAGATAGGTCATGCGCTTGTCTTTGTATGCTTGAGTATTTTTAATCAGCTTGTTTTCAAACTGGCTTTTTTCGGTGCCTTTTCTGCTAATTGCGGTATCTCTGTCGAGTACGAACAAAAAGTCTGGCTTGGCTGTGGCAATGAACTCGTAACTCACCACGTCACCGTGGCTGGCTTTTTTAATGTCGGACACCGCTTCAGAGAAGCCAAACAAGGTGTGGATGCTACCAAAGCGTGATGAAGCACCGAACGCCGTTACTTTACCACCTGCGCTCATTACGGTGAGGGCGTTGTACTTTTTACTGGTGACGGCCTTATTAATTGCAGCAATTCGGTTACTTATCATGGTGATCTTGGCTTCGATTTCTGCCTCTTTTTCAAAAATCTGCCCCATCATGCGCCAAGCTTTTTGGGTAGAGCCCCAAAAATCTTCACTGTTCGCCATGAACAACACCGTTGGTGCGATTTTGGAGAGCTCTTTCATGGATTCTGAGCTGCGGTTGCTGACGATGATTAAGTCGGGCTTGAGGGTGTAAATGGTCTCAAAATCGGGTTCAAACAGCGATCCAACCGAGGTGTACTTGTCTGCTTGGTATTGTTCTAAGTACGTAGGCATGGGCTTCTTGACCACACCAATCGGTTCAACCTTGAGCGAGTTCAACACATCTAAGCTGTCCATTCCCAAAACGACAACGCGCTGTGGTTTGGTTTCGAGCGTGGTGCTGCCCATCGGATGCTCAACAGTGATGGTTTTAGCGGTTGCAACACTTGCGCAGAGCAAAGTCGCCGCTAAGAGAACGTGTTTGACCAGAGATTGAGACTTAATCATGGTGATTCCTTTATGTTAGTTTGATATTAGAATGCCCAACTGGCATTTAAGCGAACATCTCGCCCGGCTTGTGCATAACCGTAGTCATACCAAGAGGCGTGATCTTTGTAATAGTTGTCGAACAGGTTTTTAATGCTGAGAGTAAGCGCTAGATCGTCACCCGCCATCGGTAACCAGCGAGCATAGACATCGTGTACGTCGTAAGCGTCTTTCTCCGATTCGCCTGCAGCAACATGCGTTAGTTTTTCTACGAAGCGGCTGTTCCAGCCGAACGCTAAGCGGTCGTTATGTTGATAATTCACATCCAGAACCCATGTATCACCAATGGATGTGCCTAGATTGAAGTGATAATCCAACAACGGGCTGCCGTTGAGTTCAGGGCGAGACTGGTTGTAACTCAGGTGGGTCGACACGCGTTCAAACTCATAGCCTGCGTAACCGGTCACACCCTTAGTGCGAAGTTCCCCTAAATTAGCCATGACGGTTTTGCCGTTGATTTTGGTTTTGCCAACCACGTTTTCAATCTTGTTATCAAACAGCGTGATGCCCGCGCTGAACGACTGTTTTGCGTAGTTCACGCCGATTTCTTTATTGGTGGCTTCTTCGGCAACTCGGTTAGCATCGTTGACCGCCCAGCCGACTAAGAACATTTCTTTTGTTTGCTGGCCTCTAAACGCTTGAGCAATACTGGCATGTACCTTGATTTCAGGAAGAATGAAGTAACTGGCACTGACGTTCGGGCTAAAGCCACTGGAGCTGAACGAGGAATGGCCATCTTCATCCAGCTTGTACCAATCGTAACGAGCACCTGCTGAAAGCAATAACGCTTGGGTTACCTGCCAATCATCTTGAACAAATACGCCGTAAACGGTGCCATCTTCAGTGTGGTCCTTTCCGCCCGTTGCAAAGCGTAATTGGTCTTTTTTGTAGTCCACACCTGTGATTAGGGTATTGCTTGCAAAGTTTGCGGTGTTGAATACCTTGCCACCGTTCGTGGTGATTGTGCCGTTACTGGTGCCATAACTTGGGTTGTCGATGTGTGCCAGTTTGCTCGCCGTAGTGTAAAGCGTGGAATCCAAATTCAACTTACTGCTATGAGCCCATTTGTGGTTAGCCGTAATGGTTTGGCGATCGGTTTCTTGTTTAATCGGAACGTTTTTGTTCTTGAATTCGACGGGCTGCATGTGTGGCTTAATTAAACGAGTGCCGTCATCGTTGCGGTAGTCGTAGCTCAAAGACAGAGTTTGTGTGTCGGTCAGGTCGCCTGAAAGCTTCACTAATGCCACTTTCTGTTCATATGCGGTGTTTTTCTCTTCTTCCCCGTCACCGTTAACTAGGTTGTCGCCCTTCGTATAGCCAAATGAGGTCAGTACACCCCAGTTATCAGCCACACGGCCATAAAGGCTGGCAGAGGTTTTTTTGCCTTTGTTATTGGAGTAGTAACCCCCTTTTAACTGAGCGCCAAACTGTTGATCGGCGGCCAGTAAGTCGTCGGCATTTTTTGTGGTGAATTTGACCGATCCACCCAGAGCGCCGGGGCCATTGGTGGCACGTCCGGCACCAGCGTTGACTTCTACTTTTTCAAGCAGTTCTGGCTCAATAGACAAGCGACCTTGGTGGTGAAATAGGCTGCCAGATTGTTCTGCACCATCAATCGAGACATTGAGCATGGTATCTTCTAAACCACGCACATAAATTTTCTGTGATACCCCAGAGGAGCCACCTACGCTCACTTCCGATTGTTTGCGGAAGATGTCGTTCAAATCTTGGGCTTGCGATTTATCGAGTGCATCCGAGTCAATACTGATGTCAACAGGTTGCGCTTTGGTTGCCGTCACTTGAATGACTTCTACGTCATCACTGGCAAAAGAAGGCGCAGATGCGAGAAGGATAGAGGTGGCTATAAGGCTTAAATTGAACGTCGCTGTCGGTTTCACGGGAACCTCCGTTGTTAATGATAATTATTATCGATTAAATAAATGCGGATGCGATAATGCGTCGCAAGCGCCCCCGAGTAAACGACTTTTACAACTGTTACAATTCATTGATATATCATTGCAACTTGGCTCTTATGCTCATCATCGGCACCGTGAATTTACGGCGGATTTCCGACAAAAGTTAGCCACTTAATGGCAATGTTATGGTGATTTCTAGGCCACCGTCTTTATGGTTAGCGGCCTTTACAGTGCCCTGTACAGATTCGATATGGCGCTGAGTGAGTGCCAACCCGACGCCAAACCCGCTGCGCGTGTGATCTTTCTGTTTTACTTTAAAGAACGGAGTGAAGATTTTGTCCAGCGAACCGTTTGGAACCCCTGGCCCTGAGTCTAAGAAAGCTAGGGAAACATGAGTTTGGTTGCTCGAACTGGTAATAAGAAATGCTTGCCCAGATGGGGTATATCTCAAACCATTTCTAACGATATTCTCTATGGCTTGGCCCAGTGCTCGTTGATTGGAGTGCATTAATGGAATGTTGTCTGGTAGTTGATTGTTGATGACCACTTTTGGGTACTCAAATTGAGCATCGTCAACAATCACTTCAATGAGTTCACTAAGATCAAACGACTCTTGCCTTAGGTCGGGTTTTTCGTTTTCGAGCCAAGCCAACGTCAGTGTATCTTCGGCCATTTGTCGCATGAACTGTGTTTCCTGCGCGACGCGTTTGAGCATTTGAGGCGAGTCGATGCTTCGTTCTGCGCAATTAAGTGCCATTTCTATGCGTGTCAAAGGGGTGCGAATTTCATGGGACATGTCGGCAATCAAATTGCGCTGGTGGTCGATAAGCTCAGAAGTCCTCGCCGCCATTTTGTCGAAGGTTTTTGCCACCTGACTGAATTCGTCTTCGCCTAGTTTTACCCCGTCACCAATTCGAACGTTGTAATTGCCTTGGCTAAAGGCTTGTGTAGCCGCATGTAACCTTTGCAGCGGTTTCATCGCGTAACGATAAAGATAAATCGTAAGCGCTAACAAACTGGCGAAAGGAATGATGAAACGAAATACCCAGAAGGCGTGCGAGACGTAGGTGCCTGGGCGCATGCGATCAGGTAATAGAATTAAAAAATGTTCGTTACTGGGGGTGAGTGTGACTTCCATGATGGGGTTATTGGGAAAGTCGAGGTGGATTTTCCAGTCCACGTTTCTGCCAATGCGATAGCCATCGAGGAAACGTTGGTTAAGCGTATCTCCACCCAGTACGTCAATTTGGGAACGCACGACCGTTGTCCAAGTGTTTTCTTGTTCGCCTAGCGCTTTTAGCCAGCGATCAAGCTCCGTTGTGCCATTGATCTTATCAGCGTTTCGTAGCGCTTGCGCTTGGCTCCCCCAATCGAGGATCTCTTGGCGATGTGGTTGGCTTAAAAAGCTCATTGTCTCTTTAGTGTGGATGGCTGCGCTATGAAGCATTGAGAAGAAGAACACCATGCCTAACGCAAGCACCACAAAAAGGCGCCAGAATAGAATCTTCTTCATTGCCATACCCCGTTCAATGCGACGCTGGCTGTTATTAGAGGAGCCGTCATTTGAAGAGATACCCTTTACCGTACACGGTTTGAATACGTTCGGCATCCATACCATGGCTGACTAATTTCTTCCTAACACGGCTAAGGTGCATGTCTAGGCTACGATCATATTGGCTGTAATCACGCTCTAACACGGCTTGGTACAAATAGGCTTTGGAAAGTGAATGGCCTTTGTTTTGAACCAAAGTCCACAGCAGCTTAAATTGTACTGGTGTGAGTTGAATCGCAGGTTGTTGGTCAACACAGCGCACAACCACTTGGTGGGTACTGCGGTCCAGTTCAAGTTGTGCGTCGACAGATAAGTGGCTGCGGTTATATGGGCTAAATTGAGGCGCGGTGCGTCTGAGAATGGCTTCCACCCTAAGCTGAATTTCAGTAAAGCTGCAGGGTTTGGTCACGTAGTCATCAGCGCCACTTTTCAGCCCACGAATGCGGTGTTCTTCGGCACCAGATGCCGTGAGCATCATGACAGGGGTTGTGGACTTTTCTCGCACATATTGCAGCAAACCAAAGCCGTCTATTTCTGGTAGGTCGACGTCTAAGATGATTAAGTCGAACCACTCTTGTTTGAGACGTTGTAACGCGTGCTGCCCACATGACTCAGAGCAAACTTGATAATGTTGATCTTCCAGTAGTCGGCACAACTGTGCATTGAGCTCCAGATCGTCTTCTACCAGTAAGATCTGGAAAACATGACTGTCACTTTTGGTGGAGAAACTTGAAATAGAATCAATGTGATTATTGGATTCAAACATAACTTGGCTCGCTTGTTAGGTCCTTAATTGGGCGTACACGCAACGGTCTGCTGCAGTTATAAGCAGCTACTGCTGTTCTAAATCTTTGCGTTTATCAATTTTATGCTGATCTTCCGTTCGGCCTTGTTTCCAATAGCTGCTCAGGTATAAATTGTCTTTGTCGACGGATTTTTCATTGCGTAGATACTTCCTGAGTTGTCGCATCGAGCTAAACTCACAAGCAGCCCAAGCAAACACCACACCTGACGGCCAAGGCTGATTTTCAAATACTTCAACAAGAGGGCTCTTATCTTGATGGTCTGCACCAGAGGTGACCCAGATGAGCTCAATGCCATCAGGTTTGTTCAGAGGTTGTTGGTCGGCCTCACTGGTTACTTGGATCACGGCGAATCCGATGGCATCGCTGTGAAGTTGCTCAAGTACGGTAGAAAGTGCAGGCAATGCAGTCATGTCTGCGGCTAGACAAAACGCGTCGGCACTGGTCTCTACGGGTTTGATACTGCCAGGGCCACGAATTGAAATCTTTGAGCCAATGTTGGCGTTTTGAGCCCAGTAGGAAGCCAGCCCATTGCTGGGTTCGTTACCATGCAACACAAAATCGATGTCTATTTCTTTGGCTTGAATGTCAAAACGGCGAATAGAGTAGGTTCTCAGCCGAGGTTCTTGGCTGACATCCGCAGATTCAATGTAAGCGCTCCCTTCCTCTGTTAGCTCCAATTTGATGTACGCGCCAGCATAGTGATTGGCGTACTCTTCACCGTAGGCTTGAATTATCGCATCCAGTGCGGGGCCGTTAAGAGTGAGGCGCAGCATGTTTGGTGTTATTTGCTGCCTATGTTTAAGCGTTAACGTTTTAGGTTCAGTTTTGTTCATGGATTATCCTTAATGTTTGGCACGTTATTGGTAGTAGAGGCAGATACGTTGGCCGTCGATGACTTCAATTCGAAAATCGGTGTCATAGATGCTAGACAGCACCTCAGCGCGAATGACCTCTTCTACGGTGCCGTGTACTTTCACTACGCCCTTTTTCAGCGCAATGATGTTGTCTGAGTAACAAGAGGCAAAATTGATATCGTGGATGACGATGACAACGGCCTTGTTCAGTTCTTTAGCCAATACTCGAATATTCTTCATGATTTGAAGTGAGTGTTTAATATCTAGGTTGTTGAGAGGCTCATCGAGAAACACATAATCGGTGTCTTGGGCCACGACCATCGCAATGAACGCCAACTGACGTTGACCACCGCTGAGTTCATCTAAAAAACGATGCTGGATGTCTTGCAAATCTAGGTATGAAATGGCCTTGTCGATGATGACTTGGTCTTGCTTCGTTAAGTTGCCATTGCTGTGAGGAAAACGGCCGAAGGCAACCAGCTCTCGAATGGAGAAACGCATCGTCAAACTGTTGGATTGACGCAAAACCGCGAGCCTTTTAGCAAGTGCTTTGGTGTCCCATTCTGCCAGCTCTTTACTATCAATGACGACTTCACCGCTATCACGAGCTAAGAGGCGGCTGGCTAACGAAAGTAACGTGCTTTTACCGGCTCCATTTGGGCCAATGATGGCGGTAACTTCGCCTTTCACAAATGACGCGCTAGCTTGGTCTACAACGGTTTGTTTGCCAAAAGCTTTACTGACGTTTTGGATGGAAATCATAGTGGCTATACCTTTTGACGAACAAGTAAATAAAGGAAATACAAGCCGCCAACGAAGTTAATGATGACGCTAATGGTGGTTTCAAAGCTGAATACGTTTTCGACTACCCACTGACCGCCAAGTAACATCACAATGGAAATCAGAGCTGAGAAAATCATTAAGTCTTTGTGGCGATAAGAGCGCAGACTTTGACGCGTTAAGTTGGCAACCAATAAACCGAAGAACAAAATAGGTCCAACCAAAACGGTGGAAATGGAAATCAATACAGACACCAAAATCAGCACACGCTGCGTTACTTTTTTCACATTTACACCGAGGCTGATGGCGTTGTCTTTGTCGAGCCAAAATACGTCTAACTGGCGGCTCAGTTTAAATAGCAAAGCAATAACGACCAGTAACGGAGCTAAGCTGACATAAACCAAATCGCTGTTGATGTTGTTGAAGCTGGCAAACATGGATCCTTGTAAAAATGCGAAGTCGGTAGGGTCTAGCATGAGAATGAAGAAGTTAGAGAGATTGGAAATCAGCTGACCGACGATGATCCCGAGTAACATAAGAGTCAGAATATTAGGGTTTTCTTTTCGAAAATACAGGCCAAATAATATCAGCGACACGGCCACCATGACGCAAACCGAGACGGCGAAATTGATGGTTGGATTGAGCTGCGCGTTAGCAAGCCCACCAAGAACAAACACAAACAGCACTTGAATGAGCAAGTACATGTGATCGAATCCAAGTAGGCTCGGGGTTAAAATTCGGTTGTGGGTGATGGTTTGAACATTATGCTTGCGCAATCTCGCCCTTTTAAGGGCGAGTCAAGCAAGAGGTAACTAGTCTTTTCTCTGACTTAAAGCGCGTGACGTTTTTACGGCGCTTTCACTTGGTGGTGTACTTTGGTTTTCGATGTACTGTTTAACAACGTCCAAACTCGCACCACCACATGACACAACACAATAGCTAGGCGACCAAAAGTGATTACCCCAAAGCATTGTCTTTATGCGCTCCCAATACTCGCGCCTTAGCATGTATGACGATTTCCCTTTCAGCTTACCAACCAAGTTCGATACAGCTACCTTCGGGTGAATAGACACCATCAAGTGAACGTGATCATGTTCACCACCGAACTCTAATAGTTCACAATCCATTTGCTTACACGTTTCCTTCATTATTTCTTTGGTTCTATCCAACATCTCTTTGGTGAAAACACCTCTACGATATTTAGTAACAAAGACTAGGTGCGCATTATTCTTAAAAAGGCAGCTTCTGCCTGTTCTCCATTCGTACATATTAACCATAGACTTGATTGACAATTTACCATTAAGTGTAATAATATTCGCTGCGAATGACAACCAATGGAACTATCATGCTAACTGGCATCAAGCTACGCGCTAACCCTACACCAAATCAAAAACTGGTACTAAGCCAGTGGATGGGCTGTGCGCGTAGTATTTGGAATGCCAAAGTCGATGAAGAAAGGTATTACCGTACTTTTGCGCGTAAGTATTATCCAATTGGCACTTATGCCCCTATTGATCAGAAAGCATCGCAGTTCAAATCTAAAGAGCTATCACCTTGGCTCTATCAGTGTCCTAGCCAGATAATCCGCAACAGTGCTGTTAACTGGTATCAGACTTACCAAAAGTTCATGAAAGGCGCGTGTGGGAGACCTAAGCGCAAACCTAAGACTGATCGCGGAAGTATCTACCTTACTCGTGAAGTGTTCCGCTTCGACCGTTGCGAAGATGGCAATTTACGCCTATTTATCGGTACGAAGACCAATAATATTGGTTACTTATCTTTTAAGGCTCATAGTAAGTTCGAGATCCCAAACTCGCTTTATGTGCGCAAAGAGCGTGGTCAATATTATGTGTCTTTCTGCTATGGGAACGGCAAGGATGAGTCAGAGCTACCTAGCAATGCTGAACACTTAGCATTCCTGCAAGGCTCAACAAAAGAATATCTGGAAGAACACACCATTGGCGTAGACCGTGGTGTGGCTATCCCTGTACACGCTGGCTCTATGACGTTCGACTTTTCTGACGAAGAAGGCGATAACCAGAAAAAGAACATGACCAAAGCTGATCGCTACATTAAGCGATTACAACGCAAATTGGCGCGTCAAACTAAAGGCTCAAATCGCAGAAATAAAACCAAGTACCGCATTGCTACGCACCACGCTAAAAAGGCGAATATCCGTAACGATTTCGCCCACAAGACAAGCCGCGAGCTTGTCGATAGCAAAGCAAAGGTTATTGTGTTCGAGGCTTTACGAACCTCAAGTATGACGCGCAAGCCAAAGGCAAAGCAGGACGAACAAGGCCGATATGTGTCAAACAGAGCCAAGCAAAAGGCAGGGCTAAACAAGTCCATCTTAAACGTTGGTTGGCACATCATAGAAACGTACACCAAATACAAGGCTTACCAAGCAGGAAAAGCCGTATTCAAAGTAAATCCAGCCTACACCAGTCAGGAGTGCGCCAAGTGCGGTCACACTCACCCCGACAACCGAGACTCACAAGAACTATTTGTGTGCGGTAACTGTGGAAATTCTGACAATGCAGATAACAACGCATCACTGGTCATTAAGAAACGGGCAATTAATCTAATATTAGACACTGGAACGGTGTTGTCTGGCGATGGGGTTCTAAGAACCAAGTCAGATAGTGGACGTGGAGGCAATCGTAAGACTAGCCGAGCCAAAAGCTCGACTAGCGGTGTCCAACGAAGCGTCAAAAAAGAAAAGTTAGCGGCTTAGGTTGTTATCTTAGAAGCTCGCTGCTTTAGCTGCGAGTAGTTCACACACCAAGGATGACTGAGCGATGGCGACTGCAGCAATCACGATGGCCAGTACTTTTGGGAGCCGGCGTGACAAGAAGTATTGGTAGTTATCTGGAGTGAGCCCGATACCAATGAACAAAAATACCACCAGTAAGGCGGCGAGTAAGGTGGTGAAGATAAGCAAAGAATCACGCATGTCGACGCTCCTTTGCAATCAGAGCGATGAAAACGGCGCCACCAATCACGCTGATGATCATGGAAATAGGGACTTCGTATGGGAAGATGATCACTCGGCCGACTACGTCGCACAATAAAACCAAAATAGCGCCACACAGCGCAGTGTAAGGAATGTTTCTGCGGGCATTGTCGCCCATATACAAAGCAACCAAGTTGGGCACGATTAGGCCAAGAAACGGTAACTCGCCCACAATCATGACACCCGCAGCGGCAATGATGGAAACGAGGGTCACGCCAATGATCACGACTTGCTGGTAATTAAGCCCGATATTGATCGCAAATTCTTTGCCCATACCGACTGCAGATAAGCGGGTTGCATACCAATAGCTGAAAAGAGAGACCGGAATAAAAATATAGAGCAACTCGAAATTGCCCTGCAAGATGGTCGAGAAGTTTGCGACCGTCCAAGTGGCTAGGTTCTGTATGAAGTCATATTGATAGGCAAGAAAAACCGCCGCAGCGCTCACCACGTTGCCAAAAATGATGCCCACCAAAGGCACATAAATCGCATCTTTAAATTGCACCGTATGGATGAAACGCACAAACAGTAAGGTTCCGCCCATCGCACAGCCAAAAATGAGCAGTAGGTTATTGCCGTTACCAAAAAACACCAAGCTTAGAACATAGCCCAACATGGCGCATTCAATCGTGCCGGAAGTGGAAGGGGAGGCGAATCTATTTTGGCTTATTTGCTGCATGATGAGGCCAGCAATGCTCAGCCCTGCGCCAGATAAGCAAATGGCAATTAAGCGAGGCACTCGGCTTACCAGAAACAACTCCCACGCCTGCTGATCTCCAGCAAGTAGATCTTCTAGAGATAGGTCTGCCACGCCAACAAATAGCGACAAAACACTAAGGGTAAATAAGACTGCAACGAGCTTTTTCACGAAAGGTAACTCTACTAATAATCATTCGTATTTCCATTGGTGTGAAAAGGTATCGTATTCATGCAGTAAATGACAGAGAAAAATGCAGTTGAACTGCCTCATATGCACCGAGAAAGACAAGAGTGGCATGCCGATAGTAATTGAGTACTATTAGGCATATGCTTAATAGCGAAATTTATCGATGGAAATGGTATGGAAACCAAATCAAAACGCAGTTGGCAAACGCCTCATAACTTTTTACTTATTATCTCTATTGTTGTGCCAATTGCCTTTGCTAGTTGGCAAGTGTTGCTTAACAACTTCGTTATTGAAAAAGCGAATTTTACGGGTGCTGATATTGGCTTACTTCAAAGTGTACGAGAGATCCCCGGCTTTTTAGCGTTCACGGCCGTGTTCATATTACTGTTTATTCGTGAGCAGCGATTTATGATCGTTTCCTTGATCATGCTTTCGGTAGGAACGGCAATTACCGGTTTTTTTCCGTCTTTAACTGGCTTGCTTTGTACCACCTTGCTGATGTCGGTCGGGTTTCACTATTTTGAAACGCTGAAACAGTCCCTTTCATTGCAGTGGTTATCCAAAGATGAAGCGCCTGAATTCTTAGGTAAGATGATCTCAGTAGGTGCACTGGCATCCCTGTGTACTTACGGTGGTCTATGGGTAATGCTGACTTATTGGCAATTAGACTATATTTGGGTTTACCTGATTACAGGAGGTGCAGCCTTCGTGGTTATGGTTGCCATTGCGATTGCTTTTCCATTGTTTCCCAGCCATACACAGCAAAACAAATCATTAGTACTAAGAAAGCGTTACTGGTTGTATTACGCATTGACCTTTATGAGTGGTGCAAGACGGCAGATTTTTGTTGTGTTTGCGGGTTTTTTAATGGTCGAAAAATTTCACTATAGTGCGGCTGATATTTCATTGTTATTTCTTGTGAACTATGGATTTAACTGGTTGTTTGCTAAGAAAATTGGCCAACTGATTGGTAAGTTTGGTGAGAAAAAAGCACTGGTGTTTGAGTACATCGGTTTGATTTTTGTGTTTGCAGGTTATGCCGTGGTAGAAAGCGCGGAGTGGGCGGCCGCGTTATATGTGATTGACCATTTGTTCTTTGCGTTCGCATTGGCCATTAAAACCTATTTCCAGAAAATTGCCGATCCAGCAGATATGGCCTCTACTGCGGGTGTGTCGTTCACCATTAATCACATCGCAGCCGTGGTCATCCCTGTCGTGTTTGGTGTGATGTGGTTAGCGTCGCCTGCGAGTGTGTTTTTCGCTGGCTGCGGTATGGCGATAGTGTCTTTGATTCTGGCATTCAACGTGCCGTCTAAACCAAGCGATGGTAATGAAGTAAACCGTTTCGCTTGGCGTTAAGTTGATGAGAGAGGCTATGGCCGCTACATTCTTGACCTCTCATGGCGTATTTAAGGTTCTTGATTAAACGGGTTACTGTATTTCTCATCAGAAAGCATGTCGTGATCGGTCAGGGTGTTAAAGAAAGCAATGAGCGCCTCTTTTTCTGTTTGGCTAAAATTGAATCTAAAAGGTTGGCCATTCGAACGTGACAGCGCAGGAGACAATCTTTCGTGCGCTTGAATCCCATTACTGTAGTGATCAATGACTTGCTCTAACGTGGCGAAACGGCCGTCGTGCATATACGGTGCGCGCACCTGAATATTTCTTAGAGAAGGGGTTTTGAATTTACCAATGTCATTGCGATTGTTGGTGGTTTCAAAAATGCCTAAGTCATCGGTTGATACGGCATCTAGCCCATTGTTGGTGGATGTAGTACGGCCGATAGTCCCGTTGGGGATAGAACCGACAAACGCTTCAGTGACATGGCAACTGGCGCAATTTGCTTGTTCACCGTCAATGGTTCTTGCTGAGAAAAATAAGGTTTTCCCTTGGTTTTCTTGTGTGGTAAATCCTTCAAAATTAACTAATGCGGAAGGCTCATCACGGCGAGCAATATCGTATTTTGCCGTTGTGCTCACCATGGTTCGAATGAACTGTGCAAGTGCCCGGGCTATTCGGTCACTGGAGACAATGTCATCTCCAAAGGCGTTGATAAACAGTGCAGAATAGTAAGACTGGTTTCGAACGATCTCTTCTAGTTCTGCTAGCACCAAGCCCATTTCGATTGGGTCTTGGAATGGCATAAGCACTTGTTGCTCTAAGGTTGATGCTCGTTCGTCCCAGAAAAATTTACCGCTAAAGTAAAACCGAGCGTTGACTAGGCCCATGGAGTGCCTTCTCGTCGAACCGCCATTAAAGCCTACGCTGAGAGTTCGTGGATCGGAGAATCCGTTTTGGGGTAAGTGACAGGAAGCGCAAGCGATGCTCCCATTAGCACTTAAACGCTTATCATAAAATAACACACGGCCGAGAGTTGCTCCTGCATTGGTGATAGCGTTGTCGCTAGGAGTGTTATCAAATTCACTCGCTGCGTGTTGCGCTTGAAGCCGCGCCGGAAAATCATTCTGTGTAAGGTGGTTTGGCAGCGGGATGTTTTCGTAATCAAATGGGGTGCTAGGTAAGTTAACAATCGAATCTGAGGCAAGTGGTGTTGTCACGACAGTGCCTTCCTCGTTACTGCTTTCTCCGCCACTGCTTTCTCCTCCACATGAAGTGAGTAAAACAACGTTAACCGCGTACCCGAAAATTCGAATGCAATGTCTCATCGTTCGGCTCCTGCTCATTGAATTGTCCATTGAGTTTAGGAGCCGAAGTGTAAAGCAACGTAAATCAGAATAAATTAACGTAAAGGCTAAGGGTTGTGATTATCACGTCGGAAGCCCGAGCTTAGTGCCAACAGGGGGCGCTAAAACGTTTATTGACCTTCCTCATAAACCCACTTACATAACAGGACGGTCATTGGAATGGTTAAGGTTAAGCCGATGCTGCCGGCTAGCCCATGAATGATAGATAAGCCGATAGCGGGAATATTGATAAACTGCTCCAATGGCATTTGGAATCCCCAAATCATCATCATTGTGGTGAGTGAGCTACCAGCAAACGCCAAGATAAGCGTGTTGGTCATGGTGCCCAAAATATCACGGCCGATACGCATGGTTGCCAGCATTCTGTCTTTAACAGATTGATTAGGGTTGGCTTCAAGCAGCTCTTGATACGATGAGGCAATAGAGATAGCGACATCCATCACCGCCCCTAGTGCGGAAATCATGATGGCGACAAACAGTAGCCAGCGCACTTGCACTTGATGCTGGCCTCCTAAATAAAGTAGGTCTTCACCTTTATCAAGGTAGAGGCCATTGAGGTTCGCCATTTCACCAAAGAACTGAGCACATAATCCCGCAGCACATAGCCCTAGAATGGTACCGAGTATGGAAACGACAGACTTCTTATTCCAACCAGTGATGAGCAAAAAGCTAACCAAAACTTTTAAAGAGATCAGCAGCAATGACAGGATCACCGGATGCCAACCTGCAAATAAGCACGGGATCAATACTCCGATGATTAGCGCGCCAGTAAAGTAAAGAGAAATGAGGGAATTCACACCTTGCCAGCCGCCAAATGCAACCACTAAGGCTATGAGCAGCGCAACCATGGTGTAAATCGCGGGCGCTCTATCGTGGTTATAGACCCAATAAAGTACCTCTTCACCACGTTGGCGTACTAATAAAATGAACTTATCACCGGCTGATAGGTAAGTATTGTGCAACCGACTTAAGCTGTTTTCGACGGCGATGCTTTGGTTTGGAGAAGCGTCTAATGTGACCTGTAAAGACTGAGTGCCCGTCATGATGGAAGGCACTTTGGGATCCGCCAAAATGTTTTCAGCACTGATGGCCTGCACTTGAGCTAAAACGAACTGTTGTTGGTGAATATTGTTAGGGCGAAAGTCATTCGACCAAATGGGGGACAGAACGAATATCAGGCTCGAAGTGATAAACACCAAGCTGGGAAAGATAAATTTATTTATTTTCATCATAATATAAGGGCAGCGAATGCTGCCCTGAAGTTAGTTGTTTAACATCTAAAGTGCTTTATCTTGCTCGGCATATGAACAAGCGTCATAGCTTTGCTCTTTGTTGGCAAAATAGCTCTTTTCATCGGTGAAATTGACAGCACGATCAATGGATTCATCGCGGTTTTTACCACGTACAACACAAACCTGTTTGTTTTGCAGTTTATTCCAGAGTATTTGTCCTGCACCGTTTTCACGAGCCTTCAAAATTGCACCCTTGCTGCTCTCAATCCAATGGCCATTTTTATCTAATTTGCCCACTTGCTTGATAGACCAATTCGAGGAGTAAAACTCAGACGCGTTAAGCGTTTTATTGTTTGCGACGTAGTCCGTTAGCATGTCACGTACCGCATAGGTTTTTTCGTCGGTAGAGATCCAAAGTTTGTCTGAATTGGTTACCCAATTTTTAGCCAGTAGCGTTGAAGCATATCGGTAGTCGTTGACCGCCAATAGGTATGTTTTGCTCGCATCAAATGGTGCGCCAGAGATTTCACTAATGTCGATACGAGACCCCACCGCTTTTGCAATGTCGACGGTATATTTGACCGTGCCACCAAAATGGTCGTAGTTATAAGCACGGGCGTCGTTTCTAAACGAAAGAGTGAGATCGCCTGGTTTCCACTGGTTTAAATAAGAGTAAGACCATTCCATGTATTCTTTTAGCTTATCGCCTTGGATATTGACTGCGACCAGCTGATTGTCATACATGTATAGCTTAGAGCTGTCTTTATTTCGGTAGATTTCACCATCTCTTAGGTTGGAATTGTTTGCGAATAGCGCGGCGGCTGACACGTCAACCTTAAGGTTTAATTTTTGGTTTTTAGCATTAACCGCTTTTTGCTCTACATTTCGGATCTGAATTTGGTTGATCAGGTTTACGACGGGCATATCAGCGGTTTTTGCCATGTGAATGGTCGTATATAAGCGAGAGCCTTCGCTCGTTACTTCAACGTCCTCGGCTGTTGCATCATCCGCGCCCCCGTTGTTCGGACCTTTCTCTTCGCCATTGAAAGTAAAGTTACCTTGTACGGTGCCAATTTCACTTTCCGCGTGTTCACCAGATTGCTCATGTACCCATTGGAATTCATCTTGTAAGGCTTTGTTTTCAGAAACGTCACTGACTTTGTTGTTGGTCAGTATTGTGCCTTCAATCTGCCATTTACCATTAGCGTCTTTGCGCAGTTGAATCTCCGCTTTGGCGAGTGCCCAACCCCAGTTACCTGGTTCGATTACTTTCACACTTTCGCTACGGTTCAAGTAGGTATATTCTGGGTTTTCTTGGCGATTGGTATTTTCAGTTTCATTTTTGTTTTCAGCTGAAATGTTGTCGACACGATCGGAATAAACACGTTCGATGTGCTTAGAGTGCTCGTGACCATTGAAGATCACGTCGAATTTATCGCCTAGCAATTCAGCAATTTTATGTACGCCTTTGCCTCCACATTTACGACCATAATGAAGCGCGCCGATCACGACATCAGGTTTGTGTTGAGCAATGGCTAAGTCGACAGCATCGCGTACCGACTGAATTTCTTCTTTAAAATCAAGATTACGAAAGTTCTGTGGAGAAGAAGCTTGCCAGCTGGTTACCATGGAAGGGGTTAGGCCAATAATGGCGACCTTAGCACCGTTAACGTTAAAAATTTGAAAGCCACGTAAAAACGACACTTCGTCGCCATTGGTTTTACAAACATCAGAGTTTTTATCCCAGACAATGTTTGAAGAAATCACGGCGCCTTTAAACTGAGCGATGTTTCGGTCTAGAAATGAGCGTTCGAAATCAAATTCATGATTACCCGGAACCCACATGTCGTAGTTCAGACTGTTAAGAGTCTCAACGACAGGGTGCACAGGAAGATCGTTAAAAAGCTCAGCTGAATTGCCTTGTACGGTATCACCAAGGTCGACCAGTATTAGGTTTGGATCTTGTTTACGTTCTTTTTCTAAGATCGTCGCAATCTTAGTAAAACCTGCGTTCTTGTCGGTTTTATTGGTGGCGTAATCGTGTGCAAAAATGCGGCCATGCATATCACCGGTGGCGGCAATGTTAATGCGCAACGTTTGTTCCGCGTAGTTCGCATCGCCTTTGTAGATAACTTCCGGCGCATTGCTAAAGGTTTTACATTCTTTAACGGCGACATGGTTGTCGGATTTAACCTTGTCTGAGGTATTGCAGCCGAGCATTGCAAGGGCAACACTGCTTGCTAATAGGGCTTTAGTGATATTCTTCATGAGTACTTTCTAGTAGATGTGGTCGACAGGCATCGACAAAGTGACGGCGATTTTATTTAATCGTTTGCGCGCTGTATAGAGGGGAGATGGAAAGTGATTTGTTGTTAAATACACCCTATGAATACTGAAAAATCTTGTTAGATGGGTGAAGTGTATGTATTTAATATTACATTCAACAATTATGGTTTTTATATAACAGGTAGCGTGATTTAAATCACAAAAACTATTGCTGTCCGTCTTGGTTTTATTCATTAAAGTGTGATCTATATCTTGTTTTTATTCCTATTAGTCACTTTGATGATTAAAGGCAGATTCATATTACTTGATGGTGCTTTATTGAAGTCGATTCACGTTCCGCTGGTTTCTATTACTTTATGGCCTATAATGTAAACGTTTGCTTCGTATAACCCCAATGATATGGTTTGGGGGTCTCTACCAGTTCCCGCAAAGTGCTGATTACGAAGAGTTGAGAACCCGTGTGTTCTTACTCTTTGTATTGGCGTTCAAAAAGTGTGTTTTATCACCCTCTAGTAATGCCAGCTTGAAATACAAGAGTAATTGCACCTATATCATGGTTATAAAGGTGAATTATGAGAGCGTTTATTCAAGGCTTGCCAAAAGTAGAGCTGCATTTACATATAGAAGGGTCATTGGAACCTGAGTTGTTGTTTGAACTCGCGCAGCGTAACGACATCCCGTTACCGTATTCTTCCCCATCGGCGTTACGCCAAGCTTATCAATTTGATGATCTGCAATCTTTTCTCGATTTGTATTATCAAGGTGCGAATGCGCTGATCACCGAGCAAGATTTTTATGATCTTACTTGGGCGTATTTAGAAAGGTGCAAAGAAGACAACGTGATTCACACTGAAATCTTCTTTGATCCGCAAACTCATACAGAGCGAGGTATTGAGTTTGATACCGTGGTGAACGGTATTTATCGTGCGCTAGAGGATGGTAAGACAATACTGTCGATCACCTCTCGACTCATTATGTGCTTTTTACGACACCTGTCTGAAGAAGCGGCTTTTGAAACGTTGACCTGCGCTCTCGCTCATAAAGATAAAATAATCGGCGTGGGGTTAGATTCTTCCGAGCAAGGGCACCCGCCAGAAAAGTTTGCTCGCGTATTCTGCCGCGCTCAACAAGAAGGGTTTTTAACGGTGGCACATGCGGGTGAAGAGGGGCCAGCTCAAAACATTGTCGATGCAATGGATATGCTTGCAGTTAGCCGCGTTGATCATGGCGTACGCTGCGTTGAAGACCAACAACTACTGACGCGACTCATTGAGTCGAAAATGCCGTTAACCGTCTGTCCGCTTTCTAATATCAAACTAAAAGTGTTTGATGAGATGGCGCAACACAATGTGGTTGAACTTTTGAGAAAGGGGGTGGCAGTGACGATAAACTCCGATGATCCCGCCTATTTTGGAGGCTATATGACCGATAATTTCAACGCGGTTTATGATGCCCACGAGATGACAAAACAGGAACTGGCTCAGTTCACCATTCACGCGATTAATGCCAGCTTTATCGACGAATCACTTAAGCAAAAATATCGAAACTTGGTTGAGGGCTATGTGGGGTTGAGTTAGTACGCGAATGTAAGAAAATGAGTTTAACAAGACGCTCTTTGAGCGTCTTGGCATGCTAGTGTTACTTTCTGCTTGATGTTTATAAAAAACGCTGTGGATAATCAGTAAAAATCGCGTCGACATCATGGAGTAGTGCAAAACTGGTCGGTTCGTTAACCGTATAACACCACACTTGATAGCCTGAATCCTTTAATTTGGCGACGGTATCTTGGGTGGTGTTTTTGTAATAGAGATGGCAGCTAAACGCACTGACTTGCGCAAGCAGGGCGCAGTCTTCGTCACTGAGGTCATCGGAAATAACGCCAAGTCGGTAGCCGCCACATTTTTCGGAAAGCTGTTTGACCACATCGTGGCTAAAACTCGAAATCAAAATCAAATCACGATTGACGTTAGCGCGTTTTAGCTCTGCTGCAAGTAAGGTGACGACGTGCGCAGGATCGTGACGGTCAATTTTTACTTCAATATTGATGTGCAATGAATGTTGGCTAGCATGAGTTAACAATTCGGCTAACGTTAAAATCGGTTCGTGCGCAAAATCGGCTGCAAACCATCGACCGAAGTCTAAGGCTTCTAATTCAGCTAAGGTGTGTTCATCGACTCGGCCTTTGCCATTACTGCAACGCTCTAACGTATGGTCGTGGCAAACCACCAACACATCATCTTTGGTTGGCTGTACGTCTATCTCAATCCATTTTAACCCTAAGGATATGGCTTGGTTAATACTGGCTTTGGTGTTCTCTGGGTGCGTACCTGCAACCCCACGATGACCGACGATTAGAGGCATAGTGTTTCCTTATGCGAAGTTTCATGTTGGTTGGCATAAACCAACTCAACAAGGTTTGTTTGGCAAAGCTGTTTAATTTTGTCTGACGGTTTATCAATAAACATGCGTTGTATTTCTTCTAATTTACCACTCACAACGGGCCCGTACCGGCCGAGTTTGGTTTTATCCAATACTAGCCAAGTTTGCTGGCTTTGCTCAATGATGGCTCGTGTTAAATGGGACTCTTCCGGCGTAAAATCAAGTAGCTGCCCCGTTTCTCCCAGCCCTCCAACACCAAAGATGCCAATTTTTATATTGAATTGACGATAAAAAGCCGTGGCAGACTCACCAACAGTGTCTTCATCTGACGGCCTAACATCACCTCCGGCTAAGTGCACAGCGATGTTTGGGTTTCGGCTTAAGATCAACGCGGCATTGATGTTGTTGGTGACAACGGTGAGGCCCGGATGATCTAACAAGGCTTGTGCTACGTGTTTTGGTGTAGTGCCAATACCGAGGAAAATACTGGTGCCCTCAGGTAACTCTTGCACGACTCGTTGTGCGATGCATTGCTTCGCCGATAAGTTGAGTACCTCACGATTAGTGAACGACAAATTGTCGTTGGCGCTGGGCAAGGATATTCCACCGTGTACCCGCCTAACCATGCCCTTGTCGCTTAGATCATTCATGTCTTTGCGAATGGTTTGTACTGAAACCGAAAACTTCTCAGATAACAGCGAACTCGACAATACGCCGTGTGCTTGTTCTAGGTAGGTCAGTATGTCTTTTTGTCTTGAAGATAAACTCACAAGCTTGTCCTAGTTATGCTGTTGCCTGATTGTGCGCTTTTGCATGTTGATGACGCGTAGTTAAGCGCTTACCGTGTTGGTCGAAAATATGCAAATTGCTCTGGGCGATACTCAAGGTTAGTGGTTGCGCTTGGTTTAATTCGACCTCAGGCGTAACGGCGATAAACGCGCTGCCATCCACGTTGCCATGCACTAGCTGATTAGGGCCAAGTGGCTCGACCACACTGATGTCTAAACTCACTGTGAGGGTGGTTTCAAGTTTAACGACGGTTTGGGTTGCCGCGTCTGCAGTTGCAATCTCGGCGTGTTCTGGGCGAATACCCAAGGAAACATTACACGTATCTAGATGAGAGTAGTGTGGCAGGTGAAACAGTTGACCTGCGACCTCTAGATTGCCTTTGTCTAGCTTAGCTGGAATGAAGTTCATGGCTGGGCTACCAATAAAGCTAGCAACAAACGTACTGGCTGGTTGATGGTAAACTTCGGCCGGTGTGCCGACTTGCTCAATTTCACCTTGGTTAAGCACCACGATGCGATCCGCTAAGGTCATGGCCTCTACTTGGTCGTGGGTAACGTAAACACTGGTGACGCCAAGTTTGCGTTGCAGCTTTCTGATCTCTAGGCGCATGTGGGCTCTAAGCGACGCATCTAAGTTGGATAATGGTTCATCAAAGAGAAACAGTTGCGGATCTCGAACAATGGCTCTCCCCATCGCAACTCGCTGACGTTGGCCTCCCGACAGTTTCGATGGTTTTCGGTCAAGGTAGTCTTCAATTTTTAGCGTTTTCGCGACACTTTCGATCTTGGCTTTGATGTCTTGTTTGTTGACGTTACGATTTTTTAGGCCGTAAGCCAAATTGTCGTACACGCTCATATGTGGGTATAAGGCGTAGTTTTGAAACACCATCGCAATGTCTCGTAGCGCTGGCTTTTCTGTGTCTACGCGCCTGCCGCCTAGATGGATCTCTCCACCTGATATGCTTTCTAGCCCTGCTATCGATCGCAAAATGGAGGACTTTCCACAGCCAGATGGGCCGACAAGAACAATAAACTCACCCTTTTTGATGTTTAGGCTGACGCCTTTTACCGCTTGGTGGCCATTCTCATAAGTTTTTATGAGGCTACGAATATCCAACATGGTACGGTCCTTTTGGCTGCTTGCATTATTCATGTGGGTGACGTTGTTTTGCTTATCTTTGATGGCGTTATTTTTCACTTTCTACTAATCCTTTTACAAACCAACGTTGGAATACGACAACCACCAAAATAGGTGGAAACATAGCCAAAATCACCATGGCAAACGCATAGTCATAACGCGGTAAACTGGTTTCATTAATGTTGTTTAAAACTTGCTTAATGCCCATCACGATGGTGTTGTAGCTTTCATCGGTGGTCATCATGATTGGCCAGAGATATTGGTTCCACCCAACGACGAACATGATGATGAAAATAGCGGCAATCATGGTTTTAGAGAGTGGTAACAAGATGTCGATTAGGAAGCGAAATGGCCCTGCATTATCTAATTGTGCGGCTTCTAACAGTTCATCTGGAATGGTTTTAAAGAACTGCCTAAAGAAGAACGTCGCGGTCGCGGATGCAATTAACGGCAGAATTAACCCTGTGTAGCTATTAAGCATACCGAGGCTTGAAACCACCTCATAAGACGGGATGATTCGCACTTCTAACGGCAGCAATAAGGTGACAAAAATCAGCCAGAACCATGCGGTGGCGTAAGGGAGGCGAAAATAAACCAAGGCGTAAGCGGCCATCATAGAGATAACGATTTTTCCGAAGGCAAAACCAAGGCCCATGATCATAGAGTTGATGATCATCGTTTGAGCGTTAACATCGTCATTGAACCCTAAACTGGTGTTCCATGCTTCTTGGTAAATGGCGGAGAAATTGTCGCCAGGTAGCCATTGTAGACCTTCACTTACGATGGTATTTGGGTTGTGCGTTGAGCTGGCGAAAATCAGCCAGATGGGGATCAACATAAACAACGCACCAGTGATTAAAATTAAGTGGTCAGAGAGTCGGTTGCTCTTCATTATTATTTTGTCCTTTCGAAATTAATAGTGCACACGCTTTTCAACGACGCGGAACTGGATGAAAGTCAGGATTAACACCAAGAGCAGCAATACGACCGACTGAGCCGAACTGCCGCCTAAATCGGCCCCTACGAATCCATCGCGATACACCTTGTAAACGAGCGAGGTGGTTGAACCGCCGGGCCCGCCGTTGGTCATTGTGTCTATCACACCGAACGTCTCGAAAAATGCGTACGTTAAGTTGATGACTAATAGAAAGAATCCTGTTGGTGCCAGTAGCGGAAAAGTGATGGTCCAAAAGCGCTTATTATCGCTGACACAATCGAGCATCGCGGCTTCTTTGACGGCATAAGAGATCGACTGAAGCCCAGCAAGGAAATAGATAAAATTCACCGATACTTGCTTCCAAACCGACACCAAAACAAGGGCCAAAGTGGCATCTACCGGATCGGTTTGAAAACTAAAGTCCCAACCCACGTAGGCGAAAAAATCGGTTAGCACACCAATGTGTGGGTTGAACAAGAAGCTGCCAATGATGCCTGCAATCGCTGGCGCTACGGCATAAACCCACGTTAGCGTGACTTTGTACGGCCCTTTACCGTGAATGATGTTGTCGGCTTTCACGGCCAATAACAGGGCAAGCGCGAGCGAGAGAAAAGAAACCACAAATGCGAACATTAACGTGAAGCCAATGGACTCAATGTATTCACTGGATTCGAATAACATTTGGTAATTTTCAAACCAAACAAACGTAGACGATATGCCCCATGGATCTTCCAACATAAACGACAAGTACACTGCTTTAGCGGCGGGGTAAATGAAAAATATGGCGATAATAATGATCTGCGGCGCTAAGAAAAAATAAGGTAATGGAGAGTGAAAAAATTGCTGACGACGTTCCACGAGATTCATCCAATAGTGGTAAATAAAAGCGCAAATTGATGCTGGATTTCATTGCAGGACATCGCGATAACAGCACTGTGATAAACAAAGTGGGTACACGAAAGGGAAATCATCAATGTTGCAAGAGCCGAAATAAACGCCAACCGATTACCGAAAAGTGAGGTATCAGCCGGCGCATATTCAGTGACAAAAGTAAGCGTTAGTTCACTGTGCGTGCGAAGCGTTTCAGTAACTTAGTACTTTCGTCTTCGACTTTGTCTAAGCCGTTTTCTACACTCGTGCGGCCTGCAAAGATGTTGTCGAATTCACGGTGCATCACTTCACGGATTTGAGGGTAGTAACCTAAGCGGTAGCCTTTCGTCCATTCACCTGATTTCAAGCTAAGTTGTTTTACACCCACTTCTGCATCGGGTTGCTCTTTGTAGTAGCCAGACTGTTTCGCTAGGTCATATGCGGCATTGGTTACAGGTACATACCCCGTTGTTTTGTGCCAGTAAACTTGTGTTTCTGGTTGGGTTAGGTATTCGAAGAAGGCTGCAACGCCGTTATCTTGTGCCTTATCATGGCCGCCAAGTGCAAACAAAGCTGCGCCACCGATGAACGTGAGGCCCGCATCAGGATTCACTGATTCCCAGTACGGGAGGTAAGTCGTACCAAGTTCGAACTTAACGCGATTACGTAAGCCACCGAAAGAGCCTGACGAACCCATCCACATTGCGACTTTTTCACGCTCAAATGGCGTTTGGTTCGCGTCCCAATCGCTGCCGTAGTATTTGTAGTAACCTAAATCTGACCATTCTTTTAGTTTGCTTACGTGCATCATCATGTCTTTGGTATTGAACATGATCTTAGTCGATAGGCCATCGTAGCCATTGTTTTGGTCAGCCACGGGTAAGTTATGACGAGACTTAAAGTTCTCAAACATAATCCAAGGAGTCAGAGATTGAGAGAAGGTCATGTAACCTTGCGCTTTTAGCTTTTTCGCCGCCGCTTCAAGCTCTTCATAGGTTTTTGGCGCACTTACACCCACTTTCGCTAAAATGTCTTTGTTGTAGTAAAGAACCGGAGTTGAGCTATTAAATGGCATACCGACCATTTTGCCGTCGCTGTCAGCATAGAAATTACGAACGCCAGCTAAGTAATCTTGAGAGTCGAATGAATAACCGGCATCAACAAGAATATCTTGAACGGGGGTTGCGACGCCTGGTGCATTCATGATCGTTGCAGCGCCTGCGTCAAACACTTGAAGAATGTTCGGTGCTTCACCACCGCGATACGCGGCAATGCCTGCGGTTAAAGTTTCAGTGTAAGAGCCTTTATAAACAGGCGTGAGTTTGTATTCGGTTTGAGAGGCGTTAAAGTCCTTGGCGATTTTGTTAACCGTTTCTCCAAGTTGACCGCCCATTGCGTGCCACCATGTAACTTCTGTTGCTGCGAAAGTAGTGCCTGAAACAGTTGCAGAAAGTAACCCTGCTAGCCATAGCTTTTTCATCATCGTTTCCTTTTGGATGAATTTTCACGGAATTTACTGATTGTTGGTTTCGAACGAGACTTCGTTTGTTTCGTTTGATGCTATGTTGGCGAAGATTTGTGTCAGTGGGGTTACTTGTAAATGTCAGAAAGATGAAAGATTTATGGCTAAGGCGTGACTCATTATTTTTTATAATGAGTCACGCCTTGTTTGGTAGAAAGAGATTATCTGGAATGCAGCAGGAGATTATTTTGAATCTAGCAATGAAACTAACGTGTCGATGTCTTTGCAGGCTTCGCTTGGCGTATGGTCTGGGTTGTACAGAGGGTATCCGATGTTGATTCGCACGCAATCTTGGTAAAGGGGCAGGGAACTAAAAATATCACCATTACGGATGTCGAGACCATGAAGGTTGGCCTGCTCAAGCAATTGAACGCTGTCTAGGTTTGGGATCTGTAGCCAAAGAACTAAGCCTCCAGCGGGATCGCTAATACGGCTACCTTGGGGCAACTGCTGCTGAAGATACTCAATGTACTGGCGCTTTTGTGCGAGCAATTCAAATCGCTTTTTTCTTAAGTGCTTGGTGTATTGCCCACTATCGATGTAATCGGCGGTTGCGAGTTGCATCGGTGCTGAAACACCATAGCTTCCCGCGGCAAACATTTTGAGATATTGATCTTTATAGCGACCAGGTAAGCACCAACCTAAACGGTACGATGCGCTCAGCGTTTTAGAAATCGAACCACACCATAAGACATATCCAGATTCGTCATAAAACTTCGCGGGTAATGGCACGGTATTCCCATGGGGTAATTCAATGTATACATCATCTTCAATAATGGGAGTTTCATAACGTCGTGCCATATCGGCCAAACGCATTTTTTGCTCTGGCGACATGGTGATGCCCTGCGGATTCATATGGGTGGTGCAAAACAAGCCTGCCTTAATGGTGCCATTTTTCATATGCAGTTCAAGTTGATCTAAGTCGATACCCGATGAAATGGATGGGATCTCGACGATCTTACGAGACATAGCAGCCAGTAGATCCAGTAAACCGCTGAAACACGGTGAGCAAATCGCAATGGCGTCTCCCGTCGTTGAGCAGATTTCGATAGCGGTTTTGATGGCACCCATACAGCCATTGGTGATCACCAAATCTTGAGCACCGAAGTGAAAATCGTATTGAGAGAAATGCCGTACCAATGTATCTCTCAGCAGTGGCTCACCTTGAGGGGTAGGGTATTCATTAAAGCGATTGTGCATGCGTTTGTTTGCGCGACGAAAGCACTGCTCCATGGCTTTCATTAATTCTGGGTCGGGTTGAATGCGAGAAACCCCTAAAGGGCCTGAACGGGTTTGATTCGATCCAAACAATTGATGAACAGTATGCTGGCGAGGCTCAGACAGTTGGCTTTCGAATGACACCAAAGTAGGTTGCTGGTGGGCGTTTAACTTATTTGAGACAAAGTACCCAGATTGCGGCTTAGCGATTATCCAGCCTAACGACTCTAAGTGCTGATAGCAATTTAAGGTGGTCGACATGCTAACGGAGTGCAGTTTTGAAAACTTCCTTAATGATGGCATCTTGGTGGCCGCCATCATATTTCCTAATTGGATCTCATTGATGTACTTCTCAGCCAAATCCATATACCGCATACGCTTCTCCTTACTCCGACCTTTTAAACTGTACCCTTTTTTTATTCTAAAATTGTATCTGCACTCATTGCGGAATACTACTCATAATTTAGCCAGTTTTAGAATGATGAAAGGAGAGAGCAATGAGTAACAAGGATTTAGCATTAGGGTTGTTCGTCATGTTTATATGGGGGATTAACTTTGCGGTGATCAAGCTTGGTGTCAGTGAAGTTAACCCTTTAGTGGTTACGGCGATGCGCTTTACCTTAGCAGCCATTCCATTGGTCTTCTTTGTGAAGAAACCGGATGTACCTTGGCGATATCTGATCAGTTATGGCGTGGTCTTTGGCCTTGGTGTATGGGGCATGGCATCGTGGTCTGTCACAGAAGGCCTCACCGTTGGCATGGCGGCGGTTTTACTACAAGTGAACGTACTTTTCGGCCTGACCATTGGCGCACTGGTGTTTAAGGAATCAATAACGCCCGTTAAATTAGCCGGTTTCGTATTGGCGTTGATGGGGCTGGTTACCGCAGTGATAGCAACGAATGGAACCGCGACACTTTCTGGTGTGATGCTTATTCTGACGGCCGCATTGTCTTGGAGTGTGGTGAGTACGATAGTGAAAAAATCGGGCACGACTCAAGTCTTTGCATTTAGCTTGTGGGGCATGTTGTTTGCCCCTGTGCCTTTACTCGGTTTGGCGGTATTTCTTCATGGCCCAGCAGTGCTCACGGACTCGATAGAAGCATGGAATTGGCAAGTATCGTTTTCGGTGATATTTCAAGCCTACCCAACCACACTGTTTGGCTATTGGGTATGGAATAAATTACTTGTGAAATACCCAATGAGCACAGCCACCCCTCTTACTTTATTGGTGCCGGTGTTTGGTTTAATTGGTGGCTACGTCGTGTTTGAAGAAACCATGAGCCTGATGCAAACGCTGGCGTCATTGCTGATTCTAGCCGGGATTTTAGTCATCGTGTTTGCACCGAAGCTGACGGCATTAAGAGACAAAAAGCAGGGGGTAGCCAGCTCCATGAGCTAACGATGAGTAATCGATCAATTTGTCAGTTTCATAGACGAGAGAAGTGCCGCGCAGTTACAAAAGCTTGTGCAGCAAGCCCGGTGGTTGTTCCCTAGAATGGCAGAAGTTATTTTAGGGAACGGCCATTTTTAGGGAAAAGACAGTGCAAAATTCTAGATTTCAATGTTTGAGTCAAAGGAAAAAATCCCAGCGCGACGCTTGCTTAAAAAGCGCGGATGTACAAGAAGTTGATATGTACGTATTGGAAGCGAAAGGATTCTCTGCACTATGGGTCGCAACCCAGAAAAAGCAAGGGTTGAGTGAGTCACAAATTGATGCCAAGGCAGTGGTATTAGGGCTTACAGGTTTCATCGCCTCTAATGGCAGTGCAATGCATGATTTCAAAGATTTCTATTTATTAGCCGAAGACTTGAAAAAAGGCGGTTCGATTTTAAGTAAATATGAGGTCGTTCAAAATGGCAGTAAAAGTTACATCAAATTTAAAGGCAACCATAAACTGAGAAGCCTAGTAAAAGGCACTCGTTATTTGTCGAATAATGCGCAGGTCATTGCATTAGGCATAGGTAAAGCAGGAATGAGAGCTTCAGCTAAAGGAGGGGTTATAATTACGGCTATTTTTTCGGTGGTTTTTAGAACTTTGGAGTCCGCGTTAACTCAAAATTATTCGGTAACAAATTGGGTAGTCAATGTTAGCTCCGATATAGTTAAGGCTGCAATAGCTGGTGCAATTGGGTATATGGCTGGAACCTTTGCTAGTCTTACCGGCGTTATTCTAATCCCTATTTTTGTGGGGATTATCGTTGCTGTCTGGGTTGCAAATAAGTTAGATACGTACGAAGGGCGATATTTAATAAAAGAAAAAGTCATGGAGAGAATTAACCATGTAATCGAGAGGTCCGTTATTAATGATGTTGATACGATGAATTATCGAATCAATATTTCTAAATCAATGCAAAGTATGAAAAAAAATCCTGTCGGGATGTCTTTTTGATGGGGAAAATACATACTAGGGTATCTATAGCGTGTGCTATTCTTTTCTCTATTTCGGGGATGATCTCGTCTATATTCCGATTACATGAATATTATAATTCTGAAAGTTTAAGAATTCAGATAGAATTAGGGTATTCAATAATATATGTAGATCCTACGTACGTGATTGAGTATGTGGCGTTTTTTATATGTGTTCCATTTTATTGGTATTTCTTCAAATTCTATTTTCATGGGAAAGAAAGTGCTAATCGGGCATTGAAGTTTGTAATATTAGGACTTTCAATTTGTCTAATTCTTATTTTGCCAGTACAGATTTTTGAGTACAAACGGCAAATGAGTATTGCTAGTGATCACGGCTTTGTTGACTGTCCTCCGTTTACGCTGCTTTCTAGCACTTACATCGTTGAGGCCATGGTTAAAGATCCGAAATACTGTACAGATGACGAAATTACTAGTATCGCTATGTATGGTTATTTCCGGGAACTGCCCATCGTGAATGCGTATGTGGATGAGGTGCATGGGAAAAAATCTGTGGTTAACTAAGTTGATTATCGGTTATGTGAATAGGCTCCTCTATTGAGCTTATTCAAAGGGAAATTCTGAATTTTGATTGATGTCATTGTATTTGTCGCTCTTACTGGCTTCTATTTATTCTCAGATGGAAGCGAAACGTCTGCAAAAGAAGCGGGCATGGCTATTGGTGTTTATGGTGTATATCTAATCATTTATCGGTTAGTTGGTCCATTTCCAGAAGTAACATCAATGCATATGGGGCAACTGTACGGCTTCTTACCCATGTTATCGTTCGGAGCGATACTGTTTCCTCACTTTAATACGAAATCGCCTGAGGTTATAACGAGAGCGATTGGTTGGATAGGGTTGATTACCGTATTCATAATCATGAGTAGTTTTAAGCTGTTTTTATGGTAGTGGGGACAGGGCTATACATCAATTGGTTAATAGTTTATTCGGAGCCTGTTTTTAGATGAAAAAGTACATATCACTAGCGTTGGTTATAATCATATCTTTTGCAGTGTGCTGGTTTTTTATTATCGAATTAATTGATTATTACGAAACTAAAAATTTAATCAGACAAATAGATAATGATTACGCGATAGTTTATATTGATCCAACTTACCTGATCATTTATGCCACCTTTTTATTTATTCCTCCTTACGTTTGGTTTGTATTTAAACTTCATATTTTCGGAAAGGATAGCTTAGGTATTTCAGTCAAGCTCGTAGCAGCTTCGACATTGATTGCATTAGCTTTAGCTGTTCCAGGTCAAATCTTCGAACACCAAAGACAAAAGAGTATCGCTCGTGATCATGGTTTTGTAGATTGCCCTCCGTTCACGTTGCTTTCTAGTACTCACATCGTTGAAGCCATGGTGAAAGATCCGCAATATTGTACTGATGACGAAATCACCAGTATCGCTATGTACGGTTATTTTCGGGAGTTGCCTGCGGTGAATGCGTATGTAGATGAAGTGTTCGGTAAGGAAGTGCTAAGTGATTAAAAAAGTCATGCATGTTCTACACGTCTTATTGGTTATGATTATATGCGTTGGTTTGAGCTATTTTGCTGCTTTTAGGCTTAATGAATACCTTACGTTGGAGACGATGCAAATCCAATTGGCCGCCAATTATCAGATAGTTTATGTTGATCCAACCTATATGATAGGAATATGCGGCCTAATTACGATGCCATTTTTGCTTTTGTTTATTATTTGGACTCACATACTTGGCAAAGATGGCTCTGGTCGTATGGGGAAGCTTTTAGCTATTTTATTGGCTATTGGTTTAATTTTTGCCATTCCCGGCCAAATCTTCGAACATCAAAGGCAAAAGAGCATCGCTCGCGATCATGGCTTTGTAGACTGCCCTCCGTTCACTCTGTTATCAAGCACTCATATCGTAGAAGCGATGGTTAAAGACCCGAAGTACTGCACAGATGACGAAATTACTAGTATCGCTATGTATGGTTACTTCCGGGAGTTACCCGTAGTGAAGGCATATGTGGATGAAGTATTTGGGAATAACAGTGATAGCATCTAAGCCCTTGAACATAAGCCTTTGCAGCAAAAATATCGCTGCAGAGGCTTAGTTTTCAAGTAATAGCCAACTAGAGATAAGTTGACCTAACGCTAATTACGCGATGTTAAGCCGCCAATTCGGTCTCTGGTCGCGGTGGCAGCACCAACAGACCTTTGAGTTTTCTTTTCAGCCTTTTTCCTCGTGATTGCGATTTTTTCGCCTGTTTATCTGCTTTGTTTTGCGATTGCAATGCTTGTGCACCGTGAACGATACCTAGCTCTGCGTTGGTCATTTCATCTTCGTCGTAAAGGTATTCGTCATCGGCAACGCCTACCGAGGTGAGATACTGCTGAATGCCCGCATCATCAGGTTTGTTGATGGCATCGTGCAGTATGGTTCCTCCTGCAGCCATGCTGGTGTGAGCATCCGCTGGCAGGCGCCAAAGCATTTCTGCCAACGCGTTGTAGTCGCATTTGATCTGGTTAAGATAAGTAACCAATTTTTCATCGCAACGAGTCAGCACCACGTTATTGATTTTGAAGTCCATTTTAGCGTTGGTGCGGTCTTGATACGCTTGAGTGGTAAAGTGGTGTGCTAGGTGATCCCATAAAATGACCTTAAACAACATCGGATTGACCGTTGTGTTGAAGTCGACGTCTGCCCCAATCCCGGCTGTTGCGCCTGCGGCCATGCGGAATTTAATGTCACCAGAACGGCGAACAATGGATTCCACAGTGCCATTAACGCCAACACCCGCAGATACCGCGCCACTGACTTGAGCCGAAACCGCATTAATGCCACGAGCCATAAACGTTACAGTACTAGAGCCTTTGGCTTTAGCACCAATAAAGGCACTTCCGCTAATTGAGCCTACAAAAACTTCATCGGCTCCCATTATGTTACTGGTATTGATTCCGCCTTTTACTTGCCCTTTAACCTCGGCACCAACAAATAGCTCCGCCTCATTTTTCATCGACATTATCTGTCCGATGGTAAGCTGGTGGGTGACGGTGACTTTTAGCCCTGCTTCAATGGCAAGGAAAGCATCAATGCCGATATCCACGCCCGGAATCAGTTGGATGGGTACAAAGCCATTTCTGTTTTCAAGTTCAGGGTCGGTGAAGTTGGTTTGCTTTAGTCTGGCATTGACCCCTGGCATTGAGACATTGCCGATCTCGGCTTTACCTGGTGTGCCTTTCTTGTACGTTGCCCCACCACCCGTTCCCAAATTAATGTGTGCTTTGTCTTGGTAAGCAACCTTAGCACCGATGCTCATTGAAGCTTCAAGCTCATTTCGCATGGCGCCGAAGTCCCAGGTCTTTTCAAATTTTATCTTTGCTTCGGCAAACAATTCTCCACTGACATCGAGAACGGCAGAGCCATCTTTGATGCTCCCCTTTGCTTCGGCCGTCGAAGACTTGCCTTTACCACGGCTCATTTGTAGCAGCTGTTGTTTTCTGTAGTAATCGTTGAGGATCAGCCAAATGTTCTCGTCAAAGTGTTCATGAGTGTCGTACGCTTTTTTTAGTGATTCGATTTGCCCGTCTAAGATTTGTGCTTGCAGTCGACCGAGTTCACCGCTATTAGCAATGCCACCTTGAAGGTGTTGTAACAAGGTTCTTTTTTGCTCTAAAAAACTAGAAAAGGTTCGATTGATGTGTTTAGAGCGTATCGCTTCATTAGGGGTTTTGCTTGGATGCACAATTTTCACGACACTCGCAAAATTGCGACTGACTTGACCTACCAGAACGACCCACAATGGCTCGTCCGTGATGTCGGCGACACCATAGCCGTAGCTTTTACTTGATTTTTGGTAGTGCTTATAGCGCATCGCCTCAAGTTCCGAGTAAATCGTATCGATGCCTTTTTGAATATAGGGAATTGCTCGGCTGGCCTGTTTTTTACCAAATGCACTTTGGAGTTTGTTAAGCCAGTTACCAATGTTGGTACTGCATACAGAGGGTGGGAGAAAATCGCCATTAGATTTTTGGATCATCGAATGGTCAAAGGCCAAACAGTCGCTGTTGGGTGCTGTCATTTTCTTTCCTTATACAATGGCTAAGTAGATGCTTAGTTATCGCCAAGCTTGCTTATCATCTTTAATGTGCCAATCGCGAGTTTAACTCTAAACTTGTGCCAGAATAGGCAATAAATGATGTAGACAATAACCGTGTTGAAGTATTTATGTAGAGTAAAGCTTGAAGACAACATTCTATAATTCAGATGTACGTTATTGAGAGTAAAGGACGAAAAGTGGCTTTGTCTGTCGGTGTTTTGTTTAAGTTTGTCGTTAATTGTCGTATGGATAAGCGGCTGATTGCACTAGAGGGGGGGAGGTTACCGCCTCTAGTACAAGTGATAAGTGTTTTAGTCAGGGCAAAACTGCTTGTTGAGTTGTGTTGCAACCTTGATGCTGTCTAACCCAAGGCCACCAAGTAAGGCGCCACTTGGAACGACCAACATATAGGCCTTTCTGCCTGCAGGCGTCGATCGTAAAATGGGCAGTTTATCTAAAATCATCTGTTTATCTTGGTACATATCCCATGCTCGCTGGCTAATTAGAATATAGTCAGGCTGCACCTCTACCATTGATTCCATACTCGTCGATTTATAACCTGAAAAATAAGACTGAGCCGGATTATGCCCCCCAGCTAAAGTGATGATGCTGTCTATGGCCGTCTTCGCGCCGCCAACACGTGTTATGCCTGATTTATTTAGCATAAAGAAAATGGCATTGGGTTTAGTTTTACACTGTTTTGTCTTGAGCGAGGCTAAGTCGGCATTCACCTTTTTTTTAGTGTTTTTGCTTCATTAGTCGCGCCTACTATCTTGGCTAAAGTATCAATTCTTGACAGCAAATGCAGAAGCGTTTAAAGGACAGGCGCGTTAACCTATTTATGTGAAACTCATCGCGATGCATAAGGTGACGTTAAGCACATTGTCCGTTATTGAAATTGCGCAAAGAGGCTCTAAATAATGAACCTCCTAATCTAATATGGTGTGTCTGGGGCAAAAATTTAACAGAAAATATGCGAGAATGGGTCGTATAATAGGTTGATATATACGAATAAAAGGGAATAAAAAATGAACGTCATACCTTTTCAGCCACTGCAGGCTTACCAGTTAAAAGTCGCGCTAAATGGTATTAAACCAATGATCTGGCGCCGTATCCTTGTTTCTAACGACATCAATCTCGGCGAGTTACATGATTATATTCAACGTGCAATGGGATGGGACGAAGAGCATCTGCACAGTTTCTCAAGTGCAGACGAGCGTATATTCATCCCTATTCTGGATCAAGAGGATCTGAGCAGTCGCGCCGAAGATGAGTCACAGACGGCTTTGGTTGAAGTAATGGCGAAAAAAGGTGATAAGCTGCAATATACTTATGACTTTGGAGATAATTGGGAGCATACGATTACCCTTGAGAAAGTGCGTCCTGTTGCCGATTTAGTGGAAAGCGACTTTTGCTTAGCCGGTAAGCGCGCTTGTCCACCGGAAAACTGTGGTGGGCTTTCTGGCTATAAAAATTTACTTAGAATTATCGTGACTCCGAGCCACGAAGATCATTTAGAAGTTATCGATTGGCTAGGTGAATATTATGACCCTGAGTATTTCGATGCGGAAGATGTGAACATGATGTTGGAGCATGAATCGTTCGATGACGAAAACTTTGCCGATATGGATGAATTTGCCTCTCAAATGGAGGTTCAAACGGTATTGCAAAATCAAGCAATGGACATTGTGTTACGATCTTTGCTTGCTACATTGCAACAAAGTCAGCCAGAGCTCTATGAGTCGGTTAAATCGTTAAGCCAGCTTCAAGCTACTTCTTTATTGGAGAGTACAATATCTGCAAATATCCCAGAAGCAGAAGAAATGAGCGCAGCTTTGGTCGAAGTAGTCGATGATTATTTTGCATTTGATCAAGATGATATTTTTAGGTAATTAAACCCGTGCGGTAAAAAGTATCGGTGTTGACTTAGCGGTTAGTTGTATCGGTGATATTTCAATGAACGAGGCTTCTTCATGTCTAAAATTGATTTTAAGAAACAGCTAAAACATTTATACAGACCTTCCTCAAAGAAGGTTGAGGTTTTAGACGTTTTAGAGATGCACTATCTAATGATAGATGGCCTAGGCGAGCCGGGTTCTGAATCGTTTGGTGTGGCTATCGAAGCGCTTTATTCGGTTTCCTACACACTAAAATTCATGATTAAAAAAAACAAAATGGCGATCGATTACGGCGTGTTGCCGCTAGAAGGGCTTTGGTGGGCCGACGACATGGAAGACTTCATTGCTGATAATAAAGCAAATTGGAAGTGGACCTTGATGATAATGCAACCAAGTTATGTTACTGAAGCATTGGTTGCCGAAGCGATTGAGCTGGTGCGCACTAAGAAGAAACTCACCGCCGTCGATAAGCTACGTTTTGAAGCCTTTACCGAAGGCCCATGCGCACAAACCATGCACATTGGCCCATTTTCGGAAGAAGGACCAACGGTTGAGCGAGTGCATCGTTTCATCGAAAGTAATGGGAACCAATTAGCAGGTAAGCACCACGAGATCTACCTTTCGGATTTTCGCCGTACAAAGCCTGAAAACCTAAAGACGATTATCAGGCAGCCGTATTCTTGATTGCTCACTTCATGCGAACATAGCATGGTGCAGCTTAATAGCCTAGCGCTGCTCTAATGTGAGCGATATTCTCGTTGACCCATGTTTTATTAAACGGCCCCCAAGAGACAATCTGGTAGTGGCCGTTTTTTAGTGCACCAGTGAATTGGCAATCAATATCTAATTCTTCAAGCGCTGCGATGGTGTCTTGAGCCGTTCTACGAGGAATGGTGATTTCGTCTTGAATTTTGGGTAGAGTATTAAAGCCGTTGTCTATTAAGTGTGCGATGAAAATACGTCTATAGAATGATGTTTTCGTTTTGCTCAGTGACATGTATTGCTCCAAAAAAGAAAAGAGCCTTCAAAGTGCTCCTAAAGACCATATTATCCCAATCGCAGGGCAGAAAGCCTCTATATACTAGCGTTACTGCTTTGAAATGGGAAATATGGTAAGCAAGTTACCGTTTCCTATATGATCAGCTTACCTTCTCGCACAGCCGCTAAATTAATTCTGAAAAACCACAGTCCAAAAGATATTGGTATGTATGGTCGTAGAAACTTGGTGGGCGAGTATCGTCGCTATCACAACCATGCGGAACGAATAGAACCATACCCTGTCGAGCACGCGTTAATAGAACACGATAGGCATTTTCAAGGTAACGCAGTTCCTCTTCTTTGTGTCGCTTCTGCCAATTAGTGCCTTTGAACTTCCAGTGTTGGAAATTGATACCATTGTGTCGGTAGTCACCATCCCAGCCGACTAAACACCAATCTAACTCTAAACCTTGCACATCAAATTCAGTTGCAACGTCTTCAAGAAAATGACTAGAGCGAATATCACTTTGTGGGCTGAGATACCAATACTCTGGATTGAATCGATTTTTAACGAAAATCCCTTCAGCTTTCAAACGAATTCCGTTAGAAGAAGCGAGTACGCCACGGCTTTCCGTTGCACGAGATTGTTGTTTTAGCCAGTTTTTTGCTTGTTCTAAATTGCGGGTAATCTTAAGTGGATAAACACCATCTAGAGTTTGCGCGATGCGGCTGGCTTTTTCTCGATTATTGGCAATCACATGATGGACAAAACTTGAGAGTTTTTCTGCTCGAAACGAGCGCATTGATGTGGCTAAATGCAAGCTTGGTAAGATAGTACTGTGCTGTAAGCTGCTTGCTGTAACACCATCGGAAACGTAGTCACCAGTGAGCAGTTGATCAGAACAATATACGTGCCAGTCATCAAACCGATCCGACAGCGCATCTAACCACCCAGCTAAACCCGCCTCGCCAGTATTTATTTCTTGCCCGCCTCCGATTAAGGAAATAATCACAGCCCAGTCTTCATGTCTGTCCATGACTTCGATAAGAAATTCAGGCTCTGACTGGTTGAAGTCGGGTTTGTTTCTTTTTGTTTGCATGAATTTAGACGCTTGTTCAGCGTTCCATGCACGTTGGGCCTCATCAAATATAGCTACTTTTTCTGGCGGGATTGATCCATCTAAACATTCATCTCTGAAGCGGTGAATGTTTTGAATAAATGAGCTTGTTTCTCTTCGAGCATGGGCTTTAGTGACTTTTTCGCGAGAGGATTTATCGATCGCCAGAGCTTCCTGAAGGACTGTAACTAGCGGGCCATTTCCGCTTAAAAAGACAGAATATTCATTGTCTTTTGGGTTGGAGTGAGTATTAGCAATATTAAGTCCAACCAGCGTTTTTCCGGCTCCGGGCACACCTGTGACAAAGCAAATCGTTTTTTTCTTTTGTGTCCTAGATTCGTGAATGAGCTCGAGCAGTTGAGCGCTAGTGATCCCTAAATTTTGTGTATCAGCCTCATTTCGGGCTATGTCATTTACATCGTGATCAGCGTATAAGGCTTGGGCTGCTTCAACGATAGTAGGGGTAGGCATATAGCCCGAATTAGCCCAGCCATCCGCATCGAAACTCGATTGTTGGTATTTAACACTCAAATGAGTGATCACGTTTTTCAAGCTCTCAGCATTAGTGAGGACTGGCGTTGCGACATTATCGGATGCTAGAGAAAGAGCGTGGTCAGATCCAGTAACCGTCGCTTTTGTTGCAACAAGAATGGGAACAATCAGTTTGTCGTGGCTACCTTTATGAAAATTCTTCATATCTAAAGCGTAACCATGTGTTTGTTGGCTATCGGCAGAATGAAATTTGCTTTCACCAGCCTTAAATTCGATTACAAATACAATGCCTGAGTGAACCAATATAACGTCGGCACGTTTGCCCATTCTTGGGATTAGAAACTCAAAATAGATTTTACTGTTAGAGCTTTTTAAATCGGATAGGGCTTCTTGAAGAATCTGGACTTGAGTCGTCCATGCAGACGTTTGCTGGAATTTGAGGTCTTGCGTGTGGTGTTGGGTTGTTGTGCCAACGATTGATGGAATTGACTGCTTAAGGAATGAATCTAATGAAGCGTGATAGAAAGCTCGATTACTCATTGAATTCTCCAACTGTGAATTGGAGTAATGTCTGGGCTTCAACCTGTAAGCCATTTGCTAGCTTAATGATGTTGACTAAGCTAACGTTGCGAATGCCGCGTTCAATACCACTAATATAAGTTCTGTCCAAACTACATAGCGCTGCGAGTTCTTCTTGGCTGATGTTCTTTTTAAGGCGGAGCTGCTTAATATGCAGTCCAAAGGGAATTAAAATATGCTCGTTCACAACTATCTAATAAGTCTCAACAAATGATGACTTATCGTGTTGCTATGTGACTTATAAGTCCACGGACTATAAGTCACATATAGTGTGGTTTGATACCTTACCTTAAGGTCTAAGCATAAAAAAAGCTGGCACCTAAGTACCAGCTTTTTTAGTCTTTTCTAGCCTATAGCCTATAGCCTATAGCCTCTAGCCTCTAACCTATCTCCTAAAATCCACTTCCTCAGTCTCACCCAAACAAATCTGCGTTTGTGCAGGCTTGGTTTCGGCAATGACTTTACCGTGGCGGATAGAGTAGCGCACTGGCGTTTGGCGACGAACGGCATCGAAACCATTTTCAGCCGGCAGAATGATTAAGCTGCCCGGTTTGCCTTCTTCAATACCGTAACGGTCTTGAATGTTCAGTGTACGAGCAGAGTTAGTGCTGATTAGGTCAAGCGATTGGTTGATTTGGTCGTAACCCATGACTTGGCATACATGTAGCCCCATGTGCAGCACTTGAAGCATGTTAGCGGTACCTAGTGGATACCATGGGTCAAACACATCGTCGTGACCAAAGCAGACGTTAATGTCGGCGGCTAGCATCTCTTTTACGCGTGTTACACCACGGCGTTTTGGGTAGTCGTCGAAACGGCCCTGTAGGTGGATGTTGACTAATGGGTTGGCAACAAAGCTAATGCCAGACATTTTTAATAAACGGAACAAGCGCGAAGCGTAGGCGCCATTGTAAGAGTGCATCGCTGTTGTGTGACTGGCTGTTACCCTGTCACCCATATTGAACTTGTGCGCCAGCGCGGCAAGGGTTTCGACAAAGCGCGATTGTTCATCATCAATCTCGTCACAGTGTACGTCTATCAAGCGGTCGTATTTTTGCGCCAGTTCGAACACATAATGCAAAGACTCAATGCCGTATTCACGGGTGAATTCGAAGTGAGGGATGGCACCAATGACGTCAGCGCCGAGCTGCACGGCTTCTTCCAACAGTTCTTTGCCATTTGGGTAAGACAAGATGCCTTCTTGTGGGAACGCGACGATTTGAATATCGACCCACTCCTTCATTTCTTCGCGCACTTCAATCATGGCTTTTAGCGCGACAAGCGTCGGATCGGAGACATCTACGTGAGTACGCACATGCTGAATACCGTTAGCAATTTGCCATTTAAGGGTTTGCATGGCACGCGTTTTTACGTCTTCTATTGAAAGGGTTTGTTTGCGCTCTGACCAACGCTCGATGCCTTCAAATAATGTACCTGAGATGTTCCAGCTTGGTTCACCTGCCGTTTGAGTCGTGTCTAGGTGCACGTGAGGCTCACAAAACGGCGCAATCGCTAGGCCGCCTTCTGCGTCAAGTACGTCGCCATCATGCTTGAGTGATGTGGCATTATCACAGATGGTTTCGAATTGGCCGTCTTTTACCAAAATTTGGAATACACCATCTTGGTGTTGAAGCTTGGCGTTTTTTATCAGTAATGAGGTCATTTTTGTTCCTTACGCGGTTTGCGCAGTGGCCGTTTTCTTATTCAAGATAGGATTAAGCACAAGATAGCTGATTGCACCGCCAAGTACAGCATTTAGTGGCACAACGCCCGGTAAAAAATGGCCTGCAGCAACGCCGATGGCGACGGCGAAAATGCCCGCCCAGTTGACGGTTTTAAATTCGTAGCTCTCGAACTTCTGGTAGCGCTTACGGTTGACTAGGAAGTCGGCGATGATCACGCCACCAATCGGTGGAATCGCAACAGACAAGAAGGTTAACCAGCCAACAAAGTTGTTATATAGCCAAAGCGCACACAAGGTGCCCACGACGCCATTTGCCATCGAGATGTATTTGCTCGGTAGCCCTGTGATATTAGAGAAACCAAGACCAGAAGCGTATAAAGCGTTGTCGTTGGTGGTCCAAATATTTAAGCCAAGTACGATAATGGCAGGAATAAGCAAGCCTTGGGCAATCATGACTTCAGATATGTCGGACTGACCGGTTACCGAGGCACCCGCAGCGCCAAAGATGAACATCAATGAGTTACCAATGAAAAAGGCAATCATAGTAATAAGTACCGCACCTGCTGGTTTCTTGCCGAAACGGACAAAATCTGCTGTTAAGGTGCCTGCGCTGACAAAAGAACCGACTACCATGGCAACGGCAATTGAAAAATCAATCGGCTCTGCGGGTTGGACTTTTTGCAGTTCGGCAACGCCGCCAATGCTATCGACCGCGGTGAATACTGAGTAGCCTCCTAAGATAGCAATCGCAGGAACCGCTATGGCAGAAAGTACCATGAGAGCTGAAATACCAAAGTAGACGGTGGCCGTCATTAATAAGCCAGATACGATGATTAGGGTGTTGGTATCAATACCGGTCGCTTTATGGACAGGGATAGCAAACATCGCCACACCCACGCCAAACCAACCAACTTGCGTACCGCCTAGTAGTAATGACGGTAGCCAAGAGCCTTTAGAACCAAAAGAGAAACGAGCAAGAAGGTGAGTAGAAAGACCAGTTGAAGCGCCAATGTAGCCAAGACATGAGGTGTAGATACCGAGAAGTAAGTTACCGATGAGAACGGCGAGGAAGAAATCGTTGAAGCTAAGACCGGTGCCAAGTGAGCCGCCTGTCCACATACTGGCTGAGAAAAAGGTCAATCCGAGCATCACCATTGTTAGGGATGCAATGCCTTTTCTGGCCGATTGTGGAACGGGCCCTAAACTGTAATTGTTGTCCGATGCCATGTGTGCCTCCGCTGATTATTCCAAATTGTTATGCCATTTAACATGTCACGTTATATGCCATTTTGTATTGCCGTTTTTTAGGCAAACGTCGCGCATAATAGTGCCAAAAATAGTGGTGTCAACATTAAATTTAAGTTGCAAGCGTTTGCTAAAAATAATTTATATTTAACTGGTTGTTTTTTAAATTATAAAATTGAAATTGTGGTGATGTTGTTTTTTTAGTCTGACTTTGGTGTTGCTTGGTTTCATAGCGTGTGGATTCACTTCTTTAGGCGTTGCCTGCTAAAGATAGATAACCAAGGGGAATGCACGTGTTCGTCTTGAAAGGTGCCAGATAGACTCAATACTTCTTCTCCACCAAGGTGAGAGTGAGGTTGAAATACTTTATCTTTTGGCGATTTCAGCAAGGTGACATGTTCTGTTTTCCTTGTTCCATGAGTACTAATACTGATCAGGCAATGGTTGCTCATTGAACAGAAAGCTCCAAATACTCAAAAGACGGCGTTATCGGCCGTCTTTTGAGTCAATGACTGAGGAGCGGTTAGTAGTTACTAGCCGATGCGTGGTTAGCCACTATTGAGGTTTGGCTTCAGGAACGGCCATAGCACTGACATTGGCAATGGTTTGGTTCCATTGACGCTTTTGATTTTCTAAATTGGCTTTCATTTGTTGGTAACGAATTTTAAGAATCGAATATTCATATTTCTTTACCAAGTCTTCTTTTTTGCTTTCCAATAGTTGCTTTTTCAGCTCGTAGTATTCTGTCATATGACCGGTGAGCACTTCGAATTCATTTTGCAATTTATCCGAGATCTGGTTGCGATTCGGTAAGTGATGAATTCGAGCCTGAGCGATTTGTAGCGTCATCTTGGCACGCGCTTTCTCTATTCGAAGTGGCGGTGATTTACGCAACTTACTCGCAAGACCAAGCCATTCGCAAGATTTGATTAGCCATTTCGTTGGATCATACTGCCACCAATAAATGCCGTTACGGTAGTCATTCTCAAAGATGTGGTGGTAGTTATGGTAACCCTCTCCAAACGTCAGTACCGCAAGAATGCCGTTGTCACGAGCGGTGTTTTTATCTGTGTATGGTTGGCTTCCCCAGATGTGAGCGAGTGAGTTAATAAAGAAGGTGGTGTGGTGGTTGAGTACCAAACGCACGGCGCCGACGATCAAGAGCATACCGATGATGTCTTGGTAAATCAGTCCTAATAATACAGGGATACCTAGGTTGGTCAGCAGAGCAAGCAATGCGTAATGCTTATGTTGCCACATGACGATTTTGTCTTTTTGTAAGTCACGGCAGTTGCTGTAATCCGAGTAAACCGCCAGGTTATAGTGACGAAGCATCCAACCAATATGGGAATACCAAAAACCACGTTTAGCGGAATAAGGGTCTTTGTCATTGTCGTCAACAAACTTATGGTGGACACGGTGATCAGACGACCAATGCAATACACTATTTTGCAGGGCGAACGCGCCGCCAATGGCAAAGATGAAGCGTAAGCTAGCGTGAGCTTGAAAGGCCTTGTGAGACCAAAGGCGGTGATAACCTGCGGTAATCGAAAGGTTACAAAAAGAGAAACACACCGCGAGCCAGATCCAGTGCTCAGCCCCATATCCGTGATAGACGCCATACAAAGGCGCAGCCACTAGGGCGAGTAACATACTGGATGAAAATATGAAGATATTTAGCCAGAGTAATGGCGGCTTTTTTTCCGTTGTCATGCAAATTGATCCTTTGAGCGTACACTTGTTCGCTAGATTATCAGCGCACACGTGTAAGTCAAATGTCAAAATGTAAATTGTTGCGTCGAGTTGTATAAAAGATCGGCATGTGAGAAGGCGGCAGGTATTTCGCGTGAAACAGACACAAAAAAGGCCTCTTAAAGGAGGCCCAAAACCAAGGGAATGGTTGTTAGTGGTGTATCCGGTGTGTCGTTATGAGAAGAAGCTGCGTTTGAGCGCCATCTCGAGTCCACGCACCTCAGCTAAGCCTTTCAGGCGGCCAATTGCAGAATAACCCGGGTTTGTTTTTTTGTTTAAATCGTCCAACATTTGGTGGCCATGATCCGGTCGCATTGGAATGAGAGCGGCTTTGCCTCCTTTTTCACGTCGGTTCTCTTCTTCAAGAAGTGCCATTACCACGTTGTACATATCCACATCACCATCAAGGTGGGCGGCTTCATGGAAGCTAAGTTGATTTTCTTCACGTTGTGTCGAGCGTAAATGAGTAAAGTAGATGCGCTCGCCATGTTGTTTAATCATATTGACTAAGTCGTTGTCACCACGGACACCATAAGAACCGGTACACATGGTTAATCCGTTCATCTTGCTTGGTACTTCATTGGTTAACCACTCTACGTCTTCAATGGTTGAGACAATGCGTGGTAGGCCTAGAATTGGGCGCGGTGGATCGTCTGGGTGAACGGCCATTTTTAGCCCGTGAGGTTCACAAACGGTCATGATTTCCTTGAGGAAGTACGCCATATTTTCACGCAGCTTGTCTTTGGAAATACCGTCGTAGCGATCCAACTGTGCTTGGAACTCTTCTAGGGTGTAACCCTCTTCAGCGCCGGGTAAGCCTGCGATGATATTGCTTGTTAGTTTATCAATGTCTGCTTGAGTCATTGATTCAAAGTAATCTTGTGCGCGCCGTTGTTCTTGCTCGTCGTAGGTGTCTGTTGCTCCGGGACGTTTCAAGATGAAAAGTTCGAATGCTGCGAAAGCGTCTTGGTCAAAACGTAATGCTCGTGAACCGTCTGGCATTTGATATTCCAGATCGGTTCTTGTCCAATCGAGAACGGGCATAAAGTTATAACAAACGGTGTCTATGCCACACTCTGCGAGGTTACGCAGTGTTTGTTTATAGTGTTCAATCCAAATTTGGTAATGGCCTGTTTGGGTTTTGATTTCTTCGTGAACAGGCACGCTTTCTACGACTGACCAAGTCAGCCCCTTACTTTCTATTAATGCTTTACGAGTTAGAATTTCTTCTTTCGTCCACACTTCACCATTAGGAATATGATGCAGTGCGTTTACGACTCCGGTTGCTCCAGCCTGACGTACGTCATCTAAAGAAACGGGATCATTCGGGCCATACCAACGCCAAGTTTGTTCCATGACAATCACCTTTTTTGGGCACACTTAACCCGTCGAGTTGAATCGAATTAAGTATTTAACGACATTTACTACCGTTGAAAGAAAACGGTAAAGTTAGGTGCGGTAAGCGTTAGGCGGAATAAGCGAGCGATAAAGCTCGCCTGCATTATGCCTTTAGTAACGATACCACGGGGTTAGAGCCAAATAGGTATCCGTCGAAATCAGGATCGTCCACATTTGATAGCTCTAAGAGGCGTTGTTTGACATTTTCAAGGTGTTGCCACATAGCGTTTTTGGCAGCAATTGGGTCTTTGCGTTGCATTGCAGCTAGGATTATTGCGTGGTCATCTAACCATTCTTCGCGGTAATTCTGGCTGCTAATACGAGTGTGGAGTTTTTTCCACATCGGACTTTGCTCGCGTCGTGCCCATGATTGTTTCAGCATATCTACCAATACCGAGTTTTGCGTTGCTTCTGCAATATAGAGGTGAAATTGTTCATCCCCTAAGCAGTTACTTTCGCCGTTGGCTAACTCTCGACGTTCTAGCTCTAGCGCAGAGCGCATTTTGGCTATATCACCAGGAGTGACTTGAATGGCCGCAAATTCAGCGATGTTACTCTCAAGTAATTGCCTTGCTTGCAGCATTTCAAATGGGCCAGCGTCATCACTGACGATGTTTTCTCGGTTATTTGGGCTTCCAGGAATATTGAGAACATAGACTCCTGAACCTTTTTTTACTTCGACCAGATTCTCAAGCTCGAGCATGATAATGGCTTCACGTACGACGGTTCTGCTGACGTCGAGTCGTTCTGCAATATCGCGCTCTGGAGGCAGCCTGTCACCGACTTGGTAACGACCATCACTGAGTTCTGCTCTTAGTATTAACCCTAATTCTTGATAAGGTCTTTTCGGTTCAAATTGAATCATTATATTAGTCACTATATCCCGTCGAACACATTACGCCATCATAATAACCAATACGGATATTGGTCAACCTCTGTATGATAAAGTGAAACAACACCTTGATCTATTCTTTATTCGCCTTTGTTGCATTTAAAGCAATTGCTTACTGAACTGCTTTGATGCGCTCTACCAGAGAGTTTAATTCTGGGTTGCTTGTTTTTAGTTCAGCGTAGATTGGCTGTACGGCCGCTACGAAGGAAGCTTTATCCGGTTGAACGAATGTCACGCCCATTTTTTCCGCTTTTGCACGTTCTTTGGTTTCTGATTCTGCCCAAAGTTTTTTCATTAGTTCAGAAGATTTCAAGGCCGCCGTCTTAAGTGCTTTTTGTTGATCTTCGGTCAATTTATCAAGGGACTTTGTTGAGACAACTAATACATCTGGAACCATAGTGTGCTGGTCTAAGCTGAAGTATTTAGACACTTCACTGTGACGGCTCAAGCTAAACGAAGGGATGTTATTTTCAGCGGCATCGACAACACCTTGTTGTAATGCGGTGTATAGCTCACCGTATGCAAGAGGGGTTGGGTTACCACCGAGCGCTTTAACCATGTTGATGGCCGACGGACTCGGTTGAACACGAATTTTCATGCCTTTTAGATCAGCCGGCGTATTGATTGGCTTAGATGTATAGAAGCTACGTGCGCCCGCATCATAGTAAGTTAGGCCAACAAAGCCACTTTTCGCAGAAGAAGCCAAGATTTCCTCACCAATTTCACCTTGCTGAACATCATAGTAGTGCTGCTGATCTCGGAAAAGGTAAGGAAGGTTGAAGGCCGAGTAATCTGCCGCGAATGCTTCTAATTCTGCTGCGTTCGATTTCACCATATCCAATGCACCGTTTTGCATTAGCTCCATTGACTCACGTTGAGTACCCAGCTGAGCATCAGGGTAGATACGAATTTTCACTTCACCATTAGTGAGTTGCTTTACTTCTTTCGCCATGTAGTCCATTGCTTTATGAACGGCATGGTCACGTGGGTGGTTGTGGCTCAGCTTTAGTGTTGTTGCTGCAAATGCAGAAGCCGAAGCGCCTACTGTTAGAGCTGCACCAATTAATGTGGTTAGTACACTTTTACGCGTCATCATTATCGTATCTCCGTGAGATTGGTTATCCGTTTTTATGTAGGGGTACATTTGAGTACGGATTCATTATTGAAGATGAAAGTCGCTCAGTCAAAGACCAATTCGTAATTGGTTGACCGAAGTCACGGATTTGAGGGAATTATTGGTCAGCCAATCTATGTGTGATGTGCCTCACATGACATTTGTGTGGTTTATTTATAATCTATGGGTGAATTAGACATCTTGTGCTGGCATCATTTTTAAATTTGGTTGACCACAGAAAGGTGTATTAGATGAAATCAAGGAATTAGCATGAGTAAATGGGTTCGTTATGTAAATAAGGCGCTGGCGGGGTTCACTGTCTCGCTATCCAGCTTTTTGGTTTTGTGTGTAATTTGGCAAGTGGTATCACGTTATGTCATAGGAAAACCTAGCACGGTAACGGATGAACTCGCTCGTTATTTGTTTATGTGGGTAGCGCTGGTTGGGGCTGCTTATACAACAGGCGTAAAGCGTCACTTAGCAATAGATTTACTCACGATGAAGCTTACGGGTAAACGCAAATTAGTGAATGAAATTATCATTCAGGTCGCCATTACCGCATTTGCGAGCATTGTTCTGGTGTATGGCGGAACAAGCTTAGCCATGAAAACACTGGCGACTGGGCAGGTAACACCTGCATTAGGGTTAGAAATGGGCTACGTGTACTTATGTTTGCCAATCAGCGGGTTGTTGATGATTTTCTACTCAGTCATCTTTGGAACTGAGAAAGTCCAAGCGTTATTTGGCCATGAAAAAGTGACTCAAGAACAACCCGAATCAATCAATTAATATAAAGGAACACGACTATGGATTGGCAAGTCATTTTGACCTTATTTGGTAGCTTCGCAGTGTTACTCTGCTTAGGTATCCCTGTCTCATTTGCTATCGGATTATCATCATTAGCAACAATCATGATGAGTTTACCTCTTGAGCCAGCTATTGCGGTTGTTGCTCAACGTATGGCCGCTGGCCTTGATAATTTCGCACTGCTCGCGATCCCGTTCTTTATCTTAGCGGGAAACATTATGAACCAAGGCGGCATCGCGGTTCGGTTGATCAATTTCGCTAAGGTGCTTGGTGGTCGTTTACCGGGGTCTCTTGCCCATGTAAATGTCATGGCAAATATGCTGTTTGGTTCTATTTCTGGTTCGGCGGTTGCGTCTGCGGCGGCTGTGGGCGGCACCATGTCTCCACTTCAGAAAAAAGACGGCTATGATGAAAATTTTTCTGCGGCGGTTAACATTACTTCGTGCCCTACGGGTTTGTTAATTCCACCCAGTAATACTTTGATTGTATTTTCATTGGTATCCGGTGGGACATCCATCGCGGCGTTATTCTTAGCCGGTTATATTCCCGGAATTATCATGGGCTTGAGTTTGATGCTGGTTGCGGGCTTTATCGCTAAACGCCGCGGCTACCCGGTTGCTGAAAAACCGACCCTGGCAGAAGTTTGGGACACCACCGTTAAGGCGATTCCATCATTGTTGCTGGTCACGGTCATTATGGGCGGCATCATTGGCGGTATCTTTACAGCAACAGAAGCCTCCGCGATTGCGGTCGTTTATACCTTTACCTTAGCGGTATTGGTCTACCGCGAAGTAAAACTGCGTGATTTACCGGGCATTATTTTAGAGTCTGCGGTGACCACTTCTATTGTGTTGTTGCTAGTGGGTGCATCGATGGGCATGTCATGGGCGATGGCAAATGCCGATGTTCCTTACATGATTGCTGACGCTCTACTAGCGGTCTCTGAAAACCCTCTGATGATCCTACTTATTATCAATATTATTTTGTTGATTGTCGGGATCTTCATGGACATGACGCCTGCGATTCTTATTTTCACCCCTATTTTTCTGCCGATAGCGTTGGACTTGGGTATCGACCCGGTTCACTTCGGCATCATGATGACGTTTAACTTGGCGATTGGCATCTGTACGCCACCAGTGGGGAGCGCATTGTTCATTGGGTGTTCTGTGGCGAACATTTCAATTGATAAGGTAATAAAACCATTGTTGCCTTTCTATGCTGCGCTGATTGTTGCATTAGCGGCCGTTACCTTCATTCCTGAATTGAGCCTCTTCCTTCCTGGCTTAGTCCTTGATTACGGCATGTAAGTAGCGAGCCCCTCTCTTAAGACGATTACATAACACCCCATGGCACCGATTGGCTATGGGGTAGGGAACTAAAAATGACAACGATTGCAAACATCACGAAACACGATCATATCCAATGGCCAAACTACCCACGTGACCAGCTAAAAAGCCGCATCGTTCACCTAGGCTTTGGTGCATTTCACCGCGCTCACCAAGGCTTATATACCTGTGAAACGGCTCAAAAATCGGGCAGCGACTGGGGTATTTGCGAAATCAACTTATTTGGTGGTGAAGAGTTGGTTAACCAACTTCGAGCGCAAGACCATTTGTATACGGTAGTAGAAAAAGGCGCCGATAAAAATACGCTAAAAGTCAGCGGTGCGGTGACCGAATCCTTACACCCTCAATTGGATGGTAGAGCCGCAGTGCTCGACAAAATGGCCGAAGAACAGGTCGCGATTGTTTCCATGACCATTACCGAAAAAGGCTACTGCGCAGATCCGGCAACAGGCCGTTTAGATAAAAATAATGGTCTTATCCTACGTGATTTAAAACATCGCCATGAACCAGACTCTGCGATTGCCTACATTGTGGAGGCACTGCGTATTCGCCGTGAGCGTGGCATTCAGCCATTTACCGTCATGTCTTGCGATAACGTTCAAGAAAATGGCCATGTTGCACGAGCATCGGTTCTTGATTTCGCTATGTTGGTTGATGAAGAACTTGCAGGCTGGATTGAAGCGAACGTGACGTTTCCTTGCACCATGGTTGACCGAATTGTCCCTGCGGCGACGGACGAAACCTTGAGTGAAATTGCCCAATTAATGGGGGTCAGCGACCCATGTGGTATTGCTTGTGAACCTTTCCGTCAATGGGTCATCGAAGATAAGTTCGTAAATGGCCGCCCTAATTGGGATGTGGCTGGTGCCGAATTTGTTGATGACGTTGTGCCATATGAAGAAATGAAGTTACGCATGCTTAATGGCAGTCATTCATTTTTGGCTTACCTTGGCTACCTTGGCGGTTACCCGCACATCTCAGATACGATGACCAATACGGCCTATCGCAGTGCGGCTTTTGACATGATGATGAACGCTCAGGCTCCAAGCTTAGATATGCCTGAAGGCACCGATCTGGAAAAATACGCCCGCTTGTTGATTGACCGTTTTACTAACCCATCACTGAAGCACCAAACGTGGCAAATTGCGATGGACGGCAGCCAAAAAATCCCTCAACGCATGGGTGGTTCGTTGCGTTTCCATTTAGAGAAAGACACGGATTATCGTTGGATTGCGATGGGTATTGCCGGGTGGATGCGTTATGTCGGCGCTGAAGATGAAAAAGGCGCACAGATTGATGTGCGTGACCCTATGGCACAGCAGCTAAAAGAAATCCACAACCAAAGCAGCAGTGACGAAGCCGTGGTCAGGGGGTTACTCGGAGTTGAAGCGATTTTCTCTACTGACCTCATCAAGAACGATGCGTTTGTCGTTGAAGTGACTAAAGCGTATCAGCTGATTGCGAACAAGGGTGCCCGAGCTGCGGTCGCGTCTCTGTAAGCGGTAACTTCTCCTCCACAAAAAAATTCGTTGGTAGAGCCTAGCGGTTCTGCCAATAAGGAAGTAAACAATGAAACAGTTTATGTGTGAAGATTTCCTATTAGGCAATGATACGGCGCGTCGTCTTTATCATGATTATGCTGCTGATATGCCGATTTTCGATTACCACTGTCATCTAAACCCACAGGAAGTGGCTGATGATCGTCAGTTTGGCAATATGGCACAAATATGGTTAGAGGGTGACCACTACAAATGGCGCGGTATGCGTGCGGCCGGTGTTCCAGAAGCACTCATCACAGGTAAAGAAGCCAGCGACTATGACAAGTTCATCGCGTGGGCGAATACCGTACCTAAAACCCTTGGTAATCCTCTATACCATTGGAGCCATTTAGAATTGCGTCGCCCATTTGGCATTACAGGCAAACTGCTTGGCCCCGATACGGCGGATGAAATTTGGGGCCAATGCAATGAAATGCTGCAAAGTTCGGAGTTCTCGGCGCGTGGCATCATGAAGCAAATGAACGTGGTGATGGCAGGGACAACCGATGATCCGATCCATAGCCTAGAACACCATAAGAAAATAGCGGAAGATTCAAGCTTTGATATTGATGTGTTACCGAGCTGGCGCCCCGATAGAGCTTTTAAAATTGAACTGGACGGTTTCGGCGAATACATGCAATTGCTCAGTGAAACGGCGGACATAGAGATTATTCGTTTTGCTGACTTACTTACGGCATTAGAGCGTAGGTTAGATCATTTTGACGCGCACGGTTGCCGCGCAGCAGATCACGGAATTGAAGTCGTCCGTTTTGGTAAAGTACCGAGTGAAACCGAGCTCGACGCTATGTTAGCTCGTCGCTTGAAAGGTCAGGCACTGCAAGATAACGAAGTTGATCAGTTCAGCACGGCCGTACAAGTTTGGCTTGGCCAGCAGTACTGCAAGCGTCATTGGGTGATGCAGTTACACATTGGTGCACAGCGTAATAACAATTCCCGCATGTTTGATTTACTTGGCCCTGATAGTGGTTTTGATTCCATCGCCGATCAGCCATTTGCCTTGCAATTAGCCTGTTTGCTCGATGCTATCGATCAAGGTGATCAACTACCAAAAACGATCCTGTACTGTTTGAACCCACGAGATAACGAAATGATCGCAACCATGGTAGGCAACTTCCAAGGGGGAGGCGTGGCAGGTAAAATTCAGTTTGGCTCTGGTTGGTGGTTTAATGATCAAAAAGATGGCATGCAGCGTCAACTAGAACAGCTTTCTCAACTCGGATTACTGAGCCAGTTCGTCGGCATGTTAACGGATTCACGTAGCTTTTTATCTTACACTCGTCATGAATATTTCCGTCGTATTCTGTGTGATATGTTGGGGCGCTGGGTTGAAAATGGCGAAGTGCCAAACGACATTGGCATGCTAGGTGGGTTAGTGAAAGACATTTGCAGCAATAACGCCCAAGCTTATTTCGCGAAGCCAGGAGCCTAGTATGAAAAAAATTGCGCTTATCGGTGAGTGCATGATTGAGCTAAACGGAGAGCCGTTTAGCCAAATGCTGCAAACATACGGCGGAGACAGTTTGAATACGGCGGTGTACTTATCTCGCATCGCTAATCAAAGCATTCAGGTTCATTACGTCACCGCGATGGGGAGTGACCCCTTAAGCGTTGGTATGATCAATCGCTGGGAAAACGAAGGCGTCAATACCGAGTTAGTGCTGACAGACAACAACCGTCAGCCTGGTCTGTATTTAATTCAATTAGACGAGAACGGCGAGCGTACTTTTCTTTATTGGCGTAATCAATCGGCAGCGCGTTATTTGCTGCGTCACCCGTTATTTGATCAAGTTGAGCGTGAAATTCTGCAAATGGATATGATTTACCTCAGTGGCATAAGCTTGGCTATTTTGCCGCAGGTAGACCGAGAAATATTGATAGAGATGCTACAGGCGGCGTCTGAAAAAGGCGTACAGATTGCCTTTGATTCTAACTACCGTCCTACCTTATGGGATACGGAAGAACAAGCTAGGCAGTGCTATAGCGAAGTCCTGTCGGTGACCGATTTGGCGCTAGTCACGAACGACGATGAACGCTTGCTGTGGGGGGACAACAGTGACGAACAAACCCTCGCTAGGTTACATTCTGCTGGCGTGAAACGAGCGGTGCTTAAGCGCGGAAAAGACGCGTGTATCTTCCGTGATTTCGATGCTAACCAGCAAGAGATCGTTGCGCCCCATAAAATTGAGCATGTTGTTGATACGACATCGGCTGGTGATTCCTTTAATGCGGGCTTTTTGGCTGCATGGCTAGCTGAACGTGCAGCCAAAGAATGCGCAGAACTAGGGCACCAAATGGCGGGCACGGTAATACAGCATAAAGGAGCGATTATTGCGAAAGAAGCGATGGCTCATATTCAAAGTATCAAACCAGAAATTAAGACGAAGGAAGTAAGTGAATGAACAGTACATTGGATCAATTAGCGGCCGTTAAAATTATTCCCGTAATTGCGCTCGATCGCGCGGAAGATATTATTCCACTTGGCAGAGCGTTGGCTGAAAATGGCCTACCCGCGGCGGAAATCACCTTTCGCTCTGATGCGGCCGCCGAAGCGATTCGCTTACTAAGAGAAGATCAACCGAACATGCTGATCGGTGCAGGAACCGTACTTAACCGCGCTCAAGCGATAGCCGCAAAAGAAGCGGGTGCAACGTTTGTCGTTTCGCCGGGTTTTAACCCAAATACCGTCAAAGCTTGCCAAGAGATCGGCATTGATATTGTTCCGGGGGTGAATAACCCAACTGCGGTAGAAGCGGCTCTAGAAATGGGGTTAACAACACTGAAGTTCTTCCCCGCAGAAGCGTCTGGTGGCATTAACATGCTTAAAGCGTTGCTGGCGCCATACGGTGACATTCAAATTATGCCAACGGGCGGCGTAAACGTAAATAATGTCCAAGATTACCTCGGATTAGATCGTGTTTTTGCTTGCGGTGGTACTTGGATGGTCGACAAAACCATGATCAATGAAGGCCGTTGGGATGAAATTGGTCGTCTGGCTCGTGAAGCGGCTGAATTAGTGAAATAGTCTTAACAGACACCCCGATATACCAAGGTATTGTCGTATTATTTGGCCTCCAGTTGGGGGCCATTTTTGTAAGGTAAATTCAATGATAGAAATGAATGTGGCACAAGGTGTCGGGTTGTTCGCATTTTTGATTGGAGCAACGGCATTTTTGCAAAAAGATGGCCGTAAATTTCGCCTGCATTTAATGGTGTTCCAACTCGTATTGTGCAGTCATTTCGTTTTGATGGGCGCGATGGTTGCGGCAATTGGCTGCGGGATTAGTGCACTAAGAAGTTATGCTTCCACCAAAACCAAATCATTGTGGGTAATGAGTGGTTTCATTGCGATGTTGTGGCTGATGGGCGTACCGCAACTCAATCATTACTATGAATTACTGACATTGTTTGGCACATCAGTGGCAACTTACGGATTATTTCGAGCTCAAGGGGTTTCAATGAGGCTGCTGGTGTTGTTTAACTCTTGCTGTTGGTTAACCAACAATTTGCTACTGGGCTCTGTCGGAGGAACGTTAATGGAAACAACGTTTATTCTGGTTAATGGATACACCATCGCTCGGGTTGTCATCGAGCAACGAGCAGAGAATAAGCTGCTGATGAAATAGCGAAAAGTATGATTAGCCTATTGAATACCGTAAAAACAGAAATAGGCTAATGATGTTAATTGTTTAATGGGTCGAGGTTTTTTCAATGGCAATTAAGTCCCCATAGCACTGACGCATATTGGGAATGAATGCCAGCTTGTCTGCCGACATTTTCTTTCCGTTTGGTAGCTCTATATGATTAACGGCCCAGATAACACAACCATCCGCTAAATTAAGCAAACATCTTACCTGAGAAAACAGTCCATTCTTGTCAAATGCAGATGAAATTGGAAATGCCATACCGTGCCAAGAGGCCATGACCTGTGCTTGGCTAGTGCCAAGATCTAACGTTAATATTTCAGGTTCGACATCTTTAACGACCTTCATGCAAAGGCGAGCTTTATCTTTGTGAGTTTCAATCCATAGGCGGTGCGGGATACTTTTATCCTCCCAGCTCAGGACATTTGCGTATTGATTCATGATTATTATCCTTATTCAGAAATCAAGTAGGGGCTGCTGAGCAAGGCTGTTATCCATGATATTGGTAACCAACTTAATCACGTAGGAAATGGCATGCCTGATGTGTGCTAGCCCTTTTATTTCAGTATTTTGGCGATCTTTCTACCTAGATAGAGTACAACCAATACTATTATTGGTCGACCAATTTTGAGTTTGTTAGAGACCTAGATCAACCAATATGATAAGTGTGTGAATCGCCGTCACAGTTTGATTTGTTTGCTGTAAATATATATTCCAAGTGGTTATTGAAAGCGGTGAATATATAACTTTTAGGTGTCGATTGAGGAAGAAACTCTCTCAAGAAGAAAATTTAAATGTGCTACCTTTAAAGGTAATAAGGTAGGAGGTCGTGATGAATTTCGTGAGCTTTCGTGAGTCGCTAAATCATATTGAAATCAAAATTGGCTTGGTATTGATTGACGTGGTTGCGATGTCATATTTAGTTTATAACCAAGCGAATATGACGCTTAGCGAACTGTTTTATAAGATGATCGTCATTTGGTTAATTAACTTAATTTTCCTTCGCATTATCAATAAGTGATTAGGAATGACAATGACGAGCTATTTAATTGTCGGGTTGCTTGGTTATCTCTTGTTATTGTTAGCGATTGCGACTTTTGGTCAGAAGCAAGAAACATGGCTGAATAGGATTGCTCAGGGGCCGTGGGTGTATACTCTATCCCTCGCTGTGTATTGTACCTCATGGACATTCTTTGGCATTGTAGGTTCAGCGACAAGGGCTGGCTCACTCTACTTAGCAATATATTGGGGACCAATGCTTGGGATGATATTTGGTTCGGTTTTGCTGAATCGAATATTTGCCATCAAGCGCACTTATCATATAACCAGTATTGCTGATTTTATTTCAACTCGTTATTACCGCTCTGCTTCGATTGCGGCGTTGGTTACTTTATTTATTGCTTTAGGTGTAGCTCCTTATATCGCACTTCAACTCAAAGCGATAAGCATAGGCTTTAGAGTTTTGAGTAATACGGCCAGCGCAGAGGTAGGCTTTTGGGGAGTTGAAGAGTTCAGTGCGATATTTTTAGTCGCATTTACAATTTTGTTTGGATTGAGGCGGCTAGATATCTCAGATCATCACCCAGGGGTTATACTGGCGATGGCATTTGAAGGGCTGGTCAAAATCGTTGCTTTTGTCGCGTTGGGTCTGTTTGTTACTTTTGGCCTATTTGACGGCTTAGGTGATTTGTTTTCGCAAGCTGAAAGCCTTCGAAATTCTAGCGATCTGTTTGATGGGTTCAATCGAACGGTACCTATGAGCACCTGGATTTGCTACCTCTTTTTGTCGATGAATGCCTTTTTTTTTCCTGCCCCGACAGTTTCAAGTTATGGTTGTGGAAAATACAAACCCAGAGCACCTAAAAACGGCCCAATGGGCACTTCCTACCTATCTATTTTTGATCACGCTGTTTGTAATTCCTGTTGTGCTTGGTGCGTTGTTGCTAGGTTTTCCTGCCGGAAATGCTGATAGTTTCGTTTTGTTGTTGCCCCAGCAGTATGCGAGTACTTGGTTGACTTTCTTTATTTATATCGGAGGTTTTTCGGCATCGATGGGCATGGTCGTTATGAGTACTATCGCCATCTCAGTCATGGTCTCAAACCATTTAGTTTTACCCGTTATTGAACGCTTTTCGGTGCTCGTTGTTTTTCGCCGTCATTTATTGCCTTTACGATGGGCGGTCGTGGCCATCGTTGTGAGCATTGGCTATCTGTTTAATCGATATGTTGGGAATAGTGAGTTTCTTGCCAGCATGGGTATTTTGTCTTTCGCTGCCGTTTTACAGTTTACTCCTGCTGCAGTTGGTGGCTTGATTTGGAGTAAAGCAAGTCGAATTGGAGCGCTTTTTGGTATTTGTAGCGGTTTTGCATTCTGGATGTATTGCTTGTTTTTACCAGCCTTAGTTGACTCAGGAATATTATCGTTATCTGAATGGTTAGCCTATGGTCCTTGGGAATTAGATATTCTCGCACCAAGAGCTTTGATGGGAATGGAAGGTATTGATCCTATTAGCCATGGCGTTTTCTGGAGTTGTTCAATAAATGTTGCCATGTTTTGCTTGGGGTCTATTTTATTTCCTGGTGGTAAAGAGGAGCAACAATATTACAAAGAGCTACAGAGTTGTTTTAGCTCGGATGACGTACCGAGATTAGAATTGGATCTACAAGCTTATATCGATCTAAATCAACGCTGCCAAATGGTTCGGAGTGCACTAGAGGCGTATTTGGCTCATCAAAAAGTAGATCAAATTGTTAAAAAGAGCTTGTTAGATGTGAGTTTACTTAATCAACAACAATGTACTTTACTCGAACTCAATACATTGCGGAAGAATATCGAAAGAAACCTCGCCGGCTCTATAGGGACAACAGCAGCGCATGGAATATTAGAGCGTTGTGAGTTCATTAGTGCCGAGGAGCAGGCCGAATTGAGGGAGCACTATAGCGAGTTACTTAATCAACTCAGTATTTCTCCGTATGAACTACAAGCCAAGCTTAATTACTATCAAGAACGAGAACTGATGATAGAGCAGCACTCTCTTAAGCAATCTGAAAACATTGAGTTGTTGGAGCGGCAAGTTGAACGAACCAAGAGTGCTGAAAAGAAATTGCAGGAATTCAATCAACAGCTTGAGCATATAGTAGAAGAACGTACTGTGAGCTTACAAGATGCAAATCAGTCATTAAAAATTACGTTGGAAGACTTAAAGCACACTCAAGATCAGCTGATTGAGTCTGAGAAAATGGCGTCTTTAGGTGCCTTGGTAAAGGGGATCGCTCATGAAATTAATACCCCCGTAGGTGTGAGTATTACCGGGGTGTCGAGTGTCCAAGATAAAACAGCCAACGTTTTGGCAATGCTCGAAAGTAATAAGCTACAAAAGCAGAGTTTGGAGCAGTACCTGAGTCTAACTCAACATAGTTTGGACTTAGTTATGAATAACTTGATGAGCGCTGCTGAATTAGTTGGAACCTTTAAAAAAGTGGCGGTAGATAACGAGGCAGAACAGGCAAGTGAGTTTGAGCTGGGAGATTATGTTAAGGAAGTGCTCAGTTCGTTAGCTTCAGATTTAAATCAAGCGGATATTGTTACCAAAGTGGATTGTGTAACACGAATTCCTATGAACGCTTCAGCCAGTATTTTTTATCAAATCATTACTAACTTAACCCATAATTCGATCAAACACGGCTTTGTGCTGCCTAACAAGCAAGGAGAAAGGCAAATACGTATCATGTTGTCTCAAGATGAAAACAACGTGATGATGGAATTTAAGGACACGGGCGTCGGTGTAGATGAAGCATTGATTGGGCAAATTTTTGACCCATTTGTCACCAGTAACCGAGGCCAAGGTGGAACAGGCTTAGGGGCGCATATAGTCTATAACTTGGTGACATCGGCACTAAAAGGGAGTATTGCTGCAAACAATATCAAAGGAGGCGGGCTTGCGATCACGATCAGCATCCCTAATTCCCAAGTTTCTCCCCTTGACTCTGTTTAGGTGAAATCTCACAAACTCCTCTTCACTTTATTAAGTAAGTCCGCAGCTTGTTCAAATTGAAATTCGTTTAAGAAGCCACTCATCTTAGAGAGTAACTCAGGGTCTGATACTTGGTATTGTTGGAGTTGCTCTATCAGTTCGATGGATTGTGTGTCGGCATCTAGCAGTGCTGTATTAAGTTGTTCGATCAACTGGTGAAATTGTGCGTCTATGCGGCGGGTTCCCTGCGTCTTTTTCTTCGTTGAGGAGTAGGCGCTATCTGCAACCTGAGGGCTGAATTCGGCTTGCTGGGCGTTTTCAAGTTGTGTACTGGTTGCGAGTAGTTGTTTGTCTGCTCTTATTACATATTGTCTTAGGTCTTCAATCTGAGAGGCCTGTAATGGGGTACCTTGTTTGAAGGCTTTTTCCCATGTACGAATGTTCTGGTAAACATAGTTGACGGATAATGTGCCGGAAGAACCTTTTAGGCTGTGCAGCTTTCTGGCTATGAAGTCGTCGTTTTGTTCTTTGATTGCTTTATCCATCGCGGCTAATTCGATGGGCATAGATTTAAAGAATGACTCTAATGTGGTGCGATAGCTATCGACATCGCCTAGCAGAGTTTTTATCCCTTGCTCTGTGTTTACGCCTTCTAGCTCAAACGTCTCCAAGCTAAGTTGCTCGCTGCACGGAACTGGGGTAATGCCAGCACGGCTAGGTTTGCTTGATTGTCCGCTGAGAGAGGTTAGCAGCGAGATTTTTTGAATCAGATTGGGTACGTTAATTGGTTTTGCTATGTGCTCATCCATGCCGGCTTCAATGCAACGCTGAACGTCTACCTGCATGGCGTTAGCTGTCATGGCTAAAATAGGCAGTTGCTCACTGTTAAGGTGTTTTCGGATCTCCTTAGTGGCGGAGATACCGTCCATGACGGGCATTTGCATATCCATCAGTGCAAGGTCGAATACTTGATGCTCAAGCTTTTCCAACGCCTCGAGACCATGCTCGGCAATGGTGATGGTTGCGCCTTGGCTTTCCAATATCGTACACGCGATCTCTTGGTTCGTTTTGTTGTCCTCGACCAATAAAATGTCGATATTATCTAGTCGCTCCAGAGGCGGTATTTCGACATTGCTGTGAGCCAAATTGACTGGCTGCCATTCGTTACCCAAGCACGCAATAATCGCGTTAAATAGTGAGTATGGCGTAATCGGTTTGAATAAGTTTGCATCCAACTGGTGCGCGTTATCATCGCTGAGTTGGAGCTGTCCAGATTGTGAATGGAGCAAAATTACTTTCGACTCTTCCGACAATTTGTGATGTTGAATATGTTCTAGTGTGTCTAGCCCATCCATGCTTGGCATTTGCCAATCCATTAAGATTAGGTCAAAAACTTGTTGGTGTTTATTCAGCTGTTCTATTGCCTCACGGCCACTGCCAGCGGGGGTGACGGCGAAGCCAAGCCCGGAAAGTATCCCGCTTAATACGTGGCGAGATGTTTTGTTGTCATCGACAAGCATGACCGATTTGTTCAGTGCAAGTGCCGAGACCATTTGATACTCACTGCTGATTTGGTTTTCATAAGGCAGCGTTAATTCAAAATTAAACTTGGATCCTGTTCCATAGTGGCTTTCGACTTGAATTTCCCCCTCCATTAAGGAAACCAGTTGTTTGGAAATACTCAGGCCAAGCCCGGTACCGCCAAATTTTCGAGTGGTCGAGGTGTCGGCTTGAGAGAAGGCCTTAAATAGGTTGCTAACCTGTTCGTGGGTCATTCCGATGCCAGTGTCTACTACTGAAAAGTCGAGCTTAATGGTGTCGTGGGAGCGGGTGGTTTCAATAATATTGACGACGATTTCGCCTTGTTCAGTGAACTTAATCGCGTTGTTCACTAGGTTGATGAGAACTTGGCCGATGCGAAGTGGATCTCCGATAAGAAGATTGGGCAATGTCGGGGAGACATTAAAGATCAGCTCAACAGGTTTATGCTCAGCTTTTGTCGGTAAGACGTTGATCAGGTTGTCGAGTACTTGATGAAGAGAGAATGGCGTCGACTCAATCTTGAGCTTGCCAGCTTCAACTTTGGAAAAGTCCAGAATGTCGTTGATGATACCTAGCAACTGGTTACTAGCTGAGTCTATTTTGTCTATGTAGTTACGTTGTTTGTTGTTTAATTCGGTATTTAGAACCATGTGGGTCATGCCCATGATGGCATTCATCGGAGTGCGAATTTCATGACTCATATTGGCCAAAAAATCCCCTTTAATTTGGTTAAGGTTATCGGCTGACTCTTTGGCTTTGATTAATTCACGTTCAAGTTGTTTGTGTTCAGTTACGTCAAGAAATGAGCCAACGACGCCCATAATACTGTTGTTTTGGTCGTAGAACGGTGCCTCGTACACCACAAGTTCACGGATCTGTTGGTTACCGTTGGCGACCGTGATTTCAAATTGAATTCTTTTGGTTCCTTGCAGTAACTCCAGCTCATATCGCTTTAGCTGATAAACGACGTCGTCTTTAAAAATGTCTTCTATATTGGCGCCGAGCACATTTTGTTCTGTTACTCCTAAGAAGTCACAAAACTGTTCGTTTACTCCTAAGTACTCTCCTAAGCGATTTCGGTAGTAAGTCGGGTTGGGGATCGAGTCTATGATGTGTTGATTAAGCTCAAGCTGACGTGCGACTTCTTGTTCAATTTCGTGCTGTTTTTCTGCGTTTAGGCTGAGTTGAAATGCGACAGAGAAGGCTTCAACCAAGTCGGTCAACACGCGATACTCATTTGTGGATAAAGCGGTGCTTGTGCCAAATTGTAAAACGCCTAACGGAGAATCGTTAGCGAGAATTGGGATGAAATACAATTCAGCGAGGCCCAGTTGCACATTGCCCATTGCGAGGTTGAGCGGTTGGCCATCGCTCGATTTAACCGACTTGGCTTCTTTATGTTGTAAGCACAGAGTCACTAAAGACATATGATTTGGGTTGGGATCATGCCAATTACCAACAGAATCGATGACTTCGAGTTGCTCATTGCGCAATTGATAAAAGGTGATGAGAGGGAAACCAAAATAGTGGCTTAAGAAGGATTTTGATTCTGATATCACATCATTTGTATGCGTTTTCCCTCGGAGGAGTTCATTAAAGCTCTGCACGGTGTGGCCAAGCTTTAATTCATTACGTAGGTTAAGGAGCAGGGAGTTAATAGCACCAGAAAACTGGCCTAATTCTCCTTTGATGTCTTCATCAAGTTCGAAGTTGTAGTCTTGGTTAGCGACATTGGAGACCACCTGATTTTGCATCTTTTCAATTGGAGAAATGTAAAAGCGTCTGAGTAACCAAAACGAGACACTTAACAACACGACTAAGGTAAAAATACCAATGAGCATAAATCGAGACATGATAGCGACGATGGATGAAGCGGTGTCCTGTGAGGCTTTAATGCGATCGACACCATTTTGATAAGCGGTCTCGATGTTGGTCATGATCTTTGCTTTTTCGATAAGGTATTCAGAGGAATACAAAAGTAACAGTGCTTTTTGTCGGTTTTCTGTTCCTGCTGTATTGGCGAGCGTAAAAGCTTGTTGTTCGATATTGACCAACCGCTCCGATGCCGCGAAAGCGTTACTCAAGGCGGCGACTTCATGAGTCGACATACCGGCAAGCGACAGCCTTTCAAAGAAGGTGGAACCATTATGATGAGGGGAGTCGACTTGGTTAATGGTTGCGAGGGTATCCCAGTAGTCGAAGTCGTGATCTTTTGGTGGTGGGGCAATGCCTTGTCTTACTGCAAGGACATGGTCGAATAATTGTTGCCACTTTTTGTCTCCAGTGACGGCGTATGCTCGAGCGAATTTAGTCAGGTTATCTGAGCTTTGTTGAAGTTCGCTGCCTAATAACGTGATTTCGGATAATTGCAGTAACGATTTCTCCTCATTTTTAAAGGAGCTCAATGCGTGGTTCACGATAAAGATAACACCAATGTTCACCAGTATCATAATTGAAAATAGTAAGGTAAATAGGGACTTCATATTCATTGAGACAATCACGCTTAGAAAAAATACGACTGCCTTGAGCATAGCTAATTCCTCACATTTATTAGCTAAATAACCGTATTAATTTTGAGAATAATTAGAGGTTAAGATATGTATCACGTTTGCTTGTCTATACTTTTGTCAATGAATCTCTTTTGGTTGCCTTTTTATTATGTATGAGCTTTTGATCATTGATGATGTGGCAGAGAATTTGCGAGTGTTGCAGTCTATTTTACAACGCAAAGACTTCCGTATCAGAGCGGCAACCAGCGCTCAAGTTGCGTTAAAGTTGATTGCTAAAAAAGTGCCTGACTTGATCATCTCAGATGTTCAAATGCCGAATATCACGGGCATAGATCTGTGCCACCAACTCGCTAAAGATGAACACTACAAATCTATTCCAATAATATTGGTTAGTGCATTCGATGATGAGCAAAGCGTCGAACTTGCAATGGCAACTCACAGTAAAGATTTTTTTCTTAAGCCGTATAACCCCCAAGAAGTGCTGACTCGAGTTCGAGTTCAGTTAATGAGGGTGGAACAGCAAAAACGAATACTTCACCAAGAGGTTAACTCAGCTGTAAACCAGCTGGTGGATGGTGTGGCAAATGAAATCAGTACGCCACTGGGCACTAGTATCTTAACTTCAACTCATATGAAAGAGACCATTCTCCATTTCGAACAGCTTTATCAAAAACAACAAGTCACCAATTCTAAACTGAAAGATTTCATTCTCTTTTGTCATGACAGTGTTGATTTGAATTTGAGTAACTTAAATCGCGTAGCAGACATGATGGAGATGTTTAGAGCGATCTCTGCATCTGACCGAGAGCGGTTTCTGGAAGATGTAAACCTGATATCAGCGATAGAAAAAGTAATTGCACACTATCACGCTAAACTCTCTTATATGGGAGTAGTCGTTAAATTGGATGGAGTACCCACGACGATTCACACTGATGGGTATCTGCTACAAATCGTACTAGGGAACCTCATTGGTAACGCGCTCTCTCATGCTTATGACGGCGAAGTCGCGAAACCCATTGAAATTCAGTGGCAGCAAAAAGGGGATTTTATCTGGATATGCTTTTGTGATAATGGCTGCGGTGTTGACGACACACAGTTAGACCAAGTGCTGAAACCTTTTTATACCACTAAAAGGGGTCGCGCGGGCCATGTTGGTTTAAGTGCAACGGTGGCCGCCAATATCATCGTGGGGCCGTTGCACGGAGAAATTGACTTAGTCAGTGATGAGCGAGGTTTAGTATGGCAGTTCAGTTTTCCAATTCAGTTAAACGATTTGTAGTTGGTGAGTGAGTTATTCTAGTGTCACCGTAAAAGTTAGGTAGAATAGCGAAAAATTAAATTGAGTAGTTACCATGTCAGAGCAAGAAATGATGCACGATAATCCTGCAGATGAAATTGAGTCAGAAGAATACGAAGTGGAAGCGTTGGCGGTTGAGGTCTCAACTCAGCCAATAGAGCTGTATAAAGTATTGAAGATTGCCAACGCCGTTAGCGGTGGTGGTGAGGCCAAGTTCGCTATCGCAGAAGGTTACGTGGCGGTCAATGGAGAACTAGAGCAGCGCAAACGTTGTAAACTCTACGATGGTGATGTCGTTGAATTTAACCAAGAATTCTACGTGGTGATTTATCAGCCAGAATCTGAATCGTCATTTGAAATGTCAGATGCTGCCACTGAGTATGAAGTGGGTGATGATAGCTCTGTGTTTGAACCAGTAAATGCACAGAATGAACACGGCAACGACATCGGTAGTAAGGCAAATAAGTCTCGGTCTTCAAGCGGTAAAGCGGCAAAGAACAAAAAATTGGACGATAAAAAAGCGAACGCAAAGAAAAAATCAGCGAAGAAATCTAAAAATAATGAAAAGAAAGAACCCATCGTCCGTGACCAGAATACTGGCCGGGGGGGGATTTCGTTCTAGTTTACTTTTTAAAATAGGATGACTTTAAATTATTGATAACTTGAATATTATGTTGTTCTTGTTGTATCAAACTACTTCAAACATGGGCTAGATTCTACCTAACAGCGTCGAACTAGCCATGCTTTATCTCATCTACGCCCTGTTATTCATACGTGCAATACATCACTGTGGGGGGAGTTACTCACCTTCGGGCTATTTATAATGTAGTCAATGCTTCGTCGCTATTGAGAGCACTCGCTCACCAAACACGTTGCAACTTATCATTTGAATTTGGATACAAGATATGAATTTGCATAAGTCAGACTGTCACGAAAACAGTAATGTTATTTTACATGCATTTGATTGGGCCTACTCTCAAGTAGCTGAAAGAGCCGAGACAATCCGTCGCTTAGGTTACAAAACAGTGTTGGTTTCCCCACCAATGAAATCGTTCACCTCTTCAAATGGCACCCAGTGGTGGCAACGTTATCAGCCACAAGATTATCGAGTGATTGACAATCAGCTTGGTAATACGAAAGATTTTGTCCATATGGTGGATACGCTCAAACAACATGGACTTTGGGTTTATGTTGATGTTGTATTTAATCATATGGCGAACGAATCAAGTACTCGCTTAGACCTGCAGTACCCAAGCCAGAAAGATATGCTCAATTACTAAAATAATGCCGAAGAATACGCAGAGCTTACTTTGTTTGGTGATTTATCAAGCCCTTTATTTGATGAAAAAGATTTCGTTGAAGCGTTCGGTATTACAGATTGGAAAGATAAATGGGAAGTTCAAAACGGTCGTATTAGTGCTGGTGATCATGATCCAGGGTTGCCAACCTTACGAGACAGTGAGCATGTAGTTCTTCAACAAAAGAGTTACCTAAAGGCTTTGAAAGAGCTAGGTGTACGTGGGTTTAGGATCGATGCTGCGAAACACATGACGCTGGAGCACCTGGCAAAAGTATGGGTACCTGAGATCACACAGGGAATGCATATTTTTGGAGAAATCATTACTGATGGAGGGGCAACTAAAGAAGAATATGAACTCTTTTTACAGCCTTACCTTGAGCAGACCAGACTCGCCGCTTATGATTTTCCGTTATTTAGCACCATATTCAACGCATTTAGCAAAACGGGTTCATTAGAATATCTCGTTGACCCATTTTCGCTCGGACAAGCGCTATCAAACCCAAGAGCCATTACCTTTACAACCACTCATGATATTCCTAATAACGACGTATTTGTAGAGCATGTGATGGATGAGGACATGGAATGGCTGGCGCTTGCCTATGTCATTGGGCGTGATGGTGGTGTGCCGTTGATTTATGCTGATCTGGATACCAGTGGTATCACGAATAAGGCCGGCGAACCAAGGTGGCAAGACATGTGGTGTCACCCAAAAATGGCACATTTGCTTCAGTTCCATAACGCAGTACATGGCGAGCCGATGACGATAGTTGAAAGTAGTAAAGATCATTTAGTTATCGGACGTGGAAGTAAAGGGACTGTCATCATTAATAAAGGGAAAAAGAAAAGCAGCTTTACGCTCAATCGTCCAAGTGGAACTGAGCTAGTCACATCAGTTTCGATCATAGAGGACGCCAACAAGATTGATGTTGTTGTGGCGAGCGCCTCTTTTGCACTGATCCTGCATTAATTATCTAGATAATCATTAAACGTCTATTAATCATCAACTCACCCATCTTTATGCTACTTAGACCATACGTCTGACGTCATTAACAGGCTATGGTCTAATTAATTGTCATTTATAAATAGAGCGTAATGCCTTAATAACGTTACAAAAAATATTATTTTATAAAAATACGATCAAAATCACAGTACACAAGCCAACAATTCTGTACCAGACTCTCTCTATAATGAACAAAAAACAGCCTAAAGCCACTCCATTTATATTCGGAAGAGCTAATAAATAAAGGTTGAATGCGCAGAGTGGAATGAGTGAGGGGAATGGGATGAAAATAGCGACGAAAATTATTGCGGCTTGCGCATTGCTGTGCGCATTAGGGGTGATAGTCAGTGGGGCATTTGTTGCGTGGCGGGCCTCCAATTTATCCGAACAAGCTTTATATGAACGAGCGTCTAGCCAGCTTATCTCGATACGAGAGATGAAAAAGGCTGAAATTGTGCGTTATTTTGGTGCCATAGAAGACCAAATAAGAACGCTCGCGGCCACTCCTTCCACTCAAGATGCTCTTCATCAATTCACCGAAAGTTATGCCAATTACCCTTTGAACATGGTGTCAGATTCGGACGTAGGTAAGCTTAAGACCTATTATTCAAGTCAATTTGGGCAAACCTATCGCAGCAGTAATTCTGGCTCTTCAGCAGATGAACTATCTCGTTTTAACCGCTTAGATGACATCGGCCGAGCCATTCAGGCTCGCTATATAGGCGTGAATCCTAACGGATTAGGGAATAAGCATAAGCTTGATAGTGATCAGTTGGGCAATGATTACGATCGTGCTCATAACGTGTATCACCCATCGCTTCGTGAATTCTTAGAATCTTTTGGTTATTACGACATCTTCATGGTCGATAATGATGGCAATGTTGTGTATTCCGTTTTTAAAGAGCTCGATTTTGCCACCAACTTGAATTCGGGTGCTTACAGTAATAGTGGGCTTGGCAAGGCATTTCAAGGATCCAGTCAACAATCTAAAGGACATGTATCTTTAATCGATTTTGAACCGTATTTTCCTTCTTATGAAGCCGCTGCCTCTTTCATGTCGACCCCTGTCTACCAAGGAAGCCAGCGGATCGGAGTGTTGATTTTCCAAATGCCGATTGATGCCATTAACGCCATCATGACCAATAATAAGAAGTGGAAAGAAGCAGGTTTAGGCAGCAGCGGTGAAACTTACCTTGTTGGTCAAGATACCTTATTACGTAGTCAGTCTCGTTTTTTACTGCAAGATAAAGCGGCCTATTTGAAGGCGTTACAAGAGGCCGGTGTGAGTAAGGTGACCATAGATCAAATCGACAGTAAAGACAGCGCTATTGGTCGTCAGCCTATTGATACAACAGGTAGCCGAGCGGCATTAAATGGCCAAACCGGAATCGATGTAATCCAAGATTATCGAGGGGTCGCAGTGTTGTCAGCGTTTGCTCCCATTAAGATTGCGGGATTAAGCTGGGGTTTATTGAGTGAAATTGATAAAGATGAAGCATTAGAAGACGTAGCAAGCTTAAATCAGGCCGTTTTCATGAGTGTGGCGTTAAGTAGCGTACTTTTAGTTTCGTTAGCAGGTTTTGCCGCTTACTTTGTTGGAGCAAGTATTGCGAGGCCAATCAAACTCGCCACAAGCAAAGTCGGTTTAATCAGCTAAAACAACGATTTAACGGCACGACTTGAAGTGGTAGGTAAAGACGAAATGGCGGAGTTATCCACGTCGCTAAATGAATTGTTCTCAAAACTGCAGTTGATCATCGGTGATTTTGCCAAAGCTACCAATTCGCTGAATCAAAACAGCAATCAAATAGCATCTAGCATGAGCGATACTAGAAGTGCGATCACGGAGCAGCACAGTATGTCGGATGCGGCAGCAACCGCGGTGAATGAAATGAGTGCATCGGTGTCTGAGGTTGCGCAGTTTGCAAGTAAAGCGGCCGACTATGTGAGTGAAGCGAATGAAACTGGTGAAAAAAGTCGAACTGCCGCACGCGAGTTGGCCGGAGAAATGTCTCACTTGACTGACCAAATGGGAAGTGCAAATGAAGCGATAGAAAGGTTGTTGGTAGAAAGTAACTCGATCGGAGAAGTTCTGGATGTGATTCAGTCTATTGCTGAGCAAACCAATCTGCTGGCGCTCAATGCTGCCATTGAAGCTGCCAGAGCGGGTGAGCAAGGGCGAGGCTTTGCTGTGGTTGCAGATGAGGTTCGTTCATTGGCTGGCAGAACTCAGTCTTCAACAGAGGAGATCAGAGCGAAAATTGAAGGGCTTCAAAGAGAAACCAAAGCGGTTGTTGAAGGCATTGGCAATGCCAATCAATCGGTTGAAAAGGGCACAGTAAGCTGTAAATTGAACTTGGAAATGTTGGATCAAATCACATCCATGTTGGTTGAATTGAACGACATGAACACCCAAATAGCAACGGCGGCAACGGAGCAATCAGCGGTTACTGATGACATTAGTTCAAGCATAACCACGATTGCTGATGCATCTATGCAAGTGAATACACAAACCAACGAGATAGATAGCATTGTACTGAGTTTGTCGGGACAAGCTGGTGAACTTAACAGCAAAGTTGCTCAGTTCAAATATTAGTTATGTAGATGAATGAGAATCAACGCTAATGGTTTTCAGATCTATCAATTTGTTCTACCATTCAAATAGTGGAATTGATGTCACATTTTAGGCCGTGCTATGAAAGTATTTCTTGTTAGCACGGTCTTGTTTTCTTTTTGGTGTAGTGAAGGCAACGTTTGATAAAGCCCGTCCAATTATTGTATTTCCAATGTTTTCTTATTCTGGTATTAGCCCCCTTTTGTGTACGTGGCGTGGAACTGACTAACGAGGAGCAAGCCTTTGTTGACGTTAACCCTATTTGGCGCGTGCACGTAGATAATGCATGGCCCCCTTATAGTTATAAAGAGTTCGGTCAAACCAAAGGTTATACGGTTGAATTGCTGCTTTTGATTGCTCAAAAAGTAGGGGTTAAAATTGAATTTGTAGAAGGCGGTCCATGGCGTACATCGGCTAAACTGCTTACTCAAGGTAAAGTCGACCTATCAACGTATCTTGCCAATACCCAGCAAACTCAATCGTTCGCACAATTCAACCAACTCCCGCTTGTTACTATGGAAAGCGGTATGGTTACGGGATCATCAACTCTTGATGGACTTGGTTTTGATTCCAGTGACGGTATTTTTGCTGTTGTCACCGGTTCCCATGAAGCGGAAATCTTGGCTAAGTATTACCCAGCAAAGCGGCTCATGTTAGTTGAAGACACTTTGCATATGTTAGATGCCGTCGTCAGTGGCGAGGCGATAGCTGGGGTGGGAAATCAAAGGGTCATCCAGTATTTTGTCAATAACCTTATTTCTACGCGATTAAAAGTGACCACTCTCGGAGACAAAGCGCATCTAGGTGCAACATATTGGCACCTAGCAGCAAAAAAAGATTGGCCACTTTTAACGGGTATTTTCGACAAAGCACTCAAGGATGTACCCAATCAGCGCTTGTTGGAACTTCAACAAAAATGGCTTGAATTAGCGAATTCGCCGAATGTAGACGTTTTGGATTTAAACGCACAAGAGCGTCTGTATCTGAATAATAAGCGAGTGCTTCGTTATTGTTCTCACCCAGATTTAATGCCAGTCGAAGGGCAAGAGAACAAAGCTTCTATTGGTATAACGGGCGATTACCTAACTTACTTTGCTCAGAGCTTAGGGGTGAAGTTGCAGCTTGTAACGGCTCAATCTTGGGCAGAGGCGCAATTTAAATTTAAAATGGGTGACTGTGATTTTTTGTCTTTATCGGCGCCAAGAAAATTTCGTTTAAGCTATGCTGAGTACACTAAGCCTTATTTGTCATTGTTATTCACCAAAAAACGCCTTATGCCGCCAATTTAGAATCACTCGGCGGGCGCAGTATTGGGTTTACTTTTGGTAATCCTTTAGGTGAGTCACTTAAATCACGTTATCCATCGATTAATTTTGTTGAGGTGGCTTCTGTGACTGAAGGGTTAGAGAAAGTGCGAGACAGTTATCTATTTGGTTATGTTGGAGCACTTCCAATTTTGACCTATGAATTGCAGCATAACTTTCCGAATTTACTGGTGGGGACTCAGTTATCTGACAACTTCCTACTCGGTGCGGCGGTGAGAAAAGATGAACCTTTATTAGCCTCTATTTTCAATAAAGCCATCGACAAAATGGACGTAAAATTACATACCTCGATCATGTCAGCTTGGGCCCCTGTTAGCTATCGACCGGTTATTGATCATCGTTTGGTGTGGGCCGTGTTGGTGGTTGCGTTAATCATTGTGAGTTCAATTGGTTACAGCTACTACATATTGAAAAAGAAATTCGCGAAGCTAAAGTCGCTCTCGACCATGGATAGGCTTACAGGGCTGTACAATCGACACACTATAGACATGGTATTGGCCGAGCAAGTTTCGCAATACCGATTTAGCAAAAAACCGTTTAGCATCATCTTGGGTGATGTTGACCACTTTAAATTGTTTAATGACCGTTATGGACATATTTTAGGCGACCAAGTACTTAAAGAGGTGGCGTTTGCCTTTAGTTGTCACGCGAGCACTTTAGACCTAGTTGGTCGATGGGGTGGAGAAGAGTTCATTATCATTTGCCCGGGTAAAACCGAGTCTCATGCCACTGAGTTGGCTGAATCTTTGAGGAAGAAGCTGGCTACCATCGAACATAAAGATGTGGGGAGTGTGACCTGTAGTTTCGGCGTGGCAGAGTATCAACCTAAGCACACGACGATTGACGTGATGCAATGTGCTGATCGTTCGTTGTATTTTTCCAAGCGAAAGGGACGAAATGCGGTGACGAGTTTCACTGAGTACGCTCGGGAAGAGTCAAACATTGAAGTAAACCCTAAAGAGCCAAGTGTGTGATGGTCGTTCTTGTGAAAACAGAGCTATCTTTGGTGAGGGTTCGATATGATACTTGATGAGAACTACAGTTTAAGGCCAGTCCCCCATTACGCCCGAAGAAAGAGTATTTCGTTAGCTTTTGTATTAATGGGATTGACGCTATTTTCTGCCAGTATGGTGACCGGTGGAGAGGTCTTTAACGGGTTAGAGAGCCGTGATTTTCTTTATGTTGTATTAACCGGAAACTTGATTCTCGGCATTTATACGTCAATCTTGGGCTACATTGGCTGCACAACGGGCTTGTCTACTCACCTATTAACCCATTTTTCGTTCGGTTCTAAAGGCTCCTGGCTGCCTTCTGTGTTGTTGGGAGGGACGCAAGTAGGGTGGTTTGGCGTTGGCGTCGCCATGTTTGCCATTCCTGTCAATAGCACCATAGGGGTTGATATTGAGTGGGTGATATTACTGTCTGGATTTTTGATGGTGATAACGGCCTATTTCGGCATTAGCTCCCTGATATTTCTTTCTACGATTGCGGTTCCTGCCATTTTATTAATTGGTGGGTATTCTGTGTTTGTAGAAGCAAAAAGTATCCGCTGGGATGACATTACGCTGACGACTAAACCAACCTTAGACTATTCCAATGCTCTTGCTATGGTGATTGGTACTTTTATCAGTGCGGGGACATTAACGGCGGACTTCACTCGTTTTTGCCGAGGTAAAAAACGAGTTATTGTGATTACTATGTTGGCCTTTTTTGTGGGTAACTCCCTCATGTTTGCTTTTGGTGCCGTGGGTGTAATCTCGGTCGGGTATGCCGATGTATTTGACGTGCTGCTCGCTCAAGGTTTGATGATCCCGGCTATTGTGTTACTTGGATTGAATATTTGGACAACCAATGATAATGCACTGTACGTTTCCGGGTTAGGATTCGCTAACGTAACAGGGCGATCCAGTCAGTATATTTCTATGATTAACGGTATCGTTGGGACGTTATTTGCACTATGGATGTATAACCACTTTATTGAGTGGTTAAATTTTCTTTCTTTGGCCATTCCTCCGATCGGTGCGGTTATTATTGCGGATTATATGCAAAATCGTCAGCGTTATCATGACTACAGTGAGTTAGAATTCCAGTCGGTTAATTGGCCGGGGATTTATGCTGTTGTGATGGGGATTTTAGCGGGGGTCTTCCTGCCGGGTATCGTACCGCTTAACGCTGTAATCGGTTCCCTGGTGGCTTATCTTTTACTTAATCGGCCGCTTAATCGAACAAAACGACATGAGTAATATTATGTGAGTGATATGAAAAATCCCAGCGGTATAACCCGGCTGGGATTTTTTGTGTTAAGGCGCTTTATGCCATTTTACTTTAGAAGTTAAAGCTCTAATAAAAAAGAAGTTAACGCTCTAATAAAAATCGCATTAACATAAAGAGGGCTCGCCTCCACCTTCACTTATTGCTACACAATAAACTTGCTCATCACGCTTTCTTGATCTCGAACGTGTTGTAGCTGGAGTGTCATTGCGTCGTTAGCTGAGTCAGCTGAGTCTGCAACTTGTACTGATAAATCCTTAATATTGATGGTGTTGTTGTTAATCTCTTCCGCTACCAAGCTTTGCTCTTCTGCGGCAGAAGCTATCTGAATGTTCATATCACTGATCTGTTGAATGGCTTCACGGATACGTTCAATCGCTTGATTGGCTTCTTCTGCTTGGGTGACGGTTTCATCGGCGGTTTCTTTACTTTGCCCCATGGCACTGGCAACCGCAGAGGCACCTGATTGCAACTGTTCTATCATGTTGCGGATTTCAGTCGTCGATTCTTGAGTACGTTGTGCAAGAGTACGAACTTCATCGGCTACGACAGCAAAGCCTCGACCAGATTCACCGGCACGGGCTGCCTCGATGGCGGCATTAAGTGCAAGGAGGTTCGTTTGGTCTGCAATATCATTAATTACTTTCAAGATGGTTTCGATGTTGGCCGTCGCAGTTTCTAACTGTTTCACTTCTTCTACGGCTTGATCGATGCGCTCTGAAAGTGCGCTGATGGCTTGAGTCGTATGATTAAATACTCTGCTGCCATCTTCCGTTGCGGTATCCGCATCTTTTGCAGCACTTGCTGCGCCTTGTGCGTTACCTGCAACATCCGACGAGGTGGTCGCCATTTCATGCATCGCGGTGGCGAGCTGTTCAAGCTCTTGCATTTGTGTCGCCATTGCGCTGGCAGAGTGTTTCGCGCCGTCTGCAGTTTTCTCTGTTACCGACATAATTTCTTGGCTGAGCTCTTTCGTTCGGCTAATACGTTCCTGCAGAGTTTCTGCAAAGGTATTAAATCCTTGAGCCAACTCGGCAAACTCTGGATCGGTATTAGTATCCAATCGTTTAGTGAGATCTCCTTGACCAGAAGCCACATCTTGAATCGCTTGATTGAGGCTTTGGAGTGGCGCCATTAGGGTGCGAATCAAGAGTTGAAGTGCGAAAACAGAGACAATCAGCGCAATCAGTGCGTACACGATGGAGCTGTTTCGTAAATCATCCACTGCGGCATAAGCGATGGTTTCATCAAGCATCACACCTACATACCAATCTTCGCCAGGTATTTTAGAGAAGTCGGTCGCGAAGACTTGATCATTGATGTCCACTTCTTGAGTCGTTTCTTTAATGCTGACGTTTGGTAAGAACTCCGTCATAGGCTTGCCGTTCATTTTCGCATCAGGGTGCGCAATGATGGTGCCGTCACCAGCAACAATGAAGAGGTAACCTGCATCAAATAAGTTAACTTTGTTTACGATGGTGGCAAGGCCTGCAAGGCTTACATCGTAGAAGATGGCACCGGTAAATTTGCCGTTATCTTTTACCGGTTCCGCAATAGAAACCAAAATCTCATTGGTCGCTGAGTCGGCGTAAGGCGCAGTAATTATTAATTTCCCTGCATTTTTGGCATCTTTATACCATGGGCGTACCCTTGGATCCCATGTTGGGCCTGGATTCCAGCTTGGGTCGTTACTCACATGAGAGCCATCACTTTCTATACCCAATCCTGCAAGCAAGAAAGAATCTTTGACGATTTTCTGACTAATAATATCTTCAATATTGTCTGTATTGCCATCAACATAGGCGTCTTCGATTAGGCTTGTCGCATAGGCTGCGATGTCTTTTTTACCTTTTAAGTCAGCAGATACGGTATTTCGAACCCCATCTACGATTTCACTAACACTAGAACTCACTTGCCTTTCAAGTTCACTCTTCATCGCAAAATACTGCTGAGTGGTTAGAAGAGTTAATATTAGCAACAATAGCAAGGAGGATGCGGCAACTATCTTATGGCGAAATCTCATGGTCTTCCTTTAACCTCTTGTTAGAAGTTTTAATAATTGATATGTCAAAAATTATGGTTCAATTTAAGACATTTTTCCTGTAATTAAAGCCGTGATTTTAGTCTTATTGTTTTAACCACTTTATAAGCAGTATAGATGGGGTATCGGTTGTTGATAACGATACTTGAGTTTTTTGTTAGTAAATTGTGATGGTTAAATCGATTTTACATCATCTTGCGCAATCGATTTCTTACCTCAGAGGCAAGCTGAGCCGTAGGGGCGAAACGAGTCAATAATCAAGTTGAAGCTTTATTTGGTGACGAAACGGAGTACATTGTCACGTTGATGGCTGAGCTTTAGATTATTAGTAGACATGTAAATAGTCGAATATGTTACTTGGCGCGCGGAAATAGTGTATTTATTCAGTTGTATGCCGCTTTGTCTGGTTGTTTTTCGTTAAAAAGGTGAATAATTCGGTGATTTTTGCTTTACTGTAGTTATGTTATATATTCGTCATCGCTCAAGGAGGAGAGAGTGGAATTAAGACAAGCGGAATATCAGGATTACGCTAAGATCGCTCAGTTGCACGCAAAGAGTTGGCAAGAGCACTATCGTGGCATTGTGACCGACGCGTACCTAGATAAATTTGCAGCCGATGATCGGCTGGTTATTTGGCAGACGCGCCTTACGAACCCTTCTTTTAATCAAAGTGTATTGTTGTTGGAAGAAGGAGACACCTTGTGTGGATTTATCTGTGTGTACGGTAACCATAATATTGATAATGGAACCATTATTGATAATTTACACGTAGACTCAGCGTATCAAGGCCATGGATTGGGCACGAAATTGATGCTTGAAGCCGCTAAATGGACTCAGAAATATTTCGCTGATTCAGGCTTATATTTAGAAGTTCTGGATGAAAACGTAGCAGCTAAGCAGTTTTACTTAGCTCTTGGCGGTAAGGTTTCTCATAAGAGTCACTGGAATTCACCATGCGGAAGCAACGTTGAAGAGTGCATCATTGTTTGGCCATCGCCTCAAGTTTTGTTAGAAAAAGCGCAGGTTTTTGTGTAGGTGAGGTCGAATTGTCGTTTAAGAAATAGCGCCTTATATGGCGCTATTTTTTTCTAAAAACACCAGATATAGTATTTTAAAAGGCCAGTATTGACACATTTAGTAATATGTATTTACTAAATTGGCTCAGGTTTGTGTGTTTTAGGCTCAAAAATATAAGTGATTATTGAGAAATAAAACCTAGATCAGATAAATCGCAACATTTATTAGTTAAATGTTGTCCGAATGTGAAATCTGTTCCAAAATGCTACTGGATGCACAAGCATAGAGTGGAAGCGTAATGCAACAGATGGATTTGGATGTCGAATGGCTGACTCGTTCACAGCTGTTTCGAACTAAGATGCTCAAAGGTATGAGCTTGGTTACGCTGTTTTCTGGCCTAGTTTATGGGTCGGTTAATTTATTGTTGCTTGATCAAAAAATGCTCGGTGTGTTCGAGTTATGCTTTTCTATTTATTCGGCTTATCTATTTTGCTATGCCGATACGCTACGTCATCGCCCCTTTCACCCTATGCTGTATGTTTCGACTATTTCTGCGATTATTTTCTTTGCCGTCGCAACGACTCCGACATCAGTAACGGTGTTTGTCTGGATGTTTCTTAGCCCTATTATCGCTTACTTGTTGCTTGGGAAAACAAACGGTTTCCGCTTAAATCTATTTTTGATCCCGGGCGGTATCGCTAATTATACGTGGCAAATTCTACAGCCAGATTCAATATTGGCGATTAACTCAGCAATTAACGTTGCAGTATGTTTATTTGCCTTATGGGCTGTTTCTCATGTTTACGAAAGAAATAGAGAGCGAACAGAGCAACAGCTAACATCACTAGCGACGCTCGATCCTCTTACTCAAATTGATAATAGGCTCAGTCTTGCTCTCGGCTTTGAGAAGATGGTTACTATGCATCGACGTAAAAGTGATGTGTTCAGCTTATTGGTGATAGATCTCGATTACTTTAAAGCAATAAACGATGAGTTTGGGCATGACACGGGAGACCAAGTGCTCGTAAAGGTTGCGCGCCTATTAGCTAACAGTGCTCGCCTGTCAGACTCTGTATATCGTGTTGGAGGGGAAGAGTTCTGCGTGTTACTCCCATATACCGATAGAAGAAAAGGTAGGGCAATGGCTGAGCATCTAAGAAAAGCCATCTCGAGAAGTTGCTTTGATATTGATGGCCATTGCATCAATGTATCCGCCAGTATTGGTATCTCTGAGTATGGTGAAGATGGAATGGCTCTAGATGATATGTTTAAAACTGCCGATGGTTTGCTTTATAAAGCGAAAGACCTTGGCCGCAACCAAGTAGCCTACGCGGTAAGTTGAGTGTTGGATGCTCTATTGTTATTTCTTCATGACGACGGTGAAGTCGTCTTTCGCATAGCCATTAACGATGAAGCAATCCGCTGAGAGCGTACGACAAAATGCAAGTATCTCATCTGGATTATAGCTATTGAGTAATGTGTCTGCCGGAAAGTTATCTGAATTCAGCAGATTAAAGATCACCACCTCATTGGCATTATCATGCATTCCTCTAATAACGTTATACAGATATTTTGGATCGCTACTGTGGTAGTTCAGAGATCCGCAAGCAATTACTGCATCATGCTTACTTAGCTTGCAACGAGCAAAATCGGCATGCAAAAAAGTAGCTTTAGGGATATCTCTTAGTTTGGCGGAGGCAATAAACGCTTTTTGCTGATCAATCCCAGTATAATTTTTTAGTGCAAAGTACTGATCTAAGTACAGCTTTAAATCGCCAAATCCACATCCTAAATCTAAGACTGTCTTCTTGTTAAAATCATGCTGTTGTGCGATGGCATTAAAACGCGTCTGTTGAGATGCCGAGTCCTTCCAACCTAATATTTTCGGTCCGTCAAATGGCCATTTCTTCTGACGGTCGTTGTGGTAAAAGTAGACGTTTAAGCGATCAAAAAAATTCACATTAGCTCCGGACACATAGCGGTAAATTCAGGGGCTAGATAATGGCCCTTTTTATGGTTGAACGCTTATTGTAGCAAACGTCGGGGCTAACGGAATGAGAAGGTTGAATCCTGAAATCTGAGTTACCTCCTATACTTATTTCATCTTACTCGGATTCCGTTGGGAGTAAATGTATGAGCGAGGCATTGAGGGAAGCGTGTTTGGCTTTTTCTAAAGGCGAGGTGGACGAGCTGTTGCCGTACCTGTCCGAGCAAGTGGAATGGCGAAATGTAGGAAAAGAAGTGATTCATGGTATCGACTCCGTTAGAGCTATTTGCTATCAACTTGGGTTTGAGCCAGTGTCGTTGCAGGTTTCGAGTTATTTTTCAGGCGATGGGCATATGTTGATTCAAGGACATGGCGATGCCGAGCGAGCATTTAACTTTTGTGATGTATTTCAGCTTGAAAATGGTCAAGTTACGGTGATTACTTCGTATTTGGTTATACAGGAAGAGAATAAAACCTGACCTATCGCAATGTGTAGAGGATTAATCTAACTATGATGATTGTAACGATTCGTTACGGATCATTTGCTCGTATTCGGAGCTGAGACTAGCCCACATAAAAAGAGATAGTTATGGATAATCTAGTAGAACGATTTTTACGCTATGTAACTTTTGATACCAAGTCTGACCCTAAAAATATTCACTGCCCGAGCAGTGCTGGCCAAATGGTTTTCGCTCAGAGCTTAAAGCAAGAAATGGTTGAACTTGGTCTTGTTGAAGTGAGCTTGGATCAGAATGGCTATCTGATGGGGCGCTTGCCTAGTAATGTGGATTATCCCGTCCCTGCTATTGGCTTTATTGCTCATATGGATACCGCTCCCGATGCGTCTGGTAAAAACGTAAAACCGCAGATTATTGAAGATTATCAAGGTGGTGATATTGCCCTTGGTAAAGGCGATGAAGTGCTCTCTCCGATCCAGTTCCCCGACCTTCATGGTCTACATGGTCAAAACCTTATTACTACGGATGGTACGACATTATTGGGTGCTGATAACAAAGCCGGCATTGCTGAAATATTGACGGCTGTTGCACACTTACAAGCAAACCCAGATATTGAACATGGCGATATTTGTATTGGTTTCACTCCGGATGAGGAAATTGGCCGAGGTGCTAACCTATTTGATGTGGATAAGTTTGGCGCTAAGTGGGCGTACACCGTTGACGGTGGGCCATTAGGTGAGCTGGAATATGAAAACTTTAACGCCATCGGCGCTGATGTGATTTGTCATGGTGTGAATGTTCACCCGGGTACAGCAAAAGGTAAAATGGTCAATTCCATGAACATTGCCGCCCAGTTCCAAGCAATGATGCCTGCCGACGAAACACCAGAAACAACGTCGGGTTACGAAGGCTTTTATCATTTGAAATCTATGGAGCCAAGTGTTGCTAAAACAGAACTCGGTTACATTATCCGTGATTTTGATGCCGCTGAAACGGATCGCCGTAAAGTGTTTATGCAGCAAAAAGTGGATGAGTTAAACAGCAAGTTAACCAAAGGTCATGTTGAGTTGGTTTTAACGGATTGCTATCGCAACATGAAAGAAATGGTTGAGCCTCACCCTCATATTATCGACATTGCTAAACAGAGCATGATTGAGTGCGATGTAGAGCCGTTGATCAAACCGATTCGCGGCGGCACCGATGGCGCAAGGCTATCGTTTATGGGATTGCCTTGCCCGAATATCTTTACTGGCGGTTATAATTTCCACGGTATTCATGAGTTCATCTCAATTGAACAAATGGAGCAGTCGGTATTGGTGATCGCTAAGATTGCTCAAAATACGGTGAAATACCATCGTTAGATGAGGTAGAAGGCATTAGGCAGAAGGCAGAAGGCAGAAGGTTGAATTATCTTCCGCCTTTGGCCTTTAGCCTTCCGCCTCGAGCCTCTAAGCCGTTTGCAGCGTTAGGTTAGCCACCCAGCGCTTTTCACGGTAGCGACGGAAGCACAGGTAGAATCGAACAAACTCTTCACTCACAATCGCTAAGTAGACCCAGTTAAAGCTCCACTCACCTAAGAAGGCACCGAACAGCGTCAATGGAATACCAAAAGACCACATCGCAATCAAATCCATTTTGATGAAGAACATGTGCTCTCCTCCGGCTCTCAATACGCCGTTGATGATGGTCATGTTAAGCATTCGAATCCAGATACCAAACGCCATTACTCCTAGTGCAGGTAACGCCATCGCCGCAAGCTCAGGTGAGTCCAAATTCAAAACGCTAATTACCCAGTCGCGACTTAAATATAACGCTAAGCCCAGTGAGAGGCCCAATGCTAGCACCCACTTAATGATGGTAATAGAAATCGCTTGAGCATCTTCAAATTCATCACGTCCAAGAGATTGCCCAACTAACACTGAGCAGGCAACCGCAATCCCAAAAAATAAAGCATAGCAAAGGGATTCGAATGGCCCAATCATGCTGTAAACCGCTAATTCGGTCGTCCCCATGTGGCCAATGATCATTTGATAGGTAAGTGTACCTGCCGCCCATAAAACAGCGCTGCACGAGCTTGGAATCGCGAGCTTCTTGAACGACATCCATAGAGTGTGGTGCTTTTTAATATAGTGGCTAGTGATAAGCCAATTTTTGCTCCACACCAACACTGCCCACATCATGAAGACTTGCAGCGCTCGAGCGATGGTCGTAGCTAATGCCGCACCGGCGACGCCCATCGCTGGAATGCCGTAACCGCCGCGTATAAGCAAAAAGTTTAAAGCAATGTTAATCGCGACGGTGATAGCACCAATGATCAAAGGCAGCATGGCATTACCACTTGAACGTAATGCGGATTCAACAGTAATCACTAAGTGCGTGAGTAGAAGAACAGGAAAGCTATAGATTAGGTAATCAACGCCTAAGCTGATTACTTGATCATCACTGGTTTGCAGTAACATGATCTGCCCTGCAAATAGGGTCAGTACTGCGGTGACAGGGAGAATAAGCGCTGTGCCAAACTTAAGCGCTTGTACCGTTACCGTTTTAGCGTGTACTTTGTCTTCTTTGCTCCAGTATTGTGATACAAGTACGCCGGTTGCAGCGGCCATACCTGCCATAATCATGGTCGCAACGAATTGCCATTTTGAGGCGATGCCAACGGCCGCAGTCGCGTGTTGGCCAAATTCACTTACCATTAAGACGTCTGCTAATGCCAAGATAGAAACCAGTGCACTTTGGATGGCAACTGGGAACGCGAGCTTAAGTACTCGAGGCAATAGAGCGTGCGGGCGAACGGTAGGTGTTAAAGAATGTGTTTTCATATTATGCCCTCCTGATTTAGGCGCAAAATATAACTAAGTACGAGCATAAACAAAATGTTTAAAAAACCAGAAAACCTGTGCGAATTTGACATGTCTAAATTTCAACCAAAAAATCATTGGCAAGATGAAATACATTTGGGTGACGATTGTCGAGAACGATTTCTCACGCAGTCCGACTTTCCAGAGTTCGTTGACAACAGTGTTTTTATGGCAGGCTTAACCGTACTTCAAGACGAATACCATGTAGAACGTTCTGATCCGAGTATTCATACTTTGCTGTTTACTCTTGAGGGGCGAGGAGTGCTCATCACGGTCGATGATGTAAGGGTTATAGAGCCAAATACGGTAACGTTACTTCCAGCACATCAGCCGTTCCGATTTGAAATATTGTCGGCGGATGATGGTTGGAAAATGTCTTGGATGTTGTTAGATAATGTGGCTAAGTGGCTTCCCCTTATCTCTCAGGGGCAGAGAATAGAAAACACCCCATCATGCGAGCAGCTCTGGTCATTTTTGAGCTTACTTCATAATGAAATTGATGGGCGAGTCAGTTATAGAAAGCTGTTTGTAAGTGAACTGTCTCGTTTGTTGATTGGTTCTGCTCATCAAGATGCACCATCCAATACTATTATTCGAGTTCAGAGTGTTTTCAACGACGTAGAGTCGCAATTGCATCACCCATGGAGTGTAAAAGCGATCGCAGAACAAAGCTTCATTGGTGTCGAGCAGTTGAATCGGATCTGTAAGCAACTTTATGGCTGTACTACGCAGCAGCGGCTGATTGCATTGCGAATGGAGAAAGCGACCGATTTACTGCATTACAAAGATTGGTCTATCGGCATGATTGCACAACGTTTGGGCTATCCAGACCCGTTTAATTTTACTCATCGATTTCGCCAGTATCATGGTTGTTCGCCGAGGGATTATCGACGTAAGTTGGATTTGTAGGGGGGAAGGCACAAGGCTAAGGCAGAAGCGGGTGGTGAGAGAAAGAAGGTGAGGTGCTGGTGGATATGGAACAAAAAAAGCTCTGCGCAATGGCAGAGCTTTGGGATTTTAGAGGGGGTAATGGGTGTTAGGCTTCTGCTTTTACCAATGTTGCGTTAACGTCTTCTGTGTGAGGAAGCGTTTTAGGTGGTCCCATTACCTTCTCTCGTAGAGATTGCAGCAGGATGTAGATCACCGGAACTACAAGCATACCGAGGAAAGTTGCAGAGACCATGCCACCACATGCAGCCCAGCCAATCGCTTGTTGAGCGGCGTAACCTGCACCGTTAGAGAACATCAATGGGAACAAGCCGAATACGAAGCTCAGTGCCGTCATCATTACCGCACGGAAACGCATACGTGTTGCGGTTACCGCCGCATCAATGATTGGTATACCTTGTTCTTCACGCAGCTTCTTAGCAAATTCAACGATAAGAATGGCGTTACGTGCCGACATGCCGACCAGTAGCACCATGGCTATCTGTACGTAAAGGTTCACATCCGTACCCATTAGGAACACAGTTAATAGCGTACCAACCAATGCGGTAGGAACCGAAAGAATGATACAAAGTGCCACAACCCAAGATTCATACTGAGCAACAAGCAGTAGGTAAGTGAACAAGATTGCCATAGCAAACGCAATCAGTGCAGAGTTACCCGCAGACAGCTCTTGTTTAGTCAAACCTGCCCACTCGATTTCGTAACCGCTTGGTAGTGATGCAGCCGCTTCTTCGATGGCTTTGATGGCGTCACCAGAAGAATAACCCGGTGCCGGGTAGCCATTGATGTTTACCGCTTGAGACAGGTTAAATTGCTGAATAACTTGAGGGCCAAACACAACTTTTGGGGTAACAATACTAGAGATGTTGATCAACTCACCGTGGCTGTTACGCACGGTTAAGAAGTTCAAGTCATCAATGTTCTTACGAGTCAGTTGCTCTGCTTGAACATAGACGTAGTAGTTACGACCGCTTAGGTTAAATTCACCACCGTAAGCACCACCAAATTGCGCTTGAATCGTGTTGAACACTTGATCCATTTGCAGGCCCATCATCTTGATTTTTTCACGATCAATTTCAAGTTTGATGTTTGGCGTGTTTGCCGTAAAGGTTGTGTACGCGCCGACAACACGTGGGTCAGCATTGATTTTTTCAATGAATGCGTAAGACGCTTCAGCCAGCTCTACTGGGTCGCGAGCTTCTAAGTCTTTAAACATCAAGTCAAAACCCGCCACTAAGCCTAGCTCTGGAATTGCTGGTGGCGGGAATGCCATACCAAACACTTGATCTTCTGCATCGATCACAGCCTGAGATTGACCCAGAACTGTCCATAGGCTCAATTCTTCAATCCCTTGACGGTCTGCGTACTCATCAAGCGTGATCAGCATCAGACCCGCGTTAGGACCCGTTGAGTTGGTGATCAGGTTAAAGCCCGCTACCGATACAACGGATTTAACCCCTTTGATTTCTTGCAGTTTGTTGGACACATCTTCAAGAACCGCATCAGTACGATGTAAAGCAGAACCGTCTGGCAGCATAACAACCGCAAACAGTGTGCCTTTATCTTCGTCAGGCAAGAAGCCAGTCGATGTGTTGCTACCAAGGAATGCAATGCTACCAAATACGCCAGCAACCAAAGCAACCCCTAAGATGGCACGGCTACCGAAGAAGCGAACCGATTTTCCGAAACCATCACGAGTGGTATTCACGCCTTTATCGAACACACGGAAAAGCCAGATTTTCTTGCTTTCGCCGCGTTTCATTAGCATGACACACATAACAGGCGTTAGAACCAACGCAACGATTGTTGAAACCACAACGGCAGCAGAAATCGCGATACCAAACTGACCGTAAAGGATACCCGTCATACCCGGCATGAATAGCGTTGGTGCGAATACAGAAAGCAGTACCAGCATTGATGCGATGATCGGGCCAGTTACTTCTTGCATTGAGTTAATAACAGATTGTTTGATGCTAAGTGTTTTGTCTTCTTCACACAGCCTTTCAACGTTTTCGATAACGATGATGGCGGCATCAACCACGATACCAATGGCCAAAATCAAACCAAACATACTGATGATGTTGATGGTCATACCCGCAGAAAGCATGATAGCGAACGTTGCGATCAAGGACACAGGGATAGCGGTGATGGTGATCAGCGTGATACGCCAGCTTTGCAAGAAGAGAACGGTGATGAGCGTGACCAGTACCACTGCATCGACAAGTGTGCTGAAGATGTCATCAATTGCTGCTTCAACGAAAACCGTGCCATCGTAAGGAATGTCTACAGCCATGCCTTGTGGGAGTGGCGTTGAATCAATGTATGCTTTTGCGGCTTTACCCACGTCCATTGCGTTAGACGTTGGAGAACGGTACATGAACACAGTGGTTGCAGCTTGGTTGTTGTGGTAAGAGTTCGCCATGTACTGGATAGACCCCAGTTCTACGCGTGCGATGTCTTTTACTTTCACAAGACCCATGCTATCAGCACGGATAATCACTTCTTCAAAGTCGCTTGGCTTTTGCAGTGCACTGTCTACTTGGAAAGTGTATTCCCAAGAGTTTTCGCCTTCGTTAGGTGATACACCAGCACGACCGGCAGCAAGAATTTGGTTTTGCTCTAAAAGTGCGCCTTGTACTTCTTCCGTTGTGATACCCAGTGCGGCCATTTTAGATGGATCCATCCAAATACGCATTGAGTAGTTTTTCTCGCCGATAACCATCACGCGAGATACACCAGAAATACGCTGCAGGCCTTCTTTTAGGTTGGCAGACGTCCAGTTAGAGAGTTCGATGTCGTCCATGCGGCCGCTGTCGTCACGAACCGTAAACGCCATCAACATACCTGATGATACTTTCTCTACCGTTACACCATAGCGACGAGCGCCTTCAGGTAAACGTGAGATGGACTTGTTTACACGGTTTTGAACAAGCGTTACGGCACGGTCGGCGTCAAGGCCAATTTCAAATTGGACTTCAAGACCGTATGAACCATCGTTACCAATGTTCGACTTCATGTACGTCATGCCTTCAACACCGTTGACTTCCTTTTCAATAATAGAAGCAACAGATTTTTGCATTACGTCGGTAGAGCCACCGTCCATGTTGATGTAAACCATGACCGTTGGAGGGGCGACATTTGGATACTGACCAACAGGAAGTACCTGCATGGCTATAGCACCCAAGATAGTCATCAACAAGGCAATAACAATAGCTAAGTTGGGGCGATTAATAAAAAATAGACTCATTATGAACGATCCGCCGCTGGTTTCACGTCTACTTCAAGACCTGGGTAAAGTTTCATTGTGCCGCTGATGATCACTTGGTCGTTAACTTCTAAGCCGCGTACCAATTCATCTTTTTTGTGCTGACCAATTGATTGAACGCGTTTTTGTGCAACAACCCCCTCTTCAACGGTCAATACGTAGCGACCTTGGCGATCGGTTAATACTGCTGACTGAGGAATCACGATGTTGCCGTGACCATTGATGTTTTTAAGGGTCACTTTGCCAAACTGGCCATCAAGCAAAGCGCCTGAGTTTTCGAAGCGGTAGCGAACGCGTAGTGTGCTCTTTGTTGGGTCGATAGCACCATCAATGGCAAACAGTTTGCCAGATTCTTGGTAATGAGCAGAAGCAACGGCCAGTTCCGCCGATAGATCTTCTATGTGAGTAATGAAGTGGTCGTTACTTGGAAGTTCTACAATCGCATCGATGTTGTTGTCATTGATGATGTCACAAACTGGGCTGCCCGCCTGAACGTGTTGACCTTGGTCTAAATACAGGTCAATAACCTTGCCTGTCGATTTCGCACGAATATTGGTGCGTTCTAGCGCTAGAGCCGCTCGTTCTGCATGCACTTTAGCAAGCTTCATGGTTGCTTTTGCCTGGTGGAAAATGGTTAAGACTGAATCGTGTTTAGATTGCGACATGCCGCCTTTTTTGATTAGGGTTTCAGCTCCTTTTCGATCGTTGTCTGCTTGATTGTATGCCGCTTTGGCTAAATCTAAATTGGCGAGAGCTTCTTGCAAGTTCAATTGATAATCGCGGTCGTCCAACTTAATGAGAACCTCACCCTTTTGCACATGTTGACCATTGCGGACCATCTTATGAGTGATAGCGCCAGAAGTTTGAGATATGACTGCAATGTGTTGAGATGCAATTAAAGAGGTGCTGTAAGTTTTACTTTGAAATACGGGTTGGTACTGGGCGTTTATTACAGAAACTTCGGTTGCAGCCATACTTAGGGCAGGGACTGCGCAAAGCAGAGCAATGAGATGAGTTTTTGCCATGTGAACTCCAAAGTGTTAGATAATGTTAGTGATACGGAACATGGCTTCAGTATTTCATTATGTGTCAGTAAATTAATTGCGCAGGGTCAATAAATACCTCTATGGTTTAATGTAAAACATAGCGTTATTTTATTGGTGTTCATAAGTTGTTGTATGATAAGGTATTTTGAGTTCTGGTGTTTTTTGATGAATTATATAAAATCTGAGATAGATCACATTTAGATACTTTTTTATACATCTGGTCACAATCTATCACGTTAATTATGAAGATGTTATAGCAGTCGTGGCTAAACAAACCTGAACGAGCCATTTCATTTTCGGGCTGTCTTTTTGGCTGCGTCTATAGCTCATTATTTGATTAAATTCGAAGTCAAAGTTATCTGGTAGAGGGATGGTCCGAGCGCCTTCCGGTATTTGTTCAGCAACGGTGAATGAAAAGTGATTACTTGCACGAATGAGTTGATGGCAGGCGTGAATTGATTCGATGCGTACTGCGCGCTCAAAGTGATAGCCGAAGTTTTTAAGTTTCTCGACTAAGTGCAATCGCTTGTCATTCCAACCTGGTGTAAGTAGGCCGGCAAGCGGATACGCTTGCAATTCGTCCAGTGTTTTAGCTGGATGGTCTTGCCGAACAAAAGCGGCAACTTTTCCTGATATTAAAGGTTGCTGACAAATCGACTGAGGGAGACTGTCGGTAAAAATATGAATTGCCATATCACCGTCTCCGTTTAGTAGATTGTCTAGCTTTTTATTACTCCAGTGCTCAAGTGTCACCATACTGTGGGGGGCTTGGTCTTTGATAGCCAAATAAAGGGCTGCGCCATAGGTTTCCATAAAGTAGCTTTGTAAGTAGATTTTTATTGGTTCTCGATGGGTTCTGGGGTCAAAACTATCTTTCTGAATACTGTTAATACAGGTTAATACTGAGCGAAAATAGTGGATGTTGTTCTGAAGAAAATAGGTAGGCTCGAACACGTTTCCAGCCTGTACAAATAAAGGATCATCGAGTTCCTGTTTCAACTTTGCTAGCGTCTTACTGATGGCACTCGATGTTTTGCCCTGCGAATCAGCGACGGATTTAACGCTACCCAGATCATACATTTTGACCAATACATCTATGTTACTAATATCGATATTCATAAAAGGGCTCGTAAAGTTTGGGGGTAATTAGCAACTGACCCGTTGCCTGTAAGTAAGTTCCTTTCCAAGATGGAAATTCTGCATTTCCTCGTTAATGAGCGCATTTCATTTTAGAGTGACTCCATCGAAACGAAATGAGGCATTACCATGAAAAAACTAATTATCGCTTTATCCATCATTTTCTCGACAACGGCTGCCGCAGGAACTTGTGGTCCAAGTGTGAGTGCGGATGCGCCGTGTTCTACAATGACCGACAATCAAATTCAAAGCGAACGTATCGTTCACCCAGCTTCTATGAATCAAGATGATGACACGACATCTGTACGTTTTACTATGGCTAATTCAGCGCTGACTCATGAAAAAATGATGGAACCAAACGAAAATCGCTAATCGCACATTCAGCCACCTCAGGGATGAGGGGTGTATTTTTATTTTGATTTATACGAAACATGTGCCACTAATAACCAGTATTTGTCTATTTTTCAGTTTATTCTTATTGCGCTGATTCTCTATAATGGTTTAAAATCCGCCGTCCTTTTCTAACCTCAGAATACATCATGATTGATCTCTCAATCCTTCCTGTCTATCTCACGGCAGTGGTTGCTTTATTATTACTCCCTGGCCCTGACATGCTGTTAATTGCTAGTTCAAGTATAAGCTATGGCCGTAAGGTTGGACTTTTTGCCAGTTTAGGTAATGCCACCTCTGGTATCATCTTGACACTATTGGCTGCTCTGGGTGTTTCAGCGCTTATTGCTATGAGCCCTATTGCGTTAAAAGTACTGCATATTTTAGGTGGTGCTTATTTGTTAAAAATGGGTTGGGATTGCCTGCGTTCACAAGCCGCAGAAGCGCCAGATGTTGGGAACGAAAAACAGATGGCTGGCGCATTTTATCAACGCGCTCTCGTTAGTAATTTATTAAACCCTAAAGCCCTTGTTTTCTTTGTCATGTTCTTACCTCAGTTTGTTTCTGGCAATATTTCAGCAAGTTCTGGTGAGCAAATGTTAGCGCTGGGCTTATTACTTAATGTGCTGGGCTTAACGTTTAATCTACTCTTGGTAGCTTTAGTCGGGACATTGGGGAAAGGTTTGCTCGAGAATGCTAAATTCAGACAGTACCAACATAAAGTCATGGGCGGTGTTTTTGTCTTGCTGGCTTTGTGGATGTTAAGCGCTTAGCACCTAGGTTCACTCTATTACGTAACGACGCCTTCTACTTAGAAGGCGTTTTTTTTTGGTTTTAGACCTCTGAGTTTGAAGCAGACCAGTGACCGACTTAGATTGAAAACCAGAGCTTTAGTAAAAAAATAGAGTGTTTTTTGAGCGCATTGAGAGAGGGGTGTTATATTTAATAGGATACCAATAAATATAAATACCCATTTTCATTATTTATGCTCAAGACGATGTAGGAACCAATCATGAATATTGTACAGCTAACATGGGAGCAAACTGTTCCAGTTAGGCAGGAAGTATTGTGGCCTGGCATGCCTGAAGATTTTTGTTATGTAGTCGGAGATGAACAAGCACAGCACTATGGTGTGGAAATTGACGGAGAGTTAGTCACGGTAGCATCGGTTTTTATTGATGAGGATGACGAGACGGCAAGAATTCGTAAATTTGCCACGATTGTAGATCATCGGCATGAAGGCTTGGGCAGTGCGCTCTTGGAGCATATTTTGACTGACGTCCAACGGTTTAATGTTCATTATTTCTGGTGTATTTCCCGCGAGTCTACTGTCGACTTTTATAAGCGTTTCGGTTTAAAAATTGAAGACGAACGTTTTTCTAAGTGCGGTATTCATTTTTATCGAATGAGTTGCCAGTTAGGTGGAAAAGAACCGTATTCTTCAAATGGTGTAACGCTTCATTCCTGAAACTGCTTCCACAACTCCTGCTACTAGACCCTTTTTTAGAAGCACTGGCTTGTCGGTGCTTTATTGATCTCGCTTTACTCTTCATTAATCCATATAACTATCATCAATTTATATTGGTGTTTTTTTAACCCAATTTTTTAATTTCTTCCAACTTTAGTGCTTGAACGGGCATGTTAAGTGATAAAAACTCTAATTTGGTTAAAATAAATGATTGAAGTTCTATTTTTTAGCAGTTAGGTTAAAGGGAAGGATAAAAAACACCATCGCATATATAAGCAATAAAAGGTGTTTACGCTAAATTAAACAGGATGATGTAAGTATGTACCAAACCGACGACGTTCGTATCAACAAAGTTAAAGAGCTTCTACCACCAGTAGCGGTATTAGAAAAGTATGCAACAACTGAAGTTGCCGCTTCTACTACGTTTGAAGCTCGTCAGGCCATTCACAATATCTTAGAAGATAAAGATGACCGCCTATTGGTTATCGTTGGCCCATGTTCAATTCACGATACTGAGGCTGCACTGGAATACGGTAAAAAGCTCAAAGTGTTACGTGATGAATTGGGTGATAAGTTAGAAATCGTCATGCGTGTTTATTTTGAGAAGCCGCGCACAACTGTTGGTTGGAAAGGGCTGATCAACGACCCTTATTTAAATGATACTTACAAGCTAAACGATGGTCTGCGTATTGGTCGTAAGTTGTTGTTAGACTTGACAGATATGGGCATGCCAACGGCAAGTGAATTTTTAGATATGATCACGCCTCAGTATGTGGGTGATTTGATTAGCTGGGGTGCTATCGGTGCACGTACGACTGAATCTCAAGTTCACCGTGAACTGTCTTCTGGTCTGTCTTGCCCTGTTGGTTTTAAAAATGGTACAGACGGTAACATTAAGATAGCGTCAGATGCTATTCGTAGTGCTGGTGCTTCCCACCACTTTTTGTCGGTTACTAAGTACGGTCACTCTGCAATCATAGAGACCGCTGGCAACCCAGACTGCCACATTATTTTACGTGGTGGTAAAGAGCCAAACTACAGTGCTGAACACGTTGCTTCTATTAAAGATGAACTACAAGCGTCGGGCTTGCCACAAAAAGTGATGATTGATTTTAGCCATGCAAATAGCTCTAAACAATACAAGCGTCAAATGGTGGTAGCGGAAGACGTTTCTGCACAATTAGCCGCTGGTGAGCAAGCCATTTTTGGCGTGATGATTGAATCACACATTGTTGAAGGTCGTCAGGATTTGGTTGATGGCAATGCGCCAACTTATGGTCAGTCTATTACCGATGCGTGTATTGGTTGGGATGATACTGAAGTGGTATTGCGTCAACTTGCAAGTGCGGTTGAAGCACGCCGCAACGCGTAATTAGCGAAGATATTGTCGCATACGGAGCATCAGGACTCTGATGAATGTGTTAAATGAAGAGTAGCGTATTCGCTGCTCTTTTTTTATGTCTATTGATCTGCGGCTGTCACTGTTACTGAGCGACTAGAGCTTACGGTTTTTTCTTTTATTCGACAAAAAGCCAGCGCATTAGCACTGGCTTGCATTCGCAGAGTGTTCTTAAGACTTAGAAGTAGTAAGAAACACCCGCTTTGATTTGGTTGTCGTCTGACTTCTGACCCATAACGTGAGTTGAAGTGTGAGCGACTTTGATGTCACCCCACCACAGACCATTATTAGAAAGAGGTTGGCCGTATGAAAGCTCAAACTTCTTAATCGTCATTTTGTCGTTAACGTTAGTGTATTGAGGTTGAATCATCAGGTATTTACCTGCGTCATCTAGGTATACAGAAGCGATGAGGTTTGCTTGGTAACCCGTTTCAGATGCGTTGTCTTTGCTCAATGTTACGTGAGCAAGATTTGGGAAGATAGCTAACCAATCTAGCCCTGTTTCAACTTTTGCGATTGCGCCGATGGCCACAAGATCAAAATCACCGGTATGGTTTTTGATGTAATCAACAGAAACACCCACTTTAGAGATGACGTTCCACTCAACGTCTTGCGTACCGAATAAACGTGCACGGGTACTATTCGCAGTATCTTCGTGATCTTCTGCTTGTTGGTAAGAGCGAGAGTGCTCTAACAAACCAAGGTAGTTGAATTTTTCAGTCAGGTTACCAGCGATACCACCTGTAAGGGTGTAATCTTTGTTGCCCGCTTGGCCCCAAAGGAAAGTATTCGTTTGCGTGACATCTGCCGGATCAATTTGGGTTTCTTCTGCCATTACTAGGTTAGGAGCAAGAGCGAATGTTAAGCCTGTCGCTAAAAGTAGCTTTTTCATATCGATAATCTCTATTACTGTATAGTTGATGGTAACGAGATTATATCCCGCATAGTTTCATATTAAACCATATTTATTATGGGGATTAAAAAACCTCTCAATTTTGAGAGGTTTGGCATGTTGATGCGATGACGAAAAAATATTTAGGCTGCTTCTGTTAGCTTCTTGTTGACAAGATTTTCAACTAAGTCCTTATATTCTTGGAAAGAAGTCACACGTTTAGGCAATACCTGATATTGATTTCCAATGATGACAGCTGGCACTGCATTGATTTTCATTCGTTCAATGTCATTCATGTATTCATGCAATTTGTCATTGGTTTCTTTCGCCATAAATTGCTTCTGAAATTCAAGTGGCTCGATGTCTAACTCTTTGGCTAGAAGCTCAGTTAGTGTGTTCATACACTGAGGCGCTTCATTCGCTTTTAATGCGTCGAAAAGAACTTGTGTATATTCTTTATCTTTATTGCATGATTCAGCGACAGCAAACCCTTTAGTGTAAAGAATGTCCAGTTTATCGTTAGGGCTGAATACAGGGACTTTCTTGACGCATACATCCTTTGGCAGTTGTTGCGCGATTTCTGCATAAACAGAGTCCATCGTAGCGCAATGCCAACAGCGAAAACTGAAGTACACTCGAACGTCGTTATCTTGCTGTACATTAGCCGTTACAACTTGAAAGTCAGTGCCTTCTTTTAAATCCAAAGCCAAAGCAGGTGTGCTAAAAGCAAAAGACAGCAAAGCAATAGATACGAAAGATTTGGTTTTATTTAGCATGTTTTCTACACAAAAGGTTAAGAAGTTGAGGGAATATTATTGTTAAATTGGCTTGATGTCAAATCATTTATGGGGTGAGTGAATGCTTTCATTTAACTTATTGCTTTTTATGATAATAAAAAACCGCCAATAGGCGGTTTTCATAATAGAGTCTTTTGGGGGCTATTAATCATCGCAGTCGTAATATTCTGGATTGTAGCGAAGTACCATGCCTCTCATTGCATTAAATACAATGTCTCTGTGCTCGGTTGGAACATGACTAACCGCATCTTCCAACTCTTGGTTGATGATGACAGACAGTTCGTCGTGAATTTTTTTGCCTTTTAGTGTTAAGAAAATTTTCTTAGCATTTTTATGTGTTGGATCTGGTGTTGAAGCAATATATTCATTCTTTTCAGCGTGGCGAATAAGACTCGTCATCGTGCCTTTACTTCTCAATAGGCGCTCAGCTAGTACGCTTGGGCGTAAGCCGTCTTCCCAGTCTAATTCCATGAGGACTAGCAATTGTTCTACGTTAATTTCTTTATGCAGCTTTTGGATTTCCAATTGAATACGGTTTTGCATTTGACGAGTTGCAATCCAGCTGATACCCGCAGTAGTTTGATAGGGTTTAAGAACATTTTTATCCGACACGAGTTAATTCCTTAATCTATTCATAATCTTTATGAGGTCATAATAACCATAAGATAGTTCGAAGTGAAAGTTGTTTCGGTGACTTTTTTGAAGTATTTCCAACACTTATCTGTAAGGAATTATATTAAACGTTGGCATTTTTTCATGAGTATGTGTTTTTACCTTATGATCCTTTTCATGCAATTGTTTAAAATTGAATTAGTTGAGTCATTGAAAAAGAACTCTTGTGATCTCGGTCAATTTACATTCATAAATCTCAGGCGTAGTATTACTTTATTGTTCAATATTAAATCAATTGGTGGAAGAATGAAAAAATCTCTTATATACACTGCGTTGTTATCTCTGTTTTCACTTCAAGCTAGTGCAAAGTTAATTCAACACACCGAGCAAATCGCTGAAGTGCAGTTCAATGGTTCGTCTTACGAACTCGGGCAACACGTTGCGGATGTGGCCGGCGCTCAAATCTTAGATAGTATTGACCGATTCAATAATATGTTAGGTGTCATGTTACCTGGCCTTAATGTTGTTTCTATTTCTAAAAGCTTTGAAAGCAAAGATGTGTTCACAAAGCTTGAAAAAAGTAGCCCAGATGCAGCCGCTTACATCAAAGGATTGGCGAAAGGTTTAAATCGGACTCCTGAGTTACTGTTATCCGTTGCTATGTCTGATGAGGCTATTTTGGAAAGTCAAAGCAATGGCGGTATGGGCTTCCTACAAGCGGATGTTGATTCAAGTGCTCCTGCGAGGTGCACTGTAATGGCGAAGTCTGATCAACAAGGATCGGCTTGGGGGGCGGCTAACTTCGATTACATGGGCATTAATTACACCGGCCTTATCGTCTTACATCATACCGATACTGATGGCAAAACACGTGTTATTCAAACTTGGGCTGGCTTGATCCCTTATGGCGGTATTTCTAAGGGTGGACAGATGGTGTTGATGAATACTCTGGCCAGTGATGGTACGGCTCGTGAAAAAGATAAGGGTGAGATCATCAGTGACCATGCCACGCCTTCTTTTTACTTATCTTGGGATGCTTACAATATTGAGCAACCAAAACAAGTGATTGATATGGTGAAAAATCATGATGGCTACACGGCATTCTTTTCTTACATCGTGGCGGATGGTAACAACGAAGTCGTGAACATTGAGAATGGTTATAAAGGTGCCGTTCGAACCTCTACCGGCCCGTGGAAAGCCCACGCTAACCATTCAACCTATCAACAAGAAACGTTTGTTGATGAGTCATTTGCCGCTCACTCTCTGACACGTCAAGCCGCAGCGGACAAGTTTATGCCTAGCGCTACGGGTGAGATGGCTGAAGCTCAAAATTTTCTTGGCACAAAACCACTTTGGAAAGGTCGTGGTGAGTTGATGGGAACAGTAACGTCGACTTACATGAACTGGACGCCAACAGAAACGACCATGTACATTCAGACTGATAAGTCTGGTGATGGTGAGCGCACGGTTGTGATTAACAACCACTTTGTTGTAAAAGACGAAAGTGAGTCTTACGCTGACATCAGTTCGTAATAGCAACAGGCTATACTGTTTGAGCCTAGCGAATTTGCTTAATGCCGATCGTTTAGCTACTTGAACGATCCTCCAGAGGCCTCATAATCGGTCGTAACGTAAGTTACGGCCGATTTTTTATGTCTGAGTTTTCAAAAGAGTTACAGGTTACCGCAGAGTTTTGCCACGAACGTCCAATCGATGTGTTTAATAAACACATTCCTTGGGAATGGGTTGAAGAAGCTGTTCAACAAACTGGACGAGTATCGCTCAGAAAGCGACGCCTCCCCGCAGAGCAAGCTGTTTGGTTAGTATTAGGGATTGGGCTCCAACGTAATCGCTCCATTCAAGATGTCTGCGACAAGTTGGAGTTAGCATTCCCTGATGTAGATGGTGAACTCACACCTATGGCAACAAGCAGTATTATCAAGGGGAAAGAACGCCTCGGCGATAAACCTATGCGTTACTTATTTAAAACTACAGCCCAACAGTGGGAGCAACAATCAGACTTTGACGAAGTTTGTGGCTTAAAGCTTCTTAGTGTCGATGGAACGTATTTCAAAACTCACAATACCGAAGAAAATCAGCATTTTGGGTTTGCTCAAAAAGGTGCATCATTTCCAAGCGTGTTGGCAGTAACATTAATGTCTACACGTAGCCACCTTGTGTCCGATGCTGCTTTTGGACCAGTAACAAACAGTGAAATATCATATGCCCAACAACTTGTGGGGTCAGCACCAGATGACTCATTAACACTTTTTGATAGAGGGTTCACTTCTGCGGAGTTATTTACCAGCTGGCAGGGTGCTAGCAGTAACAGCCACTGGTTAACACCAATCAAAACCAAAATGCGCTATGACATAATCGAGAGTTATACTGATTATGATCATCTCATTGAGATGCCTGTTTCACCACAAGCTCAAAAGCAGACTCCCTATCTTGGCAAGAGATGGCAAGCACGCCTTATTCTAATTCCAACCCCTAAAGGTGAAATCAAAGGCTTCATTACTTCGTGCTTATGCCCTGAGCGCTATCTGTTTGATGACTTAGTTAAAGTGTATTGGGAGCGTTGGGAAATCGAACGCAGTTACGGCGAACTAAAGCAGTATCAGTTACAAAACAAACCAACATTACGAAGTAAGAAAAAAGTCGGGATATATCAGGAGCTATGGGGAATATTAACCAGCTATAACATCGTGAGGCTGGAAATGGCTGAGATGGCTAAACAACATGAAGTTGAGCCTCTACGGATCAGCTTCATTAATGCCTTATTTTTGATTATGGATGAGATGATTTGGGCGAGCGACACTCGAAGTCCAGGAGCGATACCAAAAAACTTAAAAGCTCTCAGGGACAATGGGAAGCGGCTTATTCTCCCCAAGAAACGGAAAAGGAAACCATACCCCAGAGCGGTTTTAAAAAAGCCAGCCCGATACCCCAATAAACATGCCACTCGCTCTTAAGCGAGTGGCATTAAGCGAATTTGCTGGGCTTTTTTCTGTCTCGATATCGGAGTTAGGTCGTTGAGTGTTCAGAAAAGCAATTTACCGTATAGAGGTTTGACCTGATCGTTCTACGGTCTTAAACGAACGCTTTTGCTTGCCTTATGCAAGTGGTTGAGTTATTAAGGGGTAAATGTCGTTCATGTGAAACCATAACAAATTGGAGTTGGCTTGTGATTAGTAAACGATTTTTTAAAACAAAAGATGAAGTAGAAGTAACTTTTGTCCTTGATGTAGAAAAAGCCTCATCGGTGGCTTTGGTTGCTGATTTCCTGGACTGGGAAGCTCAGCCAATGAAGCTGAATAAGAAAGATAAGGCGTTTAAATTTAAAACTCGCCTGCCTAAAGGGAAAGAGTTTGAGTTTCGTTATCTTGTGAATGAATCTGAGTGGGTTAACGATGCGCACGCAGACCGCTATGTGCCTAATTCATTTGGACAAGATAACGGTTTGATTTCTACTACTCAAGCATAGTGCTTTTTGTGGTGAGTTTTTGTTAGCGCTACTCATTAGTAGCGCTTTTTCATTCTTATCTTAATGGCTTTTAGTCTTGACGCTTTGTTTGCTTTTTCTCCTAAATTTAGCTCGATGATGACAACCGCTGTTTTAAGTAATTGATAAACAGTTTGGTTCTCGTATGCTCGTAATCTAATTTAGGGTAGTAGGCATATACGGTTGTTGTATCTGCAGTAATGTTTGGTAGGACTTGAACGAGTTCGTTAGCATCTAACATATCTTGTATCATCATGCGGCTAGCGATGAGAACACCCATTCCCGCTTTTGCACCATAAAATAACGCCTCAGGATTCGTGGTAACGAAGTTTCCTCCTAAGGTTACTCGTTGCCCTGTAGAAAGCTGGATGTCTTTTTCTAGCCTCTCCCCCCATACCAAAACATTATGTAACTTCAAATCAGAGACAGATTGAGGAGAGCCATGGGTCGCTAGATAACCCGGCGAAGCAAACAGTTCCGCTTTATGCTCAAACAGAGGTGTGGCTTTAAAGCTTAGTGAGTTCATCTGTTCGATTTCTCTGCTGATAAATAGATCCAAACTGAGTTCAGGTAGTTGGCCCGAGATCGTGGTCGTCAGTTGGACTTTGATCTCGGGATACTGGCGTAGGAAATCATCTAAATAGCGGACAATAAATTTGGAGCCAACGGCCAGCGTAGCGCCTATTTTTAGTACGCCAGCAGGGGTTTGATTAACGGAACGAGTTTCGTCGATGACAGACTGCCATTGTTCCATTTGCACGCAGGATCGCTCGTAGAATAATGCGCCAGCTTCCGTTAAGTTGATGGATCGGGTTGTGCGCTTAAGTAATTGAACGCCAACACGCTCTTCTAGCCAGTGTATTCTCTTACTGACTGCCGAACTCGTGGTATTGAGCCTGCGGGCTGCGCTGCTGAAGCTCCCTTCATCGACTACTCGAATATAACTGCGTATTGCTTCGTTCCAATCCATAATCCCCCCATACTCTTGTTATTATTTATTCCCCACAGGACTTAATCTATTTCCTATTTGGCTAATTATCAATTGCTATGACTAAATGTACACTAGATGCATGAAGAATGAATCGTTTAATAAACTGCCGTTGTTTCTTGCAATGATGGTTATCGCCACCGGTCAGGTTGGCGTTGGAATTTACCTACCAGCATTACCACTTATCAGTGGTGACTTAGGGGTGAACGCCGAACAAGTGCAATACATCGTTACCGGTTATTTGGTTAGCCTAGGGGTGTCGCAACTATTTTATGGCCCAGTTGCGGATGCAATTGGACGCCGACCTGTGTTTATCTTTGGTCAAGGGCTCTACTTAGTTGGTACGTTAATTTGCGTGGTATTTGGCCATGACTTATCCATGATTATTTTAGGGCGTGTCCTGCAAGGGTTTGGTGCGGGTAGCGCCTCTGTTATTGGAGCCAGTATTTTACGATACTCGTATAACGGCGGCCAACTGGCTCGGGCGCTTTCGTACATGTCTATTCTGGGCTCTGTTATGCCGATGGTTTCACCTGTGTTAGGTGGTTGGCTCGCGTGGAGTTTGGGTTGGCAGTCGGTGTTTTTCTTTGTGTTTATCTACGTTGCTGCCATCTATGTTCTAGGGTGCACTATATTGCCCGAAACACTGCCATATAAAAAATCGGAACTAAAGCTGAGGCATGTATTTAGTCGCTATATTGGACTCATTAAAAGCAGCCAAGTGCTCACCAGTGCTTCTTACAATTGGATTAATTTCTTGATGATCATGGTGACCTTGTCTTTAATGCCCTACTTGTTACAAGGCGAGCTAGGAATGAGCACCGCTGATTATGGCGTGGTGATGATTTTACCATCGTTTGGTCTGTTGGTTGGTAGCTTGGTGCAAAACGTGATACGCCGTTATCTAGGCAGCAATCAGATATTGGCGTTGGCTTTGATGATGTGCAGTGTATCAGGTATGTGGTTACTGCTGAGTGATATGACAATGTTCTCTCTTATCGCATCTGTCTCGCTTCTAGCGACAGCGCAAGGCTTCATTTCACCCGTGGCCAATAGGTTATTGCTCGAACCCCATAAAAGACAGGCTGGAACGGTTACTGCGTTATCTGGCGCAATACAGATGTCGCTTACCGGATTACTTGGTGGGTGGCTAGCCGGTTGGGTTCACAGCCAAACAACGTTGGGGTTATTTTATTTAACCATGACGCTGATTATGTTGGGCTTGCTGGGTTATCGCATCTACAGTCAAAAGAGATACGAGATAGGCACGGCGATAGATTAAACGGAGTAAGATGACAAATAGCGAGTTGGACGGCCAAACAATGTAATGAATTATGAGCTTAATACGAAACTTGAGTAACCTCGCGAAATAGACTTTTGTTGGCTGTTGTTTTGCGGCCTACTTATCATGAACATAAAAGCTGAGTTGCATAATAAAAGTACTAAAGCTAACGTGAAATTTGATAATGATTCCATAATTATAAAAAATTTCAGTGGGCTTAGGGTGAACAAAGTGCAGAAACAGCAAATAGTCTCAACGGTTTCATCCGCTCGCGACCATAAAGTAGTTGCGGATGTGGTATTCGATTTTCTTGTAGAGCGAATCAATCCAAGAGCCATGTATTTTATACAAGATCCGCTATTAGTCCCTGAAGCCAATCCTTTGTACTCACGAGGTGACTATACTCCGGTCATTTCGTTTCCTGAGACCTTTTGGCGTTGGGCGGCCCAATTTGATACCTCAGAGAATCTGATCCCCCTTGAAATCAATACCTGTGCTTGGAACTACCAAGATGCACTGGGTGGGGAGTGCTATATCATGATGTTTGATAACCACCACGATTGGCGAACCTACCTATTTGTTGAAGCGGTTGACCCAAAATACATAGAAGATCAAAGTTTTAGACTTGATTTGGATGTACTTAACTTTGTGGCTTCGCGCTGGCAGTGTTTACGAGCAGAGCGAGACGCTGCAAGGGAGTTTAAAAATCGAGACATTCGGGAAGCGAAATACTTAGACGAGATCCGTTCACGAGAACAGTTCATTGAACAAATGAAAATGATCCAACAAGTTGCTGTTGGGCTATCAAATCCGCCGACATTGGATGAACTGTATCTAGGTATTGTTGAAGCCATGCGAAATCAGCTCGGATTCGATCGCAGCGTGTTCATGTTATTAGATTTAAAAAAGCGTTGTTTTACTGGTACCTATGGTACAAGCGAACATGGGGAAACCATTTCAGAGTACCACACCATCTACGATATTCATCAATTAGAAGAACAGTACATTGAAGCATTATATAGCCCCGATGAAAATCTAGTGATTATTGAAGATGCACCGCTTTACAGCTCCGGCTCAGTCGTCGGGCAAGGTTGGAATGGGATGTTGATTTTACGAGACGGCGAAGATGCGATTGGTTGGGTTGCGTTTGATAATTTCATTCGCCGTGAGCCAATTAGTAAATATGACAGAGGGATATTACGCTCGCTTGGTTCTTTGATGTCTCAAATTTATATTCGTAAAAGACAAGAACAGAACATGCGTTTATTGCATTCGAGTATGGTTGAACTTTCTCGCTGTACGACAGTAAGCGAAGTGTGTCGTTCGGCGGTTGATTTTGCCATTCATCACCTTGGTATTGACCGCTTAGCGGTGTTTTTGACCGACAGCGAACTGACCGAGATAGAGGGAACATGGGGCACGGACATTCAAGGTAATGTGGTAGACGAAAGCTATTATCGAAGCGAAGTTCAATACGATAGGCCGTTAGTCAGCACGGCGATAGCCCAACCAAATGAAATTTCGTTTGAAGACTCTGTCCCCATCTATCATGACAAACGCATTGTCGGTAACGGTTGGACTGCCATGACATTACTGAAAAGCTCAACTGAAGGGCCAATTGCATTCATTGCCGCAGACAATCTATTGTCTCGTAAACCGCTAACCAGTCAGTTACAAGAATTGATGTTGCTATTTGCGTCCAATTTGACGGAAGTGCTTCAACGTACCAAAGCACAAGAAGGGATACGCAACCTAAACGAAAATCTTGAGCGCGAAGTTAAAAGGCGCACGTTAGAATTAGAGCAAGCGAATCAACAACTGGAACTGTTATCCAATATCGACCCATTAACTCGGCTTGGAAATCGTCGCCAGTTGAGTAAGTTGATGGATAGTTTTGAAATGATGCCAAATAGTGCCCCGGTGGGCTTCGGTTTGATTTTATTGGATCTCGATTTTTTTGGTTTGTTCAATAATGCCTATGGTCACCTTGAAGGGGACATCACGTTAATACGTATTGGTAATATTCTGAATGGTTTTTGTAAAACAGATGGTGAGAGTTTCTGCCGAATTGGCGGTGAAGAGTTTGCGCTGTTGTTATCAAATACCAATGAGAAAAGCACCTGTCAATTAGCTGAGGAGATTCGGCAGGCCATTGAAAAAGAATCCATTTCACACAATCAGAACCCGCCCAAAAACCTGCTTACAGTTTCTGTCGGCTATTATTTTTCCTCAGCATTGCCGAAAAATTTCGATTTTGAAACCATGTACAGTAAAGCCGATGACGCATTGTATGAAGCTAAAGCAGGAGGAAGAAATCAAGTTGTAGGCGCAAGTGAAGTGCATTATGAGCTAAGCTATTAGCGTTGTTCTAAGGCTAATTATTAGCTAAGTGATAATACGATTACGGTTGCTGAGTCAATTCCGGTTGGATAGAGATATTAACCGTATCGTGATAGCGGCCACTTGGTTTGTTTTTTGTATCCCCTACCAGAAATGTCATGGGTATGGGCTTACCAGACGTAGAGTGTTGACTAAACCATTGATCAATAGATTGGTTTAGGTCGATATTCTGATTCTCTAATGTCAATTGGTAGGCGATATCCCATTGTGAGTTCTCTGATTGATGACGTAAAACCCCGCGATTTATTGATTCGACAGTAATGGAATAACCCCCGGTACTTTGCACCCATAGTTTAGGCCCAGGCTGGACGGTTTTATTTTTAGTTAAGTCACCGATGTTCAATTCATAGTGTCGTTGAGACAAGCCATAAAATTGTATCTTGGCACTGGGTAAAACCGATACGCTCACATCATAGGTTAGCTGTTGTTCCTGTTGGGCTAGGTTTGCGTTAGGCCCAGAGAATGAAGCGTGTAACTGACCCGTAAAATGACCGGCTGTAAGCCATTGATTGGGCGGATATCGAATTTGAAATCTTGCAGTTTCATTCAATTCAGAAAGGGAAATATACCACCGGCCTGCCTTCTCGTAACCGGCATTGCCATGCCATTCTAGCTTCATTTCTTTAGAGCCTGAACGGCGTAATACTTTAGCGCCTTGATCAATATCTAGCTCAACGTCGATTGCGCATTCTTGGCCTGTAATCTCTGCTCTAATTTGGTAGTTTTGTATCAGTGGCATTCCGCCCGTAAAGAACACATCGTAAGTTGATTTAGCCGAGAGAGGCTCAATACTGAGCAAGTTAAATTGGCAATCTAGATTGCTTGAAAGGGCGTGACCAGACAGGATGCTAGCTAAAAAACAAATAAGAAATCGGCGATTAATCCACATAGAGTTCTCCTAACAAGGTTAAAACATCGCTGTCTTGATCCAAAGTGATCACAAGACTTCTTTTTTTCTTCATGTTGAGCTCTAAACGATAAGATCCCGGTTGTAACCCTGAAATAGCAAATCGGCCAGTACGGTTAGTGAAAAATTCAACGGATTCTTGTTTGTCATCATCCAGAAAAATGGCATTGCCTGCGATGAGCTGGATCGGCGAGCCGGTTTTTTTATCGAGCATTCGGCCGATTACCGTTAACACCGCGTCAGACCCGACGGTGAGTTGGTAACCTCGGTTGTAACCCGGGTTCAGTAAGAATGCACCGTCGCCCAAATCGTAACCAGGTGGAAGGTTTTCTACGTCGTAGCCAATCAACTGTGCATTGTAGGCAACCAAGTCTGGCAGCAATACGTTGCTGCTAGAGTCACTCACGACACGGGCATACTCGGTGTTTCTGAGTGGTTCGATGGCCACCCGATTCTCAGCTAAGCTTTTGTGTTTTTTGATCACCGCGAACGACTCGCCGACTTTACGGCCAATCGCCACTGATGTGCCCGCAAAGGCAATAGCACTGGATAATTGCACTCGAGTATTGTGAGTTCGATTATCTTGATTGATGTCTTCGTAGCGTGTTGTATGGTCAGCGACAAATTGATATCGGTTACCCGTGTAATTCACACCCGCATCGACATCAGCATTGACTTTTGGGTCGGTTGTTACTGTCGCAAACGCGGAAAGAGCACCAGTATTGCCGACGCCTTCCTTATAATTTATATCCATTATAGCTTGATCGTTTTGCCCCACGTAACGTCCCACAATTCGAGTGGCTTGACTCAACGGCCAGCTCAGAGTGAGCGACGCTGATAATTCATCCTGCTGCTGTTGGTAATCACGATAATCCACCCGAGTACTCCAAGTCGCTGGAGTATCAAAAAATGAACCAGAAAGACTAGGGCTCAATGACCAGTAGTTATTATTAGATGAAATACCAGAACTGTAGGTGGCCGATGCGGCGGCTCGTAGTCTTGGCGTCAGATTTACGGAACCAAACATAGAGATGTAATGGGCAATATTATTTAAAATTTGGTCATCGACTTGATAATCATCGACCCCAGCAAAGTTCTCAGTTTGATAATCGTAGATCACGCTCCATTGCGGGCGAAGCGAATGATTGTCAGCAAAGCTGGCATCAAAGGCAATGCGCATGGCGTGCCCGTCACCCATGTTTGGGTGGTGACTTTTTGACGCGATGAACTCAGTCACGCCAAACGGCCCCGCCATTAACAAAGAGCTGCCATATTGATACAGATCCTCTTGGCTTTGCGCGTTTAAACCAATAGTTAACCAGGGATACACGCCCAAATCCAGATAACCGTGTAGCAGTCTTTGGTCGGTTTCATATTTTATTTGGTTGCCATTAAAGCCGCTAGGTGCCCCAAACATTAAGCTGTATTCAAACTCTCCACTATCGAGTAAATCATTACCGGTCGCGACTGAAAATTGAACTCGTTCTTGTTTGCCAGTTGCATCAGTAATGATCAATTCAATGTCGTTGTTCCCCTGAGCAAGCGGAATGTCATTGAGGTTATAGCTACCTGCATTGAGTGTTAAACGTTGGACGATAGCCCCATCAATGACAACGTCGACACTTGACGTTCGTTGTAATGTAAATGATTGAGTGGCCTTAGGACGCACATTTCGAGTGGGGATAAGAGTAAAGTCTCGAGTGATCCCGATACCAAGAATATCGGCACTGCCTTGTAGGTTCTTGCCGTTATTAAACATATCACCCACAACCAGCCGAGTCCCTTGAGTTGGAAAGTCGACGTTAACTCGTGTGCCATTGCGCGAATAACTGGCGGCTTCGGTACTAGAATGTTGGTAGTTTGATTCGTACTCGAGATTAGCTTGACCAACACTGAATGCAGACTCAAAACGGTGATTCGTCTGGCGGTCGATAATGGAATCCTTGTTAACGGCCTGCGTTTGTGTGCCCGATAAACTGACATTGACATAGCCACTGACCAATGAGGGTTCCAAGTAATTAGAATCTAGCTGTGAACCAGCAGCGGAAAGTTGTTGGGTGAGTAAATGGTCGGTAGGAACCAAAATTGTACATTCCAGAGTTGAAAAACTAAAAATTAGGTCTAATCCGACAGCGCGAAAGTCTTGTTGAGAGAGAATATCAGTGGCATTTGATTGCGCTAGTTTGGTTATCGTTTCTCTTGAAATTAAGCGCTTTAGTAACGCTATTGTGGCGCTTTTTGGCAACAAGATTTGATCATCTTTTGTGATGGTCAATTGAGCTTCACCAATCACACTATCGCTGATTTTCAACAGCGAAATCATTTCAATATCGCGGCCGGTTTGGTTGAGTTTCATCGTCTCGGCCTTGGGCCAAGTGGGGAAGAAAACCAGAGATGTAAACCCGATAGCCCATAGGCAGAGTCGTCGTAAACTCATGGTATCAAGCCTTGATACTCACCGGGGGGAAGTGCGTGTTTAGGAAGGATACTGAGCGTTGAGAATGGGGGAATAAACCGCTCATCAAGTTGATCGAAGAGTTGCGCATTGTAGTTTTTGGATAGTGTGGTGGTGGTTGGTACAAATTTGATGAGGCTTAAGTAGGTATAGCGATTGCCGTGATTGACCAGTTTCACTTCACCGCTCTTCTCAACATGTAAAGCCACGTTTGCTTGTTGTGACTGAGAGAAAACATGCACCAGAGCGTTATAGTGAACCTGAACTGAAATACCACTTCGCTTCTCTGCCGAATGGCTGACGGTCGATAGGCCAACACCTAGGTTACGCATCGATTCAGAAGATAAAGCCGGTTGGCTTAGCCGTAAATAGTAACTTTCAGAATTAGTTTGTTGGTTTTTGCTTACCCATTGAAGGCGAAACACCTGAGACTGAGCAGGGTGTAAAATACTGGCTAGTGGAAACACCAGTAAGTTATCGTCCTCTACTTCCTCAGTAATGAACTCGCCATTCGCTTGAAAGACAATCCGACGTAAACTGGCTTCAAGTGGCACACTTTGATTGGTGTTATTCGTGACCACTACTTGGGACATACCGCCACGTTGAGTGTCTATTTCTAATACGGTTGGTGACAGTACAAGGCTGTTGGAGAGAGCGGAGAAAAGCATCAAACCTATGAGTAGAAATAGTTTTCGTTTCATCATATTTATTCCGCATCTTCAATTTCGATAGAAACTGAGTCCGAATCAAACCCTTTAATCGGTTCCATGATGAAGGTGCGCTTAGATTTAGGTAAAACTAAGGTGCCAGCAACTAAGTTACTTAATTCAGAGCCCTTTATGAATCTAGATTGATTTTTGTCTGAAATTTTCCAATTGGTTTGCGTTAAGCGACCGTAGCTGTTGCCCTCATTTTTTACTTTAACCAACCATTGATTTTTTGAATGCTCAATTCCATCAATGCTGAGGTCTGAATGTGTGTTCTGAGGCTTGATATTTAACAAGGTATTAAATTGAAGCAGTAGCCCTAAGCTTGCGGAATCAGCATTCGGTTTTTTCACTTTTACTTGGCGAACGGAAATTCGGTAAGATTTTGACTGTGAAATGGATGGGTTACCAAGATAGCGAACCATGACAGACTGAGAACGACCAGGAGGGATAATGGCGGTAAACGGAATAACAAGTAGGTTATCTTCGGCTAATTGGGTCGTTTCGTTACCATGTTCATCCATGGTCATTGAAAAAGGAGTCAACTCTACCGTCAGAGGATCGCTGCCAGTATTGTCAATTCTCATCGACATTTGAGCGCCTTTTCCTATTGGCGATAACTCTGCGACCATAGGTTGCACTTTATATGCATATGTCGAGGAACTAACAAGTAAACCGACGATGAAAAATACCTGCTTTACTGGCATCATGATTGCTACTCCTTAGCGAGAAGTGGGAGGCCGAAGCCCCCCAAACAGTCCGCTTTGACCGTGATTTATTTGCGTTTAGTTTGCTGTGATTTGAACCGTTAATGTGTCTGAATAACCGCCAGACCACTGAGCCGTTGATGCCGTTTCTACAACTAAAGATGCAGCCGTACCGCTCGCAAGATTTGAACCGCTATATCCTTGAGTTGCACTCACATTATTCAGCCCTGGACCACCTGCCGTAACCAGCACAAGAGGTGTCATGCTCGATGGGGTTAATGTGGCGGTATAGCCGATTGCGAAATCTTCATTATCATCAGATTCAAGCCCACCTTCGGCACTGGTTAGCGTGACAACTGCGCCATCTGCATCGTTACATTTCAATGTTAGGTTTGCGGTTACAGTTTGTGTCGATGCATCAATTTGGCCAAAATCGAGTAATTGAGTGTAGAGGCCGTTAACTTCACATACTGGTGCGACATACCCGACGAGCTGAACATCACCAGCATTAGCTTGAGTAGTAAATGCTGCGGTGACTGCGATTGCACATATTGTTAGCTTATTCATATTGTTGACTCCTTTCACGGGGTAAAATTACTAGTTGTGCCCAACACCAAAATGGGCTGTGTTTGGTTTTTGGGTATTCATACTTCTTATTGGCTTATGGCATCTAGTGATGGATAAACATCAATCTCGATGACATCTTCGTACTGTCCTGCATAAAGCAGTTTGTCGCTGAGCGTTACTTTCATTATTCCTTTAGCCGAAAATGGAATGGCATCAGCACCGTTAATAACATTGGGTGACAATAGGTCACGGCTTGCCATTGAGGAACTTAGCCCGACCGACACAACATCTATTTCCAGTTGATAGTTAGTCAGGATTTTTCTATTACTGTCTAACAACTGTAAACCACCATTTTTTGAATATACAGACAACGTTAAAGGTTGGTTGCAATAAACGTTAAACGGCAACGATTGTTGTTTATGGTCGTTAAATACCATTTTGTTATTGGTACTAAAGTTAATGTTGCACTGGCTAGGTATGTAACCAGAAATATCTATTGATAACTGTTCTCCGGTTGAGGCCCAACTAGGATTATTTAATGTAAACAAACTAAAAAAAAGATAAGCATTGACCGTGAATCTTTTTTTCATTGTATATCGTCCTATGTCCCTCAGCCGTGAAATAACTATAAATGCAATTCCTAATGTAAGAGTGTTAAACAAGATTGATATGGAAGGAAAAGTATTAGTTAAGTTGTAGTTTTGGCATGTTGCTTTAAGTAATATCGTTTTAATTCATCAAGGTATGCTGGTTTGGTCCGAATAGTATGGTAAGTATCAATTTAGAGACATCAACTGAGGTTAATATGTATTTGATTGTTTTATTTCTTATTTTAAATGGCAATGAAATACTACATATTTATTTAGAGGCTTATCATGATTGAAAATATTTCAACTAAGAATCATATAAAAAAGACGGTTGTATTTATTGGAAAGGTTAATATTCATTCACAACTAATTCGTAGAGAATTAGAAAGAACTAATAAATTTATTATAAAACAGATAAATATAGATGAATTTAGTAAAGACAATATCATTAGCACAGCGTCAGTAGTATTGATGAGTTATGATTGCAGTAATGAACTTTCCCATAACGAGTTATTTCCCTCGAGCTCATTAACTAGCAATTTAGTTGTGTACGACATACCGCTAGAGTTGAAAAATCGTTATCTTGCTTCTTGGTATAGTTTAAAAGGCGTTTTATATGAAAATGCCTCGCTTGACCACCTCACTCGTTGTGTTGAAGCTGTTGCCGTTGGGGATTTTTGGCTGCCACGTCATCTTATGGCCCGAATGCTTGATAAAATGAGACCTTATGCATTGTCTTCCCAAAGTGATATTGAAGATTTAACTAAGCGAGAAAAACAGATTTTTGATCGTTTAGTGTGTGGCCGATCTAACCTTCAAATTGCAAATGAGCTCTTTATCGCTGAAAGTACGGTTAAAACACACGTCTATAAATTGTATAAAAAGTTGAATGTTAGTTGTCGAAGAGACGCCGTTAAGTTGGCTCGTAAGAAGTGTCAGCCTGCTGTTGTTAAGTTCTCGAAAATGAACACGTTTAATAAACTGACGCCATTAAAAAGGGAGTGGCACTAAAATGATGCAAGTGAAACGTTAATATTCGCTCAGCCTCATATCTGTATGGCTTATGTAATGTGTATTTGGTATAACTGTATGTAATTATTTGTATTTTCTCGTTAGGAAATGGGATGTCATACCAAATACATACTCATTTTGGACATCATCAAACTTTATCTAAAACGGCTGTCGTGGCGAGTTTTGCTGCGTTACTTTCTGCTTGTAGCAGCACATCTAGTACGTCTAATCAGTTTATCCCAGACACCAAATGGCACTCTAGTCAGCTCGAAAATGGGTTGGGCTATCACTTGTATGAGAAAAAAGGTGAGCCTATCGAGTTGCGTTTCATTGTTCGTGCTGGTGCGTTGAATGAATCGGAAAATCAGTATGGTTACGCTCATTTTCTAGAGCATATGGCTTTTAATGGTACCCAGCATTACCAAGGCAACGACATTGTTGCTGAGTTTGAAAAAGCGGGAATGAGCTTTGGTGCTGACTTAAACGCATTTACATCCCATGAAGTGACGTCTTATACACTATCTCTTCCTGACCAAACCAGTTTAGCGATGGCCTTAGAGTGGCTTCGAGATGTTGGCGACGGCATTAGCTTTGATTCTGCTGAAGTAGAAAAAGAAAAAGGGGTGGTATTAGGCGAGATTAGAAGTTACGAGCGTAATGAAAGATCTGTATTTGATCAGGCATTTGATGTTGCATTAGGTGATTCAGTCTACGCGACATACGATGTTTTGGGGACTAAAGAGAGCATTTCAAATATCGATATAGATCAGCTGAAGCGTTTTATCAAGCTTGGTATGTGCCTAACAATGCTGAGCTTGTGGTTGTGGGTGATTTTGATAAAAAAGCCTTAGTCAAAGCGATCAGTGATGAATTCGGATCTTGGGAAAAGCGTGACCTAACGGCAATTTCACCGCCCGCTGAGGTTAAAGTTTGGGATAACGAAGCGCTGCTGCTAGATGCACCTGAAGGATCATCGTCTGGGTTCGGGCTTTTTAGTCACTTGCGTACATTAGGCGATTCAGACAAGTTAAGCCAGCAAGAAGACCTCTATATTGATTTAGTGAATGGGTTGCTTTCCAATCGCTTGAAGAACAGAGCGTTTGAAGAAAACAAGTTGTTGCTTGATATCGGTGCCCAGTCATTTGTTACGTATGATCAACAGTATAGTGTGATTTATGCCGACTATGATGAGCAAGAGCGATTGACGATGCTTGAGTTTATGGCCAAAGAGCTGACGAGTATTCGTGATTATGGCTTTGTAGAAAGTGAGCTGTACACGGTTATGTCTCAGTTTAATAGTGAGCATGCCAATATCGATTTGGATGAAACCAACACAAGCTCTAGCAGCATTGCAAACTACAAGCAAAACACCCTGATTGATGATCGAGTTTATCAAGATATTGCAGATTATCGTGACAACTTAAGAGCATTTATCGATAAGGTGACCCTTAGCGACGTGAATAAGCGAGTGAACCGACTACTAAGTGCAGAGTTAAAACACATTTACTCTGCGAGCTTAGCCGATGATATGAGCGAAGCTGAACAAGGGCGTAGATTGCGCTCGTATCATCTTCCAATGCTCGCCATGTTGGAACAGCCAGGTCAGAAAACGTATATTAGTAGCGTCCCGAATGAACTGATTACTCCCACTTCGCATGGCAAGGTTGTTGAGCAAAAAACGCTGAGTGAGAATATGCATTTTTGGCAACTGGATAACGGGATGAAAGTTTGGCTTAAACGTGTACCTGAAGCTGAGAAAGAACTGTATTTGTCTTACGCTGCCAGAGGGGGAATCAAAAGTGTCGATGCCAAATTAAACCCGGCAGTCGAACTGGCATTGGATTCGTTTATGCGCAGTGGCCTTGGTAAATTTAATGCAGTTGAAGCAGACCGCTTCTTAACTGAAAATGGCATTACGCTGTACCCTATACTTGCTTCCAGTGCGCAAGGTTTTAGTATGACTTCTCACAAGGAGTCTCTTGATAACGCATTTTCCGCGTTGTATACCGCGGCCACTTCGATGCAGGTTCAAGCGAATCAGCTTGAGTTGGTTAAAAAGAATGTCGTTAACAACCGCATACAGGGGCTTAAATCGTCTTCAGGCCAGTTAACGAAAGCAGCGCGTGAAGTCTTGTACCAACCAAATAGCTACTATCAATTCCCTTCTGTTGAGCAGATTAAAGCGGTGACAGTGGAAGAAGTTCAAAGCCTTTATGATGGGCTGTTCCGTCAAAAGTACGGCTTTGATGTTGTTATCGTTGCTGACATGTCGGCATCTGAAGTCGAACCTTACCTGACGCGTTATCTAGCAAATATTCAGTATGATGAAAAAACAGATATGGGGTCGCAAACCGCAAAATTGAAGGAGGATCGCCAAGACCTTCGATTAGATATTTCTAAGGAAAACAGCGTTGCGTTTAATCTGTTCTACTCAAGTTATTATAAGACTAATTCAACACGAGAACTCATTCAGCTTGATTTGATCTACTATCTGCTTGAGACCCGTTATCGAAACGAGCTTCGAGAAGAAAGGGGGCTAGATTACACACCGGCGGTGATCCTTTCCGTCGAAGATAAAGCCGATATTGCTTCTGTTGTGATCAGTTTAAATTTGGATACAGCGGATGTAGAGAAAGCCCGTAAGGCGTTGAATGACATTCACAAAGAGCTGGCAAGTGGCTTTACTCAGTTAGAGTTGGATACCGCTAAAAAGCAAGTAAGCCATTCGCTTTCAGTGCAAAAAGACAATCCATTTGCGCAACTTTCCTGGCACCAACGAGCCGTGCTGTATGGCTATGACTTTGAAATATTTAGCCGTGCACCCGCAATACTCAATACGATCTCCGTCGATGATGTGAACAAAACGCTCAATGCGTTAATGGGGCAGGATACAGCAACCTTTGTGGCTGAAATGTGGCCGAAGCCTTAGTGAGGCGATGTCTCATTTTAGAGAGGTATAACAACAAAATATTAACAATAAGATGTGAGCAACTTGACACATTGCTGTTGGTGGCTTTTCTTTAATACTTGTTTGATATTTTTATCAAGCAGCGTGTAGTTAGACATTCATGTAGAAGGAGCATACAAAGTGAAGCTAATTTCAATATCAGTATTAATGGCAGGTTCGGCTTTGATGTTTGGTTGCCAATCGACGGCACCAATGTCAGAAGATGAAAAAATGGTTACCTCGAAGTTGTGCTCGGTGGGTGATATGTCGGGCGTCTCTGCAAACCAAGATATGTTTGAAAAGGCAGTCATGGATTGTGGTGGATATGACATCTTTACCGAGGACATGCTAGTTGGGAGCACATTGACGTTTTCTTTCAACAATGGCAAGAGCACTCGCATAATGAAGGCTGCTGAAGATGGAACAGCATCTTATGATAAGCCGGAAAAAGGAACTTCAGAAACGATTCAGTGGAAGCTGGATGACAGAGGAAACTTGTCTTTGATGTTTGAAGACGGTTATCTGTGGCACTGGGTTCTACAAGCGGAAGCGGGGAATTACTGGGCTATTAAGAGCTATGGTATCGGGGCCAAAGCGGAAGAGCGTGACATCATGAGCATGGTGGTGACGGTTACGCCTCCTGTGGAAATATAACCTACTCGTGATTCAATAAAAAACCACTCAGTCATTTCTTACTGAGTGGTTTTTTTATTTACGGCCTGAAAAGCTCTTGTTGGATTTTCGTATTATTTACAATTTAGCCAGTGAGGTATTAATCACTTGGTTACCGTGAGGAGACAAGTGCTTGAACATGGACTTCAGCGCTTTCTTATCAACGGACATGCTTTCGTGTTCAGGCCTTGAGCTATATAGGCTTGCGAGAAACTCATCCACTAGTGTTTGTAGGTTTTTACGCTCTTCACTCGACGGTGAATAGAGGGTCATCCATTTTTGGTAATCGCGATTGAACGCTATTCCGTCGTTATCGTCCAGAGCGCGGTTGATAGACGTCAGCAGCGATGAATTGGTGTCTAACTTGATGACTGTCGGTACGGATAGGTTGTTTGATGGGCTGCGTTTTTCTTTCAGCCAAAGTGCAACAAACACTAACCAAAGTAATGCAAAAAGGCCACTTGCATATGGCCAGATCCCAGCATCAACCACCGTGATGGTTTGGGTGGGGATATCCGATGCAATAGTGGGAGCCAAATTGTCTGATTCTGTGCTGGCTTTTACGGTCCAATTTGCGCCGTTTATCTTAGCAAATTGAGCCTTGTTGGAGTCACTATGCCACCAGTTCACACCGACGCTCGGGAGGGCGTATTCTCCGGCCTGTTTGGCGATTAAAACCTGCTTTAATGTCATGGTGGTGAGGCCATTTTCATCCGTTTGATAGGTTGCGGGCTCTTGATATAAACGAATGTTATTCGAGTATTCCACCACCAAGTTTGGCAATTGTTGCGCAGATAAGTTAGCGGCCTTAAGGACTAAGGTACGGCTAATGGGTGTGCCGACTTCAGAAGAGAAGCTATCGCCGTTGATTTGTGCTCCATCCGCGTCTTGCCAAAGCTGTTGTAGTGACAGTTGTGTGGTGGGTAACCAAGTCCCTTGGTAATCACTTGGCTTGTCTTTGATGTTGAGAATGACGGGCTGAGCACTGGTATTTAATTGGATAAGACGAGTGCGGCCACGGTTATCAGCCTCTACTAGTGAGCCTGTTAAAGTCGAAGGGGTTAAGGTGATGGTTCCTGATTGATTGGCACTGACATTAAAAGATTGTTCGACGACGGTTGCTTGAATGCCACTGATAACGGTTTGATACTGATTGGCTTCCGCAACGGGAGTGATGGTTAGGCCGTCGCCAGTTGGGGCTTCAATATTCGTATTTTGCAATCGGCGCGGGTCTGCTTTTAGAATCAACTTAGTGTGGAGCAGTGTTGTTTCTCCGATATACAGTGTGTGTTTGTCTACGGTCGCTTGCATCTTCACCACGTCGGCTTGTGTGGTTGCTTCGCTATCCATAGACACTTGTACGTCTATTGCCTTTGTCTTGGCTCCGTTTATGTCAAAGCTCGGGATAGTTAACACGCCTAATCGACTGGCCGCGAGCGCTATTTTCCACTCGCTGCGCAGTGATGTTCGTCCGTTGACGCTATTTTGATAAGAACCAAAGCTTGGCCGGCCTATGTAAAAATCTGGTTCTAGCGCCGAGAAGTCGACCTCGTTGCCTTTTGCCCGTGTATCTACACTGATGGTCAGTTGAAATACTTCGTCTTTGTTGACTTTGTTAGTACTCACACTCGCGGTGGCGACTGGAGCGGCGTAACTTTGCACACTACCCAATGACGCAAAACATGCGATCAATAATAAGGGCCATGTTTTGAAAATAGAGACTTTTACCATGATTTCTTCACTTTGTTAGGTGATTCTTTTTGCTGCGCTTGCAGAAGCATTTGCGCTTTTAATAAGAAGCTCGGATCGCCCTGGCTTTGGATCTGTTCCAATTTGCGCAAGTTCGGATCTACGTGTTGTGTGTTGTCTGAATCTTGCGCCATTGACGCTGTTTTAGCGTGAGCATTGTCATTTTCAACACCATCTGTATCTGACGCTGGTTCTGTTTTGCTTTCTTGTTGCGACGTTTGATTCGCTTCATCTGAAGTCGGCTGTTCTTGACGCTGCTCGTTTTGAGCTTGCTCCTCTGGAGACGGTTGCCCTTGAGATTGAGCTTCTTCGGGTTGGCTTTGTTGTTCTGGTTTCCCTTGCTCTGATTGGGTTTTATCCGATGCGCTTTGATCTGAATTTTTTTCACCAGAAGAAGGTTCGCCATCAGACGACGGATTCGAATTAGACGGATCATTGCCCTTTTTGTCTGGGCTATTCTGATCGTTTTTTTGTTGGTCATCCGGTTGTTGATTGTTGCTGCCATCTTTTTGCTGCTGCTCTTTTTGTTGTTGCTGTTTTTGTTGCTCAAGAGCGTGTTCTACGATGGCCAGATTTTTCTTAATATCATCGGCGTCAGGTGACTCTTTCAATAAGGATTGATAGGCTGATTTGGCGTCCTCCAACTGCCCATTTTGCGCTAAGGCGTTGGCGAGATTGTACTTGGCGTTGGCCGTGTCGATCCCTTGTAGGCTATCAATGGCCTGCTGATATTCCCCAGCTTGATAGTGCGCCACACCTTGCCATTCTTTACTCGAAAATTGACTTGCCGCTTGTTGGTAATCTTGCTGTTGAAAAGACTCGTAGCCTTGTTGATTGGCGTTTTGTAAAGGCGCAGATATTGATGCAGCCAAAGCAGGTTGACTTGGCGTGAGTGGCAGAACAAGCAGAGCCAATGAAAATAACCATCCTTTACGAAATAAGCCAAGCAAGGGCAGCAGTACAAACGGAAGCAACCAGAAGCCATTATTAATACGGCTACTGAGTTGTTTTCCGTTCGCCTCTGAACTGTTGATCTCTGAACTTGAGGTCAGGCTGAAGTTCGCAATGGCATCGACGTCTTGGTTATCTTGTCTTAACGCGCTGAATACCCCTTCGGTGCTGCGCGCCAAGCTTTGCAGACCAGAAAGATTAGTGGTTGCCATAACAGTGACACCGCTGTTGTCTTTTAACAGTGTGCCGTCAGGTTGAGTGATAGGAGATCCTTGCTGCGTGCCAACAGCAAGAACTGAAATACGCCACGGTTGGCCCGACAAGTGATTGTTCAACGCTGTTAGCTGGTCGGTATCGATATCATCGGCCAACACAATCACGTCACCTTGCTGGTGCCCAGCTTCTTTCATCAGTTGAATAGCTTGCTCTATACCGGCTGGTAAGTTACCACCTTGAAATGGCATGATCTCCGGTGATAAGTTTTGTACTAAATCCGCTAAAGTTTGACTGTCGGTGGTCAATGGGCTGAGTGTATAGGCATCTCCGGCAAACGCGACTAAACCAGTTGTGCCTTCTTTCCATTTAGGAAGAAGATCCAATGCCTTGTATTTGAGCTGCGTTAGACGATTAGGCTTGATGTCCGTTGCGTATAAACTGCGAGACATATCCAACACCAATACACGAGCACTTTGCAGTTGAAACGCAGGGCGCTCTTGTTGCTGCCAGCTTGGCCCTGCTAAAGCGATACATCCGAAGATCCAGCTGAACAACAGGAGCTTAGGTAAATGAGATGCACGGCTTTGTTCTAAGCCGAGCCCAGTTGCGATATGAGCTGCGATGAGTCCCTGTTTTGAACGGCTTCGAATGAGCCAAAATGCCAATACAATGGCTGGTAACATGGCGAGCAACCATAATGGCGTGATGAACATGAAATCAACCATGATGCCTCCTTAATACGGCAACAAACATGGATAAAAATAGCGCAATGGCAAGTGGGAGGGTGAACCATTCTGATTGTGGTCGCCAAGTTTGACTGACCGAAGTGATAGGTTCTAGTTTGTTAATTTCATCGTATATATTGGCCAAATCTTTGCTGTCTCGAGCTCTAAAGTATTGGCCTCCTGTTATTTGGGCTATCTCGGTTAACATTTTTTCATCCAGGTCTTGGGCGGTGTTAACGGTACGCTCAAAAAAGAAGTCCTTCACTACCATTTCGCCCGCACCCACACCAATGGTGTAGATGGTCGCGCCATATTGTTTGGCTATTTTGGTTGCTTCAATAGGGTCGATGATACCAGCGGTGTTGCTGCCATCACTGAGTAATACCATGACACGTTGTGGTGCTTCACTATCGATGAACGTTTTAGTGGCAAGGCCTATGCCTTCTCCGATTGCAGTTTTAGTGCCGATCAACTTTAGTACGGTTCTATTTAACTGGGCTTTGACGGTGCTCTTATCTAGTGTCAGTGGCGTTTGCAGATAGGCATGATCAGCAAACAAGACCAAGCCTAGCCTGTCTCCGCTTCGTTTATCAATGAAGTCACCAACGACTTGTTTCACTGCCGTTAGGCGATCGATAAAGTCGTTGCCTTGCTTCATGTCCTCTTGGCTCATGGAGTAGGATAAATCTACCACTAGCATCATATCTCGATGTTTTGGATGAAACTCGACGGGTTCACCAAGCCATACTGGGCGAGCCAATGCAGTTACCGCCATCATCCAAGTAATGACGGCCAGTAATTTTAGCAATTTGGAGAGGCTGGGGGTTTGCGCGTCTTCCGTTGGCACAAACGGGAGCTTGATTGCTTCTTGGTTAGGCGCTGGTGGAGCAAAGAAATAAATTAGGGACGGTAAAGGCAGTAAGAAAAATGCCCACCACCAAGCGAAACTAAGCATGAGTTGCTCCTTGATTCTGGCGAGGTTTTGGTGGCAGGGCTTGTACAATCCATTGTTTAGCATCTGCAATTAATGCGGGGTCTTCCTCTCCTGATTGATATAGCGCGGTGTCCCAGCGAGCCTGTTTGGTAACAAAAGTTGGTTGGTTTAACTGTTGGTCAAGAAATTGATACCAACTCTTCCCTGTTAAGGAGGCAATGTGTTGACGAGGAAAGTAGCTCATGGCGGCTTGGCGCATCAGGTTATGTGCCTCCATGACGCTGGTTGATGATGAAAATTGGCGAAGTGCTTGAGTTTTAGCTCGGAGCTTTTGCTCGCGACGATAAAGTGCATAAATAAGGGCGAAAACCAGGCCGACTGTCGTAAAGATGAGCAGCCACCATCCCCATGCGAGCGGCCAGGCGCTCGGTTCTAACGGTAACCGTAAAGATTCAAGAGGAAGAGGAGGTGTTTCCATATTCGGTTGGGGGTTGTTAACGGCCATTTTGCCCTCCTTTTACTTGCAGATCATGCAGTTGAGTGAGCAAAGAAACGTTGCTAGAGATTTCGCTAGTAGGTATCGCAAGTGACTGGCAAGCTTGAGTAAAAGGAGTCAAAGCGTGTTGAAATTTCTGCTCTATTTTGTCTTTTGTGGCTTTTGAACCAAAATTTAGCCAAGCGCTGCTGAATGCATCTTTTACGTGTGCAAGCCCTTTATATTGCGTTTCACCGTGCTCTAGCGGGTCTGAGATCTGAATGGCTCGAATGTGATTATGTTGGCGCAATTGGCTGAGCAGTGCCTGGTGCTTGTCGCCAAACCGCTGGAAGTCGCTGATTAATATCACGTCACTGCCCTTGGGGCATAATCGATGAAGAGACTGCAAAACGTCGGTCACTGAGGTCGAATTTTCTGATGCTTGAGTGATTGAAATCGCATCACTGTGTTTTCGAACCATTTGGTCGGCAATGTACAGGGCTCCTTTCGCCCGAGCCGTTGGCTTTAGGTCGTACAGAGAGGCGCCGTCATCAATGATGGCACCGATTCGGTCTCCATTGCTTACGGTTAGCCAACTGATTAGGCTGGCCATGTGTGCAGCTTGCACGGATTTCAGCATCAATTGAGAACCAAAACGCATGGTTGTACTCAGGTCAATATACAAAATAACGGGTTGTTCTCGTTCTTCTGTAAACAACTTGGTGTGCGTTTTTCCAGTGCGAGCGGTAACGCGCCAATCAATAGAACGAATGTCGTCACCGGCTTGGTACTGGCGCACTTCAGCAAAGTCCATTCCTCGCCCTTGATGTCGGCTTTGGTGCCCACCGTTTAACTGAGACCACAAACTTCTCGCTGGTGGTTGCCAGTGTACCGTTTGGCTTTTATAGGCGAGTAGCTCATCTAGGCACAGTTGCACGCCATTGCTTTTTTCAGGCAAAGCCAACGCTTGCGAGGTGCCCGGCGATGTGGTTGGCGCCGCTTTTCTTTTCCCTTTCATGACAACCCCTAAGCGCTGCCAACAACACTGAGTAAGTGGTCAATTACTTGGTTTGGTTTTATGCCTTGAGCTTGAGCCGAATAACTTAGCAGTAAACGGTGTCTTAGAACCGGGTAAGCCATGGCTTGTATATCTTCTGGTGTCACGTAATCTCGGCCAGCTAACCAAGCATGAGCGCGACTGGCTCTGTCTAAGGCAATGCTGGCTCGTGGGCTGACTCCCATATCAAGCCATGATGCTAAATCTTGGCTGTATTCTTGTGGTTGTCTGGTTGCCATGACTAAGCGGATGATGTATTCCTCAACGCCTTCAGCCATGTGAGTGGCTAATGCTTCTTGGCGTGCCGCGAATACGTCGCTTTGCGTCACCTTAATTGCTGAATGGTTGATTTGACCTTGAGCTTCCCCACGATTAAGCCTGAGTATTTTTAGCTCGTTTTCAGCGTCTGGGTAGTTCACTTCTAAATGCAATAAAAAGCGATCCAATTGAGCTTCTGGCAATGGGTAGGTGCCTTCTTGCTCTATCGGGTTCTGAGTTGCCATGACCAAAAACAGTTCTGGTAGCGCATAGGTATTGCGCCCAGCGGTGATTTGCTTCTCTGCCATGGCTTCAAGCATGGCGGCTTGAACTTTTGCTGGGGCACGGTTGATTTCGTCGGCCAGCAGTAGAGAGTTAAATATTGGGCCAGATTGAAAAGTGAACTCTCCGGTTTCTGGGCGGTATATATCGGTTCCCGTTAAATCAGCAGGCAGAAGATCGGGAGTAAACTGAATTCTGTGGAAATCCCCTTCAATACAATCAGCAAGGCTTTTAACGGCTCGGGTTTTTGCAAGACCAGGAGGGCCTTCGACCAATATATGACCGTCAGCTAACAGGGCAACTAACAGCTGCTTAACCAGACCGTGTTGGCCTATCACTTGGGAATTTAAGTAGTTTTGTAATTGAAGGAAGGTGTTTGATTGCATATCGATTACGTTCCAATGGTTATCAACGTCACATATCTGACCTAAATCAGAAAAAAAAGTTCAGCTTAACAATTTAATAAAATGCTGATTGCGAAAGAGAAAACAAACCTATCATTAAATAGTTTTTGACGCCAAACGTTTGCGATCTGCTGGGGGGCTAAAATAGGCCCAATTTTTTGCGTATAATTGGAAGGTATGTGTAAGCATACGTAAATCCACAGTATTATTTGTATACGCTGGCCGTCAATATTTTGTATAAATCATTTATAGGCCGGCATTAATTATTTGTTTGAAAAAGGCAAAACTATGATTGGCTCGCGCTCAATGAGTATTAAACGAAAAATCGTTGTCGGGATTACCTTTGCGGTAATTGCATCAACTAGCCTAGTTGATGCAATTACCGCAAAATCAGTCCCGAGATGTATTGGAACACCGTCTGGTCGATATTGAGTTACCGTCTATGCTGGACTTAGTGGGCGTACAAATTGACGGTGAAGTCTCACAAATGCTGGCAGCGGCCGAGCAACTCGCGTCGAATCAATTTATTCACCAAGCAATCAAGAATACCGATCGTGATCCTGAAAGTGAAGCCATGTTAGTCAAACAATTGAACGTGGTTCGCGATCAATATGGACTTAACGATGCGTCAGTTGCGAACCGTAATACGGCGTATTATTGGAATCAAGGCGGCTTTTTACGTGAATTGAATCAACAGCAAGATGGTTGGTTCTTTGGCTTTACTCAGTCAGGACAAAAAACCAGCGTCAGCATTTTCCAAGAAGCTAATGGCGACGTGAAAATGTTCTCTAACTTCCAGCAAGTGAATGGTTTAGCTATGTCAGGATTATCGAAGTCACTGACGGACATGGTTAATTTGCTAAACAGTTTTCAGATAGAACAGTCTGGCTACGTTTATTTAGTGAACGCCGAAGGTAAGGTTCAGATCCACAAACAAGCAGGTAAACGCAAAGATAGCCTAACCTCACTCTATGGTGGTGAGACTTCGGCTTTACTTAACAAATCTGCTTTTAACTTGATCACCGCTCAAGACAATGGCCAAGAGGTGTTTGTTGCGACTCGCTACATACCTTCGATGGACTGGTTTGTGGTAGCTCAAGTACCTGTAGATGAAGTGTTTGCAGAGCTCAACGCTACCGCGCAAAAAATGCTGATCACGACACTTGCAGTGGCCGCCGCCTTTATCTTTTTAGGGCTGATCCTTGCTAGAAGTATCACTCGTCCAATTCAGGTGATTTCTGAGCGATTCAGAGAGCTGGGTGAAGGTGACGGTGATTTGTCTCAACGTATCCCGATTAATGGTAATGACGAACTAGCGAAACTTTCTGAAGGATTTAACGGCTTCATTGAGAAAATTCATGGGTCAGTTAAAGAAGTGGCTGAAACCAGTCATGCACTTCAAATTGCGGCGCAAGGGGTTTCAGAAAAATCTCATTCGACGCACGATAATAGCCAAAATCAACGTGACCAAACTATTCAAGTGGTTACGGCGATCAACGAAATGGGCGCAACCATCAGTGAAATCGCTACGAATGCCGCAACCGCAGCAGAGACAGCGAGTGGGGCTGAGAGCAATACCGAAGAAGGTCGTGCTGTTGTCTTTAAAGCAAAAGATGCGATCAGTCGTTTATCATCAGACATTGACCACATTGGCAGTGTTGTTCAAAAACTGGCGGGCACGACACAAGATATCGGTTCAATCTTGGATGTGATCCGTGATATTTCTGACCAAACGAATCTACTGGCATTGAATGCGGCTATCGAAGCGGCTCGTGCGGGTGAGCAAGGTCGTGGTTTTGCAGTGGTAGCCGATGAGGTTCGTAACCTTGCAAGCCGCACGGCATCTTCAACTGAAGAAATTCAGAAGATGATTAACCAGCTTCAAGGGGATGCTCAAAATGCAGTCGATGCAATGGAAGCTGGGAAGGCGGTAACGCAAGAAGGCGTAGTGTCGACGGACCAAGCTGTGGGAGTCTTAGCACAAATCTCTGAAAGCATTTCTGATATATCAGATCGTAATACTCAAGTGGCTACGGCGACAGAAGAGCAATCTACGGTTGTGCATACCATTAATGAGAACATCGAAGAAATCAACGCTATCAACGAAATGACAACCAATGCGGCGCAAGAATTGGCAGATGCAAGTAACGAGCTGCAAGAGCTATCTCGTCGTTTGGATGCCATGGTTGGTGGCTTTAAACTCTAGATTGAGACTGAAAAAATGAGTAGACTCAGCTTAGAGTTAATTATTGGGTAAGTGATATGAGCGATTTTGAAAAAGAACTGGAACAGATAACAGAACAAGTGGCAAATGAGCCAGAAGTGAAACTGCCTTCAATTGAAGAGCAAAAAGCCGTTGTTGCTGAATTGAAGCGTTTGGAAGCGGAAGGAAAGCTGACTCCAGAAATTCTAGAAAAGCACTTTGGTCAATTTCAAGAGAACGCAGGCGGCCCGATCCACTAAGCTTTGCCTAATAGAAAAAGCACCGAAAGGTGCTTTTTTTGTGCCTATCGTTTATAAATATGCAAGGATCTTGTCGATCTTGCGTGCTGGGAATATTGATCTTGCTCAATTTATTGGGGCTGGCTAGGGCTATTAAACCGTTGTTTTGTTAACTGCTGCACAAATTTTTACTGTGTGAATTAATAATACTGAACGAGTTTGTTTTAATTGTGTCAATACAATGACATCATCATCACGCGCTAATAAGGAAAGGCCCCATGCCAAAGGTATATTGTGAAGCTTGCGATAAGAAAACCGACCACAAATCGATTATGCGCAAAAACCCTCCTCAATGTACTACTTTCCTCGAGAAATTGTCTTATACCAATCAATCTGTGTTTCAATTCATCTGTGGTAAACATTATTACGATATGGAACGCCAGCATTACTGTCGAGTTTGCAATCATCAAAACAGTATTATTTCGATGAAAGAGCAAAGATTGACTGAAACGCGCGTTGCGTAAAGCCAAACCATAGTTATCGTTGACTGCCTGATCTAATATTTTTCTGGGTTGGCGTCATGTTAGGCAATAACGGATGACGGTAGATTCTGATGCAATCTCGTCCAGAGCGTTTTGCTTGGTACAAGGCATCATCGGCGTGTGCAATGACCTGAGTTATGCTCTCTTCAAAATCCCATTGAACGATGCCATAAGATGAAGTGACCGAAAATGCTTGTTGGGTATCGGTGACAAATGAATGGGTATTGAGCGCAGATTGCAAACGCTGGGTAAATATCAACGCATCACTGAGCTCTGTGTTGGGCAGCATCACAATGAATTCTTCACCGCCAAATCGCGCGCAAATGTCGCTCTCTCGTGCAATATTAGTAATTGTTCTCGCCACACCTTCAATGACCTTGTCGCCCGTGTTATGACCATACTGGTCATTGATGTTTTTAAATAGGTCAATATCTAACAGAACTAAGCAATATGTGCTGTGATTTCGCCTTGCTTGCTTCTCCTCGATTTCTATCAGTTGCGAAAACATACGGCGATTATAAAGTTGTGTAAGCGGGTCAATGGATGCTAAGTGACGTAACCGTTCTTCAACTTCTTCTCTGCGTTCAATTTCCAGCCTTAATTTACGCATTACAAACGTTAAAAAGCCGCACAGTGCAATCATAGTAAACAAAATGATCGACAGTAAAATTACACGATTATTCGCTGTTGTAATGGCACGTTGTTCTGCTCGATAGATAAAGTTGTTGAGGTGATAGCGAGTAGCAATAAGCCCTTCATCAATGAAAACATCAGCCATTTCATCAATTCTATCGGCTTTGATATACCCAATTTCGACCAATTCTGAACGAACGAGATTGGAGATAGCAAGTGCTTCATAACGGAGTTCATCTAGGGTCTTATTCGATCCCCATTTGTTTCTAATGCTATGGATCATGCGTTCAGGGTTTGCGAGTGCATAACGCCAGCCCTTTAGTGTGGCACGTCGAAAATCATCAACGACCTGTGGTTTGCTGTCGATCAGCTTTTGACTCGTGAATAAAAAATCACTGTAAAAATCAATGCCGAGATTTTGAGGATTCAAAGTATGGTAATGAACACCCAATTTTTGGAGCAGAAAGGGCTCGTTTGGGAGGTAGCCGTTAAACGCATCGACATTACCGTTGATGAGATCTTGCAAAGCAAAAGAGCTTTGAATCACGTTAACATCATCGAGGCCTACTTCGCCTTTAGATAACATGGATAAAAATTCAGGGCTGATACTGCCATCTAGGGTCATGATGGATTTGCCTTTCAAGTCGGCCGCGCTGTTAATGTTAGAAGAGGCTAAAGTTAATAGTACTGCTGGTGAGTTCTGAAAAATAGCCGACAGAGCGACGACGGGCTTACCCCTTAACCTTTCTAAGATCAGTTCACCATTTGCAACGCCAAAGTCCAACTCATTGTTAAGGACGAGATCAATCGTGTTGGTGTTAGGGTTGCCTTCATGGAGTGTGACCTTGAGGTTTTCTTGTTCGTAAAAGCCTTGATCTACCGCAGCATAGTAACCGGCAAACTGAAATTGATGCATCCATCGCAGGCCGACGGATATGTGCTCTTGTCCCAAAGCTGAGTAACTCATGCAACCCACGACAAAGGTGAGAATTTTGGTGGTTGTATGGTTTTTTTTCATCGGGAGCACGCTGATATTGTTTACGATAGGAAAAGGCTTGAACGGTTAGTCTAAAGATTCTTAGTTATATGCGCCATAGGTGATATGAAACAATGGTGATTTATCTTGTTTATGATTAATAAAATAAGATTAAATGCGATATGAGTCACCTTTGGTGTGAGAGGTGATGAAGAAGAAGGGTAATCGATGGTTTGTTATGCATTGTTAAGGTGAATGGGTCAGTGCTGCTTCCTCATTTGCATTTTTCATTGCATTTTGCGATTCGATAGTTGTATTTTGCAAATAAAAAAATCATATATGCAGCATTTTTCACCGTTTGAGCGATAATTCGAGTAATTCAAAGTTGGCACGGTGATTGCTTTATACCTAGTGACCCTTTTTAAAGCCGAGGGTCACCTAGCCAACTGACGTTGTTAGTGAATCTATTTGTTCACAATATATATCGGCCAATCGCACTATTATTTGCGATTGGCTTTTTTTGCCGGCAACTCGTCCTCCTCTGGTAACTGACCAAAATCTCCATTCTCAATCAAAAATACAATAAATACCTATTGCATGAACTGAAAGAAAAATGCTATTTAATTGTTAATTAAATGTTTATTTCTAGGCGGTTAATGTGTCGACCTCTCCACCGGATCGAATTGATTATGAAATTTTGCGGCAGCTTAGGCTAAAAGGTCGGCTGACGATGGTTGAACTGGCAAAGTTGGTTAACTTAACCACCTCACCGTGTACTGATAGGGTAAAGCGGCTCGAAAAATCGGGTTATATCTTGGGCTATCATGCAGAATTGTGCCCCGATAAGCTTAACTTAGAAGTTCAGGTGTTTATTCACATTCGTCTTGATCAGACGAGCTTCTCCATCTTTGACAAATTTGCTGCTGCCGTTGAGTTAATGCCAGAAATTGAAGAGTGTTATTCGCTGTCAGGTGATTTTGATACCATGATCAAAGTGCGGGTGAAAGACATGAAAGCGTATCAGGCATTCATGTCGACAAAGTTGGGAACATTACCGGGTGTTATTCAAACTCGCAGTGAAGTGGTGATCGAGGAGCATAAATCTGGGTTTGGCATTAACCCTGACTTAGTTGGGCGCTGATTGTATGCTCGTTTTACCTTAAACGCGAGGGCACTTGCCATTAACGAGCACTACAAAGTGCGGTAACAATCGACCTTTGCATCAGGGTATCTGGTTTGCAGTCGCATTGATTGTTATGGTACTTGCCTTACTTTCCCTTATCGAATGATGCAATGAAATCTCCTTGTCTTGGCTATGCACTGGCATGTCTATTAAGCGTTTCTTCACCCTCAGCTTTTGCTTTCTATCCACTTTGGCTTGCGCCTTTAATGCTTGATGATGAACCACAGTGGACTCTGTCTCAAGTCTCAGCACAATCAGACTTATTTGACTGTGGGCTAGAGGCGGATAACCAGCGGTTTTGCAGCGATGAAATTCGTTATTACAAGGTGCCAGTAATGGGGGAGGTCTTTATAGCAGAAGACAGCATGTCGCAAATTCAACTACAACGTGATTACAGTTTGCTCCATTATTCGGAACTGCAAATAAACCTTCGTAAAGACGGGTTCTTACTGAAAGAAGCCCATATCGGTGGCGAGTCGTTTATTGTTGACGAGGTGCTAAAGACGATGTCAATGGAAGAGGCAAATAAAGCCTTGGTGCCTTTTCTTAATCGTCCTACCGACGCGAATGAACGTACGCTTGTTTGGCAGCGAGGTGACAAATCCAAAGTTAAGCTCGTGACAGACCGAGAGTTTGTAACCGTTATTTTTTATTATCAAGACTGAACGCTATCGACTGTATTTACGACCAATCATACTTTCTGGTTTTGTCCTCGGATGATTATTTAATAAAAAGAGACGGTCTTCTATGTCTTCTATTTTTGATTGATTTGTGAGCGTTCTAACGGAACGTAGACCTGAATTGAAAGCAATCTGTGATCTTGAACTCTAAGCCCCTGACCTAAGCCTTTATACATTGATTTATAGGATGATTCGCCCAGAATTTCGGCCTTTATGATAAACAAGAACAGTCGCGTTTATCGAAGGGGAAGTGTGTGAACAGTCGGAATTGGAATAAAGGCAATACTCTGATTATCAGTGCAATATTGTCTGGCGTGTTAGTGGGTTGTGGTAGCAGTGGAAGCTCCTCTAGTGAATTGCAACCTGTCGTGGATGATAAACCCGTCGTCACGCCTTATGCCTGCCTTGATAGCACGGAACAAGCGGTTAACGATTTACGTATTTATCAAGTGATGGTGGAGAGCTTTGTCAGTGGAGACGATACCATAGGCCACGGTACGGGATACGGAACGAGCCAGCATAATGGTGATATCCAAGGCATCATTGACTCGCTCGATTACGTTGAGTCACTTGGCATGAACGCGATTTGGCTTACGCCTATTTTCAATTCTGTTGCTATCGATGGACAAAATCACTGGGCAGATAGGTTAGACGCGACGGGATATTTTGCGACCGATTATTTTGCAATAGATCCTCGATTTGGCACGATGGAAAAAGCCAAAGAACTGGTCGAAAAAGCACACGCCAAAGGTTTATATGTCTTCTTTGATGGGGTGTTTGGTCACCATAAGGAAAACGTTGTTGCTTCTCCGACTGGAAAGCGACCGGTTGGTAAAAGTAACCCCGTTTCGTATCCAGAAAGTTTAGCCTTCTATCAAGAGGTCGCCGAATACTGGGTCACGGAGCTTAAAATTGATGGCTGGCGTTTAGACCAAGCCTATCAAGTACCAACGGACGCTTGGAGCCAAATTCGCAAAACGGTCGACCAAGCATCTGCCAGTGTGACTTACCAGAACAAAGAGGGCAAGACGGTGAACCCGCTCGGCTACATGGTGGCCGAAATTTGGAATAACGAGAGTTATATTAAGCAAACGGGCTATGGTGAAACGAATGCGCCAGCATTGTGCTCAGCGTTTGATTTCCCTGTTCGTTATCGTGTGGTCGAAACTTTCGCTGTGAATGAAAGTGGCGTTGGTGGTAAAGGAGGTGATTGGCTTAATGAAGGCATGAGTTTACACCAAACCTACCCGGATCACGCCAAGCCCAATTTGATGATAGGCAACCATGATTTGGTTCGATTTGGTGATCTAATACAAAGGGGAGAATTGGGCCAGCCAACAGAGGCGAAGTACTGGCAACGTTACCGTGCTGCTTTGTCGTTTCAAGCGGCTTATACTGGACCAATCACGATGTACTACGGCGATGAAATTGGCGATCAATTAGATGGGTATGCTAATAAAGTTGAAACCGATTGTGCAGTGCAGGGGTTATGTGAAGATCACGTAGCGAGAACCGATGGTAAAGTTGCTGGCGTTAATGCGACATTGAATCGTGATCAAGCAGCACTAAAGAACTACGTGACGTCATTGATGAAGCTACGTGCCGAACACCCAGCCCTATATTCAGGAAAACGCGTTAATGTTATTGCGTCTAAGCAGGCCTATGTAGACCACAAACAATTTGGCACTGACACGGTACTTTATGTCGTCAGCACCAGTGACCAAGCTCAGACCTTGACCATAACGGGCGAGCAAATAGGTTCTGCGGGAAAATTGGTTGACCTACAAAGTCGCGATGAGTTGGCTTTGGCCTCTGGTCACTACACGATCACGTTAGCGCCATTCGAAGCCCGTTTTTTAAAGGTTGATACACCGAACTCAGTGGGGCCGATAGCAAGCTCTACGTCTAACGGTGCGATTGATGGGGATGCCTTTATGGCAAAATGTGATAATCCGTTATCTGATGAGGCAGGTCCGGTCAGTAACGCGTTATACGTTGTTGGTGATTTTTCTGACTCCAACTGGAAACACGTCGAGGGACGTAAGCTAACGCATAGGGGAAATGGCGTTTATCAAATGACATTCACCGAAAAGCCGGGCAGTTACAAAATGCAATATGCGACCAAGGGATGGCGTTCTCAGTACACTGCTGAGGGGATGGGCTTAAAATTGGGCAAAGAAACGGCGCTAATGAACGGCGGTTACGGTAAAGATACCGTTGCGTCGTTGATTGATGGCGGTGAATACGTCTGGAGTTTAAAGTTTGACGACTCCGGTAACCCCACCTCTGTGATGGTCGCGCAATGTCAGTAAGGATGATGCGTGATACTTGCTCGTTAGTCGTTTTCGCTATGAAATAGCCAAGCCGCACTAGTCTATTAGCTGCACTGGCCTATTAGCTACATCTGTCTATTAGCCTCACCGTCTTTTAGAATTCAATTTATTGAGTTAAAGGTGGTGAGGTTTTTTTCGCTGTAAAGTATGACGTTGTGCTCTAAGTTACGTTAGCCAAAAAAACCAACCGGGAGGAAAAAATCTAATTCGAATTTTTCATCATCGGCAAGAAAGTGGTTTTTCCGATAATGTACATAAGCAGGAGATGCCATCATTTTAAGGCCGGACTTAGGCAGCCAATGCTCTTGAATTAAGCTAATTTGTGGTAACAGTTCCCCATATACGCCATACAATGAAAACTTGGCGTATAGTCCTCCGGGGATGGTCAGTTGATTGACCAGCCCTCGTTGCGGGATTGGCTTATCAATCTCGACGCACGCGACATAACGACATTGATCTAACTCGACCCATGCCGGGTTTGAATGATGAATACCAAATTGCCCAGAAAAGTCTCGTTCTTCACTGCTAGCCCAGGCTTTGAGTAACTGCCAAGGTTGCCTGATAGAGCGGTTATAGCCTGTATGACGAATGTAAGCCACATTACGTTCAGGTACTTGGGTGATCTCTGGGGTCGGTAATCGACTGACGTCTATACGACGATAACACCGAGCCACTTCTTCGTTTTTTAAGTAGGGTTTGTCTTGATGCTGACGGTTTCCTTTGCGCCATTCTCCTGGGGACACGGCAAACGTGCTCTTGAACGCACGGCTAAAAGACGAGACGGAACTAAAACCACTTCTTTCAGCAATATCGAATATCGACGAGCGGGCATCAAACATCAGTTGGTTGGCGGCATACTCCATTCGAGTACGGCGGATATACTGGTGGACAGGTTCACCGACGATTTGTTTGAAAATTCGGTGAAAATGCTGCTCGGAATAGGCGGCTACCTTAGCTAGATCTGCAGCTAACAGTTCGCGACTAATATCTTGATGAATATAATACAGTACGTCGTTAATCCGCGACAGATTCTGAGGTGGAGTTGGGTCGACCGGGCTCGATTGGTTATTCAACATACAAAAGTCACCGGATAGCATAAATGGACATACATTAAAGCATAAACGGACACTTGAAAGGCGGATTATTTTTGTATCCTGTGGATACACAATTGAGTCACGGAAAGCCAGATGGAAACCACTTACGCCTTGCAACAGATCCAATCGTCCTATATTCGAGAGATATTAGAAGCGGCGACAAACCCTAACGTTATTTCACTGGCTGGTGGTCTACCTGACCAAGCGACATTCCCAATTGAATTGATGAAGCCAACATTGGAAGGACTGTCGGCAATGCCGGAGGTATTCCAATATGGAGAAACCGCGGGCTATGGGCCTCTAATCAAGCACCTTACGGCTTTATATGAACTACCTGAGCACCATAAGGCGATGGTTACAACGGGCTCTCAGCAAGGTTTAGACTTGATTGCCCGTGCTTACGTAAACCCTAATGATACCGTTGCAATGGAAGCGCCATGCTACCTTGGTGCCATGCAGGTGTTTGGTATGTGCCAGGCGAATATTGTGACTGTTGACCAAAACAATCACGGCCCGGAGTTGGAACAACTTGAACGTTGTTTCAAAGAGCAAAGCCCTAAAATATTCTATGCGGTACCAGATTTCCATAATCCAACAGGAGTGTGTTGGTCATTAAAGACCCGCAAACGTGTTGCTCAGCTATGCGAACAGTACAATGTGACTCTTATTGAAGACTCACCGTATCGTGAAATTCGTTTTTCTGGAGAAGCGTTACCCTTGGTTTCAAGCTTTTGCCCCGATCATGCCATTGTATTGCGCTCGTTCTCCAAAATTGCCTCTCCTGGCCTCCGTATTGGGGTGGTAACGGGTAAAGCGTCATACATCGAGCCCATGATCAAAGTGAAACAAGGCGCCGATTTACATTCAAGCGTACCGATGCAAGCGCTGCTTTTAGGGTTATTAGAGCACCCTGAATTTGACAAGCACATTAAAAAAATTGGTGACTTATATCAGACGAGATGTAATAAATTGACTGATGAACTGGCTGCCCAGTTACCAAGCTCGTGTTCCTTTTCACTTGTTGAAGGCGGTATGTTTGTTTGGGTGACGGTGCCAGAATGCGACACTTTTGAGTTGGCAAAAACATTGCTTAAGTCTGGAGTCGCGGTAGTACCTAGCGCGGTGTTTTATCCGAAAGGCACCAAGGTGCAATCGGCATTAAGACTTAACTTTACCAACTCCTCATTGGATGAATTAGAACTTGGAGTGACCAGAATTAAGCAGGCGTTGGTTCAGTCAGTTTCTTGATTGCTTTATCATTTGGCGACCACTAGATCAAAACAGCCCACGAGTCAGTGGGCTGTTTTTGTTGAAGTGTATCCAGTAAAAACCTTAGCCAAATGGGTACCAAAATAGTTCGGTTTCTAGGTAGCGTTTTGCAATGGCAGCAATAACTGCAGTCATCGCTGTTGCTATCACGATTACATCCACTTTGTTAAGGGGCTTAAGGCTGTACCAATGACGACTTTTATGGCGGCCAAAACCTCGTAACGTCATGGCATTGGAAATCTCTTCTGCTCTATCTAAGCTTGAGAAAATCAACGGCCCAAGAATACTGGCGACGTTTTTCATTCGAGTAAAGAATGGGGCATTACGGGATAGATCCACACCTCGTGCTTGCTGGGCGTGCATAATGTTAATGAAATCTTTTTTTACTTCAGGCAGGTATCGCAAAGTCAAACTGACCGCATAGGCTATTTTGTACGGTACACCTAAACGATTTAAGCTCGCTGCAAATTCCGTAGGATGAGTAGTGAAGACAAATACCAACGCCATTGGGAACATGCTGAAGTATTTAAGCGTTACGGTGATCAGGTAGTACAAGGTTTCCTGCGTGAGGGAATAGCTCCCCCAAAGTGGCACCAATACGGTGTGACTGCCTATGAACTCACTCCCTTGAGTTGGAGCAAGTAAAAACATAAATAATGCGTTCAAAGACAGTACTGTTCCCGTGCCAATAAGTAACGGTTTATAGACGTTGAAGGGCACACGACTCATGCGCAGTAGTGTCATACCCAATAAGATCATGCCAGCAATAATACGGACATCAAAGGTCGTCAATACCACGGTAACCCAAGCAACGAACATGACAAATTTAGTGATGCCGTTTAAATGGTGCAGAGGTGAGCCGGTATTGACATAGTTGATGCCAAATTTCATTTTAGAGACGCGCTGACTCATGCTACATGCCCCTGTTCGCCAGAGATAAAGTGCTGCATAAACTCATCGGTTTGTTCAATGCCAGCTTTAATGGCGAGTTCATATAGGCTTGTGGGCGCTAAATTCGCTTTGCAAAGCAGTTCAGGTCGGCTGAAAACAGAAGTCACAGGTGCGTCTGCGATGAGTTGGTTGTCTGCAATAACAATAGATCTTGTGGTGTATTCTAGAACGAGGTGCATGTCATGAGAAATGATGAGTACCGTTAAGCCAAGATCGTTGTTCAGTTCTTTAATGAAGCTGAGCATGGAGGTGTAGTTGCGATAATCTTGACCTGCTGTCGGCTCATCAAGAATGAGTAACTCAGGTTCTAAAACCAAGATTGAGGCAATAGTGACGCGCTTTTTTTGGCCATAGCTGAGTGCTTCAATTGGCCAGTGTCGATATTTGCTTAAGCCACAAAGAGTAAGGGCTTTGGTTACTTTAGTTTCAATACTTGCTTCGTCCATGCCTTTATTGCGAAGACCGAAAGCGATTTCATCAAAAATCATATGGTGGGAGATCATATGATTTGGGTTTTGCATCACGACGCCAACTTTGGCACTGCGCTCAAATATTGATAGCTCAGACAAATCTTGCCCGTTCATAATGATTTGACCTGCATCCGGTTCTAACACACCCATAATCAGTTTGGTTATGGTCGACTTACCTGAACCATTTTTACCTAATATTGAAACGAATTCGCCTCTATTGATGTGGAACGACACGTTTTCTAATGCGTTTTTTTCGCCATCATATGAATAGGTTAACCCGTGAGATTCGAGCAACCTTTCTTGTTGCACGCTCACGCTTTCTATTGGTCTTTGGTGGAACCACTGGTCGATACATTGTTGATGCGGCGTGACGTCAAATTCAGCAAAGTTCGACAAAGATTCGTGTGCTTGTACTTGGCATTGAGCTCTTTTTAAAGCCGACAAAAACAGAGGCTCACGAATGCCGTGCTCGGATAAAAGCGAAGAATGGAGCAATTCGTTTGGTTTGAGATCCGCGATGATTGCTCCCGCGTCCATAAGAACGATGCGATCTACTGGGCGGTGTAGCACGTCTTCTAAACGATGCTCAATGATGATGGTGGTCTTGCCACTTTTCAGGTGCAAATCGTCGATGATTTCTATGGTCGCTTTGCCCGTTTTCGGATCAAGGCTCGCTAGTGGTTCATCAAATAGCAAGATATCGACATCATCGACCATAACACCGGCTAAAGAAACTCGCTGCTTTTGCCCCCCTGAAAGGTCATGAGGAGAGTGCTCTAGTAGATCATCTAAATCGACCATGCGGGCCGTTTTTTCTACCAGTTCAAGCATTTCGCTATGTTCAATTAGCTGGTTTTCAAGAGCAAAGGCAATGTCTTCTGCAATGCTTAAACCAACAAACTGGCTGTCGGTATCTTGTAATACGGTGCCAACTTGCTCGGTAAATTGATGCAACTTCATATTGGCCGTGTCTTGGCCGTTTATGGTTAACGACCCAGAGATTTCGCCTTTGATAGCGTGAGGGATCAAGCCATTTAAGCACTGACCAAGGGTAGATTTGCCACTGCCACTTGGCCCGATAATTAAGATTTTCTCTCCTTTCTCTATCCTTAGATTGATATGTTTTAATGTCGGTTTATCCAGAGACTCATATCTAAAAGAGAAGTCAGAAAATTCAATAGTCATGCTTTACTCGGCTTCAGACAGGTTTTGGCTTTGTTGCTTGCGCTTGGCAACGGATTTCAAAATGAAGTAACCCACAACTGAAATTAAAACAGCATTACCCGATGCGATGATCGTGAGCTGAGTGAAGACTTTGGTGAAAGGTTCGGCGTACAAAATGGTGTCTAAAAAAGCGGAGCAACCGTACCCAATCACATTACCAACAAGAGCTAGCCCTGCAAATAACACGATATCTTTGACGGGTAATTGGCCTTGTTCAAGGCGGTGCTTAGTGAGGATAGGAAATAGCCCGATGATCAAGCCTACGATGCCAGAACCCAGAACCCAGTACCCATGTGATCCAAACGCCCCAACCTGCAAATAGATCGGTTACCCAGTGACCAATGAACCCCACCAAAAAGCCAACAATTGGGCCAAACAGTACAGAGAAAAGCGCCAATACGGCCATTGCCGGTTTTAATGTGGTGTTGGCAAATACGGGAATACCAAACATCGGCAGTCCACCGATGCCGTATAACGCTGCGCCAATGGCAATGACAACAACGGTTTTTGCTGTGAAATTCATAGGAAATCCTTGAGGTTAAAAATGTGCGAGGTGCTAAACCAAGGCGCGAATTCTACCTTTTTTTGCTTGCTCATTCTAGATGTGTGTCTAGACATCTAGAATGATGAATGGACGTGCAATGAGGCTGATTGCAAGCACAGATATTCGATATTTTTCGGGTTAATAGTCCTCGAATCTGGATTGAGGTGCGGATTTAGGCATTAAATTATTAGTTATTGGTGCAAATTAAGTGTACGAATGTTGCAATAAAGTAACACTTAATTGCGAGGCATTTTGTATATATCAACATTTTACCGTGTATTTATGGTTTGTTCTTCTAAAGTTGTTTTACGAGTGAAGTTAAGTGTTCGAGAATTCCTCTCGAACGCCATTAATTTATAAAACAATAAGTTAAGGAACGGACAGTTATGAACATTGTGACAAGGAACAAAGGAATTTTCCCTCTTAGCACGCTAACAGTGTCTTGCCTGATGGCATTTAACAGTTATGCGGCCGTAGATTGCAGTGCCATGCCCAATTGGGACGCCGCGACGGCCTATGGTGGCGGAGCGCAAGTTCAGCACAATAATACCGCGTACCAAGCGAATTATTGGACGCAGAATAACGATCCTTCAACTCACTCTGGAGATTACGCACAATGGCAGGTGGTCGATACCTGTTCTGGAGGTGTCGTCGTTAATGATCCTCCAAGTGTGTCTTTGACGTCTCCTGTTGCTAACAGTGAATTTAACGTGGGTGACACCGTTACCTTTACCGCCAATGCCGCCGATACAGACGGCTCGGTCGCCAAAGTTGATTTCTTAGTTGCTGGCGTCGTCGTGGGCTCAGCAACCTCTGCGCCTTACTCATTTTCATGGAGTGCTACGGAAGGCGCTCATACGGTCAGTGCTAAATCTGTGGATGATCAAGGTGCAGAAAGTACCTTAAGCAGCGCTAACATTACTGTGACTCAAACAGGACCGGTTAATGTGCCGCCTACCGTAGATGTCGCCTTGTCCGTTGCAAGTGTTGATGTTGACGCTAACGGCAACGGCTGCAGACAGCGACGGCACGGTTGATAAAGTGGATTTTTATGTGGCTGGTACTTTGGTGGGTACTGCAGCGACCGCACCATATACTCTGGATTACACAACCACTCGCAGTGGCACGCTTGCCGTGTATGCAAAAGCCACCGATAACTTAGGGGCAACCAGTAACTCTACAACAAGCAACCTTACCGTAAATGCTGGGCCCGTTGTCAGCACTTGTCGTCCTGATGGTTTGTACCAAACGGAAGGTGTGAATGTGCCTTATTGTTCCATCTACGATCAAGATGGTCGTGAAATGATGGGCGTTGATCACCCTCGACGTGTGATCGGTTACTTTACCAGCTGGAGAGCGGGTGATGATCCGCAATCGTCTTATCTAGTGAATGACATTCCGTGGGAGCAATTAACCCACATTAACTACGCGTTTGTGAGTATCGGCTCTGATGGAAAAGTAAACGTTGGTGATGTCACTGATCCAAACAATGCCGCTGTGGGTAAAGAGTGGCCTGATGTGGACATCGATCCAACGCTTGGCTTTAAAGGGCATTTTGGTGCACTTGCAACCGCGAAAAAACTGCACGATGTGAAGACGCTCATTTCTATTGGTGGCTGGGCTGAAACGGGTGGCCACTTTGCAACAGATGGAACCCGTGTAGCCGATGGCGGCTTCTACACCATGACCACAAACGCCGATGGTAGCGTTAATCATCAAGCCATTGAAACCTTTGCAACATCCGCTGTTGCGATGATGAAAAAGTACCAGTTTGATGGTCTAGATATCGATTATGAATACCCAACATCAATGGCGGGTGCTGGTAATCCGGATGATGTGGCTTTTTCTGAGCCTCGCCGTGCTTACCTAATGGAATCGTACAATGTATTGATGAAAGTGCTGCGTGAGAAGTTAGATGCAGCCAGTGCTCAAGATGGTGTTCATTACATGCTAACCATTGCCGCGCCTTCTTCTGCTTATCTCCTACGTGGTATGGAAACCATGTCAGTCGCTAAGTACTTAGATTACGTCAATATCATGTCTTACGACTTACACGGTGCGTGGAATGATCACGTGGGTCATAACGCTGCATTGTACGACACTGGTCTAGATTCTGAGCTAGCTCAATGGAACGTATACGGAACGGCGGCCTATGGCGGGATCGGTTATCTCAATACAGATTGGGCGTTCCATTACTTCCGTGGTGCGATGCCGGCTGGGCGAATCAATATTGGTGTGCCTTACTATACTCGTGGCTGGCAAGGTGTGACTGGCGGAACCAACGGATTATGGGGGCGCGGCGCGCTACCCAACCAAGCTGAGTGTCGGAGAGAAGAACAACTGTGGCTACGGTGCAACGGGTATCGACAACATGTGGCACGATACCGATCCTAAAGGCAACGAAATGGGTGCAGGCTCAAACCCAATGTGGCATGCCAAAAACCTAGAAAATGGAGTTTGGGGTTCGTATGCTACCGCTTATAAACTCGACCCAGTTAATGATCCGAGCGATCAACTTGTTGGAACCTACACTCGTCATTACGATGCCGTCGCCGTCGCTCCATGGCTATGGAACGCAGAGAAAGGCGTGTTCCTATCAACAGAAGATAAAGCCTCTATTAACGTGAAATCGGATTACGTTATTGATAAAGAAATTGGCGGCATCATGTTCTGGGAGCTTGCTGGGGATTACAACTGTTATGTGTTAGATGCTTCAGGTAACCGTACGACCATCGATAGCACGGAAGCGGCTTGTCAAACGGGTAATGGCGAATATCATATGGGTAACACCATGACCAAAGCCATTTATGACAAGTTCGCCACAGCAACGCCATATGGTAACAAAGTGGCGGTGACACCAATACCTACAGAAGCGGTGGATATTGGCGTGAGCATTGGTGGATTTAAAGTTGGTGATCAAAACTACCCAATCAATCCTAAAATCACCTTTACTAACAATACTGGACAAGAACTGCCAGGAGGCACTGAATTCCAGTTTGATATTCCAGTTTCGGCTCCAGACAACGCAAAAGATCAGTCCGGCGGTGGCTTGACGGTGATCTCTGCAGGTCATTCGCGTGCTGATAATATTGGTGGTTTAGATGGAACCATGCACCGCGTAGCGTTCACTTTACCGACATGGAAAGCGTTACCAGCTGGTGGAATATACGAGCTTGATATGGTGTATTACTTACCGATTTCAGGCCCAGCTAATTACGCGGTGAAGGTGAACGGCGTGGACTACGCGTTTAAGTTTGAGCAGCCTGACCTCCCAATTGCAACCATTACTTCCGGAGGTAACAACGGTGGCAATAATGGGGGTAACATGGGAGAGACTTGTGATGTCACAGGGCTGCAGACTTATCCTGCTCTGCCACAAAATGATCATGCCAACAACGGCGATAAAGTCATTTACCAAGGCACGGTGTATCAAGCGAACTGGTGGACAGCTTCAGTTCCAGGAAGTGATGGCAGTTGGACTAAGGTCTGTGACATTTAACTAAAAAGTAGATAGGAATAAAAGCACGCTGAAGACTTCAGCGTGCTTTTTTACGTTTAGAAAAGAGTGGTCTAGTATTACTAATCAAGGGTTGCTTTTGTAGAGGAGATGACTGCAACACAACTTATGTTAGCTATCTCGGGGGGAGACCTAGCATTCAATTCTATCTCAACGTCGTTTGGAACCGTTTTATTATTGAGGCTCTAACGGGCTCAATGGTGGTAGCCCGATACTACATTGCTTATCTATGTGAGGAATGAGTCGCATAACTCGGAATAATCGTGCATAGACGGTTCAACTAACAATCAACAATCAGCAATCAGCAATCAGCAATCAATAAGCAAGAATCAAGAATCAAGACCCAGATAAATAGAGGCTGCCTCTTGGCTTGGCCTTTTAAAAACAGTAAGTTAATGTTCTCAATGTGATCGGTCGGAGTTTGTATGTTGCAGTTATTGTCTCGACATCATCGAAATGTGTCGAAATCAAAAAGGTGGAGGCTCGTGCTCTCTTCCTTGCTTATTTTATCCAGTGGGTATTCTCAGGCTGAATCGTTACTGTTTACAACGGAAGATTGGAGGCCATTTGTCTTTGCTGGAGAAACCAACGTTCAAGCTCAAATGCCGGGGTTCAGTGTGGAAATTGTTAATGCTGCATTTCGTAACATGGGCTATAGCATTGAATATGAACCCAAGCCATTCAAACGTCAGATAAAGGAAACACAGTCGGGCAAATATGCAGGGATTGTGGGGTTGCTAGCCTCGGATGCACCGAATTTGATCTACCCGAAAGAGGGCGTTGGTGAAATCCGAAATTGTTTTTACGTAGGTAAACACAGTCGTTGGCACTATGAGCAACCAGAGTCGCTCAGGCAGGTGGTCTTGGGTGTCATAGGAGGTTATACCTATGGCGTTATTGATTCACATATCTGGCAATATCGAGACAGTCAAATTTACGTTTATAGCGGTGATAATGATAAAGCCCTGTCACGTTTGATAGAGCTAGTTCAAGCGCAGCGAGTAGATGTCGTGGTAGAAGACGAAGCCGTGATGGAGTTTTATCTTGTGCAATCGGGACTCAAAGGCAATGTGAAACAGGTCGGGTGCCTAGATGCGGAACCCGCCATGGTGGGTTTTACGCCGAAAGACTCACGAGCTCAAGAATGGGCTGATGAGTTTGATAAACAGGTCGATTCAATGAGGAAATCAGGTGAACTTCGACGTATTCTTGGCAAGTATGGCGTTTCAGATTGGAGCCCGATACACAGCAAGTGATTCCTGTCGTATGAGTTTTACTTTCTAGTCGTGTGCGCGGTAAACTAACGTGTCATTTATGGAGTACGACGATGAAATACGATTGGATACTGTTTGATGCAGATGAAACCTTGTTTAGCTTTGACGCATTGAAAGGCTTACAAACGATGTTTGCTCGGTTGGGTGTCACCTTTACAGAGCAAGACTTTTCGGAATATCAACGCATCAATAAGCCACTTTGGGTGCAATACCAAAATGGAGAGATTACAGCAGGCCAATTGCAACAAGATCGATTTCTATCTTGGGCTGAAAAGTTGAGTACAACAGCCCATGAATTAAATCGCTTGTTTCTTGAGGCAATGGCCGATATTTGTCAGGTACTGCCTGGTGTAAAAGAGCTACTCGATTTGATCGGTAACCAAGCTCAGTTGGGTATTATTACGAACGGTTTTACTCAGTTGCAACAAATTCGTCTAGAGAAAACAGGTCTGACAGACTATTTTCAACATGTGATCATCTCAGAAGAGATTGGTGTTGCAAAGCCAGACCGTGCTATTTTCGATTTTGCGTTGGCTAAGATGGGGCAACCAGATAGACAGAAAGTATTGATGGTGGGCGACAATGTTCATTCTGATGTACTCGGAGGGATCAACGCTGGTGTCGAAACCTGTTGGATCAATTGGGATGGCGATGCTAAACCGGATCATATCGAACCTCATTTTCAAGTCAAAAACTGGTTCGAACTTAAGCAGTTGTTAATTGCATAAACAGACAGCCTAAATATCCATATTAAAATAGTGGATTAGACTCTCATTTGAGGGTCTTTTTTATTTTGGTAAGCGAGTTAGTTGATATAGTTAAATCCAATTGAATTCGTCAGAGGGTAATTGCTATGAAACGATTTTTTCCTTCCTCAGTCATGCTGACTCCGTTTGTTGTGAAACACTACCAAGAACAAGACGACGATCAGAGTCAAAGTGATGAACGAGATGAAACTGAACAGCCAGTTGAACAGAATGAGAAAATACAAACCCCTAGCTGAGCGTCAACCTTCTCATAAATGAACAATATGAAGCTCGTGTCCTGCGAGCTTTGAACGCTATAGCTTTTCAAACCACCTCCCTTTCTGTGCTCTCCCTTACGCTCTTAAACTATTTTTCTATCACCCGCATTCGAATGTTGAAAATCAACTGTGTTAGCGTGGCCATTTAGGGGGTAGAAATGGCTATTTTGAGGGTTTTTAAGTTGTTGGTTTTTAAGGTTTTGTTTTTGTGGGAAAACAAGGTCTTGAGATGTTAGCCTATCAGAAATTAAGGCTTCACCTAATAGAGGCCGGAATCAACATTTAAGGAAAACCATGGACCATAGTGCAAAAACATTCGAAGGACAGACTTTTTCTCACCAAGATCTGCAATTTGCTAGATTCGAAAACTGTGCTTTTTATAATTGCGATTTTAGTCGTGCCGATCTTCGCGAAGCGCAGTTCATAGATTGTCGGTTCATTGAAAGTGGCGCTATTGAAGGCTGTAATTTTGAGTTCGCAAACCTTAAAGACGCGAGCTTTAAAGATTGCCGTTTATCAATGAGCTACTTTGTTGGTGCGAATTGCTTTGGGGTTGAGTTTCGCGGGTGTGATTTAAAGGGGGCAAATTTTATGAAAGCCAACTTTGCTAATCGAGTCAGTCACCAAGTGTACTTTTGTTCGGCTTATATTACGGGTTGTAATTTGTCATACACCAATTTCGAAATGGCCTGCATCGAAAAGTGCGATCTATTTGAAAACAGGTGGAATGGGGCAAATTTAGATAATGCGTCATTTAGGGGATCAGATTTATCTCGAGGTGAGTTTTCCCCAGAGAGTTGGGGGACGTTCCGTCTTGAGAACAGTGATTTGACCCACGTAGAGCTGAACGGGCTCGATATACGAAGAGTATCACTGGAAGGGGTTAAAATATGCGAATGGCAGCAAGAGCAACTTCTCGAACCTTTGGGGATTCTCGTTTTGCCTAGCTAACAACCGCTCAAACACGATTTAGCTGGTAACTTTGTCGATTTGAGCACATAAGATGATGAACTTATATGATAATTTTATTTATCTTCGTACTTACCAGCGCTAAAGGAATAGTTAGTTCAGATGTTCAAAAAAGTTGAAGCTCCTCATATGACCTCGTCAGGTTTAAAAGTAGGCGATTCCGTTATTGCAATTGCGAAAATGGACCGACTGTATGTCAAAAACTACACGGCGCTGGATAAAGTGAAGCGCTCACTTGTCGTGGCATTGGTTTTTTCTTTTTTTGGTCTTCTCGTTCACCCATTGTATCTAGGGCTTCCGCTATTCGTACTGATTTTAGCCCTTGCGTATTGGAAAGCACCAGAGGTAGAGCTAAGAGCTCTGATGGTGCCTTCCTCCGATATGGCAGCAGTAGATACAGGCTTACATAAAAGCAACGATCCACATGTTTATCAAAACGTTGTAGAGAAATTTCATGCGTTAAAATCGTATGAAGAGCTTATCGCACATCATGATGATGACATGGATGAATAACGCACTATTACTTGCCATCGTGATTAGCGGAGCGTTACATATTTCCGCTATTTCCCACGCACCTAATTGGCGGTACTACTTATTTAAACCCATACCTATCGTGCTCATGATGGTGGCGATTTTTCTGAACTCTGCCCCCGATGTTGGCTTGACTCGCTACGCGTGGCTTATTGTTAGCGGGTTAGTGATGTCTGCCATTGGTGATGTGTTTTTAATGCAGCCTAGAGATAAGTTTATACCTGGGTTAGTGGCATTTTTAATGGCACATCTTTTTTATAGCGGAGCATTTTGGATGCTCGTTGAAGGGGACATGGTTTGGTGGTTGCCTGCGGTGTTGTTTTCAGCTGGAATCATGATCGTCTTGATTTTACTGCCGTATTTAAATGCAATGTTAATCCCCGTCACTGTGTATATGCTGGTTATTATTCAAATGGCTTGGGCGGCTGGAGAGCTGTATTTGACCGTCCCTAGTATGATGAGTATCGTGGCATTTTCAGGAGCATTGATTTTTTTGGTTTCGGATTTGACGTTGGCTTTTCATCGTTTTAAGCAGCCAAGTCAGGTTAAGCAGGTATTCCTTATGGTGACCTATTATTTGGCGCAATTAGGTATCACTTATTCAGTTTTACTGTAACTGAATAAGTGCGAATAGAAGGCGACTTGGCAAATAGAGAAAAAGCAGGCTGATGCCTGCTTACTATAGAAATCTTTGAATCCACGAGAATTACGCCATCGCAGATTTTGACTCTTCAGATCGAGCCTGTTGCTCACTCTTAATCTCTCGCACGTAACGGTATACGGTATCTCTAGATACTTGCAAATTAGTGGCCGTTGTTACAATGGCATCTTTAATATTAAACGTGCCGTTGTCATAGAGCTTTTCTACAATAATTCTATTTCTTTTTGATGGCGAAATACCTTGGTCCATCATGGCTTCTTTTCTGATCTTAGCAATGGTGTCGTTTAGCATTTCGTCCGGGCTTTTAGAAAAAGTTTCAGGGGACGTCATCGTATTGGAAATAGAATTGCTATTAGGAACCATACTGCTAAACAGCGAATGGATAGGGGCATCCATATTCGAGTTGATACAAAGGAGTCCAATCGCTTTACCGATGTCATTGCGGATCAGTGTGGTTACCGAACGCAGAAGTTTGCCTTGTGGCCCTTTACTGAAGTACGGTTCAGAAACGTCGATACCCGTTTTCAGCTTTTCGAGGGCTAAATTAGTGATCGGGGCACCAATATCGCGATCGGTCACGTGACCATTGGCGATTTTAATAATAGACGGGTTATCAATGTCTAAACTGTGTAATACAACTTCGGTATGATTTCCGTACATAGCAGCAATTCCATCTACGACATTAAACGTAGCCTGCAAAATCAATTTATCACTTAACGATAATGTGACGAGCATGAAAGCTTCCTCTTGGCCTGTTTATTAGTAAATGAAAGAACGTTAGACATAGAATGAAAAACGCTACTCCAATAATGAAGTAGCGATTATGCACCTTAAGAGGACATGATATCAATGATTTCTTTGTCGGTAATTGCCATACCAGTACTGACCATTCGGCCGATATTACGTATGGTTTTTTCAACATCGTTAGCAATAACACCTTGGTCATCGATAGACTGATTGTTTAGAGCTAAGAGCATGCCTTTCATTGCGGCTTGTGATGAACTACCGACTTTCATCGCACAGGTAGATTTTGCACCGTCACACACCATTCCCGAAGTATCGCTTAGTACATTTTTAATAGCAGAACAAGATTGCTCAAAACTTCCGCCTTTCAAGTAAACCATCGCCATAGACGCCGCTGAACTTGTCGCTGTGTTACCACAGAATGCACAAAGAGGTGGGTAGTGAGATTTGATGTAAACAGCGCCTAGATGGCTAAGAATCAGCGCACGAGCCAATTTTTCATCGTCAGCTTTAACAAATTCAGCTGTTTTTACCACTGGGATTGTTGCCGCGATACCTTGGTTACCGCTGCCATAGTTGCTCATTGCCGGTAGTGTCGCACCACCCATACGAGCATCTGAAGCGGCAGAAGTGTACATAAGGATATCCGCAGAAAGGCTAGGGCTCATTAGGCCTTCAGCCATGCTGCTTCCCATTGTACGGCCAATTTCCAAACCGTATTTATTGTCTAGGCCTTCTTGTGAAAGTGCGACATTAAGATCACGAGCTTGTAGGATAAATTCGATGTCGGCAAAATCGGCTTGAGTCGCGAACTCGTAAATACCTTGAATGCTTATATCAACACCTTCACAAATTGAAGCCGTTGAGCCACAAGCTGTCGCTTCGTCTGTCGCGAATGTGATTTCACCGTTTAATTTCTTCTCAACGATGCGAGTATGGCCACCGCTGATCGTGATTTCTGCGGTGTTGTCACCAAGGGTTGCGATCGCTCGGCAGAAAATGAACTCGTCTGTTTTTTCACGAGATACTTCAACATTACCAGCATCGATCATTGCTTGAGCTTTAGTTACGTCATCTGCATTGATTTTAGCTAGTACTTCAAGGCCAGCCTCGAAATCACCCGCAACAGCACCAGACGCAGCAGCAATTGGAAGGCCAATTTTGCCAGTACCAGGAACAAAAACACCCATTGAGTTTTTGTACAGGTTGTCTGATACAAAGACTTTCAGAGTTTCTGGCGCGCCACCCAGCATTTGAGCTACAGCACTGCTTGCGTATGCAGCTGAAATTGGCTCAGTACAGCCAAGAGCAGGTTTAACGACTGAGTTAATGATGTCGATATATTGTTTCCATTGAGCTTTCATAACAGACCCTTATTTTTTGTGAGCGATAGCTTCAACTTCGACAAGAACGCCTAATGGCAAGTCTTTTACTGCAAAGCAGCTACGTGCTGGGCAGTCTGTTTTGAATAGATCTGCGTAAACGGCGTTGAAGGCGGCGAAATCAGAGATGTTCGCTAAGTAACAGGTCGTTTTTAGGACTGTTTCTGCGTTACCACCACCTGCTTCTAGAACACTCACTAAGTTCTTAAGAGACTGAACGCTTTGCTCGGTGATGCCACCTTCAACTACTTTACCTGTTGCGCTATCAACCGGAAGTTGACCTGATGTAAAGATCATGCCGTTGAATTCAGTACCGTGAGAGTAAGGACCAATAGCAGCAGGAGCTGACGGAGAAGTAACTACAGTTTTCATAGGTTCTACCTTTAATGTTTGTTTTAATCTTCAAAGATTTGTTGTGGAGCCTTGAAGGTTATTGTGCAAATTATCTTGCAAACAATAATGCAAAAATAATTGCATAAAGAAAACTTAGTATTACATTAAACGTGACGAAAGTCACAATTCGTGCCTATTTTGTGAGGTTAATAGCGCTAAAATTGATCTGGATGCGTGATCAAATTAATTTGCAGTTAAAATTACTTGCAAAAGTTGCGATATCAAATAAAGTTGCATTCATAAAATAATTTGACATAAACCTATGGGTTGATTGGTATGAAGAAACAACTGATGAGTGCGGGCTTTAAGGTAATTGCTCCGTTGTGTATTGGCGCTTTCCCTTTTTCTTTTATAGTTGGAGCGGTAAGTATTCAAGCTGGCATGGATGTCTTTCAAAGTACGCTGTGGGCGTTTACTGTTTTCGCCGGATCTGCACAAATGGTGGCGCTGGGTCTTTTTCAGTCTGGCGCGAGTATGGCCGTTATCATGTTGACGACATTCATTATTAATCTTCGTCACATTTTATACAGTGCTTCTTTATCTGAGCATGCAAAAGAATATCCCCTCCATATCCGTATGCTGATGTCTTATGGCTTAACTGACGAAGTTTACGCCGCAACAATTACTGAGGTGAGAGAAGAAAAAGAAGGCCGTCATTGGTTTTATCTTGCTGCAATGGGCGGCTTCTGGGCTAACTGGGTAATTGCGAATTTGCTAGGTGCTTTGGTGGGAAGTTCATTCCCTGATATTGCCAACTATGGCTTAGAGTTTGCGATGGTTGCAGCATTTATAGCGATTGTTATTCCTCAGGTAAAAAGTCGTGAGTGTATTATCGCAGCCGTTGTGGCAACCGTATCAGGCATTCTTTTGTCTGGCCTTCCGCATTCATTAGGTTTAGTCATTGCCGCCGCGATTGGTGTTTTTGCTGGTTATCAGATGGATCTCGCGACTGAACGTGAGGAAGCTGAAGCGCTGATAAAAAAATCACAAGCTCAGGAAAAACAAGAAGAGACATTAACCGAACAAGTGCACGTTGCACTGCCAACCGCAAATAACGAGGCCTAATACTATGGATTATTCAACATTCATCATTCTTACACTTGGTATGGCAGCCATTACTTTTGTTATTCGTTTTTCGGTAATCGGTATGGCCGGTTCGTTCGAGATGTCTGAACGAGTAAAACGTACTTTGCGTTTCGTTCCTATCACGGTGTTACCTGCGATCATCGCTGTTGAAGTGTTGGGTACCGGCACTGATCTGGCATTCAATCTTGATAACCCGAAAGTGTTGGCCGCAATTGTGTGTACGATAGTTAGCTTACGTTTTGATCTTGTATGGGTAGTTGTGAGTGGCATGGTGTCACTGATTATATTCCAAAATATACTGGCATAAACGAACAGTTGGGAGCAGAGCAGTGTGATAGCTGCTCAGTAAGAGGCCCGGTTTTCTCGGACTAGGTCTTTTACTTAAGGACGTACGAATTGTTAAATGGGTATGGCAATTTGTACGAAAATAGAAAGGCGCTCGAAGTATCGAGCGCCTTTTTTGATCAATATGTTGCGATACGGCACCAATCACAGATACCGCGCATTAAGTATTGCCCTGAAATGCTTGCCAGAACTTTAACCCTTCCAACACGCCTTGCGCGTGAGTTGCTTTACTGGTGTAAACATTTTCCAACTTAGATAAGTGAGCCACTTCCTTGTAGTGATTGGCGACCAAAATGGAATTGATACCGCAGATGGTTAACATGGCAGTGTCGTTTGCGGAATCTCCGGCAACGCAGACTTCATTGGCTGTCAAATTGTTCTTAGCCATTAGATGATGAATGGCACTGGCTTTGTTGATGCCTTCCGGTGTGACATCTAGATACCAATCGTGGGAATAAGTGAGATCAACGGTCACACCGTGTTGCTGTAGGATCGCGACGATTTCGTCATATTGTTTCTTATCAAGCTTCCCCTCAAAAGTGCACTTATAGGGGCCTTGATGATTGGGGTTACAATCACCAAGGTAACGTAAGTTGCGAAGCGCATTATGTACCGCGGGTTTGTTCCAGCTAGCGTGTAGATTTTTTTGCCACTCGGAATCCGTTGTTAGCTCGTGGCCGTGATGAATTTGTGTGCCCACGTCACTAATAATGGTACGTGGTAACGGATAGTTATTGCCAGCGAGCCCTTGTTTAATTAGGGGGAGAGTTCGTCCTGTCGCAATGACAAAGCTTAAGTCAGAGTGTTCATTCAAGTAATCAGTAAATTGTTCTACCCCAGACGAAGATCCTCCATCGAGCGTGCCATCGAAGTCGCATACCAGCATTTTTATCATGGTGAATCCCTGAAGTGTTATAAGCCATCGCTTAAGGATGGTGAGATACGTGCAGTGAATTACGGTTTATCTCGTTTCAAATTACAGGTTGATGTCATTCTTTTTTAGATACAAGACTAGGCCTTAGAATTTGCAGATTGGTTCAAAGATTGTACACCTAAGAGCAAATGTCACTAGGGTTAAACAGATTACGTCGATTTAGGGCGATTCCATATAGAGAGAAGTCACTATTGTGCTAATATGCCGCGTTCTGCTATATGGACGAACTACAAATCTCACTGTTTGATTGAGCGTAGTGAACCTCGACCATAATGATTTAATGAGGATACAAATATGAGCAAGTTAACTGCTGCAGAGCGCAAAGCGAGAGATGAAGAACGTTTTTCTCAGCGTGTGAATGAGCGCAGAGAAAAGGGCGAAGATGTCGTGGCATACGCGCTAGCAAATAAAAAAGCGGTTAAGTTCCTGACTAAATCTGAGCGTCGCAGCCTTAAAGAGAGAAAAGCCGCGCTGCAAGATGAAGCGAACTTAAAAGAGCAAGAAGAGCTAAAAAGAATCGCAGCGGCATTTCAAGGCGAAGATAACGCGGAATAGCACCAAGCTTCTCGTGCTCATGTTTTAGCGCCAATAGCTATCATGAGTAGCAAAAAAGGCGAGCCATTGATGATGGCTCGCCTTTTTTATTGCAGCACCAAATGCTTAAGCGGTTGAGCCCGATAGCGCTAGAGCGTCGTATAAATTCGCGCTACCATTAGAGTGCTTTGTTTTATTTTCAACATGTCGGACTTTTTCATACCATGGCTAAACGCTCTGCTCAGATTCAAATGATTTCGTATGGGATCTACAACACGTGGGATTCTCGTACCAAAGCTCTGCCTAAAATCCAAGAATTCACCACGACTATCGTTGCACAAGAAGAGGTGGAATTTGGTTTTACTGTAAATATTAAGAAAGCCAAAGGTGAACGCATGAAATATTGCATCACTCATCCTGGTATTATCAATAAAAAAGGCAAAGTACTTGCCCCATTTGATGGTGAAGAGCACGTGGGTAGTAACGACTGGACATTTTATCTCGGCGACACTATCCAACTTTTGCACCCAGTAGATGGCCTAGAAAGTAACCTAGGTGAATGGCACATGGTATTGGAAATGCAAGGTAACGTGATCGCTGAGAAAACGTTTAAAGTGGTGGCCCGCGACGAAGGCCAGTTTTGGAAGAATAGAGGTTTCTAACAGAGCATGATCTTGGCGGAAAGGCGTATTAATTACACTGTTATCTCGTATTGCCAATAAACCATATTCTAAAACATCGATTTTCTGTTATCTTTCCATTTAAACAGTAGTTTATGGTCTTAAGAGGCATGGATGGCGACAATTTCTGATGTATCCCGTATGGCGGGCGTTTCCAAAGCAACGGTTTCGCGTGTAATTAATGGGACAGGACAAGTCAAAGAGAGCACACGAGCGCTTGTTACTGCTGTGATGAAAGAGCTTAATTATAAGCCGAGTTCAGTCGCACAAGCATTGGCAACAAAAAGCGGTAATAGCATTGGTTTGGTACTGTCGGATTTTACGGGCAGTTACTTTGGTATCTTACTCAAGCAAGCGTCAGTTAGCGCGGATAAAATGGGTAAGCAGCTATTGATTGCTGATGGCCATAACCAAGCCGAAAGTGAACTTGAGGCGGTTCATTCCTTAGTTGAAAAAAAATGTGATGTGATTGTTCTATATAGCAGAATGCTATCAGGTGAACAGGTCATCGCATTGAATAAGTCGATCGACATCCCTTTGGTAAATGTTGGACGAAGGCTACCAGAGGAAGCAGGCTATTCCATTGCTTTTGATCAAAAGCATGCTGTTGAAATGGCGTTGGAGCACTTAATTGCTTTGGGTCACCGTGACATTACGTATGTTGGACCTGAGCCGAAAACACCGACATCTATTTCCCGTGCTGAAGGTTTTGAGCAAGCCGTATTAACGCAGGCTGATCAAGGCTTAGTATCTCGTCATTGTTATTGCCCGTTTGGATTTATCGAAGGCTATGCGGCGGGTCAGAAACTGTTAAATAGTGGCCAATATGGCAGTGCTATTTTGGCGGCTTCAGATGACATTGCCGTTGGTTGTATTAAAGCGTTTACCGAAAGGGGAGTTAACGTGCCAGAGCAGGTATCGATCGTCAGTATCGATAACGATCCATGCAGTGCGTTTGTTACGCCGTCCCTAACCACCATCGATCTACCTATTCAAGCCATTATGGCGAGAGCAATGGAAGTGGCTCAGCAGTTAGTCATCGGAACTTTGGAATTTGAGTCTGAAATGATGCGTGGTCATTTAGTGCTTAGAGACTCGACCAAGTCTGCTAAACAATAATGCTTAAAAAGTGCTCACTCCTAATCGTGAGCATTTAACTGATTTCCGAGTTCTTGTCGGTAATAACTCGCAGACTATCCCTCTAGTTTTATGTCACTTATATTACCTAAATCTCACCGTTATACGTTCGTAATGTCTTTATCTCGGAACTTTCTGTTGTTTCTATCAATAGACCTATATCACTCTTCATAGTTAATTCTCGACTAAAAATTAGATCTCGCTAGCATAAGCTGTATGAATATTGATCGACGTGGTGATTGTTGGGGTATATATGTAACCGGTTACCGAAACCGGTTACATTTTTTATTCTCAGTGTAGGAAAGAAACCTAAGGAGAGGAACAATGAAAATATTTTTATGTTGTGCCGCTGGAATGTCGACAAGCATGCTCGTGACCAAAATGGAGCAAGCAGCGAAGGAAAAAGGAGTGAGTTGTGAAATTTCAGCTCATTCAATTGCTGAATTTGATGAGTGCATTCAGTGGAGCGATGTCTGCTTAGTGGCGCCACAGGTTAAATTCAAATATGAAGAATTCAAGAAAACCGCAACACAATTAGGTAAAGGGTGCGGGCTGATCAACATGATGGATTACGGGCTATTAAAAGGTGACGCAGTCTTGGCGCAAGCAATGGAATTGTACCCAGCACAGACAACAGTGGAGAGTTAGTACAATGGCTATTTTTGATAAGGTATTAAGTTTTGTAGAAAATGTCGTGGCTCCCGTTGCAGGTAAAATCTCGGCGCAGAAACATGTCAATGCGATTAAAGATGGATTTGTATCAACGATGCCATTTTTGATTGTTGGTTCTATGCTGCTAGTGCTGGCGTTCCCACCTTCTGAAGGCAATTTCTTTTTCGACGGCTGGCATGGGTTGATTGCAGCAATCGGCCACGACAATATTATGACCCCATTCCAACTGAGCATGGGTATATTCGCCTTGTACGCGTCGTTCGGTATTGGTTTTAGTTTGGCTGAAGCGTACAAACTGCGCCCGATGAACACCGGGATGCTGTCGATGTTTGCATTTTTACTTGCAGCGGCACCCATGGTGAACGTCGATATCGGAGGCGTATTACCCGGTGCATTCCTAGGGGGTACGGGAGCGTTTACTGCGATTATTTGTGGTTTATTTGTCCCAGAAATGCAGCGTTTACTCATTAAATACAACATTCGAATCAAAATGCCAGCCGCTGTACCACCAAAAATTTCGGCTTCTTTCGACTTGTTAATTCCTATCGTGGTCATTTCCATCATTGTGATGTCTATGAACGTGTATCTTGAGCAATATGGGATGAAAATTCCGTCGGCTATCATGCAGTTGTTCCAGCCACTTGTTCTTGCTTCTGACAGTTTCATTGCGTGTTTGATTGCGGTTCTCTTGGTTCAAATGCTTTGGTTTAGTGGTATTCACGGTGGTTCAGTTGTGGGCGGTATTATTGGTCCAATGCTATTGATCAACCTTGGTCTTAACCAAGATGCGTTAGCTGCAGGCGAGCCGCTTCCGGCTATCTTTATTAACCCAGTGATGGACTTCTTCATCTTCGTTGGTGGGGCGGGTGGTACGTGGGGCTTAGTTGTCTTAATGATACGTTCTAAAGCCACTCAACTTAGAACCATTGGTAAAATGTCGATTGTTCCTGGTACGTTTAATATCAACGAGCCTGTGATTTTCGGTACGCCAATTGTCATGAACCCTATCTACTTCATTCCATGGATGCTCGCTCCAACCTTGAATACCGCTATTGTGTGGATGGCATTCAAAACAGGCTTCCTCGCTAAGATCATCGCGATTCCACCTTGGACGATGCCAGCGCCAATTGGTGCCATCATCGCGACCAACTCAGGCACAGCAGCACTGGTTGTTTTAAGCAGCATCATTGTGAGTTCCATTGTTTTCTATCCTTTCCTTAAAGTACATGAAAGGCAGCTACTAGCTGAGGAGAAAGCGATGGAAGAGAAAGCACCAAGCACGACTACCACGGTTAACGGAGGCGACTTAGATGCAGTTCGAAATTAACAGCGAATCAGACATATCTGAAGAATTCTTGATGACGTTACTGTGTCAGGTTGGTGAGGCTCGTTCTGCTTTTATGGAAGCAATGCGAGTAGCAAGAAAAGGCAAATTCACCGAAGCGGAGGCTCTGCTTAAATCAGGAGATGCTGCGCTGGTTCAAGTACATAAATCGCAAACCTCATTGATCGGGTTTGATGAAGGGGCAGGTAAGGTCACCATGACGTTAATCCTGACTCATATTCAAGATCATATTATGACAACGATGTTGTGTCGTGAGTTAGCAGAAGAAATTGTTGCTATTCATTATCAGTTGCAAAGGAGCAAGGCCCATGAAGAAGCGCATATTTGATTACACGTCGGAAGACGTTCGCGTTGCGTCACGAGAGCAAATAGTAACGAGCATTCGTAACTCTGAAGGCCGTACCATTATGGTCGAAAATGTGGTGTCAATTACACCACCAATCGACCTTGTTTCTGGTCCTGAAATTGCGGCCGCTTTCGGTGCAGATATGATCACACTCAATTGCTTGGATGTAATGAATCCACAAATCAAAGTGTTGTCAGAAATTTCCGACGAATACCTGTCTATTGAAGAGGTTAAAAAGTTAACAGGCCGATTAATCGGATGCAACTTAGAGCCAATTCCAACGGGTGTTGGCAACGTGGATATCGGCAGAACCGTAACTAAAGAAACGGTTGAAAAGGCGGTAGAACTTGGGCTTGATTACGTCATGCTAACAGGAAATCCGGGTAACTGTGTAACCCAAGAGACGATTCTTGATGCCATTGGCTTAGTTCGAAGCGTGTCAAAAGACATCATCGTAGTCGCCGGGAAAATGCATGCCGGTGGCGTCGGTAACGACTATAACCTGAGTATTGTTCCTGGATTTGCTGAAGCGGGCGCAGACATCATGATGTTCCCGGCACCGTATACCACTCCGGGTGTGTGTGCCGATACCGCGAAAGAAATGATGTCGGCAGTGCACGCGAGTGGCATGCTGGGCATGCTAGCGATTGGTACATCTCAAGAAGGGGCGACGGAGTCTTACATTGAACAAGTGGCAATGGCGTCTAAAGCCGCCGGGGCCGATATTGTGCATATCGGTGATGGCGGTTACAGCGGCATCGCGCCACCAGAAAACATCATGCGATTAGGGGTGACCCTACGTGGCCGTCGTCACCAATTCAAACGTATGATCAACCGTAGATAATGTAAAGCCTGCTCAATAAGATCAAGCCAGCCCATTCCCCCTATGGCTGGCTTTTCTGCATGTGTCACCTTTCATGCCTCTAATGATAGGACGCTTAGGGGCTGTTAAATCGTCCACTGCAATTCAATTTCGCCGTCAAGCCTACGCCCTGTGGGCTGGAAGCCATGGGACAGGTAAAACTCCAGAGCGTTGCCTTTTTCAGTATCCATGGTTGTTAAGGTGACGCCGTTTAGGCCCAACAATTGCGCCATTTCTTTACAAAAGTTAAGTGCTTGAATACCAAAGCTTCCACCTTGATGGTGTTGATCGATCATCAGTCGCCATACGTAGAGGCAATTCGGTTGAAAGTGATCCGTGTCTTGTTGAGTTGTGCGCGGATCGAGAAGAGTGACCAGTCCAACGGCTGTTTGCTGGTGGTAGATACCGAATGTTAGGCTCTCACTATGGATAAGCGTTTGAACTAGCCACTTTTCGTTGTTTGTAATCAAGTGTTGCTGTGAATCCTTGACTCGTAATGACATCAGTTCATCAACAGAGCTAGGGTTTGCTTTAATAAAAGACAGGCGGGTCATGTTAGTAATTCCTTTACGTTAGTAGCAGTGGTAGTTATCTAATGGTTATTGCTTGTATTTATGTAGGACACTTTGCGGAATATGGCAGTAATCATCTGGGCAGCGGGTTAGCCTGTCTTGGTGCTCGTCGTCGCTTGGTACATAGTTGGATAACGGAAGCACTTCGACCATGATCTTTTCGGCATCATCCCTGCCTTGAATAAAACGGTTGGCAATAGCCAAATGGTTTTCATGCTCGCTATAGACACCTGTGCGGTACTTAGTGCCGACATCGTCCCCTTGTTTGTTTTTACTGTATGGGTCGATAATCTCAAATAAGAACTCAAGCAGTTGCTCTACAGATACCAGTGCAGGATCAAAACGGGTACGCACACACTCTGTGTATCCATCGTATTGGCACTGCGTCGTTTGCTCGGTGCCATTCGCACGGCCTGCTTCTGTAGAGCTAACCCCCGGAAGATGACGTAGATACTCTTGCACCCCCCAAAGACACCCGCCAGCCAAGTAGATTTCTTGCATTATTTTCCAAATGATTAAACGTGTTAATACACGAATATTATCAGTTACCAAGTATATTGGTAGTGCAACGTCCCTCAACTCCCTCTACTCGGGACACACACCAAATAGTATGACCAAACGACTGACGTTACGTTAGCAAAACCTCAATTCCAGCCATCCCACTTTTCCTGCTGATCACAACTGCTATCTTATACAAAACATTCATTGGATACCTTTATGGCCACGGCAAGAAAACAGCTCATCTCCGTCGATGCGACTCCTTATTATCACTGTGTCTCAAGATGCGTGAGGCAAAGCTTCTTATGCGGTGAAGACAGGTCAACGAATAAAAGTTACGAGCACCGTCGAGACTGGATTGAGCATAAAATTCAATCTCTCACTCGTACTTATTGTGTCGATGTTTGCGCTTATGCGGTGATGAGTAACCATTATCATTTGGTGCTGCACATCAATCGCGATAAGGCCCTAGAGTTATCTGCGTCCGAGGTGGTTGAGCGTTGGAGTCATGAACATAAATTGCCCGTATTGATTCAGCGTTGGTTGAGTCAGGAGCTAAAGACACAAGCTGAGGAAGATAAGTGCATGGAAATCATTGAAGTTTGGCGAGAGAGGTTGTGGTCATTAAGTTGGTTCATGAAAGAGTTGAACTACGATATAGCCTGCCGCGCCAATCAGGAAGATGAGTGTACGGGGCATTTTTGGGAAAGCCGATTTAAAAGCCAGGCATTGCTTGATGAAAAAGCGCTAGCCGCTGCGATGGCATACGTCGATCTAAACCCCGTACGTGCTGGCGTGGCTCCATGCCCGGAAAAATCAGATTTTACCTCCATACAAGCCAGACTAAAGGCACTTGATGATAATCAGGAAACAGCCACTTGTTTGCATCCATTCATCGGTAATTCAGCCCAAAATCAGAGTGCTGGAATACCTTTTCGATTAATCGACTACATCGAATTAGTAGAATGGACCGCAAGGCAATTTCGAGTGGATAAGGCATCAATGGCAGACGATTTCCCACCGATTCTAGAACGACTTAACTTCAATCAACAGAGTTGGTTAGATGTGTGTACGACTCTTGAAAGAAAACGATCCACCGCAATTGGGTCGCCCATTGGCCTTGAGCAAGCAAAAAAAGCCTTAGGTAAATCCAGAATTCACTATTACCCGCTTGAATAGGCAAATGACGCTTGAGTTACTCATTTAAAACATAACGCCAGCGACAAGTTGGCCATCTGCGTTTGTTCTGAGCCTAATTCTATGTTGAATTTTAGGTAAAATAACGTATTCAGCCTTCTTTTTCTGTCCAAACCATACCTAATTGAACCATCGATGATGAATTACAGACGGCTATAGCATGAACTTCATGTTTAGGTGTGTGTCCAGTGTCTTTGTATCTTTTATGCGTTTTTCAAGGCGTTAGGTGTATGTCCGAAGTTCTAAAGTTTTTATGCGGCTATTGGGGGGTGGGTTTGGCGTAGCCACACTTTCTCGTGGTAGAAGTAAGCGATGGAGTTGATGGTTGGTTCTATGGTTGCCATTAAGCCGCCGATGAATGCGTCACCGGTTAATGTGTACGTTACGCTAAAGGCGACACCAAAATGAATGACGGCGAAGCTAGCGGTTTTTAGTTGGGTCATGGATTCGCGACGCTTTAAGAAGCCGACTTTTTGCCAGACTTTTTCATGCAAGTAGAACGCACCGGTATTGACGGAAGGCTCAATCATGGCGATTAAGCTACCCAAAAGGAAGTCGTCCGTTAAGGTAAATGCGACCAAGGTTGCAATGGTGAAGTGGATTGCTGCAAAAGTGGCTGTCTTGATCATCGTATTATCCTAACGCGGTTCATCTGGGTGATGTGGTTATTATCGATAATTATTCTTATTTGTGAAAATGGGTTAATGCTATTTCATTGATAGGTATTGGCTATCAAAATAGAGGCGCTTTACTGAAGGTTTGTTGGTGTGAGTTTGAACTCTTTCGCAATTTTCGTCACTGCGGCAGTGAGCGACGTAATGAAACGTATAGAATAACCGCTTACCGTGACTGGAGGGGTAATGAAAAAGATACACTTTGTTGATAACAAACCGTATTATTTTGACTTGAGTACGTCTTCATTGATCGGTGGCGCGATAGCGTTAGTCGCTTTTCTGGTCTCTTTTTCAAATGATCATGTCTACCTAACATATGCCACCATAGTGTTCGGGTTAGTATTTCAACATTTGTCTCCCAAAAAACCGAAAAAAAGCCACTTAGCAACCGACGGCGACGAAATCTACCTACACGGAATTCCTGCGGCGTTAAGAAAAAAACGCCGATATTTAGTCAGCCTTGTATCCGTATTACGTCCTTAACCGCCAATAATGGATACTATCGCATTCGAGTCTACAAAAATTGGGTGACCGAGGATGACTGGCAACTCATGCTGAAGGAATGTAGCTAGAGCATTCGTTGCTAGTTAGCAGGTTTTGGCTAAAGGCTACTTCATTGTTACTTTTTCAATGATTACATCAGAGACCGGCATGTCTTCATGCCCAAATCGGGTGCAGGTTGCAATCTTCCCAATCTGATTAACTACATCCATTCCCAGCGTAACTTTACCAAACACCGCATAACCCCAACCGTAGTTTGTTTTGCCCGTGTGATCGAGGAAATCATTATCAGCAAGGTTAATGAAAAATTGCGCTGTAGCAGAGTGAGGCGCGTCGGTTCTCGCCATTGCTAAAGAGCCCACCACGTTTTTTAAACCGTTGAAGGCTTCATTAGAAACTGGAGCACGGCATTTCTTTTCTGCCATATTCATCGCAAAGCCATCGTCCCGAATTTCATAGCCACCACCTTGGATCATAAAGCCATCTATGATGCGGTGAAACAAAGTGTTGTTGTAAAAGCCATCATTGCAATAACGTACAAAGTTGGCGCAAGTTTCAGGCGCACTTTTATGGTCAAGTTCGATCTCAATGTCGCCATGATTAGTCGTGATAGTGATCATAATGGGTAATGGTTCTTAGATTGATGCGTTAATGAGTGGAGTATAAAGAATTAGGAATAAGATGCCATTGGAAATAAAAAAGCCGCAAGCTTAGGGGAGCGTGCGGCAAAGAAGTTCTCTCTTTTAGATCTAGCTTAATCGAGGTAACTAACTCATCATCGCAGTGGCAACGAATCCGACCAGAACGAGGTTGGCAATGTATGCAATCATATAAAAATAGCTACGAGGGCTTGGGTTGGTTTCCGTTGCTATTAGGTAATACAGCACCATATGAGCAAGCCTTGCAACAGCGTATACCCAAACGATAGCGGCTAACCATGTCGCGTCTGCCCCAACATAAATGGCTAATGCGGTAGGAACCAGCATCTGAATGATGTTTTCAAGTGAGTTCTGGTGAGTACGATGGCTGCGGAACACGAATGAATCGTGGCCTAGTTTGTCATCTAACACGCCTGGTATCATGTTGGTTTGTTTTCGATGAGCGAGTGTTGCGATAAACCCTTGCACGATGATCATCGTGATAATAAACCAAACACCCCATAGTGTCGCGTCGTACTCTGCAAACATGTCACTTTACCTTGTTAACTATTAAGTTGTGCGCAAACTATAATTCAAGCCAGATTATATTGCAAATATATTGCGCACAATTTAAATGATTGCCTATTTAGTGATTAGCGAGTAATCAGCCATTTCCATTCGTGTCATGGAATGAACATCGTCGAATGGAGCCGCATGAATGGTGTAAAAATAGAAATCAGGACCGATCTCCTTGCCCAGCATTTTAGTGAAATAGGCGACTTGGTCATGATGGGCGTCATCATTTCTTGGTAGTTTGTCTGCGGTAGTACCCTGTGAGCAACACCAAGAGTGAACGCCTAAAATGCCGTTACCTTTCACTTGCCTGTTAACGCCCGCGGCGAATAAGTCGACGCCTCCAGAGTACGCGTAACCGTTATTGGGTATTGTTGTATTCAAACCTGAATTTCGTAGCAAGTTGCCAGTGTGCATATTGATCTCATCGTTGAGCGAACCGTTCACTGCTTTGATCACTATGGTGTCGACATTCGGGTTGCGCTCTACCAGGTTTGATAGTTGAACATAGGTATTCGTCCCTAACTCACTGGTTAGAATTGCCCTGTTTTCTTCAATACTAAATTGACTCGTACCTCCGGAAATGAGCGCCTCATTGATACTCATTTCAAAGTCGGTTTCAGTGCCTTTTTGATTCACTAGCTTGCCATGGTAAACAATATTTTCTTGCTCGGTGATGGAAACATTACTCGACTTCCAAATCGTTGTTGAACTGAGCATCGCTTGTTTGAAATCGCGCTCAGATTCAAAACTTTCGGCATGGTTGAAGCGTCCCTCATAAATCGTCACATTGGTGCCAGGCTCGGGATCTTCAAAGCTAAATGGAATCGTTACTAAGCCATTAGCATAGCTAACAACCAGCTGTTGTTAGCCGATTGTTTGGATTGTAAGGGGAAAGCGCTCACCTTGAATTCGTATCCAGAGTTGCTGTTTTTGCTCTTTGAAGTCAGCAATGTACTGTGCTAGCTGATCACTTGGAACTGCATTTAGCTCAAGTGGTTGAACGGAGCTCCAAGAGAAAGAGGAAGCCATGAGTAATGAGGTGAGGCAAAGTAGATTAAAAGGTTTCATTGAAGGCACTCAGTTTATTATGGGCGTGCATTATCGTAAGTCAGTCAAGGTGTTTGATCTATCGTGCAAGTGTCGTTTTAATGTCGTGATATTGTCATATCCTTAAACTTTATAATGACATTTTGATACAATTTATTGAATGAAAATTGACATAGCGCTATGTAGGAGTAGCTATACTAAATAAGTTGAATATAAAATAAGAAGCGCAAAATGATTGAAACAGCTCGCTTGATGTTACGTCCGACAAATCCGGATGATTTGGAGCTCTATTGTGCACTGCTGACCGATGATGAAGTAACCCAGTTCCTACCATTTGGCCAACCTTATCGAGACGAAGTGATCCGAAAGGAACTGATGAATCGCATTGCTCATTGGCAACAGTACGAGTTTGGCACGTTCACTATTATCCGAAAATCTGATGGTAAAAAGTTAGGTTACGTTGGAGTAGAAGAAACCAACTCTCCGACTTGTTTTGATATTCGGTTTGCAGTAGTGCCTCAAGAACAAGACAAAGGCGTTGCCTTTGAAGCGGCGTTTGCGTGTTTAGACTTTACATTTAAGCAAGGTCGTATGGAACGTATCTATGGAGTAGCGATACCGCAAAACAATCGCTCAGTCCATCTACTTGAGAAGTTGAACATGCATCCTCATTTAGGCATCGATTTTTATAGTGATGACAGTTTCAGTTATTTTTCTGCTACAAACCCACATTTATAAGGAAATTGGGTATAGAATCTAGCGCTTGATGTTTATTAATGCCAAAGCGAACTTGATGACTTTTTCCGATTTTAACCTGTCCTCTGCCATAACTGACGCTATTTCTACGCAGTTTCAAACCCCGACTGAAATCCAGAAGTTGGCTATTCCCGCAGCTACAGCAGGCAAAGATTTACTCGCTTTAGCACAAACGGGCAGTGGTAAAACGTTAGCGTTTGGGCTGCCAACGTTACAATGTGTTGATAGCTCTAGTGAGAAAATACAGTCAGTCATTGTGGTGCCCACTCGTGAACTTGCAATCCAAGTCAGCGCTAATTTACACGCTATTGCAGTAACCATTGGTGTTCGGATAGTGACACTATGTGGTGGTGTGGACCAAACCGTGCAATTGAATGAGTTAAATAAAGCGCCGCACATCGTGATAGCCACTCCCGGTAGATTATTGGATTTTCTTAACCAAGACGTCGTGATACTAAACGATGTTAAGCAGTTGGTGTTAGATGAAGCCGATCGTCTATTAGATATGGGGTTTTGGCCTGATTTACAGAAAATACTGCGCTTTTTTCTAAGCCAATATCAAACAATGTGTTTTTCTGCCACCATGCCAGACAACTTAAAAACGGTGCTTTCGGCAATCCTAAATGATCCGATCAGGATAGAAGCTCAGGCTGTTAATACGGTGGTAGAAACCATTAATGAACATTTGTATTTGGTCAATAAAGGCAGCAAAGCACAAGCGTTAATTGCTCAGATAAAAGCGAATGACTGGCAACAGATTTTGGTGTTTATTAGTGCGCGTGATAATGCCGACGCATTAGCGAAGAAAGTGGCTAAAGCGGGTATAACCGTGGCAGCATTACATGGCGATAAAGACCAAAGTACACGTGAGCAAACGTTAGAACAGTTTAAAACGAACCAAGTTCAAGTGTTAATAGCAACAGACATTCTAGCGCGAGGCATTCATATTGATGCGCTTCCAGTTGTCGTTAATTTTGACTTACCTCTTAGTGCACCAGTCTATGTTCATAGAGTTGGAAGAACCGCTCGTGCTGGCCAAAGTGGTATCGCTATTTCATTGGTATGCCATGGTGAAGCAAATGCACTGAAGGCAATAAGAGAGCTGACAGGCCGATCACTGACTTTGAATGAGCTTGAAGGCTTTCCTGTAACCGATAAACCGGCATTAGAAAGTGACGATACGAGCATGCCAAAGCGTGCTAAACGGGATAAGCAAGCAAACCGTCGCAGTGCTAAAAAGCGCAGTAGTAGCCAGTTTAAGAAGAAAACGACCAGGTAGGGCGTTGTCGAGATATTTGTTCGATATTCTGACCAAGAATTGCGTAGAGATTCCAATACAAGTTTGCAAGTAATCAAAATAAAAGGTAAAAATGGAAAACAACATAAACACAAGGATGAAGTTTTGATTACAGAAAATACGTACTTTGAAGGAAGCGTAAAGTCGCTGGCTTTCACGCAAGCAGAAGATAACAAAAGCGTTGGCGTTATGGCCGTTGGAGAATACACTTTTGGTACAGAAGCCGCTGAAAAATGACGGTTATTACAGGCGACCTAACCATTCGTTTGGCGGGCAGCGATCAATGGGTAACGTACACATCAGGTGAGGCGTTTAACGTAGTAAGTAATTCGTCATTTGATGTCAAGGTAGAGCAGCCGACTGCTTACCTATGTGAATACCTATAAGTAGCGCAGGCGTCTATTAGATTCGATATGTATAAATACCGCCATATCTCTGTTGGCGGTATTTTTATAGGAGCGGTATCTCGATGGAAAATCAGTAGGTATCAAATAAGCCCGACTGATAGTCCAAAATAGTTTGTTCAATTTCTTGCTGGGTATTCATGACAAATGGCCCGTAGTGGACAATAGGCTCATCTATTGGTTGGCCGACAAAAATCAGTACCCCAGCCTCTTCGTGTGCCAATAAGCTAATAAGCATAGCGTGATCAAGCAAAGCTAATTGGCCTTGTTTTAGGTCAACATTGCCTACCCTTACTTTTCCCTTGTATACGTAAACAAACGCATTGTATTCCTCGATTGTTGATACGCTTATTGTATCGTGAGCGCTCGCAACCCAATCGGAAACAGAAAGCGGTACGCCTGTTGTTTGCAGTGGACCGCCAAGCATATCTGGTTTCTGAGCGGTACTTGACGTAACCGATAGGTCTCCCGCAATTACGCGCAATAGACCCTGATTTTCTTTATTCCATTGTGTTATCACATCGGCTTGAAAATCGTGGTATTGAGCTGGCTGCATTTTGTTCTTAGCTGGCTGATTGATCCAAATTTGGAACCCGTGCAGTCCACCTTCTTCCATCATTGGCATTTCGCTATGAATTACCCCGCGTCCTGCTGCCATCCATTGTGCGCCACCACTTTTAAGTTGACCTACGTTACCCATATGGTCGCGGTGCTGGAAATGACCTTGGCGCATATAGGTGAGAGTTTCTATACCACGGTGTGGGTGAGGTGGAAAGCCGCCAATGTAGTCCTTGCTGTCATCGGACTTTAGCTCGTCGATCATTAAAAACGGAGAGTAGCGAGCATCATTGAAACCCGTGACGCGTTGAATACGAACGCCGTCACCGTCAGAAGTAGGGTGAGAGGCGATAACTTTTTGAACTTGTCTGCTTGAATTCATGGTGCACTCCGAACGAATGTTATTGGAGCCAGTATAAGCAATACATAATAAAGAGAGATCGGGAAAACTAGAGGCAGTTGTTCTAATAAATTGAATGACATTGATATTTTGGGGGCATAAGGCATAAGGCATAAGGCATAAGGCATAAGGCATAAGGCATAAGGCATAGAGCGGTAGGGGCGGAGAAGGTGGGGCTAACAAAAGAACGACGGCTATTTGCGCTTTCTAAATGGAGTCACGTTGTGTTGGTTAGACGTTTCTAGAGACGTTGAACTGATTTTCGCGTCGGGGTGTGAGTTATGGTAATACTCATAGTTATTTTTACCTGCACATTTGGCGCTGTACATCGCCTTATCAGCGCAGCGTAGTAGTTCTGATAAATCATCGGCATCTTGCTTGTATATGGATACACCGATACTTAATGAAATATGATTCACCTCTTCGCCTACCTTGTACCCGTCTTTAAACAGCGACAAAATCCGGCTCATGATGTTATCTAGGGCAACCGTATTGGGTACGTCATATAAAAATATAACGAACTCATCGCCTGCATATCGAGCGATAGAAAACTCGTCCCTGTTGTCTTTTCTGTTTTTGGTTCGAAGCTGATTTGCCAACCTTTTTCCGAAGCTTTGTAACAACTTGTCGCCGGTGGAATGCCCATAAATATCATTGATTTGTTTAAAATTATCAATGAACACCACTGCGGTGATATTGCGATTGTCGTTTAAGTCTACCAACTTCCTTGTACACCAGCGTTCAAAACTCCAGCGATTAGCAAGGCCTGTTAAGTTATCGCGATAGGCCAAATCTTCAATGCCTTCTTGGTAAAGCGCTAACACATAGCGATGCGTTTTTGCGTGTTGATAAGAGAAGAAATGACAGATGACTAAAAATGCGCCTAAGCTTGCGAGGAAACGAGTATTCGAAAATTCGCTATAGTCGGCATAAAGGTAAGGGAAATTGGGCATGTTCAGTACGACAGTGCAAAACAGCATAAAACAAGCGGTGATGCCCATGCCCGTTCTTTGATTGCTGACAAAAATGATGGTGGCGAGAATGGGATAAATCCAATGTAATGATGTAGAGGTAGTGCCACCTGTAAGAATGAGTACGACAGCATGCGTAAACAAGACAATGCACAATACGTGCGAGGCAATGCCATATTTACTTATGGCTAAGAAGGCAATGAGATTCCCCGTCACGATGGTTGCACATGAGAAATGAATCAATGCTTGGGCGGAGTCTCCAGTACGTAAGTTGATGGTGCCAAATAGAATCAATAACACAAACACGATCACTGAGAGAGCGATCATGGTTCGCTTTTTACGCAAGAGTCGCACATCTGCCATTTCACCAAGCCGCCGTCCAGCCAAAGGTTGCATTCAACCTCCTTATTAGATTTTTATATGCGCTAAGTGTAGTACAAGATTCAGCTAACGCTAATTTAGGGCAAACCCTTCATTTCGAGTAGTAAAAGTCGATAATCGTATGAATGTTAACCACTTGGTTACGATTAAAGGGTAAGTCACTTAAAATTAAATCATTTCTAGCTACACTGAAGATATGGTGTTGCACTAAAACGGGTAATTACTCCTTTTTAGGATGCAGAAAGAAGAATGAACTGACAAGGAGGTGGCTATGACAATTCAATCATTATCATCAAACGAATTGTACAACACGGCTGAACTCGCGAACTTACCATGTAAATCGACGAAAGATCTGCCCCCGATAGACGAAATTGTAGGGCAAGAACGTGCACAAAAAGCCGTTGAATTTGCGATGTCTATTAAAGAGAAAGGCTATAACATTTATGCGATAGGGCGTAATGGACTAGGCAAGCGCACGATGATATTGCGTTACCTAAATCGTCACAGTCAATCAACGGAAGCACTGTATGATTGGTGCTATGTTGCAAACTTTGAAGAAATCCGCACCCCTAAAATACTGAAATTGCCAGCAGGGCTGGGCGGAAAGTTCGCTAAAGATATTGAAAAGCTAATGACCAAGCTGGTCAAAGCGATGCCGTTAGCATTTGATAATGAGCTGTATTTTGCACGAGCTGATAAGCTAAAGAATCAATTGGCTCAAAAGCAGCAAGTCGAACTCGATAGAATTAGCAAGGATGCCAAAGAGAAAGGGGTGAACCTCACCATAACCAATCAGGGTGATTATCAATTTGTCGCAATGGACGGTGAAGAGCTTCATACTGAAGAAAGCTTTGAGGCTCTTTCTCGCAAAGAACAAGAGGATTTTGATAAAACCATTGATGAATTGGAAGTTGATCTTCGGACAATGGTGCGTAAATTAACGGAGTGGGAAGAAGGCTTTTCTGAAAAAATCCAAAAGCTTAATAACGAGGTGACCTTAGATGTCATTGCTCACTTTATCAAAGCTCTGAAAAAGGATTATTCGGATTATCCAGAGGTGAAGAAACACCTGAGTGATATGCAAAAAGACATTGTTGAAAATGTCGAGATCTTCCTCGAAGAGGGAGGAGAACAGGCTGAAATTTCTTCCGCATCACTCGAGAACAAGCTTCCGCGTCGCTATAAAATTAATGTGTTGGTCAATCAAAAATCTGAAAGCCTTCCTATCATCGTGGAAGAAAATCCAAATTATCATTCTTTGTTTGGATACACCGAAACCGCGACCTTTAAAGGCACAGTGTTTACCGATTTCTCTTTAATTCGTCCGGGCAGTTTGCATAAAGCCAATGGCGGCGTGTTACTGATGGACGCAATTAAAGTGCTAGAGCAGCCTTACGTATGGGATGGGTTAAAAAGAGCCTTACGGGCGCGCCAACTAAGTTTAACATCACTTGAAAAAGAACTGACGCTAACCGGAGCTGTATCGCTTGATCCAGAGCCGATCCCTCTCGATGTGAAAATCATCCTATTTGGTGATTATCGTACCTACCAATTGTTGCAACACTACGATGCTGAATTTGCAGAACTTTTTAGAGTGACTGCGGATTTTGAAGATGAAATGCCAAGAACGGAAGAAGCTGAGCTTCATTATGCACGCTTTATTTCTAGCATTGTTCACGATAACGGCATGTTGCATTGTGATAAAAAAGCCATTGCTCGAATTATTGAGCATAGCTCCAGGCAAGCAGGGGATCGCAATAAGCTCTCTTTGCATTCCGCGCACATAGCTAATTTACTACGAGAATCAAACTATGTAGCGAAAGCTGCCAACTCAAATTTGATTCGAGTTGGGCATGTTGATCAAGCGTTGGCGAGCCAAATGATGCGAGTCGGGCGGTTAAAAGACAGCGTGATGGAAAGCTTTACCAATGGCACGACATTAATTAAAACCGAGGGTGCAGCAATCGGTCAGATTAATGCCTTGTCGGTATTGAGTACCTCTGATCTCATGTTTGGAGCCCCTAACCGAATTACGGCAACCACGGCCTATGGTGAGGGAGAAGTCATCGATATCGAGCGCAACGTTGATTTAGGCGGCAGCATTCACTCTAAAGGTGTGTTGATTTTATCCGCTTATTTGGCATCTGTGTTTGGTAAAACAGCGAAGGTTCCGCTATCGACTCATATTACTTTTGAACAATCTTACGGTGGTGTTGATGGCGACAGTGCCAGTATGGCTGAAGTGTGTGCCATTGTATCGGCTTACTCAAAACAAGCTAACCGCCAAGACATCGCGATAACGGGGTCAATGAATCAATTTGGTGAGTCACAACCCATCGGCGGCGTGAACGAGAAAATTGAAGGATTTTTTGATGTGTGCTGCATTAAAGGCAGGAACAACAATCAAGGCGTGATCATTCCTAGATCCAATGCCCATAATTTGATGCTAAGACAAGACATCGTGCAGGCGGTTGAGAAAGGTGAGTTCAATATTTGGGCCATAGAACACGTCACAGAAGCCATTGAGATATTTACTGGTAAATGTGCGGGTGAAATGGGTGAAGAAGGGACGTATCCAATAGACAGCATTTACGGAATTGCACAGGCAAAATTGAATGCGCTGAGAAAATAGAACCGCTAGTTTGATACTTGAATAGAGCCATACTAGAAAGTCGTACTAATCGGCTTTGTGTATGGCTCTTATTTTAGTGTGTCGCTTAAAGTCCTTAGATGATGGCGGCAACGCTTAAGATGGCGACGCAAAATAAGGTCAAAATACCTAACAGAGGTGCAACCCATTTTACATAGCGAATATAGGGAACACGAGCAATCGCCAAACCTCCCATCACGACCGCGGAAGTAGGTGTCACTAAGTTGACTAAGCCAGAAGCCGATTGATATGCGGTAACAACTAAGTCACGCCCCACACCTGCAAAATCAGCTAATGGCGCCATGATCGGCATTGTTAGTACAGCAAGGCCCGAAGTGGAGGGAACCAAAAAGGAAAGCAGTACCTCAAGGAAGAACATGACATTGATGAAGACAACCGAAGATAGACCCGTGATGATTTGCTCTGCAGAGAAAAGAATCGTATCGGTGATCATTCCTCGATCCATTACGACGACAATACCTCGAGCGATACCCACGATTAAAGCAACGCCTAATAGATCGCGAGCCCCATCAATGAAACTACTTGTGAACTCCTCTTCGTTCATTTTAGCGACCAAACCAATGACGATGGTTGAGGCTAAGAACATGGCAGAAATTTCAGCCATCCACCAACCTGCAATAGAGACACCGTAAATCATGAAAACAAAGGATGCACCGAAAATGGTTAAGATCAGTTTTCTAGTGGTAGTAAACTCAATCGCTTCACCATTTTGATTGCCAAGGAAATGCGCTTTATCAGCGTCGCTTTGATCATAGACGACGGAAGTGGATGGGTCGCTGCGAACCATGCGGGCATAACGCATGACATAGGCAACACAAATTAACCAACCAATAACTAAAATAGCAACGCGAAGTACGATACCGTCTGTAAAAGGGATCCCTGCCGCATTGGCCGCAATAACCGTAGCAAATGGGTTAATGATCGATCCGAGAGTACCGATGCCAGCTCCGAGTAGCACTGTTGCTGCAGCCGTTAACGGATCGAAACGCGCGGCCATCATGACTGGTACTAATAACGTATAGAATGGTAAGGATTCTTCGGCCATACCATACACGGTGCCCCCAGTTGCAAATAGAGCCATGAGAATAGGGATCATAAGCTCCTCTCGCCCTTTTAACCGGGCGGTTACACGCTCTATTCCTGCATCGATGGCCCCCGTTTTTGTGACTAAACCAAGAAATCCACCAATGATCAAAATGAAAAGAGAAACATCAATAGCGGCAGCTTGGTAGGAGTTGTGATCGTAAAAACCGTCAATTGGCGCGAGTAAAATATCGAACACTCCTTGAGGGTTACCTTCAACGGATTTGTAAGTACCTGAAATAGGTACTTCCCGACCTAGGTTTTGGTTCATTTCTCGGTCATATTGACCGGCTGGCACTATCCAAGTCATTAGAGCAACTAGTGCGATTAATACAAATAAAATTGTATAAGCCGATGGAAATTTAAAGTTGGCAAAAAAGCCGCTTTTCTTTTCATGGGTTGGTGCAGTTTCGGTTGTCATGGCTATCTCCTTACTTTTACTTATCTATGAGAAATAAAAGTGAATCAGCGACTATGGATTGTATAAATAGCTTATAAATAGGCTATAAATCTGATTGTTTAGATTAATTGGAACTGTGGAACAGTTCGGTTGATATACTTTATAAGTAAGAGGGAAGAGTAACTTTGGCGGCCTTCACAAAAATATAGCACTGTTTTTACCAAGATTTATTTACTTAAAAGATCCTTGGTTATTTTTGTGTTTTAAGAGGATTAATATTCGATGTTTATTTTTTTTGGTTAGGCTGAACGCTTTTTGTATAGGTTTCTATATATTTAAAAGGAATTTTATTCATCTTATTTGATGAGTGATGTAAATTGTTTATTAGATGATTTATTGATTAAGGTCAATATAGATGTGTGATTTGGAACTCTCTTGTTAAATCGAGTTTTAATTTATTTGTATAGATAAGTTTTTATTTATTTTGAATAAAAATCCGAGTACAAACTGTACTCGGATTTAATGAGTTTAATTTAATGAATTTAAATAGCTATTTTTATTATATTTATCATAAATACAAGGTCAATAGATAGATTGACCTCCTATTTGTATACATGATTATTTATGGATAGGGCACGCCTAAGCGAGCTCTAACTATACGTTCGCAACTGTCAATGTTGTTAACGTCCTTTGGTATGATAAGAACCGTATCGTTACCGCCAACCGTACCTAAAATTTCAGTATGAGGGTCAATATCTACTAAGCGAGCGATGAGTTGAGCGCTTCCTGGGTGAGTTTTTATTATAACGAGATCTCGATTGTGGGTAACAAATTCTATTTGAGATGAAATTGAAGACGTGACGCGCACAGGAGCGGTTTCTACTGTTACACAGTATACTTTTTTACCACAGGCATTCTGTACTTTGACAACCCCAAGCTGGGAGAGTAATCGAGAGACGGTTGATTGGCTGATGCCTTTAAAACCGATATCTATTAACGCTTCACGCAACTCGTTTTGAGTACCGAAGCTTTGTTGCTGTAGCAGTTGTTTACAAGCGATAGTAAGCGTTTTGTCTTCACTGTAGTCGATAGTGGCAAGCTTTTGAGTTTCGCTCATGGGATCCCTCAATAATGTGACGTAGTAACTAATTAAATCGTCCTTGTAGCCTTAGCACTGTACTCCTTGTCGGTGCTTTATAATTATGACCGTTCGCTTCTATGGCGACGTTGTCAATTTATTCAGGGGCAGCTTAACACCAAAAATACGGGTGCTCTGTGAAGTGCTTCCCAAATAAAAAACCACTTGATGTACTTTTTATATTGCTAATATTATGAATTTAAAGGATATTTATCCAGAAATTAGAATAAATATCCATAAGTTAGGTGAGTAAGTCTGCTGCAGACTAGCGAGGGTATCGTTAGCGAACTTCTGACATGATTTCGCGTGAGAATACTTTTTCACAGTAGTGGCATTTTAGGTGTATCTTTTCTTGTTTTTTCTGAACACGAAAGCTACTTTCTACGGGTTCGCCGTGCGAGATACAGTTGCTATTTGGGCATTCAAAAACACTTTCAATACTATTTGGTAACGTTAGATTGAGTTTACTTACAACCTTGTAATCTTCTATTTGATTAACGGTAGCCATCGGTGCGTACAAAGCTAACTGGCTGGCTTGTTTTCCTGTTAAGTATACATTTTCAATCTTAATAAGGTCTTTAGCACCAAGGGCTGATGACGGTAGGTTTAGCCCGATGGTGATGGGTTCGCTACTCTTGTGCATACTAAATAGCTTTAGAACTTTGATGCCAAGATTTGCTGGAATATGGTCGATAACGCTGCCGTTTCGGATCGCTTCTACTTGCAGTTTTGTCTTTTTCACGATGTTGTCCTTCTTGCTATTAAATAGTGTCGTTTAGAACTAATGCTAATAAGGCTTCACGAGCGTAAACGCCATTTTTTGCTTGTTCGAAGTAGTATGCGTGTTTTGTTTTATCTACATCCGTGGTGATTTCATCAACGCGGGGAAGTGGGTGAAGAACTTTTAGATTTTCACGTGCGCCTTGTAAAGAATCGGCGGTTAGGACAAAGGCTGATTTGATATGCGCATATTCAGACTCATCGAATCGTTCTTTCTGTACGCGCGTCATGTATAAGATGTCAAGTTCAGGTATCACCTCGTCAATGTTGCTGTGCATACTGAACTTAATGTCAGACTTCTCTAATTCCTCACAAATGTAATCAGGCATCAAGAGCGCTTCTGGTGCGATAAAGAAAAAGTGCACATTGTCGAATTTTGCCAATGCTTGGGTTAATGAATGAACAGTACGCCCATACTTTAGATCCCCTACGAATGCCACATTGAGGTTATCGAGTGTGCCCTGAGTTTCGTGAATAGAAAAAAGGTCGAGCAGGGTTTGAGTTGGGTGCTGGTTTGCTCCGTCGCCTCCGTTAATGATAGGGACACCGTTAGAAAACTCAGAAGCTAAACGTGCTGCGCCTTCTTGCGGGTGGCGCATGACAAATGCATCGACATAAGATGAGATCACTTGGACTGAATCTGCAAGTATTTCGCCTTTTTTTGCCAGTGATGTGTTACCCCCATTGTCGAAGCCGATCACGGTTCCACCTAAACGTTGAACTGCTGTTTCAAAGGATAGGCGAGTCCGTGTTGAAGGCTCAAAAAAACAACTTGCAACCACTTTGTTTTTTAAAAGCTCAGGGTTGGGGTCTGCCTTTAATTTAGTGGCCTTATCGACGACTAACTCAAGCTCCTCTCTACTGAGTTCAGGAATGGATATAATGTGTTTACTAAATAATGAATGTGCCATAACAGGGTTACCTAGTCATAATTACAGAAAAAAAAGTCCCCTAAAATAGGAGGCTTACAATAGAATGAATAAAAAGAAACAGATAGCAGCCCTATTTCAGGGTGCGTTTTAAAACAACAGTATGTCGTTAAATACTGAGACATTTTATACTCCAAAGATAAATTGCAGAGGATTATACGGACAGAAATATAGCTTGCAAGCGTTAGAAAAAAGTATCCAGGAATTGGATTTTTATGCCAATAAGACCTGTTTTTTCTTATTCATGTTAGCCGTTATAAAATATGCTCTAAAGGTACTTTAAGTGCTATTTGGTATTTAAATGTGTGGATAAAAATGCGAGCTATATTCAGGGGAAACGGCTGCATGGTTGTGTCTTCCCCTGTTCATTTATAGGTTGGTAACGGGACGGTTATCAATCGCCCAGAGTTGCCACCATGACGGCTTTGATTGTATGCATGCGGTTTTCAGCTTCATCGAAGACGATAGAATGTTTAGATTCAATCACTTCATCTGTTACTTCTACCCCATTTTTTAGCTGCGGATACTCTGCCGCTAATTGCTTGCCAATTGTCGTGTCTTCACCGTGGAATGCCGGTAAGCAGTGCATGAATTTAACGTGTGGGTTACCGGTTGCTTTTAGCATCTCCATGTTGACTTGGTATGGCATCATTAGGTTAATTCGTTCAGCCCATGCTTCTTTTGCTTCGCCCATAGATACCCAGACATCAGTGTATAAAAAATCGCACCCTTGAATGCCTTCTTGCACGTCATCAGTTACTGTAATTTTAGCCCCTGTTTCCTCCGCTATTTCACGACACTGCGCGACTAATGTTTCTTCGGGCCAAAAGGCTTTTGGGGCAACTAGACGAATATCAACGCCCATTTTCGCGGCGCCCACCATTAGTGAGTTACCCATGTTGTTTCGAGCGTCTCCTAGATACGCAAACTTTATTTCGTGAAGTTGTTTTCCCCTGCCATGCTCCATCATGGTGAGGAAGTCCGCTAGGATCTGAGTCGGGTGGAATTCATCGGTTAGCCCGTTCCATACAGGAACGCCGGCATAGGCGCCGAGCTCTTCTACAATACTTTGACCGAAACCTCGGTATTCAATGCCGTCATACATGCGACCGAGAACACGAGCTGTATCTTTCATTGACTCTTTGTGGCCGATTTGTGAGCCTGTTGGGCCGAGATAAGAAACTCGAGCTCCTTGATCAAATGCGGCAACCTCAAAAGCACAACGAGTGCGAGTCGACGTTTTCTCGAAAATTAACGCTATGTTTTTATTCTTTAATCGAGGTTGCTCGTAACCATTATATTTTGCTTTTTTAAGGTCGGCGGATAACTCCAACATGTGCTGGATTTCACATGGAGAAAAATCTAATAATTTTAGGAAATTGCGATTACGTAAATTGAAAGCCATGATATTTTCCTCGGTTGTTTGCGCCTGTTTAATTTTTCGAATCGACAAAAGCGCAATAAATTGAATGTAATTGTCTATTTAGATTTCGTCATATCTGATAAGTGACTGGCGATTTAATCTCTAATTATGTTTGTACCAGCAACACCTTGTAGGATACGCACACCATCTTCCAAGGAGCCAATGCCCACCAGTTTTCCGCCTTGTTTAATAAATTCACAGGATGCTTGAATTTTGGGCCCCATTGAACCGGCTTCAAATTCATATTTGGATAGCTCGCTTGGGCTTGTGCAGCGTAGAGCATTCTGTGTTGGCTTGCCCCAGTCTAAATAAACAGCGTCGGCATCCGTTAAAATAAGCAATGCTTCGGCGTTTATTTGCTTTGCTAGGAAGGCTGCAGACATATCTTTGTCGATAACAGCCTCAACACCCACTAACTTGCCACTCTCTCGTTTTACTGGGATACCACCACCGCCAGTACAAATCACCAAATGACTTTCATCGATTAGTTTAGTGATGGCATCATTTTCTATGATTCCTGTCGGTTGTGGGCTAGGAACAACGCGGCGAAAATGTTGGCCATCGGGTTTCATTGTCCATTGATATTTTTCGGCCATTTCGCGAGCTTCAGCTTCGTCATATATTGGCCCAATAGGCTTAGTGGGATCTGCAAATGCGGGATCACTAGGGTCAACGGTCATCTGAGTGAGCATGCAAGTGACATTGGTATCAGGCATTTGATTCTTAAACTCTTGCATTAACATATACCCGATCATGCCTTGCGTCTCACTGCCTAAGACATCAAGCGGATAGGGGGATACTTTTTTGTATTCTAAACCTTGTAAAGCGAGTAAGCCGACTTGTGGGCCATTTCCATGCACCAAAACGACGTTATACTCTTGAGCGATTTGGGATATTGTATTGACAGCTATTTCGATATTATGGCGCTGAACCGATGCCTCTAGAGGCTCTCCACGACGAAGTAGAGCATTTCCGCCCAAGGCGACAACTACTGTTTGTTTGGTCATTGTTTTAATCTCTTAGCAAGAGTAGGAGGGGTCTCTTAAATAGGAACACTCCCACCCATATTCATTGAAGTTAAATTCCATCGCGTTCAATAGGACAGCTCATGCAACGAGCACCGCCGCGCCCGCGCCCCAGCTCATCTCCAGGTATTGGTAGAACGGTGATACCGGCTTTGTCGTATTTTTCATTGGTGTATGTGTTGCCTTCGTAACCAACGACTACGCCAGGCTTAACGGTAAGCACGTTGTTTGCGTCGTTCCATTGCTCTCGTTCAGCATTAAAATTGTCGCCGCCTGTCGTGATTAGGTTTAGCTTATCTACCCCTAGTGCTTTTTCTATGGCTGTAACGAAATAGCCTTCTTCTTTTACGTTAACGGCACCATATTGATTGCCTGTAAGGCTCCAGCACTTTACGTCCTGTCGAATGACTTCAGGGTAGACAGAGAAAGTATCTTCACTCATGTGGGTCATGACGGTATCTAAGTGCATGCAAGAACGGTGTTTAGGTAGCTCGATCGCAATAACTTGTTTAGCTTGCCCACTTTTAAATAGACCTGATGCCAAATGTTCTACTCCTTGTGCTGTTGTTCGTTCTGACAGTCCAATGAGCACGGCACCTTTACCTAGGACCAAAACGTCACCACCCTCGATGGTTGAATGGTCGTAATTTGTTTGTTCTTGGTCGCCAAAGTACTTAACAAAATCTTGGCCTGAGAACGTTGGGTGCCAACGATAAATCGCACGTAGATGGTTTGTTTCACGTTGGCGAGCTGTTTTGGCCATTGGGTTGATGGAAACACCACCGTATACCCAGCAAGACGTATCTCGAGTAAATAGATGGTTAGGTAAGGGATTAATAATGAAGTCCGTTGGTGCGTGAAGTCTTTGCATCATAGACGAAGATGTCATCGGCATTTCAGCGTAAGACAAACCACCGGTTAAGATTTTTGATAACTCTAGATTTGGCAGGTCTCCTAGATAACAACGAACGTCATTAGCAAAAGTTTTACCTAAGCGGTAATCAGAAACTTGGCGGTTCAACAGCCAGTCTTTTGCTTCGGGAACGTGCAAGGTATCTGCTAAGAGATCGGTAAGCAGCAATACTTCTACGCCTTGGTCTCTTAAGGTTTTGGTGAAAAAGTCGTGTTCTTCACCTGCTCGCTCTACTGCTAATACATCATCGAACAAGAGGTCATGGCAGTTAGAAGGCGTCAAGTGTGTGAAAGCGCGTCTAGGACGATGCACAAGAACTCGACGCAGTTGTCCAATTTCGGAACCTACATATAACGTACTCATTGTTGTATCTCTCTATATTTATTTAGTCACTATTCAGTGGCTAATTAATTTTTAGGTATGTGATAATGAATTCAATATTAACGTCCTTATTTCTGAAGTTGATAGTACGCTCGTTTATATAATATTCTAAGAGATGGCTCACAAATTAATTTCAATCATTCCCTACCCTTAATTTACGATATTTAACAATATCTATTCAATACGTGTTTTTTTCTGCTTGTTATAAGTAGTTATCAATGTGGGAAGTTTATGCATATGATGTTGGATAAATGTCAGTAATTAGACTGGGTTAGGGAAAGGTATGCACCTAATTATCATGAATAGGTCTTTGGTAAGTGTTAAAGTATGCACTGGTTTTTTCTATTTAATTAGTTTTTTGGTCAGAGAAGGCCTTGTTGTAACAAAAGATTTAGTAATAAGTAATACATTGGTCACATGTTCACGGAGAGCATGTGTCATTAAAATTGTACTGTGTTGGGACTATAAATGTATGTCTAAAGCTTAATAACTAATAAATACAGGCGTTACCTTTCTGATTAATCGTACGGTCTTGGGATTAATATACAGAAACGATAATATAATTATGCATCTATTTTTATTCGGTTATTGTTATCGATTTAAAGAGAAAGAACGCTCCTCTCTTTGTAGAGTCAGTGTCGGACTAGAATGCTTGCGTTCAATTATCTACTTGTGACAAATCAACCGCAATTTCACGCCACTCTTGTAATTCCGCCAGTAAGTGTTGGTACTGCTTATCGGTCAGCCCTTGAGATAGATCAGCAATGAACTGAAAAGTTAAAGGACGGTTACGTTCCATTTTCTGATTTAGGCTGGAGGTATAAAACGACTCAGGATCATTGAGTAAGCGATCGTAGGTTGCTTGAAAGTAGCTGCTGTCTTCTCGTTTGGCAAACAGGGTTTCAAATTCTACAAACATCTTTTGGTTTTGAGCAATTCTGTCTTGTGCTGTGATTTCTACCGACTGAGACCAATCAACTATCTGCGCTTTTTGCTTGTCGGTCATGTCTCCCACCCAGCGTTCGAATGCATCTTCCATTCGTTCTTGATAGATCTCGCGGATCTCAGACTCTTCTGATGTGGTGTATTTTTCTTCGTATTCTCGATGTTTTTCGGCCACATTATCTAATAGCTCAGTGACTTGTTTGTCACTGAGTTGCATCAGTAAGGCGTATAAAGATGGGCCAGCTTGCTTGCCAATACCACGGGAGAATGAACGCATTCTGTCTGACTGCTGCTTAACCCATTTTGCATCGATGTCTTCCAGTGGCTTAGCGCTGAGTTCATCAATATAAGCGATGTATTTGGGTAGCTCGTATTCTTTGTGCCAACTTGCCAGTTGTTTGATACTGAATTCAACCAATCGTTCTTGTTCGTCATTCAAAGAGACGTACTCATCAATGTAAGTCATGACAAACCAATCAATATTACGATAAAGAAACTTGGTGGTGCAGCCTAAAATAACGAAAGACAACAGTAAGACAACGTAATTTCGTAATGACTTCATTTAGGTTCTCACGGTTAGACAAGCGAATTGTACCCTTTATTCAGGTTAGCAGAAAATCTATTGCTAGTCTTATCAATGAAGCAGTGAAACTGGTTTTATAGTGCAACGAATTGCAAAATGGGAATTGCATATTGCAAAGAAATTGGATTGAACGGCATTTTTTGGTCATTAAAGCGGCTAAAAGCATCAGAAAAAGTTGGCACACTATCTGCAATAATATAAGTGACCCTTTTTAAAGCCGAGGGTCACCTAGCCAACTGACGTTGTTAGTGAACCTTATATTGTTCACCAAAATATTTAACCACCCGCGATTTGCGTGTGGTTTTTTTTGCCTATTTATTAGTAAATACCACGCTACTTAGGCGTGTGGGGTAGGAGAGTAACCTTCAGCATTACTATTGGGGAAGAGATAAAAAATCCCAGCGTAATCGCTGGGATTGTATGACTATTTGTTCTAATTGACGGGTAAACGATGCCGAATAAACGTTACTTGGCCAGTTTGTTAATCACTGACATTAGTAACTTAATGCGCGGTTCAATCGAGGCCAATAGTAGATATTCAGCATCGCTGTGAAAACCTGCGCCGATAGGGCCAAGACCATCAAGAGTTGGTACACCTAATATAGCGGTGTTGTTTGCATCGGAGCCACCGCCGGCTTCTTTCCAATTGATGTCGATGTTCAGTTCGTCTGCTGACGCTTCAACCATCGCCATCAGTGCTTTTGTTGCATCAGATGGCACCATTGACGGCTTGTAAGCTTCACGTTCAACTTCAATGGCTACATCGTCTACAAATGGCGACGTGGTCATTTGAGTAAGTTGGGTATCGATTTGATCGTATGCTTGGTTATCCCAAAAACGAACGTCGACAATCGCTTCGGCCTGTTCCGGTACGATGTTCGCGCCATTACCACCGGTGACTATACCAACATTAAGGGTGGTGCCCGTTTCAAAGTTGGTCATCTGGTTGATTGCAAGTACCCAATTAGCTAGCTCAGTAACGGCACTGCGCCCATTTTCAGGTTCATTACCTGCATGAGCAGCGCGGCCATTGAAGGTAATCTTGTAACGGGCCATACCTTTACGAGCTTTCACCAATCCACCATCTGCGCGAGCCGCTTCTGCAACTAAAACAGTGTTGGCATTCTTAGCAACGGATTGGATCCAATCGACCGAGTACAGAGAGCCAGTTTCTTCATCTGGGTTCATGCAAATACAGATCGATAGCTTATCTAATACTGCCGAGTCGAGGTTACGCATTGCATAGACAATATTGAGCAAGCCCGATTTCATATCAGATACGCCAGGGCCGTAGGCTTTTTCGTTATCGACCGTCATTGGGCGATTAGCGGCTGTGCCTTTAGGAAAGACAGTATCCATGTGGCCAATGAGCATAATATCAATATGGTCGCTGTCCGGCTTATTGCGGATCTCTAGGCCAACACCGGCCTTAGCACAGTCGACTTTCTTAACCTCCCAGCCTGCTAAATGATGAAATTTGCTAGCAAACTGGTTGGCAATAAACTCAATGCCATCGAGAGTATAAGTACCGCAATCCACATTGATCAGCGGGCGAAGTTCTTCTAGGTAGTCGTCTAATTTAAATTCTAGATCTAGGTTCATAGTGGCTCCCTTATAATAAAATGTTCATTACGAACATCGCACCAAACGCATTGATGATGGATATGGCGATCATGACCGGTATGTAGCGACCTTCGGTACCAACGGGGCCGAGGATACGGCCTAGATATTGAATTTGAGAACCCATAAGGTAAATCGCAGGCGCAAGAATCGCAATATGATCACCGTTTAAAATACCTTGGTCGAAGAGTGTGATGACCACACCTACGGCGCCGCCCATCGACATCCATGCTCCGATCAGTACAGCAGCAGCTTCACCCGGAAGGCCAAAAACAGCCATAATCGGTGAAAAAACAACACCCATCAGCCCAAGTGCACCAGTAATCTGTAATGCTTTAATGATGACAAACGCCATAAGTACGTTCGGAACCGTAGATGTGGTCGCAATCGTCCAGCCTTTTTTAGCGCCTTCTACGAAGATATCAGTAACCATTGGCTTTTTCGCTTTCACTTCGCTCATTATGCTACTTCCTCGTTTAATTTTTTATTATCTTTGGTCTCGTCGTCAGATTTTCCTTCGGTTACATTTAAGTAAACGCGAAACAAGTTAGCGCCAACAAACTTGAAGACAAACATAACAACGACAGCGAGGCCAATTGACGAAGTGACCGCGTTACTACCGTCGGCATACGTTAGAGTGAATAGGACCGCGCCAGAAGAGAAGAAGTTAACGATGGTTGCACCAGCAGTAAACTGGAACATGGTAAACACGTCGGCTTCGCGCTTGGTCAGTTGACCTTCATCTTTTAATTGGCGAGTCATAGCAGCACCAGCATCGGTACTTTGTAATGACGCAATCAATGCCAAGCTAGAGTTGCCAGGAATGCCTATCAGAGGTTTAAGCATTGGGGTTAGTAACTTACGAGCCGCATCAAGCGCCCCATAATGCTCTAGAACATTGATCATACCTAACGCAAACATCACAGTCGGGATTAAGGTTAAGGCAAATAAGAAGCCATCACGCGCACCGTTACCGCCTTGGCCACGCATGGTTGTGGTTAAGGCTTGAACGCCGTCGGCGGTTTCATTAACACCGTAGGCTACTTGTCCAAATGAACCATTTAACGTCGTAAAATCAAATACACCGTACCATTCGTTTGATTGTAATAAACCGGAAAAAAATACCACGGCGAAAGCCAGGGCAATGTAACTGCCGAACGTGACCTTGTTATCTGTCGTTGTCTTGGAAGACATAGCAACCCCTTTGAATAAAAGTAAAAGAAGGATAGTGATTTACGAATAAATAGTGGACTGATATGCATCAATTTTATATGACTCAGGTCAAGTAGGGTTTCGTATTGCAATTAGCTTTCAATTTAGATGATATGGCTATGTTAAGTGGTATTGGTGCTTAATGTTAGAGGGATGTTTTTGGTTGTCGGTCAATATTCTACCTGTGAATAACCACGATTTTGTGATGGTAAATTTGACACGATTCAGAGAGAGGGCTAGTTTTTACTGTATGAATTTAAATGATAAAACACCGCTCAGTGATATATTCATGGCATTGAGTGACGAAACGCGGCGATCGATGGTGGCTCAAATGTCTCAAGGCGCAGTTGCGGTAAAAGACCTGGTGCTACCGCATCCGATTTCTAAATCTGCGGTGACGAAACATCTCAAGATTTTGGAGCGAGCCGGGTTGCTAAAGCGAGAGGTGATTGGGCGCACTCATATGTGTTCGCTCAACGTCGAGCCTATTAACCAAATCAACCAATGGCTGGCTATGGCTCAACCGGTTTGGGATGATACGGAAGAAGCGCTTCAGTTCTATATGGACGTCCAGTTAACGGAATAGGTAATGGCTAGATGTGAGTCGCTAATGCAAACAATAAAAAAGCACCTTTATTCGGTGCTTTTTGTTTTTTGAAGTTTGTAATCGGTTGTTTAATCTGGGAACGAGCTTCTTATTCCTTGCAGTTCATCAAAATGCTTCAAAAACAAATCGGTTAAATTAGGATCGAATTGTTTACCAGACTCTTCTACAAATAGATCGTAGACATCTTTTGCAGGCCAAGGTTCTTTGTAACAACGGCGTGAAGACAAGGCATCGAATACATCGGCAATAGCGGTGATCCGTGCTTCAATCGGAATGCTTTCTCCTGAAAGTTTGTTAGGGTAGCCAGATCCATCCCATTTTTCGTGGTGGAAAGCAGCAATATTGGCAGCAATATTCAGTATCTCTAAGTTAGAGCCCCGAAGGATCTCTGCACCAACGCTAGCGTGAGACATCATGACTTGCCATTCTTCAGAATCCAGTTTTCCTGGTTTGTTTAAAATGGCGTCTGGGATGGCGATTTTGCCAATATCATGCAGCGGTGATGCTAATTTTATCTTGTGAGATAGCTCATCAGACAGTCCATATTTTTGCGCTAAAAATAAGGAAAGTTCAGCTACACGTTTTACATGACTGCCCGATTCTTTTGATCGTGTTTCTACCACTTCCCCTAATCGGTAAGCGATCTCTTTTTGTGTGTCTCTGACCTCGTTGAGTAAAATGACTTTCTCGTACGCAATCGTAATGTTTCTGATGAACAAATCTAAAATCTCAATGTTCTCTTCAAGACTATGATGAGGACAATGAACAATGAGTAAACCGACACTTTTGTTTACTTTTACCGGGATCAAGAACTCTTCGTCTTTGACTTGAATATAACGTTCTTGGGTATTGGCCACGTCTTCAACTGAACAAGAAATAAACTCATTCAAATCTTTTCCGATCAGCGCTTCTCCGCCTTCAGATGACGCCACAACTTGCCATTTCCCCTTGACTTCTTGGGCCGCAAAATTGAAGGCGTGTACTTCGCCTAGATCGAGTAGCGCGCTTAACTGAGAAAGAATGCCATCTAACCAATGAGTGCCATCACCTTCAACCAAGATCGAAGCTGATGAATTGATAATGGTGTTCAAGCCCTTCTTAGTATTTTCAATCACCATGATATCGCGATAAGAACGAAGAGCCGCACACAAGGTGGTATTCAGTTTGGTGGCAGTGAGCTCGGTTTTATTCTTGTAGTCATTAATTTCATATTTTTTAATGACTTCAGCTTCAGGGGCATCGCCAGGCTGCCCCGTTCTTAAAATGATACGAGCGGTACGGTTACCATATTCAACTCTTAGCCAATCCACGAAATCTAGACCTGCATGATTAGATTCCATGACAACATCTAAAAAGACAACTGAGATATCTTTATTATTGCGGAAGACTTCTTTTGCTTCTTCTGCCGAATAAGCATTTAGAAAATTAAGAGTTTTACCCAAATAGTCAAAATCGCTCAAGACGAATTGAGTGACTTTGTGTATGTCGATATCGTCATCGACGATCAATATGTTCCACTGCTCGCGGTCTTCCTTAACGATTTCATCTTCATGATCTGAAAAAAGAAACTGGTCATCATTTCCCATTACATACCTCTTAAGCAACGGTGTTTCATTGGTATTTTATAAAAGTAATTTAAGTGCAACTTAGCGCCATTTTCACTTCTTATGTAATGATTGTAGTAAAGATTATTCGTCAACAGGATAAATCTGAATAAAATTTTGAGTGAAAGCACAATTATCAATTCAGTCTGCGTATTAGGTGGCTCACAAAAATAACAATTGGCAAGAAAATCTGAATGATAGGTCTATACTAATTTTAGGAAGATTAGCTCAAAGCAGACGGCTCGCGCTATCGTTAAAGGGTTGCAAATGGAAAAACACTTAGATAAAGATGTTCAGGATAACCTCCCTCACGGAGACGCGATTAAGCGTGGCAATAGTATCGGTTTAAGATTGTTTTTTTACACTTTACTATGTGGCTCAATGTTGGCGATTGCCATTGCAAGTATTCAGCTTTATTGGGACTTTAAACGTGAAGAAGGTTTGCTTGCTGCTTCTTTAGAAAGAATTGATACGAGCCTGACTTCGTCTGTTGCCAATAGCTTGTGGAACTTAGATGAAGAACAATTGCAAATTCAAGTCAATGGTATTAAAAATCTCGCGAGCGTAGAGTACGTTGGCGTGTACTCTTACCATAATGGATCGCTACATGTCACCGTTGAAAATGGCCAATCAAGCCGAGACAACGAGCTGAGCAAAAGTGCAGAGCTTTACCACAGTGATGAAAAAATAGGGGCCTTGGTGATTGAAATATCTTATAAGGCGATCTACAACCGGCTAACCGAAAAAGCGACGGTTATTTTGTTGACGCAATTGTTCATCAATTTGATGGTTTCGTTTTGTGTGCTCTTTATCGTTTTTCACGTCATGATTAAACACATTAATCTAATTTCGAAATTCTTCCAGATGCGCAGCGTTGAAGGCAATGGAGTTAATGAGCAGTTAAACCTAGCCCGTAACGTACGCCACGATGAAATCGACTTACTGGTTTCTTCTATTAATAAGTTACATGAAGACATCGACTATCAGCTAGAAAAACGCAAGAAAATGAATGTTCAGTTAGAATTTGAGCGTGACTTTACCGGCGTAATTATCGCTTCATCCCCTTCGCTAATTTGCTCTTTAAACGAAGACTTTGTTATTCAGTTGGCGAACACTGAAGTACAGAATCTGCTATCGATGAATGAAGAGGATCTACTTGGAAAAAACTGGTTCGATTTTTTTGTGAATGAAGACGTGTCAGAAGATAGCCGACGTGATCTGTTGGAAAATATCCCGACTTATGAAATGGTTTTAACCATGAATGATCCCAATGGCGAGGAGCGCTATTTACAATGGCGTTTGGTGCAAAATAGGGAACTGCAACGTGTTATTTGCTTCGGTGTCGATGTAACGGAGTTGACGAATACCGAAAATGCGCTGATTTCTCTGAACCAAAAATTGGAACAAAAAGTACAGGAGCGCACACATTCTTTGGAAGAAACGAACAGTGAACTGTCTTTAACCTTAAGTCAGCTTGAAGATACTCAAGAGTCTTTGATTGAGGCTGAAAAAATGGCGTCATTGGGCGGGTTAGTCGGTGGCGTTGCTCATGAAATTAACACCCCACTTGGCATCAGTGTTACCGCTACTAGCTTTATTGAAGAAAAAGTGAAAGTGTTGAAGGTTGGCTTTGAAACCGGCAATCTTTCGAAAACTCAGTTTTCAGGAGCGCTGTCTTCGCTTGCTGAGTCGACGGAAATCTTGACTGCAAACCTATCCCGAGCAGAGCAATTGGTCTCTAGCTTTAAACAAGTCGCAGTTGATCAAAGTAGTCAGTCTATTTATCGTTTTAATGTAAAAGATAACTTAGATAAAGTGTTGCTTTCTTTGTCCCACGAACTCAAGGTATCTCAAGTACAAACTCATATTAGCTGCCCAGACGATATCAACGTAGACAGCTACCCAAGTGGCTACATCCAGATCTACACCAACCTGATTACTAATAGTATCCGTCATGGCTTCGACGAGTGGGATGGTGATAGAGACATTTTCTTTGATATTTATGCAGAAGGTGATCATCTTGTGATCCATTACCGCGATAGTGGTAAAGGCATTGATGCCGCCGTTGTTAAGAACATCTTCGAACCCTTTACAACCACTAAGCGTGGGCGTGGCGGTAGTGGGTTAGGTGCAAATATTGTTTACAATTTAGTGTCTCAATTATTGCAAGGAAAGATAGAGTGTTTGTCTGGGGTAGATGCGGGAGCTCAATTTAGAATTACGGTTCCTTTGGTCCTTGATATTGATGCTTCCATTGAGATTGGTTAACGGCAATTATTGTTGTTACGTACTGAAAATAAAAGCCACCTCATCACATGGGTGGCTTTTATTTCGTTGGGCGTTCGTTGTTAATAACTAGGCTCGTAGTGCCTGTGAGTCATTGTTTATGTATTGATAAAGCCCTTCGGTTTGTTCCGCATTAAAGGTAAGGCCAAGCTTGGTTCTGCGCCATAAAATATCTTCCACACTTATCGCCCATTCATGCTCAACCAAATAGTCGACTTCTGCTTGATAGAGGCCATGGCCGAAATGCAGGCCTAATTCATTTTCCGTTGTAAGGCCGTCAAGCATCTGATGAGTTCGAGTACCGTAATTGCGAACCCAGCGCTTTATGAGTTTAATATCAATGGTGGGAGCATAACGCGCTATTTTTGCTTCCAGATGATCTCTGGATGGAAAGTCCCCCCCGGGCAGTAATGCATTTTCTGTCCAATCGCCTGACATATCAGGAAAGAATGGTTGAAGTCGCTTCATTGCTGCTTGACCGAGTTTTCGATAGGTCGTTAGCTTACCACCGAATACAGAAAGTAAAGGCGCATTCGGGTTGCTGCCATCTACTTCTATGGTGTAATCACGAGTGACCGCTTGAGCGTCGGAAGACTCATCTTCCATTAGTGGGCGAACTCCTGACCATGTATTGATAACATCACTTGGGCTAATGGGTGATTTAAAATGTTGATTGACGATATCACACAAGTATTCGACTTCATCATCACTGATGGCCACTTTGCTCGGATCGCCTTCGTAATCGACGTCCGTCGTGCCAATCATGGAATAATCTTGTTGGTATGGGATGACAAATACAATACGTTTATCTTCATTTTGAAGAATATAAGCGTGATCATCTTTGTACAGTTTTGGCACCACTATGTGGCTACCTTTTACTAGCCGAATTGAGCGAGGCGCCGGTTTGTCTAACTGCTCCGAGAATAATGATTCAACCCATGGCCCCGCCGCATTAACCAATGCTTTACTTTGAATCTGGTAACTCGATTTGTCGTCTTGAACTGTAACCGTCCAACCATCGTCACCTGCCGTTGCTTGAGTGCAGCGTGTTCGAGTGAGTATGGTTGCCCCTTTCTGTTTGGCGAGTAGAGCATTACAAACAACCAAACGAGCATCATCTACTGCACAATCTGAATATTCGAAACCCGTTACCATATCGGATTTTAGGGGATCATTAGCCGTAAAACGAATCCCTTTACTGGCCGGAAGTGAAACTCGCTTACCGAGGTTGTCGTATAAGAATAACCCTGCGCGGATCATCCAAGCTGGGCGTAAGTGGGGGCGGTGAGGTAAACGAAAACGTAAAGGTGCGACCAAGTGCGGTGCATTTTTGAGTAAAGTTTCTCGTTCTGCCAACGCCTCACCTACAAGACGAAACTCATAATGTTCGAGATAACGTAATCCACCGTGAATCAGTTTACTAGAGGCCGAAGAGGTTGCTGATGCTAAATCGGACATTTCAACCAAGGCAACGTTAAGCCCGCGACCAGCCGCATCAGACGCGATAGCGACACCATTGATACCACCGCCGACAACCAATAAGTCAAAATGTTGTTTTTGTTGAGTCATTATCGTTCCTTTACTTTCGTTATACGTATAATTATGTTCGAATTCGAGCATTGTATAATGAATTTAGAACATGATCGAGCGAAAAGCACACGGAAAATGTTCATTTTGTGTGTGCCTTATGCTTTTCTTTACTAAATAAGAGGTTAAACGAGGGTTTTCTTGTAGAAGATTTTATCGGTACCGGTTTTAGGGAAGTCGACGTAGCGGCCAACTTCGGTAAACCCTTGCTTGAGGTAAAACTGGGGAGCCTGAAAATTATAGGTATCTAGAAAGATATGCTGGGCTTCGTGTTTCCGGGCTTCTTTTTCAGCAAGGGAGAGGATCTTGGCACCCAATCCTTTTCCTCTAATAGAAGAAGAGAGCCACAGCCGCTGTATATGTAAGGAATTGTAGTGTAAGCGGCCGGTTAATCCGCCTTCGACCTGACCGTTAGAGTCTCTAAGAAATAGTGCAATTGGTCGTTCACTTAAGTCGGGGAAGAAGTCTTTATTGAATTCGCTTAAGCCTTTATAAAGTATCTCAATGTCTTTTTTTTCTGGATGGTGCGTGACTTCAATGATCATGATGAGGTCCGTTTCAACTGCTCAATTTGTTGAGTATAAGTTATACAAAATAGGAGTGAAGGAAAAACGGTGACCAACTTATCAAATACAAAAAAAAGCACCTCTACGATAGAGGTGCTTAATGTACAAGAGCGTTAAATAATCAGCGAGACTCTTTAGGTTCTCTATTCTAGAAAATCAGGTGAGCAACACCTGCAATAACAGGAAGTGTGATTATGGTACGTAGAATAAAGATGAAGAACAGCTCAAAAATGTTTACAGGGATCTTACTGCCCAATAGTAGAGCACCAATTTCAGACATGTAAATCAGTTGAGTTACCGACATGGCGGCAATGACAAAACGAGTCAGGTCACTTTCGATAGAAGCTGCAAGGATAGATGGGATAAACATATCCGCAAAGCCAACCACGATGGTTTCAGATGCTTGAACCGCTTCAGGGATCTGTAGCAATTCTAGGAACGGAATAAACGGCTTACCAAGAATGGTAAATACTGAGGTGTATTCTGCGATCACTAGCGCGATTGTACCTAAAGCCATAACAACAGGTAGAACCCCAAACACCATATCTACCGCGTTTTTAATGCCCTCAGTGGCAACCGTTTTTGGTGACTTAACTTGATTCGCTTTGTTTACTGCAAGCTCTAGACCCCAAGAGAAGCTATTGTGACCAGTCGGAATCGCGTTTGCGCCTTTTTCAGGTTTGCTGCCGTCGATGTATAGGTCTTTCTTACGGCTTAATGGTGGAAGGCGAGGAATAATGATTGCCGCGACAATGCCCGCTAAACAGATAGCACCATAAAAAGGTAAGAACAGGTGCTCTAACTCGACTTGAGCGAGTACAACTAAACTGAATGTAATAGATACTGCTGAGAACGTGGTACCAACAACGGCGGCTTCACGCTGGGTGTAAAACTTGCTTTCGTATTGTTTGCTGGTTAGCAGAATACCAACACTGCCGTCACCTAACCAAGAAGCCATACAGTCGATAGCACTACGGCCTGGCAAGTTAAAAACAGGGCGCATGATTTTGCTCAGTAACGTACCAAACAGTTCAAGTAGGCCAAAATTAAGTAATAAAGGAAGTAAAAGGCCTGCAAAAATAAATACAGCGAATAGTGTTGGCAGTAGGCCTTCAAGCACTAAGCCACCCGTATTTTGTTCCCAAATGGCTTCAGGGCCAACTTGGAAAAAAGTCATTATTACCGCAGCACCACCGATTAATCGAACCGCTAACCAAAGTGGCGAAGGGCTCAATAGACCGTTGAGGAATTCGTTATTCGCCACAAATTTGGGCTTGGCAATCATATTAGCAACGGTTGCAACAGACATAAAAGCAATGACAGACGTTACGATTTCAATTAGGTAGCCATCCAGTACGGCTTGCAGTGCTTTAGCTAATACTGCAACGGGAATGGTGATATCACCGTTGTATGTGATTGGCGCCATAAAAAGGAACAGGCCAATTAAAGACGGAATCAAGAAGATCCAGAAATTGTTTTTGCTCTTGGGTGTGGTGCTAGTTTGTGTCGTGTTGTCCATCGTCTCTACTCTTGTTACGGCTAATGCATTATGTTTCGCATAATAATGCAATAAACATTGGTATTTACTCACTGACCGCAAGAATAACTACTTTTTATGTTAATTGAAATACTATGCATTAAAAAAAACTAATTATGCAGTTTTATTCTAGGTTAACTGGTCAAAATTTAGTTAATTGTAACGTAGATGTTATCGGGATGTCTGCGTAAAATTCGTCAATTTTTCAGCATCGGAGATTTAACCGGTATCACAATCCTAAATAAAGAATTTCTGCGACTTTGTAATCTGTAAATTACTGACCTATTTTCATTATGTGATACTTTTTTCATACTAGAGGGAATGGTTAATGAAGCGTTATGTAATTTCAGCTTTAGTTATTGGCTTTTCAGTCAATAGCTTAGCGTCAGAGTCAATGCCCGCCACTTCAGCCACTATTGAGGCGAATCAAAAGGTTTACAAAAGCCTCCCATTTAATGACAAAAAGGATTTTGAGAACGCGCAAAAAGGCTTTATTGCTAAACAAGATGTGGTCACCATCAAAAACGCTAACGGAGATGTTGTTTGGGATTTAGAAGAATACAAAAAATTCATCACTCTCGATGCGAAATCACCGGATAGTGTAAATCCTAGCTTATGGCGTAATGCTCAGCTCAATGTGATTAATGGCTTATTTAAGGTTAGCGATGGCATCTATCAAGTTCGTGGATATGACTTAACGAACATTACCTTTGTTGAAGGTAAGAGAGGGTGGATCGTTTTTGATCCATTAATCTCTCAAGAAACGGCGAAAGCAGCACTGGATTTTATTAATGGTGAGTTGGGCGAACGACCTGTTACCGCTGTCATTTATAGCCACAGCCACATTGACCATTTCGGTGGTGTCCGAGGGATCGTTGATGAAGCCGACGTAAAATCTGGCAAGGTTGAAATTATTGCCTCACATGGTTTTGTTGAGCACGCAGTTTCCGAGAACGTTATCGCTGGTAATGCGATGGGACGTCGTGCCATTTATATGTATGGGGCATTACTACCTAGAAATGAACGTGGCGGTGTGAATGGAGGTTTAGGGCAAACAACCTCTACCGGCCTTGCTACCTTGATCGCACCAACCTTGATTATCGAAAAAACAGGTGAAGAGCATACTGTTGATGGTGTTCGCATGGTTTTCCAGTACACACCTGGCTCTGAAGCACCAACAGAAATTAATACATGGTTCCCTGATAAAAAAGCGTTATGGATGGCCGAAAACAGTACCAATACCATGCATAACATTTTGACATTACGTGGGGCGCCAGTTCGTGATGCATTGAAGTGGTCTTACTATTTGAATGAAACTATTGAAATGTGGGGCAGTGACGTAGAGGTGAAATTCCAAAGCCACCACTGGCCAATGTGGGGGCAAAAAGACATTGTTGAGTACTTCAAGCGTCAGCGCGATATGTATAAATACACACACGACCAAACCGTTCGTCTGATGAATCAAGGTTATATAGGAGAAGAGATTTCAGAGATTATTCAGTTCCCTGAAGAAATCGATAAAAACTGGAGTACTCGAGGTTATTACGGCACCTTGCGTCACAATAGCCGGGCTGTGTATCAAAGATATATGGGCTGGTACTCTGGCAACCCGTCGGATCTAAATAATCTTCCGCCAACAAATGCTGCGGTGAAATACGTAGAATACATGGGTGGAGAAAGTGCGACGATTGATAAGGCTCAAGCGGATTTCGATAAAGGAAATTATCGTTGGGTTGCAGAAGTCATGAAACACGTAGTTTTCGCGAATCCGCAAAGTAAACGAAGCAAAGCTTTATTGGCAAATGCTTACGAACAGCTTGGCTATCAGGCAGAGTCTGGGCCGTGGCGTTCAGTTTATTTACAAGGTGCTTATGAACTAAGAAATGGAACCCCAAGTGCTGGTGGTACTACAACGGCGTCGCCAGATATCATCAAAAATATGCCACCAGAGATGCTATTCGATTACCTAGCCGTACGTATCCTACCAGACAAAGCAGAGGGTAAAGACTATACCATTAACATTGATTTCACTGATTTGGACGAACAGTACACGCTATATATTGAAAACTCGGTACTTAACCATACTCGTAAAATCAGCGATGAGCCCGACGTATCCTTAGTGCTAACGAAAGAAACGTTAGACAATGTTCAACTCGGCGCAGTGACATTAGAAAAAGCAATCATGGATGGAGACATTAAACTTAAAGGCGAGAAACAGGTCTTTAAAGACTTTGTTGGCATGCTGGATACGTTTAACTTCTGGTTTAACATCGTTACCCCATAGGAGCTGCCATGTCACCTGTATCAAACTGGGTATTATTGATATTGGTTTCAACGGCGACAAGCCTGCCCGCGCGGGCTTGTTCCTATGAAGGACAATTTAATAATCCGTTTACTGAGAGCTTTCCCGGTTCATTAGATGTCGCAATTGCAACGCAACAAGCAATAGAAGACGGCTTAACCCCCGCCCCCTCTTTACAAGGACAACAAGGGTTAAGTCAGGCAAGTTGGTGGTTAAAATTGCTGGCAAAACAATGGAAATCTGAATTAGGAAGTGAAACATTTGTGTATCTCGTCGATAGCCATCTTTGGTCAGAGTATAAAGCTGACTACGGAATGACGGTGCATACCCAAGCTGCTAATACCGATCAGAAAGTATTGCTGATAAGTGAAGCTGCGTTGTATCACCTAGTCGCAAAGGAGTTAAGTTTTACACGAGCCCAACAGCTAGGTATCGCTCAATTTTCAATCTAATTATTTTTTAGTTATGCAATAGAACAGGCTGACATCGGTGATGCTGGCCTAGTCTATTGACCTAGCGATCGTATCTAAGCGATGAAGATAGACCCAATAACTCATAGCAACAATAAAGGCGAGGCCTGCTGGGATTAATAATGCTGAAAACTGCAAGTGAGCATAGAGAATTGCCCCTCCGAACCCTCCGAATAGGAAGCCAAGGAAAATAAGGCTAAATAGCCACGCTTTTCGTTTATCCCATTCTTCTCCTCTAATACGAGCACCAAGCATCAGCCCCAAATCGGTGATGATCCCCGTCATGTGAGTCGTGCGGATAACAGCACCGCTGTAGGTTGAGATCATGGCATTTTGTAAGCCACAGGCGGCAGAGGCTAAGTAATGGCCGCCCCCATAGCCTTGAGTCAAAGCGACCGTGGCTGCTACCAGTAAAGCGCTTTCTACTAGTAAAGCGACGCCGTATCTTCTGCCAAGTTTTAGTGCTGTGCGTTCTATTAAGACACCACTGAACGTTGCGCCTGCAAGAAAACTGATAATAATCATCAGTAAATGAAAAGACTGATCATCAAAGGGAAGCAGCTGTGTTCCCAGTAAAGTAACGGTGCCAGACAAGTGAGACACAGACTGATGCTGAAATCCGAGTAGGCCAACGGCATTGATGGTGCCAGCAATCATAGCCAGTAGAAAAGCGCCGGATTCTACCCAGCGAGGTAGTTTGGTTATCATATTGGTGAACAGGGCAGTGATGGAATCGCGGAGTATACTCTCTTTATTTAAGGCGAACAGTACTTAAACTGAGCGGTGACTAATTGTTGGTTTTATAAATAAGCATCAAATTGAGAAGTGAGCTGTAAGAGATCTCTTACATATGATGTGAGATATAAACAGATTTTTCTATAAGAATAAAACGCAACCTCCATAAGTTGTTGTTTAAATTTGAATTTTATTCAGTGAAACGTGTTGTTTAATAAATGTTCAATAAAATAGGGTCACAAACAGGGACGAAAACTGTAATCTTATTGTTGTCAGCAGGGAGCAGACAGAAGGAACTCACAGGAAGTGAGGGAATAATCAAGGCAGATTATTCAGATGGACGACACAAGGATGCACGGAAGAATCAGGACACGCTCAATGGATTGAGTTTTGTATACTAGGATGTATGCAAACAAGGATGCTAAAGGACACCGCTTAGGAAGGCGCGAAAGGAATACGCTAAGGATAAGGCGAGCTCAAACGGATTATTAACGAGCGCAGTTAGTAGCATGAATAAGCTATCGAAATATTTTTATACCCCAATACGTATGTATTGGGGTTTTTCTTTTTGTGCAGCTGAAAAATCTATGTGCAGAAACAATTTTGATCTTTTTCCAATATCGCTACAATGGCGGCATTAGCATAAAAGGTAGGCCAAAATGCAACAGAATGAATTTGAAACGCTTGTTAATGCGTTAGTTGAACTAGAAAATTTACCCGCAGCCTTAGAGTTTTTGAAAAATTGCGAAGAAGCGGAAGTCGCAGAAGCCGCTGAGTCGCTTGTCGGGCAGTTTGCTTTAGCAGAAATGAATGGTGAAAAACGCGTTTACCATGTTTCGTTACTGGAAAACGAACAGGGTGAACAAGAAGAGTTTGTTGAGCACGTGATGAATGAAGGTGATGACCTAATTAAGTTTGCTGCTTGGTTCTTTTACACCATGTTTGAAATTAAAGACAAAGAAACCTATCAAGCTGCTGGTCGCACATTTACCCAATCAAAGCGCAGCTAACTCTTTACTCGTTATCCAATAGTTTACGCTAGAAGGCAAGCTATTGACGATAGGAAACAAAGCGCCCTCGCTGCTGGCTTATTCTGAATAAGTGAGAAGTGAGGGCATTTTTTGTTTTTAATCATTGTGCATTCTCTTTATGAATGCGAGCTTATTATTATATCAACAGAGCTTATTTTTAAAATACAGTTCCGCTTTTGTCCTGCCAAGGGCAATCATTTCGGCTGCTTTGTCGAATTCCAGCGTTCCACATGCATTCCGCGCTATTTCAATCGTGACATCTGCCGGGTAGGCCGCTAATTTTTGGCGGGCAATGGTGCTTTGCATCGCGTCGAATGCTTGGTTCGCAATTTCATAGCCTTCAATATTAAAGTCGAAGCTCTTTTTAACCGAATTGTGCAGCTTGTCGATATAAGAGCTGACCTTGGCATGCAGTTTTGAATCACGGGTGATCACAGGTGCTGTGATGATTTGTTCTTCCATTGGCCCGCCAAGGTTCACCGCTAACGTTAAATCGGTTTTGTCACCAAATGTTGGGGCGATTGGAACAGGGTTTAACACTCCTCCGTCAATCAGTGCTACGCCATCAATGACGAATGGGGTGAAGAACAAGGGGAGGGAGATAGAAGCGCGAATGGCATCAAATAAACGGCCTGAATTTAGCCAAACCTCTTTCTCTTCTGCTACATCGGCCGCAACGGCAGTATAAGGTATCGGAAGATCTTCAATCGAAATATCGCCAATCAAATCAACCAAAGTATTGATAATTTTATCGCCTTTAAATATACCACTGGACTGCCAAGAGATATCTAGAAGCAAAGCCATGTCGACGCTATCGATACTTGAGATCCACTCTTCAAACTGATCTAGTTTTCCTGCAGCATATATACCACCAATTAAAGCGCCAATGGAACAACCTGAAATCGAAGCGATGTGGTAATTGTTCTCTTCTAACCAACGAATTATGCCTATGTGGGCAAGACCACGGGCGCCACCGCTCCCAAGAACTAAGGACACACTTTTTTTCATTACGGCTCTCCCGACGTTACCAGAAAATGGGGGGATTTGGCTAGAGAATGGAGCCAATGCCCACTTTAACTAACTGAAATTGTTTATATGTTTTTTATATCGAGTAACAAAAATAAGATAACGTGTAATGAATTTAGGATCAATTCGTATACTTGCTCGGCAGTAATTGTGTAATTAAGTTACAAATAAGTGTGATTTAAGTCTTGTTTTTGGTCGGTTATGGCGTATCATTATTGTAACTTAATTACAAAAAGAGGCGAATATGAATTTAGACCTAGGCACAATCTATGTTGCGAACCACATGGCAAAGAAAATGATTGATGAGCAATTATACGGAAAGCAACAACCACGCGTTCGTCGCATCTCAGTACTTAGCCGAGTATTTAAGAAACTGAAAAACCGCTAAGAGATCAAATTATGCTCAACGGAATGAAAAAATAACCCAAATTGACGACAATTTGGGTTTTTACTTTTTAGGAGGTAAAGAATAGCAATTTACTGGCTAACCGGTAGATTTCGCATCCATTTCGATGACGTTATCAGGTGGCGGAGTAATACCCCCTTCCGCAATATGTTGCTCTAAGCTATCAAAACCACCAATATAATGGCCGTCTAACCAGATCTGCGGAACGGTTACCGGTGTCTTCTCGCCAATATTCGCTTTTACTTCAGGGATCATCCGATACAGCGCGGCGCTATCTTTAACCACATCAAGATATTGATATTGAACTCCGAGTTCGTCTAGCTTTGCCTTCGCTTTTACGCAATACGGACAGGTTGCCTTACCAAATATAATATTGCCCTTGAGGTTGTCGCGTTTCGCCCACTCCTGAATGACTGTTTGTACTAGTACGCCTCGGTTAAGTGCTTCACCTTGGCTGATGACTTTTCCTTCCAATACAATGATCGGTGCGTGCCAAGAGCCAAGTTTTAACGGTTCCCACCAATTGGATAACCAGTCTTTGATTTCAATCTCGACAGGGATACCCGCTAACTCATTTTGGAGCGTATCTTGTAAAATGTCTTTTGTTAACGTGCACTCTCCACAAGGGATATTGACTTTGAACGGCCCCCAAGAGCCTGCCCAGCGGTAAAGTGTAATTTTCATAGGCTTGGTCATTCATCACCTCGTGTTTTGTTCGCCTTTACTTAATAGAGCGGTGTTAGGCTGATTTACTTTCACTATAGTTAACTTTTTTTCGTTCCCATTGTGTGATGAAGGCAACGGAAAGAATAATAATCGTGGCACCTACCCATAATCGTCCTGGCGGAACCCAACCAAAAATCAGCCAACCCGCAGCCACATTGAACGGCAATTTTGCATGATCAAAGGGTTGAACAAATGACGCATCGGCTGCAGCATAGGCTTTTACTATTGCCCATTGAGCTACAGCTGTCAGTACTCCGGCCGCAATTAGAATCATCCAAGATGTTGTACCTGAAGGCGTTTCCCAGTTAGGAAGTGCTAACAATAAATTGAACGGTGTAATGAATAATAGAAGATAGACAACCATTGTCGTTGGTGAGTCTTTAGCTGAGAGTTTTTTAACCATGAGAGAGTAACAGGCCCAAAAGAAAGCGGCGCCTACGGGTAAAAGTGTTGCCCAAGTAAAGGTATCTGACCATGGTTCTAAAATGATCATTGCTCCGATAAAACCGGCCAACGTCGCGCCCCAGCGCGCGGCACCTACTTTTTCTTTTAAGAATATTCCAGATCCTAGGGTTGCAAACAAAGGAGAGGTCATTAATAGCGCGATGCCTTGCCATATCGGTACGGGATAAGCCAATGCCCATAGCCAAAGTTGTATGCCAATCACAGACAAAAACACTCTGAGTAAGTGCCAGCCAATTTGATGCGTGGTCAGGGCGCTTCTAAAGCCCAAAGTTTGCAAGTAAGGTAAAATCGCAACTAAAGCAATACCGTATTGTATGAGTGCGACCGTAGTTGAATTAACCCCAAAATTGATGCTGATATATTGAGCCAGGCTATTGACGACGGCAAAGGCTAGCCCTGCACAAAGCATCCAACTTGCGCCTTGAAGTGGTGAATGGTTAGACATGGTTTATTTATATTCCGTTATGAGTATAAAACTCTTTATTGAGACAAACTTTGCAAGGATATGAAGAGGATAGTCTCACAGGATCTGATTGCTGTTAATACGAAATATGATTTAAAGACCAATTGAAGCAAATCTGTATGCAAATATGTAAAATAGAATGAATATAAATAATGGTTATAGGTTTATTTATTGGTGTTTGGTGCTATTAATTTGGTTTGAATTGACTTTTTATGCTGATTGAGTGATATTTCGTGCACTTTTAAACTACGTAGTATTTAGTTATGAGCCAAGCTGTTCCCCAGTCTCACACTACGCCAGGTGTGTCGAATAAAACCTGGCAGATGCCAGATACGTTAATTCTCATTTTCATTGTTGGTATCCTTGCCGCCGCGATTACCTATATTGTTCCTGCCGGCCATTTCGATAGCCAGCAAGTGACGTATGTCGTCGATGGTGCAGAAAAAACCAGAACGGTTATCGATCCAGCCTCTTTTCAATATGCGACAGATACAAGCGGCGAGCTGATATATAAAACGGTTGGCTTATTTGCCAGTGGCGGTGACATTGGCCTAATGAACTTAACCTTTGAAGGCCTAACTTCGGGTTCTAAGTGGGGCAGCGCGATTGGCGTAATCATGTTTATGCTAGTGATTGGCGGCGCATTCGGTGTCGTGATGAGAACTGGCACGATTGATAACGGCATACTGCGTTTGATCGACAAAACGAAAGGCAGCGAAGCACTCTTCATTCCCGTTTTATTCTTGTTATTTTCTCTGGGTGGCGCTGTTTTTGGTATGGGTGAAGAAGCGATTGCTTTTGCTATCATCATTGCCCCATTAATGGTTCGGTTGGGCTATGACGGCATCACGACTGCTATGGTCACGTATGGCGCAACTCAAATTGGGTTTGCAACCTCGTGGATGAACCCATTTTCGGTTGCTATCGCTCAAGGCATTTCCGGTATTCCGGTTTTGTCGGGTATGTATGTTCGAATGGGATTGTGGGTAGTCTATACCGCGATCGGTATTGCTTTTGTTATGTATTATGCAAAGGGAATAAAAGCCGACCCTAGCCGTTCGTATAGTTTTGAATCTGACGAACACTTTCGCGGTCAGGCTGTATCGGAGCAAGAGTCTCGTTGGACGCTTGGTGACACATTAGTGATCTTAACGGTTATTGCCTCTACCGTTTGGGTTGTCTGGGGCGTTGTTGTTCATGCTTGGTATATCCCTGAAATTGCGTCGCAATTTTTTACCATGGGTATTACTGCTGGGTTAATAGCGGTTGTCTTTAAACTCAATAACATGACACTCAATGACATTGCTGCTTCGTTTAAAGAGGGCGCTTCCTTGATGCTTGCCCCTGCTTTGCTGGTGGGTTGCGCACAAGGGGTCTTGTTAATTCTGGGTGGTGGCACAACAGACGAACCGAGTGTGCTTAACTCGATTTTAAATAGCGCAGGCAACGTGATTAGCGGGCTACCAGGTGTACTGGCGGCGTGGCTAATGTATGCGTTTCAGTCAATATTTAACTTCTTCGTGACTTCCGGCTCTGGTCAAGCGGCCTTAACCATGCCGTTGCTCGCTCCACTGGCAGATATCGCGGGCGTTACTCGTCAAGTGGCCGTATTAGCGTTCCAATTAGGTGATGGCTTTACGAACTTGATTGTTCCCACGTCTGCGGCATTGATGGCTACCTTAGGAGTCTGCCGTATCGAGTGGGGTGACTGGGCTCGCTTTATTTGGCGGTTTGTGCTGTTCCTTTTTGTACTCTCTAGCGGTGTTGTCATGGGCTCCCATGTGTTAGGTTTTGCTTAACACTGGAACGAAGCTAAAAAACACCAATAGTAATCGAATCAAAAGGCGAGCATATCTCGCCTTTTTTATATATGTAATATCGTTAATGTAAAGGGGCGAAGCGTTAAGGCTACGACAGTACTGCATCTTATGCTTCTCTTACCCGAAAACCTGAGATCCCAATATGAAAACAGTCAAAACCCAAGATACATTGCAAGGCCGCAGTGTGATTAGCCGACTTTTTGTCGATGACTTACCTATCGGCGAGCATCAATTTTGGTTTCAAGTCGCCACCTCGGCGCTTGCGCAGTCGCAACTTATTCCAGTAACCGTGTATAAAGCGACGCAAGATGGCCCTAAAGCGATGGTGACGGCTGGAGTGCATGGCGATGAACTCAATGGGATTCTGACCGCACAGCAAGTCTCTCGTGATTTAGCTGGGAAGATCACTTCAGGTAGCCTGATTGTGATCCCAACAATCAATCTATCGGGCATCAATGCTGGCACTCGAGATTTTGTGAGCGCCGATCCTGACGCGTCACCGTGCAACTTAAATCGTTTTTTTCCAGGTAAAGAGGATGGTGATGCGGCCAATCGTTATTTGCACTGTCTATGGCATCACTTACTCAAAGATAACGCTGACTTTACTGTTGATTTGCATACGCAAACTCGTGGCGCAACTTACCCTTTGTATGTATTTTCAGATTTTAGATTACAACCGACGTTAGATATGGCTCGTATGATGGACCCTGATTGCATTCTCAATGATCCTGGTGATGAGGGTGTTTTAGAGACGGTATGGAATCAGCACGGTGTGCCGTGTATTACCGTTGAGGTAGGGACAGGCAAAGTAACTGAGAAAAATTACATCGAAAGGGCGGTGCGAGGCATTAAGAACATCCTTACGTTCAACAAGATGCTAGACGACTCAATAACAGCACCTAAATATGAAAGAACAGTGCATTGAAGGGCAAAGTGTGACTTCGATTCGCGCGACAAAAGGCGGCTTCTGCATTGCACTCGTTCAATTACTTCAAAAGGTTGAGCAAGGTGAGGTCGTGGCGATCCAATATGATTCTTTTGGCGATGAGATAGAACGATACTATGCTCCGCAGTCGGGCACCGTGCTCAGCCATAATTCTGAATCGCTACGCGAAGCAGGGGCTCTGCTGGTTAGGTTGATCCACCGATAAATTTTGTCACTATCATGTATTAAAGTGGCGCTGTTTTTGCTTGTTCTTGTAGCACGTCACTTAATCCGTAATTGATAGAAAAATAATTGATGCATTGAAACCGTGCACACATCATAAAAGCACCCATTTATTGCATTTTTGAGGCAAAAAGATATATACAACAAAGTCAATTTAGCGTAACTTAACTCTCGGCCTAAACAGAGACTGACTTGTTTGAGACCTGCCTCATGAAATCTTCAAACCTGCTATTGCAGTATGTTTCGAAGCGCATTATTTCAGTGGTTAAGCTCATTCTGAGTAACTTTGTGATTATGGCTAAAACCAAATGCGCATTTTGCGCTTGAATAAAGATTTAATTTAGGAAATACCCATGTCTAAGACAACTGGCACAGTTAAGTGGTTTAACGAAGAAAAAGGCTTTGGCTTTATCACTCAAGAAAATGGCGGCGCTGACGTATTCGTTCACTTCCGTGCAATCACAGGTGAAGGCTTCAAAACTCTTGCTGAAGGCCAAAAAGTTGCGTTTGAAGTAGAGCAAGGCCAAAAAGGCCCTCAAGCTGCAAACGTAGAAGTACTATAATTTTATAGTTACTTAGATAATTTATCGCCCTGCATACTGTAAAGTGTGCGGGGCGATCGTCGTTTAGGGCCTAAGAAAATGAGGTAATGGAAGGGCGAAACTCAACAACTAGAGTTTACCCTGTTTGTCTACATCAGTTTGTTTACATTCATCGTTATGCTTTTAATGCTAACTTAGAGCCATCAAATTTTAAGCACGCTAGCAGCTTTTTAACGCCTTCCTTTCCTGGATCATCAAATACCAATCCATACTTGGCGTTGTGTTTCGAACGCTGTAAGTTACAAATCTTCCCTGTGAGCACTGGAAGAGATACATTGGTTTTAGTACGGACGACCAGTTCAACTCTAATGGTGTCATTTACCTGAAATGTCCGGACTAACGGGCTTGTTTCTACCCGGCATCCGCCTTTAGATAAATCTCTGACCTCTGCTTCAACTTTATGCTCATTACAGTATATGACCGCAGATAAGGCCACGTCGTAACGAGGCTCTTTTCGAAGTTGTAGTACTTTTATTGTACTTGGGATAGAGATCAGCATCATTTGAACCGGTGTTTCAATGATGTGGAGAATTTGACTACGGAAATACAATAAAGCACCTTCACCTCTAGGTGAAATGGCGCGAATATTCATCCAAAAGCCTTCTTGAAGAAAGTACTCGTGGTCTTCGTCTGACATCTCTGGCATCTCTAATAAGATATAGTCGCTGCCATGTGTCCCGATGAAAGATGTGGTGCCTTGGTATTTGATACCGACAGGCGTAGTGATGTTAATGGTTAAATCACTGCTGTGAGAAACCATGGCTAATGCTTCACTGCTCTTCATGATAGTTTCAGTGCCTTTTAGGTCACTGTTATCAATTTTGTCTTTTAATGCGTCCGCTGCACTACTTTTAGCCATTTTTACCTCAGAATCATCATTCGTAACATACTGTCAAAGCGGTTCACCTGTTCAAGCTTTTGTTTAGTGTCGCTTTTATATCAGAGCTTTTTACATATAAATGTATTGTTTAGAGGTGCACTCGTGTTACGTTATTTTATAGTTATTTTATAGTTATTTTATAGTTATTTTATAGTTATTTTATTTATCTCTACCGTCGCTCTATATGGAGAGCGATTCATATAAGTGTAATATGGTTGAGATAAATTATAGTATAGATATGAATTATACTAATAAAAGGTGCGCTGTCATTGAGTGATAGTGAGTTTGTTACCATCGAATGTTAACAATGAGAGAATGATCTTCGCATTCTCTTGGCTTTGAGTATCAAACTCAACACCATACCGAATTCCAGAGAAGCCGCGTTCTGCACTTCTTATTGTGCAGTATAGATCATCCATTCCACAGAATTGGCTGGATAACCGCGGGAAGGAAATATGAAACTTATTTCCAACGGGTTGCATCTTGGAAAGCAAGGATGTTTCAATTAAACAGCCGTGCTTAGATATGTCTCTCAACTTTGCTTCTATGTTCAACTCATCACGTTGTACGGTGCAAGGAAGGTCAACCTCGAACCGTGGTGCGCGTCGGATTTGTTGCTGTTGCATTGAAGTGGGAACGGACAACGCTATCAAAGGTAATGGAGAGGTGATCACGTGTGAAATCTGACAGCGAAAACTGAGTACAGAACCATTCCCTCTGCCTGTAAACACTTTCATTTTTGCCCAAAAACCTTCACGCATGAATTCGTGCATTTCCCTTTTCTTTAGCTCTGGCACTTCAACAAGTAATAAGCGACCCGAGTGAAAACCAATGGTTTTGCATTTCGTGGAAAGCTGGCCGCCAACAGGAAGTGTGATCGAAATACTGGCAGAGCACGTACTCGACATCAAATTTATGGCATCGCTTGTCTTTATTTCATGCGCAGCAGAAGGCGATACTTTTGTGATGGAGCGTTGTGGTGGGGTAACGATGTCGTTCATACTTGTGCCTTAATATGCGGTTCGCCGTCGTTTCGGAAATCACGCTATCTTGATAAAATAAACAACGTTGCTTTGGCAAGTGGTTGTAACTACATTTTATGTCAAATGTGATGTTCTAAATTAGTCACAGCTTAGGTTGACTAAAATTACAAGCTAACTGAAAAAAGAGAAAAGGTACTTGGGTGGCGAATGGACAATTATGACCTCAAAGAGCTAAAGGGTAAAGTGGTAAAAGAGGAAATCATTCAACGTGTTTGGGGTAACTATGGCACAGTGGTTAGGCAATGGTTAGATAACGGAACTCACTCAAGCGTCATCAATAAGCGCATTCGTTTACCTGAAAAAAAGCAGCACCCAAGAGGGTGGAATACCTCGGTGTCGGAGCAAAGAAAATTGGCATCTTTTGGTGTGGAAGTTAATTGGTACCGAGATTTTTCTGCTGAGTTTGATCCTCGTTGTTTGTCGCCAATAGGCTTAGCGGCCGAACACACAGAGGGACAAATTGATTTAGTGATGACCGATCTTAGATCCATAGGCTTGACGGAAGTGATTACCAAGGCGTCTCCTGGTCACTGGAAGTTGGTTCTGACATGGCTAGCTAATTTTCATGCGAAGCACTTAAACGCGCCAGCACACGGTCTTTGGCCCATAGGTTCTTATTGGCATTTGGCAACAAGGCAAGAAGAGTATCAGGTGATGGTTCAGAGTGACTTGAAGCTTAATGCAGAGGCCATCGATCAAGTCCTTAATCAAACAAACTATCAAACCATCATTCACGGCGATGCCAAACTCGCGAATTTTTGTTTTTCGGCTGAGGGCGATCGAGTCGGTGCTGTCGATTTCCAATATGTGGGTAAGGGCTGTGGTATCAAGGATGTGATGTTATTCATCAGTAGTTGTGTGCCACTGGATCAGGCCACAACGAACGAAGATAAGCTACTGTCGTGGTATTTTGATGCGCTGAAGTCTGCGCTGAAAGATTACCAACCAACGTTGGATACACACGGAATAGAAGAGGAATGGCGTGCGCTATACAGCGTGGCATGGGCCGATTTTGTTCGGTTTCTTAAAGGCTGGGCTCCGGAACATTGGAAGATATGCGACTATTCAGAAGCCTTGACGGCCAAAGCATTAAACGATTTATCATAGAGTGGGCGCATTGATAACGTCCACTCTATGATGAGGGGGTTAATGGGTGAAGAAAGTGAGCGTCGATTTTTGATCGTTAGACAATTTGGCTAGCGACTCCGATACGTTGGCACTGGTTTCAATACCAATCACATTTTGAGCAACAAGATCCGATGTTGCCACGATGTTTTCTGCTATTTCTGTGGTTACGCAAGATTGTTGCTCGGATGCACTGGCGACCATGGTATTCATATCCGAAATTTTGCTGACTGAATGAGAGATAGCAGCAAAAGAGTCGGCAACTTGTTGAGTGGTTGTTTGACCTTCTTTAATCATGTTGGCATTCGTACGCATGTGTTCATCGGCTTTTTCTGATTGCGTCTGTAGTTTGGAAATGACGCTTTGAATTTCTACGGTGGATTTTTGTGTGGTCGCCGCTAGAGAACGTACTTCGTCTGCAACCACCGCAAACCCTCTTCCTTGCTCGCCAGCGCGCGCAGCTTCAATCGCGGCGTTGAGGGCCAATAAGTTCGTTTGCTCGGAAACGCTGTTAATCACTTCAATAACTTGACCAATTTCTAACGAGAATTCACGCAGTTGTTCAACAATTTCTACAGTAACATCGGTAGAAGTAATGATTTGCTGTGATATATCGTTGGCTTTGACTAAAGCAAGGTTACCTACCTCAACTTGATGAATGGCAGTATTGGCTTCTTTTTCCGCAGAGGCGGCGTTAATGCTGACTTCTGCCGCCGTGCTTGAAAGCTGGCTTACGGCGGCAGATATTTGCTCCATCTGGGTCATTTCTTGACGAGCATTGGCGTCTGATTGTGTAATGACGCTAGATAATTCTAATGATGTGGATGACACATTCTCAGCAATGCCATTAAGTTGTACTGAAGTCACTTTCAATTGGTCTACGGTTTGGTTTACGTCCTGAGCAAGTAACGATAGCTCACTCTTACCTTTTACTTTAGCTCGAACCGCTAAGTTACCTCTGGCGACATTGTGCATGACATATTTTAGGTTCAATACGGGTAAAGTGATGGCTCTTGTGATGAAATAACCAAGGATCACTGACATTAAGACAGCGAGAGTCATCAGGGCTAATGATACGCGGTTAGTATGATTGAAGGCTTCATTGCCTTGTAGTGATGCTTTTTTTGCTTCGTAGGTATAAAAGTATTGAGGTTGGCCAAGGATTGTGACATCGCTTGATAATAAGTGAGAGAGTCGGTTGCGAACAGCTCTCGAGCGGATTCCGTTTGAAACGCAGTCGACAGTTCGAGCACTTTATGTTGAGTCATCAAATACTGACCAAAGGCCGCTTCAAATTTGTCACATAGCAGCAGTTCTTCTGATTGGTCTGTCACTTTTTCAAATGCATACAGTATGGCCTGTATTTCTTCAAGTATGCCTGTGAGCTTTGCGGTTACTCGCTCTTGTTCATCTATATCATCGGTTAGGATGTGTTGAGCTTCGTATATCCGTACATCAGCAATCATCGTGTTGACGGAATCTACCGCATGAATGGTCGGTAGCCAGGTATCATTTATTTCCGTCGTTCGGCTATTAATATCAGCTGAGGCAAAAAAATTATAAATACCGAGCATAAGAATGAGCATCGTCGTAGAGCCAAAGCCAATAATTAACTGTGTGCGAATTTTAAAAGCATCCATGTCGTATTCCATCCTAGTATTTCATTAATAGTCGACTAAATTCGATCAAATGTTAACGTAATGTATACTATGGATTCAAATGGAATAATGGTTAAATGATGAAACTGTTATCAGCCTCAACATTAACGAATGCATGCAGTAGAATGGCTTATATAAATATCGCTATAGGATTTTGTTGTTTATAAAACTATCAGCGAATAGGGTTCTTGAAGGATTTAGAAAGCATTTGTTATTGTAATGTTACAATTTCTTGCGGGCAGGTCTAATGACGACCTCTACCCAGAGGTCACCGCTTCCCTACTCAGTGTGACGATTGTCGATCAAATGCTGATCACGACAATGCCATGATCTGTCGCGTATCTGTCTCTTGAAAAGATGGGCTCAACTAGATGTTTATCAATAGTTTGGTGTTGGCTGACATGATCAAATTCCTGAGACATCAGAATATAGTCCAGTACCGACCCGGTTTCTCCCCAATAATGGCTAGCCGGGCGTATTGGTGTTGATTTTAAGTCTTGTGCATTGGCCTCGCCCTCGCCCGTGAAGGCATGGAAACTGCGGATGTAGATATCCCAGCTATCTGACAGGAATAGGTCAGTTTTTTGTTTGAGTCGCATTGCATCTGTAGGCATTGGATCAACTAAATCATGTAATGAGTCACTCGTTAATCTTTGATTAAAATCACCAAGAACAATAGCGGGTCTGGCGTTCATTCTTTTATTGGCTCTCATGATTTGCTTTAAGGCGTCGGCTTCTTCATGACGTTGGAAACTAGACAGCCATTGCCCGTATACATGCCTATTCTGTTGGCTATATTGCTCATCATCTTGAGTGTCGGTTGAACGTTGAGATTTTAAATGTACGACATAGAAATCAGTTAAACCAAACTGTGGCATTTGTACTTGAGCATGTAATGGTCGGCGCGAAAACTGAAAGCTCTTTGGCATTTTAGTAGCGTGTTTACTGCTGACTGATTTTGCGTTGGATATAGGCCATTTAGAAGCCAATGCAACGACGGGTTTTGAGTAGACGTAATCGCTTTCTTGTTGGGGGAGGTCACAAACGCTGAAAAAACGGTAGCCAGCGCGCGCGCACAACGCTTGTAATTCTTTAGGGCTGAATACTTCCTGAAAGGCAATAACATCGGCGTTGGCTTCCGTTAATGCGCCTAGCATCCACTGCTCTTTTCCTTGCCACTCTTGCTCGCTGTAAATATTGATGAAGTCGTAATAGGCGTCGGGTGGGGCGATGTAATTAAGTAAGTTAAATGTAGCGATACGAATTGAAGGAGTGGCCAAAGTCGTTTCCAAGCAAGAATGTTTATTGCTTAAGCATAACGCAATTTATACCTAAGGACTGCCAAACTCTACGCTTGGACCAAAATAGGCAGAGACAGGGAAACTGTCTCTGTCATTTGATTTTCATTTCAAAGGCATCAGATTTACTGAGTTTTACCGAGCCACGCAGCGCCACGAATGCCACTGCTATCACCGTACTTGGCTTTTTTGAAGTTTAGGGTTGGGGTTGGAGAAAAAACATAGGGTGCGGTTGCTGCAGGCAAATCTAAGTAAAGAGAGTCAACATTGGATAGCCCGCCACCAAGAACAATGACATCTGGATCTAAGATATTGATGATGGCCGCAAAGCTACGCCCCATTTGATCCAGAAGTTGCTGGTATAACAACGTGGCATCGGCATCACCAGCTTGGTAGCGCTCGATGATTGTTGCTGGTGGCACTTCTGTGTCAAACAATCGTTGATGACTCAACGCAAACCCGCTGCCTGAAATGAAGCGTTCAATGCAGTTTTTACGCCCACAATAACAATCTCTATCTTCGCCATCTTTCGCGACATCATGGCTTGGTAATGGGTTGTGACCCCATTCACCGGCTAATGCGTTCGGTCCACCAATAATCTGTTGATTGACAACAATACCACCGCCACAACCAGTACCAAGGATAGCGCCAAATACAACAGGGGCTCCTGCTCCTGCACCATCAACTGCCTCAGAAAGCGCAAAGCAGTTTGCATCGTTAGCGATAGACACAGGTTGACCGAGTTGACTAGCAAGATCAGCCAGAAGATCTTTACCATTTAAAAAGGTGCAATTGGCATTTTTCATTAGCCCCGTTTGAGGACAAATGGCACCGGGTAGACCAATACCAACCTGACAAGGTACGCCTGCTTCATCGGTTGCTAATTGAACCAGATCAGCGACAGTCGTTAATAGTTTTGGGTAGTTATCTGGTGTAGCGACACGGTGTTTGAATACTTCATTGCCTTGTTCATCTAATAGGCACACTTCAATTTTTGTACCACCGATATCAAATCCGATTAACATGCTTGTAGACCTCGTAGTTGGTTAATCTATTATCTTAGCGTGGTTGCTCACAGGAAACTCATCTGTTGCTTGCAAAATTGTCATTAAAAATGGAAGTTTTTTAACCGTTGTAAGGTGTATAGGCTTGTCTAGGCTCGGATTACTGATATACTCGCCGCCCAACAGATAAAGGTGTCACTATGAGCGTAAAACAAGAACTGCAGCAACTTAACAATCGTCTAGACAAATGTCGTTATAAATTGGCTTCTGCTAAGTCCCGTGGTGATTCTGCTTTAGTGTCTAAATTTACTGATGAAATTGAAGCATTAGGTAAGAAAATCGCACACTTCAAACACCGCCAAGGTAATGAAGTGAACGATCAACGTAAGTCAATCCAAGGACTTGCTTTTAACCGTGCTTTAACGAAGCAAGAACAAGCCGATCAAGGTGCGCTGAAAAAATCGGTACGCGGACTTGTTATCGTTCACCCAATTACAAAACTGGGTAAGCAGCTTGGCATTAAAGAAATGACAGGTTACGCTCCAAAAAAATTCTAAACCTATCCCTTAGGTTTTGACTGCGAAGTTCACGGCACTTATTCCCAAGAACTTCGCACGTTACTCGCTCTCCTCTCAATCTAAGCAACCTCGTTTTATCTCTTTCCGATTATTTTTCCAATCTTTATTGCTCAGTTTATGAATCCTTGCACTGATATAACGATGCTGTCATGCTCGTTTATGATGTAGCTTAACTGTTGCAAGTTATCACTTTAAATTCGGCATGAGATCTATGAAAGAAAAAATCGCATCAATCGAGCGTCAATCTATTTCCGTTGGCATTGTCGCTAACTTCATTATGGCCATTAGTGGCTGGGCAACGTTTTATCTATCGGGCTCTCAAGCATTACTGCTCGACGGCAATATGTCGTTTATTTTGTTTCTCTCATCAATCGTTGCGCTAAAAATATCGACAATAAAAACAATACGGTCAGAGAAATTTCCGTTTGGCCTTTATGTTACTGAAGCTTTGTATTCATTAATGAAGGGGCTACTGCTCCTTGGTGTGATTATTTCAGCGCTTACGTCAAATGGCAGTAAGGTATTTCAATATTTAGAAGGTGAGCAGATTAACCTCATCAAAACGGGGCCTATTGCTTACTATGCTGTGGCTATGGTCGTGATTTGCTTTGGTCTTTCTGCGTTTTATTATTTTCAGAACAAGCGGATTAAAATGGGCAGTTCTATGCTCAAAGTGGATCAAAAAGCCTCACTTATTGATGGTGTCCTGTCGGCATCTACAGGTGCGGTATTGGTTCTGATTGGTTACGTTGAAGCGGGTTCATCGCTTGATTTCTTACTGTATATCGGAGACGCAATATTAGTTTTGATGCTCGCCATTTGTATGATTAGCCAACCTATCGGTATTATTAAAGAGGCATTTGTCGAGCTTGCTGGTGGAAAATTGCAAGATTCAGTGAAGCATAAATCCATTGAAGACAGCGTGAACCAGAAACTAAAACAGCTAGACTTAAGCTCTGAAACGCTCAATATCAGTAAAACTGGTAGCAGTTATTTGGTTATTATTAGCCTATCTTTTGAGAAATTAACGGGTAAAGACAGCGATGCAGTGATGGGGTTAAAGCACGCTTTGATGGCGGAATTAGCGGGTGAATTTACCTTTGTTGACGTCGAGTTAGTACTCGTCTAGTTGATTATTGTTATAGATCAAAACTACAAATAGAGCGTAACAAATGAGAACTTAAATGGCAGGTAATCTGCGGTTTAGGTTCTTTTTTTTGGTTGTTTTTCAGCCATCTTCCGACGTTATTCAAATTAAGTCGAAAAAATGCATAGAGTACTAATCATTTATTAGATAGCGATAAAAGCCATATAACTGATAAAAATAGCACTAATAGCTGCTTTAACGAGCTGTCTGTGGGTTTTTGTCTCGATAACTACCTATTCCGAGATGTTATGGACTGGTGCCAATTCGAATTATTTTGATAAATGATTTGAACATTAACTAATTGTTCGGCTAATCTATAGGGACATTTTGGAGAAAGGAAGCTCAACATGAAATTTAAATTAGGTTCGATCATTTTGTTAATGGCAACCGCCACACAAGCGAATGCAAGTGAATGTGGTGACGTTACTATCGCAGATATGAACTGGAGCTCCGCTAGTCTTATCGCAAATGTCGACCAATTTATTCTGACCCACGGTTATGGATGTGACGCCGAACTGATACCTGGCGATACAATGCCGACCGGTACTTCAATGATTGAAAAAGGCCAACCGGATGTTGCGCCTGAGCTTTGGAGTAACGCTTTGAAAGATGCACTTGATAAAGGTGTGAGTGAAAAACGTCTTCGCTATGCTGGTAAATCACTGGTTGATGGCGGGGAAGAGGGTTTCTGGGTTCCCGGTTACCTAGTAGAGAAATACCCTGAAATCGCAACGATTGAAGGCGTACGTAAACACGCAAAACTATTCAAGCACCCAGAAGATCCTGATACCTCTGCATTCTATAGCTGCCCGGCTGGTTGGAACTGCCAAATCAGTGCCGGTAACCTGTACAAAGCTCTTGAGCTAGAAAGTGCTGGTTTCAGCATTGTTGACCCAGGTTCAAGTGCGGGTCTTTCTGGTTCAATCGCTAAAGCTTATGGTCGTGAGGAAGCATGGTTTGGTTACTACTGGGCTCCTACCGCTGTATTGGGTAAATACAAAATGGTTAAAGTTGATTTTGGTAGTGGTGTAGATACCGAAGAATTCCTTAATTGTACGAGTAAAGAAGATTGTGACTCGCCAAAAGTGACCATGTACCCACCATCACCAGTTCATACTATTACGACTGAGAAATTTGCTGCACGTGCTCCTGAAGCGTACGAGTACTTCACTAAGCGTGGCTTTACTAACGCGAAAATGAACGAATTGCTAGCATGGATGGAAGACAATCAAGCTGATGGTGAAGAAGCGATGCAGTACTTCTTAACTGAATTCCCTGAAATTTGGCACCCTTGGGTTTCAAAAGAAGTGGCGATGAAAGTTGATGCGGCACTTTAGTTGATACCACTTTAAATAGCACAGTCTATTCATAATTGCAGTAACGCCACGGGATGTGGCGTTTAATTTAGGTATCAAGCTTTAAACATAGCTTGCTACAAAGGGATATAAAAATGGCTGACAGTAATTGGTTAACGAGCTTTCCAGAAATGGAGCGCACAGATTTAAGGGCAATAAAAAAAGCGTTAGATGGAGGGTATCGAGAGTTTTCCCGTGAATACGGTGAAATGATCGAGTCTTTCTTTGACCCTCTTCTTTCCTTCCTCGTTTGGTTTGAAAAACTTCTCATCTCTACCCCTTGGTTCATTGTACTTATCATCTGTACGGTGCTTGTGTATTTAGCAAGCCGTTCTTGGAAACTCGCACTGGGTTGTGTCGGTTCACTCTTGATGATCGGTTATTTTGGTATGTGGGAAGATACCATGCGAACCTTGAGCATCATTACTGTGTGTACCATGGTTTCCATTGTGCTCGGTATCCCAATTGGCATCGCGATGGCCCGTTCTAATCGGGTACAGTCCATTGTCACGCCTATGCTTGATATTATGCAAACGATGCCGGCGTTCGTGTACCTTATCCCGGTTGTTATGCTGCTTGGTATTGGTAAAATCCCAGGCTTGATTGCGGTTGTTATTTACGCCATTCCACCTGTTATTCGTTTGACTAACTTAGGCATTCGTTTAGTTGATAAAGAGGTACTCGAAGCGGCCACCGCATTTGGTGCCAATAAAGGTCAACGCTTGTGGGGTGTGCAGCTTCCATTGGCAATGCCAACGATCATGGCTGGTATTAACCAAACGATCATGATGGCGTTATCTATGGTTGTAATAGCGTCGATGATCGGTGTTAAAGGACTGGGTCAGCCAGTACTTAAATCGATTACTAACCAATATTTCACCTTAGGGCTAATGAATGGCTTTGCCATTGTCGCGCTGGCTATTTTGTTCGACAGAGCATCACAAGCTTACGCAAAACGTACTAATGCTCATCTAGGAGATTTCAAACATGACTAAGCCGTTGATTGAAATTAGTGGTCTGTATAAAGTTTTTGGCCGCAAACCTCAAGAAGTGATGAAGCGTGTCAAAGCCGGTGAAACCAAAGATCAAATTCTAGCGGAAACCGATCATACCGTTGGTCTTAAAGACATTAACCTATCGATAGAGAAAGGTGAGATCTTCGTGATCATGGGGCTATCTGGCTCTGGTAAGTCGACTCTTATCCGTCACTTTAACCGTCTGATTGACCCGACAGAGGGGAAAATCATGGTTGAAGGCATTGATGTGATGAGCCTGAATACGAAAGAGCTGGAAGAGTTTAGACGTAACAAAATGTCGATGGTATTCCAGCGCTTTGGCTTGATGCCGCATCGTACCGTTATAGAAAACGTTGCTTACGGCCTTGAAATTAAGGGCATGCCAAAAGACGAAAGACTGGAAAAAGCGAATGAGTGGCTTGAAACCGTAGGCCTCAATGGCTATGGCTCTCAATATCCAGCTCAGCTTTCTGGTGGTCAGCAACAACGCGTAGGGTTAAGCCGTGCATTATGTACGGATGCGGAAATTCTACTGATGGATGAAGCGTTTTCTGCTCTTGATCCACTGATCCGTAGTGAAATGCAAGATCAGCTCATTGAGCTGCAAGAAAAGCTGCACAAGACGATTGTTTTCATTACTCATGATCTCGATGAAGCACTGCGTATTGGCGATCGAATTGCCATTCTAAAAGACGGACTTCTTGTTCAACAAGGTACGCCGCATGAAATTTTGCTCAACCCAGCCGATGATTATGTAGAAGCGTTTGTAAAAGACGTGAACCGAGCTCGAGCACTAACGGTAGAAACGGTGATGAAGCCACCTGCGCTGCGTATTACCGCTGAAACTATCGAAGGTGCACTCGCCGAGATGAAGAAATCAAAGCATGACTACGGCTACCATGTGACTGAAGACGGTTATCAAGGCTTGGTAACGCAAGAGAGCCTACAAGATGCAGTTGAAGATGTAACGGTTCATGATTTCAGTGATGAAATGTATGAAGAAGTCCCTGCAGTCCTACCTGATGCGGTGATTGAAGAAATCATTCCAGAGACGATGTCTTCAGAGTATTCACTTCCTGTTGTCGATGAAGAGGGTAACCTTAAAGGTGAACTTGAACGTAGTGCAGTAGCGGATATCTTTACTGAGGGCAATGAAGCGCCTTCGGAAGAGGAAGAGCCACAGGCAAAGATGGTCGATAAAGCCTCTTAAGCAACGGATACTTGTAACGGCACTTAGACTTTCAAACCTGATTCCGCTGGATTAGGTTTAAGCTCAGTGCCGTTTTTCGTCATATTCCCTCAGCATTTTCTATCGAGTCCTTCAACCATCATTTAGTCCTTAATTGATGACGTTAAGTCCTTTCTGTTTTCCAATGTAAGAATATTCAATTTGCATAATATGAAGCTTTATTAATAGAGTGCAATTGCCTACGTATGATGTTTGAATGGTACTATGAATGATTCGGTCGTATTAATGTTTGAAATGGAGTGTGTTTGATGTTGAAGAAGCTAATAGCGTTAATGACAGGGCAGTCTGGCGTATATTTTATTATCAATGGCTTAACAGCATTGGCTTTCGCATTTTTAATGCCAATTATGAGCTTGTTTTTGGTTACCGCTTTAAAAACAGAACCTATTTTTCTAGGTTTGTATACCGCGACAGTTTCATTGATGACAATTTTCATTAGCCAAAAATTGACTGGCATGATCGACAAAGGCGTGTCGAGCAAAAAGTTATTTTTAATGTCACTGTCAGGCATTGTTGCTGCTTCATTTGGCTTTTCTCTTGCGACTGAATTCTGGCATGCATTGGTCGTTGGGGCGTTACTGATGCCCTTTGCTTCTTCATCCATTCCTTTGATCTTAACAATGATACGAAATTATGCAGATTCGACAGGAAAAGACAGCGCGAAAATAAACTCTCAGATGCGTTCATCCGTCTCCTTGTTGTGGATTTTTGGCCCTCCTTTGGCGTTCTTATCGGTAGATACGTTTGGATTTGATATCAATTTCTATCTTTCAATGGGGATCGCTAGCCTCGTGATGGTTATCGTCGCAACAAAGCTTCAAGTTGAAGGGAGTAAGAATAAAACTCAGTCTGAAGATAAGGGAAAAAGTATCATCCCCACAGAAGTATGGGTTCTGTGCGCCATTATGATGATTGCCAATATGGCCAATGCAATTTATATCAATTCTATGCCTCTGTTTGTTACCAATGATTTGAAATTTCCGACGTCGTATCCGGGTCTTATGTTAGGCATTACGGCTGCAATCGAGATTCCAGTCATGCTCCTTGCTGTTAAGTGGTCAAAGCGATGGGGAAAGACAGGAGTCATGAAATTGGGCTTTGTCGCGGCGGCCACATTTTATATCGGCATGTTTTTCGCAGAAACGTTGCCTATGTTACTGGCCTTACAAATCCTCAATGGATTGTTCTTTGGCGTATTTGTCGGTTTGGGTATTACTATTGTTCAAGATTATGCGCCGAGTAGTATTGGCAGAGCGTCTGCTTTATATACTAACGCAATGCTAATTGGCACTATGCTTGGAACAAGCTCTATGGGATTGATTTCTCAGTACTACGGGTTTAAAGCGCCATTGCTCTTGAGTTTCATTGCGGTAATTACTGCCGGTATTGGCATGTGGGTACATGAGGCAAACTTAGCTAAGAAGACGAAAGCCAAAGAGGTTGTTACCGCTAAGTAAACCGAAGTATGGTTGGTTAAAGGCGTCATTTTGATGGATAAAAATAATAATGAATACTCGGCTAGTTGCCCCTTATAAAACGGCGTTGTATACGTTTTTGGCTTTGCTAGCGTTTGCCGGTAACTCTGTTCTTTGCCGTCTTGCATTAGGCAATGGTCAGATAGACGCGGCCAGTTTCACCGTTGTTCGTTTGCTGGCAGGTATCTTGGTGCTGTTTTGTTTGCTTGCGGTTAGCAGCGGTTCAGATTCGCCAAAGTCAAACTCAACGGGCAAAGGAAGCTGGTGGGCTGGGTTAATGTTATTTGTGTACGCCGTCGCCTTTTCTTTTGCTTACGTTACGTTAGAAACGGGCATAGGTGCGCTTATTTTGTTCAGTGCGGTGCAAATTACTATGATACTGGCCAGCCTCGTGAGCGGAAATAAATTGCACAAACGAGAGTGGGCAGGGATGCTTATGGCGTTCATTGGCTTTGTTTACTTGGTGCTGCCAACTCTGTCGGCTCCTTCTTGGTTCGGCTTCGTTTTGATGACACTATCCGGCGTTGCTTGGGCGTTTTACACATTGGCGGGGCGAGGTTCGACATTCCCTTTAAGAGATACCGCATTTAATTTTCTTCGTACCGTCCCTTTGATCGCAGTGTTACTGGTGACGACCATTTACACCTCAGCTTTAACTCATGAGGGGATCGTGCTAGCGGTTTTGTCTGGCAGTGTTGCTTCGGGCGTCGGTTATACACTTTGGTATAGTGCGCTGAAAGGGCTGTCGACCACACAAGCAGCCGTGGTTCAATTGCTGGTGCCGGTTATTGCCGCGATAGGTGGGGTGGTGTTTGTTGATGAACCGTTTTCTTTGCGCTTACTGATTTCCACGGCTCTGATTCTGGGAGGAATTTTAACGGTTGTCTTAAGTAAGCATCGTTCTTCCTAAACATTTCTTCTTGAGCGCTGTTCGGTATCCTTTTATTTTCTTGATTGAAATCATGAATTAATTAGAGGAATCTTGATCCTTTGACTCGAAGTATGCCTATACTTTAAGTACTGATTCCAGAAAACAGGCGTAGAAATGCCCCTGATCCCAATAGTATTAACCCCTATCATCGCCGTGTTGCTAACCTTGGTTAGTTTACCTGTACTGGCTTTGGAGCGGCTTACCTATCTGACCGAAGAATATCCACCTTATAATTTTTTAGATAACGGTGAACTGAAAGGGATCTCGATTGATCTCTTGCTTGCGGCTTCAACGTCAGTCGGTAGTCCTATAGAGAAGGGCCAGATCAGGCTGCAACCGTGGCCTAGAGGCTATCGTTCTATTCAGGCTGATAAGGATACCGTCTTATTTGCAATGGCTCGAACGCCGCAAAGAGAGGACAAATTCAAGTGGGCAGGTCCAATTGGGGATACTCGAATTGTGGTTCTCGCAAAGAAAAGCGCACGAGTAAAAATTACCAAAGGACAGGATTTAAAAAAATACAGCATAGGCGTGATTTCGGATGACGTCGGCCATCAACTCGTTTTAAAAGCCGGAGCCGGCGACGAGAACATTGAACGAGTAACGACAGCGATCGCGCTCGTTAAAATGCTCGATTTTGGACGTATTGACTTATGGGCCTATGAAGAGAACGTTGCGGCGTGGACAATGTCGAAGGTAGGAGTAGATAAAGATCAGTTTGAAGTGGTTTACGTGCTAAAAAACCTGTCAATGTACTACGCATTTAACGTCAATACCGATGACAAGTACATAAGCAAACTGCAACGCGGGTTAGATCTCATCAAGCAAAAAAACAACGCCGATACCAGTGAATACCAAAAGATAATGCAACGTTATTTGAGTAATTAGCTGGCGGTTCTAAACTGGCACTTTCCTAGCATTAAAGCGTTATTTCCCTCCAACTTCTCAGTTTTTCGTAGATTTACCTTACGATTTCGATTTATAGCCTACTATGTTTAATCATCATAGAAAATGGAATCGCTATGAAATTCTCCCATCGAATTAAGGTCTACCAAGCCTACATGAAAGCGCTTAAGCTTGCCGCAGCGGTGATCCCCATGCCCAAGCCCATCTTATTTCTTGGTCAAGATTCATCGTTAGAGTTGTGCCAAGCGATTGCTCATGTGGGTAAGCGTAAGGTTTTGATTGTGACTGATAGCATGCTCGCGGAACTCGGCTTGTTAGACGGTATTGTTCAGGTATTGAATCAAAACGGTGTTGAAAGCGTTATTTTTGATGGTGTGCTGCCAGACCCAACTTACGACCAAGTCGAGAAGGGATTAAGCATTTATCAAGAACACGCTTGTGATGGGGTTTTGGCTGTAGGTGGAGGATCGCCAATTGATGCCGCTAAGGTTATCGCTGCGAGAGCGACGAATTCTAGACCCATCCGTAAGTTAGCTGGCCTATTTAAAGTTTGGCGGACACCGGCGTCTCTTTTTGTTATTCCAACGACGGCCGGAACGGGGTCGGAAGTGACCATTGCGGCTGTTGTGTCGGATCCTATCAGCCATCAAAAAACACCGATCATTGACCCTAAATTAGTGCCGATGATGGCGGCATTAGACGCCAAATTAATGCAAGGTTTGCCTGCTCACGTTACCGCAGCAACCGGAATGGATGCGCTTACTCACGCCATTGAAGCCTATATCTCACGTAATGCCAGTCAAGAAACCAATGGCTACGCAATAGCAGCAATAAAGTTAATTATGCAAAACCTTGAAAAAGCAGTTGAACAAGGCAGTAACTTAGAAGCAAGGCAGAATATGGCGTTAGCGTCTTATTACGCGGGGCTCGCTTTTACTAAGGCGAGTTTGGGGTATGTACATGCAATCTCACATAATGTCGGTGCTAAATATGGCACGCCACATGGGCTTGCTAATGCCATCATATTGCCTTATGTACTTGAATATTCGAAGGATGCAGCAATAGATAAACTAGCAGAAATAGCGGTGATGTCGGGGTTGGATTCAACAGGTTCACAGCAAGTTAAAGTGGCAAGACTCATTGCGCATATTCGTGGCATGCTTGAACGGATGGGAATGCCTGAAAACTTGAAGGCTATTCAAAGCAGAGATATACCTAATTTAGCGCAGGCTGCGCTGAAAGAAGCGCATTGGAATTATCCTGTACCACTTTATATGGATCAAGGCGAGTGCGAGCGTCTTATCGCAAAAGTGGCAGGGAGTGAATAAAAGAAAACGTTGATGGGTCTTATTGCCAACGTTGTTTTTGATAAAGCATTGGTGACTAATGCTTTAATCACGTTAGCTATAAAAACCCATCTGTATGCTTAAACTTCGAAGCAGACTTGGTTACGCCCTCTAGCCTTCGCTCTATATAAGGCTTTATCTGCACGATAGAAGGTACGTTGAGTATTTTCGCCATCTCTATGATTGGTGACGCCAATACTTACTGTAAGCCCGCGTTCGCCAAGAATGTCATGCCAGCCGAATTGAAAGATACGCTCACGGTAATTTTCTGCGTGAAGCATCGCTTGATCAACGTTGGTGTTCTCCAGAATCACCAAGAACTCTTCACCACCAAAGCGCACACATGACGCGCCTCGGAAACGGAAGTGGGAGGCCAGTTCATGGGAGACGTTCACGATCGCTTTGTCGCCAACCAGGTGGCTTAACTCATCATTGATGGATTTAAAATGGTCAATATCAATGACTAATAAAGCAAAAGACGTTTCGTGTAGCAGAAGATCTTTAAGCTTTACATCCAGCCAACGCCGGTTGTGTAAGTTGGTTAACGGGTCGGTAAAGACATCTTGTTGCAGTTTCGCTACCGTGTCTTTTTGGTTTTCTGTTGTCTCTTTGAGTTCACGGTTTTCTTGCTCAGACATGATGAGTTTTAGCTGCAATTCAAAGCGAGAGAGTCGGCGCAATTGAAAACCCGCTAAGTCACTAATTGGGATGTTTTTAACAAGATCTGAGTTGAGTCGAAATGCGCGTTTTTCAAAATGCAGCGCTTGTTTATAGTCATTCTGAGCGGCTGATACATCGCTTAATGAATCAAATAGGCTTTTTAGTAATACTGGCGAATTAGTGGACTTGATTCGCTGTACCGCTGACGACAGCGTGTATTCCGCTAAGTCTGTACGGCCAATACCGTTTAAGCTACGTGCGAGTTCTAGTCGCACCATATTTGAAAGCCATATGGCACTGGTATTGTTGAGTGAATAGCGAGCTTTTGCGAGCGTAACGAGTGCATCGTGATAGAGCTTTTGTTTACGCTGAATGCGAGCGTGGTAGAGAATAATTTGGCCAGCTAAAATTTTGTCGCTGACTAAAATGCTCAGTTCTTCGCATTCGCTGAGTAACTCGTCGGCGTTGGTTAAACGACCCAATGAAATTAAACAAGCGACGAGATACAGTTTGTATCGTAGCCTTAACGATCGACTGGTAATCGCGTGATCAATACCATCAATTTTTTGATAGTACTTAAGCGCTCGCGAGAAGTCGCCGTAGGCATCGCACAAGTTGCCCATGCCGAGCACGGCGGTCGCATAAAAATCAATGCTGCCAAATTCTACTGATAGCGAAGATAATTCAACGAACTCTTTGAGTGCGAGTGCGTAATCACCATTATCAAATAGTCTGTCGCCCAAGGTTGCCTTTATATTTAGAATATCTTCAATATCGTTAGGCAAGGCTAATAAGTTAAGCGCCTCTCGGAGCTCATCAATGCTGGCTTTGGGCTGTTTTAATTTGGCTCTGTATTCAGAGCTGATCAAAAAACAGTGAGAACGCTCTTGATTGGTCGTGGCAATATGTTGCCTGACGTGATCCCAAAATATGATGGCGTTTTCGCCTTTCACCGAGGCTGGGTCAAGACCTGCTTCGGAAACTTTACTTAGTAGTGCTTCCATTGCCTAGCTCCAGTGGTTGATCGTCTAATTGATCGATGGTGTATGGGAATGTCAAAATATCATGTAAAGATAGAACCGGTGCATCGCCTTTCAGGCCTTTTCTTTCCCACGGATAAGATGCCATCATGTTCTGTAGGATATCGAATACTCGGCGGGCTCCGTCGTCTTTTTCTGAAATGATCATGCCTAGACGCTCTTGGTCAAGTTGAGATATAAGGTCATCTCGACCACAAAAGCAATGCGCTAGCTCGATAGAAACATCGAGGAAGTTATTGTCGGCGTGTCTAATAATGATCACTGCATGGTTAGACTTTTTCAGTTCAGATTTGTAGAGAACCAGTTGCTCCCACCAGTAGGTTTCAGAGACGGCATTTGAGAATCGCTTTTCACGATTGAACTCCATGTAACCGCGAATTCGGTTAATGAGCTTTCTCGCGCGTTGTTCTAATTGGCGTTTTGAGCCTCTGGCTTTATCCATGCCAATGCGGTTAGTTTGTTCTTTTTGCATCACGATGGAATAGCGACGGTATTTTTTAAACGCTTGTAGTGCTAATTCATAGTCTTGGCTTTCTTCGGCGACAACAGACTGCTGGAAACAAATTTGTGACAACAGTTCACCGTTATCAAACGGTTTGGCGGCTTCTTCCGCTTTTTGCAGAATATCACCCGCAGACGTGAAGTTTTTTCTAATGAGTTCTAGACGGGCGCGGCTGATAAATGAGTGCGCTTTCATCCATTTAAGATCGTGCTCAACGGCAAGGGTATGCGCTTCAAGTGTGGCGAGCTCTGCATCTTCTAAGCGCTCTAGGCCGATTAAAGCAAGGCCTCTAAAATCGAGTATTTCTGCTCGCCAGGTTGGGTCTTGGTGGTATTTTAGTGCTTCTTCCGCGCCATCGAGTACCGAGAGCATTTCAACGTAATTGTTGAGCAGGTAGTAGTCCCACGAAAGCAATATCCGAGCTTTACCTTCTAACCAGTCGATACGAGCATTGTTGGCAACTTTTACCGCCAACTCATGAGTCGACTTGGCCAAGTGAACGTCGCCGGTGATGCGCCAAACATTGCCTAACCCAATTAAAGACTCAATCTCAATCGTAGATTCGCCCACCAAGGCAGATTGCTCTAGGGCATTAATCCAAAATTGTTGAGCAGAATAGTATTTAGCTTGTCCCCAGTATTGGAGCGCGTGAACATGGAGTATTTCTGGCAGGTAGTTATCGTTGTCTTCACGTGATTGAATCGTATGGGCAAGCTTAATGGATTTCATGCCTTTTCGATAATCCATTAGGCTCCAATAACAGCGAGCAATAACAATATGAGCTTGGATTTCCCCTTCGTGGTGAAGGATTTGTTCTGCACGAGCTAGGCACTGCTGAGCCATAGGCAAAACATCGGATGGGTCCGACTCGCCCCGAGCTTTGAGCTGTTCTAGCTCATTTTCTATAACGATTTGGGCTTTATCCAATGTTCAATCCAAGTAGCTGAGTTATTTACTATTAACATATTTATTATAGGCCAGCATAACTCGATGTGGCACTAATAATATAATGATCATAGCCGCATTTTCTTGAATCGTTGCGAGACTTTATATTGGTTTAATCAATAAAGTGGGGCAATTGGTCGTGTTTGATTAAGAAAGCAACGATTTCAGTGTCAATGGTTTGTCAGTTAACCCGAGCTGTTGAGCAGGCGTTAACCCTGTCTTATCTTGGTAGCATAAATTGTGCCATGCTTTGAATATATCAAGCATAGGCAACAACCCGCCAGGACGCAATTTTCGTCTCGGCTCATTGATAAAACTCTCAAATAGTACTTGGAATCGTTGTTGGAAAAACGAAGCTTGGTATGTAGAGGCATGATCAATCCAATATTCCGGATCGATCTTGCTGCCTGCTAAGTGGCAAATACCCTTACTGGCGTTTGGATGGTTTTTGATGGCCCAGCGATCGCGCCACCAACCCATATGAACAATATCAACTTTTTGTTGATCGAACCCTTTGTTCCATGCCTTATCTTCTTCGACATAGACTAAATCAACATTGTCCTGTTGAATTCGTCGCTTACACACACTTAAAGCAGCCGAGCGTAATACGGGGTCTTGTGGCATAAATATGGTGACGTGTTTGTTGTCATCACACATTTCCAGTACGTGTAAGTAATGAGCATAGGTTGTATAGGGTGGGCGGATCAGTGCCCCTTTCGATGGATATTTAAATTGGGATAGGTTACCCATAGGATCTTCAACATTCCCACGAGCTAATATCTGTTGGTATTTGTTGTCAATTCTTTCGTGCAAGCTCAATTCTTTTTCAGAGGCAACCCGAGAAGAGTTAGGGTTACTGACGGATGAAAACCCATGTGGCCCAATACTTTCAGGCTCAAAGTTCTTAGGGACAAATCGAGCCGGTGTTTCATACGGGTTGTGGTCATCACTGCCATCGGCTTCTTCGTCGAAAGAGTAATTTACATGCTGAGTAAGCACATATCCGCTTTGTGCATCACAGGTGACAAACCAATAAACGGCATTATCACTTCTTGGTTGCAGGGATATGTAGTTAGAAGCAAACGTGTACGAACTTGCGTGTTTGGTCCAACGTGCATCAAACATAGCGAGTTTGCGGCGGCAGCGGCTTGAAATCTGCTCAACGTGATCGTAGAACGTTTTTGGATTAATGCTGAGTTTTCGGCAGATCTCTCTCACCGAGTAGCCAGTGAATAAATAGCCTAAAAGGGATTCTTGCACAGAAAGTTTGGCATTACTGCCGGACCATTTATCAACGAACGTCGATTGACAGCATTTGCAGCGGTATCGCTGTCGATCACCACTGAAGCCAAATGCATGATAGAGGTGTTTATGTGTGTGAACCGTTTTACCGAAATTATCGCAATCATTATTACGACAAGCAGGTAAACCATCACTGTGAACTTTGCGCAGGCGGCGAAGTTCGTTCAACACTTCTTGGTTGTTAAGTAAGGGGGGGAAAGCGCCACATTCACGACAAACCATCGCTGGACGTTTAGGGTTAGCATGTTGCAAAACGTAATGCTTTGCATCACTCAGTCCAAAGTTGTCACACGCCAATGTTTTACAAAAGTTGAGTTGTAACCCATCTGCGTCCTTTGGCAATTCGCCGTAAGACACGATCTCCCCCTCGGGATAAACTTGGGTCGCCAGAGCGATGATTAGAAAGCAAAATGCTTAAAAAGCTCATTGCTTAAAATCTAACGCATAAGGCGACGAATTATTCGATAACGCTAAATTACAGGTTTACTGCTGTTTCTAGAGCAACAGTCATCATTTCGTTGAATGATTTTTGACGCTCTTCTGAAGACAGTTTTTCGCCACGAATAATGTGGTCAGATACCGTAAGGATAGTTAGGGCTTTTGCACCTAAGTCTGCAGCTACGCCGTAGATACCAGCGGCTTCCATATCAACACCAAGGATGCCTAGCTTTTCCATTTTCTCGAACAGATCGGCTTCTGGTGTGTAGAAAAGGTCTGCTGAGAATACGTTACCGACTTTTACTTCAACTTCTTGAGCACGCGCTTGTTTTACTGCTTCTTCAAGAAGACCGAAATCTGCGATTGCTGCGAAGTCATGGTTAGCAAAACGAATGCGGTTTACTTTTGAGTCAGTCGACGCACCCATACCGATAACAACGTCCATCAATTTAACGTCATCACGTACTGCGCCACAGCTACCAACACGGATAACATTTTTAACGCCGTATTCAGCGATAAGTTCGTGTACGTAGATGCAGCAAGATGGGATACCCATACCGTGGCCCATCACAGAAACTTTCTTACCTTTATAAGTACCGGTGTAACCGAACATATTACGAACGTCACAAACTTGTACTACATCTTCAAGGAAAGTCTCGGCAATGTATTTAGCGCGAAGTGGGTCACCTGGCATTAGAACTGTTTCTGCAAAGTCACCTGGGTTAGCGTTAATGTGTGGGGTAGCCATATCGTCAAACTCCGAATTTTTTGGTAATAAAGTAATCAATTACCAATTCTGTTGAATTAAGTTGTTTTGTTGGGAGCAATATTAGCCTTGATTAACGGTAGTCCATGAGAGATAAGTCACAAAAAAACTCATAATGTACATATTTGCACGCATATATAACTAAATCTGTTGAAAGAGAGATGGCAATCGTTTCGTACGTAAATACACAGCATTAGTAAACGTTTGTATAGTGATGGAACACGCATTTTTCGCTACAAAAAATAGGGATTTGTGTAAACTCAATGAAAAATGACCTTCATTTCGTGAGTTCCGAAACAACAAAAAATGGTTTTTTCTGATGAATGTTGTGCCAATCGGCTTAAATGAGAGAACAAGCGTTGATCTGACCCTAACATAGGGCTTAGCCTTAACCATTACGCAGTCGTAGAGTGATAGATATGAAGATAAAGTGGAGTGGACTGATCATGACGGCATTGACGCTGTTTTGCCACGTCAGCACAGCGGCTACGTTCACATTACCCGAAGAAGGCAGTCGCTTAGCCGGTAAACTACAACGTTATATTGTTGAAGAAGGCGATACCTTTGCATTAATAGCAAAACGTTATGATGTCGGCTTCTTGTCTTTGATGGCAGCAAATAGAGGTATTGACCCATTTTTGCCAACTGCAGGATCAGTGCTGATCATCCCATCTCAGTTTGTTCTACCCGACGCACCATACGAAGGGATTGTGATTAATCTCCCCGAACTGCGCCTCTACTACTTTCCTAAAGACAGTGGCGTGGTCCATATTTTCCCTGTCGGCATTGGCCGAGTAGGGCGTGATACCCCGGAAATGCTGACTAGAATTTCAGTAAAAATTCCTAACCCCACCTGGACGCCACCAAAATCTATCCGCAAAGAGTACCTTGAAAAAGGCATAGAGCTTCCTGGTGTGGTACCCGCTGGACCCGATAATCCCTTGGGTAATTACGCACTTCGTTTGGCGTATGGGTCGGGTGAATACCTGATACATGGTACGAATAAAGAGTTTGGTATAGGGCTACGCGTTAGTGCCGGTTGTATCCGTATGGAACCAAAAGATATCGAGTGGTTGTTTAGCCAAGCCCATAAGGGTGAAAAAGTCCGAGTGATTAACCAACCGATTAAAATGACATTGGAGCCAGATAGAAGCGTGTTTATGGAAGTGCATGAACCTCTGACCAACAGCAAAGGAGTGCAGGAGCCCTTGGTTATGCCTTTAGAGTTAGGTTGGTGGTTAGACGAATTTGGAATGTCAGATGCGAAAGCACGAGCGGCAATACAGGTACAAAATGGCGTGCCAATCGAAATTGCCACGCCACCTAATCTTTGAGTTTATTTGCTTAACCTAGTTGGTATTTAAATGACTCAGTTTTACGTTATTTAGTGTATGACTGTGCGATGTTGTCAATACGGTCATTGGCACGACTGGCTTCTTGCTGAGCAGACATCGCTGCATCTTTTGCGCTCATAGCAGAAGACGCGGCTTCTTTCGCTTCCATTGTGGCCGTCGTTTGGCTGGTTTGAAGAGTCTGTACCTGCTGAGATAATTGCTCAACTTGGTTAGTCAGCTTATCAATTTTCATTTCAGTAGAGTCTGGGCTACCAGAACAACCGGCTAGAAAAACGACCGAAGAAACACCCGCTGCTAAAATTAACTTCTTATTCATCGTCACTCCTTGTTGAGGTAGAGCTACTATTAGGGACTACCTTATGATTACCTACTTCCGCATTGCATCGCATTTTGCGACGTGGTACGAACTATCTAATTACATAATATGGCACATTCCAGCACTATTATGTTGCATCTATAAGAAAACTGAACAAAAAAGTCTGCAACTTTATAGATAACTAACAAAGACAATATGCAATTCAAGGATATTTTTGTGTGATCTATACCCATTTTCAGTCAAAACAGGGTAGAATGACGGGCTAGATAAAATTTATCTAATGTCATTGTTTTTTATAACGGAGAATCCTTTGCAATTTAAAGAGTTAGGTCTTGATAACCGCTTATTGAAGAATCTTAAGCATTTTGGCTTTAATAAGGCTACTGACATTCAGAAGCAAGCTATCCCTGTAGCGATTGCCGGGAAAGACTTGATGGCATCGTCTAAAACCGGTTCTGGTAAGACGTTAGCTTTTGTTCTTCCGCTGTTGCACAAGACTTTAAAATCCAAAGGATTCTCAGCTAAAGATCCACGCGTAGTGATCTTAGCGCCAACACGTGAGTTGGCGAAGCAAGTGTATGGTGAATTACGCACTATGTTGGCTGGATTGTCTTACGACGCGACGCTGATCCTTGGCGGTGAAAACTTTAACGACCAAGTTAAAGCACTGAAAAAATATCCGAAATTTGTCGTCGCGACACCAGGACGCCTAGCCGATCACTTAGAACATCGTTCATTGTTTCTTGACGGCCTAGACACATTAATTCTTGATGAAGCAGACCGTATGCTTGATCTGGGTTTTGCTCCTGAACTGCGTAAAATTCACAAAGCAGCAAAACATCGTCGTCGCCAAACGTTAATGTTCTCGGCAACGATGGATCACGCTGAAGTGAACGACATTGCGAATGAAATGCTGAATGAACCAAAGCGTATTTCGGTTGGTGCATCGAACGAGCAACACAAAGACATTACGCAGCGTTTCCACTTGTGTGATCACCTAGATCATAAAGAAGCGATTCTTAAGCGTGTATTAGAAGAAGCAGAATACCGTCAGGTGATGATCTTCACCGCCACACGTGCTGATACCGATCGCTTAACAGAGATCTTGAACGAAAGTAAGTTAAAGGCGGTCGCTCTGAGCGGTAACCTAAACCAAACTCAGCGTAACGCGATCATGAGCCAGTTTGAGCGTCATGTTTACAAGATTTTGGTGACGACTGATGTTGCTTCTCGTGGTATCGATATTGCGGCAGTAACGCACGTAATTAACTTCGATATGCCAAAGCACACGGAAGAATACGTTCACCGCGTTGGCCGTACTGGCCGTGCGGGTAATAAAGGCGAAGCGATTTCTTTGGTTGGTCCAAAAGACTGGGACAGCTTTAAACGTGTAGAAACCTTTTTACAGCAAGACTTGCCATTTACCACCCTTGAAGGTTTGGTTGGTAAGTTCAAAGGCATTAAACCGCGTAAGCCTGCGTTTGTTAAAGGTAAGGCTCAAGCGAAGAAAAAGAAAGGCCCTCAAGGACCTAAAACGGCGAAGAAACCAGTTAAGCGTGATAAGACGTTCCACAAAACAGTTGCAGTGGGCGAGCAAGTATTCATGGTTAAGAAGAAAAAGCCAACCGCACCCGTTGAATCTTCTACTTCAGTAGATGCTTCCTCTGAAGATTAAGTTATTTCGCTGGGGTTATCATTGGTAGCCGCATCAAAATAGAAAGAAAAGCCCCAGCTATTATTTAGTTGGGGCTTTTTTTTAACATCGTGTTTTGAATGGTAGGTAGAAGCGTAACTTTTGTTAATAATATAAATACGGACGATAATGACTATCGTTAGTGGTTTGATAATAAACCTTGTGGTATAAGTTTTTCAGATTTAAGTCATCGAGCATTTGATGGCCAATACTTACCCTGAAAAATTAAGGTTATTTGACGTGTTATATATTAAAAAATCGCATTTCCTAATGATGGCGGCCATGTATGGCACGTCGGTTCATGCTACCCCACAGCATGACGAGGAAATTGTTATTGTTGGTCAGAAAAAAGGTTATCAAGCTGAAACGACGTCTTCGCTTAAGGTCGACCTCGATCCGTTGGATACTCCGGGCTCAGTAGCGATTTACGATGAGAGTTTGATGGACGAGCAAAATGTGTCGTCTCTAGGGCAAGTATTACAAAATGACGCCAGCGTATCAGCGGGTAATACGCGCCGAAATCGTGAACGTTTTTATATGCGCGGCTTCGAGTTAGAACCGGATCAAAGCTATATGAGAAATGGCCAATTTCATTTAGCCAACTATATGTTACCGATGGAGCTTTATGAGCGGGTGGAAGTGCTCAAAGGCCCAGCTTCTTTGCTGTACGGAAAATCCACACCTGGCGGCATGATTAACCTGACGACGAAACGCGCGCAAGCAGAATCCCACCTTTCTTTAAAGCAAACATTTGGCGCGAACAACGAACTTAAAAGCACAGTAGATATGGGGGGTGCTTTGAATAGTGCTGAGAGTATTCGTGCTAGGGTTATTGCCTCAAAAATGAGTAAAGAGAGCTGGCGTAGGCACAAAAATGGCGCGCCATTAAAAAGTGAGAAGTTGGTCGGAGCGTTAATCGTAGAGGCAGATCTCGGCTTTAATGGCACCGTTTCCTTCAACTATGACCGCACTGAAGACAACGGACACGTTGATCTGGGTTCGGCGTTTTTTGAAACCGGTGAGATTATTGGCCGTAAAGATTTTGTTTGGGATATGCCTTGGGCAAGACGCGACAGCCATATCGAAAATGCTGGTGTAAACATTAACTACTTACTTAATGATGCATGGGCAGTCGACATGGGCTACAACCAGCAATACGTGGAAAGACGCACGATCGAAAGTAACTGGGGGAAAATCTATAACGAATCTTCAAGTACTCCTAACTACGATCCTGCTACGGGCAACTGGAAGGTTCACGCTCGTGATACCTTTGACACTTTTCAAGTGAAGACGGCATTTTTAGATTTTAACGGCGATTTTTCACTAGGGCGCACCGAGCACAAATTACTGTTTGGTGTCAGTCATGTTGATTATCGTAAAACGGAACAACAGCACACCAAAATGAACGTCGGCACGGCGAATATTGGTGATACCACCATTGTTAATAAACCAAGCGATTTAGATTATAACAAGGGCGACGTGTCTGAGTTTTCTCGTCGTTCTGTTGGGCTTTATGTACAAGATTACATTGAATTCAGTCCACAATGGCACGCTCTAGCTGGGGTTCGTTTTGATCAAGAGAAAACACAACAAGCGACTCATAACAACGTATTGCCAAAACTGGCTCTAATCTATCACCCAAGTTCTGATTCATCCATTTACGCAACCTATTCACAGAGCTTTGAACCCAAAGATCCTGTAAAGAAAGGAGATGTTAATGAGGGGCAAATATTAGACGCAGAGAAAGGTGAATTGTATGAACTGGGCGTAAAGCGAGAGTTTTTGTCTGGTCGAGTACTGGCATCTGGTGCTCTGTTTAATATTGAAAAAAACAACAAAGTTGTAACCGACAATAATGAAACGACCCAAGGCGGTAAAGTTCGTCATACTGGGCTTGAAATGGCACTAGACGGCCGAGTATCGGATTCACTTAGCTTGATGTCTAATGTCATGTTATTGGATGCGCGTTACGTCTCTCACCCAACATTGGAGGGGAATCGTTCAAAAGATGCACCTAACTTTGCAATGGGTGTTTGGGCTAACTATAACCTGAACGACTTCAACAATTTCCACTTAGGCGCTCGTTACGAAGGGCAAAAATACGGAGATTCGATTGAATCATTTTCTAAACCCGCTCATACGCTGGTGGACTTAGGCTATAGTCATCGCGTGCCGGTAGATGGTGCGTTAAATGCGCTAGTCAGAGTGAACGTTAAAAACGTGTTTAACGAAGAATACCTGAGAGGCGGTTGTAGCCACAATGCCATGTATGGCGAAGGCAGAACGGTCAGTGCCACATTCCAACTGACATGGTAGCGTGACCCTCTAAAAAAAAAGCGGAATAGATACGTCTATTCCGCTTTTTTTATGTTTGCACTGTTCTGGTTTACAGAGCACGCTCTATATCAACACTAGGTGCTAAATACAGGTTCGCGCTGCCATTCATGTTAAATCTCAAAGAAGCTCAGTTGAGATTTTTGTTCTTCAGCAAGCTGAGAAAGCTCTTGGCTTGCCGCTGCTGATTGAGTAATACCGGCTACGTTTTGGCTGACAAGCTCATAGATATTGGTGATGTTGCGATTAATATCAGCCGTTACTTGGCTTTGTTCTTCAGCCGCCGTTGCCACTTGGGTATTGATCCCCGCCATGTTATCAACAGACTGAGCAATGCCTTCAATCGCATCGCTAACCTGAACAGACAGCTCTTGGTTAGTCATTAAAGTATTTAGGCTAGATTGCATGCTGTCGTTCGCCACACCAGATTGAGTTTGCAGCTCTTCAATGATGTTTTGAATTTCCTGAGTCGAGTCTTGAGTACGAGCTGCTAACATACGTACCTCATCCGCAACTACCGCAAATCCTCGACCACTTTCACCCGCACGTGCCGCCTCAATTGCAGCGTTTAATGCCAGTAAGTTGGTTTGCTCAGAAATGCTACGAATCGTCTCGATAACAGAGCCAATTTTTTCTGATTGAATTTGTAAACTGGTGACGACGGTTGCGGCTTCGTTCAGTTGAGAAGCGATTTGCAAGTTGGCCTGATCATTCTTCTCAAACATTTGAAGGCTTTGAGCCGCCATTTCGTTAGCTTGACGCGACGCGCTGTCTGCTTCAACCGCATTAACATTGACGTTTTCAGCGGTACTGGAAAGTTCAGTCACGGCAGAAGCGACTTGTTCCACTTCGTGTTTTTCTTGATCCGAATTGACGTTAGCTTGCGTCATGACTGCGGCAAGTTCAGTGGAGGCAGATGCCACATCGACACTGATACGTACCAAGGAATCAACGGTATCATGCAGTTTGTTTACGGTTGTGTTGACGTCCTGGCTGAGGGCTGAAATCTCGTCTTGGCCGCTAGTATCCGCTTTAACCAGTAAATTACCACTCGCGACTTCTCGCATGGTTTCTTGTAGGCGAGAAATAGGAGCAACGATCATACCCGCGATTAGCCAGCAGCTCACTAGTGCCAACCCAAGAAGGGCAAACATACCGATCGTTGAGCGGCTCAATACTTGATCATGACGTGCTTCGCTTACGGTAAGGCTTTGAGTTGTGAGCGTGTTCATTCGTGCCGAGAGCGAATCAATAGCAGCAATCATCGCTTCTCCCTTGGTACCAAACTGCGAAATTGCCTGATCGTATTGGCGCATAAAGTCGCGATCGGTCGGGTTTTCTTGTAAGTTTTTGCGAGCAGCAGGAACAACATATTGTTTAGCGTGGGTGATGTAATCCTTAATGACACTTTCTAATAGTCGTGTGTCTTTTTGTAAGTCTGAATGACTTAAAAGAGGACGTATTAGAGAATTGATGGTTTGTTGGCTCTGATCTAGGTGGCTAGGCAGTGTCTCAAGTTTTGATAACTCAGAAAGGCCGTAAACCGCGGCAATACGCATTCTAAAAGCAATGTCGTCGATATCTGAAATGATGTCTTTTTGTTCTGCTAACTCATCGGCCGAAACCGTGACTTTAACAAAGGCCTGTTTAAGTCCATTACTGCTTAACAACACACCAACGCTCATTACGATTAACGTCATGATCATTGGTATCATCACCTGGGTCTTCAAAGAGAAGCCTCTCAAATATGTGTTCATAGTTCACCCTGTTATTTTATAAATTATATATTTGGCTCAAGATCACTATTTTAATTATTTAATACTTTAATTTCAAAGGTTTATATTGATCAAATCTTGTGCGGAATGGTCAGGGAATCGTCAGGTCAATGGCTGTGGGATCTAACAAGCGCCATTTAAGTGTATCAATATGTAAAATTACTATTATTTTATAAAATATGAATATGAATATGAATATGAATATGAATGGGAAGGGAATCGGAGAAAAAGCACGTGCGGGGGCACGTGCTTGAAAGGTCGCGCTAAATTTTGAAAAAGCTCAGTTGAGTTCGTTGCTGTTCAGCGAGTTGAGAAAGCTCTTGGCTTGCGGTCGCTGATTGAGTAATCCCCGTTACGTTTTGGCTCACTAAGTCATATATATTTGAAATATTGCGGCTGATATCGTCGGTGACTTGGCTTTGCTCTTCAGCAGCAGTCGCAACCTGAGTGTTAATCCCTGCCATGTTATTGACAGACAGAGCGATACCTTCAAGTGCGCTACTGACTTGAGTAGAAAGCTCTTGGTTTTCAGTTAACGTTGTTAAGCTTGACTGCATACTGTCATTGGCAACACCAGACTGAACTTGCAACTCTTCGATGATATCTTGAATTTCTTGCGTTGACTCTTGCGTGCGTGCCGCTAGCAAACGCACTTCATCAGCTACCACAGCAAAGCCACGGCCAGTTTCACCCGCACGAGCGGCTTCAATGGCAGCATTTAATGCCAACAAGTTAGTTTGCTCTGAAATGGCACGAATAACTTCGATAACAGAACCAATTTTTTCTGATTGAACTTGAAGGGTGTTCACAACCTGAGCTGCATCGTTCAGTTGAGTTGCCATTTGATCGTTGGCACGTGCACTTTCTTCAAACATTTTCATGCTTTCATTTGCCATTTCGTCAGCTTGACGAGAAGCAGCGTCTGCATCTACGGCATTTTCATTGACGTTCGCGGCGGTGCTTGAAAGTTCGTTAACAGCAGACGCAACTTGTTCTATTTCGTGTTTTTCTTGATCTGAATTCGCGTTGGCTTGGGTCATGACCGCTGCAAGCTCAGTAGAAGCGGATGCCACATCAACACTGATACGTACCATTGAATCAACAACACCACGAAGGCCGTTTACGGTTGTGTTGACATCTTTAGACAATGCCGTGATTTCGTTATTACCGTCAATAGGCGCTTCAACAGTGAGGTTACCACCTGCGATTTCACGCATGATTTGTTGGAGGCGAATAATTGGCGCCACAATAAGGCCTGCAACGTAGTACGAGAATATCATTGCCGCTAATAGAATGATGGCCATACCAATCGTGGTGGAATCAAGTAGGCGGCTATGTTGTTCTTCGGTTCTTAATAGATCGGCATCCGCGATTCTGTTTAGCTCCTCAGAAAGCAGATCAATCATGTCAATCATGTGCTCGCCTTTGGCACGAAATGCACTAATGATCTGGTTGTATTCGTGGTTGCTGCTTGTATTTTCGTTCAAAAGGTTGTGCTTTGCAGCAGGGATGACGAATTGATTCGTGTAATTAACATAGTCGTTAAGAGAGTCTTCAAGGCTCGCGATTTCTTCTTTTAGCTCCGGCTCCTGTCGTAGCGGGCGAAGTAAATCCATGTTGTCTTGACGGCTTTTCTCTAATAGTCGAGATAGGTTGTTTAACTGTGACTCATCAAACAAGCTGTAAACAGAGGCGATACGCATACGAAATGTTACGTCATCCATTTCTGAAATTGCGTCTTTTTGATCAGCCAAATTGTGTACTGATACTGATACTGATACCTCGTTGAATGCTTTCTCTAATCCATTAGAACCATAAAACACACCTCCTGTGAGCAGAACTAAGATCGCGATAACAGGCACCATGATCTGAGTTTTGATAGATAGTCCGCTCATAAATTTGTACATACTTACTCTCTTTTCGTCTAAATATGAATTTATATTTGATGTCGTATTATATAGTTTGATATAAAACTCAATTGGAATTCATAACTTTGTGGAATGAATGGAAACGCTTAAGAGAAAGGGTAAGTTGCAATAAAAGGGGGGAGTCGTTAGAACGCCGATTTTTAGCCGCTAAAAATGGAATCTTGGGGGTGAACGTTTTTTGCGCTGTCATATAGGTTTCAAACTAGTGAAACATAACTGTCATATTAGCAGCCTAAAGTGAGCATCGTTCAAGTGAAACACAAAACACAACGGCAATAATGCCTCTTAAGGAAATTTGTGATGAAAAAGACAGTAATCGGTGCATTGGCTCTACTAGGCACACTAACAGTAACTCCAGTTTTGGCGAAAGAAACAATTTCTGCAGTTGGCTCTAGCAGCGTGACACCACTGATGGAAGTTTTCTCTGAAACATACATGAAGCAACACTCAAACGTATTTATTGAAGTACAAGGCCCGGGTTCTTCTGCTGGCGTAAAAGCGGCGAAAAACGGAAGTGCTGATTTGGGTATGTCTTCACGTAACCTAAAAGCGTCTGAAAAAGAGTCAACACTTAAGGAAGAAGTGGTTGCTCGTGACGGTATCGCAGTTGTTGTAAACCCAAAGAATGGTCTTAAAGGCCTTACTGCTGAACAAGTAACCGCTATCTACAAAGGCGAAGTGACTAACTGGAAACAAGTTGGTGGCGCAGACAAGCCTATCGTAGCAATCACTCGTGATACAGCGTCGGGTACTCGTGGTGCATTCGAAGACATCATGAAACTTAAAAAGAAAATTGGCGATGTGAAAGTATCTGCAATTTCACAGCGTGCGCAAGTTGCTAACGGTAACGGCGCTCTAAAAACGATGGTTGCAAGCAACCCATTTGCTATCGGCTACATCTCTCTAGGTACGGTTGATGAGTCAGTACACGCTCTATCAGTAGACGGTACGCCAGCAACAGTGGACAACGTTAAGAACGGCTCTTACAAAGTAGCGCGTCCTTTCCTAGTGCTTTACCGTGAAGGTAAGCCATCTGCTGAAACTCAAAAATTCCTAGACTGGATGCTTGAAGCAGACGCACAAGCACTAGTAGAGAAGAAAGGCTACATCTCAGTAAACTAAGTTAACTTTATCTTGCTCAGCCTGCGAAGGCTGAGCACTTTTCCATTTCGATTGCTGTCTTTAAATCAGCCTTTATTTCGATATGAGTATTTTATATGTCCATCGCGATTAATAGTGAATCTTCTATGAAGAGTGAAAATACCCAACAGCCACGTGGTCTTCGCCGTAAAAAAGGTGTCGACTGGAAAGAGCGTATCTTCCATTTCTTATTTCTAAGCAGTGCGGTTATTGGCATTGTTTCTCTCGCTACTATTGCTTACTTCATCGTTCTGGAGAGTATTCCAGCGTTTCGCGAAGTGGGTGTCTCTGGCATCGTATTAGGTCAGAATTGGTTACCGCCAGCCTTGTACGGCGTCGCAACCATGATTGTTGCTTCTGTGGTTTCTACGGTTGGAGCGGTGTTGGTTGGTGTACCTGTTGGTGTGTTAACTGCGATTTTTATTGCAGAAATTGCGCCCAAGCGTTTAGCCAATATCATTCGCCCAGCGGTCGAGCTTTTAGCGGGTATCCCATCGGTAGTTTATGGCTTCTTTGGCTTGGTTATCATCGTGCCATTGATTCAAAACGTTTTCCAAGTTCCTGCGGGTAACACGATTTTGGCCGGTATTATCGTATTGGGCGTCATGATTCTGCCAACGGTAATCACGGTATCAGAAACGTCGATTCGCGCTGTTCCGCATTCTTATAAAGAAGGCTCTTTAGCATTAGGTGCTTCTAAGATTTTCACCATCTTCAAGGTATTGGTTCCGGCGGCGCGTTCGGGGATCATGACGGGTGTTATCTTAGGTATTGCGCGTGCATTGGGTGAAACCATGGCAATCATCATGGTAATGGGTAACGCCCCAGCCATGCCAGAAGGCATTTTGGATTCAGCGCGTACGCTAACCGCCAACATCGCCATTGAAATGTCATACGCAAGTGGCATTCACGCCAATGCACTGTACGCGACAGGCGTAGTATTACTGGTATTTATTATGTCGTTGAATGCGATTCTACTATTTTTGAACCGTGAGAAGGCGAAGTAACCATGACTCAGTCAAACACGAATGCAATTAAGCTTAAAAAAGCGCGAGTAGTAAAAGATAACCTACTCAATGTATTTATTTGGGGCGCGGCCGCTCTAACGGTTGGTTTCTTATTTTGGATTATGTGGTACATCCTTTCGAACGGCTTACAGCACGTCGATTGGAACTTCATTACCGACGACTACACGAGAACAGGCGAAGAACACGGTATTTGGCCGATGATCGTCTCGACGGTTTACATGGTTATTGCCTCGATTTCTATCGCAGCACCACTGGGTATCATGACGGCAATCTACTTAACTGAATACGCCAAAGTAGGCAGTAAGTTAGTTAAAATCATCCGTTTTTGTACTGAATCGTTGGCGGGTATCCCATCGATTATCTTCGGTCTGTTTGGTATGACGTTCTTCGTTGCCATTCTTGGCCTTGGCTTCTCGATTCTGTCGGGTGCATTAACCTTGAGTATTCTTATTCTTCCGGTGATTATTCGTACCACTGAAGAAGCTTTGATGGCAGTACCACAAACATTCCGTGAAGGTTCTTACGGTTTGGGTGCTTCAAAAATCTACACTATCTGGCGCTTAATCTTGCCAAGCGCAATGCCAGGCATCTTAACTTCGGTCATTCTTAGTATTGGTCGTGTCATTGGTGAATCTGCTCCGGTATTCATGACCGCGGGTATGGTTGCACGTATTCCTGATTCGTTACTCGATTCTGGCCGTACGCTGACCGTTCACCTTTACAAACTAACCACCGAGCTGTTTACCATTGAAGAGTGGAATCAAGCGTATGGCACTGCCACGGTTTTGATAGTTGTTGTTCTGCTTATCAACACAGTAACCAAGTTGATTGCAGCGAAATTCAATACAGCGACTTACTAAGCGTTATACACGACAACGAATTTAAGAATTAAGAGAGTTTAAAAATGAACAAATTTTCAATCGAAAACCTAGATCTTTTCTACGGTGAAAACCAAGCACTTAAAAGCATCAACTTGCCAATACCTAAGCGCCAAGTTACCGCTCTTATCGGCCCGTCTGGTTGCGGTAAATCAACGCTGCTTCGCTGCTTAAACCGCATGAACGACTTGATTGAAGGTGTGAAGATCACCGGCCTAGTTTCAATGGACGGCGACGACATCTACGGCAACATCGATGTGTCTGATTTGCGTATTAAAGTGGGTATGGTTTTCCAAAAGGCGAATCCATTTCCAATGAGCATCTACGAAAATGTGGCTTATGGCTTGCGTGCTCAAGGCATGAAAGACAAAAAGAGCATTGATGCCATTGTTGAGAAATCACTGCGTGGCGCTGCGTTATGGGATGAAGTAAAAGATCGTCTTAAATCACACGCCTTCGGCCTTTCTGGTGGTCAGCAGCAACGTTTATGTATTGCGCGCACCATTGCAATGGAACCCGATGTGATTCTGATGGACGAACCAACGTCTGCGCTTGATCCTATCGCAACACACAAAATTGAAGAACTGATGGAAGACCTGAAAAAGGACTACACCATCGTTATCGTTACGCACTCAATGGCTCAGGCTCGCCGTATCTCAGACCGCACCGCATTCTTCTTGATGGGTGAACTGGTAGAGCACGACGATACCAGCGTCATCTTCAGCCAACCACGCGACGACCGCACTCAAGGTTACGTAAATGGCGACTTCGGCTAACCAACCAAATTCTATTAATAATTATAAGCGATGGTAATTCTTTGCCCCTCTAGCAGGGGCTTTTTTGTTTGCCCAGCGAAGCTGGCAAACCCATTAGGCTGAAAGAAGCCTAAATCACCCTGATTGAGGGGAAGATAATCCGAATCGCAAGGGCGTTGCTGGCCAACGGCAGGGTTTGAAGGAAGCGATAGGAAGTTAACAGTACACAACGAAAGTGAACCTGATTCGGCAATTTAGGTGGGTAAGCGTGCAAAATAGCGTGAAGCCCGATACTCAATCAGACCTAGATTGTGCTTGAGGGTGGCATTGTTAACAGGGGGCCAGTGCAGTAACTGGGGAAGCCTGACATCACATCCGAGCAAACGTCGGAAGCATAAACTCAAGGCGAGAGCCAAGATCTATGTTGGTGCGAGGTGGCAGATGAATCCGTAGTAGTGAGTAAAGCTCGGCCGGTGAAGCCCAGTAATGGTGTGGAGGATAAAACTGAGCTGACCATCAGTAACACGTCTGATGGGACAACATTTTGCCAAAAGCAATCTGGTGTTGCGAAGGGATGAAGTACATTTTAAGTCTGTGATGAGCAGATGTTTTTTTTTCAGTGGTATACAAGTTGATTAGCTATCGAGGTATTCCGTCTCGGTCTTTGTGAAAGCAAAGCACTGAAGCGAGAAACCGTACAAGGGAGTAACTCTGACTCACTCTAGTAAATTGCCATTGAGCTAGAAGGCTAGAGAGTGGAGTGAAATACACCAACACTGTGAGAGAGCATTTGTCCCCACACGGCACACAATCTAAAGGAAAAAGTTGAGAGTTTACTACAGTTTATATGGTCACTTGCTCCACAAAGAGCGACTCTATAAAGGATTTAAAAAAGTGTGGAAAGCGAAAGGCGCGGCCGGAATAGATAGGCAGAGCCTAAGCGACTACGCCCAAAATCTGAGTGATAACCTAGATCAACTTCTTCTGGAACTCAAAACCAAGCGATACACCCCTCAACCCGTCAGACGGGTAGAAATACCGAAAGATGATGGTGGGGTGCGATTACTTGGGATCCCAACAGTACGGGATAGAGTTGTCCAACAAGCTCTAAATGATCTATTAACCCCAATCTTCGAAGAGCAGTTTCACCCATCCAGCTTTGGGTATAGACTGAATCGAAGTTGTCACGATGCTATAAACAAAGCGACGATGTTCATCCGTCGATACGGAATGCAACACGTCGTAGATATGGACTTATCGAAGTGCTTCGATAAGCTCGATCATGAGCTTATTCTAAAAAGCATTAAGAAACGAGTCACAGACAGTAGCGTACTGGAGCTCATCAAACAGTTCCTGAAAAGTGGCGTAATGGTTGATGGAGAGTGGCAGCATACCGAGATAGGTAGTCCGCAAGGTGGAGTAATAAGCCCACTGATAGCGAACATCTATCTGGATGCGTTTGATCAAGAGATGCGAAAGCGAGGACATCGAATAGTCCGTTATGCCGACGACATACTGATCTTCTGTCGCAGCCGTAAAGGTGCAGAAAATGCGCAAGTACAGGCAACGAAGGTCCTGGAAAAACAGCTCAAGTTAACGGTGAACGAAACCAAATCACACATAGCGCACAGCGGCGAAGGTGTGAAATTCCTTGGAATAGAAATCGGTAGCCATTATAGCCGTATTCAGCCAAAGAAAATGTCGACGTTCAAAGGAAAGTTGAAGCGAGTGACAAGACGCAATGGCGGTAAGCCATTGTTAGAAGTCATTAAACAACTGAATCCACTTCTGAGAGGGTTCAGCCAGTACTTTCGAATAGCGAATGCGAACAGGGAGTTTAAGAAACTGGCCGCGTGGTTAAGGCGAAGACTTCGCAGCGTCCAATTACGATTATGGAAAAAACCGACCCGACTCCACCGCAGGCTAAGACAGCTAGGTTACGAAGGGTCATTCAGGTATATCTGTATGGATAGTTGGAGAAATGCTGCGAGTCCATTAGCCAGTTACTCGATGCCAAATCAATGGTTTAACGACCTTGGATTAGTGAATCTTGAACACGTTAGGACAGGATATGTGTTCAGCCATTATGCTGAATGGAAACGTGCATGAGCCGTATACGAGGTCCGTACGTACGGTTCTGTGAGAGGGATGAGGCGGAGACGCCTCACCCTACTCGATGTACCTGTAGAAAAGAGAAACCTCCAATAGGCAGCGTTCAGCTTTTTGATAGCAATGTATCCAAATAAGTAACTCTTGTTACTGACTTTGAGGTTATTTTGTTGATCTTATGTTGTGTTTTTAGCGAGTGCGTAACCCAAATAAAGCGATTACAGTTAGTAGCACGTTTGTTTCACCAAGATGGAAATAAAATGAAAGTACTCGTTCAATACATTCAAGCTGGTAAGTATAAAGACCAAGCATGGGAAGCGCTGACAATTAAAGTGAAAGGTGAGGTTCAAGCGGTCACCCCTTCATACGCAGTGCGACTGATAGAGCAAAATAAGGCCATTCTGGTTACCTCAGAAGATGAAGATATCATCATTCATGCCTAGCGTTTTTGTCGTTCTGGCTTGAAAAGCAACGTGAAGCGAAAGGTTTAGAATAGTATAGAAAGTGTCGATTGGGCTTTCTCATCAACAAAAAAGTGCGCCAATCTGCATTGGCGCACTTTTGTCATTTAGGTCATGTTATTCACACGACTATGTTCTGCCTTAGTTTATGGCCTGGTTGGATTTATCGTCATCGGCTCAAATGTAGCGACGGCGTTGCCGCCTGCTCCTAGATCTAGTGAGGACACACACCTAAAGTAATAAAGCCGGAGCTACAACGGTGGTTGTCTAAATCGAAGAATGGAGTGTATGTCCTTTTAATGCGTTCATTCTCTAGGTATGTACCTAAAATATTGCCTTTTTTTGACCATTTTTTGCTTAACTGAGCTTCCCTTGCTTTCTGATTGCTGTCACGAGAATAGCTGTTCAGCTCACCATGAGCTTGCCACGCTACACTACTGCACATACTTAAGCTTCGTAGCTCATCTGCGACTTACAAAAGATCAGAAGCTTGTGTTACTCCTGACGCGACAGCGCATAACAGAAGAAGGGTATGTTTTAAATTATTCCTAAAACTAGTCGCTAATAAATACAGGTATCGTCAATTGTAAGTACGACATGATATCATATTGGGCGCATTAGTAGGTGAGTCGGTACATAGCGCCTTGCTAAGGTGCGGCTAAATCGACGAAAATCAAGCTAGGCCACTGTAATCACTAAACTTAACCGAACCAAAAATGCCCAAAGTTAGCCATCACTCTTGAGAATTTGGTTATGTAACGTTATCGACTGAGTCACAACCCTTGTTACTTACATTTCTAGTAGTTAATAACTTTTATATCGAATATAATTCATAAAAAGGACACCATATTGGACACCACTAGGGAACAACATATATATTGTTATAGGGCAAGCATGCCTAGCAGGTAAACATGAACATAATCAAATCAATTTCAACAACTATCGTTGTTATCCTGTCAATTACTCTCTCGACTCCTATCCACGCGAAGAGCCAGAATTTTGATAAATGTGGTTACATTGAGCAAGTGCGCTCTACTAGCAATGCTCTATTTATTAACCTCGATGGTAAATACCCTGTACAAAGGTTAACAGGTGTAATGTTTAAATTTTCAGCATCTGATGCTTATTGCATGAAACAGTATATTGGTGATTATGCTTGCTTTACCGGCGACATCACTTACTACAAGGGAAAACCACAAATTGTCATCAATGATATTGACCAAATAGAGATTCCCCACTAATACACCGTAAGAACGTAGTAGGTAGCATTGTAGTGGCATAGTTAATTTGGCCACCTGATTAGAGGTGTTAAAGTACACCTCCTACACAACAGGTGACACTATGAACAAACGTACAAGAAGAACTTATAGTTCAAACCTACCACCACTAGAAAAGATTATTAAACACAATAATTATGAATGTATATAAGGTTTATCATGGATAAATTAGTATGGCTGTTGCCTGATTTTATGGCATTTAGCTCGTTATCTTTTGAGTCACAATTAAGTACTATCTTTGTAGGTGTGTTACTAGCGATCACATTCCTATTTTTGTTCAAGTCATTCTATTCCGGTGCTAAAGCGTGGAAGCGGATCAACTGGTTGAAAGACACTCTTACTGCTATTCGCGCAGAAGACATCGCAAGTAAAAGAGAATACTTATACTCTTTGGCTAAGGAAAAAAAAGACAGTGTTGGCCATTTATGGTTAGAGTTTGATGAAACGCTAATCGAAGAGCGAAAAGATAATAAAACGACCTTATATAACACGTTTGACGCAGCCTATTTTTTCAATACAACAACGCTAGCGAAAGGCGTGACTGAAAACCGTCTAATAGCTGCTGTACCTGGTTTTCTAACAGCAATTGGTGTAATTGGTACATTCGTTGGATTGCAAATAGGCCTGTCAGAAATGAATATATCAGCGGATGTATCTGTTGATGAAATGAAATCTGGTGTTGCTGCAGTCATCGGTGGGGCGAAAGTAGCATTTATGACATCTGTATGGGGTGTATTCTTGAGTGTTGTTTTTAACTTTATCGAGAAGCTACTTGAACAGGCTATTCGTCGAAAAGTTAACGATTTGCAAAAGACCATTGATGAAATATTTCCTCGATTGAGTGCAGAGTCTCAGTTACAGACAATCGCAGAGAGTAATGTTGAATCAAGAGACAGTTTACAGGGATTAGCAGAGCAAATCGGTGTGAAGATGCAAGAGTCGATGATGACGGCAACTCGAGGCATCAGTGAAGCATTAGAGTCTAGTTTAAATGAAATCATGGCTCCTGCTATCAATAAGCTTGTAGAAGATACCTCTGAAGGTAATCAAAAAGCACTTGAAGAACTACTGACAAAGTTTATGGATGGTTTTGGTGCTCAAGGTCAACAGCAAAGGCTGGCGATGGAGGGAGCGTCTGAACAGGTGAATGAATCTATCGCAGATATGAATAGAACGATGGAGTCATTTATAAATAAAATGGAATTTTCTCAGCAACAGTCTGGAGAAAGAGAAAGAGACTTGATGTCTTCAATCTCAGTTCAAGTAGGGCAACTTGTGGACCAAAGTAATCTACAAGTAACTCAAATGAATGAATTGATGAGCAGTCAATTAGCTAATTTGAATAAAAACTTTGAAAGCGGCCAGCACAATGCTGCTGAAAGAGAAAAACAGTTAATATCCGCAATATCTTCTCAAATATCCCAGTTAGTCACCCAAAATAGTAAACAAGTGAGTAAAACCACCGAGCTAATGGGGAGCCAGTTGGAAAGTCTTAACAATAGCTTTGATGAAGGTAAAAAATCTGCTGCACAACGTGAAGAAAAACTCATTGAAGCAATGTCAACGCAGGTGACTCACCTTGTAAACCAGGGGCATGAACAAGCCGAAAAAATGAATAACTTAATGGGTAGCCAGTTAACTCATTTAAGTAACAGTTTTGATGAAAGCAAAAAGTCTGCCGACCTACGAGAAGAAAAACTAATCGAATCAATCTCTGCACAAGTAACCTATCTCGTTAACCAAGGGCAGGCACAATCTGCGAAAATGAATGAGCTTGTTGAAAGCCAATTAAGCAGTATTAATGACGGCTTTGAAGCAAGGCAGGCTAGCGCTGCACAACGAGAAGAAAAATTAACCAGTAACATTGAGCAACAAATTGAAAGCCTTACTTCCGGGATTTCAGCGCAAAGTAATGTATTAACTGAATTTGTAAATAATCAAATGACCAATTTACAAAAGTCCTTTGAAGATAGGGACCAAAAGTCAGTACAAATAGCAGAACAACGAAATCAAGCGTTAGCACAGCAAACATCTTCTATTTCAAACACTACACAAGAGTTAGTTAAACAGATTGATGTGAGTATGAAAAATCAGCAAACCAGTTCAGAGCAGATAATACAGCAAGGTAAAGCACTTCAACAAAGTGTTGAGTCAACTATGCTCGCAAATGCTAAGGCGACGGATTGTATGAGGGAGTCAGCTTCTGAATTGAAATCGGCAGCAGATAGCATGAATGTGTTTGGTTCTCATGTTCGTGATGCGGGGAATAAATTATCAGGTGCTGTTACGGCAGCGGTTGAATCAACAAAAGACCTTGCTCAACAAAACCAATCTAGTGCGAAAATGATGGAAACACTAAGGGATAACATTGTTACAGAAGTCAACAAATTTAGTGACGTTACAGATAGCATGAACGGTATGGTGTTGAATGCTGGTAATACATTCACAGAGCTTAAGTCATCTCAAAGTGATTATTTACATCAGTTAAAGGGCAATGTTATCGAGCTATCTAAGCAGATGACTGAACTACTTTCTGAGTACTCCACACAAGCTAATGCACAAACAACTAACCATCTAAAAATTTGGGCTGAATCGTCGACACAATATGCTGAATCAATGAATAATGCAGCTAGAGCTTTATCTGGTGTTGTAGATGAAATACAAGACAAAGTGGGAGCTTAACCATGCGCTTTTCTCGTCATGCTCACCCCTCTGTTGATGAAGAAAATCCATACTGGATCTCTTTTTCTGATTTAATGTCTGCCATTCTAGTGATATTTATTTTGGCAACGCTAGCACTAATTATCGAGCTAACACAAAGAACAGAAAATATTGATGCGGGTATTGATCAATTAAAACAAGCTGAGCAAGCAAGGCAAGAAATTCTGCAAGAGGTGAAGTCTGAACTGGCGAAAATTAACATTAAAGTTGAAATTGCCGATAATGATACCGTTATTCGTATACCAGAATCGACACTGAGTTTCCGATCCGGTCAAGATACGATACCAGATAGTATGCTGAGTTCTGTAAAAAGTATAGGTGAAGTCTTACACTCAGCCATTACTAAAAATGAGCGTTTTAAGTATCTCGATACTGTTTTTATTGAAGGTCACACTGACAGCGTACCTATTGCATTTGGCAAATATAGAACTAAGGGGAATTGGGGGTTGAGTGCTGATAGAGCGATCACTGTGTGGAAGTTATGGAGTAATGAACTTAGCCTAATGCCGTCACTAAATGACTTAAAAAACCATACGCAGCAGAACTTATTTTCTGTGAGTGGTTATGCTGCAACACGTCGCGTGGAAGCAATAGAAGAAACTGCAACCCAACGAGCTAGAAATAGGCGTATAGATATTAGGTTTACCGTTAAGATGCCATCGATTGAAGACTTAGAGCAGATAAAGTCTTCCACGGATAATAAATGATGCAGGATTTTATTAAAATAAAATTAAATCGCTTAGCTGTTAATATTCCAGAGAGGCCATTTGGGAATAGTATCAATAACTTAGGGAAAATAACGGCTGACTTAAACCGTTTGTCCACTGAAGCGGGAACAGACAATGAAAAGTATAAAACAGCCTGGAAGCAAGTTATTACCACATTAAAGGTCAAACAATCACTGCTTGATGTTATTAAGAGTAAGCTAGAAATTCGTGCACTTAGCTTTGCACTTTCAAGTCCAATGAAAAGTGCTATAAAAGTAACGCCAGCTTTATTAGAAAGAATTGATCAAATAACCCACAATAAGCCCGGAAATTTGTTTATTGAATCACTATTTCAATACTATTTGAATGAATTCAATAGTATTTATGATCTGGAATTAGTTTCCAATTGGTTAGTCGATGCAAGAGAATTTCGAGATTTAAATAGCGCAAGCGATAGAGATCTAATCTCACCGTCTGGTCCTAAATGGTTAGCAGAATCAGCTATAAAAAGAGGACTAGACTTTGACCAACTGGTGAGTCATTTAAATCTAGACAAATTCAAATCTGGGCAGTTTATGGAGTTGGCGCAACGAACATATTATGTTGAGCAGCTAAAGACGATCCCCTTGAACGAGCCAAATGATTTATTAATTGAAGTGCAAAAGCCGGAAGTGTTCAATGCTCGGTTCAATGACACCGATTTACTTGGTCATCAAATTCTCAATATATTGATTGAGAGATCTCCTACGGACAATATCCATGAATCTTGGCTAAATGTTATTATGGCTATTGCCGGTGACCCTCGTATACCAACAACCCATCACAGATATATAAAGTGGTGGAGTAGAATAGCCAGCTCCCATATAGCTAGAGTGAGAGGCTGGTTATCACGGCTCGATTTAAAGTTATTTCTTGAAGCACTGGAAGATTTCTCAAATTCATCGTTTGACCCTGAAATGAAGCGTATGTACCCGTCAAGAAAACGTTTTTTAGAAGGTTTATACGATAAAAAATTGATTAGTAATACTCGCTTGTATATGAGTCGGCAGATGTCAGAGTACTTAAAAAGAAATTATAAAGCAGAGCATTTACCTAATTTTTCGATCATAAAGGACAATGATAAATCAATCATCTATGTTGATTTAGGTTCTGCGCACCTAGTAGAAGGAAGTCATAGTTGTTACTTGTGGGTATATGATTCATTAGACCCATCTGCAACTGTATACGACTACAATAAGAACCTAGAAACATATAGTGGCTTAACAGCGGGCTTAAATCGCAAAATGCAACTAATGGGTCATGGAGCAACAGCAAAAATTACTCATTCCCCTGCGAATTTTAGTTGGCAACGTAAAGCTATTGATGAACTGAATTATCTTGATGTTGATGTAAACATGAAAGATGTACTAATAAATAAAGATTATAGTCGTTACGTCAGAATGTTTGGAGTGGATTAATGGGTTTTACGAACTTTATCAGTCAATTTTTTAAAGACACAGATCGTTCTGTGTCATTTAAATTTATACCAGATGCGAACGAAGGTGGTTTTTTTTCAGTTGACAAAAAACAGTTTGAAAACATTTTATCTGGTACGGCAAGTGAATGGCTAACACACCAGTATGTCACGCTAAAAATGCTAGAAGAACAGGGAGAGGCCGAGAGTATACCTAATGGTTTTATCGTTTCTGCGGAAGTGCTTGCGCGATTAGGTGAAAACCTAAGAGAATCACTCGAGCTACCTGAACGATGGCAAGGGCAGATCACTGCTGATATTAAAGGTACAACCGGCCGTTCAAGCTTTGCTGTTGAGTTAGCTGTTACCGGACAAAGTGGACGTGATACGTATAGCTACAATGTAGAAGGAGCAGTACTACGTTTTGGTGACACAACTAGCTATTTGATGTCTCAACCGCAGTGGCTGGTATTTACTGCACAGCAAAAACATAATGAATCAAAAAAACAAGAGTTTGATAATTTAACGTATCTACACAACCTACAATTAGCACAACAAAATGGTGCTTCAATAAAACTAAGCCACTTTGACAAATTAAAAATACACAGTCCTGAAAAGATCTCTGTAGAAGCAGGCTTAGATGCAAGTGGAAACTTGATTTTAACGCCACATATGGGCCAAGAAGCAAGTCATGATGATATTCAGCGTGTACTAGGGCAAATGATGGCACCTAATGCTAATACATTAAAAATAGGTAAAGAGATCATTCTATTTACCGAGGAGAAAGTAAAAGCAGTTAAAGAGGTGCTGAACAATCGTGTTGTACCGAAAACCAAAGTAAAAGAGTTTTTAGAAAACCCAACCGCTTTTATTGATGCTTCTTTAGTTGACTTAGACCTTGGTTTCTCATTAAGGGTGCGTGGGGCAACGGCATTCAAACACGCGTATTTTGGTGAAACAGACGATTCAGGTGTAGATTGGTTTGGCAAGGATTTTACAGCCGAACAAGTTAATCCGATTTCTAAAGTTGTTGCCGATGTAAAAGATACAGAAACATTAATACAGTTAGAAAAGATCATATCAGATGCTAAACAAATAGGTGCTTCTGAGATAACTTTTGAAGGTAAAAACTACGATATTAATGATAGTGAAGTAGTCAGTAACACCATCGATAAAATTAAGAGTAATATCTCGCAAAATGGATCTCCTGATGAATTACCGGAAGAGCTTAAAGATAAAACCGCTGGTAAGGTTGACTTAGAATCAGACGAGACCATCGTTGTAGATATTGACTTAAATGATGAAGATTTATCAGAAAGTTCACCATTGATAGAATCTAAAATTCATGAAGTAAGCCGTAGTGGAGAGCTAGACTGGAGCAACCATATTAGAACACCATTTAAACACCAAGATGTTGGTGTGCGATGGATTTTAGGCTTGTTAGACCAAAGCTATCAAGATGAAAAAATCAATGGCGCGCTCTTAGCTGATGACATGGGGCTTGGCAAAACATTTATGGCGCTGTCTGCTGTAGAGCACCACTATCGAGAAGTTGTACAGTCTCAAGAGACGCAAAAGCCCACTCTTATCGTGGCTCCATTAAGCTTATTAGAGAATTGGAAAGATGAAGTCGCGAAAACCTTCGACAAGTCACCATTCCATGACATCGTTATTTTGCAATCTGACGGTGAATTAAAACGTTTTAAAAATGGTGGGGTAGAAATTAAAGCAAACTCCGTAGACGATGGTGAGTTTGAACCTCGATACTCATTAAATGTTGGTAAAGGTAGTGCAGATCGCTTGGATATGCCAGGACGTTTGGTAATTACAACTTACCAAACCCTAAGAGACTACCAATTCTCATTATGTTTAATAGATTGGGGAGTGGTTATCTTTGATGAAGCACAAAATACTAAAAATCCTAATGCACTGCAAACAAGGGCTGCTAAAGGGTTAAAATCCCAGTTTAAATTGGTTGCTACAGGTACGCCCGTTGAAAATAGCTTAGCTGATTTTTGGTGTTTAATGGATACTGCATGTCCAGGCTACTTGGGTGCATATCAGGACTTCAGGTCAAATTACATTACGCCAATCATACAAGCTGCTGGTGATGAAGTTGAAGAGATAAGAGGTAGAGTAGGGCGAGAATTACGCATTAAAGTTGGAGCGTTAATGTTGCGTAGAATTAAAGAGGACAACTTAGAAGGACTACCTGAGAAAAGAATGTATGTTGGCGTTCAAGATGAGCAATGGAAATATCTACCAGAGCTTGGTAAGACTATGGCTGGTTATCAATTAAAAGTTTACGATGGTGTGATTGAGCAATTAGAAGAGTCCGAAGAAAACCATGTATTAGGCACATTACAACGATTAAGAAATGGCTCTTTACACCCAAGGCTAGCTGATGGTGGTCGATTGGATGCACCGAAGTCGAAAAAAGAGTTGGAGAATATATTCAATGAGTCTGATAAATTTAAAAGTCTATTAGAATTATTAGATAGCATTAAGTTACGTCAAGAGAAGTGCATAATTTTTGCTGTTAATAAGCGGTTGCAAACATTCTTGAGTTTAGCTCTGGGGTTGAAGTATCAACTGGGTCCGTTGTCAGTGATTAATGGAGATGCTAAAGCGGTTGCCAAAAACAAAGCAACACCAACACGAAAAAGTATGATTTCAGACTTTGAAGCGAAAGATGGGTTCAACATTATTATCATGTCTCCTGTTGCTGCTGGCGTTGGTTTAACTGTGGTTGGTGCTAACAATGTTGTGCACTTCGAACGTCATTGGAATCCAGCCAAAGAAGCGCAAGCAACAGATCGGGTATTTCGTATAGGACAAACAAAAGATGTAAACATCTATATTCCTATGGCCCTGCACCCCAACATGGAATCTTTTGATGTTAACTTGCATCGTTTACTCAGCAAAAAAACGCAGTTGAAAGATGCTGTCGTCACGCCTGAAGATGTACTGCCTATGCCAAGTGGTATAGGAAAAAGCAGCCTTTTGGCATCAGATAAAATAATCACTCTAAAAGAAATAGAGAAGTTAAGCTGGCAACAGTTTGAGGCACTAACCGTAGAAGTAATAGCCAAAGAGTATAATGCTGAAAGCGCTTGGCTAACTGCAAACGGAGCAGATAAAGGCGCTGATGGTATTATTGATTCGGGCAATCAACTGATCTTGATTCAAGCTAAACACACTAAAGGCAGTTACGATGGTTATGCAGCTATTCAAGAAGTCGCTGGAGCAAAAACTCCTTACGAAAAAGTGATGAATAAAAAGGTGAATAGCTTGTTGTTTATGACTAATGCAAAAGTGTTGTCGAAAAGAACGAGAGAGATGGCAAAACTTTCAAATGTAGAGGTTATTCACGGGGAAGAATTAGCCAAATTAGTTAGTAAACACAAAATAGACTTTAAGCAGGTATTGCAACGTTTAGATAAAAGAAGAATGACGCTCTAAATAGCGGCTTTGTTACTGGGTTGTAAGTTATTATAGAATTAGTAGGTGAATAAATATTGTCACTAGAGGTTGATACAACTATCTATATATCATTTGTTAGTGATTGGAGAGGCGCAAACAAAAGTCGCTTCTACACTGAACCACAATAAAGCTAGCTTTAAAAAGTGCCACTTGTTCATGTCGATGGAACCTCTCATCATCGAAATGATGAACAAAGCCTTCGATGTGTAGTGGTCAACGTTCAGTTTTTTGACGGTAATGTATCCAATTAAGCAATCCTTGTTACCTCAGAAGATGAAGACATTATCATTCATGCCTAGCGTTTTCGTTGTTTTGGCTTGAAAAGCAACGTGAAGCGAAAGGTTTAGAATAGTCGAGAAAGTGTAGATTGGGCTTTCTCATCAACAAAAAAGTGCGCCAATCTGCATTGGCGCACTTTTGTCATCTAGGTCATGTTATTAACACGACTATGTTCTGGCTGGGTCTATGGCCTGGTTGGATTTATCGTCATCGGCTCAAATGTAGCGACGGCGTTGCCGCCTGCTCCTGGGTGATCGATGTAGGGTGTGTCTTGTTGCAAAGTGTAGAACACATCAACATGGTCATCATCGTTAACCAATACGCCATCAGGGATAGCTTGTATCAGCTTATTAGTGATCTGTGGGATCACAGCATAAGCTTGCACTTCTGGATCGGGGATCGCTTTTAGCACTTCTTCCGCTACCTGAACCAATAAAGAAGCCAGTTCTTTATAGTCGGTACCATCGTCTTGCTCCATTAGAATAATATCTGCGGCGCCCCAGCGATAACGTGCCCAGTGGATCATGATTTGGTTCGGGTAGTAATCTTTCTTATCATAATCAAGGTATGGCATCTCGACGAGATCGATGGTCGGCTTGTCACGGCTTGGGTTAACACCGGTGACAATCGCATAGACTTCTGCTTTACCAGAGATCCAAGGTTCTTGGTCGTCGGCCAGTCTAATTTTCTTTAACGCGGTCGTAGAAAGTGGGGCTGCGGGTGCCGACATGGTAGAAAAAGCGCTATTCATAGCCGCGACTTGCCCATCAGACGGAGATTCAAGCAGGGTATCTTGGCCTAAGCTCACCATTTGTGCACGCATTGCTTTAAGGCCCGCTTTTAGTTCTTTTTCGCTGTTGCTGTCTACCACCAGTACTGGCACATCTGGCATTTCATCAACGCTTAATTGATGCAGTTGTCCGTACACGTCGTACGCTTCTATATATAACCAAGATTCATCATCGCCTTTTGGCTCAAATGCAAACAGTGGGCTTTGACCGTCTTTCCAGTCTTTAACCATTGAACCATCGGCAAGCCTTAACTCTAATAGCTCATCGGCGAACTGTTCAATGCCTTTGATACTTCGAATTTCGGTATCTGCCATTGCCATTGTCTGACTGAACTCAGAGTTTGGCTCCGATACTAGCAAAGTAGACAAAGGAACATTGAGTTGTTGTTCAGAAATAGATGTTTTTAGTGTGCCTTCAATGTTGCTGTAGCTTTCACTCAGTTGCTTCGCGAGATCGCGTTTTGCCTGTGTGATGGCTTCTGCTTTCATGGCGGAGAAGCCGCTGGTGTTGGTATCGGTTTCAGATTGGCAGCCAATTAGCGCAAAATTTAGCATCAAAACCATGGGTATTATTTTTTTCATATTTTCACCCTTAACGTTGTTATCAATTAGCATAGAGTTATTGCTCTACCCTATCGATGGTAGCACTTAGTTTTGCTTCTATATATGGCTCAAAAATGGAATTTATAAAAAATGCTCAGAAGGTCAAATAACACGTTAGCAAGTCATAATTTACTAAAGGCTAAAGATAGACGCTGTTTATTGACGTTCGCAGGTGTCATTCATGTGAATAAAAGGGCGGGGGAGAGTTGTCTGTAAAGTTCATTTTTGTTCGTTATTTCAGACGTAAGCAGGCAATGAAACGGCGCGAGATTCATTGCCTTTCTACGCTACTTAATGACCTTAACCCGGCCTACATCACCGCTCTCAAGGCGAACTTTGATGCCATGAGGGTGAGTCGGGGACTTGGTTAAAAGATCTTTGACGATACCAGAAGTCAGCGTTCCTGTGCGTTGGTCTTTTTTAAGTACGATTTGCACTTCTAGCCCAGGGTGAATATCAGCTCTGTTGGTTCCACTCATGCTTTATTACCTTGCTGTTTAATGTAGCGAGAAGATACACGGTATCGAGTGTTTCGTCGAATACCATGAACCGAGTTACGCTGTTTTTTTCGCTATTACCAAACCGTGGTTACTTGACCCTAAAAGAGAGGGCTCGTCGCAGGTTTTTAAATGATATTGAAGCCATGTTTGATATTGCTCTTCAGTAAAATTGTTGATTCCTGACGAGAGGTAACGTCCAAAGCCGTCCGTGGAGACATGGCGAAGAGTGGTAAATTTATGTGCTTCGACCAGCTGTTCAATTTCAGACGGAGTTGCAAAATAGCCAACGTTAAAAAAGCTGTCGGCCAATTGACTTGGAACCAAACCAGATTCAAGTAGTGTGCTAAGCACTTCTGGTGTAATCAGTTCAGGTTCTTGCTGAGCAAACATCCCGGCAACAAAATACCGAGAGATATAGGCAATCGCTAAAATACCGTTAGGTTTTAAGACTCGATAAGCTTCTGTAAGCGCTTGATCACGTTGCTCTTGTGTTTGTAGGTGATAAAGCGGCCCCAAAATAACACAAACGTCCTGTGAATCACTTTCAACGAAGGGAACGGAACAGGCATCGCCTTGGTGAATCGAAAGTGTTAGGGCTTGCTGATTGGCTTTTTGTTTTAAAATATCTACTTGCTCGGGGGCTAATTCAACGGCGGTTGTGGTGCAGCCCATTTTGGCAAAATTCAGAGAGTATCGGCCTGTAGCTGCGCCTTGTTCTAGTACGTTGGCGTGTGGGTGTAGATACTCGGCCAATACGTGCATGGTGGTATCAAATTCTATTTGAGTAATACGTTGTCGAGTTAGGCGGTTGTCTTCATCAACACCCGTATATTGATCAATGAGTTCTTGCATTGCGATTTCTCTTTTTATGAAAATGAGCGTGTTAAGCTAATTTTTGTTTTAACTGTTCAACTTGTTTTCTGAATAGCGCTGCGTCTTTTTTGGAGTAGGATTTAGTGACATTTATCCACTGTATGCCTGTTTCATCAATGTGCCTAAATTCAATTTGCAATGCGAAGCGAGCGCATCTTAAAAGAGCAAAAATAAAGCCTAAACTGGTAAAACTATAAAGTATGACTTCCCACCAAAAAGGGAAGGAATCAAAGAGGGTGCTTGCCCACCAGAGCGCCCCTGAAAATACCACTAACCAAAATACGATTTGGAACAGGTTGTCTAGCAGCGAGAGGCTCTTTACTCGTATGTTATTGATCTTTGAGATTGGGTACGCGTCTTTCTTAAAGTGAAACTCATGCTGAGTAATCATGAAGTCAGATTCTTTTAACATGTTGTCCTCTGGTTTGGATGTCATGGCCTGAGAATTTAGTAGTATGCATACTAGCTCATTTGTAATGATGAATGTATAGGTGGTAAGTACATTCATCGTAGCAATGTGTGATTAAAGTATCATCCTGATAATTAACTGACGTTTTCTACTTACTCTCGTTTTTCTTATATTTAATTAACACTAAGTTGCTAATTTTAATGCGTAAATCAGATTTTTTAAGTTTGGTTAGGTGTTTGAAATGGAACTGTCGTGAAACTGTAGCGTGTTTGACATGTTATTAAACTAGTGTGTTCGCTTATAAAAAGTAGTTACTCATAAACTAACATCATAAAAAGTCAGATAAAGGAAAGCACTGTGAAGCTATTCAAAAGTGAAGATCAACGCACGCTCGATCAAGAACCTGAATTTAACCGTTTTGTAGAATCAGCCATGTCTCGTCGTAAGTTCCTAAAAGCCAGTGGCGCAGCAGGTACGGTTGGCTTTTTTGCGGCAAGCCCATTAAGCCAAGCGATGGCAAAAGGCATGGCGAGTCACTCTACTCTATTGGGGTTTGAAGCGCTTCCAATCTCGACGGCTGACACGGTGACTGTACCAAAAGGCTACCAAGCGGATGTGTTGATTTCTTGGGGTGATGCTGTATTAAAAAGCGCACCTGAATTTAACCAAAACAATAACTCATACGCTCAAGAACGACAGTTTGGCGACAACAACGATGGCATGACGTTTTTCCCTTTATCGAATGATAGAGCGGTGCTTGCGGTAAACAATGAATACACCAATAACGAATATCTGTATGCGCACCAAGGCGACAAGATCAATGCAGACGACGTTCGTAAAGCACAAGCGGCGCATGGTGTTTCGATCATTGAATTGAAGAAACAAAACGGCAAGTGGGAAACGAACATCGACGGTCGATTAAACCGCCGTATTACGGCTTACAGTCAAATGGAAATGACAGGGCCTGCTGCTGGTCATGATTTGTTAAAAACCGCAGAAGATCCATCAGGCAAGGCGATTTTGGGCACGTTTAATAACTGCGCAAATGGGTTAACACCATGGGGTACATACTTAACGTGTGAAGAAAATTTCAATGGGTATTTCGCGACTTCTAAAAACACTGAATTAGGTGAAACATATCAACGTTACGGGTTAGAACAGGAAGATCGTGGATACGATTGGTTCAAGCATGATGAGCGTTTTGATATGGCGAAGCACCCAAATGAACCACACCGTTTTGGCTGGGTCGTTGAAATTGACCCAATGAACCCAACATCTAAGCCGAAAAAACGCAGTGCGCTGGGTCGTTTCAAGCATGAGAATGCGGCATTACTGATTAATGGCGATGGTCACGCGGTTGTGTATCTTGGTGATGACGAACGTGGTGAACACCTTTATAAGTTTGTCTCTAAGAACAAATACGTTGCGGGTGCAGACTCTAACCGAGATTTACTCGAAGACGGCACTTTATTTGTCGCGAAATTTACGGGTACTGAGGGCGAAATCAGTGGCACTGGTGAGTGGTTGGAATTGTCTTGGGGCAAAAATGGTTTAACGCCTGAAAACGGCTTTAAAGACCAAGCGGCCGTGATGATTTTTGCTCGTCAAGCAGCGACACAAGTTGGCGCTACAACGATGGATCGCCCGGAGTGGGTCGCGGTACATCCAGACAATAAGTCAGTATTTTGTACCCTGACTAACAACAAATATCGCGGTGTTAAAGAGTCCCAACCGCTTAATCCAACCAACCCTCGCGTTAAAAACCCTTATGGCCATATTGTACGCTGGCGTCCGACGAATGCCGATCATAACAAGGCCACATTTGAGTGGGACATCTACGTTATGGCTGGCAACCCAGAAGTGCACAGTGGGTTGATGGCAGGAACAGACAACATCAATAAAGACAATATGTTCAACAGCCCAGACGGTATCGGATTTGATAGAGCAGGCCGCCTATGGATCCAAACGGACGGCAAATACTCGAATAAAGGGGACTTTGCAGGAATGGGTAACAACCAAATGTTATGCAGCGACCCTCAAACTGGCGAGATTCGCCGCTTCTTAACAGGCCCAGTTGCTTGTGAGATTACGGGGCTTACGTTCTCTGCGGATTACAAAACCATGTTCATTGGTGTGCAACACCCGGGTGAAGATCTGGCACCTTCTCATTTCCCTGATGGTGGAAACAAAATTCCACGCTCTTCGGTAATGATGATCACCCGTGAAGATGGCGGTGTGATTGGTGCGTAATGCATTGTATCATTAAGATAATAAAAGGCGCCTAGTGCGCCTTTTTTAGATCTTACTCTGGCAGCTGATTACATCTGTACTTTTCCGCGCATCTGCTTAGTTTGACCGCGCTGAGTTTTCTTATCCATGCGCTTACGCTGCGAGTTTCGGCTTGGTTTGGTGTCTCGGCGTTTTTTTTGCACTTGTGTCGCACCGACGATCAGCTCTCGTAAGCGGTTAAGAGCATCTTCTCGGTTTTGCTCCTGAGTTCTAAATTGCTGAGCTTTAATGATGATCACGCCTTCTTTTGTTACGCGCGAATCTTTTAGTGCCAATAAGCGTTCTTTATAGAAGTCGGGCAGGGTTGAATGGGCAATATCAAAGCGTAGATGAATGGCGCTCGATACTTTATTGACGTTTTGCCCGCCAGCACCTTGAGCACGAATTGCCGTTAGGGTGATTTCCCAGTCGGCGAGTTCTACGTTGTTTGAAATTTTCAGCATTAAGCCACTCATGATTTGCGATAAGGTTTTTCTGGGCGACACCTTACCTCATTACACTGAATTGAGAAAGTAACCCATGGCTTTGAATAGGCGAGAGTGGAAAATTGTGGCACTCTGGTCGGCGTTACCTACCATAATGGCCGTCGGCTCGATTTTAGGAGAAGCAGTTTGGATTTATCTCGTTACCAAGGTTTGATTTTTGATATGGATGGCACCTTAATCGATACGATGCCGTCTCACTTAGATGCATGGGCACAAGCGGCGGCTCACTTTGATATTCCGTTTGATCGGGAGTGGGTCCACAGCATGGGCGGGATGCCAAGTGGCAAAATCTTGCTAGAGATGAACAAACGTTATGGTCTGAATCACGATGCAAAAATCGTCGCGGCAAAGAAAATGGCAATCTTTGCAGGTATTGAAGATTTTGGTGAGTTGATCCCATCAACAAATGAAATCTTGAACCAATACCAGGGCAAAAAGAAGATAGCCGTTGGTACGGGCAGCATGAGCCGCAGTGCCTCCCGTTTACTCGAAGGGCGAAATTTAACGCCTCTGCTTGATGCCGTTGTGACCGCCTGCGATGTAGAAAACCATAAACCCGCACCTGATACCTTTTTACTAGCGGCAGAAAAACTTGGGCTCACTGCCAAGCAATGCGTTGTGTTTGAAGATACCGCGTTAGGGAAAAGTGCGGCACATGCTGCGGGCATGGACTGCATCATGGTAGAAGGCGACAAATTGGTGTTTTATCCAGTGTAGAGTGCCTACCTGCTGATATTTAAAAGCCCCTTAACGTTTTTCACGTTAAGGGGCTTTTTGCAATCCGTAGCTTTATGCTATTTTTCGATCTTTTGTCTTCTAGAACGAATAGGTTCTAAAGAGCGCCAGCCCAGAAAAGAGCATTGGTCAATGTTAGTCCAAACATGATAGAAAGCAGGACTAAAAAGCCAGCAGCAGCGCGAAGTTTCTCTATGATCATCGTAATTTACTTACAGTTGATTATTAATTCAGCGCTATTCTCGCTAAAAGTGTGATGGTGGTCAACTTTTATTGTTGGTTAATTTCATATATCCAAAAGTAGTTAAGTAAATGAAAGGATTTTAACCGTTACCGTACAATGTGAGTAAATTGACATTGCGCTAGGGTTAACTTTGCATTGCTTTACGTAAGGGTGACAGTACTTTACATAACGATTGGTAATATAAACCTCGTCGGAACACATAACTAAAAGCGAGATTATTATGAAAAAACTACTTATTATTGCAGCAACGGCACTTATCAGCTCAACGGCTTTCGCATCAACGAACAATTTGAATGGCAGCACTGATATAGCAACAGATGGCTATCAAACGAAAGATCAAGCCTACAGCGCTGGTTATTCCCAAGTTGAATCGGTCAATAAGATGAACTCTCAAGAGCAAGCGCTCAAACTTGGCCTAGTCAATACCGAGATCGTATACAACAGCGTTGGCGTTGACGAAATGGAAGTTAAAGTAGAAGAGTACTCTCCTGAGCGTGGCATTATTGCTTACCGAGCGATTGTGAATATCGACTATCACTACTCAGAAAGAGATAACGGCTAATAATTCGTATAACGAGCGGCTATTTACCGTAAGCGATCTTACGAATAGTGTATAGCGGCAAGCGTTCATTGGTGAAGATGGCCAAGGATGGTCATATTTTTCCTATAACAGAGAATAGCCGAAATAAACGGGGTAACTGAAGCCCTGAACATCGGTTTAATTTGAAATTTCATATTGATCACTATATGTTTGTTTTCTTTTCCAAATAAGCGCGTTCTGATACTTGCAACGCCGAAATGAATAAAGGATAACAAATGAACGTGATGCAGCTTTGTCGAGAGTCGTGGTACTTTTTCCGACAGAACCTTACCGCCATTTTTTCAGTCTTAATTCCATCCATTGCAATTGGCGAGACATTCACAGCCTTTGTGGACTTTGATTCCACCTCCCCCCTACAATCATTGTTGATCTGGGGGCCTTTGTTGTTACTGCCGATTTTCCAAGCCGCCTTAATCATGATGTTGAAATCTCAAGTAACAGGCGAACGTCTTTCCGTCTCTGACTGCTACCGACTGGGTGCGGCCGCTTACTTACGATTGGCGGCAATATACTTGTGCGCAGGGTTAGGCATTATGTTTGGTTTCATTTTATTGGTGATCCCAGGCCTAATCATCATGTCACGCTTGTGCATCGCTGAGTATTACTGTTTATTTGAAGGGAAAACGGCTATGGATTCGTTGCAGGCCAGTTGGCAGAAAACGAAAGAGTACCAGTGGCCAATTTTAGGTGGATATTTGCTTGTGATGATTGTGCAAGCATTACCGATTATTGCTATTGATCAACTACTAGAAATTACGCAGTTGATGAACCCAATAACTCGTTTTCTATCCGGTGCGTTTGAATCTGTTTTGATTTCGGTACTGACGGTATTTACCTTCAGGCTGTATTGCGAGTTCGAACAAAAGCCTGAAGCCAGCTCCCATGATGATTCTATCGTGAGCTAGCATTAGCAAAGTTTCGTGATTGAAACCGCCGAAAGGCGGTTTTTTTATGGGCAAAGCGAAAGAGATAGCAGCAACAGCGTCTAGGTGGGGCTCTTTATTACCGCAAATGTATGCATGTTTATTAGTAAAACCTGATTTGACTCCTACACTTTATCAAAAGAGAAATATAAAGAGCGACTCAGTTGATAAGGAAAATGCGATGCAATGGTTTAAAGATCTAGCGATTAGCCGAAAAGTGTTGGTGCTGATCACTATTATGCTGGCGCTATTAGCGATAACGGCAGGGTACGCTGTGTCCAAAATGAGCCTTGTGGGTCATGAAATAGAGGGTATTGCTAAAGAAAATATGCCGTTGGTACAAATCACCAGTGATATTACTATCAAGCAATTGGAAGCGGCATTGGTTTTAGAAAAAGCGTTACGTTACGCCCAGATTAGTGGCGACCATTCCCAAGATGAAATCAAGAAGCTTGAACAACAAAACCATCGATTGGGTGTCGAGGTTGAAAAAGAATTTAAGCAAGCAAAAGATATTTTAATCAAGGCAATGAGTCATGCATTAACACCAGAAATCTTAGCGGTTGAGCAAAAGTTGCTCAATGACCTAGATCGCCTCATACAAGAGCATAAAGATTACGAGCAGCATACGTTTCAGGTTTTAGAATCCATATCTCTTGGTGACACGGCATCCATTAATAGTGAAGTCGAGCAGTTAGAAGGTGAGCAAGATGAGTTGAACCATGAATTGACCTCATTTTTATTCGCGTTAGAAAAAGTGACTGAAGATTCTATTTTATTCACCCAACAGGAAGAAGAGATGGCCTTACAAGGAATGATGGTCATTGCCAGTATTTCAGCTTTGTTGGGCTTAGGATTCGGATTCTTACTGAGCCGAAGTTTGTCTGTTCCGCTTAAACAGGCGGCGAATTTGGCTGACTATATGGCGAATGGAGATTTTAGTCGTGATATTAAATCCACGAGTAAAGATGAAGTGGGTCAGTTGCTCAGTTCCATGAGTTCTATGACCGTGACTTTAAGAAAAACAATGCAAAATGTAACGCAGAGCGCAGAACAGATCACGGACTTGGTGGAAGAGGTCAATCAATTAACGGAAGCCAACAGTAAAGCAATTTACAGCCAGCAACAAAATACCGAGCAAGTCGCAACGGCAATGAGTGAAATGGCGGCGACGGTTAATGACGTCGCGTCTAGCGCAAATGGCGCGTCGACTGCGACAGATCAAGCGGATGATCAATTACAAAAAGGAAATTTAACGGTCGTCACCACGGAAACGGCGAATGACAAGCTGGCCAAAATATCGGTCGCATCTTCAGAGAAAATGGACACAGTAAAAGAAAGCACGGCGGAAATTGGCGGGATTGTACAAGTAATAAATAGCATTGCAGAGCAAACTAATTTATTAGCGCTTAATGCGGCGATTGAATCGGCTAGGGCGGGTGAGCAAGGGCGAGGTTTTGCTGTGGTAGCTGATGAAGTGAGAGCGTTAGCGGGGCGAACCCAAGATGCCACCCAAGAAATCCAAAAGTTAATTGGTGAATTGCAAGTGCACGCAACGTCTGCGGTCGAGTCGATCCAAGAGAGTACGGATTGTGTCGCTGAAAGTGTTAGTCATGCAGTAAAGACCAAAGAAGCCTTCGCCAATATTACCGATGTGGTGAGCGAAATTAGTAAAATGAACACTCAAATAGCGACTGCGAGTGAAGAGCAGTCCGTGGTGGCGGAGCAAATCAGTCAAAACCTTGAGGCGATTAAAGAATCCGGTGCGGAAGTCTTACATAGTTCGGAGGTGACATCACAGCGAACCGATAACTTAAGCGGTCATGCGAAAGATCTCAAGCAGTTGATGGGCCAGTTCACAGTCTAATTTATGATAACGTTTACACTTGGGTGGATTCCTAATCGGTACGATTACTTAATGCTTTATTAACAATATTCAGTGTAAAAAAAGGGTCTCATAATAACGCCTTAAATCACATCATAATCGAGTCATAGAGCGTAAAAAGGGCAACTCAATAGCTTAATGCCGATCGTTTAGCTACTTGAACGATCCTCCAGAGGCCTCATAATCGGTCGTAACGTAAGTTACGGCCGATTTTTTATGTCTGAGTTTTCAAAAGAGTTACAGGTTACCGCAGAGTTTTGCCACGAACGTCCAATCGATGTGTTTAATAAACACATTCCTTGGGAATGGGTTGAAGAAGCTGTTCAACAAACTGGACGAGTATCGCTCAGAAAGCGACGCCTCCCCGCAGAGCAAGCTGTTTGGTTAGTATTAGGGATTGGGCTCCAACGTAATCGCTCCATTCAAGATGTCTGCGACAAGTTGGAGTTAGCATTCCCTGATGTAGATGGTGAACTCACACCTATGGCAACAAGCAGTATTATCAAGGGGAAAGAACGCCTCGGCGATAAACCTATGCGTTACTTATTTAAAACTACAGCCCAACAGTGGGAGCAACAATCAGACTTTGACGAAGTTTGTGGCTTAAAGCTTCTTAGTGTCGATGGAACGTATTTCAAAACTCACAATACCGAAGAAAATCAGCATTTTGGGTTTGCTCAAAAAGGTGCATCATTTCCAAGCGTGTTGGCAGTAACATTAATGTCTACACGTAGCCACCTTGTGTCCGATGCTGCTTTTGGACCAGTAACAAACAGTGAAATATCATATGCCCAACAACTTGTGGGGTCAGCACCAGATGACTCATTAACACTTTTTGATAGAGGGTTCACTTCTGCGGAGTTATTTACCAGCTGGCAGGGTGCTAGCAGTAACAGCCACTGGTTAACACCAATCAAAACCAAAATGCGCTATGACATAATCGAGAGTTATACTGATTATGATCATCTCATTGAGATGCCTGTTTCACCACAAGCTCAAAAGCAGACTCCCTATCTTGGCAAGAGATGGCAAGCACGCCTTATTCTAATTCCAACCCCTAAAGGTGAAATCAAAGGCTTCATTACTTCGTGCTTATGCCCTGAGCGCTATCTGTTTGATGACTTAGTTAAAGTGTATTGGGAGCGTTGGGAAATCGAACGCAGTTACGGCGAACTAAAGCAGTATCAGTTACAAAACAAACCAACATTACGAAGTAAGAAAAAAGTCGGGATATATCAGGAGCTATGGGGAATATTAACCAGCTATAACATCGTGAGGCTGGAAATGGCTGAGATGGCTAAACAACATGAAGTTGAGCCTCTACGGATCAGCTTCATTAATGCCTTATTTTTGATTATGGATGAGATGATTTGGGCGAGCGACACTCGAAGTCCAGGAGCGATACCAAAAAACTTAAAAGCTCTCAGGGACAATGGGAAGCGGCTTATTCTCCCCAAGAAACGGAAAAGGAAACCATACCCCAGAGCGGTTTTAAAAAAGCCAGCCCGATACCCCAATAAACATGCCACTCGCTCTTAAGCGAGTGGCATTAAGCGCTAGGCTCCGATTTTTCTATCTGTGTTTTGCTCGTTAGAGACGGCGATGGTTAGGAGGTCGGGCACTTGTCTACAGAGACACGTCTTACCAATGTTGGAGAGAAAATCATCGGTTCTGGTTCTGGTGGATTACCTTGGGCTAACGCAAGGGCAAGGTTCGCTGCCTTTTCTGCCATCATTTTAATCGGGTAACGTATGGTGGTGAGTTTTGGATGAACATAGCGAGCGATTAAACCATCATCAAACCCGATAATCGACATTTGGCTAGGTACCTTAATGCCGTTTTCTTCCATGATCGAAAGAGCCCCCGCTGCAATATTATCGTTATAAGCCACGATGCCGGTAATCGGCAGTGATTTCGTCAATAAATTGGTCATTGCTGCTTCGCCACCTTCACTGTTTGGCTCTCCGTACTCTATATAGCTAGAAGACAGTGAAATATCGTTATCTTTCAATGCGGCTAAATAACCAGCAATACGTTCGTCAGCATCTTCTATTTTGTGAGAAGAGCCAATGCACGCGATTTGGCGATGACCGTTACGAATTAAGTACTCTGTCGCTAGATAAGCACCACGGTAGTTATCCAGAGAAATACAACGGTGTGCAAGCTCAGGAATGTGGCGATTAACTAAGACCAACCCTTTAACTTCATTGGCATAAGCGATGAGTTCTTCATCTGATAATGCTTTGGAGTGAATAATGAGTGCTTCGCAACGGCTGTTGATCAGCAGCTCAATGGCGCTACGCTCGTCGTTTTCATCGTGGTATCCGTTACCAATCAGAATGTGCTTACCTTGTGAGTGAGCAACTTCATCAACAGATTTTACCATGGTACCGAAAAAGGGATCAGAAACGTCACTGACGAGAACGCCCACGGTGTTGGTACTTTGGCTGACTAATGCACGTGCATTGGCGTTAGGGCGGTAACCAAGCAGTTTCATCGCTCGACTAACAGATTCGATGGATTTGACACTTGCTTTAGGAGATTTATTGATCACGCGAGACACGGTGGCAACAGATACCCCAGCTTCACGAGCCACATCTTTGATGGTAGCCATAATGTTCCTTATTCTAATACTCAATCTATTAAACTACGTAAATACGATGATAGCAATCGGCGTTACACTAATAGATGATAACTGACATTAAGTTATTATATTTTAAGTAATAAAATCAGTGTAAAGGTTTACCCAAAAACAAAAAAAGAGCGGACTGGCCGCTCTTTTCATTGTGAGATAACAAGCACTCCTATTAGGAACTAAACAAGTGGCCATTAATCATTAGGTGGGCGCCAATACTGACGAAATAACCGATGGCAATCACCGGGGTCCATTTTAGGTGGCCAAAGAAAGTGTATTTACCGTGCGCCGCGCCCATTAACGCGACACCCGCAGCGGAGCCAATGGATAATAAACTGCCCCCAACGCCTGCGGTGAGAGTGACCAATAACCAGTTACCTAAATCCATTTCTGGCTGCATGGTTAATACTGCAAACATCACGGGAATATTATCGACGATGGCGGATAAGATCCCGACAACGGTATTGGCTAAAATTGGGTCCCATTGAGTGTACATCACCTCAGAAATAACACTCAAATAGCCAATTAGGCTTAAACCGCCCACACACATCACAACGCCATAGAAAAACAGTAATGTGTCCCACTCGGCGCGAGACACCCTTTGAAATACATCGAATGGGACTACCGAACCAAGGCGTTTTAATGCGGCTTCGTCATGAATTGCTTCTGCCCGCGCTCGTTTCTTAGCAAGCGACCCTCCTAATGTCTTACGTAAGAAGTAACTAAAGAACTGCAAGTAAGCCAATCCCATCATCATGCCTATTACTGGCGGGAAGTGCAGTACGCCATGGAATGCGACAGCGGTGCCGATAGTGAGTAGGAACAAAAAGACAATTCTCTTCGCGCCACGTTTTAATTCAATGACTTCGCCTGAAGCGGATGGGTGTCCTTTGGGAATAAAAAACGACATGATCAAAGCTGGCACTAGGTAGTTAAGTACCGAAGGTAAAAACAGACTTAAGAATTGATTAAAGGTCACTAAGCCTGTTTGCCACACCATTAAGGTAGTGATGTCTCCAAATGGGCTAAATGCACCGCCAGCATTAGCTGCGATAACAATATTGACACAAGCTAAGTTGATGAAGCGGTCGTTGTCACCGCCGACTTTCATAACAACAGCACACATCAAAAGGGCGGTGGTTAGGTTATCGGCGATAGGGGATATAAAAAATGAAAGTATGCCGGTAATCCAAAATAATGAACGTAAATCGAACCCTTTGTTGACCATCCAAGCTTGTAAGGCATCAAATAATCTTCTCTCTTCCATGGCGTTGATGTAGGTCATCGCAACAAGTAGGAACAACAGCAGCTGAGCGTATTCCAATAGGTTGTGCTCAATCGCATGTTTGGCTACTTCTATTTGCCCTGCTTCTTGATAAGCAAAGCCAATGATCATCCAGATGAATCCAGCCGCTAGCAGGACGGGCTTAGACTTTTTCAGTTTGAGATATTCTTCACCCATGACCAATGTATAGGCAAGTGCAAAAATGATCAGTGCAGAATATCCAACCGGTGAGGTTGTGAAATCTAAAGATGGCTCGGAGGCAAAAACGGGCCCAGAGAAGAAGGCTAAACAGGATGCAAATAAGATTAAAACGACATTCATAATATGACTCAACTCCTTGAGAATATGAAAAGAATAGGGGTATTACAGTTGGAATTGTTAGTAATGGTTAAATTTTATTTAAAACTTTGATAAATAAACGTGAGCTATTGCATGTCTCGGTTGGTTTTCTTAACGGAAGAGAGTTTTTGCGAAGTAGGGAGCGTATAAAAGCCTCTGCGTATCGCTATTCAGAGGCTTAATTTTATAAGGTGACGTTAGTCTTGATTACTCAGGTGCTGATTCCGCTAGGTTCATCTCTGTTTTACGATTAAAGCTTATTGCGTATAAGCAAGGAATGACAAGTAACACGACGGGCAATGAAAACAGCAAGCCATAACCCAGCGTCAAGGACATTGGCCCCATATAAACGTCTGTGCCACCAATGCCATAGGCCAATGGCAACAGCCCCACAACGGTAGTAATAGAAGTTAACAAAATGGGCCTTAGGCGGCTTGTCGACGCGTTAATAACGGCGTCTAGTGTTGTTAACCCCTCTTGACGCAATTCGTTCATGCGGTTGATCAGCACTAAAGAATTATTTACCACAACCCCCGTCATGCCTAATACGCCAATCAGAGCAAATAAAGATAATGGCTGCATGTGGACAAACAACGCCATCAATGCCGCAACGACAGCAAACGGAATGACAGCCATGATCATCAAGGGTTGCAGGAGCGAGCCAAACATAATGGCGAGCACAAAGTAAATCCCAACCATGGCGGCAGGAAAGGCGACGAGGAACCCAGACATAGTTTCGTCGGTATTTTCTGCCTCGCCACCAATTTCTAAACGAACAGTATTGCCGACTTTGCTAGCCAGAGCGTCGGTTAGTTGGCTGCTCAATAAACCTGGGCTGAGATTATCATCAACTATCTGAGCACTAACCAAAACCTGACGATCGCCGCCATAATGCAGTATTTCTCGGGGCGCTTGCACTTCTTGTACTTTTGCAAGACGACTCAGTGGGACTTGCGCTCCACTTGGCGTTGATATTTTGGTGGTCTGTAGTTTCTCTAGGCTACGGTGCTGTTCGTCTAGCAATACACGAAGGTTGACTTCTTGGTCACCAATCCATGTTGATGTGACGTTTTCACCATCAAACGCGATACGAAGTGTGACCGCCAAGTCTTGCACTGTGAGGTTATAACGAGCTAACCATTCGTGCTGAGGCAAGATCTGCAATTGGGGGTCGGTAAGTGCTTCGTTATGTTTTACTTTATCTATGCTTGGCTGCTGCGCCATCCAGCCCGTCACCATCGCGAGTGCTTCGTTTCGCTCGGCATGGTTGTTGCTGATCACCCTGATTTCGACTGGTTCACCAGGGGGCGGCCCCCCTGCATCGACGGTGAATTTCACAAACGAAATAGCGTCTGTGGAACCCAGTTTAGCGTTGAGATCTTGAGCAATGTCATTGGCCGTGCGTTCTCTTTGTTTAAAGTTGGTCAGTGATATCAATCCATTACTGGCTGGATTTCCATAGGTCATTTGGAAGGCGGCCAGTTCATTTTCGCTCAGTGAAGCGACCGCTTTTTCCAGCTCGTCGTGGGCGTTACGAACGAGCTCTAGTGGTGTGCCGGGCGCAACCTCGGTGTATACCTCTATGTATTTTGCCGATTCACTTGGAAATAAATCTAACTTGATGGTGCTTAACAGCGTGGCGCTACCAAGTAAGGCCAGAATAGATAACGCAAGTACACTTTTCTTCCAGTTAAGGCACTGCGTTAATAACGCTTGATAGCGGCGAGTAACCGACTGGAAACGATCTTTTTTGTCCGTTTTGAGTGGCGCTTTTTCTAGTGACTTAGCAAGGTGAGCGGGTAGCGTAAATGTACATTCGGCTAATGAAAACAGCAGCGCTGCAATCACGGTTATCGGAATCACCATCACGGCTTTGCCCATTGACCCCGGAATAAAAAACATCGGGATGAACACTAAGGCTGTTGTAGTTAGGCTGGCGATGATTGGTATGATTACCTTTTGCACGCCTGACGTTGCAGCGTCTAGTGCCTTTTTGCCTTTTTCTTTTTCTTGGTAGATGCTCTCGGCAACAATGACAGAGTCATCCACAATGATGCCTATTACTAATAGGAGCGCCGCAAGGGTGATGCTGTCTAGGTTCATCCCCATCATAGGCAACACGGCCATCACCCCAAGCGCACAAAATGGAATCGAGACCGATACCCAAAAAGCGACCTGACGTTTTAACACCATGCTAAGAACGATCAATACCAATATTAGACCCACGCCGCCATTGGTGGTGACGATGGAAAATTTGTCGCTCATGTCATCTGCAAGGTTGAGTGATATAGGGAATGCAAACTCGCCACTTAAACGGGCTTCTTCGTTCTCTAATAGGGCTTTTATTCGGTCAATGGTGGCGATGATGTCGGCATTCGCGCTTTTTACAACGGAAAAAACAATGCCACTTTGCCCGTTTACCATGCCCAATTCGGTGGCTTTTTCAAAGGTATCCGAAACCGTGGCAACGTCGCCAATTCGAATGATTTCACCGGTAGGCAGTACATCAACAATGGTTTGCTCTAGCTCTTGCACGGAATGGATTTGAGTCAGTGTGACGATGCGTTGTTCGCTGTTCCACGATTCAACCACACCACCTGATAACGACAAATTGCGAGTGTTAATCGCGGAGGTAATATCGGAGAAAGTCAGTTGATAGCGAGAGACTTTACTCGGATCGACTTCAATCCAATACTCACGCTCTGTAAAGCCTGTCATGGTGACGTTGCCAACACCGGCGACACTACGCAGTCTTTTTTCAAGATCTCTTGCGTAGTTTTGTAGTGCGCTATTGTTATTGGCCATTTCAGCTTCGGTTAAGTCAACGTCGCTTACTGGCATCACAACACCAAAGGTCATCACTTCAAAAGAGGAGGTACTGCGCTGTGCAACTAAAGGGGGGTCGCTAATGTCTTTGGGTAGGCCTTTTACGCGATCGACGGCCTGTTGAATGTCAGCCAAGACTTTTACGGTATCGTAGCTTTCGTTGAGCTCAAGGCTTATTGAAGAGCGGCCGTCAGCGGAGGTAGAATTGTATTTTTTAATCCCCTCGACGGACTTAAGTTCCTTTTCTATCTTATTGGTGATATTAAGCTCAATATCTTGCGCCGATGCCCCCGGGTATTGCGTCGTAATGTCGACTTCTGCGAACGCCACGTCGGGCAGTTCTTGCATTTTCAAGGTGCTCATTGCGGCAAAGCCAATCAGCAACACCATTAAGGTGATAATGCGCGCTAAAAAGCTACGCTGGGCAAAGTAGGCCAATAGTGATTTCATGATAACCCTTACTTATTGGTTTCAAAGGTGGTGGTGGCGTGAATAGACATCCCTGACTTAAAACTGTGATTCTCATTATCAATGCTGACTTCGACAGGGTAGGCGTAGGTGTTTGGGTCGAGTTCAACGCCAATGCGCTTGATGTTGGTAAGGATTTTATTGTCCGGGTTGGATTCAGACCATATTTGAATCGGTTGACCTATTTGTAGAGACGCTAGGTCAAATTCACTCGCCAGTAAACGCACATTGAGTTTGTCGATATTGATAAGCTGGTAAAGCAAATCCCCTTGGTTAACCCAAGCTCCAGCTTCTACTGGCCTAGCCACCACATAGCCATCAATACTTGAAAAGATGGATGTGCTGTCTAAATCTAACTGCGCTTTTTCCAGCTCAATTTTGGCAAGCGATAACTGAGCATTCGCGGCATCGTAATCCGCTTTAGCGATGTCGAGTTCATTTTGCGACAAGCTATTTTTTTTGCGTAACTCGACATAGCGTTTGTACAAAGAGTGTTTAATAGAAAGATCGGCTTTAACCAAAGAAACGTTGGCTTGTTGCTTACGCACTTCAATTTGAAAATCGATAGGGTTAATTAACGCCAATGGGGCTCCGGCTGTGATGCTGTCGCCTGTGTACCAACCAACCTGTTTCAGCACTCCGCTAACCTCAGAAACGACATTGATCGGGTCGATGCTGGTGGTTTTACCGATTAAGTCGACGGAATAGGCGTGAGTCGAAACGACTTGCAGCAATGCCAGAGAAAGCAGAAGTGATTTGTTCATGAGAAATTCCTAAGTGTTCAAGTTGCTGTTAGTTTGAGCGAGGGCGTGTCGAGTTTTTGTCGAAACTAGATCGACAGGCACTTTATCGACAGGTACTTCATTGACAGAGCTTCAGAATTGGCGAGACATACGTTAAGGTTTTATATGACGTCGACTTTTTTTCGACAGAAAACTCGTAAGATGGAAAGGAAAGTGGCAATACAATAGAAACGAGTACAGGGGATTGGAATGCTAGCGGGCCGACAGATTTTAGTAGTAGAAGACAATGAAGAGCTGCAAGGCATACTGGCGGATTTCTTGGAAGTAAAAGGCGCCGAAGTCGATTTCGCCGATAATGGCGAACAAGGATTACAACTTGCCTTAGAGAATGAATTTGATGTGATCATTTTGGATGTGATGATGCCAAAGAAAAATGGCATGCAAATGGCGCAAGAACTCAGAGACAGCGGTTGTACCACGCCAATTCTCATGCTTACTGCATTGAACGGGCAGCAAGACTTGTTGACCGGTTTTGAAAGTGGCGTCGATGATTTTATTAGCAAACCGTTTCAGTTTCCTGAACTAGAAGCTCGCTTAACAGCCTTGATCAAGCGTTACAGAGGACAAGTAGCGCAGACGCTGTTGAGCTTTGGTGAACTTTCTATTGATCAAAAAACGCATCAAGTTAAACGAGCAGGTTGCCCCATCGTTGTTGCTCCAGCCTTGTATCAAATACTACTTACCTTAGTGAAGGCGCAGGGGGAAATCGTCTCCCGAGATGTGTTGATTCATCTGCTATGGGGAGAAGACATTCCCGATAAGGATGTGTTGCGTAGCCATATTTATTTACTAAGGAACGTGCTCGATAAACCGTTTGAGCACTCAATGTTAGTGACGGTGCCAAAATATGGTTTCAGGCTGGTGAAATCATGATGTGGTTGAAAGGGCATTATCTAGAACGCGGCAGCAATTCCATAAAAGATGTTAAGTCGAGGTTGCTGACGACTTTTTCTGTCATCGCTCTTTCTTCTTCATTTTTGGTGTTTTTGATTTTTTCTTTGTATTTGGTTTACAACGAGGATGTACAAATTCAGCAACACTTGAAAAGTTTTAAGCAGGTAGCCATTGAGTACTACTCTCTGAATAAGACGGATTCCGCTCAGATTAGCCCCAACATTATGGCCTTTTATACGGCTGAATCATTGCCTACTGCCTTAAAATCGGAGTTACCTTACGACGTAAACGTCGTGACTCGCTTTCGTGCGTTTTCTGAAGGTGGTTTTATGGTATACCACACAAATTTCGTTGACGACTCGGGAGAAGAACGCGCTTTATATTTGAGTGTAGGGTCAAGAGATCTGGATTTTGGTGATGACAATTGGGATACATTATTACTCACAGCAATGACGCTGATGTTATTGTTGATCGCCTTTTTACGGTTTTCGTTACAACGTATGTTTGACGGGGTCATGTCACCTATATCTAATCTTAGCAGTCAGCTTGCGAATCAAACCGCACATAGTTTTTCGGTTCCACATTGGGCGATTGACGAAGTTAAATTGTTGTCAGAGCGATTGAATGATTATAACCAAATGAAAGATCGTCTGATGAAACAAGAGCGTATGTTTGCCAATTATGCGAGTCACGAGTTAAAGACGCCCATTGCTATTGTATTGGGCGCGGCTAACTTGCAAGGCATGAAGGACGATCAAGACTTTCAGCTTAAACAGCGGAATCGAATTATTAATGCAGCAACAGGTATGCAAGATACGGTCGAAGTGTTGCTCAATATTGTGAAGCAAGAAAATGCTCACGACACAAGCTCCTCGTATCCTTATTCAGCCGGTAATATTCTGTTAGATAAATCAATCAGTAAACTGGCACAGGGCGTGACGTTTACTCTTGATATCGCCGATAGTACCCGGTTGAACCTGCCGTACACAGTGACGAATATCTTGCTGAAGAACTTAGTTGAAAACGCAATTCGCTTCACACAGTCTGGACACGTTCGCGTTTCTATAGCGCCTGATTTAATTGAAGTGTGTGATAGTGGCATTGGGCTACACGAATTGAGCGAGCAGGATACCGAACATGGACTCGGGCTGCTCATTGTTCGCCGTTTATGTGACAGTTATGGTTGGTCGTTTTCGTTAGAGAATCGGGAGCAAGGTGGCTGTGTGGCGCAGTTGGTACGATCAAACCCGGAGACAACAAATCCCACCGTTTAGTCTTTGCAATCCTACGATGATGGGCGATTAAGATAAGGTCAGTATTGCGTGGCTTGGGCGCTGGTAACGATTTCGATAATGCGACTTAAAGATGTTGGATAAATAAGCAATGTGGGCTACAAATTAGACCTAACGCCCGAAATTGTCATAATTTTTTAGTAACCTGAGTGTATAAGTTTGAGCTTTGGTTTACTCTAATGCCAGTTTGAGGTTTGGATGTATTGGGAGACAGTCATGTCCAATGAGTGGGGCGACTACGCAGAAACGTGGGAGCAGAACCCTGCCACCGCGGTATTCGCAGAGCGTGCATTTAATGAGTTAAACAAACTTGTTAGTTTGAAAGGATTAAAAGTTCTCGATTTTGGGTGTGGCACCGGATTGCTGGCTCAACAATTATCACCGATAGTGAAAGAAATCGTAGCGCTGGATACGTCAGAGCAAATGATTGAGCAGCTAGACGCAAAAGAACTGCCTAACGTAGAACCGGTCGTCGATAGCCTAAGCCGGGGCCTTGTGGCGTATCATCCTGCGTTCCGCAGTCAGTTTGATTTGATTGTTGCCTCTTCCGTATGTGGTTTCGTTGACAACTTCGATGAAATTGCCAAGGTAGCAAACTCGCTGCTTAATGAAGGTGGGCTGTTTGTTCACTGGGATTGGCTTGCTGAAAATGACAAAGCGGGTGGCCTAACAGTCAAACGTGCTAAGAAAGCCCTTGATGGAGCATTATTTAGTGCTGTGGATGTGAATACACCATTTAGCGTAGAGATGGAACACGGAGCACAGACTGTATTAATGGGTGTTGCTCAAAAGTAGTGAGTTTCTCTTTAATCATGAGTAAAAGGCGAGTAAATGGCTCGCTTTTTTGTTTGCCCAGCGAAGCTGGCAAACCCATTAGGCTGAAAGAAGCCTAAATCACCCTGATTGAGGGGAAGATAATCCGAATCGCAAGGGCGTTGCTGGTCAACGGCAGGGTTTGAAGGAAGCGATAGGAAGTTAACAGTACACAACGAAAGTGAACCTGATTCGGCAATTTAGGTGGGTAAGCGTGCAAAATAGCGTGAAGCCCGATACTCAATCAGACCTAGATTGTGCTTGAGGGTGGCATTGTTAACAGGGAGCCAGTGCAGTAACTGGGGAAGCCTGACACCACATCCGAGCAAACGTCGGAAGCATAAACTCAAGGCGAGAGCCAAGATCTATGTTGGTGCGAGGTGGCAGATGAATCCGTAGTAGTGAGTAAAGCTCGGCCGGTGAAGCCCAGTAATGGTGTGGAGGATAAAACTGAGCTGACCATCAGTAACACGTCTGATGGGACAACATTTTGCCAAAAGCAATCTGGTGTTGCGAAGGGATGAAGTACATTTTAAGTCTGTGATGAGCAGATGTTTTTTTTTTCAGTGGTATACAAGTTGATTAGCTATCGAGGTATTCCGTCTCGGTCTTTGTGAAAGCAAAGCACTGAAGCGAGAAACCGTACAAGGGAGTAACTCTGACTCACTCTAGTAAATTGCCATTGAGCTAGAAGGCTAGAGAGTGGAGTGAAATACACCAACACTGTGAGAGAGCATTTGTCCCCACACGGCACACAATCTAAAGGAAAAAGTTGAGAGTTTACTACAGTTTATATGGTCACTTGCTCCACAAAGAGCGACTCTATAAAGGATTTAAAAAAGTGTGGAAAGCGAAAGGCGCGGCCGGAATAGATAGGCAGAGCCTAAGCGACTACGCCCAAAATCTGAGTGATAACCTAGATCAACTTCTTCTGGAACTCAAAACCAAGCGATACACCCCTCAACCCGTCAGACGGGTAGAAATACCGAAAGATGATGGTGGGGTGCGATTACTTGGGATCCCAACAGTACGGGATAGAGTTGTCCAACAAGCTCTAAATGATCTATTAACCCCAATCTTCGAAGAGCAGTTTCACCCATCCAGCTTTGGGTATAGACCGAATCGAAGTTGTCACGATGCTATAAACAAAGCGACGATGTTCATCCGTCGATACGGAATGCAACACGTCGTAGATATGGACTTATCGAAGTGCTTCGATAAGCTCGATCATGAGCTTATTCTAAAAAGCATTAAGAAACGAGTCACAGACAGTAGCGTACTGGAGCTCATCAAACAGTTCCTGAAAAGTGGCGTAATAGTTGATGGAGAGTGGCAGCATACCGAGATAGGTAGTCCGCAAGGTGGAGTAATAAGCCCACTGATAGCGAACATCTATCTGGATGCGTTTGATCAAGAGATGCGAAAGCGAGGACATCGAATAGTCCGTTATGCCGACGACATACTGATCTTCTGTCGCAGCCGTAAAGGTGCAGAAAATGCGCAAGTACAGGCAACGAAGGTCCTGGAAAAACAGCTCAAGTTAACGGTGAACGAAACCAAATCACACATAGCGCACAGCGGCGAAGGTGTGAAATTCCTTGGAATAGAAATCGGTAGCCATTATAGCCGTATTCAGCCAAAGAAAATGTCGACGTTCAAAGGAAAGTTGAAGCGAGTGACAAGACGCAATGGCGGTAAGCCATTGTTAGAAGTCATTAAACAACTGAATCCACTTCTGAGAGGGTTCAGCCAGTACTTTCGAATAGCGAATGCCAACAGGGAGTTTAAGAAACTGGCCGCGTGGTTAAGGCGAAGACTTCGCAGCGTCCAATTACGATTATGGAAAAAACCGACCCGACTCCACCGCAGGCTAAGACAGCTAGGTTACGAAGGGTCATTCAGGTATATCTGTATGGATAGTTGGAGAAATGCTGCGAGTCCATTAGCCAGTTACTCGATGCCAAATCAATGGTTTAACGACCTTGGATTAGTGAATCTTGAACACGTTAGGACAGGATATGTGTTCAGCCATTATGCTGAATGGAAATGTGCATGAGCCGTATACGAGGTCCGTACGTACGGTTCTGTGAGAGGGATGAGGCGGAGACGCCTCACCCTACTCGATGTTGCCTGTTAACTAGAGTTCAAGGCCATATCTTTGGTATAAATTGGCCATAAAGCCATCTCGATGCATGCTGATCATTGCAAGTTTCAATCGTAGTATTTTGTGTTCACTAATCTTAAGATTACAGGCTAAGCCGCCGAGTGAAGTATAAAATACTAACTTAGGCTTTAGCATCAGTTGGTCAGTGAGCATGTAGTGTTCAGCGTTGATGAGCTCAGATGCCCATAGCTCTATTCTATTCTTCTGTAACTTCCAAAAGCTTTGTTGATTGGTTGAAGACATTTCTACTTGAAAGCCATGACTAATCAAGTATTCACTAATGCCCGCCCCTCGGTAACTGCCTACGACATACGGTTTCGCGTCTTCCATTGTTTTGATTTCAATATTGTTATCCGGGTGCGCAAACAAACCAAAACGCGACACCAACACAGGACTTATCCATTGAAAGCGTGCTTCTCTCTCTTGAGAGCGGGCAAGGGGAATGATGCACTGGGTGTTATTACGCTCTACCGACAACAAGGCTCGCTTTAATGGCACAAACTTAAGTTCGTAGTTGATGTTGGTTCGGCTGAACATTTCATGAACAATATCCACCAAGAGGCCAGTGATCGCATCGCCCTTTTTTATGGCAAAAGGAGGGGCTTCATAGGTGAGTACTTGGATCGTCGTCGCGCCGCTACAAGGATATACAATCATGGTAAGCAGAAGGGTGAGGGCTTTCCAATTAACGCCAAGCATTGATAGATTCCTCGAATGTCTTGGTGATGCCTTTTACGGCTTTATCATTGCGTGGTTTTGGTGAACCTGGCTGGTTTAACCAGTATTCAGCTCCCCTTATTTCATTAAGCTTTGGGCTGCATGAGTGTGAATTGCTGATGGATAATGACAGTAAGTGATTGTCGACATCATAGGCAAAATTGTCTAACCCATCTTGTGTGGTGACGCCCCCTTCGATTATTTTTGAAATGTGTTGCCACCACATATTCGAAAGCCCCGGATAATCGGGTACGTTTGTGCCGGTTGGTGTCCAGATATCTCGGCCTGAGCTTCGATAAAATTCCACTAGGCCGCCTAGAAAAGGAGCCTGTTCAGTCATAAATACCGAATCAATATCTGATTTTCTGATCGGAGTTAGGCCAACTAGCGTTTTACGCAGTGAGACCGTTTTTGATACGACGAATTGAGCATAAAGCCAGGCCGCTTGCTGTCGTTTTAGTGGCGTGTTTTTGAGGAGTGTCCACGCGCCCGTATCTTGATATCCAGATTTCATTCCTTTTTGCCAATATTTTCCCAAAGGAGAGGGGGCAACGCGCCATTTTGGCGTTCCGTCGAGATTCACAACAGGTAGGCTAGGGTGAGTTAAATCAGAAACAAACGCGGTATACCAAAAAATTTGCTGAGCAATCACGCCTTTCGCGGGCCATTCGCCTGCTTGGCTAAAGTTTAGAGTAACGGCTTCTTCTGGGGCGTATTGTAACCATTCAATATACTTATCAATAGCGTAGACAGCGGCTGGGCTGTTGAGTGCTCCACCTCTAGAAATGCTGGCTCCAGAAGGTCGGCAACCAGTGACTCTGATCCCCCATTCATCAACGGGAACGCCATTGGGTAGCCCTTTGTCGCCAACACCTGCCATTGATAACCATGCATCGGACAATCGCCAACCGAGAGATGGGTCGGTTTTGGCATAGTCCATATGGCCATAAATCCGTTGTCCGTCGATCTCGGCAATGTCTTCTGAAAAAAAGGCGGCGATGTCTTCATAGGCCTGCCAGTTTTGAGGTACACCGAGTTCGTAACCGTAGATTTCTCTAAACCTATCTTGAAAATCTTTGCGGCTAAACCAGTCGTGACGATACCAATAAAGGTTCGCAAATTGTTGATCCGGAAGTTGGTAGAGCTCACCATCTGGAGCGGTAGTAAATTTTAGGCCGATAAAGTCGTCGAGATCTAGCGTCGGTGAGGTGACAGATTTGCCTTCATTCGCCATAAATTGAGTTAAGGAAACGACGTTTTCTGAGCGAAAGTGAGTCCCAATTAAATCGCTGTCGTTGATGTAAGCATCGTATAGATTTTGTTTGGTAATTTGTTGAGCCTCGAGTTTCTTAAGAACATCGTCTTCACCCGTTAGTTCATGGATTACTTTTATTCCCGTTATGTCATAGAAGGATTTGGCCAACACGCTGGCCTCATACCAATGAGTGGTAATACGCTCTGAAGTGACTCTGATTTCTAGTCCTTTAAAGGGTTCTGCTGCTTTGGCAAACCAGCGTAATTCTTGTCTTTGTTCTTCTCTAGATAAGGTTGACGGGTAGAATTCATTTAACCAAGGTTCAATAGCGGTATCGTTCGCAAAAAGTGCAAATGGACTGAATGCGAAAGCTACCGCAAAGAATTGGCGCGCTCCAAACATCAACGGTTTACCTCTAAGATCTGATAACATTAACTATGGCTCAGATATGTGAATTTGCCAATATGCGGTGCTTATCTGATGTCGCTCGTTTCTCGAAATACTATTGAGGTCGTATCGTTGGTAATGTTTGCGTGATGAACTTATTGGCGAATACAGAGGGTAACAAGAAGCGATGAAACTAACCTTGTGGTAGCCTTTTTAACGTCGCAGGCACAATGAGCTTATGCACAGGGGCCACAAAGAACATATACACTTTACCAAAGGTGTTCTTTACATGAACAACGCTGCTTGCATGAAGAGTGGCGGTGTCTCCGTTCGGGTCAATGAAAAACGAGAGTCTTACGTCTAAGTGCTTGTCCCTGTCTTCGAGGATCACTTCTTCATGATTGAGTGAGTAGATGGAAAAGATCCCGAGTTGATCTCCAACTTGATATTCATTGCTTGGTTTATCGACACTAAAGTCAGCCATTTTTCCGAGATGTTTTAGCCCAAGTCTAGAAACAATCTGATTTCGCAATGTCATCAGCCTATTGACCCAGCTTGGGGTTTCTTGTGCCATTCGCATGTAAAGCTCTAACGCCGATTGACCTTCGTAATGGATATTCACGTGATGAGTATCAGAAAAATAAGCATTTTCAGTGAGTTTACTGATCATTGTGTTCTCAGGAATTGCCATAATACGTCCTTTGTATGTACTTCCTATTGTTATTGTGAGGCTATGTCTGACTTTAGAAAGTGAATGGTAATGAATTAAGTACATCAAATATTAGCATTTGAGCATTAACTAAAAAACAAATTAAATGATAATTATTTGCATTGTTAGACTTGAACGTTATGATTCACCACATGAATTAATTCAGCCTTCCTAGTGCTCTTGTTTTATTGAAGATGGGCGTACGATAAGAGGGCCAATAGTGACTATGTTTAAAAAATCATTAATTATCATGAGCTGTGCTTTGGTTAGTTTCTCAAGTGCAGCTAAATTAGAGTTGGTTGCAGAGTATCAAGACTGGCAGCGCTTTGAAGCGAAGAGCTTTGACGGAAAAAATACGGTTATGCTTGGGGTTGCGGAGCCTAGTCAATCAGATCATACCGAAACTATTGCACTTCGTTGTACCACCGAGGGGGTCAATCTGTTGTTTTTCCATTCTGTCAGTCGTGATGAACTTGGCTATGAGGTAAAAGCACAAATCGATTCGAATGCCTCGTTTACAATGGATGTCTGGATTAAGGGATCGACTCATTGGGCGACAGTGCCAGATGAGCACCTCAAACAGTTCCAAACTGGTAGTCAGCTTAATATTGAATTGTTAGGGGATGCTAGTAATGATGGGGTAACACTATCACTCAAAGGATTTGCAAAAATGCACCAAGTGTTAGTCCCGACCTGTATTGAGTGACTTAGGATAAGACAATCTACTTAAAAGGATCGTAAGTGGAATCAGCAAAAATATGGAAAAGCGAGCACTTTTCAGGGATTGAATTGTTGTCTGCCAGTTACAACAAATTTGAATTTGCCAAGCATTGGCATGATGAACTGGCAATTGGTTTGATCGAGGAAGGCGCCGAAGGGTTACTTTATCGTGGTCGGGACATTGTCGTGCCGAAAAATCACATTATTGCTATCAACCCTTCAGAGATTCATACGGGTTACGTAAGTTGTCATGAAGGCTGGCGTTATCGTATGTTTTATTTTGATTTGCATACGATTTACCAACAATTTGAGCAGTCCGGAATTCCAGTTGATCCGATTATAGATAAACCAGTAATAGATGATATCAATTTATTTTCCGAGCTTAAGCAGCTTCACATGGCGCTTGAAAATAGCAGCTTTAATCTGACCAAAGATTCATTGCTGGCCGTCGTACTCGAAAAATTGTTTACCCGTTATGGCTCAGTAAAAGCGAGCCGATGTTCAAGAAGTCACGACGACAAAAGTGCGCTTCAAACCAAAGAGTATCTGCTTGATAACTGGCAGTTGAATGTTTCGTTAGAAGAGTTAGAAGGAGAAACTGGCCGGTCGAAGTTTCAATTAATCAGAGCCTTCAAACTTGCCTATGGGATCACGCCCCATCAGTTTCTTCTTTTGGTTAAGGCTCAGAAAGCGAAATACTTGTTAGCCAAGGGAAACAGCTGTGTAGAAACATCGCTTACTTGTGGGTTTTACGATCAAAGTCACTTCAACAGAAACTTCAAACGGGCTTTTGGCATCACTCCCACAAACTACCTTTCTCGTTAATTTCAATTTTGTACAAGAGACTTAAAATACGATGAATTATTCTTCTTTCAACATGTTAGAGGAGAGAAAGTATGAGTCTATTTTTTGTTTGGTTAGGGGTTATGTTCCCACTGGTTTTTAGCCCAGGCCCTGCCAATATCATTTTTGCAGCATCCGGCGCGAGAGTCGGCGTTCGACAATCATTACCGCTTTTATTCGGAGTGGATCTTGTCTTTATAATCAAGTCGTTACTCATTGGGTTTGGATTAGGACAAGTTCTTCAAGGTTACCCAAATGTCATGAATGTGATGCAGTTTCTTGGCGCAAGCTATCTTATTTATATGGCTGTCTCCTTCTTAAAAAGTGCGAATAAAACGTCAGAAAGTGAGCAAAAAGTGTTTGGTTTCGTCGATGGTGTATTTGTGCAATTACTGAATAGCAAAGGCTGGTTAATGGTCTTGCTGATGTTTTCGCTTTTTAGTGAGCAGGCTCAGGATACCTTTGGAAACCAAGGGGTTTTTGTTTTAGTGCTCTGGCTTGCGTTACTGAATGTTTCGATGCATCTGCTATGGATTAAGATGGGTTTTTGGTTATCAAAAATCAGTAGTAGCCCGCAATATGCCAAGGGTTTGAATTGTTTTTATGCCAGTTGTTTGCTTTTGGTGTCATTTGGCTTAATCATAAATAATCCAATGTGGCTTTGATTTAAGAGCCCAAATGATGTGGATTTGAAACGCATCTATCGATCTAAGCGTGGTTAAACATGGTCGCACAAGAATGCCGATAGGGTTCATTGTGCGCCAGTATTAAAAAGGAAGTGGCAGATTGGGACGTAGCATTCCGATCAGACAATATTGCTAAGTTCTCCTCCTTCTCAAAAAAACAGCAAAGAAAATGAGAATCATTTGTAAGTGAGGGTGGGTTTATTTATGCTCTCACCACGAATTGATCAGAATAAGAATGAACACAATGAGTGGGCAACCGTTTTATGAGCACCTTTTTGAGCACTCAGTACAAGTGACTCCGTACTTGAAAGGGGCCATTAATTTCTCACCTAATGAGACGTTAGCCGGATCCACTATCCACGTTGATCTTCCTAGTTCCGAATGCATTCGTGAGCTTTATGAAAGTTTGAAGCGTTCTCACCCGGAAGCAGGGGCGCCATACTGGCTCACTCGGACATGGACTTTGCTTTGCTGGCAACCCGTCTATGTAGCATTCATTGCGATCTATGCGTGTCGGGGCCTACCACCACTTTCTACAATGGGTCAGCAGGTTCATCCTAACTTTGTAGCCGGATATCAGTTTGACTCTGATCACTACACGCAAGGTAGTGAACAAGAACTGATCTTACAAGCTGGTCGGGAGCTCGGTATTCTGTTCGAATATTACCAAAAAGAGATGAGTGAGTGGGTTCGGATTCGGCCGGGCTTTACTCGTCATCTTATCGCTGACGGGATACTCGGCTGTCTGGTTAAATTGAGCCAATTTTCTTCCAACTTACCCAAAGACTATCTGTTTGAACAAGCTAAACAATGGTTGATTGCCTGCAACTTACCAGAAAAGCTGATGGCTTCTTTGACTTACAACGAAGAATCAAAGCAGCTCAGCCTAGTGCGAACGAGTTGCTGTTTGGTGATTAAATGTAACGGCAGGAAGTTGTGCTTAGACTGCCCACGGCACCCAGACAATAAACGTTAAGGCAGCCCGCTTGTTTTGGTTGTTTCGGTATTTTCTGATAAGTAGCCAGTAGCAAGAATGAGAACAGAAAACGCGATGCATAGGTAGATAGGGTAAAGTGGGCTAAGCGTTGACGTAAATGCCAGCAGTGATGCTAGTCCATATCCTATGGTATGAGACATAGAAATGTAACCGGCGACGGTAGCTGGAGCATCGTTATGTTTTTCCGTTGCCGATGATGTGTAGGCGGGAACAAGTAGCGCTGCGCCAACAGAGGTCACAGCCATCGCAATTCCAAACCCCCAGATGCTAGGTAACAAGAAAAGCGCAAATCCTACGACCAAAAATATCCCACCAAAGCGATACATAACAAAGGGCGTTAACTTCTTCTTTTTTATCACCAAAGCCTGAGTGATGAACGTACACGCTGCACTTATCGTCAGCAATAGGCCAATGCCGTTGCTTAATTGTCCCGTAGACCAGCTCGTTACCGCTAAAATCAGTGGAGAAAAACTGTACTGAAGTAAGGCGATTGCGGCGCACAGCAATAGACCACTCATTAAGAAAGGCGCTAGCGTTCTTTGGGGAAGCCAAGGTGTTGGCAACGTTTGATCTTGAGGTGCACCGTTCTTGTTAGGTGCGGGCAATAATAGTGTGGTGGCTAACGCAATACAGGGCAGCAGGATCATAATGATCAAAGGTGCGAACGGCGAGATCTTGAGTGCCAAGAGAGAAATGATTGGCCCAACTAAGCGACCAGCACTTAAGCCGATACTGATTGACGTAATTGCTTGAATACGGGCTTTATCACCACAAAGAAGGATCGCCCAATGCTGGCTTGCAGGAACCATCCCCGAAACCGTGCAGCCATAGATAATTCGAGCAACGATTAGCCCTATGAAGCATAGAAAGTAAGAAGCTTCGCCATTTTTACTGGTGATCGCAAACCAGCACAGCAATGAAAAGCTGACCGCCATGCCAATAAGAGCCTGAATGATCACCTTTTTGGGGCCATGCTTGTCACTATAGCGCCCCCATAAGGGGGCTGATGGTAAAAACAGCACGCTGCCTATCGCGATGAAAATTGACCAAGTGGGCAAACTGAATGCCGAATGTTCAACAAGAAAAGGCAAAGAGATCAGTAGGCCGTTTTGGCCGATTCCCATCAATGCGGAAACCAGGCTGATGGCGATTAAGTGAAACCGTTTATTTTTTATAACTGACATAGGTTGTGGGTGCTACAAAGTGTAAGAAAGCTCATTTATGATTATTTTAGGGTAATGATAAGCTTATTGATTATGTGAATTATTATCATTATAATTTTAATGTGGTAACATTAACGTCTATTAGCCGATAACTCAACTTCATATTTGATATGTACCAGCTTACCAATACATCTTTCGATATCGACGGCAAGACGATTCTTGCTCCGACGAACCTGACGTTTGAACCAAACCAGATAACGACCTTACTGGGTCATAATGGCTGTGGGAAATCCACATTGGTTAAGCTGTTAAGTCGACAAAATACGCCGACTCAAGGCCAAGTATTCTTCGATAATCAGTTAGTTTCTTCGTACAGTCATCTTGAGTTTGCGCATCGTGTTGCTTACTTGCCACAACACCCACCCATCACTGATGGTGTGACGGTTAGAGAGTTGGCGTGCTTTGGTCGGTATCCTTGGAAAGGGGCTTTTGGGCGTTACAGTAAAAATGATTACGCCATTGTCGATGACGCCATTGAAAAAGTAGGCCTAAGCGCGTTCGCGAATCGATTTGTCGCAACTTTGTCGGGCGGTGAAAGACAAAGAGCTTGGGTTGCGATGTTACTGGCTCAACAAAGCCAATGCATTTTGCTTGATGAGCCGACTTCCGCATTGGATGTGGCTCACCAACACGAATTGTTAGCATTAATCCGAGATCTCAATCAGTCACTAGGCTTAACGGTCATCATGGTGCTTCATGATGTCAACATGGCCGCCAAATTCAGCGATCAGTTGGTTGCGCTTCATTCCGGAAATGTGATTGCCTCTGGCACCCCGAAAGAAATGATGACCCCCGACACGCTGATGCAAATCTACGGTATGGAACTCGCTCTATTTGAGCACCCCAAAACTGGGCAACCGATTAGCTACATCTCCTAAATCCACACTCTTAAATCAAAAGGAATTTGTTGTGAATAAGCTTATTACGGCGCTGTGTGCCGTGTTCACTTTCAATGCTTATGCGCTTGAGGTAACACATGAAATGGGCACGGTTTCTTTCGATACGACGCCACAAAAAGTGGTGGCGTTAGACTGGGCTCTCACCGAAACCGTGTTGAGCCTTGGGGTTGAACTTGAGGGCGTTGCAGACGCAAAAGGTTATCAACAATGGGTTGTTGAGCCTGCGCTCGATGCTGGCGTCATCGATGTGGGTTCTCGACGTGAGCCAAATCTTGAATTGCTGACAGAGCTTAAGCCAGATGTAATCTTAATTAGCGCCCATATGGCGGCTGCATATAATCAACTAAACAGCATTGCTCCTGTTCTGGTGTTTAGTATCTACAGTGAAAAGAAACAGCCGTTAGAATCAGCCAAATCAGTCACTTTATCGTTAGGTAAACTGTTCAACAAAGAGAAGCAAGCCGAACAAGTGATTGCACTAACCAATCAGCGCCTGAAAGACAATGGCGCGAAAGTGCGAGCATCAGAAACGTCCAACAAACCACTGTTGTTTGCCCGTTTTATTAATGATAAAACTCTGCGTATTCACAGCCAAGGCTCCTTAGCTCAAGCCACTGTTGATATTATGGGGCTTAAAAATGACTGGCAAGAACCAACAAATTTATGGGGCTTTAGCGCCGCTGGAACCGAGAAGTTGGCGGAGCACCAACAGACAAACGTGATGATTTTTGGCCCCCTTAAAGATGAACAACGTGAGCAGTTGACTCAGTCACCATTATGGCAGCTTATGGAGTTTACTCGTACGGACTCGGTCTATGAGCTTCCTGCTATTTGGACTTTTGGTGGACTTATCGCTGCGCAAAGATTCAGTGATCACATAGCACAACAACTTACCGGACAAATCACAAAATAATAATGACAACCTCATCGCTCTCAATCCCATCATCTGGGCGGGTCAATTTAAAAACAGCAGCGCTATTATGCGCTGCTGTTTTGGTCATCGGCTCATTACTTCATATTACGGCACCTTACTCTCAAGGGATTGGGCTCATTTGGGATACCCTTTTTCATTTCGACGGGTCAAATTATCAACATCTCATTACTCAGTTAACCTATTTACCTAGGCTGACCGTGGCCTTAATTTGTGGCTTTGCATTAGCGGTAGCCGGGTGTGTGATGCAGTTCGTACTGCGTAACCCTATTGCATCACCGACGACCTTGGGCGTTTCTGCCGGGGCCGAGCTTGGCATGGTATTGGGCATTCTATTGTTGCCTGCCAACGTGATTATTCCCGGGTTTGTTCCTGCTTTTATTGGAGGCTGCCTTGCTACCGGCTTGGTCTTTGTCTTGAGTTCGGCAAGAGGTTTTTCTCCTTTACACATGGTGCTTGCAGGCATGGTGGTTAGCTTATTTTTGGGGTCGTTAAATACCATGTTGCTTATGCTGCATGAACAACGCTTAACTAGCCTCTTTGTTTGGGGGGCGGGGGCTCTGAACCAGAATGATTGGTCGAGTACTCAGGTTTTACTGCCGTTGGTTTTTGTTCCTACAGCTTTACTGCTGGTGCTGCAGCGTCCGTTAGCGGCGTTACAGTTTGGTGATAACGTCGCCACGTCACTTGGCGTCAATATTAAACAAGTGAAACTGTTGTGTTTATCATTGGCTATTTTTATTACCGCCGCCGTGGTCAGTGAAGTGGGTTTGATTGGCTTTGTTGGTATTGTTGCGCCAGCCATTGCTAGGATGTTGGGCGCGCGAACTTTGGCGAAACAAATCATGATCAGTGGTTGTGTAGGCAGCCTAATGCTATTGCTGGTCGATTTGGTGATTCAGCCATTTTCCGGTGTTGGGGGTGAGCTGTTACCGACCGGAGCAATGACCGCACTGCTAGGGGCGCCATTCCTCTTGTGGTTGCTCCAAAGAACAAAGCTGCATTCAGATTTAAAAAGTCGCACGGAGCACACAGAGCAATACAAATGTGTTGATGCACCCAAAGTACTTATTGCTATGTCAGCACTGCTTGGGGTTGTGTCTGTCCTTGCCGTGACGTTGGGCAAGAATCAATACGGATGGAGTCTGGATCTTAACCAGCATTTATTTGACTTGCGTATACCACGCGTCATGGTCGCGTTGCTCGCCGGTGTGGGGCTTGCGTTTGCAGGCACAATCATTCAACGAATTTCAAATAACCCAATGGCAAGCCCAGAAATTTTAGGGATTAGCTCTGGTGCTGCGTTGGCCTTGGTTCTGGGCACCATGTTTGGCACAGCTGTTGGCCGAGAGCAGCAAATGTTGCTCGGCACGTGTGGCGCGGTGGTGGTCACCGCGTTGGTGTGGTTAATGGGCAGGAAACACAATTTCGCCCCGACACAAACCTTGTTAACCGGTATCGCATTGAGCGCTGGCTTAGACGCTGTGCTTCGAATTGTAATGAGTTCGGGAAATGACAATGCGACCGCGTTGTTGACTTGGCTCTCTGGTTCAACTTACTTAGTGGCTAACCAAGATGTGGTCTTGTTGGCGATAGGCGTTACCATTGTGGGGGCGCTCGCCCTGTCTTTACACCGCTGGATTGAGCTTATTGGATTAGGTGACGTTACAACGACCAGCATTGGCATGAACACCACCGCGGTGCGTTTGGTGTTGCTTTTGTTAGTCGCAGCGCTCACCACATTGTGTACTATTGTTATCGGCCCTCTGAGTTTTATTGGCTTGTTAGCTCCTCATATAGCCCGCTCACTTCATCAATATCGAGCCATTCCGCAAATGCTCACAGCCGCCTTGTTAGGAGCCATCATCATAGTCGCGGCAGACTGGATTGGTCGAACCTTGTGGTTTCCTTGGCAATTCCCAGCAGGGTTATTGGCATCGTTGATCGGTGGCGGTTACTTCTTATACCTCATGAGGCGTTAAGCCTTGGCGATCGTTGTATTGATACCTGCGTTTATTGTGTTTTCATGGCAAAAACACAATGTATAGCAATGCACAGCGTTTGTGTTTACCATGGGGTTAAGAGCAATAACTATATTTAAGAATTTCATGGACATGACCGCAATTACCCAACTTCAACAAGATCTGTTATTCAAGGTTGTTGCCAGGCTGAAAGCAGAAAATGCCAGCGCCGGAAGCAGCTTGAACGAGTCCTCATTAGCGCAAGAATTTGAAGTGTCTAGAACACCGTTACGAGCGATGTTAACTCACTTATCTGCACAGGGTATTTGTAAGGCCGTTCCGTATAAAGGCTTTGTTTTGCAGGTTAATGCTGCCGACATCAACATTGAAAGTGGCGGCAGTAATGAGCAAGCTCGCCAAGAGCAGTTGTATCTACGCGTGCTGATGGATCTATTTTTTGGAGAACTTGGTGCGTCATTTTCTGAAAAAGACCTACAACAACGTTATCAAGCTAATCGAGGGGAAATACAGAGTGTATTGCGTCTGTTAGAAAGCGATGCCATTTTTCGCCGCAGTCCAGGCTACAAGTGGCAACTCGACGGTGTGTTGAACACACAGGAAAGACACGCAGAGAGTTACCGATGTCGGTTAATCTTTGAGCCCGCAGGCTTACTAGAGCCCACTTGGAAGCTAGATCTCGTCAAACTTGAACATTGTCGAGATAGGCACATAAAGGCAATAGCCGAGCCGGAGTCCGTTACTGCAAGTCAACTGTTTAGCTTGAGCGCCGACTTCCATGAACTTCTGGCAAGCTGTTCGGGAAACCGATTCCTATTGGGTGTGATGCAGCAGCAAAATCGCCTTAGAAAAGCGACGGACTTAGTTTCAATGCACATTCAGTCGTCGGTGAGTCGTTCTTGCCAACGTCGGTTAGACATCATGGAATTGGTGTTTGATGGCGATAATCAAGCCGCTGCAACCAAATTGGCAGAGTTGCTCGAAAATGACATCCGAGTGATGAAACGCACCTATAAGGATGTGATGAATATTTCACAGCAACAACGTGAGAGCCTCATTAATAGTATTGCTGAAAAGTTAAATTAGTCTTAGTCAGTCAAGCGCTAGAAGCAGCCGAAATCAGGCTGCTTTCTTTCTCTCCAAGATCATTCGTTGATTTACTTTCTTTTAAAGAACATCACGTACCTTTAAATTAATTCTTTATAAACAATTGTTTATTATCATATAGCCCTCTTCGAATACCGCTCCAAAATCTATAACTCTGGCTTTATAAAATAAAACTGTATTTTCATATTGTTTTTTCGATACGAAAAAGCAATAATAATGATTCTTATTTAGAATAAGATTAAAGCAAAGTCTCTCAGAGCGATATCCAAACCATTGACGAGGTGCCTCGCACGCTAATGGGGTAGGTATTTAAAGTTAGAGCACAATCAAATGGTGTTGTGCCGCCTTTTATTGATCAATATAGAGAATAAAATGAAAACCGAAAAAGGACGTTTCAAGCTATCCACTGTTGCCCTCGCCGTTGCCGCAGTAAGCACTGTATTCACAGCTCAAGCGCAAGAGTCGGTATCTGAAGACAAAATGGTGGTCGTCTCTAGCCGAACTCCTAAAGCCATCAGTGATATACCTGGCACAGTCTGGTACATCGACTCTGAAAAAATCGAACAAGAATACCGTGGTGGCAAGTCATTGGGAGAAATTCTTGCTGCAACGATCCCGTCTTTGGACATTAGCAGCGGTGGACGCACCAACTACGGCCAGAACTTACGTGGTCGAAAAATGTTGGTTATGATTGATGGTGTGTCACTGCAATCATCTCGCCAAATTAGCCGTCATTTAGATTCAATTGACCCATTTAACATTGAGCGTGTTGAAGTCTTGTCCGGCGCGACCTCTATTTACGGTGCAGGTGCGTCTGGTGGTGTGATTAATATCATTACCAAAAAAGCACAAAGCGATGATTTAGAGTTTGAGTCATTTGTTGGTGGTACGTCTGGGTTTAACTCCAGCGAAGATCTGGACTATAAAATCGGTCAGTCGATTGCGGGTGGCAACGAGCGTGTTCAAGCGCGTACATCGATTGTGTATACCGAAAACCAAGGTTTCTTTGATGCCAATGGCACCATTGTTACCCCTGATATTTCGCAAGGTTCGCTGCAATTTAACAAAACCGTTGATTTCCTGACGACGGTCGGCGTTAATGTTTCGGATACGAAAAAGCTGAGCTTTTTGGCGCAATACTACGACAGCCAACAAGATTCTCCATATGGGCTTTATATTGTGGGTCGTAACTTTGTGGATGTTCGTAAAGGGTTTGATTCCGATCGTGAACACGGAACAGAGCGAATCATGCTGAGTGCGTCATACGTGGATGAAGAGTTCCTTGGACACCAACTGATTGCCGAAGCGTCTTATCGTAAAGAAGACCAAACTTACACACCTTATTTCCAATCTTCTGGTCAGCAAATTACCGATGTCATTTCGTTAAAAGCAGCGCTTGCTAAAAACTTTGATAAGTTAAGCATCGTTTACGGTGTGGATGCGTATCAAGACAACCTTGATAGCAATCAAGCGCTTTATGATCCAACAATTGCCAATAACTCCGGTAATTTAACCAACAGGATCTATGCGAAAACTGGGCGCTATCCAGGTATTAGCGTGAGTTCCGTTGCTAGCTTTATTCAAGCTGATTACGCGCTTACAGATGATTGGTCTGTTGAAGGTGGGGTTCGCTACCAATACATGACGAATAAGATCGATGACTTTGTCGGTTATACGCAACAGAAGAACATCGCAAAGGGAAGTGGAAAAACCGCAGACGCCGTTCCCGGTGGTGAGACCAGCTATAGCGTTGGTTTATTTAACTTAGGCACGATTTATCATTTGAATAGTGATTCACAAGTGTGGGCTAATTTCTCCCAAGGTTTTGATCTTGCGGATCCGGCCAAATACTATGGCCAAGGGAGTTACACGCTCGTTGGCGATCATTGGAAACTCAACGACAGCATCAACGTAAAAGACTCGAAGATGTCGGGCATTAAAACCAACAGTTTCGAGCTGGGTTACCGTCTTGATTCTGGTGATTTAAGTGTGCAGTCCGCGGCTTATTACTCTCAATCTGATAAGTCTGTAGAGTACGATAAAAATACATTACTTATTAAAGAAATTGACGCTAAGAAACGCGTTTACGGCGTAGAGGCTATGGCGTCTTACTGGGTGAATAATAACATTCAGGTGGGGGCATCGGGTCATTACGTTATTTCTGAAGTCAAAGGGGATAGCGGCTGGGAAGATTTCACAGCAGGCAAGGCAAGTACGTCAAAAGCGAGTGCGTGGGCTGGTTGGTCTGATTCAGATCTTGCCGTCAAGTTACAAAGCCAGACGATGTTCAGTTATGAAGATGCCGCTAAGAAAAAATTGGATGGCTATACGGTTTTCGACTTGGTCGGAAGTTACCAATTACCTGTGGGCAGTTTAGGTTTCGGTATTCAAAACTTGTTTAATCAAGATTACACCACCATTTGGGGTCAGCGTGCTCAAATCGTTTACGCTGCTCACTATGACGCGGCAGCATACGATTATAAAGGCCGTGGCCGAACCTATACGTTGAACTATCAGGTTAAGTACTAAGAATACGCAGTAAAATGTAGACGAACAGAAAAGACACAAAACCCACCGATGCTGGTGGGTTTTGTTGTTTTAGGCCTTTTTATTAATGTTCACCACTGAATACACCACCAGAGCCATGCCGAGCCCATGCCAGATGGTGAAAGCTTCACCCAGCAGGGTGATGGCAAATAAGGCGGTGACCGCAGGCCCTATGTTGCTCGTTAGACTTAACACGGATGGCGTTAAACGTGCCATCGCCGCTGCGACAAAGTAGGAAGGCAATACCGTACAGAACAGACCGATTGCGATGCCCATCCAAATTAACTCAGTAGACATGTCGGTAAATTGCACGCCTTTTATTTGGTATTGAGCCATGATCACTATACCGGCACTGCCCATTCCAACGCTGGTAAATAATTGCGGCCCTATATTGCCGATGACTTTTTTGCTCAGCACAAGGTAAACGGCAAACACTAACGCAGAGCCAATCGCCATAATGCTCCCTAGCCACACCTGATAACCAAATGAGCTGAAATCATGCAACACGATCATGGCAACACCCGCATAACCAAGCGAAATAGACGCGAACGTACCTTTCCGTGGTGTTTCTTTCATGACTATCCAACTAATGAATACCACGAAAGAAGGAAACAAGAAGATCAACAGTCGCTCTAATTGTGCTGAGATGTATTCAAGCGCCAAAATATCGAGTAATGAGGCAAAGTAGTAGCCTAAAATACCAACAAGTGCAGCTTGCCAACCGTATTGTTGCAGTTTGTTTCGGTGGCCTATGTCTTTACACAGCCAAAGCAAAATTGCGACATAGAGGGGGAGGGACGACGCGGCGCGAAGACTCATTATCGTTGTAGCGTCACCACCTGCGGCATAGGCGAGCTTGACCAGTACCGGTTTGATGGAAAACAGCATGGTGCCGATCAAGGCGTAGATGATCCCTGTTCGATAATCGGATGATTCTTGTGAGGTTGCCGTTGTGTCGTTCATTTATTACTTCCTTGAATGTATTTATTTTACTGGGTTCAAGGCTGTGAGATAAACGAAGTCCGGCTGTTCACTCACAGCCGGGTAGGAGTCACTCTACCGACTGATGGGCATAAGGAGGAGTAGCCAGAGTTGTAGAGGTTGAACGTTCATAGGTGACTCTTTTTGGTGATGAATTTTTACACTAATGGATTGTAACGGATGAAGCAACCACTATTTTTGGCATCATCATGCGATTAAAATTGCTAGGAATGGATACGTTGTTTTGCATGCTATCGGCTTATTTTATCGATCCATTTGTCTGTGGGTTGTCTTGTGACAAATAGGTATGCCAGACTCTACTGGCATTTCTACGGGTCAAAGACTTAACCGATAACCCAATCGGTAAGTTCTTCTTTAGCTGGCATTTTTTTATCAATTTGTCTACCCGTAGCGCAGTGGTAAGCCAAGCCTGCGAGTTGATTTTTAAACACACTTTTCATCATTGGTCGCATTAAAAATTGCCCCAATAACCAGCCTAACGGTCCAGCTTTTACTTCAAATTCCGTGCTCATGAATAATTCACTTTGCTTGTCATCGATGGCTGTCACTTTTATTTCAGCTTGCATGCTTTTTAGTGGCAGCGTGTAATCTGAAAGTCGCAGTGCGATCTTTTCGTTTTGTCGGTATTCGATGATTTCTTCAACGAGGCTAGATCCATCATGAAAGGTGCACTTTCGCTTGGTTCCAAGCCCTGATGTAATGTCGCCAATGATAGGAGAAGATTGAATGGTTGCGGCGAAACGCTCGACGCTGCTGAAATCGTCTAGCACCTGCCAAATTTTGTCGGCGGGTAAGTTAACTGTGATGGTTTTTTCCGTGTAATGTGCCATGTTGATATTCCTTTGTTTATGAGTGATGCGGTGTTAGTCGGCGGTTAAGCCTTTGATAATGACCTCAATCGAGCTTGTAAGATCTCGCTTAAAGTCTGGTCTGAGGGCTTGAAATTCTTCAAGCTGATAAATTTTTAAAAGTGCTTCATTGTGGGAGCCTGCTGCCCAAGAGTTTGCGGTGTCTGCATAACTCAGAGTTAAGAATTTAAACGCCTTTTCTCCTGCTATTTTTGGGTAGATTCTTGTGATCTCTTCGGCCAGTTGGAAAAGCAGTGCCATGGATAATCGCTTAAATTCAAGCAGTTGATCATAGGCGCTGTTTTTTTCAAGTGAGGTGAACATCAAGGGGGTTAGATCTAAAAACCTTGGATGTGCAACCAGAGTATTAACCCAATGAGATGCGAAAGTTTCTGGCTCTGCATTGGTCGTTAATGTTTTTAAACTTGTCATACAGTCTGTAAACCAATCATTAAAAAGCTCTGCGAATATGGATAAGAATATTTCGTCTTTCGAGCTGAAATAACGGTACATATTTGATTTCGTGAACCCTGCTTCCGCAGCAATATTATTAAAGCTGACGCCGTCATAGCCGTTTTGTTTAAAAAGCGTGAAAGCAGCCTGCGTGATGGCTTCTCGTCTTTGGTGTTTGGTTTCGTCGGTTCTTGCTCTTTGCCAGTTCATTATTGTAAGTGTCCAGTGGTCTCTTATTGTTAATTTAAGAGACCGATGGTCTTTTGTCAATGATGAATTAGAAATTTAGTGGGTATAAAGTACGCTTGTTAAAACTAGTTATGTGCCGTAAATTAGAAAAAACAATAATATCTCTATTATTATCAATGTATTAATTGCTCTTGGTTAATGAGGACGAAGGTTCTTGGTTATTGTTGTTATATGTCTAAAGGAATAAACGACGGTCTATGGTGGAGGGCTAGGATGAACGTAGAATGCATTAATAAAGGGTTGGATCAACACGGATACATTGCGAATACTTGCTCTGTCGAGCATATTCAAACCGAATTTAAGGGCGTACTAGGTGCCGTGATCAAGACGTTATTGGCGGAATTTACGGGGGAAATCCATAGTATTTATCTGTATGGCAGTATTGCTCGTGGAACGGCGGTAAAAAATCGTTCTGATATGGATATCTCCGTGGTATTTCTTCGCCCGTTGACCGACGAAAATAAACGAAAGCTTGCTGTGATTTCTGCACGCATTCCAGAGCAATATTCCATCATCACTAAACTCGATTTGGATCCAGGGCATAAAATGGAAGTGCTCCAGCCCCAAGAGAAGTACCGTTGGCAATTCTGGCTTAAACACTGCTGCTGTTGCATCTGGGGTGACGATTTGTCGAAAGAATTTACACTTCTTAAGCCAAACATCAAGATTGCGTTCGCATTGAATTCTGATTTGGAATCATGGGTGAATAGCATCCATTGCGATGCCTTTGAGTCGACGTCCGATCAACGAGGAAAAATCATCGCTAAGAAGATCTTGCGAACGGCTTATTACTTGATCGCAGAGCAAGATCGCAGTTGGTATGTTGACTTAAATCAGTGCGGTGAGGTAGCGATACGCTATTACCCAGAAAGCGTAGAGCACATTCACCAAGCGTTGGCGCTTTGCCAGTCTGATGAGGCATCGCTTGCCCAAGGGATGGCGTTATATCAAGCATTTGGCCAAAAGCTGGCTCTGATTATGAAAAATGCTAACTAGCAACTAGCAACTAGCAACTAGTATTTAGCGGTTAGTAAAAGAGTCGCGGCATCAAAGCAGCGTCGATTGCTGCTGCTTTGATCTTTGCGCTTTGATTTTGGTGCTCGATGGCAGACTATCTACTCAATTAATGTCTTTATAACCTGAAAAACGCCAGCATCGCGATTACTTGGAGCACCAAAGCGCGCATGTTGTTTAACGCCTTCGTGTGCGTTTTCCATCGCATAGGAGTGGTAACTCGCTTTTAGCATCTCTACATCATTGAAGTAATCGCCAAAGCTCATGGTGTGCTCATAATCAAACCCCAACGATGTTTGCAAATGTTTAATGGCTGCCCCTTTTGACGCTTCAGCGTTCATGACATCGAGCCAGATCTTGGCGCTGATCACTACTTGATGGATTTGCCCGAATTTTTCATTAATGCTTGGGTGTACGTGTTCAGCTGAACCCTCAAAATGACAAATGGCCACTTTAATGAAATCGTCGTCTACCGAGATCAAGTCTTCTACGTATTGGCGGCGGTGGTAATACTTAGATATTTCGGCTAATGCTTGCGGATCTTGCGTTTCAATGTATGCAGACTTCTTACCACACAAGACAATATGAGCGCCTTTAACGAGTCGGGCTTGTTCGACGATGTCATAAATAGCACTTTTTTCTAGCTCACAGCTGTACAGTTCTTTACCTTGGTGCATGACTAAGGTGCCGTTATTCTGCAATAAACATCATCTCGTCTTTGAGCGGTGAAAATGTCTCTAGCAAACTATGATATTGACGCCCAGAAGCGGCGGCGAAGATGATGCCTTGTTGCTTCAGTTTTGGGTAAATCTCGAAGAATTCAGGGTTGAGTTGGCTGTGTTCGTCTAATAATGTGCCATCCATGTCGGCGGCAATGAACTTGATGGTGTGTTGCGACATTTAATCACTCTCTAAACAAAGGCCATTCCATTGTTTGAATAGCCAGCAGCAAAGATCACATAGTAACGACACTGACAAAAATTGCCATCATCAAGAATTCACGCCAAGCAGAGCACTTGTCGCTAGAAGAAAGTAAAAGGGTAAGTTTAGGCTGGGGGTTAAGTCGTGCAAAGCGCTACTTTATGCCCAGTGACCTATAGAGTAAATTAAAGAAGTAACTCAACAAACCGTTCAAAAGGAAAAAAGATGATTTTTACTACGACAGAAAATATTCCAAATCGTGAAATTGAAGCAATTCTCGGTGTGGTCACCGGAAATGTAGTTCAATCAAAGCATGTTGGTCGAGACATTATGGCTGGTTTGAAAAGTATCGTAGGTGGTGAATTAAAAGGGTATACGGAAATGCTTGGAGAGGCGAGGGATACTGCTATTCAACGACTTGTATCTGACGCTACCGATTTGGGAGCCGACGCGATAGTGGGTATTCGGTTTTCAACGAGTGCAATAACGGATGGTTCATCAGAAATCATGGCTTTCGGAACTGCGGTAAAATTACGAACTTAATGTAAACATCCCTTTCGTAGTGACACTCAATTTCTCAATTTGCCAAAAGAAACAGGCACCGATTTAAGATGCCTGTTTTGATTTGCGTTGCCTATCTAGTTTATCTTTACTAGAAGAAGCCTAGCGGGTTGACGTCGTAGCTGATTAATAGGTTTTTAGTATTTTGATAATGATCTAACATCATTTTGTGGGTTTCTCGGCCGATACCTGATTTTTTGTACCCGCCAAATGCGGCGTGTGCAGGGTAGGCGTGGTAACAGTTTATCCAGATTCGGCCCGCTTCAATATTGCGGCCCATACGATAAGCAAGGTTAGCATCTCGAGTCCACAGCCCTGCGCCTAATCCGTATTCGGTATCATTGGCAATGGCGAGCGCTTCTGCTTCATCTTTAAAAGTAGTGACGGCGATAACGGGGCCAAAAATTTCTTCTTGGAAAACGCGCATCTTGTTGTTGCCTTCAAGCACGGTTGGTTGAATGTAGAAACCACTGCCAAGCTCTTCAGGTTGTTGTGCAACTTCACCACCAGTCAGTACTTTTGCTCCTTCTTTACGTCCGATTTCTAGGTAGCTTAAGATCTTATCAAACTGCTCTTTAGAAGCTTGAGCCCCAACTTGGGTTTCAGTATCTAACGGGTTACCTTGTTTGATGGTTTGCGCACGTTCTATGACCTTAGCGATAAACTTATCGTAAATGGACTCATGAACCAAAACGCGAGATGGGCAAGTGCATACCTCTCCTTGGTTAAAGAATGCCAGTAACATGCCTTCAATACATTTACTCAGGTATTCGTCTTCATGATCAAATACGTCTGGGAAGTAGATGTTTGGTGATTTACCACCAAGTTCAACGGTAGATGGAATTAAACTTTCTGCCGCGCATTTCAGGATGTGGTGACCAATCTCAGTCGAACCCGTAAAGGCCAGTTTAGCAATACGGTTGCTGGTGGCGAGAGCTTGGCCAGCTTCACTACCAAAACCATTGACCACATTGAGTACGCCTGCAGGAATCAGATCGCCGATTTTTTCCATTAGAACTAAAATAGAGACAGGCGTTTGCTCAGCAGGTTTCAGAACAACACAGCAGCCAGCGGCAAGCGCCGGAGCGAGTTTCCATGCGGCCATGAGCATAGGGAAGTTCCATGGAATAATTTGCCCGACCACGCCAACGGGTTCAGGGAAGTGATAGCTTGCGGTATTTACGTCTAGCTCTGCTGCGCTGCCCTCTTGGGCACGAATACAACCTGCGAAATAACGGAAGTGATCAACGACTAGAGGTAAGTCAGCGGCCAGTGTTTCTCTTACTGGTTTCCCGTTTTCCCATGTTTCTGCTACGGCGAGCTCTTCTAGGTTTTCTTCAATACGGTCGGCAATTTTTAACAAGATGTTAGAGCGCTCAGTCACGCTGGTTGCGGCCCAACTAGCGCGAACGGCATGAGCTGCGTCTAATGCCAGTTCAATATCAGCTTCAGTTGAGCGCGCAACTTGGCAAAATGCTTCGCCATTAACCGGAGAGCTATTGCTAAAGTATTCTCCACCGCTTGGTTTTACCCATTCCCCACCAATGTAGTTATCGTAGTGAGATTTGAAATTAATCACGGCGTTGTCTTTACCTGGTTGCGCATAAATCATGTTGAATTCCTTCCTTTTTTGAATCCCAAGCTCATTGGTATCAGAGTGATCCCCTGAACGAGTCGTTGTTATCGAATATGTTTAAGTAATTTGTTTAAAACGCACATAACGTCTTGTTCCAAAGACATAGGGAATAACGCAAGTCACAGGCCAAGATGAAAAGATTGATGTTAATAAAATGTAAATATATGATTACAAAATGGTAAGTTTTGTCAGAGGCTGATGGCGACTAGCAGTACTTGTTGTTCATCCATGTTCAAGTGTTCCAAAGTGGCACACTTGAACTGTGACAATATGGAGCAGTTATGCAATTACGAAACGTGCAATCTAACAACTGGCTAACGACATCTTGGGATCGAAGCAGCGAGGCTGGGCTAAAGCGTCGTTGCTTGCCTGAAGACATTCGCCTGTCTTCATCACTTCTGAAACAGAGGTGTTATCAGTCGACCAACCTCATTAAAGCGGTTGAGCACTTAGCTTTACCTCTGTTTAATCAAATGTTTGCTAGAACCGATAGCCGTTTGATCTTAACGGATATAGAAGGGGTGATCCTGGCGAGTTGGGGGCAAGAGACCTTTCGCGAAAAACTGACGGCTATTGCGCTCAGTACCGGTTCTTGCTGGCAAGAGCAACTCAAAGGAACCAATGCAATTGGAACCGCCATAGTAGAAGCTAAGCCTGTGAGTATATTGGGCGAACAGCATTTCATACATCAGCATCGTTTTATCAGTTGCTCTGCGAGCCCGATCTTTGATCATCAAGGGCACATGTTAGGTGTGTTGGATGTGACGAGTGAGCAGTTAGAACATGAACTGTCCGTTCAAGTTCTGGTACAAAATATGGTTCAGCTTATTGAAAATCAGTTACTTAACTACATTCCTAACGGTTCTATTCGAGTTGATCTTGCTTGCGAGAAATCATTATTGAACAGTGGATGGCAAGGCACATTGATTGCCGATGAATCAGGTCAAATATTGGCGCAGAACCGAGTCGCGTGTCAGCTACTGGAGCAGTCCTCAGTATTAGGTGTCTCCATTGATGAATTATTTAAAAACAGAAGAGTGGACACCCCCTTTGTGTTTGAAAAGAAAGTTCTTGGGGCGACACACGTGACGAAAAAGCGGACATTGCAAACCAGTTGCGATTTGCATTTTGGAGACGCCCAAATAGAACAGTCGTGGCAACAAGCAAACCGAGTGATTGATAAAGGAGTAAGCTTATTGATCCTCGGTGAAACAGGGGTTGGAAAAGGCGAGTTCGTAAAAGCACTGCACAAGCAAAGCCTGAGAAAATCATCGCCATTGGTTGCGGTTAATTGCGGGTCGTTGCCTAAAGATCTGATTGAGACCGAACTGTTTGGCTATGCGCCAGGCGCATTTACGGGCGCAAATGCAAAAGGCTACCAAGGAAAGATCCGCCAAGCCGATAAAGGGATTCTGTTTTTAGATGAAATAGCAGACATGCCGCTCGACGCCCAATGCCGTTTGCTGCATGTACTGCAAGACAAAGTTGTCGCGCCGGTGGGGTCGAATCAAACCTTTACCGTAGATTGTCAAATCATTGCGGCTACGCATAAAAATTTACCTGAATTGGTTAAACAAGGTGCGTTTAGGGAAGATCTTTACTATCGCTTAAACGGTTTGATTTTTACTTTACCAAGCTTAAACCAGAGGCAAGATAAGCGGGCACTAATTGAAGCTATTCACAAAAAACATCAGCAGCAACAACAAAGAATATCCCCAAGCTTAATGAAAAAACTTGAGCAATATTCATGGCCGGGCAACGTTCGAGAACTCGACAACGTAATTAAGGTCGCGAGTTTACTGTCTTCCGACGAATCGGTTCTGATGTTTGAACATATCCCTACTCATCTTGCTGAGGATATTTTAGGAGAGCCAGGCCTTAACCCTGCAAAAGAGCCTTCTACTGGCGCTGCACATACCGATGAAGTGAACTTAAAAACCACAGTGGAAGAAAACGTATTGCAAACCTATCTCGCAAATAAGAGAAATATCAGTAAGACGTCACGCATATTAGGTATTAGCCGTAACACGTTATACAGAAAGCTAAGATCGATTGGCGGGATCTTATCTGAATAACTGATTATAAAAATGGATTACTCAGCTTAATAACGCTTCTTTGGTTCAAACCTAGCCTTTCTATACATTCGCCGTAGTGAGCATCAAAAGTGGCTTGTATATGTTGTTCGGTGCAACGACGTTTAAGCTCTTTCGCCAATGCAGGATTGGCAGGATTAACGTAATAAACGAGTGGCATTGGGTACTGCAGCATGACGTTAGGCGCAATCACGATATCGGGATACTGCGCAGAAAATTGAGAAAGAATAGATTCGATTTCATTTGCGCCGAGAGAGATATAATCACACCGACCTTCAGATAAGTGACACATCATACTCGCCAGATCGCCTTGTTCTAGTACATTACAACCATTATGGCGAAATAGGTCTGCATCTGCCCATGTAGCCGGAACACCTGAGCATAGTTGGGTAAATTGTTCTCGCGTGATTAATGGGTTTATTAGTGCGTTCTGCTTCTTTGATATGAGCAATAACCGTTTTCCAAGCAAACCTTGAGCAAGCGGTTGCTCAATTTTAATCACGTTACGATGTTCAAATTTGGGATTGCCAGCAACGGTGACAAAGACATCAACGCCTGTTGTGAAGATCTTACTTTCATCTTCAGCTATTGGGTAATCCGTGGTGTCGTTAATCAGGGCTACCCCTTTATCGAATAATGAACAAGTAAGATCCCATTCATAGGCTTGTCGAGCTTCCGATTTGTTGCCATTCCAAAAGTGTACCGTGTCCACTGCGTTATCCTGCATAAAAATCAACCTAATCAGGGTGTCACGAAGTGAATCTCAATGAAAGCGCTTTCTATGTATTCCAGTAAATTACGTGGTGATTGTTCGATTTTGATAAATGAATCTGTTTATTTACTTAATAAACAATAGGTTAATTATAATGATGTGTTTTTGTCTATATAGGATAGATAAATTGTTTGCTCCGTATTACGATGGAATTACTGGCTAACATTCTGTTATCTAGTGCTATTTTTGACTGGTGAGACGATTGGCTTAGAGTGGTATTTCGCTAATATGAATTGCCGTTGTGACTCGCATCATAGTTTGCGTAATCGTTTAACTAGAGCTAAGTCATTGATATATATTGAGTCAGTCAATTCGTCTTTTAGCTGATGCAGCTGTTTAACTTACTGAAAATTAAAGATAAGTATCTAAATTACCCTAATGTTATAGGAACTTGTGATCATCGTATGACTTTTAGATAAACCGCCTTGTCGGACCTGGATTCCTTACATATTATCCCAAAAAGAAAGCGCTTTCTTTCTAAAATTGCTGCCGGAAGAGAGCGCTTATTTCAATCGCTGATTAAGGACAATATGATGCAAAAGAAGAGCAAAATAAGCTTGATGGTAATGGGTGTGATGTTAGCGGCTTCTAGCCAAGCTGCTGAGATCAAGCAAGGGGGCACTCTAACGGTTCCAATTATCAATACTGGTTTTGTTGAGAACTACAACCCATACACAACCAAAGACTTATTGCATGGGATCATGTTCGAGCCGTTACTTGTATTTAACAATATGACCGGTGAGACAGATTTTCGATTGGCTGAGTCATACCAATATTCAGATGATTTAAAAACAATCACATTAGTACTTCGCGATGGTGTGAAATGGTCTGATGGCTCAAAACTAACCGCAGACGATGTGGTATACAGTTTTCTTCTTACTAAAGACGCTCCAGCGTTTGATCAGAAAGGCATTTGGTCTGGTAAAAACCTAGCAGAAGTTAAAGCAACCGATGAACGTACCGTTGTATTTGAACTAAACGAAGCGGACTCGACGTTTGTTTGGAACCTAGAGCGTTACCACATCGTACCAAAACACATTTGGGACAAAGTAGAGAACCTCACTACTTTTACGAATCCTAACCCAGTGGGCAGCGGCCCAATGACCACAGTCAAATACCTAAAGCCACAACAAATGGAACTGTGTCGTAACCCGCATTACTACATCGAAAATCGTCCATACCTTGATTGTGTCAATCTACGTTCGTACAACGACAACTCTCAAATACAGCCAGCACTTATTAAAGGTGAAATCGATTGGGGTTCTAATTTCATCGCTGATGTTGAAAGTACGTTTGTTGGTGCAGATAAAGATAACAACCATTTTTGGTATCCAGCCAACGATGCTATCCACCTTTATGTGAATACGAAAGTCGCTCCGTTTGATGATCTTAAAGTGCGTCAAGCGCTATCGATGGCACTCGATCGCGACATGATCGTAGACGTTGCGGCGTATGGCTACCCTACAGCTAACTTCAACGCTGGTGGTATCGGTGAGCTTTATAAGCAGTCTATCAACCAAGATATCAGTGATAAATACAAATCCATCACAACGTACAACCCAGAAAAAGCCAAAGCAATGCTAAAAGAAGCGGGCTTAGTTGACCGTAATGGCGATGGTTTCCGTGACGGTGCAGATGGCAAAACGGTTGAATTTGATATCGAAGTCGTGAATGGCTGGACAGATTGGATTCAAGTGGTGCAAATGGTGACCGAATACTTCGAAGAAGTGGGCATCAAAGCAAACGTGAAAACGGTCGATTGGGCAGTTTACGACAGTAACTTGAAAAAGAGTGATTACACCATGTCGATCAACTGGTCGATGGTAGCGACAAACCCAATTCTGGCTTACCAAGAGTACTTCTCTACGTCTCGCATCGGTAAAACTTGGCATGCTGGTCACGGTGTTCACTCAGAAGCAATCGACGACTTGATTGATAGCTTTGGTAAGACGGGTGATAAGCAAACTCAGCAAAAAATCCTAGATGAACTGCAAGAGTTTTCGGCTCAGAACATGCCGTTTATTCCATTGTTCTCCAACCCAACGTGGTTCCAATACAGCAATAAGAAAATTGTTGGTTGGCCGAGTGAGAAAGACCCATACGTTCAGCCAGTTTGGTACGACGGAGGCAAACGCGTCATCATTTTGAACAACTTGCACCTTAAATAAGTGCATCTTAAGTAGTTGACTAAAAAGAGCCGCAGTGAGGCTGACACTGTTTTACTGCGGTATCTAAGGATTTGTTATGTCGTTTATTTTTCGCCGATTTGGCTTTTATTTTACTGCGTTTTTAATCGCAATCTCCTTCAATTTCATGTTACCGCGGTTAATGCCGGGTGACCCTGTAGATGCTTTATTTGCGGCAGCTCAAGGCCGTATGGATCCCGCGCAAATGGATGCGGTTCGTGAAATGTACGGTTTCCTTGATGGCAATGTCTTTGAGCAATACCTTGCTTACATCAAAAGTGTGTTTACGTTGGAGCTTGGCCCAAGCGTGCTGATGTTCCCGATTGATGTCTCTGAAGTGATTGCAATGGCACTACCGTGGACTATGTTTCTAGCGCTCGGTTCACTCATTGTTGCTTTGATCATTGGGGTCAGTATCGGTACTTACGCTTCTTACAATCGTGATGGTTGGTTCGGTAAAGTCGTGCCGCCTATCTTGGCCTTTGTGAGTAACTTTCCTTACATCGTTACTGCGCTACTGCTGTTTTACGTCTTTGGTTTGAAACTTGATTTGCTGCCTTTGGCGTACACTTATGACCCATCTTTAGAACCTGCTTTTAGTTGGGAGTTTATCTCTAGCGTAGCAAAACACGCCATTCTCCCTGTTGGTTCGATGATGCTCGTCGGGATCTCTACTTGGGTGTTCAATATGCGTAACGCCATGATCAATGTATTAGGTGAAGATTACGTCACCATGGCTGAAGCGAAAGGACTAAGCAATTACCGTGTCATGTCTCGATATGCAGGCCGAAATGCAATTCTTCCTGTCGCGACAGCGATTGCCATGGCGATTGGTTTCTCGTTCGCAGGTTCAATCATGACTGAGGTGGTGTTTAACTACCAAGGGCTTGGCAACATTCTGCTAAAAGGCATTGTGGCTCGTGATTATCCGCTTATCCAAGCCATCTTGCTTATTCTTGTTACTGCCGTTCTTACGGCGAACTTCATTGCTGACCTGCTGTACGTATGGTTAGACCCTCGAATCTCAAATTAGGGCTGACTCATGGAAAAGATAATGAATACCGAACTTGTGATTGAACAACAAAAGCCCATGGTGAAAGTGAAGGCGTTTTTTAGCAAATTGTATGCTTTCTTCTATGGGAACCCGCCAGCCATTATTGGTGGCTTTTTACTCACGGTTGTATTGGCTGGGGCGTTATTTGCCCCTGTGCTTTCAACTCACAATCCAGAAAAACGAGTCGCAAGACCGCACGTTGCTCCTAGTGCCGAACACATTATGGGAACGACACGCAGTGGCCGCGACGTTTATAGCCAAGTATTGCATGGAGCGAGAAAATCGCTCAGCGTCGCCATCTTTGCGGGTGCGATTGCAATGACACTAGCGGTACTTGTAGGCGTATCGTCAGGTTATTTTGGTGGAAAAATTGATGAACGTCTTAACTTCTTAACCAACGTATTTTTGGTTTTTCCGCAGCTCCCCTTATTGATCGTACTCGCCGCATTTTTAGGCCAAGTCGGATCGTTAGTGATTACCATTTTACTCGGGGTCACGTCATGGCCTTGGGGGGCAAGGGTAATACGTGCTCAGACCATGGCGATTCGAAGCAAAGAGTTCATTATTTCTGCTGAGGTAATGGGAGAGTCTAAATGGCGCATCATCTTAGTTGAAATTCTGCCTAACCTTGTCTCTATCGTATTTGGTGGCTTTCTTGGCGCGGTGCTTTACGCCATGGGAGCAGAAGCAGGACTCGGCATTCTCGGTTTGGGCGATGCAACTGAAGTGAGTTGGGGCTCTATGCTGTACTGGGCACAAACCTCTTCAGCACTTTATACCGGAGCATGGTGGGAAATGATGGTGCCTGCCATTGCGTTGGCGATTACCGGTGGTGCATTGGCTTTGATCAACATGTCTATCGACCAAGTAAGTAACCCGAAACTGCGTACTGGCCCTCACATGAAATTGTGGCGCCAACTTAAAAAACAAGCTGATAAGCGTCGAGGTCTATGATGAGCAATCTACTAGAAATTAATAACCTCTGTGTCGACTACGTTTCACCAAATGGTGTGGCTCGTGCAGTAAACAACGTGAGTTTAAGTATCGCTCCGGGCGAAACACTGGGCATTGCTGGTGAATCTGGATGTGGGAAAAGCACCCTAGCTTTTGCTATCTCTCGTTTGCATAAAGCGCCAGCACTGATTTCTGAAGGGGAAATTTTATACAAAGGTGAAGACGTTCTGAAAATGAACGATAAGCAGCTACGTAATTTCCGTTGGAATGATGTATCGGTGGTGTTTCAAAGTGCCATGAACTCATTAAACCCAGTGATCACCATTGGTGAGCAACTAACAGATGTGATCATCGCTCATAAGAAAATATCGCAGAAGCAAGCAGACGAGCGTGCCATCGAGTTATTGAACATTGTCGGTATTCATGGCGATCGCCTGAACAGCTTCCCACATCAACTTAGTGGCGGTATGCGTCAACGTGTGGTTATCGCTATCGCGTTAGCGCTAGAACCGAAACTGATTATTATGGATGAGCCCACCACGGCACTGGATGTGGTGGTTGAGCGAGAGATCCTAAATGAACTGTATGATTTGAAAACCAAGTTTGGCTTTTCAATTTTATTCATCAGCCATGACTTGAGCTTGATGGGCGAAATCGCTGACCGCATCGGCGTTATGTACGCTGGCAACCTTATTGAACTGGGCGATGCGAAGGAAGTGTTTGGTAAGCCGCAGCACCCATACACGAAAGGCTTGATTGCCTCTTTCCCGACGATTCATGGTCCGAAAGAGCGTTTGTATGGCATTCCCGGAAATCCTGTCAATTTATTAGAAATCCCACAAGGGTGTAATTTTCAAGCTCGTTGTACTGAGTGCTTCAAACCCTGCACCAGTGCGGAACCAAGGTTACAAATGACCAATCCTGGCCATCAAGTATCGTGTCATCTGACTGAAGAGGTAGCGTCATGTTAGCTAACAATGAAAAAGAAGTCATTCTGTCGGTTGATAATTTGGTGAAGGATTTCCCTGTTGGGTCATCTTCTAAAAAGAACCTGATGCGTGCGGTTAACGATGTTTCATTTGAGCTCAGAAAAGGCGAGGCATTAGCTATCGTTGGCGAGTCTGGTTCAGGAAAAAGTACCGGTGCGCGTATTTTAACTCGCATCTTCGAACACACAGAAGGTGATATTGAATTTAAGGGGCAACCGCTAAAACAATACATTGAAAAAAACGGTGAGCTTGAATATGCCCGTCAGGTACAAATGATTTTTCAAGACCCGTTTGGCTCGCTAAACCCGGTCCATACGATTTATCACCATATCGCAAGACCGTTACTGATACATAAGCGTGCAGATAAACACTCAGTGCCACGTTTAGTGTATGAATTACTTGAGCTAGTCGGCTTGTCACCGGTTAAGGAAACAGCAGAAAAGTTCCCACATGAACTGAGCGGGGGACAAAGACAGCGTGTTGCGATTGCTCGCGCTATTGCAGTAGATCCGGAAGTTATCTTGGCCGATGAGCCAATTTCTATGCTTGATGTGTCGGTACGTTTAGGCATCTTGAACTTGATGTCCGATCTAAAAGATAAGCATGGCATTTCGTTTATGTACATTACTCACGACATTGCGACAGCGCGATACTTTGCGGAGAAAACTGCGGTGATGTACGTCGGGCACATGGTGGAGTGGGGCGCAAGTGATAGCGTGACACAAAACCCACAGCATCCGTATTCACAATTACTTCTCTCTGCTGTTCCTGAAGTCGGCAAAAGTGGCCGCCGTGATTTGGCTGTGAAAAAGGGCGAGATCCCTATGTGGAAGCCAGATAGTGTCGGTTGCCCATTCGCGACTCGTTGTCCTAAGGCAAGTGAGGTATGTGAACAAACCATGCCTAATACCGTAAAAGTATCTGATGAGCACTTTGTACGCTGCCATAACATGTAATTAATTATTTAGCGCTCCAAGAAAGCGCTTTCTTGAGGTTTTATCATGCACCATACACACAAGGTAACTGGCGGCTTCACCGAAATGGGTGATGATCGTTATTATAAAATTGAAAATGTCGATTCAATGGCACCATTCTTTATCAGTGTTGTTTCTTCGAGCGATCACTGGTTGTTTATTTCATCGACCGGTTGTTTGTCTGCTGGGCGTATTCGTCCGGAAAATGCCCTGTTTCCATATCGCTCTGTTGACCATATTCACGAGAGTGCTGAAAACACCGGTTCCAAAACTGTATTTCGCGTACCAACCAAAGCAGGAGTGGTCAACTGGGAACCGTTCAATCCTCAACATGATGGCATCTATAATTTACAGAGAAACTTGTACAAAAATGTAGTGGGTGACAAAGTCTTGTTTGAAGAGATTAACCACACTCTGCAATTGCGCTTTTGCTACAGCTGGTCTACGAGTGAGCAGTTTGGTTTTATTCGACGCAGTGAGTTGACGGATCTATCGAGCGTGAGTCGCTCTATAGAAATGTTAGATGGTATACAAAATATCTTACCACCAGGCGCTCCATTACCTGCGTTACAAACACGTAGTGCATTAGTGGACGCGTATAAGTGGAACGAACGAGTTGAACATAGCTCATTGGCACTGTACAGCATGTACGCTATGTTGAGTGACAAAGCGGCACCGGCGGAATCGTTACTTGCAACCAGTGTATTCAGTCTTGGGTGTGACAGTGCCAATATCTTACTTTCGTCGGGTCAATTGCAAGCATTTAGGCAAGGTAAGCCTGTTCAAGCTGAGCCACTAACCAAAGGGCTTCGTGGTTCATACCTAATCAATAAAACCGTTGATCTCAAAGCGGATCAAAGTGCTAGCTGGTACATAGTGGCGGATATTGATAAGAGTCATTCTGATATTGCTCGTTTTATGCTTCAGCCGTGCAATGAAATAGACATAGAGCGCAGTATTACGGCCAATAAACAAGAGCTTATCAGCTTAATGTCTGGCGCTGATGCTTGGCAGTTGACCAATAAAGAAGAAACCTGCGTCCACCATTACGCTAACGTACTTTTCAATAATATGCGTGGTGGTGTGTTTGTTGATGGTTATCAGCTGGATATTCAAGACGTTCGAAAAACCATTACACACTCAAATAGCGTTGTAGCAAAAAGGCACCAAACGTTTTTTGACCAACTTGAAAATAAGTTAAGTCATCAAGAATTAATTGCCTTAGCAAAATTACAAGATGACCCTCAATTGCTGCGCCTATGCTATGAGTACTTGCCGCTCACATTTGGCCGTCGTCATGGTGATCCAAGCCGCCCTTGGAACCATTACGAGATTAAGGTCAAAGATGAAAATGGTGACAGACTGCTTTCTTACCAAGGCAACTGGCGTGATATTTTCCAAAATTGGGAAGCCAGTGCATTAAGTTATCCGGAGTTTATCTCCTCATTCATTGCTAAGTTTACTAATGCCTCAACCATCGATGGTTACAACCCGTATCGCATCACTAAAGATGGCATTGATTGGGAGATATTAGACCCAGAAGACCCGTGGAGTAATATCGGCTACTGGGGCGATCACCAGATCATATATTTGCTTAAATTCTTAGAGTTAGCGAATAACTACCAACAGACCGAACTCATTAAGTTACTAAACCAAGATTGCTTTAGTTACGCCAACGTTCCTTATGAGCTTTGTGACGAAAAAGGCTTGTTTGCGAACCCGAAAGATACCGTCAGCTTTAATGGAAACACTCAAAAAAGAGTGGAACAAAAAGTAGATGAGATCGGCAGTGATGGACGTTTGATCTTAGATAGCGATGGTGAGGTTTACCTCGTTAACCTAACAGAAAAACTGTTGGTTCCTTTGCTTTCAAAGTTAAGTAACTTAGTGCTAGACGGTGGTATTTGGCTAAATACACAAAGACCTGAATGGAATGATGCGAATAATGCGATAGTCGGCAACGGTCTCTCCATGGTTACGCTCTATTACATGCGTCGTTATGTGGCCTTCATGCAAGAGCTATTGTGTAAAGCGCCGTCTACTGTGTCTTTATCTACCGATGTCCTCGACTGGTTAACGAGTACGATGAAAATTCTGGAATCAGCAGCCAAAGAGATCAGACAAAACACAGTGACTCGCCAAACTCGCCGCGCAATTTTGACGCGGTTAGAAAAAGCGGCGAGTGATTATCGTCAACGAGTTTATAGGACTGGCGGGTTTAGCGGGAAGACTCAGGTTGAGCTGGGTGCCATTACTGAGTTAATGGATGTGAGCCTAACGGTGCTAGATGACACCATTGCAAACAATAAGCGTGAAGACGGTCTGTTTAATGCTTATAACATCATTAATTACTCTGCTGAAAACCTAGAAGTGAGTGAATTGTACCCAATGCTTGAAGGGCAAGTTGCCATTTTGAGTGCTGGTGTATTGCAGCCCAAGCAAGCGGTAACGCTATTAGAGCGTCTATTTGCAAGCGAGATGTATCGTGACGATCAGCAAAGTTTCATGCTTTACCCAGATAGAAACTTAGCCCCTTTTATTAATAAAAATAGTATCCCGTCGGAACGTCTTGTGGACAACGAGCTTATTCAATTGATGCTGGCTAAAGGTGATACTCGCGTTGTCAATATGGATGTAAATGGTAGCTATCACTTCAACCCATCCTTTGAGAATAGTGAGGCATTGGACTCAGTATTAGCTAAGTTGGAATACAGCTGCGCTACTGATGAAGCAAAACAGCAGATCCGCGATACGTATGAAATGGTCTTTACTCATAAAGAGTTTACCGGGCGTTCTGGCACCATGTTTGGTTATGAAGGTTTAGGCAGCATCTACTGGCACATGGTTTCTAAGTTGTTGCTAGCGGTACAAGAAAACTACCACACCGCGTACACACTCGACTCAAATAGTGAAGAAACGCGTAAGTTGGCTGAATTCTATTACCGAGTTCGTGAAGGCATTGGGTTCAACAAAACGCCTCAAAACTATGGCGCATTTCCAACTGATCCGTATTCGCATACACCAAAGCAGTCAGGCGCTCAGCAACCAGGCATGACGGGGCAAGTTAAAGAGGAGATCTTAACGCGTTTCCGTGAGCTGGGCCTGTATGTTCATGACGGTGTTATTGCTATTAACCCTTCCTTGTTAAAACAAGACGAGTTTTTGGACTCTTCCCAGTCATTCAAATTTGAGAATGTAGCTGGAGAATCTCAGAGCCTTTGGGTTAGCGAAGATGGTATTGCGTTTACCTATTGTCAGGTTCCATTCATCTATCAATTGACTGACGATAACGCGATGTTAATAGCGGTGGAATACGTGAATGGAGATACTGAGGTGCGTTGCGGTGCTGAGTTATCAGGGGCGGAAAGCCAAGCGATTTTTGCCAGAAGTGGAATCATTAAGCGGGTTAGAGTTCATGTACCTGTGAATCATTTGCTGTAAGTCTCAGTGAAAAATTAGCTTTCGAAAGACGTTATAGGCCCATTCGACTAAGGTGGGCTTTCTCTCTGTCTTAGCTTTAATGCATCGATGGCTCACAAACCGGAATTATCAAAATTAAAGGATTAAGAAGTATGAGGACGAAACAGAGTTTGTTATTGCACGCTTCCACTTTAACGGTGTTAGGGGTGCTTTCAGGTTGCAGTGCGACTACCGAAGACAGCATGAGTACCACTGAGCTGGTTCAAACCAAAAAGCCAGTATTATTGACCAATTCGCCAGTAACACCGAGTGCCGACTGGCAATTGGTATGGAGTGATGAATTCGATGGAGATACTCTCAATAAACGCAATTGGAGCCTAGAAGAAAACTGTTGGGGCGGTGGTAACAACGAGCAGCAGTGTTATACCGATAGCCCACGAAATGCATTTGTAAAAGATGGCAACTTGCACATTGTAGCCATAAGGGAAAATCATACAGGGCCAGATAATGCAGAAGGAAAAACTGGCGGTGCAGTTAAAACTTTACCATACACCTCGGCAAGGCTGCGTACGTTAGATAAACGAGATAATAAATATGGTCGATTTGAAATCCGAGCCAAGCTCCCTTCAGGGCAGGGTACATGGCCTGCCATTTGGATGTTGCCAACGGAATATAAATACGGGACTTGGGCTGCGTCAGGTGAAATTGACATCATGGAAGCGGTTAACTTAAAAACGCAGTCAGACGTACAAAACACACAAGAAGGTGATGAAGAAGCTCGCGTTTACGGAAGCCTTCATTTTGGTAAGGCGTGGCCGAACAACGTATATAGCGGGCAAGGTGCCGTTTTACCTGAAGGGATAAACCCTGCAGACGACTTTCATACCTATGCCATTGAATGGGAAGAAGGTGAGATCCGTTGGTATGTCGATAACCTTCACTACGCAACCCAAACTCAAGATGGATGGTATAGCCAATATGAGGCTGATGGCGAATTGGTGAATGCAAAAGGCGCAGCGCCATTTGATGAAAAATTCCATTTGTTATTGAACCTAGCGGTTGGAGGATCTTGGGCGGCGAACGCAAATCAGAAAGGAATCGACGAAGATATATTCCCACAAACCATGCTGGTGGACTCAGTTAAAGTATACCGCTGCTCGTTGGATCGCTGGAAAGGCAAAGGTTGTGCAAGCCGCTCTGAACAAGCAAAGTTAGTTGAAGGGCACCAAGCCCCTGCAATTTTAGCGGCAGACGACAGCTACGCAGACGGACCAACATTAGACATCTTTACCGATGCCCTTAATAGCAGCTTGGCTTACGCTAGCTACGATCCTGTAGACATCGTTGAGCATAAAGAACGAGAAGAAGCAGGAGGTGGCACGGTGCTGCAAGTAACTAAAAAAAATGGTTCGGGTAATATCTATTTCCGTTCACCGGTGACCGACGTGAGCCATTGGCGTGAATCCGGTATGCTGGTATTTGATATTCAAGTTGAAAGTATGGGTGACAGTGCTGAGCTACTGATCAAAATGGACAGTGGTTGGCCAAAAACCAGCGACTACACCGTTCCACTGCCAACGTTAGGTGAATGGGGCACGGTTCGTATTTCAATCGATGATATTTTAAGCAGTGATAACCGTTTTGAAGGCGGCAATCAAGCAGATCCGAAAGCCATTAGTAACCTTTTAGTATTTGAACCACAAGGTGCGATGAGTTTTAAGCTTGATAACATTCGTTTCGAAAAGTAGTACTTATCTGCTTTAGTTCTGTTAGCCCCTTTCATTAAGGGGCTATATTTCATATTTGAATAAAAAACGACAAATTTAAACAAAATTACAATATCCGTTAATAATTGATTAACTTATTGACGTTCCTCACGGTGATTATTTGAAGAAACCGTTATAGTCCTGCTCCGTTTTTATAACTCCTTGTTTGAATGAACTGCACCTCGTTACGCCGAATGATGATCATTGCCAGCTTATTTAGTTGGATGTTGATTGCATTAATGCCTGTGATTAATGCGCATGGTCAATCGGCTGGAGTATGGGCAACACTCTGTACTGCAAATGGGTTTGAGCGTGTTCTTGTTCGTGATGCGGTGACGAGTCCTTCATCAGAAACGTCGTCTTTAGAGACAAGTAATAACCATAACGGACCGTCTTGCCCTGCGAGTCAGTTTTCGTATCACCATGATTTTGCCATTCAACCTGCGTCGAGATTGGGCCAAGCATGCTTGATTAAGGCTCGTGGTGATCAGCCAGTTCTTCAATCTAGTTATCGTAAATTCCGTTTCCCTCGTGCGCCACCTATCGTTGCTTCCTTCGCTTAATTCACATTAGTAAATGATTTACTCAATTCAAAGCTGCGTGCTTTGCTGCTGTTTTTTATTCAAAAAACAGCATGCCTGTACGCCATAAAAGGAAAATTCGATGTCTGATTCATCAAAGACACTCGCTACGGAAGCTCAACAGTTAAAATCTCGCTACTTTCTAACTTGGCGTTGGCATTTTTATGCCGGGTTATTTGTTATCCCTTTCATGTTGATGCTGAGCCTTACCGGCTTAGTTATGCTGTTCGACCAGGAAATAGAAGAGCTCCGCTATGGCGATGTGATTCAAATTCATGCACAAGAAAAACAGCAACCGTTAACGGTTTCTGCTCAATTAGAGGCAGTGAAACAAGCGTTCTCCTCACATACTGTGACTCAGTTTATCCCTGCCCAGTCTGCAGACGTTGCTAATCGTTTCTCGATTAAAAACTCAGAGGGGGTAACCTTGTTTGTCACGGTCGATCAATATAGCGGTGAGGTGTTAGGAACGATAGATCGCAGCGACAGTTGGTATCGACTTGCGAATGATATTCACGGAACATTGTTAATTGGTGATTGGGGCGATCATTTAGTCGAAGTTGCGGCCAGTTTAAGTATTTTGCTATTGGTGACTGGTATTTATCTGTGGTTACCACTGGACAATGCTCGTAGGACGGGCTTTTTGAAACTAAGAACCCATGCTGGACTTCGAATTTTAATGCGTGATCTTCATGCTAATTTAGGCGGAATACTGTCTCTTGTGTTGTTGTTCTTTATTCTGTCGGGGCTAGCATGGGCGGGTGTTTGGGGTGGTAAGTTCGTTCAACCATGGAGCAGTTTCCCTGCACAAAAATGGGCAGACGTACCGCTTTCAACCTTAACACACCAGTCACTGAATCATGGTCAGGAAGAGGAGCTTCCTTGGAATTTAGAACAAACTCCGCTGCCCGCATCCAATCATGACCACAGTAAAATGGACGATGGCGATCATTCTGTTATGGCCTCTATTCACAATATCGACCAAGTTGTGCTAACGATCCAACAGTTAGGTTATGGCAATTTTAAACTGCACTTTCCCCGCAGTGAGACGGGCGTATTTACTGCGTCTGCTAATACCATGAGTGGAGACATAATCAACCCAACTCAAGACCGTACGACACACATTGACCAATACTCTGGTGAGGTATTGGCTGATGTAACATGGCAAGATTATGGGGTGGTCGCGAAAATGATGGCTGCAGGAATAGCATTGCACCAAGGTGACATCAGTATTGTGAACAAGCTACTCAATACACTGTTCTGCCTGATGTTTATTTTGATTTCAATTACGGGTGCCGTTATGTGGTGGATAAGACGTCCTAAGCAGAGCAAAGCGCTTGGAGCACCCGCTCGCTTTGCTCACAACGGTGTATGGAAAGCGGCACTAATCACATTGGTGTTTATTTGTCTTGCGTTCCCACTTGCAGGGGGAAGCATTGTGGCGGTGTTGTTACTTGATTGGCTGCTGTTCAGCCGATTTAAAATGCTAACACTGGTGCTTAAGAACTGAGCGATGTTCTATCTGGTACGGTAGTTTTCGTGGTTTTATCGGCTATGTGCCCGTTTCTTAATCCAGATTAAGGAATAGAACACATTTAGAAGGCAACATCCGCCTGCAAAGAACAGCCATGCTAGTAGTGTGGCTGTTCTTTTTCATGTCGCTATCACACCAGAAGATCGCGCTAACATTGATTGTAAGAGGATTGGCCTTGAGTACTTTGTTTACACAAACCCGTATTGGCAATATGACACTGAAAAACCGTTTTATCCGAAGCGCTACGTGGGAAAACATGGCAACAGAAGAGGGTCGCATGACCGATCAACTGTATGACATTTATGAGGAGCTAGCAAAAGGAGAAGTGGGTTTAATCGTAACGGGTTATGCGAACATCGTAGAAGAAGAAAAGCCGAATGCAGGCATGATGGGCATGTATAACGACTCCTTCATTGCTGAGTACCAAAAACTGACAGACTTGGTTCATCGCTACGATTCAAAGATTGCTATGCAGCTTGCCTATGGTGGAACCAAAACCACCTACAACGTGGGTGAACGCGTGATTTTCGCACCAAGTGATGTGTGTGAAATTGGTACGCAAACTCAAGGCAAAGCGATGACTCAAAGCGACATTGATTACATTGTTGAAGCCTTTGCGTTGGCAAGTAAACGCGCTCAGCTTTCAGGTTTTGATGGGGTAGAAATTCACGCGGCTCATACTTATCTTATTAATCAGTTTCTCAGCCCATATTACAATCAACGTAACGATCAATATGGTGGTAGCTTAGACAATCGTATGAGGTTTTTACTTGAAATCTACCGAGAGATCAGAAAACAAGTGGGAGATGATTTTCCTATTCTCGTTAAGCTTACCGCTTCTGAATTCTTTGAGGGTGGGCTCACGTTTGATGAAACCCGCCTTATTTGTAAAAAGCTAGAAGAGATCGGTGTCGACGCGATCATTATATCGGGCAATATACACGGAAAAGCCAATGCAATGATCGGACAATCCTACGACGGTTATACCCTTCAAGAAGAAGGTTATTTTCATGAATATGGTGATGTAATCAGCCAAGACGTGAGTGTACCTGTTATTACTGTCGGTGGGCTAAGTGATATTGATGCGATTGAAAACATTGCGCAGAACACAGGTATTGAATACTTTGCACTGTCACGTCCTCTATTAGCTGAGCCTCAATTGATTAAGCGTTGGAAAGAGGGGAGTGATGCCCCGGTTGATTGTGAGCGATGCTCAAAATGTCGTACCAAACGAGGCAATTTCTGTGTGGTGTATAAAAAGAGAAGAAAAATTAGCGCGTGATTTGATAAAGATTGCCACTGTCGGTAATAAAGAAAATATTTCCGTCTGGTGTGGTTTCGATGTCTCTGATGCGTTCGTTTAATTCTTCAAACAAACGATCTTCAGCGGCCGCTTGATAGGGGTGTTTTTCATTTTTATCGGTCTGATTTTTTGTTACGTCGATTGTGATGACATTAATGTGAGTGAGCTTCAAGGCACCAGCGAGAAGCTTGCCGTTTAACTCAGGAAATTTTTCTCCTCGGTATAAGACTAAACTGCTTGGGGCAATGGACGGTATATAAACCTTAACAGGGGATTCAATGCCGTCTTTTTCTTCCGCTTCCCCTACGCGAATCGGCCCCCAGTATTCTTTTCCATGGGAGGTCACAGGCCAGCCATAGTTAGCGCCTTTTATAATACGGTTAATTTCATCACCACCGCGGGGGCCATGTTCAATTGACCATAATTGCTGGCTGTCAAAATCAAAAAATAAACCTTGCGGGTTACGATGCCCGTAACTCCAAATCTCATTTAGAGCGGAACTGTTTGTAACGTATGGGTTATCTTGAGGCACGCTACCATCAAGGTTTAAGCGTAAAATTGAACCGGCATGAGTTAACGTATTTTGGCCGTTTTCTCGCTCGCCTCTGTCGCCGATTGAGAAATAAAGATGGCCGGCATCAAAGGTAATACGGCTGCCAAAATGACGGCTGGTATCGGTGCGTGATTTCGAAATAAATACGTCTTGCCAGTCGGTTATCTTCTGGTTTTGATACTGCGCTGTCGCAAGGGTAGTGACACCGTCGCCGTCGACTGATTTGCTGTAGGTGAAGTACAGTGTGTGGTTGTCTTTTGGGGAAAGGGTGATATCAAGCAACCCTCCTTGGCCATTGACCCAGACATCGGGGGCTTTGAATAAAGTGTGCCGAGTGCCTGTTGCCAGGTTTATGTGTTTGACCTCGCCCCCTTTTTGGGTCACCAGCATGGTCTCTGAATTGATATAGGTGAGCCCCCAAGGGGCATCTAAATCGCTCGTGATTTTCTTTGCTTGCAACGCATAGGCAGAGTTTGCGCTTACGCAAGTAAGAGTTAATAAGCCGAATTGCAGTAACTTTCTCATCACTTTTCCTGTGTTTGTGAAATACCGAACAGGTTACTTAATTAAGTTAGCATCAAAATCGTCGGTATCAACCTGGAGCCCGAGCAAATCTATTTGCTGTTGTAATTGTTGGATGTTCGTCTCGAGTTCAGGAAGGGTCAAGGTGTTGTTATCAAGCGAATAAACCAACTTTAAGCTGTGGTAGTAAAAGTGCAGAACAACGATGGCATCCCGATCATTCTTGCTCGCTTGCTGTTTGATGGTTTTGACTCGTCGGTATATACGGTTTTGTAACGCTTTTAAGCGCCAAACATAATAGACTTCTTCAAAATAGGGGGTGTGTTTTAAGTAAGAAAGAGCGATACCACAAACGAGAGCAGCACCGATGACACCTATGAGGTTTAAATGGAAGTTTCCTGTCGATTCACCCGATGCTGATGTGGCACCAAACAAAGCAATGAGTATGCTTCCAAAAGCAATGGCAAGTATTGCCAAAGCGCCGACCAGAACAACGGTAATTAAATTCAGGCGCTTTTTATAAGTCGTTTTGTCTACATTGATAAGTTTCATGGATTCAATATTTTAGCGAGTAATAATCCCATGATAACTCAAGCGCATAAATTCCGACTACTTATCGCGGCCAAAACTAGATGTGACGATGGTTAATTTGCAGTAGTACCTAATTTGCAGTAGTACCTAATTTGCAGTAGTACCTAATTTGCGATGGTGCTAGACAGTTTGCTAATGATCGACTCGCGTCGAATATCGAGAATCTCTTCAATCAGCTTCTCTTGCGCCTTAATGCCAAAGTGGGTTGCGTAGCGTTTTATCTTGAGGATCTCGCACGGTTGAAGCTTATAGACTTCTTTCTTCAAAAACACCTCGACTTCATTTTTGATGAATCCTTTATCACTTAAAAGCCTAGCGATAACTTTATCTAGGTGATGATTTTTCTTAGCCATGGGTCTGTACTTATCCTTTGTATTCGCCGTTAAAAAGGTTTTTCTAGCTTTTGGGCGATAAGATATAGAGTCAATATGACAGGCGGGTTACTGAATGAGGAGTGTGGTGTAATTATTTGCTATGTGAGGGTAGAACAAAGATAAATTAATAAGGAGCAATGCGGTGTTGCTCCTTGATGACCCATGCTAAGCGAGGCTTTTCACTGATCCGCGTTTAATCAGTGTTGGGTTCAGTTTAGTGGTAATGCCTACTGTACCTTGCCCCTTAATAATATTAAGTACGCCTTTGGCGGCCTCTGTTGCCATTTCTGACTTAGGGTAATTTACCGTTGTTAAACTCGGGCTCATGTAGGCGCTGTGGCTATCGTTATCGAAACCAACGATTGAAATGTCGTCACCGACTTTAAGCCCGCGCTCATGACAGACTCCGTATGCCGCCATGGCGATGTTGTCATTCATACAAAATAGAGCGGTCAAGTTGGGGGCGCGATCGAGTAATCTGCTGATTGTTTCGTGGTTACCATTGTGATCAAACCGTCCTTCAATGACATAGTTTGGATCATAGTTCACACCGTACTTGCTTAATGCACTGCGATATCCTTGCAAGCGATCTCGGCTATCGTTTTTGCTTAACTGGCCAGTTATACAGCCTATATGCTGATGTCCGCTTTCAATCAAGTGCTCGATGGCAATCACTGCGCCAAATTCATTGTCTACGCAAATGCAGCGGTCAGCGATTTCAGGAATATAACGGTTCATTAGAATGGTTGCTGGGGTCTTCTGTGTAATCGCTAGGATATCGCTATCACTTAACATATCGGCAGTCAGCACCAAGCCATCCACTTTTTTCGAACTAAGAAACCGCAAAGACTCTTGCTCTTCTTCATAACGTTCTTGGCCACTGGTGATAATAAGGTGGTAGTTGTCCTTACGGACAATGTTCTCAACCGTATGCATGAGCGGACCATAGAAAGGCCCGTCTAAAGTGCCGACTAACATCCCAATGCTATAAGAGCGGTTTGATGCCAATGCCTGAGCAAATGCGTTGGGTTGATAACCGAGTGCTTCTATAGCGTCAAACACTTTTTGACGGTTTGCTTCTTTGACCGACGCATGTCCGTTTAATGCTCTAGACACAGTAGATTGTGAAACCTTAGCAAATTCAGCAACTTCTTTAATTGTAATCAAACCTTGTTTCCTACCGAGCAATGTAAAAGCAGCCTCTATGTTAACGTTATAAAGCCCACTCGGGGAGCGCTTTACTGAAGATATGAAGCAATTAAATGAAAAAGTGGTTAGCCGTCACATTTACAAGCTGACTCATTGAACTATCCAGACTAAATGTGAAGTCATACAAAGAAAGCGCTTTCTTTGGTGATGGTGTTCACGGTTTATTCAAATGGGCGATTATATACTCAGCTTCACGGTTAAGGGATGAATAAAGCCGACAGATAAAGGGAATTTCTCAGTTTAATCCGCTGCCTTCCTGTTTTGTCACCTCGTCTTCTAGTCGAATATTTTAATTATAAAAGAAAGCGCTTTCTTTTTGGCGCAAATAACATGGAGTTAATATGAAGATTTCCAAAGTATCTTTGGCGTGCTTGCTAGCCCTTTCTACTCAGGCAACACAGGTAATGGCAGAAACTGAAGACGGGTTTGAATTTCACGGCTATTTCCGAGCAGGGGTGTTGGTGAGCGCTGAAAATGACTTTAAACGAGCAAAGTTTCCAGCATCAAAAGAGCGTTTGGGCCGATTGGGTATAGAGTCGGATAATCACTTTGAGCTGGCATTGCAGAAAAATTTTAGCATGGATAACGGCCAAAAAATCCGCATCAAAACTCGTGCCGGTGCTGATAATAGCCAATCTGCGATGAACCAATTGGGTGCTAATGCTGATGCTGCTAATTCTCAAATTGGTCTAATGGAAACATTTGTAGAGTTTGAAGGTGTTCTGAGTGATACAGGCGTACTTTGGGCTGGTAAACGCTTTTACGGTAAAGATAACTACATTTTCATGACCGATTTCTTCTATACCGATATGTCTGGCACGGGTGTTGGCATTGAAGGTGTCGAGTTAGGTGGAAACAAGTGGGATTTCGCCTACATAGGCAGTGATAATTCTCAAGATACTGCGAACTTTTGGAGCGATGAAAACAACCTGATGCATGCGTTCCATACCAGCGTAAACTTTGGCACCTTTGAAGTGCACGGCATGGCAAAACATCTTCCTGATAATATTGTGGGTGGTGAAACTTACGCGAGCAGTGGCGCTGAAGTAACGGGTATTTACCATTCAGAGTCAGTATTTGGTTTGTCTGATAAAGGGTTTACAAAATACATTGCACAAGCAGGTAAAGGTCTAGGTTCAGGCCAGTTATTGGGTGGCACGCTCACTACTTATAACGCATATAAGCCGGGTAACGGCGCGCTTGAAGGGCCATCGAAAATGAAGAAAGTTCAATCAGGAGACACGTCTGCTCGTGCCTTAATATGGGGCGGTTACTTCTTCGAAAATGGTGTAAATGTGTTCCACTCTATCCAAGGTCAGTATAACGACATGGAAGACGGAGCGACAGATTACTGGACATCGGCAATGGTACGTCCGTCATTCCCAGTGGTAGAAAACTTCTTCATCGCAACGGAATTTGGTTATCAGTACAACAACTGGAAAGACGCAAGTGGTTCTGGTGACAATGCAACACAATACAAAGCAACCATCGCACCGACCATTATTGTACCAACGGGTATGGGGCCGGCGCCTGAGATTCGATTCATGGCTACGTACTTAGATGGCGATAAACGTGACAAAGATTTCATTGTAGGCATTCAAGCTGATATGTGGTGGTAATTTAGGGATTCTTTATGCGGGGGAGCATTAAGATGTTTGGCAGCCAGTGATGGCTGCCTTTTTTCGTTTGCCGAGGAGAAGAGATGGAATATCGCTCGCAATCTAATAATTAACCAAAGTAATCGCTATTCAATAGCAAGAAAACAGAACAAACAAGCCTTATTATGAATCACGTTTATAGAGTAAGAGTCCGTTATGGAAACATGCCCATACTTTGCCGATTGGCCAAAAATTAATATCAAAAAAGACCCGAAAATAGAGCAGACAATTGCGGAAATACTGGCGCAAATGACTCTGGAAGAAAAAATAGGCCAAATGATTCAGCCTAATCTAAGAGACGTTACCCCGGAAGAAGCAAAAGACTATAAGCTTGGTTCTATTTTAAACGGAGGAGGCGCTTGGCCAAATGAAAATAAACATGCGAGTGCACAGTGTTGGGCCAACAAAGCAGACGAGTTCTGGCTCGCTGTTGAAAACGCATTTTCAGAACGTCCATTTCGAATTCCATTTATGTGGGCGACCGATGCGGTACATGGCCATAACAATGTGTTTGGAGCAACGGTATTTCCTCACAATATAGGGCTTGGTGCTGCCCGCGATAGTGGACTTGTTCGTAAAATTGGCGAAATTACCGCCCGAGAGATTGTCGCAACAGGCTTGGATTGGACATTCGCACCGACTGTTGCCACGCCTCGAAATTTGCGTTGGGGGCGAGTGTATGAAGGCTACTCCGAAGATCCGACCATTGCTTATCATTATGCGGAACAAATGGTATTGGGCTTACAAGGTAACTTACAAGAACTTAAAACGGATTTAAAAGTGCTTTCTAACGTTAAGCACTGGCTGGGAGACGGCGGAACGATTAATGGTGTCGATCGTGGAGTGAATGGCTATTCTGAGGAACTACTTCGTAATATTCACGGCCCCGGATACTTTAGTGGCTTACAAGCTGGGGCACAGGTGGTGATGTCATCCTTTAACAGTTGGCGAAACGAGGCCAATTATGACCATTCAATTACCGATGTTGATTATAATCATAAAATTCATGGTAGTAAGTACTTGCTAACCGATGTTCTAAAGAAAAATATGGGATTTGATGGTGTTGTAGTAACAGACTGGCATGGCCATGCTGAAATAAGTAAGTGCTCTGACGGTGATGCAACTTATGCGATAAATGCCGGTAACGATGTACTGATGGTTCCAGTTAGGGAACACTGGAAAAATGTCTGGCAGCAAACCTTGTTTGATGTAAGAAATGGCGGCATTCCAATGACACGTATCGATGATGCTGTAACGAGAATTTTGAGAATTAAATCTCGTGCTGGCTTGTGGGAAAAGGTTCAACCAAGTAAACGTCGATTAGCCGGAGATTCCACCGTATTGGGATCTGATGAGCATCGATCTGTGGCACGTGAAGCGGTACGAAAATCGTTGGTTTTGTTAAAAAACGACAATAACCTGCTCCCTTTAGCTGCCAATCAAAAAGTGTGGTTAACAGGCAGCGCTGCAGATGATTTACAAAAACAAGCAGGGGGCTGGAATTTGACGTGGCAAGGTGATGAAAATTCAGTCTCTGATTTCCCTGGTGCTACAACGTTAAAAATGGCTCTGGAATTGGAAATGCCTAACCTTAAATTCGATCCTAATCAACAAGGCGATTATCAGGCAGGAGATGTGGCCATTGTGGTATTTGGCGAAGATCCATATGCAGAAATGATGGGAGATATAAAAACGTGGCAAAGCTTAGAATATTCTAGTTTGAAACGCAGCTACGCTAAGGATTGTGCTCTTATTGAAGCGCTCAATTCAAAAGGAGTAAAGGTCGTTTCGGTGTTCTTTAGTGGCAGACCTTTGTATCTTAATAAAGAAATAGACTTGTCTGATGCATTTGTTGCGGCGTGGTTACCTGGGAGCGAAGGTTTAGGGATCACTGATGTGTTGGTTGGAGATCCAGTAGTCGAACAACCACTGGGAGTAACGGATGAGTGTTACAAATTGAAAGTAACACCACGATTTGATTTCCAGGGTAAGTTGTCATTCAGTTGGCCAAATAAAATGCGCAGTGATGCGGTAAACGCCATTCCATCTCACGTGCCAGATTATGTACTGCCGACTCAAGAACAAGATCCAGAGGGAGAGCATAAACCACTATTTGACCTAGGTTACGGCCTAACGTATCAAGATAATGTCCAGGTGTACCTTGAGTTGGACAAAGGTGAAGTTGATGATACAGCGCAGAATAAACCACTTGAACTGTATGGAATAAAAGCAAACGTTGGCGACTATCAACTTAAGCTCAGAGACGGTGAACATATCATGGGGATAGACGTTTCTCGTAATAACCCGCTCATTCTTAAAAGTGTTGAGACTGCACCTTATAATTACCAACAACAGCAAGATGCAATTCGTTGGGTGTGTCATGATGGTGGGGGTGAGTTATATCTTCAGTCGAATGATTGCAGCGTAGATAACTTATCTGGATTTTCAAATGGACTGAAATTTGATATTAAGATCATCAATTATAATGCTGAAATTTTGGTTGGAGTTTCAGATGGAATGGGAACGGGTATCGACATTAGTGACTTAATTGATGCAAATCTAATAGAGAGTGGCGAGTTTCAAACTATTGAACTTCCTATGAGTGCGTTTGGGAAGCAGGATATGCGTTACATTGAACATTATGCTTGCGCAATCTCGCCCTTTTAAGGGCGAGTCAAGCAAGAGGTAACTAGTCTTTTCTCTGACTTAAAGCGCGTGACGTTTTTACGGCGCTTTCACTTGGTGGTGTACTTTGGTTTTCGATGTACTGTTTAACAACGTCCAAACTCGCACCACCACATGACACAACACAATAGCTAGGCGACCAAAAGTGATTACCCCAAAGCATTGTCTTTATGCGCTCCCAATACTCGCGCCTTAGCATGTATGACGATTTCCCTTTCAGCTTACCAACCAAGTTCGATACAGCTACCTTCGGGTGAATAGACACCATCAAGTGAACGTGATCATGTTCACCACCGAACTCTAATAGTTCACAATCCATTTGCTTACACGTTTCCTTCATTATTTCTTTGGTTCTATCCAACATCTCTTTGGTGAAAACACCTCTACGATATTTAGTAACAAAGACTAGGTGCGCATTGTTCTTAAAAAGGCAGCTTCTGCCTGTTCTCCATTCGTACATATTAACCATAGACTTGATTGACAATTTACCATTAAGTGTAATAATATTCGCTGCGAATGACAACCAATGGAACTATCATGCTAACTGGCATCAAGCTACGCGCTAACCCTACACCAAAATCAAAAACTGGTACTAAGCCAGTGGATGGGCTGTGCGCGTAGTATTTGGAATGCCAAAGTCGATGAAGAAAGGTATTACCGTACTTTTGCGCGTAAGTATTATCCAATTGGCACTTATGCCCCTATTGATCAGAAAGCATCGCAGTTCAAATCTAAAGAGCTATCACCTTGGCTCTATCAGTGTCCTAGCCAGATAATCCGCAACAGTGCTGTTAACTGGTATCAGACTTACCAAAAGTTCATGAAAGGCGCGTGTGGGAGACCTAAGCGCAAACCTAAGACTGATCGCGGAAGTATCTACCTTACTCGTGAAGTGTTCCGCTTCGACCGTTGCGAAGATGGCAATTTACGCCTATTTATCGGTACGAAGACCAATAATATTGGTTACTTATCTTTTAAGGCTCATAGTAAGTTCGAGATCCCAAACTCGCTTTATGTGCGCAAAGAGCGTGGTCAATATTATGTGTCTTTCTGCTATGGGAACGGCAAGGATGAGTCAGAGCTACCTAGCAATGCTGAACACTTAGCATTCCTGCAAGGCTCAACAAAAGAATATCTGGAAGAACACACCATTGGCGTAGACCGTGGTGTGGCTATCCCTGTACACGCTGGCTCTATGACGTTCGACTTTTCTGACGAAGAAGGCGATAACCAGAAAAAGAACATGACCAAAGCTGATCGCTACATTAAGCGATTACAACGCAAATTGGCGCGTCAAACTAAAGGCTCAAATCGCAGAAATAAAACCAAGTACCGCATTGCTACGCACCACGCTAAAAAGGCGAATATCCGTAACGATTTCGCCCACAAGACAAGCCGCGAGCTTGTCGATAGCAAAGCAAAGGTTATTGTGTTCGAGGCTTTACGAACCTCAAGTATGACGCGCAAGCCAAAGGCAAAGCAGGACGAACAAGGCCGATATGTGTCAAACAGAGCCAAGCAAAAGGCAGGGCTAAACAAGTCCATCTTAAACGTTGGTTGGCACATCATAGAAACGTACACCAAATACAAGGCTTACCAAGCAGGAAAAGCCGTATTCAAAGTAAATCCAGCCTACACCAGTCAGGAGTGCGCCAAGTGCGGTCACACTCACCCCGACAACCGAGACTCACAAGAACTATTTGTGTGCGGTAACTGTGGAAATTCTGACAATGCAGATAACAACGCATCACTGGTCATTAAGAAACGGGCAATTAATCTAATATTAGACACTGGAACGGTGTTGTCTGGCGATGGGGTTCTAAGAACCAAGTCAGATAGTGGACGTGGAGGCAATCGTAAGACTAGCCGAGCCAAAAGCTCGACTAGCGGTGTCCAACGAAGCGTCAAAAAAGAAAAGTTAGCGGCTTAGGTTGTTATCTTAGAAGCTCGCTGCTTTAGCTGCGAGTAGTTCACACTCCTTTTGTCATAGGCAGTCGACAGGCCTTAGAGTGTGTGATTGGAAATATATCGTGGTATTGATAGCTTTGACGATTAGAAAAGATGATGAAAAATGTAATTAGATCTATTAGGCATCAATAATTAGGAGAGAATTTGACCATTAAATGTATCAGCTGGCAGCAAGCTCTGCCAGTTAGGCACCAAGTACTCTGGCCGACGAAGGCTCCAGATTTTTGCAAAATCGAAGGGGATGAATTGGCGTATTACTATGGTTATTTTGTAAAAAATCAATTGGTTGCTGTAGCATCTATTTATCTCGATGGAAATAAAGCTCGTCTCAGAAAATTTGCGACCTTAAGTGCCTATCAATCACAAGGGATTGGGACGAAGTTGATCTCTCATATTCTTAAGGAACTTAATTCTTCGGATGTAACAACATTTTGGTGCGATGCGAGAGCCAGCGCTGTCGGGTTTTATCAACGACTTGGGTTCATCGTGGAAGGAGAACTCTTTTATAAAGAACAGGTTTCTTATTATAAAATGTCTCGGCGCATTTAAAATGGTATTATTTTTTGTTTCAGGCGCTCATGTAATTAAATATGAGCGTTTTATGTTTTTGATTTTACTAATATATAGTTGAATGAATGTCACATAATTATTCAAAGTTATTAAATTTGTAAAATTAATAAATTAGATGCTTATTCAAAAATAATAGAGACCCTTCTCAGTATTACGCTAATTATTTGACTCAGAGTCATAATGTTAGATTTTCCGTGTCGTATTTCCATCAAAATCGAGCGATCTTAATTAGGTGGTTAAATAAACCTCGTTTTTCATTGGAAGAATTAAAGCGAACTACGGAGCAATTTATGAAAAAGACAGCCCCAAAAACACGGATTGCCAGTGCAATTGCTGCACTGTTATTTTCAGCTATTTCACCCTCCATTCACGCAGCACCAACACACGATAAAGTAGTGATAGGCTATCTAACACAGTGGGAAGCATGGAAAGGCTCCGACTCTGGTTTTAGTGTTAAAGGTGAAGCTACGCATCTTAATGTCGACATGGACATATATTCCATTCTTAACTTCTCTTTTTTCGGTGTCGCGAAAGATGGCTCGTTACACAGTGGTGATTATCGAAACAAGAATATATATCAAGAAGGCTCGGTTCAAGAGCCTGCCGAGCTTATTAATACTGGCGTTTACGATAGCTGGGAACTGCACATTCTTTGGGGGGAATTAGAATATCTATGGGAATATCCTGGCAATGAACCCTGGCAAGCGGAGCAGTTAAAAAAGGTTCAAGAGCAGGGCTTCATTGCCTATAACGGGGGCTGGAAGCATGAACCAAGTGGTATTTCAGGCGGCTTCCCTATGCCACTAAAAAAAGCGGGTGGCGCACCAGGATTGATTGACCTTGCTCATCAAAAAGGCGTCAAAGTCATGGCGTCGATCGGCGGTTGGAGTATGTCCAAACACATGCCAGAAATGGCGGCAGATCCGGTCAAAAAAGCCCGCTTCTTAGCCGACGTTGATCGTTTGATAGCATTGGGTTTTGACGGCATTGATATTGATTGGGAATACCCAGGTTACGGGGGCATGAACTTCCAAGGTTCGCCAGAAGATTACGCTAACTTTGAACAGCTTATGGAAGACATCAGAGAACGCATTGGTGATGACAAGCTGATCACTGCAGCCTTTTCGGCCTCTACCGCTAAGTTAGAAGGGTATAATTGGGCTCGACTTTCCCGTTCTATGGACTATTTCAACATGATGACTTATGACCTTAATGGCGGTTGGTCTAATGTTGCCGGGCATAATGCTCCTTTGTATCCTTACCCTGAAGAAGAATATCAAGGATTAAACTTAGAGCATTTACGCACTTGGATGTCGGCTCAGGGAATTGCTTCGAATAAGATTAACTTCGGCGCGGCGTTTTATGGCCGAGGGGTACAGACCTCAGAAAGTACTGCGTATGTGGGGGCACCAACAGATAAGCGCTTAGTGAAGTTTACAGTAGATGGCCCGACCGAATCTGCGGTTGATATTGATAACTGGGTGAAGTTTGAAGGGCAACCAAGTTACAACTATATCGTGCAGCAAAGTGGTTGGTCACATCAATGGGATGTTAACGCTCAAGTCCCTTATGCGGTGAAAGGTAAGTATTTCTTAAGTTATGACGATGTTCCGTCAATTGAAAAGAAAGCTCAGTATATCGTTGATAATGATCTGGCGGGTGTGATTGTCTGGCAAGTCGCAGGAGATATTAAGTGTGAAGGTTCGTTTGTTAGCTACGGTAGCAAGCTTAAGCAATGTACCAATTTAAGTTCACCACTGGCCGAAGCGATAGACAAGGTGTTTAACCAAGGAAGTACGCCAAATGAAGCACCGGTATTGACGGTACCGTCTACTCAACAGGCTGAATCAGGTCAAACGATTACCTTTAATGTGTCAGCGACCGATACAGATGGCGACAGCTTGAGTTTCAGTGCGACGGGAGCGACGGTTACGGATCTTGGGGCGGGTAACGCGCAAGTCACTTACTCGGCACCAGCGACGGTTCAGGATAAACAAGTAAGTGTTGTGGTGACCGTTTCTGACGGACGAGCACAATCCACTAAGACCGTGGTGGTCAATGTGAAAGGGACTGGGGTTGCGGAGAATCACCCTCCAGTGATCACTGTTCCAACGACTGCAAACGTGAAAGCGGGTGAGTCTGTCACTCTTGCTATTACAGCTTCGGATGCAGACGCAGACACTTTAACGTTCAGCGCGAGTCAAGGTACTTTGGTGTAAACAGGAAATCAAGCCAGCTTAACCTTTGATGCACCGGCATCAGACAGCGATAGCACGGTTACGATTTCAGTAACGGTAACGGATGGGCAAGCTTCGGATAGCGGCACTGTGACCATCAGTGTTAAAGGCCAAAGCGGCGGCGGTGAAACGACGTGGGATGCCAGTCAAGTCTATGTTGGCGGTGTACCGTAGTACACAACGGAACACAATACACGGCTAAGTGGTGGACTCAGGGGAATGAACCTGGCACCAATGACGTGTGGGAAGCATTCGACGATGGTAGCGTGCAAGGATGGAATGCAAGTAAAGCCTATGTTGGTGGTACGCAAGTGACTCATCAGGGGGTTACTTATAAGGCAAAATGGTGGACTCAGGGAAATGAGCCGGGTCAATCTGATGTTTGGGAGCCAATTAGCTAACGATTGACAATATTCGTCAACATGATCCGGGCTGTAATAAAACACCGAGCAGCTCAATCCCCTTATTACGAAAAGGTAATAAGGGGATTTTTTATGCACGGTACGTAACTGTAGGTTAAGGGATTACATGTAACTGACTGTAAGGATATAACCATATTAAGGTCATGATTGTGAAATATATTGGTGGCAGAATGAGACGGAATATAAAAATAAATCCTATAAGAAACAATGACAAGTACCCAATAGATAGGTGGCGATTATGTTTGAACGTTTTATCAGTACGTGGTTGAAATCGACAAATAAGGTCACGATGAAACTGGTGTTTTCTAGTCAGTATATGCAGTTACCTAACATGTCAAACCAACAGTTTATTGCCAATCAATCGGCTTTGGCTCCTAGTTACGATTGGTATTCAAGTAAACAGACGGTTGACTCTGACCTGTTTGAAAATGGAGGGCATTTTGCACTCACACATGAAAATAGGTTCGTGAATCAATTGTGGTTGCAGAATTTAGAAACTTGGCTAGAAGGTGAGCGTCTGCCCGTCATTATGTCGAATTGTCACGATACGATTAATACGAATATAGAACCGATTGCAAAGAAAGGCAGTGTGGGGGTCATTAGTATTGGTCGAGATTTTCACATGTCTGTTGATTCGAAGCTACAGACGGGATCGGCGTATCATCGAGTTTTGAGTCAGTATGATCAATTGCAATTTTTGGGCTTGGGTATTGATGAAGATAAACTCAGTGCGTCCGAGCTTGAATACGCGGAAGACATGAATTGCTATTGGTTGACAAAAGCAGAGTGCAACCTGCGCTATCGTCATCAAATCAAAGAACAGTTGTATAGTTTCGGTGCCAAAGTAGAGCAGTTAGTGATAGATATCGATCTCGCGTCAATCATTGCACATTACCGAAATCAAACCACCGTCGGTATTGATTTACCCTGGTTGCTTCAGGTGCTTCGATATTGCATTTCATCAGGTAAATTAAAGTTGGTGCAGCTGGTGGGGGATAGAGAATATTTGGTGTACTCAAAACAAGTGTTGACACTATTAGAAACAATGTTGACGAGTGATGCCCCAACGGTTCAATCTGAGTGGCCTTTGATCGCCCCGCCTCTCGCTCGGTAGGGATCCAGTTCGGTAGAGATTTGTTAGAATCAATCGACAGGAAAAAATGGGTATTCTATTAGGAATACCCATTATGGTGACACAATTTTGATTGGCTAAGTTGCCGACTTATACTACTTTCCAAGGACCCCATTGGCCACTTTGTTCAGGATCATCACCTTGGGTATACCATTTCGCTTCATAGGTAACGCCATTGATAACGACTTGATCACCGCCATTATAGACTTTTGACGCACTCCACCCATTAGGTGTTGGATCTGGGTTTGGACCAGGCCCTGGATCTGGGGTGATCGTGTCAACCACTCGAACTTCTGGCCAGTTAGCATGAGACTCGTAAAAATTGGTCACACACTTTTCATAGTCTCCAGGAACAAGCGCTGAATAGGCGGTTTGAAAACCAACCAATTCACATTCAAAAGAGGCGCCTTCTGGCCTGTCAGCGTAGTATTTCCAGTTACCGTCCCAATTGGTGTAAAGCACGTCAGTGGCACCATTAAGGTTCAAGCTGCCGTAAGGGGTCTGCTGCCAGCATGTATTGGTTTCATCGGCTTCGATTGGGATTTGGTAATGGTTAGATAATCCTTCCCAATAACGAATTCGGTTAACGGGTTGCCCCTTTGTTTTGTTTTGCTCACCACATTCAATGCCGCCATTAATGACGTTGATGGTCGTACCAAATCCGTAACCGATATTGGCCTGTATTTCTCGCTGTGATGGTGCCCAAGTTCTGTCTATGACGTGTAGCATAGCTGGTTTAGGCGCTTGTGGTGTCAGGAAAAACCAGATGGCCGATGCAAGGTTTAGCCAAGAATCGGCGACTAAACCGGGCTCGTTTAACAATACTGTGGCGTCGCCATCAAACATGACCTCAGAGAATGCGCCGTAGTTAAAGTGGTAAGACAGTTGCTTGGCACCACGACCAAAATAGCCTTGGTTTGCAGCGCACGGCCAGCGTTTGTTTTGCCAGTCATTTTGCCCGCAGCCAGTCGTATAGCCCGGTTGACCTTCCGACCAGCCCATTTCACGAACATGAACAAGAGCCTGCTGCCACTCTTCAAGCCCTAGCGGGTTATCCCAAGTATTGTCGATGGCAATATGACCCCCTGTTTCTTGAGCGAAGTGAGCAAATGCTGTGACAATGGATTTTTTACAAATGGCGTCTGAATCGCGTCCATCCGTGTAATCTCCACAGAAAGCAGGAAACTTACCTATAGCGCGAAGGAAGCGAGTATAAGTGTATTCAGGGGCTGCCATATGGGTAAGAAAATCCCATTGAGCTTGTGGGAAGACGCGTTCAACTCGTTTGACGTTAACCGGATTACTCGCTAAACCAGCATCAATGGCTTCAACGACTGTGTTAGAGCGAGTTTCGAGTGCTTTTGCCCAAATAGCGTACATTGGGTCACTGGTTTTTGAGGCTTCAAGTGCTTGAATTTCAGCTCGTGAAACAATGTAACCCGTTGGGTTAAGAGGATCTGGCTGTGGGTTCATGGTGGCTGCGTTAGTGGCAAAACTACAACCAATGAGTACAGGAATAAGGCCAACTTTTAACATGATTTAACTCCTTGTTTATCTTATATGCGATCCGCAAATCACGGCGTATAAATGAAACAGTGTTATGTCAAAAATTATCCTAGTCGTGCTGTTAGCAAACATACAACGGCGTTGGTTGAGGTTTTGTCAGCATGCGGCGCGATTCAAATCTTATTTGGTAACGGCGTGTTGGCTCATGGCTGTGGTGCGATATTGCTACAAACTAAGTTAGCGAGTGACGAAAGCAGATTTTTAAACTGTGAGAACTCGTTATCAATCTATCGAGCACTTACATTGAAGTGTAAACGTATCAACTATTTACGTAATAAATCAAGAAAATGGTGATGTATAACCTTTACACCGCAACTTATGTAATGGTTTATTTTGTGTAAACGTTTCCACAAATTGTGATGTGAACGCCAGTTTACCGCTTAACGAGCTGCTAGTATTTATCCATTGAAGCAAGATTGGTTCATCGGTGGGAGCGAATAGTGACAACTATCATCGAAAAATGGCTAACTTAACGAAATGAGAATATTGAATGTCGCAGAGCAAATTTGACCCACTTGATCACCCTCATCGAAGATACAATCCGCTAACTGGCCAGTGGATCCTTGTGTCTCCGCATCGTGCGAAACGTCCTTGGAGTGGGCAAGATGAAACACCAAACACTGAAACACTAGCGTCATATGAGCCTGAGTGTTTCCTTTGCCCTAGTAACACTCGGGTTTCCGGTGATGAAAATCCTGACTATGACGGAACGTATGTATTTGGTAATGACTTTGCCGCGTTAATGCCAGACTCTCCTGCAGCCCCTGAATCAAATAATCCTTTGTTTAAAGCCCAAGGTGTACGAGGTCTTAGTCGTGTGATCTGCTTTTCTCCTGATCACAGTAAAACGCTACCAGAGCTTCCTTTGGGGGGCATCCGCAATGTCATTGATACATGGAGCGAGCAAATTGAAGAGTTGGGTAAAGATTACCTGTGGGTTCAGGCGTTTGAAAACAAAGGCGAAACGATGGGGTGCTCACAACCACACCCGCACGGTCAGATTTGGGCAAACAGTTTTTTACCTAATGAAATTGAAAGAAAAGACAGTAACTTAAGAGATTACTATCAGAAATATGGTAGTAACTTGTTGGTGGACTATGCCAATCAGGAGTCGTCTGACGGGGCTCGTACTGTTGTTGAAACGGAGCATTGGATTGCAGTCGTGCCGTACTGGGCTGCGTGGCCTTTCGAAACTATGTTGTTACCAAAAGTGCATATTCGCCGTATGAGTGAGCTGTCAGAAGCGCAACGAGATGATCTCGCAGTGGCGATTAAGAAACTGACCAGTCGCTACGACAACTTATTTGAGTGCTCCTTCCCGTATTCGATGGGGTGGCATTATGCGCCATTCTTTGAACAAGGGACAGATATCGAATATTGGCAATTACACGCGCTGTTTTACCCTCCTTTATTGCGTTCTGCGTCGATTCGTAAATTTATGGTTGGCTATGAAATGTTAGCTGAGTCGCAACGCGATCTTACTGCGGAACAAGCTGCTCAACGGTTGAGAGATGTGAGTGATGTTCATTATAAAGAACAGCAGTAAGCAAATAATGCATTGGGTTATGAAAGAAAATTGGATTACGAGATAAACATTGGGCGAAAAGAACCAAGAAATTTAAGGAAACACGCATGATAGATTTGATCAGAAATGTTAAAGCATCATTTGAAACGGCTTTTGGCTATGAAGCGAGCCACGTCGTTCAAGCTCCGGGGCGAGTCAATTTAATCGGTGAACATACTGATTACAACGATGGGTTTGTATTGCCTTGCGCGATCAATTATCAAACCGTTGTTGCTGCTTCAAAACGAACAGACTCCCTGGTTCGTATCGTTGCGGTAGATTTTGATGAAGAGACCGATCAATTCGATTTGAATCAAGATATTGCATTTTCACCTGATAAAATGTGGTCAAACTATATTCGCGGCGTTGTTAAATGCTTACAAGAACGTGGCTTGGTATTTTCTGGTGCTGATATCTCTGTTAGTGGCAACGTTCCCCAAGGGGCTGGTTTAAGTTCGTCTGCTGCGTTAGAAGTGGTGATTGGCCAAACCTTTAAAGTACTGTTCGATTTAGACATCAGCCAGACAGACATCGCGCTGAATGGGCAACAGGCTGAAAATGAGTTTGTTGGCTGTAAGTGCGGAATTATGGATCAACTTATTTCAGCGCAAGGTCAGGCTAACCATGCATTGCTGATTGATTGCCGAAGCCTCGAAACAAAAGCGGTATCAATGCCAGAAGACATGGCTATCGTTATCATTAATTCTAATAAAAAGCGCGGCCTTGTTGATAGTGAATACAATGCTCGTCGCCAACAATGTGAAGAAGGCGCACGTGCTTTTGGGGTGAAAGCCTTACGCGATGTGACGATAGAACAATTTTCACAACGTGAAAGTGAGTTGGATGTTCAGGTTGCCATGCGAGCGCGTCATGTGATAACTGAAAATACGAGGACTCTCGAAGCTTGCGAAGCGCTTGTCGCTCACGATATGAAGCGTTTGGGAGAGTTAATGGCACAATCACATGCCTCCATGCGTGATGACTTTGAAATTACGGTGCCGGAAGTAGATGCGTTAGTCGATATGGTAAAAAATGTGATTGGTGATAAAGGCGGCGTACGCATGACAGGCGGTGGCTTTGGTGGTTGCATTGTTGCGGTTATACCGCCAAGTTTGGTCGCCGAAGTTACGGCAACGGTTGAAGATAAGTACCAAGCGATAACCGGCCTAAAAGAATCGATTTATATCTGCCACGCTACATCGGGGGCAGGAGAAGTCGAATAAGCTTGGTTTCAATAATGAAGCTTTCTATTTTTAGTAACAAAAGGGTCATACTGTTTATCTGAGATCCACGCTCTGACAGGGAGCGTGACGGGCAACAGATTCAGTATGGCTCCTTCCTTGCTGGGTAACGTTGCCCAATGGCCTCGCTTTTTCTTCTCTTCAATTCAATTCAATTTGCGTTTTATGCCGCATTTATCGGTCAAATTTTTTTTTATACTGAAGATCATTCGATTGAGAGGTATGCCGATGTTAAATGAAAACCACGCTTTTATTTTAGATTTCCCAGAACTCAAATTAGACATTGTCCAACTCAACCACGACGATCCAACGTTTAAAGCTGATCTCCAAGAATACCACCTGCTTGATTACAATATTCGTGAATTAGAAGTATCAGGTAGCCCTATTGACGATGAAAGTATGCATGATCTCAAAGTTAAGAGAATGGAGCTAAAAGACACGCTTTATAAGCAGCTTACTAAGCATCACGACGAAGCGGAAAGTTAATTCAGTTTGGGGCATTTTCATAAATCGCTAATTGTGGCCAGCGCTAATTGTGAGCACCAATTAGCGATTTATGGTAGAGCTTGCTTATTGGTTAAATAACACTGGAAAATGCGGGAGCTGTCGATTGCATCAACAGTATTCCAAAGGCTGCAACTAAGATCCCACCCACGAGTTTGAACACCTGAGGTAAGTTACTTCTTACCGGTTTCGTTGAGTGCTTCATATACCCCAAGACCACTTTTTTACCACTTAATGTCATCAATGCGATGCATGATGTTGTGATACAGGTGCCAATGGCCATGATCAGTGCACTGACAATACCGACCCAATATAAGCCGACCATGTTAGCGAACAATAGAATCATAATGGCCCCTGTGCAGGGTCTTAGCCCAATAGCCAAAATAATGGCTGCTTTTTCTCTATAGCTGGAGTCTGTGCACGATCCATTCTGAGTGTTTGATGCTTGTTGCTGGAGGCCTTTTTCTCTCTTAACGAATACAAGCTTACGCAGTGCTTTGTAGCAAAGAGTGAACCCCAGTAAAGCAACACAAAAGTAACTCAATTTCATCACCACTTCTGCGTGTGAATGTATCTCTCTCATAGAGGATTGAAATACGGCGAGCAAAGTCGTGACCAATGCAATCGCGACAACGGCTTGTAAAATGGACGATAGCACGGTTATGTAAAGGCTACTTTTTGCGTTACTAGGTTGGGTCATCAAGTAGGTAGCAACAATGACCTTTCCGTGTCCTGGCCCCATAGAGTGCAATATCCCATAGCCAAAGCTCACTACAATAAATGTCGACCAAGCGTGACTCTTATTTTCTTGAATATCGTACAATAAATCGCTTAACTGGCTATTTAGATCTCGCTGCCAGTGGATCGCCTGCAAAAGCAATTCTGGCCAGTAATGCCATAATATATACGTTAGAAAGATGACAATGACAGTCATTAACCGCAGTACGATTGAGTTAGGCTCGTTTTTGGTGTCACAATTCATACTTATTCTCCGCAAGTGAGGTAAGCGTGTTGGGTAAATAATTGACCAAGTGCATTGTCTGGATCGGCATCAATAGGTAGAGCGAGTGCGTAGGCCATTTGCTCGGAACATGGCGTAGGTTCAACTAAATCAATTTGGCAGTGCGCTTGTAGAGCTGGGCTTAAAGACAGAGATTGTTCTCCTTTCCAGCTCATATCGACGTAATAACTAGGTTCGAAAATCATCAACTTTAGCCGGTTGCCAAATACTGACTTGGGTTCAGCTAAGGGGAGATTAAATGTCAGAGTAAATTTTCCTCTGTGCTGGGTAAGTTCGGCATCGAAAACCTCTTTGTAGCGTATCGGTGAATCACCGTCGAAAAAATAGGTAAAGTAATGGTCTTGTAGCATATTCCTGACAATAGACTGCGCTAGATTCTTGAGTGTTTTTTCTTTGTTTTCTGGGGACATGTCTTCGCCATCGATCATGTATGCAGAAGTCATTGCATCGAATGTCCATTCCATCGAAAAGCCCGTCACGACATCATCTATTCCGTTGACTCGAGTGTTCATTTCGATCCAAGAGTGGGGATGGGCGGCAGATAAACCAGAGAAAACCAAGCAGGTACTGGTGAGAAGGCTAAGTAACAATACCTTGAAGGTGCGATAAGAGTGCGAACGCATGTCGGTTCCAAAAGATGTTTTATATGGAACCTTGAAGAGTAAGATATCAATTATAAAATAACAAGATTAATTGTTATGTTATCACACAAACATGACCTGGTTATGTGGTTCTAATTTCGTTTTCGCAAAAGCTTAATGGGGCGGCACTTAGCCTTTTACCTTGATTAAGATAAGTCGTACACGCCACCCTTAAAATGGAAGTGAAGTTCTTTATTTCACCATTTCGTGCGATAACTTCTCGGTAAATCCGAGTAAGAAACAACCCGATGGTGAGGCTATCTTCTCGAGCGATGGTTTCTAGAATTTGCCAAAATACGCCTTCTAATCGAATACTGGTGACAACACCATCGAGTCGAATTGATCGTGTTTTGAGTTCAAATAGCTCATCCTCGACGCCTGAATAGATCTCGCACATTGGTCTCGTCCTTTTCATTAGATTTAAGACATAATAAGGGAATATAGCTGTATGTCGAAAATTACTGTGAATTATGTTATTAAATATTTGTGTTTAAAAACAGTATATTAAATGTTTCATTGGTCGTTGTGATAAAAGGTTTTGTTGATTTTATGAAATGACTCGCATCTTCGGTCTCCTTGTTACTTATCTTGCATAGAAAGACTTACTATCTCGCGAGTGTCGCACGAACATGACTAGATATGGTGTAAATCAAAGATGACATCTCGAGTACTAAAGGTCGTTACATTAGTAGAGCAAAAGCTGCCATACAGCTGGGCACTTGATGACTTAGCTGCGAAGGTGTCTGTTTCAAAATGGCATTTACAAAGAGAGTTCAAAGCGAACACGGGCATGTCGATAGGCCAGTATGCAAGAACGCGTCGGCTTGGCATGGCTGCTTATGAAATCGCGAATACCGAGAAGCGCATTATCGATGTCGCGATGGATTTTGATTTCGAGTCTCAAGAAGCCTTTGCTCGTGCGTTTAAACGTCAATACGGCATATCCCCTAAACACTTGAAACTTCAACCTACCTGGGCTAACAATTTATTTTCTCGGCCAATTTGCCAAGACTATATAGATTGCTTCCATTATTGCTCTGCTAATCCACCTACGATCGTGGACTTCCCCGATACGCATTTTTATGGCTTGTACGACTATTTTGAAGCGATTCGATTCGATAGTGAGAGTTTTCTTAGTCAGTTAAGAGGACTGTGGGACAAGTTTTTGGCCTATATTCCGGACGATGATAGGGGAGATTGGGCTGAGTATTATTCAGTAGAGACCTTCGAGCGAGGTTCTCACCAAATGCAGAAGTTTACCATGATGGCGGCTCGGACTCGTTCATTTAGTCCCGAAGTTGAATCAATAAGCTTTATGCCAGCTCATCAAAGGTTGCGGTTTTCGGTACCGAAACCTGAATTGACGGAATATTTTCTGGAATATTTATATTACGTGTATATGCCGCAATCTAAACGGAGTGTTATGAAATTGCCAGTGCTGTGGCAGATGGATCTGGATGGCAATCTATGTGGTTTGTACGCTTTGGAATATGCGGATGAGCAAACCTTGCCTAAGTCAATCGTATCGATTTTGCCTGATCTCGTGTGTAAACCGACGAAAGAAATGAGCGCAATAAGACATGATGTCAGCATCGACTTACGGGAAACAGGGTTAAGAATCAAAAACTTGCTCCGACGGTGGGAAGCAGACTTTGACTCGAATTCAGACATCATCGTTGGCGATTATTCAGGGAAGGAGTTTAAAGTTGATCATCAGTTCATTAGTCACTTTGTTGTCAATGAAGGGCTGAGTGAGCAAAACAAGAATATGATCAACGTTGCGAAAAATCATTACTTGCAAGTCGAATTAGTAGGCACTGTTATCGAGTTAGCAGAAGCGGTGGATTATATCTTGTTCGCTTACATGGATGCTTCTGCTTATTACTCTAGTGCTGGTTGCGAATGGTTGTGTGATATAGAAAAAGTGCACAGTACTTACCGTGTTACGGCACTTTTTCCTGTCAAGAAACGTTAATTCACTGAAGTTTTCGCAGACGCCACACGTACTTTTCTTGCTAGCCATAGTTGATGTAGTTTGGCTGGGATCCACAACGTGCTGGCAAATAGAATGAGTAGCCAGTCATAGTGAGCTTCGCCGCGAGAGAAGTACAAAGTCGGAGCTGCGAAGAAAATCAGCAACGATTGCCACGCAAATACTTGTAACGAATGTTTGCCAATAAATGAAAAGAACGGCAAGTTGAGGGCATTCGGGTATCGGTTTATCAGCGCACCAATCAAATAGACCCACACAAATAAATGTACAACTCTTAACCAACCCATTTCAGGCTTGTCTGCAAGAGGATAGGTGATGCCTTGATGAAGTCCATATTGCCCCAACACACTATGATGAACTAGGGCCATAATGAAGGCGATACTAGCAATAGTCGCAACTAATAGCTTAGATGGATACCAGTTGATCGGTTGGTGGCGATGGAAATAGCCAATGGTTACCCCTACAACAAAAATGAATTGCCACGCAAAGAAATCAAAATACCCTAAGCTGGCGGTTAGGTTGGGTGATAGCGATTGATATAAAGGCTCTACAAGAGCAATAGTAATGTGTCCACTACTGGCCCAAACTACACCGCTGATAGCGAGAGCTAACCACCATAAATTACGGCGTAACCCTGCAAGAATCAGCGGTAAAAACAACATTAACAGGACGTATAATGGCAAGATATCCAGATATGCTGGGCGGTTGAGCAACAATAAAGAAAGCCAGGCACTATGGAGCGGCTCGTGAACAAAGTTAGCGTTAATGAATAGGGCGCTATCAAGGTAGCTCGGTTCTACTTGCATCATGCACCAGCCGTAAGGTACGAGAATCGCCAAGACGATGATATGGTATTTGTAAATGGTGAAGGCGCGCCACCAAGCTTTGCGTCTAGAAGCGTTTTCGGTGAGTTTATTCGAACTGTACACCATCCCTGCGAGTAAGCCGGAGAGAAGGATGAACCCTTCTGCTGCACCGACTTGCCCGAACGGTTGTAGGGTAAAATACTGTAACTTGGTTTGACCAACACTCATCCAAACTAGATGATTGATGGTCATTAAAAATAATAGAATGCCTCTAATTCCGTCTAATGATCCTTGTCTTTTCATATTAACTCCTTATGGTTAACGCAAGGATAATTCAACAGGAAAATAAAGATCTGACAGAAAGTGCACCTGTATTACTTGTTTTTAGATCAATTTGATTTGATCCACAGCTTATAGAAATCACTATAACCGGTCTTTCCTATCTGGATACCGCTGACTTCTTTGGCACTTGTAACGCTTTCTTGTCCCCAAAAAAGAGGCAACACCGTGCAGTTTTTTCTGAGGCTCTTAAGTAGTTTTTCAAGCTGAGATTTTATATCACCGTGACTAAGGGTGTGCTGAACGTTGCTAACATGATGTTCTAATGCTTCCTCATTAAATGCGAACCGCATGGCCGAGCCGGTTAGCAGCCAGTCATAGAAGCCAAACTCTGTAGGCTGCTCGACGAGGTCCTCGACGAAAAATAGGTCAGCCTGCTCTCTCATAATTTGCGGCCTGCTAGCATCGGATAATTCAACGGTACTGATTGTTAGCCCGGTCTCTTCAATAACACCGATTAGCCACTGAGTTAGTTTGTCTAAGTAATCTATCGTCCATTTGGGATGGGTTAACACGATATGACCTTCGAGTTGTGGAACAGGGTGATGCTCGCTGTGTCCATCTTCATTACTCACTAAGCACGTTGGCTTGAGGTCACAATGGCCTTTAAATTCATAGCGTTTATGTTCGATATAGTTAAACAGTGCTTGCCACGTTCCGAGCGGTACAGGATTTTCTTGTCTGTGATTCACCGATAAGTAAGAGAAGGCTTGAATAAGGTGGCTTTCGGTTTCACTTTCTTGCTTGTTATAACGAATATGTTTGCTTAACTCTTCGCCTTGGTGTGACAAGGTGATTTTTTGTAGTAATGCACGTTTAGAAAAGTAGTTTTGGTGTTTAGTCAGGACTAATTTATCGTTATCCCAATGCTCTAAGCTAAATGGTCCAGAGCCTATGGCTGCGCAACGCTGGTCGTTGTGATCTATTGTCCGCTTTGCATAAATAGAGGCATTTGCGATTGCCAAACAGTATACGAACAAGGGGTTAGGTCGTTCCAAACGAATGACAATAGCGCCCTTGCTAGCGTCGAAGCTCACCTCTTCTATTTGATTAAATAGTCCCTTGACGGGGCCATCTTCTTCTTTAATGTTAACTAGGCTATGTATCACGTCTTCAACAGTCAAAATGAGACCGTCGTGGCAGCGAATGTCAGGTCTTAGCCATAAATATATGCACGCATCAACAACTTCGTACTCACAGGCCAAGTGGGTTCTGATTTCTCCACTAGAATCGATTTTGAGCAAGGTGTCGTACAAACTTCGTATTACTTGTAATTCAGAAAATCGGTAAGTTTTTGCAGGGTGCAGTTGATTTACCCAAGGGTACTGGCTAATGATGAGAGCGTTACGTTCTTCTTGGCTGCGAGTTGCTTGCTCCATCGCTTGGTTGAGAGCACTCGCTGCGACGGCTTGGTAAGTTTCCACTAACTTACCTATTTGATCAAAATTTCCTGATTTCAGCTCTTTTTCAATTGTTTTGAATACAGCTTGGTGTAATGAGATCGTTATCTTGAGTGTGCTTGCTTTTCCTCTGCCGATACCGGGTTTCCAGTAAATCCAACCGAGATTATTGAGCATCTTAAGTATATTGGATGTGTTACGGCGAGAAGTGGAAAACGCGCATTCTAAATCGTCAAGGCTAGTAGAGTATATATGCGCCTGGTTGTATTTCTTTAGTAATTGATTTAGTCGGCGAAGACATGTTTCGGTCATAATTGAGCTCTGCCATTTTTAGGCTTATTTGGCTTTTAGTTACTCGAGTTAGCAACAAAGCACTTTATATATTAGATGGTGTTTATGTAAAGCAAGCTTGAAAATAAATAAAAAGGCGAAACATAAAAGTGTTCTACTTTTATTATAACTAAAATATTTCAATCAAACGGAGTAAATGTAGCAATATTTTCAAATAATTAGGTTAACAATAAGGTGATAAGGCTGATTAAATCAGGTTAATTTAATTTCGTAATACTAATGATTATTCTTTTTATATACATTTTCATTATGATTGTAACTTGTTTAATTGATTCCTGTTTTTCCATTCTGTATATGTTTCAATAAATAGAATGTGGATGAGCGACACCCACACTCTATGCCCGTCAATTAATCTTGCTTTGGGATAGTGGTAAAGATCGTCCATTCATCTTTGACGTTCCCTTTATGCCCTACAACGGTTGCTGTGACGCGTCGATTTCCCGCGTGGGTCGCTTCATCAGATCCTAAGCGACTTAAGACTGTATCGCCATAGCCGACAATCTTTACACGTTGTTCATCGATGCCAAACCCAATTAACGTGTCACGAACACTATTAGCCCGACGAATTGACAGTTCTAGATTGTGAGCAGCGCCGCCGACTCTGCTTGCGTAACCTTGTATTTCTACAGACGTTGATGAATAGATCTCCAAAAAATTAGCAAGCCCTTTGATTTGTTGCTCAAACCCTCTTTCAATCTTATCTGAATCATTATTGAACAAAATTTTAAGCTGATATGTTTCCTCTGATTCGACGTAGGCTTCACACCCATCGTTGTCGACTTCTGCACCCGTTGGCGTTTGCAAGCATAAGTCGGAGCATTGATTACCCCATCGTTGTCATCATCATTTAAATCGGCAATTTGTACGGCACTTGGTGTTGGAATATAGTCAATCTCATTTGCGATGGCGCTTGTGGCAAGGCAAATACTGATCAGGGAAGTCGTGTGTAGGGCTAATTTGTTATACATGATTAATATTCTTCCTTTTGATTCCATTGTTTAGGAATGTCGACTCTTAGTGCGCTCAATAACATGCCTGTAGACGTTAGAATTCGGTACTTTGCGTATTGTTCTGCGTAGTGTGCTTCGACGTAGCCTTTTCGTGATTCGAACAGCTCGTTTTCCGTATTGAGTAAATCGAGTAGTGTTCGTTTACCTATTCGATATTGTTTCTCGTAAGCGATGACTGTGTCTGATGCCGCATCAACATGCTGCGACAAGAATATTTTTTGCTGAGAGGTCAAATCTAATGCACTCCATGCCAACTGCAGCCCTTCATCTACATTGCGAAAAGCACTCGCCCTTAGATCTTTCGCTTTGTTGATTTGGTAAGCATTTTTATCAATGTTGGCAGAATCACTGCCACCGTTGTATAGATTGTACCGAAGACGCAACATTGCAGAGAGTTCATCGCTGCTACCTTCAATACCTCCGGCATCATCCCTCCAGGTTTGTGCTGCTTCAAATGAAATAGCTGGAAAGTTATTGCCCTTGGATTGTTGGTACTGAAAGTTTGCAGACTCTACATCGGCCTGAGCTATCTTGATTACTGGGTGATTCTCATGTGCGAGCGCTATGGCTTGCTCTAAGTCTGTTGGAACAAAGTTCTGATCAACCTTAGGAAATACTAATGATTGAGGATGCTGCCCAACCAAACGTATGTACATTGTTTGTGCATCGCGCAGATTATTCTTTGCCGCTAAAACATTACTGTTTGCTTTCGCTAAACGAGCTTTTACTTGTGTTAAGTCCGCTGTTGAACCGATACCTGAATCTGTTCGTCTTTTTATATCTTTATAGATTTTTCTATGAGTGCTTAGATTGCTTTCAGACAGTGCTAATACTTCAGTTGACTTCAAGATTTCCAAATATACTTGAGTAACTTCTAATGAAGTGTTTTGTGCTGTGGTTAATAGTTGATAGCGTACTGATTCGGCATCCGCAGTGGTTCGATTAATATCATTTAATGTTTTTGAACCATCCCAAATGAGTTGAGATAAAGTCAGTGACGCATCTTTTCTTGTTAAATCAGTAGATTTTCTCGATGTTGAATCCGCTGGGTTAATGTGCTCATATCCAACGCCAGCATCAAGGTTGATGTCGGGTTTATACGCTCCGGACGAGATATCTATCGTATGTTTAGAGCTCATGTATTCATTGAAGGCACTCTTGATCTGAGGGTTGGTTGCCAACGTTATAGATACGGCTTGCTCTAAGGTTTGCGCATTGTTTGATAGGGAAATCAATAGCCCACAAAGCAATACACTAAGAGAAGAAAACTTCACTGGATGTCTCCAAATATAAAATAATAAATTTATTATTAAGCTCTAATTTCTAGGGGGTTAAATCACCTAAGGTTAATTCTTTTTGGGAATTAAGTTTTAATTACTTGCTGCGAGGTAAGTAATTATTTAAGTACGAGCCTAATTAGATTCGGTGTTGCCTTATTAAAATATGTTTTTATGAGGAAGATTTAAACGAATTTAAAACATGAAATTTATTTAACCCAAAAGTGCATGTTTTAAGTGGTGGACTTAATGATAAATTACGCGTTATTCAAATAATGATTATTTAATAGACGCTAAATATTTATATTTAGCGATTTTTAGTTTTATTTTGGTTCTACCGGGGTACAAGATTTTGATCAAAAAAACAGAATTAGCTTTAAAAACAGTTGTTGTTATCGGGTTGGACGGAAACATTAAAGTTTTGGAGCAAGGAGAGATTCTGTATCCTGGGGAAGTCATTGTTGAGACTCTCGCTGATCAAACCTTTGTCGGAGCCGAAGTTGTTCAAGATGAAGGTAGTACGAATATATCGTCCGACATTGCCGCTATTATAGATGCATTACAATCGGGAGAGGATCCAACCCAACTGGGGGAAGAGTTTGCGTCCGCTGCAGGTGCAGAGAGTGGATCGAGCTTAACGACTTCAGGCACGATAGAGCGAACTGGAGCAGAAGTACTAGCAAGTACATTTTTTGAAACATCCGGTTTTCCTGTAGCACAGCAAAGCGCTTTGTTTGATTTGTTTCGTGGGGAAATAACAAACACTGAAATCGGTGCAACTCCCGCTATTGTAAAACCAAGTATTAATGGCGGTGATCAAGGCAAAGTCGTAGAAGACGAAATTTTGTTAACGGGCGGGAAACTAGACGTAATTGATCGTAACCCAAATGAAGCGGTATTTAATACTCAAACTGATGTCGCTGATGGTAACTACGGTTCCTTTAGCATTGATAGGAACGGTAATTGGACATATCAGCTAAATAATGATCACGTTGATATTCAATCATTGAATTCCGATAGTGACCCGATTGTTCGTACCATTACCGTATCCTCTGTCGATGGCACGACCCACGACGTGACGGTCACCATCACAGGCACCGACGATAAAGCCGAACTTACACCGAGCTCGCCAAATGACGATGCAGGCGCAGTGCAAGAAGACGTGACGTTAACGACATCAGGCAACCTGAACGTGGTTGATCCAGACGCAGGTGAAGCCGTCTTCATCACTCAAACTAACGTGACCGATGGCAACTACGGCTCGTTCAGCATCAATGAAACAGGCGAGTGGACATACACACTCAACAACACTCATGCAGACGTACAAGCGCTAGACGCCGACAGCAAGCCAATTGTTCGCACGATCACAGTATCCTCTGCCGATGGCACGACCCACGACGTGACCGTGACCATCACAGGCACCGACGACAAAGCGGTGATCACACCAAACAGCCCGGCGGATGATGCCGGTGCGGTGCAAGAAGACGTGACGTTAACGACATCAGGTAACCTGAACGTGGTCGACCCAGACGCAGGCGAAGCGGTGTTCGTTGAGCAAACCAACGTGGCCGATGGCAATTACGGCTCGTTCAGCATTGACGAAACAGGCGAGTGGACATACACACTCAATAACACTCATGCAGACGTACAAGCGCTAGACGCCGACAGTAAGCCAATTGTTCGAACTATCACCGTATCTTCGGCCGATGGCACGACCCATGATGTGACGGTCACTATCACAGGTACCGATGACAAAGCGGTGATCACACCAAACACCCCGACGGATGATGCTGGCGCAGTGCGAGAAGACGTGACGTTGACCACTTCTGGCAACCTGAACGTGGTTGACCCAGACGCAGGCGAAGCCGTGTTCGTTGAGCAAACCAATGTGGCCGATGGCAACTACGGCTCGTTCAGCATCGATGAAACTGGCGAGTGGACATACACGCTTAACAACACTCATGCAGACGTACAAGCGCTAGACACCGACAGCAAGCCAATCGTTCGTACTATTACCGTATCTTCGGCTGATGGCACCACTCACGACGTGACGGTCACCATCACAGGTACCGACGACAAAGCGGTGATCACACCAAACAGCTCAACGGATGATGCTGGTGCAGTACAAGAAGACGTGACGCTGACCACTTCTGGCAACCTGAACGTGGTTGACCCAGATGCAGGCGAAGCCGTCTTCATTACTCAAACCAACGTCGCTGATGGCAACTACGGCTCATTCAGCATCGATGAAACTGGCGAGTGGACATACACGCTCAACAACGACCATGCGGATGTTCAAGCGCTCGACGTCGACAGCAAGCCAATCGTTCGTACTATTACCGTATCTTCGGCTGATGGCACCACTCACGACGTGACGGTCACCATCACAGGTACTGACGATAAAGCGGTGATCACACCAAACAGCCCGACGGATGATGCCGGTGCAGTGCAAGAAGACGTGACGCTGACCACTTCTGGCAACTTGAACGTGGTTGACCCAGACGCAGGCGAAGCCGTGTTCATCACTCAAACCAATGTGGTCGATGGTAACTACGGGACGTTCAGCATCGATGAAACAGGCGAGTGGACATACACACTCAACAACACTCATGCAGACGTACAAGCGCTAGACGCCGACAGCAAGCCAATTGTTCGTATTATCACCGTATCTTCTGCTGATGGCACCACTCACGACGTGACGGTCACCATCACAGGCACCGACGACAAAGCGGTGATCACACCAAACAGCCCGGCGGATGATGCTGGCGCAGTGCAAGAAGACGTGACGCTAACGACATCAGGCAACCTGAACGTGGTTGACCCAGATGCAGGCGAAGCCGTGTTCATCACTCAAACCAATGTGGCCGATGGCAACTACGGTTCGTTCAGCATCGATGAAACAGGCGAGTGGACATACACGCTAAACAACGCTCATGCAGACGTTCAAGCTTTGGATGCCGACAGCAAGCCAATCGTTCGTACTATTACTGTTTTGTCAGCCGACGGCACGACGCACGAAGTGAAAGTAACCATCACAGGCACCGACGACAAAGCGGTGATCACACCAAACACCCCGACGGATGATGCCGGTGCAGTGCAAGAAGACGTGACGCTGACCACTTCTGGCAACTTGAACGTGGTTGACCCAGACGCAGGCGAAGCCGTCTTCATCACTCAAACCAACGTCGCTGATGGCAACTACGGCTCGTTCAGCATCGATGAAACTGGCGAGTGGACATACACGCTTAACAACACTCATGCAGACGTACAAGCGCTAGACGCCGACAGCAAGCCAATCGTTCGAACGATCACCGTATCTTCGGCCGATGGCACGACCCATGACGTGACGGTAACTATCACGGGTACTGACGATAAAGCGGTGATCACACCAAACAGCTCAACGGATGATGCTGGTGCAGTACAAGAAGACGTGACGCTGACCACTTCTGGCAATCTGAACGTAGTTGACCCAGATGCAGGCGAAGCCGTGTTCGTTGAGCAAACCAATGTCTCCGATGGCAACTACGGCTCGTTCAGCATCGATGAAACAGGCGAGTGGACATACAAACTCAACAATACTCATGCAGACGTACAAGCGCTAGACGCCGACAGCAAGCCAATCGTTCGAACGATCACCGTATCTTCGGCCGATGGCACTACGCACGACGTGACGGTAACTATCACGGGGACTGACGATAAAGCGGTGATCACACCAAACAGCTCAACTGATGATGCTGGTGCAGTACAAGAAGACGTGACGCTGACCACTTCTGGCAACCTGAACGTGGTTGATCCAGACGCAGGCGAAGCCGTGTTCATCACTCAAACCAACGTCGCCGATGGCAACTACGGTTCGTTCAGCATCGATGACACAGGCGAGTGGACATACACGCTAAACAATACTCATGCAGACGTTCAAGCTTTGGATGCAGACAGCAAGCCAATTGTTCGTACTATTACTGTTTCGTCAGCAGACGGCACAACGCACGAAGTGAAAGTAACCATCACAGGTACCGACGATAAAGCGGTGATCACACCAAACAGCCCGACGGATGATGCAGGCGCAGTACAAGAAGACGTGACGCTGACCACTTCTGGCAACCTGAATGTGGTTGACCCAGACGCAGGCGAAGCCGTATTCATCACTCAAACCAACGTCGCCGATGGTAACTACGGCTCGTTCAGCATCGATGAAACAGGCGAGTGGACATACACGCTCAATAACACTCATGCAGACGTACAAGCGCTAGACGCTGACAGCAAGCCAATTATTCGTACTATTACCGTTGCTTCGGCCGATGGCACGACTCATGAAGTGACGGTCACCATCACAGGCACTGACGATAAAGCGGTGATCACACCAAACAGCCCGACGGATGATTCAGGCGCAGTGCAAGAAGACGTGACGCTAACGACATCAGGCAACCTGAACGTGGTTGATCCAGACGCAGGCGAAGCGGTCTTCATCACTCAAACCAACGTTGCCGATGGTAATTACGGCACGTTCAGCATCGATGAAACAGGCGAGTGGACATACACGCTAAACAACGCTCATGCAGACGTTCAAGCTTTGGATGCCGACAGCAAGCCAATCGTTCGTACTATTACTGTTTCGTCAGCCGACGGCACGACGCACGAAGTGAAAGTAACCATCACAGGCACCGACGACAAAGCCGTGATCACACCAAACACCCCGGCGGATGATGCAGGCGCAGTGCAAGAAGACGTGACGTTGACCACTTCTGGCAACCTAAATGTGGTTGACCCAGACGCAGGTGAAGCCGTGTTCGTTGAACAAACCAATGTGGCCGATGGCAACTACGGTTCATTCAGTATCGATGAAACTGGCGAGTGGATATACACACTCAACAACACTCATGCAGACGTACAAGCTTTGGACGCCGACAGCAAGCCGATTGTTCGTACTATTACCGTATCTTCTGCCGATGGAACGACTCACGACGTGACCGTAACCATCACAGGCACCGACGACAAAGCCGTGATCACCCCGAGCTCGCCAAATGACGATGCAGGTGCAGTGCAAGAAGACGTGACGCTAACGACATCAGGTAACCTGAACGTGGTCGACCCAGACGCAGGCGAAGCCGTGTTCATTGAGCAAACCAACGTCGCCGATGGCAACTACGGCTCATTCAGCATCGATGAAACTGGCGAGTGGACATACACGCTTAACAACACTCATGCAGACGTACAAGCGCTAGACGCCGACAGCAAGCCAATTGTTCGAACGATCACCGTATCTTCTGCCGATGGCACGACTCACGACGTGACGGTCACTATTACAGGTACCGATGACAAAGCGGTGATCACACCAAACACCCCGGCGGATGACGCCGGCGCAGTACAAGAAGACGTGACGCTGACCACTTCTGGTAACCTGAACGTGGTTGACCCAGACGCAGGCGAAGCCGTATTCATCACTCAAACCAACGTCGCCGATGGCAACTACGGCTCATTCAGTATCGATGAAACTGGCGAGTGGACATACACGCTTAACAACACTCATGCAGACGTACAAGCGCTAGACGCCGACAGCAAGCCAATTGTTCGAACGATCACCGTATCTTCTGCCGATGGCTCGACCCATGACGTGACGGTCACTATTACAGGTACCGACGACAAAGCCGTGATCACACCAAACACCCCGGCGGATGATGCTGGCGCAGTGCAAGAAGACGTGACGCTGACCACTTCTGGCAACCTGAATGTGGTTGACCCAGACGCAGGCGAAGCCGTATTCATTACTCAAACCAACGTCGCTGATGGCAACTACGGCTCGTTCAGCATCGATGACACAGGCGAGTGGACATACACGCTTAACAACGCTCATGCAGACGTACAAGCGCTAGACGCCGACAGCAAGCCAATCGTTCGTACTATTACCGTATCTTCGGCTGATGGCACCACTCACGACGTGACGGTCACCATCACAGGTACCGACGACAAAGCGGTGATCACACCAAACAGCCCGACGGATGATGCTGGCGCAGTGCAAGAAGATGTGACGCTAACGACATCAGGCAACCTGAACGTGGTTGACCCAGATGCAGGCGAAGCCGTATTCATTACTCAAACCAACGTCGCTGATGGCAACTACGGCTCGTTCAGCATCGATGAAACTGGCGAGTGGACATACACGCTTAACAATACTCATGCAGACGTACAAGCTTTGGATGCCGACAGCAAGCCAATCGTTCGAACGATCACCGTATCTTCTGCCGATGGCACGACCCATGAAGTGACGGTCACGATCACAGGCACCGACGACAAAGCCGTGATCACACCAAACACCCCGGCGGATGATGCCGGTGCAGTGCAAGAAGACGTGACGCTGACCACTTCTGGCAACTTGAACGTGGTTGACCCAGACGCAGGCGAAGCCGTGTTCATCACTCAAACCAACGTCGCCGATGGCAACTACGGCTCGTTCAGCATTGACGAAACAGGCGAGTGGACATACAAACTCAACAATAATCACGCAGATGTTCAAGCACTCGACGCCGACAGCAAGCCAATCGTTCGAACTATCACCGTTTCGTCAGCAGATGGCACGACGCACGAAGTAAAAGTAACCATTAAGGGTTCGGATGATAAGCCAGAATTCATCAGTGGTGCGAACGACGCAAAAGGACTGAACGCACAGGGGCAAGCGGATGCTGATACGTACCAATTCGAAGTGAATGAGAACAGTGCTGGTGCAGAAGTTGGCACAGTAAAAGCGTTTGATAATGATAACGGTGACACTCTGTCTTATGTGTTAACCAACCATACCGATCTGTTTGAAATTGATAGCGTCAGTGGCGTAGTTAGCCTCAAGTCTGGTGTATCGCTCGATCATGAAAGCACGCCGAGCTATCAACTTGATGTAGAAGTTGTCGATTCAGATGGCTTGAAAGACACAGCGAAAGTAGACGTAGTCGTGAAAGACATCAACGAAGCCCCTATTGCCGTTGATGATCAGGGATTGACTACTGAAACAAAAACTCTAGATGCGAGTAACTGGGATAGCCATAAGGATATCCAAGTCAGCTATTACGTAATCGATACCAAAACAGGTGCAAAAACCGCAGACGCGACAAAGGCGGATTACGATGGCGATGGTGGTACCAGTAAGTTTGGCGTTAATTCGGGTCTAGATACCGGAACCGATCAAGTCAAAAACAAGCAAATAGGCTACGACGACGCGACAGAACAAAGTGAAGCGGTACGATTTAGCTTTGCTGAAGGCCAACTTGCCAATCACGCAGAAGTTGAATTGAAAAATCTGTGGACGGATACCAAGCACGGCAGTTGGGAACCGGGCATAGAACGCGGTACGTGGAAAGCCTACTATCAGGGTGAAGTGATCGCTAGTGGTGTATTTGAAGGTACTGGCAGTGGTTCCCCGATGGTTGTCGTTGATGCGAATGGACGATACTTCGATAGCATTGAAATGTCGGCGCTCAGCTATAAAGATGGTGTGGTTGATCCGAAAGGTTCTGAATATTTCATTACTGAAGTAAAAGCGAACCTAACTTCGTTTGATGACGCCTACCACACCCATGGTACGGGCACACTAGCGCTCGACGTACTGGCTAATGACAGCGATCCAGAAAATGACAAAATAACCATTGTTGACTATCCAAAAGATGGCTACTTAACCTTACAAGATGGCAAGTTAGTCTTTGATTCTGAAAAATATCTGAATACATTGCCTGTCGATCAGCGAGATATCCAAGCTGGCGCGGTGCGTCATGTTAAGTTTGACTACACGATACAAGACGAACATGGTCTACAGGACACTGCATCCGTAACCGTAACCATTATTGGTGAAGCCATTTCTCTGGATGATTCGCAAGTAACATTGTCGGAATCTGACTTGAGTACAGGGCAGCCAGTTCAGGCGGAGGGTGATCTTTCTGCGGATATTGGTTCGGCTAGCGACGCCACCTATCAGTTTGGTGAAAATCAAACGCTGTCTGGAATTACTTCAGAAGGTAAGGCTGTTCAATTTGAAGTCAGCAGTGATAAGGCGACGTTAACTGGGTTTGTTGGACAAGGCGCAGACCGTGTCGAAGTCTTAAAGGCAACATTAAATTCCGATACAGGGCATTACAAAGTTGAACAGTCGGCACCGATCGATCATCCAGATCAAGGGGCTGACACACTGACGTTACCAGTCAACATCGCAGTTAATGTAGGAACACAAACAGACACCGCGACATTGAACCTTAATGTCATCGACTCCGTCCCGACGGCGAATAATCAACATCATGTCATCAATGATGTTGAACCACAAAACAACAGCTTGATCATTGCATTAGATGCCTCTGGTTCTATGAAAGATGTCGTCAAAAATGCTGATGGACAGGACGTAACTCGATGGGATTTAGCAAGAAATGCCATTAAAGACATGTTCGAAAAATACGATGATCTCGGTGATGTTAAGCTCAAAATAGCCACTCACAGTGGTTATCCTTCTGGGAAAGTGTCGGGTTGGATTGAATCTGTTGATGATATCGATACATTCTTTGATTCAGTTCGTCCTGCGGGTTGGACGCCTTACTCTCAAGCGATCAATCAAGTTAATGACGTGCTCAATGAGCAAGAAAGCCAAGATGAAATCGCTGGCACAACTAGCCAGTTGTATTTCATCTCTGATGGTAGCCCATCAGATTTTAATAATTGGACTAATCAAACTGATCAATTTTATATCAAAGCCCGTACGGATCTGATGAAGAATATGCAGGCCGATGACTTTGACAGCGACCAACGCTATCAAGACTTGCTCAATGGTCGCGTAACGCCAACCAAAGCGGAAGAGCAACTTATTCTTGAACAGGCGATGGAAAGCGGCATCACGGCAAACGGCCATGCGTTTAATAATATTTGGTCTATAGGCATTGGTGCCGGAGCGTCTTTGGAATACTTAACGCCAATTGCGACCGACAAAGGTTCTGCGATTGTGGTCGAAGATGATGCCAATATTGGAGATGTACTTGCCAAGACCATTTCAGGGCAGCTGCAAAGCACCATTAGTCCCTCGCATCAAGGTGAAGTTGAACAGGTACGCAGCATTTCTGTAGGCGATGACGTTTACCATTTTGATAAAGATTCTGGTCATGTGCTCAAGACGGATCAATTTGGTATTCAGCATCAGTTTGAGGAAGGCTCGCTAGCTAAGTTACCAACAGAACATGGTTTTCTAACGATCAATTTTGAAAATGGCTGGTACGACTACAAGGCATCGAATGTTTCTGGGCATCAGAAAGAAACTTTCAAAGTCATTGTCGTCGATTCTGATGGCGATACAGCCAACAGTGAAATCGTTATCGACATTCGTGACCGAGCGCCTGAAATCATCAGTCCAACGGATTCAGACCAAGTCCATGGTACAGATGCGACGGGAGCCCCAACTGACGATCAAATCAGCTTTAATGTGAACGAGAAAGAAACGGGCATTCTCGTTGGAAAAATTGACGCATATGACCCAGACGGTAACGATACTGTCAGCTACAAAATTGTCAGTGGGGACGAAAATAAATTCGAAATAAACCAGCGTACTGGTGAAATCTGGTTGCGTGATGGAGAAGAGCTCGATTACGACGCGCAAAAGCAATACCAATTGACTGTTGAAGCCTCAGACGGGCAAGACACTGATACAACCAATGTGACGCTCAATACGGTGGAAAACAGTGCGCCAACGACAGCGCCAGTTCAAGGGTTTGCCGAAGTTGAAGATCAACCGATCAATAAGTTAACGGTGGTGTTCGACTTTTCAAGCAGTATGACGCGAACGTTTGACGGATCAAATACGGTTCGTGGTAATAGTAATCCCGATGAGATTTTGGCACCTCGTGAAGAGTCTCGCGCTTATAAAGCAGCTGAAGCTTTGCACGATATGGTAGAAAAACTCATAGCGGAAGGCGGCAACTCGAATACCTATGTTCGATTGGTGAAATTTGCGGGTGAGGCTGAAGTTGCTGGTTGGTATGAACTTAAAGATCTTGAATACATGACTCGACCCCCGGAACTGGCTGGGCTTGATCCCGCTAGCATGGACTATAAATCGAAGGTTAACAGCTATGTCAATGACTGGTGTTGGGTAGACAGCCGAGGCTTGAACACCGACTACAGCGAAGCCTTGGATACCGTGATGGGCAAAATGGATAACCCAAGTTTTCCTTGGCAAGATGGCCTTGATGAAAATGGTAAATTTGATTGGGACTTACACCTAAACGAACAGCCAGTAGAGAGTAAAGACACCGTATTCTTTATTTCTGATGGAGCGCCAAATCCTAAAGATGGCACACCACCCACCGATGCGTTATATCAGCGTTGGGCTGAATATGTGAAAGCGAACGATGCCAAAGTCTATGGGATTGGCATTGCAAGTTCAGATGACGCTAAGGTAGCAGAAGCGATGGATAAGCTGAGTCACGAAGTGATTTACGCGGATTCAGGTGAGAACCTAGGTCAATATTTAAATCATATATCACCGACACCGATTGCAGGTGAGCTGTTGGCTGGTGCCAGTGATGTTGATGGTGATTCACTGACTATTTTACTAAACGACGGCGATTTCGCACTGTTAAACGCCGAAGGAACTGGCGTTGATGCTAATCATGAATTAGTGACTCAGGCGGGCATGTTAGAAGGTTCGTATCAAATAGAAACGGCCTTTGGTACTCTGGCAATTGAATCCAATGGTAGCTACCGATTTACTCAAGATAAGGACTTTAGCCTAAATGATGGCGAGCAAACACATTTAAACTTTTCATTTAAAGTGAGCGATGGCAAGGGAGGGGTGACTGACAACCTATTTACCCTGACATTGACGGGAGAAGGTTCAGAGAAGGTCAACTCAGACTCAAGACATCATGTAATGGGTGATGACGACAATAATTCTTTACTGGGTACTGATGGCGCGGATGTGTTATTTGGTCAAGGTGGAGAAGACTCACTGCACGGTGGAACGGGCAACGATATTCTTATCGGAGGTGACGCCAATGATATACTCAATGGCGGTCTCGGAGATGACATCTTGACAGGTGGCAGCGGGCAAGACGTATTCGTTTTTGACCGAGCTTCGCTGAGTGACTCTGAGTCTACTGATGTCATTACAGACTTTAAATTTGGTCAAGATAAGCTCGATGTGAGCGATATTCTTTCGAATGATGCATCGAAGTCTCCGATGGATAATTTGCTTGCGCATGTTGAAGCAACGTACGATGGCGATGACCAAATAGCAATTAAGATCACCTCTGATTCGGGGCAGATCGATAACATTGAAATGAACAATCTGGATCTCTCTGGGCTTGATATCTCAGCGACGTCATCTTCACATGACATTGTTGACCAGCTGTTCCAACAACAAGCGTTTAAAGTTGATTAATGAACTCATTTTGAACGTTCAAAAGGTTAAATTAAGGCCAAAATCAAATAGGGATTTTGGCCTTAATCATTGGAGATCTATCTTTAACACGTGCCCAATTCGCGATTGAAACGGGCTAGTTATGTTTCAAAAACGCGACAATCTCCTCTGCTGCCTGTTCTGGTGACTTAGTGCTGGTATCAACCACTAAATCGTAATCGATATTCTGATGGACAAGAGGGTATTCATAGGCGGCTAAACCGATGGCTCTGTCGCCTCGATCTTTTTCTCGTTGATTCGCCACGTTAAGCTCGCAATGCACGCCAATCTTAATGACATGATATGGCTCTAATAGCGCAAGTAAGGCGTCTATCTCTTGCTTATCAATCCAAGCGTTATCAATGATTAGGCGGCAGTTTGCTTGGATTAAACCCGGAAGACATAAGTGATAGCCTTTGACTAAGTTTGCGTAATCGTAGCCATCTCTTGTGATCGGCGCACCTTGTATCATGGCTTGTAAATCGGTGGGTGGTAAAGCATACAAAACGCTATCAATGCTGAAGTTCAAGTACTGAGTTTTTAGCGTTTCTTGCAAAATCTTTGCGACACTGGTTTTTCCACTACTGCCGGTTCCGTTAAGTAAAATGACGTCGGGATACATGTGCTGCTCCATCAAATTAAGAACCGTTATCTTAGATGAACAACCTTATTCAAAATCAGGGTAAAGATTTATTTTCGGCGCGCTTCACAGAACAAATTGTAATGTAAACCATCTATCATTCTGAATATTATGAGATTTTAAAATCAGAGACAATGAAACCTTGTGCTGTTGCGGTTGTGATGATGCGTTGTCTAACAATTCCTTGCTTGATAATCCTGCGTAACTCATCTACATTGCCTGCCGCCCCAAGGGCACACCCTAAAATGCATCCACGCTATCCTGCCTCCTTTGGTGCATTTATATTGGTGTTCTAAGTACTATGCCTAACTCGAATACATCTAAATCTGGATTCTTGACCGAATCAGGATCTCTTTTACAACTTTCTATTCCAATCATTTTTACCCAACTGGCTACCCAAGCAATGGGCTTTGTGGACACGACAATGGCCGGCCAAGTTAGCCCTGTCGATCTTGCTGCTATCGCGCTAGGTGCCAGCCTATGGATCCCGGTTTCACTACTGTTACGCGGAATCATAATGGCGTTAACACCGGTTGTTGCGTTTCATCGTGGTGCTAGAGACTTTCAGAAAATATCCATTGAATTGTTCCAAATGATCTGGATAGCGACAGCGGTCAGTACGCTATTAATCGTGTACTTACTGCAAGCCGAAAATATTCTTAATGCCATAGGAGTGGCACCAGAAATTGTCCCTATCGCGAGCGATTATGCGGTTGCCTTGACCTTTGGCGTTCCTGGTATTGCGCTGTTCTATGTGCTGAATGGTTTTTGTGAGGGCATGAATAACACTCGTGCACCGATGATCATCTCGGTAATTGGTTTACTGATAAACATACCCACGAATTACATACTGATTTATGGTGAATTTGGCTTACCAGCGATGGGCGCAGTAGGTTGTGGAGTCGCGACCAGTTTGGTGTTTTGGTTGATGTCTTTCATGCTCATTAGCTACATAAAGTCACACCATCACTATAAAAAAGTGATTGATACTAGTGATATAAAGCCAAGAAAAGACGAGATTGTACATATGCTCAAACTAGGATTCCCTATTGGTTTGAACATAGCGATCTGTGGCAGCATTTTTGCTGTGATTGCGTTGCTTATTGGCCGAATAGGTGCCGAAAACGTCGCTGCAGCCCAAATTGCTTTGAACATATCAAGTATGACTTACATGATCCCGATGAGTCTGTCATTTGGTATTACCATACGAGTTGGGCATGCGTTAGGTGCAAAAGATAACCGAGGAGCGGTTCATCGAAGTCACGTCGGAATCATTGTTGCCGTATTGCTGTCGTTGATTTCGGTGAGCGGGCTTTTACTCTTCCCTGAGTGGCTAATCGGTCTATATACGTCTGATCCTGTCATCGCTTCAACGGCGAGTTTGCTGCTTGTATACACTGCTGTATATCAAGTTAGCGACGCTATTCAAACGTCGGCCAATGGTGCACTTCGAGGTTACAAAGATACTAAAATACCGATGATCTTCGCAGTATTTGCATATTGGGGCGTCGCATTGCCTTTGGGTATTATCTTAGGGATGTCGGATCTCGCAGGTCCTGCAATGGGAGAGGTTGGCTTTTGGATTGGTATTATCTCGGGTCTCACGGTGGCGGCATTGTTTATGTTGATCCGCTTGAGGTTTGTGATTAAATCTCATGCGTATGCGTATGCGTATGCGTATGCGTCTGCGTTAGGCAGCGAAAACCAAGTATCCGCTACTTAGGCATCGTTAATGTTTGACGTTCTTTGAATTAAAGGAAGCTCGAGAGTGCTTCCTTTTTTTGTTTGCCCAGCGAAGCTGGCAAACCCATTAGGCTGAAAGAAGCCTAAATCACCCTGATTGAGGGGAAGATAATCCGAATCGCAAGGGCGTTGCTGGCCAACGGCAGGGTTTGAAGGAAGCGATAGGAAGTTAACAGTACACAACGAAAGTGAACCTGATTCGGCAATTTAGGTGGGTAAGCGTGCAAAATAGCGTGAAGCCCGATACTCAATCAGACCTAGATTGTGCTTGAGGGTGGCATTGTTAACAGGGAGCCAGTGCAGTAACTGGGGAAGCCTGACACCACATCCGAGCAAACGTCGGAAGCATAAACTCAAGGCGAGAGCCAAGATCTATGTTGGTGCGAGGTGGCAGATGAATCCGTAGTAGTGAGTAAAGCTCGGCCGGTGAAGCCCAGTAATGGTGTGGAGGATAAAACTGAGCTGACCATCAGTAACACGTCTGATGGGACAACATTTTGCCAAAAGCAATCTGGTGTTGCGAAGGGATGAAGTACATTTTAAGTCTGTGATGAGCAGATGTTTTTTTTTTCAGTGGTATACAAGTTGATTAGCTATCGAGGTATTCCGTCTCGGTCTTTGTGAAAGCAAAGCACTGAAGCGAGAAACCGTACAAGGGAGTAACTCTGACTCACTCTAGTAAATTGCCATTGAGCTAGAAGGCTAGAGAGTGGAGTGAAATACACCAACACTGTGAGAGAGCATTTGTCCCCACACGGCACACAATCTAAAGGAAAAAGTTGAGAGTTTACTACAGTTTATATGGTCACTTGCTCCACAAAGAGCGACTCTATAAAGGATTTAAAAAAGTGTGGAAAGCGAAAGGCGCGGCCGGAATAGATAGGCAGAGCCTAAGCGATTACGCCCAAAATCTGAGTGATAACCTAGATCAACTTCTTCTGGAACTCAAAACCAAGCGATACACCCCTCAACCCGTCAGACGGGTAGAAATACCGAAAGATGATGGTGGGGTGCGATTACTTGGGATCCCAACAGTACGGGATAGAGTTGTCCAACAAGCTCTAAATGATCTATTAACCCCAATCTTCGAAGAGCAGTTTCACCCATCCAGCTTTGGGTATAGACCGAATCGAAGTTGTCACGATGCTATAAACAAAGCGACGATGTTCATCCGTCGATACGGAATGCAACACGTCGTAGATATGGACTTATCGAAGTGCTTCGATAAGCTCGACCACGAGCTTATTCTAAAAAGCATTAAGAAACGAGTCACAGACAGTAGCGTACTGGAGCTCATCAAACAGTTCCTGAAAAGTGGCGTAATGGTTGATGGAGAGTGGCAGCATACCGAGATAGGTAGTCCGCAAGGTGGAGTAATAAGCCCACTGATAGCGAACATCTATCTGGATGCGTTTGATCAAGAGATGCGAAAGCGAGGACATCGAATAGTCCGTTATGCCGACGACATACTGATCTTCTGTCGCAGCCGTAAAGGTGCAGAAAATGCGCAAGTACAGGCAACGAAGGTCCTGGAAAAACAGCTCAAGTTAACGGTGAACGAAACCAAATCACACATAGCGCACAGCGGCGAAGGTGTGAAATTCCTTGGAATAGAAATCGGTAGCCATTATAGCCGTATTCAGCCAAAGAAAATGTCGACGTTCAAAGGAAAGTTGAAGCGAGTGACAAGACGCAATGGCGGTAAGCCATTGTTAGAAGTCATTAAACAACTGAATCCACTTCTGAGAGGGTTCAGCCAGTACTTTCGAATAGCGAATGCCAACAGGGAGTTTAAGAAACTGGCCGCGTGGTTAAGGCGAAGACTTCGCAGCGTCCAACTACGATTATGGAAAAAACCGACCCGACTCCACCGCAGGCTAAGACAGCTAGGTTACGAAGGGTCATTCAGGTATATCTGTATGGATAGTTGGAGAAATGCTGCGAGTCCATTAGCCAGTTACTCGATGCCAAATCAATGGTTTAACGACCTTGGATTAGTGAATCTTGAACACGTTAGGACAGGATATGTGTTCAGCCATTATGCTGAATGGAAATGTGCATGAGCCGTATACGAGGTCCGTACGTACGGTTCTGTGAGAGGGATGAGGCGGAGACGCCTCACCCTACTCGATGATCTAGCGGAGCGGTAAAGTGGCCATATGTTCAATTGAGTATTAAGAAATTATTAATATGAGAAATTGCTCTAATAAGGCAGTTGCACAAAAAGGTGATCTAGATCTACTATAGGTTCCACAGGTGATGGGGTTCCACCTACTTAACCGCCAATTTGGCTGATGACTCCTACAGAAACGAAAACAGGTGTATCTGTTGGTGTAGCAATGTAGATTGCTTATCGTTCTGTGGGAATAACGCCACAACCACACTTGTTTTCCTTACCATAGGAAAGCAGCATGCAATACTCTTCAGATATTCAATCCATGTGCCCAATTCAGCGGGGCGATTTACATCTCTCTGCGCCAATTCCAGTCGAAGGTCGAATGGTTCGTCCAACGGATGTGATCGCTATTTCGGGCTTAAGTCATGGGGTTGGCACTTGTGCTCCTCAGCAAGGTGCAGCCAAAATTACGCTTAACGTCAAGCAAGGTCTTATTGAAGAAGCGCTTATTGAAACAATTGGGTGCTCAGGTATGACGCATTCCGCAGCCATGGCCTCAGAAATCTTGCCTGGAAAAACGATTCTAGAAGCACTAAACACAGATTTGGTGTGTGATGCAATCAATGTCGCGATGAGAGAAATCTTCCTGCAGTTTGTATACGGTCGTACCCAATCCGCATTTTCTGAAGATGGATTAGAAATTGGTGCAGGGTTAGAAGACTTAGGTAAAACCGTAAGAAGCCAAGTTGGTACAAGCTATTCCACACGCCTTAAAGGAGCGCGTTATATGGAATTAGCGGAAGGTTATGTCACCGAGTTAGCGTTAGATGAAGACGATGAAATTATCGGATATGAATATTTGAACCTAGGAAAAATGATGGCTCTGATTGGTCAAGGGGAATCGGCCGAAAGTGCCATGGCCGAGGCAAAAGGAACATACGGTCGTTTCGATGAAGCCGTTAAAACCATTAACCCACGTCACGCGTAATCAGAGGCTCTATTATGAACAATCAAGCGATCCAAATTCTAAAAGACATGAATTTTTGTACCATAGAACAGGCATACCAATACTGTTTATCTAACGGCATTGATGCTAAAAAAATGGTGCTCGATACACAGCCCATTGCGTTTGATAATGCATGTGACGCGTATACCTTGGGTACGGCTCTCGCGCTCTTCCGACACAATCAAAATGCTGAATCTGCGGCATTAAGTATTGGTGAGGGCCTGCAGGCATTTTGTAAACCAGGCAGTGTTGCTGCTCAAAGGCGTGTTGGACTAGGTCATGGGGCTCTTGCTGCCCGTTTGCTAAATGAAGAAACAAAGTGTTTTGCGTTTTTAGCGGGTCATGAGTCATTTGCAGCCGCCGAAGGGGCAATAAAAATTGCACTGAACGCCAATAAATCACGTAAAACACCCATAAAAGTGATCCTAAATGGATTGGGTAAAGATGCCGCTTACCTTATCTCTCGCATAAATGGTTTTACTTATGTAAGAACTGAATACGATTATGAAACTGGGGAGCTAAACGAAGTCAGTCGTAAACGTTTTTCGAAAAGTTTACGTGGCGACATTCTCTGTTACGGGGCTGATGATGTCAGAGAAGGCGTGGCAATCATGCACAGAGAAGACGTTGATGTGAGTATAACGGGTAACTCGACTAACCCTACTCGATTTCAACACCCTGTTGCAGGTACGTATAAATTAGAAAGGCTCAATCAAGGAAAATCGTACTTTTCAGTGGCTTCAGGAGGGGGGACTGGCCGTACACTTCATCCCGATAATGTAGCAGCAGGCCCTGCTTCGTATGGTTTGACGGATACGATGGGCAGAATGCATGCAGATGCCCAGTTTGCTGGCAGCTCCTCTGTACCTGCGCATGTTGCCATGATGGGCTTCATTGGAATGGGCAACAACCCTATGGTAGGCGCAACGGTAGCACTTGCTGTTGCGGTAGAGCAACAAGAACAGCATGAAGTGGCTTAATGGCACTGGTTAAGGTAGACATTAAGTTCAATAGAAGATTTACATTGTAAATTTCCTCAGGAATGTCCGTAATTCAAACAACTTGTGATTTAAAAGGGGAAATGTAAAGGTTTGATTATTACTCTTTTATTGTTTTCCAATGTTATGCATACTAAAACCAACCAAAAATGCTAAAAAATATTCATATCCGAGATTTTTTAGCCCCCTATAATTGGTTACCTAATCCCACGTCTAGTCAACGTGGGATTTTTTATTATCTCACTTAACTTGATTCCTAAAAGAGCGCTCAGCCTTGGTGCGGCTTTGTCTAAGAGATTATTTAGGTAATCTATAATTGATGAAAAGCACTTTCTTTTAGAAACGAGTAAAGTGCAGGTAAAGTACAAAGAGAGGTTGCTGATGAATCCACTATTGAATCATCCCCGAATCGTTTGACGCGATGTGTTCTGAGCGTGAACATATCGCCACTGTTACTGTCAGTTTATTAATTGGCATAACGTTCCGTGGCAAAAGTTTAAATCTATACAGAGAATCTTGTCATGAAAGAAAAACATTGGTCTAAATTCCAGTTACTGCATGAAGTGGTAACGAACGAAAACATCACCGTTAAAGGTAAACACAGTTACTACAGTGATTGCTGGGACAACGGGTTCGAAGAGTCGGTGGTTCGCTATCTTCATGGAGATAAAATAAGCCGCGAGTGGGAACCAAGGTGGGAGATCGACAAACTCCATATTGGTGATTACGTCTGTATTGGTGCAGAGGTCGTCATCCTCATGGGAGGTAACCATACTCACCGAGCGGATTGGTTTTGTTTATACCCATTTATGGATGTGATCGACCAAGCGTACGTTTCTAAAGGGGATACGCACATACATGATGGCGCTTGGCTAGGAATGCGAGCGATGATCATGCCGGGCGTTACTATTGGTGAGGGAGCGATCATAGCGGCAAACAGCGTGGTTACAAAAGACGTTGCACCTTATAGTATCGTTGGTGGAAGCCCTGCAAAGCTGGTCAAGCACCGTTTCGATGAAGAGACAGTACAACAGCTGCTTTCGATGAATATCTACGATTGGCCCGAGGCCAAATTTGAGGCGTTAAAACCTTACTTGTGTGATTCGAATTTGAGTCAATTAGCCAGTGCAGTAGAAGCCTACGATCAGGTTGCTAAGTAATCATTTTAAAACCATGGTGGTTAGTGTCACCATGGTTTTTTTATATCATTATTGTTTCGCTTAACCTTTGGGTGCTAGCTCATTTAACAAGAAGCGCATCACTGGACCTTGCTGCGCGTTCGCTTTCCAAATAAGATCGATAACGCTGTGCATATTGGTTTTTTTAAACTCAGGGTTGAACTCAATCAAAGTACCGAGCGCGAGTTTTTCCAAAGACATCTGTTTAGGCAAAAATGCCCAGCCAATTCCTTGCTCTACTAGGCGAACCATGTCGTCTTGATCGGATGCCGTCCAAATATCTTGAGAAATTTTCCCTGTCGCACTTAATAGCGGGTTAATCATCATGCTGTCACAAGCTATTTGTCTTTTTGATATCAAGGTTTCGTTGTCAACTTCGTCCATATCGGCGAGTTCTGAGTCTGGGCTACAAACACAAATCCACTCTACTTGTTCTATGGCGATGAACTCCAGATTATCGGGTATGCCTTTATGAGTAATATGTAGCCCGAGATTTACCTCTTCACTGAGTAACAAGCTGGTTATTTGTTCGTTGTTATATTTCGCTATGTGAATTTGAGTATACGGAAACTGCTGAGCCAGCTTTTCCAAAGTCGAATCAATCACATCAAATGGCACCAACGGGTCGATCGCAATTTTAAGTTCGCCCTCCACCTCATTCACTACTTCTTGAGCGTAGCTTTGAATTCGTTCCGCTTGACGTATTAATACCTTGGCTTGGGCGTACAAACGCTCACCTTGTGGTGTTAGGGTCGGGTATTTTGTGCTTCTATCAAACAAAGTTACGCCGAGATCCAGTTCCAGATTGTTAACTCCGATACTGACCGAGCTTTGGCTTTTGCCAAGGTGCCTTGCGGCTGCAGAGAAAGAGCCTTTTTCGGCAGCTGCAACAAATGCAGCCAATTGATCCATGTTGAGCATTGGTCCACCTATTCGATAACCCGTTAGATACTAATTCGATCTATTAAAGCTCATTTGTGATGATTAAGCCATACAAGATATCCATGAAAGAGAGCATTATTATGAAAAAGACACTTCTAGCAGTACTTATCTGTGCGACAAGCGCAACAACAATGGCACAGGAAGCGCCTAAAGAAGACATCAATTATGGAGATCCAACAGCAAGTTTCAGCACTGTCGGTGTGAGTGGTACTGACCGTGCAGGCCAAGTGAATATGATGTATGGAGCAGGCTCCAATATCTTCCAACTTGATCTTGGCTATGATGCAAAAGTGAACAAAGTAGAAGATCGCTTTAATTACCGCGGTCGCTATTTCCATGTAACCGATGGCTTAGGGTATTCTGTTGATGTGTTGGGTGGTGTTAACAACACAACGGTACTCGGTGGTTTAATATACAAAATGCCGGTTTCTGAGAGGGTGACGGTATTCCCAATGTTGTCTGCAGGTTATTCCGCGACTAAAGATGGCAAAAACAATTCAGGTATGGCGAAAGACAGCGGTCTAGCACAAGCCGGTGTGTATGCGATGTATGCGTTTGATGATGGGCACTGGCTATATGCAAACCCTAAAACGACGTATCATGTTGAAGGTAAGCAGTTTGTCAATCAGATTGAAGTGGGCGGCGGTTTGATGACTTCAGATGTGACGTCTGTTGGTTTCAAGCTAGAGCACACTACCGACATGAAAGCCAATAGCAACAATAAGCTAGGGGTAGACCAAAAAGCCGACACCGTCGCTTGGTTGCAAGCTAACTACTACTTTTAAGTAAGTTTAATACCTTTGATAACAAAAAATCCCAGCAATTAACTTGCCGGGATTTTTGCTATTTACTTCCTATTTAGCCTTTAGCCTCTAATGATCTAAATACAAATAATTCTGCCAACTTTTCATTCTAATCAATACTTTACGCATGATAGACACATGAGTGAAGCTATCAGAATAAATGGCGATTTCAGCATTGCTACCCATAGGTAAATGGTATTTCGATAAATCATCCGTGATACGAAGTTTTACCATAGTACGGCCATTACTGCGTAAAGCATTGGTAGTAAGCAAGCTACCTGACGCTTGTATTTGGCCTTCACCAATAGCGGGAATGACTTCTACGATTTCACCTGTAAAGACTCGGCCAGGCAATGCTCGGAATAAAAATTCTGCTTGAAAACCCGGCTGTAATCGCTGTAAAGAATTCTGGCGAAATGCACCAACATAGAACTTGTCTTCAGTATGAACAAACGTCATGACTGGACGCAGTGGAATGGGAACGGCCATCATACCTGGGCGAAGAGCCAACTGAGTGACATAGCCATCGGTTGGCGCTCTAACAGTGGTTTCGTCAAAGTTAAACTGAGCTTGCTCTAGTTCGGCTTTTCTTTGTGCAACTGTGGTGTTTTCACCGTCGATTTCAGAAGTAAACGCTAATTCCGCTTGTTTGGTGTTGGCGATGGCCGCTTCCAAACCCGCTTGAGCCGCTTTATAAGCTTGACGACGAGTATCTACTTGTTGCTCGGTAAACGCGCCTTTAGCGAAGCCTTTTTCGTATCTTGCGAACTCGCGTTTGGCTTTATCTCGATCCGCTTCTGCTTTGATTGATCCCGCTTGCGCCTCTTTAAATTGAGACTCTAACTGCAATGCTCCTTGTTCTGCCGCGACTAACGCTGCTTTCTTGCGGATTAACTCAGCTTTAAATGGTGTTGGATCGATCTTGAAAAGAATATCTCCTTCTTTCATCGGCGTATTCGGTTGCGCATTCACCTCGATCACTTTGCCTTTAACACTCGGCACGATTGGAGTGGTAGTGTAATACTGCCCACCGAGTTGAGTGAACGGATGGTTGTAGTTCATCAGTAGAATTAGAGTACCAATGAGAACGACACCACCGAGTACGGCAGTGGGGACTGTCCATTTGTTTAACGGGATCTTGAAGATTTTAAATACAGCAATACACAGTGCGGCGTAGGTGAGAATGAGTAATAGATCCATTATTTCTCTCCTTCAGATGTATTCTGAGTTTCAACCACTAGAGAGTCAGTTGACAGCGTTTTTGCTGCTTGTAACGTCTGTACTTGCTCTTCCAAGTTTTTTACTTGGTCAATCAATACGTCGACACGATGGTGAATATCATGTTGCTCTTCTTCTAATTTATGAAAGCCCCAGCCACGTTCTTTACGCCAGAGTGTTGCCCAAATCCAAAGAAACGGCCAAATAGCATGCAAAGTGAATAAGCTGACCCAGCCGGAGACGTGAATAGCATCTTGATGGGGGTGATCGCGTTCTTTGGCAATTTCGTAAGGAATATCGTGAATAACGATGATGCCGTAAAAAATAACGAGGGCGACAAAGATCAGTAGCGCGAGGGCAAAGTAATCTAGAAACATAATTCGTCCTTGATTGATTATGATTAAAGATAGATTAGCAATACTTTATCTATTTGAAAAATAGTAATTTACGCTATGACACATTAATCATTTTCTTCCTGCTGGTTGTATCTGATTTGGCTTCAGTGCCTATTGCTTAAGTTCGTCACACTTTATACAGTGATAAAAAAGTGAGGTGGTGATGTATTTAGGTGAATTGGCTGCGGTATCAGCAGCGATAGTATGGGCAGTAGCAACGTGGATATATAGCCAGTTTAGTCATCAATTTACGGCGTTACAGCTCAATATCGTAAAAGGGACGATTGCTTCTGCGATGATGCTGGTGGTCATGCCATTTCTGTCAATGCCAACGATGTCGATTAACTCTGATCACCTGATGATATTGGCTATTTCAGGGGTTATTGGCATCGCAATAGGTGACAGTGCCTATTTTGCGGCTCTCAAGCGTATTGGTGCAAATAAAACACTCTTGCTCGAGTCCTTGGCTCCGCCGTTGTCGGGTGTTCTTGCTTTACTCGTTCTTGGCGCGAGTTTGAGTTTGCAAAGTTGGTTGGGTGTCCTCATTACCACTTTGGCAGTGACGTTTGTTATGTTTAAACCCAACACGATTGGTGAAAAGACTTCTGCATCCGGTATTGGTTTTGGCTTGTTGGCTAGCGTGTGCCAAGCAACAGGTGTGGTTATCTCACATTATGCACTGGTAGCGGGTGATATAGCGCCGCTTTTAGGTGCGTTAATTCGTCTTGCTGTTGGTGTTATCACCGTAATGATTTGTATCCCTTTTCTAGAGAAAAAACCTTACTCTAAGCTCGCAAGCAACGCCAGAAGCTTAACAAAGCGATCTCGCTATATATTGCTGTTGGCTATTTTTGTGGGCACTTTTTTGGCGCTATGGTTACAGCAAATCGCTCTCAAGCACGCAAATCCTGCGGTCGCTCAGACCCTTATCGCAACAAGTCCGCTGTTTATTTTATTCATTTACTACTGGAAAGGTGAGCCGATAGGGAAAAGTGCCTTATTGGGTACGCTGGCGGCCATCGGTGGTATCTCCTTGTTCTTTCTTTAAGAATGAACGGATTGATTGTGTTAACGAACCTTGACTGAACTTACATTATTTGAAGTAACAATTTGTTAACATCGTGACGACTGATTCATCTGTCATGGATGGCAAGAGACTTAAATAATGGAGTGAATGATGTTGAAAGAAGAGTTTGAAAAGGTGTTTCCTTGTATCACGGAGATTAAAGTCGCGTGGGGCGAAATGGATGCATTGAATCATGTTAATAACGCGGTCTATTTTCGATATTTTGAAATTGCGCGATTAGAATATTTCAATGAAGTTCAATTAATGGAATCAATGCACGAAACCAATATTGGTCCGGTGCTTGGATCGACAAATGCGAAATATTTCTTGCCTGTAACCTATCCAGATACCTTACACATCGGCACACGTGTGACCAATATCGCCGATGATCGCTTTGATATGGAGTATCAGGTGTTTAGTTCAAAGTTGGGCAAAGTCGTTACTAAAGGTGAGGCCCAAGTGGTTATGTTTGACTTTAACACTCATCAAAAAGCGACACTATCGGAACGGTTAAAACGTGAAATGTCGGAAATGGAAGCGATGTCTCCTTGCTGACTTTGTTCTGCCACTTTAAGAGAAATACCTGTGTTTAATCAGTAATCTTACCAAACAATATTGTCATGTTTTTGGTGCTAATCTGGCGGCGAAATCGTTGCCAGATTGGTTTTATTTGTAGCTTAAATAGCCAAATAATTTAAACCATTGGATTAACGTGGTCTTACTTATACCCCTTATTCTATCTAGCTCTCTTCTCTTTTTATACGCCAAAATCTTAGCTCAAACTGGCACCATTTTAATGACGTCACCCCATGATGCGTTCGGTAATTCAGTGATTTATTAGCGAAATATCTGCATGCATATCGAAGATTGTTTCTTGAACATATCGGAATAAGAACCTAGCTTTATTAACATTGGTATAACAACTTCATGTTGAACAGGGAACGATCATGGGAGGGAACACCTTTTGAGAAGATCAGGATCTTTATGGCTAATAGCTGCGTTTTATTCTCCAACTGGATGGAGTGATAGCCAGTTCAATATGACGAAAGGCGTTACAGAAATCAGTGCTCAAGTGTATGAGCTACATATGTTGATTTTCTACATATGCGTAGCCATTGCAGTTGTTGTGTTTGGTGTCATGTTTTATTCAATCTTTAAGCACAGAAAGTCTCAAGGTGCCGTGGCTGCTAATTTTCATGAAAGCACCAAAGTAGAGATCATTTGGACTGTTATTCCAGTCATCATCCTCATTGCTATGGCCATCCCAGCAACCACAACACTCATTGCAATGGAAGATACCAGTGAATCTGATATTACGATTAAGGTGACAGGGTCACAGTGGAAGTGGCATTACAGTTATTTTGGCGAGGATGTTGAGTTTTATAGCTTCATGACAACCAGCGCTGAGCAGATCGAAGGACAAGAAATCAAAGGTGCGAATTACCTACTTGAAGTTGATAACCCCTTGGTTTTACCAATCAATAAAAAAATCCGCTTTCTTTTCACCTCTGATGACGTGATTCACTCATGGTGGGTTCCTGACTTTGCCGTTAAAAAAGACACCGTACCCGGTTTCATTAATGAGTCGTGGACCAAAATAGATGAACCAGGTGTGTATCGTGGTCAATGTGCAGAGTTGTGTGGTCGAAACCACGGTTTCATGCCCGTTGTGGTGCATGCTATGGAGGAAGGGAAGTTTAACGAATGGTTAGCAGAGCAAAAAGTGTTAGCACAGGAAAAAAAATTGGCTGAACAACAAGCACTTGCAAGTACTCGTAGCATGGAAGAGCTCATGGTTTTAGGTGAAAAGGTTTACCTTGATCGTTGCAGTGTATGCCATCAGCCGAATGGACTTGGTTTGGCGGGGGTATTCCCTGCGTTGAAAGACAGCCCTGTCGCGTTAGGAGACATTAATAAACACATTGATGTGATCGCGAATGGTGTATCGGGGACGGCGATGCAGGCGTTTGCTAATCAATTAAGCGATGAAGAAATAGCGGCCGTCGTGACTTACGAAAGGAATGCGTGGGGCAACAATACCAATGATGTGGTGCAAGCCTCCGATGTTAATCAACTGGGTAGTGAGGATGCGCAATGAGTGAGACGAATGAGAATCTAACCAATCACAGCGCAGAATCCACCTATGACGGCGGGACAGACCATGATCGCGGGATAGACATTGACAGCGAGCATCATGGGGCGCCGAAAGGGATCGGTCGCTGGCTCTATTCCACTAATCATAAAGACATAGGAACACTGTATCTTTGGTTTAGCTTCAGTATGTTTTTGATTGGCGGCTTGTTCGCTATGCTTATTCGGGTCGAGTTATTTCAGCCAGGCTTACAGTTCATCGAACCCAATTTGTTTAATCAGATGACGACCATGCACGGTTTGATTATGGTGTTTGGTGCGGTAATGCCTGCCTTTGTCGGGTTAGCCAACTGGATGATTCCGCTTATGATCGGTGCGCCAGATATGGCATTACCTCGGATGAATAACCTAAGCTTTTGGATTCTCCCCTTTGCTTTTTTAATCTTGCTCAGTTCATTGTTTATGGAAGGGGGCGGCCCTAACTTTGGTTGGACCTTCTATGCGCCGCTGTCGACGACTTACGCTCCAGATAGTACCGCGCTGTTTGTGTTCAGCGTACACATCATGGGGATCAGCTCGATCATGGGTGCAATTAACGTGATCGTGACCATATTCAATATGCGTGCTCCCGGCATGACCTTAATGAAAATGCCAATGTTCGTTTGGACTTGGTTGATTACCGCATTTTTGCTCATCGCGGTGATGCCCGTTTTAGCCGGGGCGGTGACCATGATCTTAACGGATAAGTACTTTGGCACCAGTTTCTTTGATGCTGCTGGTGGCGGCGATCCGGTGATGTTCCAACACATTTTCTGGTTCTTTGGGCATCCAGAAGTGTACATCATGATATTGCCGTCTTTTGGCATCATTTCGGCGATTGTTCCTGCATTCAGCGGTAAGAAGTTGTTTGGTTATCATTCCATGGTGTACGCAACGTGCAGTATCGCTCTGCTGTCTTTTTTGGTTTGGGCGCATCACATGTTTACCACAGGTATGCCCGTGTTTGCTGAGCTGTTTTTTATGTATTGCACCATGTTGATTTCAGTTCCAACCGGAGTGAAAGTATTTAATTGGGTCGCGACGATGTGGCGAGGCTCATTAACCTTCGAAACACCAATGCTGTTTTCTATCGCCTTTATTGTTCTGTTCACGATAGGTGGCTTTTCCGGCTTAATGCTGGCGATTGTCCCTGCTGATTTCCAGTATCACGATACCTATTTCGTGGTGGCTCACTTCCATTATGTTTTGGTGTCTGGTGCTGTATTTTCCATTATGGCCGCGGCTTATTATTGGCTGCCGAAATGGACGGGACATATGTATGACCAACGTCTGAGTTTGTGGCATTTCTGGTGTTCTGTCATCTCAGTCAACGTGCTGTTTTTTCCTATGCATTTCTTGGGTTTGGCTGGCATGCCAAGACGTATTCCTGACTATGCGATCCAGTTTGCTGACGTGAACCAAATTGTTTCTATTGGCGGATTTGCGTTTGGGCTGTCGCAACTGATTTTCTTATGGCTTGTTATCAAATGCGTACGTGGTGGAGAAAAAGCGCCCGCGAAAGTTTGGGAGGGGGCAGAAGGTTTAGAGTGGACAGTTGCAAGCCCTGCGCCTCACCATACGTTTGAAACGCCTCCGAAAATCGAGAATTAGGAGCGTTTATGAGTGACATTAATCAAGCAAATAAAACCCTAACCAAATGGCTGTTGTTGGCCGTTGTGGGCATGTTTGGTTTTGGTTTTGCTCTTATTCCTTTGTACGACATCATGTGTGAGCAGTTAGGGATTAACGGAAAAACAAGCAGCAATGCGGTTGAAACGCCAACCGGAATGCAAGTAGATGAAAGTCGTTTGATTAAAGTGCAGTTCATTGCTCAGGTAGATTCAGACATTCCATGGGAATTTGGTCCAATACAGGCGGAAATGTTGGTGCACCCAGGGGAAGTCATTCAAACGGCGTATCGCGCTTTTAATACTGCGACGAAGGATCTAACCGGGCAAGCCGTTCCTTCTGTTTCTCCGGGATTGGCCGCCAGTTATTTCAATAAAATTGAGTGTTTTTGTTTTAACCAACAGCCTCTTGCGGGCCAAAGTGCCGCTGAGCTACCCGTTATTTTCTATATAGAACCTGATATTCCAGAAAGCATTCATACGTTGACGCTTTCTTATACTCTTTTCCAATTCAAAGAGAATACGGCTACCGAACCTACGGAATCTGTTTCGAACAGCATTACAAACGACAAATTGGCTTATCAGGGCCTAACGCCAGAGCATGCGCAAGAGCAAGGAGCGTCACAATGAGTACCCAACCTTCAACCTATTATGTTCCTTCCCATAGCGTTTGGCCATTAGTGGGCGCGATAGCTTTGTTTTTTATCGCTGTAGGGGCGGGCGTGACAGTGCAGAGCTTAGAAAGCGGCAGTGTTTTCGGCAAAATGATGCTGTTTGCAGGAGTGGGGATTTTCTTGTTCATGTTTATAGGCTGGATGAGGAATGTGATTCAAGAATCCATGGCGGGGCTTTATTCACGACAATTGGATATCTCTTTTCGACAGGGCATGAGCTGGTTTATTTTCTCTGAAGTGATGTTTTTTGCGGCGTTTTTCGGTGCGCTGTTTTATGCACGTATGATTGCTGTTCATTGGCTTGCGGGTGGCGATAATAATGCAATGACCAATGCTGTGCTGTGGCCCGGATTTGAAGAAATGTGGCCGTTGACCATCACACCTAGCGGTCAAACTACGCAGGCAATGGGCTGGCAAGGCTTACCACTGTTTAACACCATTATCTTGATTACCTCGTCGATTACTTTACACATGGCTCACACCAGCCTGGAAAAAAATCATCGAACGGCATTGGTGGTGTGGTTAGAGCTGACCATTATTCTTGCCGTGACTTTTTTATATTACCAAGGCCAAGAATACATACATGCCTATCAGGATTTGGGTTTAACGCTTCAATCCGGAGTGTATGGGAATACCTTTTTCTTGCTCACTGGCTTTCATGGCATGCATGTATTTTTAGGGACGGTGTTTTTGATAGTACTGCTGGCACGTATAGCGTGTGACCATTTTAATCCGAAAAATCACTTTGCTTTTCAAGCTGGCAGTTGGTACTGGCACTTTGTAGACGTGGTCTGGCTGACTCTGTTTATTTTCGTTTATGTGCTTTGATGGGGGAAGGGGAAGTACTAAAAGCTAAGTGCTAAAAGCGAAGTGGTAGAAGCTAAAAGCGGAGCGCTAAAAAGCTAAGTAGTAAGTGTTGAGTGGAGTTTATAAAGTCGACGCACCTGAAGCTAAAACGAACACGCTCTTCCACTTAGCTTTTAGTACCTAGCTTTTAGTACTTCTAATAAGGCCTTGGGTTTGGGGTTATCCAGCCAAAATTGAGGGCGACCAATAGTAGGACAATAACAAACGCAGAGTACATCAAGCGACGGCCTAGGAAATGGCTGGTCGGTTTATCACTGTTGCCTTTCATCATGGCAACGAGAGCTCGACCTAAGTTAAGGATAACAATTAGCAGCATGCAGACCAGAATCAATTTAAACCAAGACATTTCAATAATTGCTCCATGGAGAGTGATGTTGACGCGTGTGTGGTTTTGGGTGGCGTTTGTATTAACTGTGGTGGTGTTTTCTATTTTGATCAAGTTAGGGCTGTGGCAACTTGATCGATCTGCGCAAAAATCCGTGATGGAACAACAATTAGAAGAAAGACAAAATCAAGCCGCAATGCCACTGACTCAACTATCAGAACTGCCTATCGACTCTAATATCACGGGCGTAATTGGTGTCGCTCATGTAGAGCCAATGCCCGATCAAATCGTGTTATTGGATAATCAAACCTTTAATGGCAAAGTCGGTTATCTGGCTTATCAATTAGCGGTGGTTACGGCGCAACTAAATCCGCCACTTTACGTGCTACTCGAACTCGGGTTTGTTGACGCGCCTCTAAGCCGCAATGAATTACCTAAAATTGCTGTTTTAAGAAACAAGCAACAAGTATCTGGTCGAATGTATCGGCGGGAAACCAATCCAATTAGCCATCAATTACATGCGGAACCGGGCTGGCCCAAACGTATTCAAAACCTGAACTTACCTGAATTGGCGATGTTGCTAGAGGAGGAGAGTGCAGATTTGAAAAGTCGCGCTTCATTCACACTCATGCCTTGGGCGATGCAGATTCAAAATATTGAGAACTGGCCATATGAACAGCCATGGAAACCCGTCAGCATGAGCGCCGATAAACATATGGGCTACGCCGTGCAGTGGTTTGCGATGGCCAGCGTATTTCTTATCATTATGTTAACCCTTTTTCTACGTAGCCTTCGCCAAGTGACTTTATTGGTGGGCTCTAAAACTCAAGCAGAACTCGGTGTTAGCGCAGGATCGGTTAATCCCACAGGAGATCACCATGAATAATACGGTTTTAAGAGGACGTTTAATGCTGATTGCTTTGGTGGTGGTCTTTGCATTACCGGCATTAGCGGCAAAAGTTATTTTGACCATGAACTGGTATCAGCCAGGGGTAACCAATCAAGGGCAATTAGTACAACCGAGCGTATCAACAGCGGATTTCGCCATACCACAATTAGAGGAAAAACAGTGGAGGCTTGCATACGTACTGCCAAATGAATGCACTGAACTTTGCCAACAGCAATTGCATTTGTTGCAGCAAAGCCATGTTTCATTGGGGAAATATCAAACCAGAGTGAGGCCGACAATATTGGCTTCTAAGAGCAGTGATACTAGCCAGTTAGCTCGTTATGATTTTGCGCGTATCAGCGTGGATGAGAAATTAATCCACCGCTTTCCAGAGCAAGAGTTTGTGATTATCGACCCATTGGGTCAGTTTGTTATGCATTACCCAAAATTAGACGACCCAAGTTTACTCATCTCCCAGAGTAAAGGCATGTTAGCCGATTTTCGTAAACTGCTGAAACTCTCTCGTGTCGGTTAGGGGTTAGCCAATTGATGGAATGCAAGTAAGGAGGCTGTTATGAAGTCACTGCTGTCGTTGAATTTACTGATTAAATTGTGCGTATTGCTCACTATGGTGGTCATCGTACTTGGCGCGTACACAAGGTTGTCGGACGCAGGGTTAGGCTGCCCAGACTGGCCAGGGTGTTATGGTCATTTGTTGGTGCCTGAACAAGCCAGTGAATTAAGCGCAGCGAAGGCCTTGTATCCCGAATTAACGGTAGAGCCGCATAAAGCGTGGCTGGAAATGATTCATCGATATTGCGCTGCAAGTTTGGGGTTCATTATTTGTGTGATCGCAATGTGGAGTGCAAAAGAGAAAGGACAACTACAAATACTGCCTTCCGCCTTAGTATTGCTGGTTATCGCACAAGGGGCATTAGGAATGTGGACGGTGACATTAAAGCTGTTACCAGTTGTTGTTATGTTGCATCTCATCGGCGGTTTTACTTTATTAAGCCTGTTGTATTTGCTTCATTGCCAACAAGTCAGAACACTGCGGGTTAATACTAACGAATCACAACATCTAGAGAACCGTGACGAAAATAGGGGCGTTTTCCCTAGAAAATTAGCCATTTTGAGCATCGTTGTCTTGCTTGGTCAAATCTTACTAGGTGGGTGGACATCGTCCAATTACGCGGCACTTATGTGTACCAGTCTTCCTATATGCCAAGGAGATTGGCTATCTCAGCTTAATTTTACTCAAGCCTTTGATTTACTGCAAAGTGGGCATGATAACTATGAATTTGGCGTGCTTGATTACTCCGCCAGAATGACGATACATGTCTCCCATCGGTTCGGGGCAATTCTAACGACAGCGGTACTGCTTGGATTGATATCGCAATTATGGAGCCATCCTTTAGCGTCATTAAGAGGGCCGGGAAGAGTGCTACTGTTGCTACTTATTGGCCAAATCGCGTTAGGCATTAGTAACGTATTATACCAACTTCCTCTATCTGTGGCGGTTGCTCATAACTTGGGCGCTGCTTTGTTGCTACTGTGTTTGGTTCGTATTAATTACGTTTTATCTATTCAAACGGTGAAAATTAAACATTCTCAGCCAATGATGAGCACTGGAGGCGAATCATGATCGATAAATCATCTTCTCAAACCGCGTCATTATCAAATACGGACGCTTCATTTCAATGGCAAGATTACTATCGGTTAACAAAACCAAAAGTGGTCGCATTGATGTTGCTTACTGCGTTAGTGGGCATGGCATTGTCTTCTAATCAAGCTTTACCTTGGTTAAGTGTGACGGCGGGTCTCGTCGGGATTGGCTTAATGGCAGCAAGTGCGGCGGCCTTTAATCACCTGATTGATCGCAGAATTGACGCCGTGATGGCAAGAACGTATAAGCGCCCTTTGCCGTCAGGGAATGTAAAAGCCGTTAACGCGTTCTTGTTTGCTGTTGCCATCGGGGCATTGGGTTTTGCTATTTTGTATTTATGGACGAACCCTTTGACTGCGTGGCTCACATTTGCAAGCTTACTTGGGTATGCGGTGGTTTATACCTTGTACTTAAAACGCGCGACACCTCAAAACATTGTGATCGCAGGGATCGCAGGGGCAATGCCACCATTACTCGGTTGGACGGCTATAACGGGGGAGCTGCACTCGCATGCGTGGTTATTGGTGATGATTATTTTCATTTGGACGCCGCCACACTTTTGGGCGTTGGCCATTCATCGTAAAGATGACTACGCAAAAGCAGACATTCCCATGTTGCCTGTGACTCACGGCGTTGAATATACCAAAACCAGCATTTTGCTCTATACCATCTTAGTGGCCATCGCATGCTTATTTCCGGTTTTGGTCGGCATGAGCGGGCAGTTTTACATGGTGGTCTCTACGGTACTAAGTGCAGGGTTTATCTATAAAGCGTGGCAACTTAAGTTTCATGATAGACCTGGTTATGCAATGGGGGTGTTTAAATACTCCATCTATCAGTTGATGTGGCTTTTCGCAGCACTGCTGGTGGATCATTATTGGTTCTAGATGGGGAAGATGACTAGGTAGCACTAAGCATAATAACGAAGCGAGCCGCTAAATTTATCACGGCTCGCTTTTTTACGTCTGCTATCGTTCAACTTTCGGAGGATAAATAGAGTAGGCGGTGACTTGCCCTGCCACAATGGCCGAAAACATAAATAAGGCCGACAAGCCAATGCTCGGGATAGGTAAAATAGATTGCTCAAACACAGATTGACTGGCACTGATTAACACGCGGCTACCCGGAACCAAGATGATAATGCCTTGAAGAATGTATATTGCGCCAGTCAGGTTCATTTTTTTAGCAACCCAAGTACCGTACAAAGTAATGAGGACGGTTGTTACCCAAGTGCCTACCACCCATCCACTGTCTAGCCCTAGATAGAATGGCCCCCACATGCCTAAAACGGCAACAGGAAGCCCCAATAGTATGTCCATTGGTCGGGCATTAAAGATGATGCCGATAGACACCGACAGTAAAAACAAACCAATGACATGTAAAAACGTCGGAACTTCATTGAGGTAGCTGGTATCTGGCGCATGACCCCATACGGACTCGCCGATATTCAGCCCAATCACAATACCGACAAAGAGCTTTATCAAGGTGAGCGCGCTTTGACCTAACAAGCTAGTGCCAGATACGAGATCGTTAAAGGCGAGACATTCTAATGCGTTGGCGATAGAGAGCCCGGGCACAAACAAAATCACAGCAGCAATGCAGATGGTCCAAACGGGAATAGGTAACCCCGTACTGGCTACAAATGCCACCAAAATTCCCGTAATGAGCGAGGAAATAAATTCAACGGCAATGCTTCGGCGTCCTTTGCAAATCAGCTGACAAACCCAAACCATGAAGCCCAAAAATATCGAGAATAATACCGCTTCCATCGTGCTGCCAACCAGCATGAGGTATGCCGGTGGAATACCCATATTTGCCAGTGCGACCACCCATTTTGGGTAACCTACAGGTTCGTCAACGGCTTCGTGGCTCGGCTGATTAATGCGAATAATGGTGTTAGCGAGCAATGCAAGGTTGATTGAAGCCGGCTTCAAACGCTTCATCACCACGGCGTTGTTATCATCAGGGAATTGGTAGTTGATGGTGGTCGGTGTTGCTTGAATCATCACCTCAACATTGTGCTTAGACGCGTAATGTTGAGTGTATTTTTCCACTTTGTAAGGCGCGCAACCGCTGCGATGAAGCTTGTCGCCAATCTCAACAATTTTCTTAATTCGATATTCTGAAGGCATAGGAAAAATAAGGTGGGTCTATAGTGTCGCAAAGGTAACAAACAACAGCTTTACTGACAAAATAAGTAATGCGATTTAGTCGGTAAGTTCACGAACTAAGAAATATGGAAATACTCTGATTGACAGCGGGAAGGAGTTAAATGGAGGAAATGACGTATTGTTCGATATCGGAACATAATAATTGTCAATATCATCATTACTATCCTAGTGTTAACATAATAATAACAAAGACTAATGGTTGAATCACAGTATGGGGATTAATATGAGGTCGTGTTTTAAGTGGGTTAGAGATGGTCTCCTAGGTACTGCAGTCTTAATCAGTTTTTCCGTTTTATCATTTAATGATCTAACCATTTACACCGAAGAGTTTCCTCCTTATAACTTTACTGAAAACGGAGAGCTAAGGGGCATCACCGTCGATCTGCTACTTGAAGCCACTAAACGAGTTGGTAAGCCTATTGAAGCCGATGATATTAAAGTACATCCGTGGGCGCGCTCATATCGACGAGTTCAAGTAGAACCCAACACGATGCTGTTTTCCATGGCGCACATTCCCAGTAGAGAGAAGTTGTTTAAATGGGTTGGACCCATTGGCCAAACTCGTGTGGTGTTGCTGGCGAAAAAGAACAGAGGCATCAATATTAGCGAACCAAGTCAATTGCTCAACTATAAAATTGGCACAATCAGAGACGACGTGGCACAGAAGTTGGTTGAACAAAGTGGAGTCGATGCCGAGACAATAGAGCATACATCGACAACAACATCGCTCGCAAAAATGCTCGATCTTGGTCGTATCGATTTATGGGCCTATGAGGAAAATGCGGCTCTGTGGGTTATGGAGCAATCCGGGCTTGATAGCCGAGACTTTGAACCCGTATATGTTCTGATGGAGCTGGATATGTACTTTGCGCTCAACCGAGGTACGGAGCAAAGTACCGTAGATGAATTGCAAAAAGCGATTGAAGATGTGATGAGAATTAAAGTAGATACAGGCCGAAGCGACTTTCAAGATATTTTTGCACACTACTTGCCCGAAGGTAGCTAAAAGCTTGCCAATATCAAGATGCGGCAGAACCAAGTGCTATTGGCCTGCCATACATAAATTTTACCTGCTCAAAGCATCGCTTATACGTCAACAATAACAACGTTGACACCCGCCTCTCTAAGAGATTCAAGTACCGTTTCATCAGCGAGGTTATCGGTGATGAGAGTATCTAGCTGATTTGCGGCTGCGAGTACTTTTCCGCTATGTTTTCCTATTTTACTGCTGTCTACTAGCGCGACTAATCTGTCGCCATATTCCAACAGTTTTTTTTCTGCCATGTAGACCAATAGATCTGAAGTATGAACTCCAGATTTAGAAACACCTGCGCCAGTAAAGAAAATAAAGCGGCTTTTAGTATCGTCGCTGGCTTCAGGGTCGGGCGATATGGTGATTTGTCGCTCTGGTAAATACTGCCCACCTAATATGATGATATTTTGGTGATCTTGCTGGATCAGTTGGCATGCCAGCGGCATAAAATTCGTAACCACTTGCACATCACGTCCTGCTAGGTGATCAGCCATTAAGAATGTTGTGTTACTACCACTGATCACGACGCTGTCATGCTCATCACACATCATTGCTGCAGCTTCTGCGATAGCTTCTTTACGATCGTACCCTTCTATATCTTTTTCGCTAGGAATAAAGCTGACCGGTGTTTGCCTTATTTGCTCCGAGTCTGCATCGATGGCTTCGGCCCCATTTCTGATCTTTATCAGCCTTCCTTCTCTTCCAAGTTTCGTAATATCTCGTCTTGCAGTAGATAGAGATATATCCAGCATGCTGACGTAGTCATTGGTTGAGATAAATCGGTGACTGACTAAATGTTCCAATAACCGTCTATGACGTTGAGATTCATTCATTTTTATTCTCTCCTGAACTTTTCTTGATTTATTTTGACCCCTTTTGACCGAAAAAGCAATTCAAGATTGACAATGGCTATAATTGACCTCTTTTGACGCATAAATTGTGACTAATGACACGTTTGTGACCATAAAAAGATCAAAATGACTTTACGTGACCGATTATGGTCGGTTATGGTTGTTTTGCGCCGAGAGAGTTCACTAGGAGTCAATATGAAGTATCAAGCCGTTGTGTTGGATTTAGATGGAACATTACTAAATGACCAAAATCAGATAAATGAAGTGAATCAAGCTGCTGTAAAACTAGCCATTAAAGAGGGCTATAAAGTAACGCTCGCGAGTGGAAGGCCACATCAGATGATGTTGCCTTACGCAAAGAGTTTAAACATTCAAGAGCCTCTAGTTTGTTGCAACGGTGCTTACTTATTTGATGTGACAACCAATTTGAAAATTGATGCATTGGCGATTAGCAAAATGAAACTCGTTAAATTGCTTCAACTGCTTAACGATGGGCAATTTGACTTCACTCTTTACGCTGAAAACGGAATTTTCGCTCAGCGTGAATCGCAGCATATTGCGGGTATCTTGACGCAAGGTTGCGAATTAGCTGTGGATTTGAATGTTCAGCTTATCTCTGACCTAGATTCATTGGTTAGTGCGGCCGGAGCGGTGTTCAAAATATTAGTACCAAATCAAGACAACGCATTACTAGCCGAACTTAGAAATACCTTGTCGACACAGTTTCAAGCTGACTTATCAACACCCAACAAATTGGATATCACTGCGAAAACCGCCAGTAAAGGCCGAGCACTTCAAACTTGGTTAAAGCGTTGTGATATCTCTTCTCATTTCACGGTGGCTTTTGGCGACGGGGACAACGATTCATCCATGCTTAATAGCGTTGGAGAACCCGTTGCTATGGCGAATGCCAGCCCACGTCTTAAGGGCATCGCCAATGTCATTATTACTGATAATAACGGTTGTGGTATCGGTCAGTACCTTCGCTTGATTATTCAAGAAGGTCAGCGTTTTCACAATCACTCGTATAGCTAATAAGGAAAAATCATGAAAAAAGTAAAAATCGCCGCAGGTCTTGCACACGTTGATTACGGTCATATTGCAGACGTCGTTAAAGAAGTTTCCGATGCGGGTGCTGACTACATTCACTGTGATGCAGCCGATATGCATGACTTGAAAAATTTACAGCTAATGGGTGGTCACCAGATCGTTGAAGGCATTCGTCCGTACACTGAAAAACCAATTGAAGTACACGCTTACTTTAAAGATTGCGACCGTCTTTTCATTGAAAAAATCGCAGCGGCTGGTGCAGACATGCTTATCTTGCCTGCGGAGCATTTCATTGGCGCACCACTTTGTTACATCATTAAATACTGTAAAGACATGAACATGAAGTTTGGTCTAACAGTGGGCGCTCTAACGCCAGTGTCGTTTGTAAAAGAATCTATTTACTACTTGGATCGACTACATATTGTTATTCACGGCATCAACGATGACGACGATGAATGGCTATGGCGTGAATCTGCTATCGCGATGATCCGTGAAGCGCGTCAGTTGATTAACGAACGTAACCCTAACTGTGAACTGTGTGTAGACGGCGGCATTCGTAATCACAATATCGAACTGCTTCTAAACGAAGACATCGATGTAATGGTTGCGTCAACCAATATCTTCGGCCACGAAGATGGCATTACTGCCGGTGTACGTGATTTCAGAGCGGCTATCGACCAGCTAGAAAACAAAGCGGAAACAGCGACAAAAGCGAAAGTTGAAGCTGAAACGGCATAACTTCAATCATCACTTTTGGCGCTGAGCTGCTCCCCCCTAATGCTCGCAGTAAGGCGCCAATATTAAAGGAAATAGGTATGACATCATTTAATCATTATCAACCGACTCAGCTGACATTTGGTGCTGGGAAAATTGAACAAATCGGCCAACTTGTTGCTCGATATGGTCAACGCTGTTTGGTTGTGTCTGAGCCTGTGTTTGCAGCTGTAGAACCTGCTTATCAACGTATTTTTGCTTTGCTCGAACAAAGTGGAGTCGACGTCGTACATTTTGATGGTGTAGTACCTAACCCACCAACCGAAGTGGTTGAACTGGGGAGGCAAGCAGCGATAGACGGTCAATGTGATGTGGTTTTAGCGATTGGTGGAGGCTCATCCATTGATACTGCAAAAATTATTTCTGCGACAACAAAAACGGAACGTATTGATTGGCCGCATTGGTTTAACAGTTACGACAAGCCGTTTGGTGAAATAGAAGCGCTTCCTGCTGAAGTTTTGCCTCTAATCGCCGTGCCAACAACATCTGGAACCGGTTCTCAAGTTACGCATGCTGCCGTCATTACAGACCAAGCACAACACGCAAAACTAACCCTATTTCATCCAGAGTTTTACCCGCTTGAAGCCGTGATAGATCCCGAGCTGATGCTCACCTTGCCTGCACGAATGACAGCCATGACAGGGTTTGATGCATTTTCGCATGCATTTGAATCATTTACGGGCGCTATGCCATCTCCTTTTGTCGACAACCTTGCGTTGCAAGCGATGAAATTGGTAGTGGATAACCTACCTAATGTAGTGAAAAACGGACTGGATTTGGATGGAAGATGCCAACTAGCCGTGGCCGACACTTTAGGTGGTATTTCATTGGCCAATGGTGGCGCGGGGGCACCGCATCCATTGGGTGAAATCCTTGGTGGTAAAAATACATCGTTACCACACGGCCTGACTTTGGCCATTGTTTATCCAGCTTATGTACAGATTCAATGGCGTAAACAACCAGAGCGATTTGCACAAGTTGCCGAACTGTTTGGTGCCGTGGGAAGTGCTGAAGAGAAAGCACAAGCATTAGCCGGACACCTTGTTCAATTCTTATCGGAAATCGGCTTAGAAAGTAATCTGACGCAAGTTGGCATTACCGAGCAAGACGTACTCGATTTAGAACCCGCATTTTGTTTCGATTTACCGTTAACCAGCGCTGAAGAGATGAAGAAAGTGCTTCACGCGAGCTTAGTTTAAATCGAATAAAACAGGAGGCACGACCATGGAAAAATCAATGAATCAATTGAGTAACGGCTGTAATGAAATGGAAAGAGAGGATTCATTACAAGCAAACACTAAAGCGGTCATTTTTGATTTCGATGGTCTCCTTGTCGACACTGAAACTTGTATGTACGAAGCCTGGGAAGCTTTGTTGTCATCGTATCAAGTCTCGGTATCGCAACTCCAGGTTGCTGGCCTAGTAGGGTGCTCAGCGCCAGCAACCGACCTCTATAACCTCTACCGTCAGGCTTCAGGGTTATCAATCAGTAATGAAGAAATTGTTGAGCAGGTACTTCGTATTGCTTACCAGCGGATTGAAACCATTACTGAGCGCGAAGGTGTATTGGATTACCTGCAACAGGCTCGTAAGTTAGGCTTTAACATTGCGTTAGCCACCAGTTCAGAACAATCACATTACTTACCAATATTAGAACGTCTTCAATTAACTCATTTTTTTGACCACTTTGTTGGCGCAGAAGACATCGCTAAAGAAAGACGTAAACCCCAGCCAGATGTTTACTTACAAGCTCTAAGTTTACTCGGTGTTTCTGCCAGTCAAGCTATCGCCTTTGAGGACTCACCTCCCGGAGTAACGGCAGCTCGAGCGGCAGGGATACGGACAGTCGCCGTTTCAAACACATTAACGCGGCATTTAGATTTATCCGAAGCTGATGTCGTCCTTAGCTCAATGACCGACATGCCCCTTATCCCTTTAATTCATCACTTATCAGAGAAGTCATCATGAACAAATTAGAACAACTGAAGCAGTTTACGACCGTTGTAGCTGATACAGGCGATATTGAGGCGATTGATGCATTCCAACCTCAGGATGCAACCACAAACCCATCTTTGGTACTCAAAGCGGCGGAAATGCCGCAATACGATCACCTAATTCAAGATGCTATTACATGGGCTAAACAGCAAAGTACGCAACGAGACCAACAAGTCATTGATGCGGCAGATAAGCTTGCGGTCAACATTGGCCTTGAAATACTAAAAACCGTTCCGGGCAAAATTTCGACCGAAGTCGATGCTCGTTTGTCTTTTGATAAAGAATCAAGCTTGAGCAAAGCACGTAAATTAATCGCGATGTATAACCACGCTGGTATCGAAAACGACCGAATCCTGATTAAGCTGGCCTCTACGTGGGAAGGCATTCAAGCGGCAAAAGTATTAGAGCAAGAAGGCATTAACTGTAACTTGACGTTGTTGTTTAATTTCGCACAAGCAAAAGCGTGTGCTGAAGCGGGCGTATTTCTAATTTCCCCGTTCGTTGGTCGTATATTGGATTGGTTCCGCAGTAATACGGACAAGCAAGAGTACGCACCATTTGAAGACCCGGGCGTGGTTTCAGTGAGTGAAATTTACGATTACTACAAAGATCATGGTTACAAAACTGTGGTGATGGGCGCAAGTTTCCGTAATACCGATGAAGTATTGGCTCTTGCTGGTTGTGATCGTTTAACCATTGGCATTGCCTTGTTAGATGAGTTAGCAAGTTCAGAAGGTGATGTGACCGCAGCGCTTGAAGCACATAGAGACACAGTAAAGCCTGCACCTGAAGCAATGCTTGAAGCCGCGTTCCGTTGGGAAATGAATCAAGACCCAATGGCCACCGAGAAATTGTCTGAAGGCATTCGTAATTTTGCGGTTGACCAAGGCAAGCTTGAATCCATGTTAGCGGCACGTTTGTAGGAGCATGACCATGATTTTACGTTCAAAACTGGCTGATGCCGTTCGTGTGTTAAGTATGGATGCGGTGCAAAAAGCAGGCTCTGGTCACCCGGGAGCCCCTATGGGTATGGCTGACATTGCAGAAGTGCTTTGGCGCGATTTTTTAAAGCATAACCCAACCAATCCAAATTGGCCTGACCGAGACCGCTTCATTCTATCCAATGGTCACGGGTCAATGCTGATTTACAGCTTGCTTCATTTGACGGGTTACGAACTGTCAATGGACGATATTAAGTCGTTCCGTCAACTGCATAGTAAAACGGCAGGCCATCCAGAATACGGTTATGCGCCGGGTATCGAAACGACGACAGGTCCACTAGGGCAAGGCATTACTAACGGAGTTGGTATGGCGCTGGCCGAGAAAGTACTTGCTGAACAATTTAACCGCCCAAGCCACGATATTGTCGACCACCATACTTATGTTTTCATGGGTGATGGTTGCATGATGGAAGGCATTTCGCATGAAGCATGTTCGCTTGCTGGAACGTTAGGTTTAGGTAAGCTGGTTGCTTTTTGGGATGACAATGGCATTTCGATTGATGGAGACGTTGAAGGTTGGTTCTCTGACGATACGCCTAAACGCTTTGAAGCTTACGGCTGGCATGTTATCTCGGAGGTGGATGGTCATGATGCTGATGCCATTCATGCTGCGATTACCGCTGCAAAGAAAGAAACCAATAAACCGACGCTTATTTGCTGCAAAACCGTTATTGGCTTTGGTTCACCAAATAAAGCCGCTAGTCATGATTGCCATGGTTCACCATTAGGCGAAGAAGAAGTGGCGCTGGTTAGAAAGTCACTTGATTGGAATGCACCCGCATTTGAGATACCGACGGATATAGCCAAAGCGTGGGACAGAAAAGAGCAAGGTAAGCAGCATGAAGCACAGTGGCAAGCCCGTTTCGATGCTTATCAAAAAGCCTACCCTGAATTAGCAGCCGAATTTGAGCGTCGAGAAAAAGGAACCTTGCCTGAGAACTGGCAGGCGGTGAGTGAAGCGGTTATTAATAAATTGCAGGCCAACCCGCAAACTATTGCGACACGTAAAGCATCGCAAAACACCTTAGAAGCATTCGGTTCAATTTTGCCAGAATTCTTAGGCGGTTCAGCGGACTTAACGCCATCAAATTTGACGAACTGGTCCGGCTCAAAAACCATCAGCGCTGATGATGCATCAGGAAATTACTTAAGCTACGGCGTTCGCGAATTTGCGATGTCGGCCATGATGAATGGTATCGCGCTTCATGGTGGCTTTATCCCTTACGGCGGCACGTTCCTAATGTTCATGGAATACGCACGCAATGCACTTCGAATGGCCGCATTGATGAAGCAGCGCAGTATTTTCGTCTATACCCATGACTCGATTGGGCTAGGTGAGGATGGGCCAACACACCAACCTGTTGAACAAATTGCGTCATTACGCTTAACGCCGAACATGAGTACGTGGCGCCCGTGTGACCAAGTAGAAACAGCAGTGGCTTGGAAGTCTGCGATAGAGCGAACTGATGGCCCAACCTCACTTATTTTCTCTCGTCAGAATCTAGAGCAATTTGAGCGTAGCCCCGAGACGTTGGCAAATATAGCTAAGGGTGGTTATGTCCTTTCTGATTGTGATGGTGAACCAGAGCTTATCTTCATCGCAACAGGTTCTGAAGTGGCACTTGCTATGAGCGCTAGTGCAAAGCTATCAGCTCTAGGCAAGCGAGTTCGAGTGGTGTCAATGCCATCAACTGACTTATTTGATGCACAAGATAAAGCTTATCGCGATTTAGTATTGCCTTCAAATGTGACGGCTCGGATTGCGGTTGAAGCGGGCATCAGTGATTTCTGGTTTAAATATGTTGGTTTAAACGGCGATATCGTTGGTATGACAAGCTTTGGTGAGTCGGCGCCTGCAGAGCAGTTATTTGAAATGTTTGGGTTTACCGTAGATAACATTGTCGACCGTGCAAACACTTTACTTGAGGTGAGTGTATGACCCTGACGGCGCATTATTTTTCAAATGAAGATGTCGGCGATAACTATTTAACGACGGATGATTGCTTGAGAACCAAAGCCGCTAAAGTTGCGTTAACTCATGTGTTGGCCAACCTAAAATCGGATTCAATTATCGGTATTGGGACCGGGGCAACAGTCGAAGTTTTTGTTGAGCTGCTTGCGAGTAGCGGAGCAAAATTTTCCGCTTGTGTGTCTAGCTCCAATCGTTCGACCAAGGCGATAGAAAAACACAACTTACCATTGATAGAAATGAAGGAATGCAGCCAAGTTGACTTTTACATCGATGGTATTGATGAAGGGCTTAAAAATGGAACAACCATTAAAGGCGGCGGCGCAGCACTTGCTCGCGAAAAAGTGCTAGCGACACTGGCCAAAACCTTTATCACCATTGCTGATAGTGGCCGTAAGGTACAAGGATTAGGGCAATTCCCACTACCTATCGAGGTATTGCCTAGTGCGCAACTTGCGGCCACTCTCGCTTTTAGCCAAATGGGTGGTGCCGTGACATTACGAGCAGGCTGTGTGACCGATAACGGCAACATTATTCTTGATGTTACTGGGTTTGATATGACTGAACCAGAGCAGCTCGAAGTTGAGCTAAATTCGATTCCTGGTGTGGTTGAAAATGGCATCTTTGCAAACAGAAAAGCCGATTTAATGCTGTTTTCAGAGCAGCGTGGTGTGAACCTATTTTCACGAAATGAGAACTTGATTACAAATCTATCAATAGCTCTGTCAGAGCAAAGTCAATAAGGCGATAAACATGAAGGATTGCAACGTAACAAATCAGGTCGCAGGGTATCTTGAATACAACCAAGCAGCACTGTTATCCGACCTTGCTAAATTGGTTGCAATACCTTCGGTTCGCGATGAATCGACTCGTACGGAAAATGCCCCGTTTGGCGCAGCAATAAGACAGGCGTTTGATGCGCTGATCGCTATCGCAAAACGTGAGGGCTTTACAGTTCGAGACCATCAAGGATACGCACTGGATATTACTTATGGTGACGGCGAAGAAGAAATTGCTCTACTGCATCATATTGATGTGGTCTCCGAAGGTGATGTATCCAAATGGCGAACGCCGCCTTATCAATTGACGCAAGAAGGTGACTTGTTATTTGGTCGCGGTGTTACTGATAACAAAGGGCCGCTTGTCGCCAGCTTTTACATCTTGAAGATGATCAAAGAACTTAAGTTACCTGTAAACAAGCGTGTTCGCTTGATTGTTGGTGGCGCAGAAGAAACAACGTGGGAGTGTGTTGAACATTATTTCAAACACAACCCACAACCGAAATACGGTTTTTCTCCCGATGGCGACTTCCCAATCGTCAACGGCGAAAAAGGGATCATTTATGGTTCATTTATTAAGGATTTCCCATCCGAGATCGATAACCAAGATCCGAGCCTTGTGATTGGCATTTCCAGTGAGCGTGACCGCAGTTCTACCTGTCACAATTTGGAAGTGGAATTAACGGGCAAAAAAGGAGCGCAACTGGCCAATGAAATGACCCATGTTGCGAGTATTTATCAGTCAAAGGAGTGCAATCGCGTCTTGTTTGAGACGCCGTGGGAGAAATCCCGCAACCCGCATCGAGTGAACAACTGTATTGATCAGCTTGTTCACGTGCTGCGAGATGTGGATCACCTAGATCGCCGTACCTATGAGGTTGTAAGTTTGTTAGATACATTGTTTACGAACTCATGGGATGCAAAGAAACTGGGTCTTTATCATGTTGATGACGAGATGGGCAGCACGACTTGCTGTGTGTCTTCACTCAATATGGATCAGCATCAGTACAATTTGGATTTTGATTTTCGGTTTCCTAAAGGATTGACGGTCGAACAGGCTCGTACCCAGCTTCATTTATTTGCACGCCAATTTGGAGTGAGCTTTGTGGAACATCAATACTTACCTCTATCTTACCTCTCACCCGAAGACCCCTTAATCCGAGCGATGGGAAACGCCTATCAATCGGTCACCGGAACTGAAGCAAAGTGCTTTAGTAAGGGCGCAGCATCTTATGCTCGCGCACTTGAACACGGTGTCGCGTTTGGTCCTACTTTCCCAGGAGATGTGACTTTTGTGCATGAGCCGAACGAACAACTCAGCTTAGAGTCACTTATAAAATCTATAACAATTTACGTGAACGTTCTCATATCGCTTTAGGAGTAAATTATGAGAGATAAGGTACAAGCATTCGCCGGGGCAATGATGATCCCAATTATCCTACTGGTTATGGTAGGTCTATTTGTGGGCATCGGCGCCGCCTTTGTAAACTACATTTTACCGGAAGGTACATTCCTTTGGGCTATATTCAAGATTATCGTGGATATGGGCTTTATGGTAATGAATTACCTACCATTCTTCTTTGCTATGGGTTTAGCATTTGGCTTAGCGAAAGCTGAAAAAGGCTGGGCAGCCTTTACAGGTTTCACTATGTTGATGGCCTTTAACGTTGTTATCCGCACCGTCGCGGGGATCAATGGTTGGACGCAAGAAACCATCGAAGTAGAGAATCTCATTACCCAAATGGGTATGGAGAAGCAAACCGCACAAAACTTCAATGCACTTTGGGGTGATGTCGGTGGTATTTTCACTTACAACATGGGCATCTTTAGTGGCCTACTTGTGGGTGCTATTGTCGCTGCTGTGCATAACCGTTACTACAAGACTGAATTACCTAACTTAATCAGCTTCTTTGGCGGCCCGCGCTTTGTTGTGATTATTTTGTTCTTCGTCATGATCCCTGTTGGTGGCATTTCTTACTACGTATGGCCTTACATTGCAGGTGGCTTGCAGTCGATTACCTATGCGATTACAGAGTCTGGTGTGTTTGGTTCGTTCCTCTTTGGTGTGGTGGATAAATCACTATTGCCGTTAGGGCTTCACCACTTAGTTGCGTTCCCGATTGAATACACTCGAGTGGGTGGTGTTCTGGAAGTCGACGGTCAAATGATTGAAGGTGTCCGTAATATTATGTTAGCTCAGGCGAAATCAGCCGATGCGACAGAATACATCGTTCATAACTTCACTACGGGTCGTATTCTTATTCAATTTGGTGGCTTACCAGGAGCGGCACTTGCTATTTACATGACAGCAAAAGCTGAGAATAAGAAGAAAGTGGCGTCGTTATTAGTGCCTGCTGTGTTTACTTGTGCGTTCGTAGGTATTACTGAGCCACTCGAGTACACCTTCCTATTTGTTCAACCGTTGTTATATTTTGCTATCCATGTGCCACTGAACGGCCTTGCATACATTTTGGCTGAGATGACGAATGTGTCAATCTTGGGTAACCAATTGTTGTTCATGGTACCAAACTTGTTCCAGCCGCATAAAGTGCACGCTTGGTCGTTGTTATACCTTGTACCGATTTACTTTGTGGTTTACTTCTTTGCCTTTAAATACGCGATTCTTAAATGGAATGCGAAAACACCAGGGCGTGAAGATGAAACTGAAGGAGAAACGAAACTGTTTACTAAGAAGGACTTCTTAGCAAAAGACGGTAAACAAGCAGGCGCGGCTGCAGGTGGTATTGCAGCAACAGGTTTAACTCTGGGCATCATTGAGGCTCTGGGTGGTGCAGACAACATCGAAAACGTGGCGAACTGTGCAACCCGTTTACGTATTTCACTTCATGATGAATCATTGGCTTCCAACGACCAAACCTGGAAGCAAGACTTGAACGCCATCGGAGTGGTACGTATGAACAAAGGCATTCAAGTTATCTATGGTGCCAACGTGATCACCATTGCGTCCAATGTCAAAGAAGCCTTAGGTTTCGATTCCTAGCTCTACCTTCCAATAATAATAAGATGACCCACTCCATAACACACCGTTATGGAGCTGGGTTCCCTGTACCCAAAATATGGAAAAATACGATGATCTCTAAGAAAAGTTGTACTCTGTCAGTGCTTGCACTGAGTGTATCTGGTGCGTTGTATGCTAACGAAACTCCTCCTAATCCTGAATGGTCAGAACGAAGCCCTATTGTATTCTGGGGGGACAGAGCGAATGAAGACTGGACTTATGTCGATGGTTTGACTGAATCGGAAAAGAGTTTTTCGGAAAAACTGAAACGCATTGATTTTGGCGAATCTGGTGATTGGAAAGTGTCATTTGGCGGCAACTTTAAAGCGTCGTTGGATAACCGTTGGAATCACATGTATGACAGCAGTGATCGTAAAAAAAATGAAGTCCGTACGCGTTTATATCTAAGCTCTGATGTTACTTACCAAGACTGGATGCGTGTGTTTGGTGAAATTCGAACTAATTATACCAATTTGGAAAGCCCTGGTCCCGTTGACGATGGCGGTACTGATGTACATCAATTATTTGCTGAATTTAAGCTTCTTGATGATGGTGAGCAGTTCTTAAGTACACGCCTTGGTCGACAAGAAATTTATTTAAATGACTGGCAAATGATGAACCGTGAGCCTACGCCTGTTCAGTCTAGTTGGAATGCGGCCAGTTTTAAATATCAAGTAAGCGGCATTAACTTTGATGCGTACTATGGTGAAGAAGTGTTCCCGACCAGAACTGATGCCGGTTGGGGCGGCAATTGGGATGACAAAGTAAACGGTAATAAATCGGTTGGTTGGTTTGTTTGCAAATTGGAAAACCGATTTTGGTTCTATGCAAAGCTATTTAATGAGCAATAAACTGACGAACTCGAGCTTCGTTAATGCGCCAAATGGTGATGTTGACATTCAAGTGCTTGGTTTGCACGCTCATAACTTCGTTAGCGAAGGCTTTGGCTACATGGCTGACGGTATTTACCAGTTTGGTGATCATGCTGGGAAAGATATTTCGGCCTACATGGGTTACTTAGATCTTAACTACAACTGGAAAGCCGATTGGAATTACCGTTTAGGTATGAACATGCATTACGCCTCTGGTTCGAGCAAAGACAGCGATAAGGTCAACACCTTTAACCCATTGTGGACAGGTGACCCACTAGGCTTTGCACATGATGGAGCATACGGCAACGCCATGCAGCTTGGTTCTTATACGGTAATCGAATACATGCCAAAACAAAGTGTTATTGCTGGCTTTATGTCGACGTGGCGAGCGAATACTGAAGACGCAATCTACACTCTGAATCAAGACGTTTTGTTTGACTCGAACTCAGATGAAAAATACGCATACACTCAGTTCTACTTGCAGTTTCATAATTACTTAACCACTAATGTGAAAGTAGAAAGTAATTTCTACTATGCATTGGATAGCCAATACACACGTGATGTGGTTGGAGAAGACAGTAGCAATATTGCTCGCGTGGAACTTGCACTTATCTACAACTTCTAATAATTAAATAGTCCCGTCCTAATTTTGCGCCTAGTCTTATAGCTAGGCGCTTTTTTTGTGTTTAACGTTTTAAGTATCAATGTGCTAGTATCGCCGCGAATTTATCTTGTGAGGTCCTATGGTTAAGAGCTTTCAACTGTTGGGTGTAAAAGAAAAGTGCAGCGTACAACGAGCGCAGCAACAACATCAGCAACTGCATCAACTGATCCAACAATCAGACCATGTGCCAGAGCCTTTGCTTAATTTGATCGATAAAGCGTTAGAGCGCATCGAGCAAGGTAAAGGTTCCGACAGCTTATTTGGTGTAGACGAAAAACTGATGCTTAAGATCGTAGCGATGCATCAAAAAGTTAATTTACTTGAACATCAGAATCAGGTGTTGAGGAACCAACTGCGTAACAGCGAGAATAGTGAGTTAACCGCAGAGGAGGAACCAGGTAAATCGACTAAATTAAAATGGGGATTTCTGGTTGCTTTTGTGTTGTTTGGTTTGGTGTTTGTGCTTACAAGCACGGGGGTGTTACGGAACCCTTATTTGCCGGAAAATAAGCCTTTAATTGCTAAACAATTAGAATCAAGCTACACAAGCAATCTAAGCAATATTTCGACCACTAGGTGGAGTCACATGACCTTTAAAGGTCATGGCTACTTAGCGGTTAGAAATGAAATGGGTTCTTTGCTAGTCAAAGAATGTGCAGATACTTGGTATCACTTAACCCGGACAGATAGGGCTTCACCTGGTGTGTGGCAAGAGGCTAAGCTGGTTGGGCAATATCAGAAGTTTCTTATTTACAGTACCAACCCTCCTTTTATCCAAGAGAAAAAACTACTTAGCAATGGTGAAGAGTTTTCAGCGCAAGGTTTAAATGAAATCAGTCATATGGGCTGCCCTTAATCGTTTTCCTTCTTACGACTTTTTGAACACCCCTAAATGAAAAAAGCCAGCAAGGAGCGTGCTGGCTTGGGTGCGCATGGGGGAGGTGCGCCAAAGGCCGTTGAATTACGGTTTTTCAACTAGCCTATAATGGTCTCCGTCTTTGATCACGGAGACATTAAAACCGTTTTGTTTAAGGGCGTCGTAGTTGTGTCCTGCCACGGCTGGCCAAACCGCCATAGCAGACAGGCGGGTTTTACCAGTATTAACGAGGCGGTGTGCCAAATAACCACCAATATGGTGAACACTGCCTGCAAAAACGTTCTCAACACGAACTTCACCTAGCCTTCTCCTTGGCAACCTAAATAGAATTCAGCTTGTTCAATGCGCTGGTGGAAGTGCCCTCGGGTCATATAAAACTCATCGCCGACGGTGCCTGCTTCAAGGTGAGTGACACCAAAATTGAGTTCACCTTCCGCGCTTTGGGCGGGTAACATTTCCACTTGGTAAACCGTTTGTTCACTATCCACAGCTTGATAAGCATCAGTATCACGAAAAACACCTTGTAGATCGGATAGCTTGGTCACTTTAGATTGTTTGTTGATGGTATTAATTTGTCCGGTATTGAAATCAATACTCGGTGGTATCGACAGTGCTATTGGCATGAGATCCCCTTATTGGCAATGCGGTTGAGTTCACTAAATGCGAGAAACAGGTGGTAGAAAGTGCTGGCCGGTGAGTTATGGTGAAGTGCTTGACCATATTGATCCAACTGATCTATCCATAAACCAGACTTAGCGGGTGTTAGATAGAAATCGAAAATGCGCTCTACCGCGTCAATGATGTTATCTCGGTAACTAGGGAGGCGGCTGTCTTCCCATAAGGCAATCTGAGCTTTTAGATATTCTGTTTGGCACCATAATCGCGAAGTAGAACGGAATGGTGTTCCATCGAAAAGCACTTCATCTCTAACCAGTCCATTAGGATTATGACCGTATTGGTTGGCAAATTGCTCTAGTGCCGTAATGTGAGCTGAAACATCGGTACCAGAAAGTTTGCGGTATTGGTGTAAAAGCCATATCCACTCGTAGTGATGGCCAGGGTCAACTTGATGACTAAGAGGGTGCTGGCTACGCCACGTAGCGGTGAAAAACTCGCCTAAATAGCCTTCATTTGAGTGGTTTTTGCGTAGAAAAATGGTTTCAAATAAGCGGTATATGGATTGAGCACGTGTTAGCCAAATAGTGTCGTCGGTTAACTCATAACAAACCATGAGCGCTTCAAATAAATGCATGTGCGGATTTTGACAGCGAAGTTGATTTTCGTTTGTCGACGAGCGGAATCCTGGCGTAAATGGGGCTTGCAGAGAAGATTCAAACCATTGGTAAATTCGTTCGAGTTCCTGCTTACTGTCAGGGTCTAACGTTAGGTGGTAATGCCACGCATACCCCAGCAGAGCAAAAGCGTGCTCATAGGCATTGGCGCTGCTATCGTTTGGCTTTAACTGTTCGTCTAGTGAAAAGACAAATTCACCGCTCTGGTTATAAAAGTGGGGCAGCCCTTTTTGGATGCACTGGTCAACTTGGTTACGTGAGCTAATTAGCCCCTGTAGATGGGCGTGGCTGAATACATAGATTTGTCGTGGTTGAACCCGAAAACGACGTGCGCTCTCTTGATAGGGGTTACCGTCGGCATAAAGCCCTTCATGAAATAGTGCGGATTCAGGTGAAAAGCCTGCTTTTAGCCACGTTGGTAGTGCCTGTTGGGTCAACCACTTTTGGCACCGTTGCGCTTGAGAATGAATGGTATTCATTGTGTCTTCCGTTAAATATAAGAGGGCCGCAGCCCCCTTAATTAAGAGATGATTAGAACAAGCCGACCGCAACACCGAGTGCGGATAGCGCCACTAAAGACAACATGGCTTTGACTGGGCTTAAATTTTTCTTCGCCATGGCATACCACGTCCCAAGTACGACGAGTAGCGGTAGCAGTTTAGGGAAGATGCCGTCAATCATGGCTTGAACATGGATATTCACCCCGTCGCTAGTCACGTATTCTAGTCCTGTACTTAGGTTGACGTAACTTGCTGCTACTCCGCCCATAACAAACACCCCAAGTAATGACAGAGCTTCTCGAATTTTGGTGGATTTATGACTCACCAGCACCTCTACTGAGCCTGCCCCCATTTTGTAGCCCTTCATAAATAGCGCGTACGAGCCAAAAATGACGATGACATTAAATGAAATAATGTAGAACAGCGGCCCAAGAATGTTGCCGCCAGCGGCGAGCGCCATACCAATACTAAGTAAGATTGGGATAAGCATGCCCGGGATCATCGAATCGCCAATGCCGGCAACCGGTCCCATTAGGCCGACTTTTAAGGTGTTAATGGTTTCGCCATCAACCGGTTCGCCATTGGCCTTTTTCTCTTCCAGCCCGACAGCCATACCAGATATGATGGCGCCCAGTTGTGGCTCAGTGTTATAAAACGATGCGTGACGTTTCATCGCTTCTTGGCGTTTATTCTTATTTGGGTAGAGTTTTTTAAGTGCGGGCATCATGCCAAGGCAAAAGCCAAAGGATTCCAAACGCTCAAAGCTCATTGAGGAAAGGTTATACATCATCCATGCGCGCCAACACTTAGTCAGGTCTTTTTTATCCAACGCAATTTGGCTGTTTTCGATGCTGTTTTGAGTTGTATTAGTCATTAGAATTCGTCCTCATCGTCGTCCATTACTTGAGCCGATGCGGCAGGCGCTGGCTGCGGATCTGGTTTGTAGTTGTAGTGGAGCAGTGCCAGTAGAGCCCCTACCATAACTAGGCCAACCATATTGAGCTTAAGGAACACGATGCCAACAAACCCAACGAGGAAGTAGATCAGCATAGTGGACTCTTTGATGATTTGTTTAAGCAAGATAGCGATACCAACGGCAGGCAAAATACCTCCGAGTACCGTCATTGTATTGATCACCAAGTCGGGCAAACTGGCCATAAAGCCTTCGATGTATTGATTACCAAAGTAGACCGCGATAAAAGTTGGAATAAAGCGCATTAAGAAGTTGGTGATTTGCGGATAAATGGCGGTGTTCATGTAAACGCCTTTATCATCGCCATCTTCGATGGATAAGTCCGCTCGGTGGTTCCAATAGGAGTTGAGTACCATCATAAAGTTAAAAATGATGGTGCCCGCGATACCGATGGTGGCAGCAATGGCGACGGCCACTTCGACCCCTTGCCCTGACATTACGCCAAGGGCGACGGCAGGATAAGCGACAAAGTTTAGGTCTGCGGGCATTGCACCGCCAGGGGTTACCATCGCGATATATACTGCCTGAACAGCAACCCCGACCATGATACCCGTTTGCAGATCGCCCAATATCAATCCGACTAACATACCGGATACCAGTGGGCGGGTGAGGGTGTACCATCCTCCTGTTAGGCCAAGTAGCCAAGGGGTGGATAGTGCACCGAGATAGCAGAGTATCCCGATTAAGACAGCTTCAAAAAACATAATATAGTCCTTTAGTTCACGTCATTTTTTATTTGTTTAATTTGGCTTGTGCATCTTGCCAGGTGTAGGAACTGGCGTCGGGCACGAGTCGGAAGTCGATTTGATGACCAAGTGTTGTTAAATAATCGAACGCGGCGATCTCTTCTGGATTTACGCATTGATTACTGCCAATGGTGACGGTGTTGGCGCGGGCACTCATTGGCCCAACGTTAATGTTGTTATTTAAGTTTTGGAGGTCGATCCCTGCTTTGCAGATGTTCTCCAATGTCACTGGCGACTTGGCAATCACGAAGTATTTCTTCTCGCTGGCAATCACTTTTGGCAACTTGGCAATGGCGGTTTGGGTGTCAAATAGCCATACTTTTACATCAGTGACGGCGCCTTTCATTACTTGAGATAGCAAGGGGTCAGCGGCAACCGCGTCGTCAATCGCGACGATACCGTCACAAGGACGTTCTTTAGCCCAACGGGTCATTAATTGACCGTGGATCACTCGGTCGTCTATTCGTACAAATGAAATAGCCATGTTTGCTCCTTAAAAATCGTCGTCTTGTTCCACTGTCGTCGGTCTTTTTGCCATTACGATGGTGCCAAGCGCTTCTTGTTGTAGGGTATGGGCAACCGAGGTTGGGTTGTTCTCTTCGGTTAAGTCGGCTGCCATTAATAGGGTGGGGAAGTTAATCCCAGTTAATATGGTTACTGGGACAGACAATCTGTCATCGAAAGCATAGGTGCAGGCTACGTTATAGGGAGTGCCGCATTCGAGATCGCACAGAACCACGATGCCGTTCAAATTTTGCTGCTGAAGCGCAAGCATGTGGGTAGCAAAATCTTGTTTAAACTGTTCAATACCACCAACTTCGGTGAGAGAGAGGCTGGAAGTATTGGGTAGCTCACCAAACACCATTTTCGCGCTGGTAATCAGGGCGTCGGCTAGTGGGCCGTGAGTCGCTATAACAAAGTGAATCATGATTAACCTCTCACGTAAGCTTTGATTGTGGCGAGCGTTTTTTGGTCGCTCTGCTCGCAAGGTTGAATTTGGTATTCATCGACGTTGGCTGGAATGATAAACGTTTCAGCGTAATGGACGACAAATGGGGCAAACTGGTGAGTTGGGCTGCTTACTATGGCTTCGCGCCCTTCCACTAAGTTAAGTACATTTACTTTGCCTCCGGTTCTATGCAAAACAGGTTTGCTAAACCAATGACGGCGAGTTTCGATGAACTCTCGCTCATGTAGACCCGTGCGCTCTTCTTTCCAGCCATCCCCTTCACTTAGTGGCGTTACAGCATTGACTAGGTTGTCAGTGACCCATTGTGTATCGCGATCCCACTGAATCACTTCCTTACCATGATCCAAATGAACGGGGCGTGGCTGCCCGTCTAATCCGATTCGGTCCCAATCCCATAACTTAAAGGTGAATATGTAAGGAGTGGCGCTGATCTCTAGCACCATTGAGTTTGCGCCAGAGCAGTGAATGGTGCCCGCAGGGATCAAAAAGTGGTCGTGTTTCTTAGCCGGGAACTGATTAATAAACCGTTCATCGTCAAAAGACTTCTCGCCTCGTTGGGCTGCGTGTAAGTCGGCCATCATATCGTCTGGGTCAATGCCTGTTTTTGTCCCCAGATAAACGCTTGCATCGTCACCGACATCCAGCATGTAGTAGCTTTCATCTTGGGTATAGTGCATGCCGAATTCCTGTTGGATGTATTCGGTTAGTGGGTGAACTTGTAAGCTTAAGTGCTGACCTTGCATGGTATCGAGAAAGTCGAAACGAATAGGGAATTCAGCGCCAAATCTCGCATGAACTTCTTCTCCTAGAAGCGCTTTTGGTTCGAGCATGACGAGGTTTTGTGATGGGATCTCGATGATGATGTCGTTGTATTTAAGCAGTAAACTGTTCTCTTCTGGTACGCAATCAAAACACCAAGCATAGTTTTGTTTACTTGGGTCAAGATCGCACACCTCTTTCATCCATTGGCCGCCCCAAACTCCCGGGTCGAAAAAAGGAACCAGACGAAATGGTTGTTCGGTGGTCTGTTTTAACCCCGAGATCAGTGCCTGTCCGGTTAATAGCTTGGGTGTATTGATGTTGTTGGTGTCGAGTAGGAAATCAGCCTGAGGCAACAATTTGCTTTTGTAGCGGTCGAATACGCGCCATTCGATAAAGAAAGAACGTTTGTAACGGCGCAGCAGATCTTCATCGAAGTTATTAACGCCCCAGTTGCCTAGCTCGCCGCGACGAAAGCGCTGTTGAATCTCCCAGCGGGCTAGATCGGCGTAAATCAACGTATCGGCATTAGCAAAAAGAGACGCTCCGTGGCCGTAAACCACAACCAAGCCAGACTCAATTCGTTCTATTTGTTGCTGTAGGTCGCAAAGTTTGTCCCTATCAAAGAATTCATCTAATTTATGGGGAGCAATAACACCGAATACTCGGTCGTCGGTGATGTGGCGTTCTAGCATGTCGAAGATGCGTTCTTCGCTGTATTTAGCTTGATCGGTAAAGAAAAGGTGTTTGCCACCTAAAGGGGTGATTAGGTGTGTCAGTAGATCATCGTGATTAACCCCATGGTAGGTATCAATCACTAAAACATGCTTGCTGCCCGGTTCAATGCGCTTTTGAATCTCACGGGTAATCTCTGGCCAATTTTGCCAAGCGTGGTGATCAAATCCCGTGACAGTGACGTGGGGAAACTTGTCGTAATTCGGGCTTTCAGATAGATACGTCATAAATCATCCTTCGTTTATTTTCTGTTGATATATTAATCAGCAAAGATGAATAACGGCAAATAGGTTAACGTGGTTAACCCGTCAATTAAGCCCGACAGAAGTGCAATCTGATGATAAACGTCGGTTAGATCACAGCATGAAACGGTCAAAAAAGCTCCAATTAAGGTTAATCGATTAACCTAGGTGTTAACCACAGGAGATGTGATGGGTAAGGCGACGATTGCCGATGTTGCGAAGTATTGCCAAGTGTCGACCGCAACGGTGTCGATGGTGTTGACTAATAAGGGACGAATTTCGGAGGCAACTCGCGCAAAAGTACTTAAAGCGGTAGATGAGCTTGGTTATATCTATAATCAAGCCGCCGCGAACTTGCGCCATAAACGCAGTAATCTCGTGGGGTTACTTATTCCTGATATTACGAATCCATTCTATGCTGAGCTTATTGCCGGATTAAGCCATTGGCTGGAAGAAAATGACTCATTGTTGTTTCTTGCCAATGCGGAAGAGAATGTCGCAAGACAAGACAAATTTATTGAATCTTTGATAAGCCAGAACGCAGGAGGGCTGGTGTTATGCCCTGCAAAAGACACCGATGTTAGTTTTCTTAATACCGTGAGAGGACGGGGGTTTCCTATCGTACTTGCAGTGCGTCCGGTAGGAGAAGATCAGTTTGACTATGTCGGTACGAACAATTTCATGGGGTTACAGGCAGCGACGGAGCACTTAATCAACCTTGGCCACCGAAATATTGCATTTATTGGTGGCTTAGAAGGCTCACAAACCCGTTCTCATCGCCTTGGGGGGTACATGTCTAAGTTACTTGAGCATGGTATCTCTCCCCAAGAAAAATACATATTAAGTTGCGGTGCAAGCCGGCCTGAAGGGGCAGCTGCAACCAAAAAGATGCTTAACCTAAATCCGGAAATTACCGCTGTGATTGGATACCAAGATATTGTCGCTTTTGGTGTCATGCGGGCGATAAAAGACATGGGGCTGAAGGTTGGAAAAGACATTGCCGTCGTTGGGTTTGATGATGTGCCTGAAGCGACAGACACAATCCCTAGTTTAACGACGATTTCTGTTTCAGCACGTCAAATTGGTCGAGCGGCAGGTGAGATCCTTTTGACGCGGATGAAAGGAGGAGATAAGCCTATTAAAAGTCTTATTTTCCCACCCAAGCTGATTGTACGCAGTTCCTGTGGCTCAAATGAGTGATGGGCTACCGTACATAACCTGCAATTGCGCTCACGTACCAGTGGTGCAGTTTGCCATCGGGTAATTCTAGCCAGAGATCATTCTTATATTGAGTGATCTTGCCATTGACCGTAATTGTTAAGGTATGCTCTTCATTGCCCGTCAAACGTACAAACGGGTCGGTGGTGATCAAGAAAGGGTCAATGTCACTGATTTTAGTGTCATCTGTGGTCACATAATAATGGTACATCGGGTCGACTTCAGGATCGGTCGAGATACTTCTAAATCCGACCATTTTGAACGGTGCATCTGAAAATGGCGCATCGAGAACTTGTTTTTCAAGTGTTGATTGGGCTGGCATCAACAGCCAAGCTGCAAATGCAACAGTACAAAATAGGGCGATAAAAAAAATGGATTTGAGAGCTTTCATGATCTGATGGTCTGATATTAAAGACGGGCGTCGATAATACCACGCAAAAGAGCGCTATCCATTATAATTAGTGTTGGTAGTTTGCTTCGCGTCTCATCTGTGCCCGGCGTGTGTGAAGGTCGAAAACTCTGTTATGCCGTGTTTGTTTACCCGTATGCTGAAGAAACCATCATAATTGTCATTTTTTGATGAATTTTAATTCTATTGAGTGGTTACGTATTGCAAATTTGTTCATTCAGGTGCAGCCTTTCCAAAAAACATTCTATGACTGAATAGGAACCAACGAATGAAATGGACAAAAACGATTGTCGGCTTAGCGGCATTGACCTGTGCAAATATCGCAATGGCTGATGTCAAATTGGTGTTTCCAGATACGGTAGATATCATTGTTGCTAACGAATACGGTGTAAATATGAAGTCGGGTGGTTTGTTCTCGTCGACTAAGAGCGTCACATTGCCTGATGGCGTAAATCAAATCGTATTCCGTTTCACTCCGTATTTTGAGCAAGGCAACGACCGAGTTAAAGTACCAAGTGAGCCAATTGTCGCGAAGTTCAATGCCCACGATGCAGAATTAGAATTCCAACTCCCTAAGTACCGTGATGCTCGTCAGGCGGAAGCAAACATCGACACGATGAAATGGGCTTTGGTAGACGAAAGTGGCGCATCGATTCAAATTGTTGAAGATAAGCTGATCAAGCATGGCTTCCAGATGAGCCGTGATTTACAGCGTGAAATTCAAGACTATAACCGCCAAGGTAAAGGCGTTGCTGTGATCGCAACTGCAACGGCCACATCAGCAGCCGCGTCGGCCGATACACGAGCGATGAAAAGCGGTACTGAAAGCGGAGCAAGCGATGACTCTACGGCAGAAGAAATGCTGCATTTTTGGTACGATAAAGCCGACGCAGAAACTCAAGCTCGATTCAAAGATTATGTGAATCAAAAATAGCAACACGACAAAACTCTGAGTTTTGATAATGATAAAACCAAAATTGGATGATGTTCAGTTTTGGTTTTTTGCCATCTCCCTTCCAAAAAAACAATTTCACTTCTTAAATTTATATAAAATCACGCGCATAATGTAGGGTGATTCAACCCTAAAGAGCGGTTAAACCCACGAAAAATAAGAATAAATATTATGATCAATGATGTGATTGGCTAATTTTTTTTGAAATGTCGATTATCTAACATTATGTTATTAATAGTAAAATATAAAAAATCCGCGTATATCGACCATTTGAAACTAACCTCGATGGTTATACTGTAAAATTTCTTTACAAGTGGTAACTTCTAGATAGAATATCGATGATATTCATACCGTAAATTAGAGACAAATCAATGAAACCGACACGTTATGGTGACGTGATGGCGGCGATCTCCTTTTTAATTTGGGGACTTTTGCCGCTCTATTATCATTTTCTCCCAAATGCAGCCACGGATGAGTTGCTGGCATTGAGGCTTATTGCTTCAGTCCCTGTTGGGCTATTGATAATAGTGGTAATTCAAGGACGTTTACCTAACTGGTCTGCCATTCTTTCTGACAAACGATCTCTGCTGTTTTCGTTTCTTGCCAGTGCCATGATGAGTATATCGTGGTATAGCTTTACTTGGGCTTTGACCAATGAGCAAGTGATGGAAGCGAGTCTTGGCTTTTTTATAAGCCCTTTGGTGTTCGTTGCTTTGGGTGTCGTGGCGCTAAAAGAAAAGCTCAGTACGGGTAAGAAACTAGGGGTGTTCTTTGCTGCGTTGGGCATTAGTTACCAAGTGTATCAGTATGGACATGCTCCCTATATAGCAATATCGATGGCCGTTTTTTTCGCGCTGTATGGGTTATGCAAAAAGTACATTCGTTATAGTTGGAGTACCGCATTGTTCATGGAAGCTTTGCTGCTTACTCCGGTCGCACTTGGCTACATGATTTATAAGTCATATACCGTGGGTAGTGTTGCTCTTACATCTAACTATGATGTGTTCTTACTTTACTTAGGAGCCGCTCCTATCACTTTATTGCCTTTGGTGTTTTATTCATTGGCAATCAAGTACACCAGCCTCACTAATGTTGGGTTAATGCAATATATTGAGCCTAGTTTGCAGTTTGTCTTGGCGGTATTGTTATTTGGTGAATTGTTTGATGAAGTAAAAGTGGTGAGCTTTGGTCTCATATGGTTTGGTTTGGCCATGACTTTAATTGAAACGCTTTGTGTTCGTTATAAACGGCGATCATTGCGAAAGGCGAATCAAGAATAATGTGAGTTAATAATAGGGGCACTTATCGTGCTCCTATTTGGTTATTAGCCTGCTTACAAATGATCTTCAATGGGCATGATGCCACTAAACCATGCTCCTATTTTCCTAAACACGCTGGCATCAGGTTCGCTGGTGTATGTCACGCCATTTTGGTGATCCACCCAAATGATGTCGCCATCTTTGGTTTGAATGTCAAAGGCGGCTCGGCGCAGTAAGTGAGGCATTTCTTGCCATACTTTGCTTGAGTATTTCGGCTGGTGGATAATAACGCCCATTTCGGTGTTCAAAACCGCGGATCTTGGATCCCAATTCATTGAACCGACAAACAAGTCTTTTTTATCTATTACAAAAGCTTTCGCATGAAGACTGGTACGCGAACTGCCAGTAAAGCTCCATTTCTTTGTGATGTGAGCGTTAGCCTTCATCTCCCATAGTTCGACCCCCCCTTCGACTAATTGTTGTCGATATTTGGCATACCAGCCATGTACCGCGAAAACGTCATTGGAAGCCAAAGAATTGGTAACGACGACAATGTGTTTGCCATTTTTCACCGCATCGATCATTTTATCTGTGCCTTCCTGAGTGGGAACAAAATAGGGCGATATAATGAGAAGAGAGTGTTCAGCTTGTTCTAGCAAAACTGAAATGCTGTCGATTAGATCACTTTGCTGCGTCTCAATTTTACTGGGTAGATCATACAAGACTTCGGCCTCACCCCAATAGAAATGCAATTCACCATTGATGAAGCGATGATAAATGGGCAGTTTTTTGAAATCGTATCGCCCGTGAGAGAACTTTTCTGCAAGATCCACTTCAACCGCCCAAGTTTCGATTTGCTGTTTTGTAATGGCGGTGGTTTCATCGGTTAACCATTCAATTGGGATAGCATAATCGTCATTCCAATAGAGATCGAATTGTTCACCAATTTGCGTGACGGTATTGCCTACCAGTAAGAGGTCAAGGTCGCCAAACTCGACACCCGCCGACACCGAGAAGTACTCGTTACCAATGTTGCGACCGCCAATGATGCTAGCGGCGCCATCGACTGACAACGACTTGTTGTGCATGCGACGATTCAGCCGATCAAAATCGCTTAAAAGTGCCAACCCTCGAGCGGTACGATATTGGTGAGGATTAAACAGCCGAACTTCGATATTTGGATGGTGGCTGAATTGAGCCAGTTCGGAATCGCTGCGGTTTTGCATGTCATCTAATAATACTCGTACTCGCACTCCTCGCTCAGCCGCTTCGAACAACCGCCAAGAAAGGAGTTGGCTTGTTTCGTCGTCGCGATAAATATAGTACTGAAGGTCTATGGTCTCCTGGGCAGCTTCAATCAGCGCTATTCTAGCGAGTAACGCATCATGACCAAGGTTTAAAGGCACAAATCCGGTGAGTGTTTCACGTTGTTCATTAGGTATTGCTAGGTATGAGTCTAACGAAGTGCCGACGATGTAGCCTTTGTGATGGGAGGAGACTTTATCATAGCGTTGTGGATCGATTGTCGCCGAGCATCCTGCCAATGAAGCAAAAGACAGCGCAACAATCAGCAGCAAACGGTATGAGTGAGAAAACATGATAAAGACGAACCCTAATTAGCGCATACGGTGTGATGGCCGCATATTATGCACAAAGCCATGTTGTCTCGCTATTTTAAATTGATGAAAGAGGTAAACAAGATAGCCATCGCCGCAATCGTTTTTTAGCTTAGTACATGATTTTATGCCTTAAAGCAGGCTCTTATAGCTTAGTGCAGTTTTTCTATCTGTGGAAACGATTATCCAAATTGGCGTTAGAAATGTTGTGGGTAATAAAACATCATCAATGAGATGAAATGGACGCTTTGAGCAATTGTATTCTCAGTTGTTTGTTTTTCATGGTTATCTATAGGGTATGTTGTGCTATGAACTGGTGGAGATGTGGTGTTTATCTACATAATAGCCTTTTTAAACAATAATATAGTGCCAATTTTTGTTGTTTAGTGTGATTTAAGGTAATCGTATTCTAAATGCATCTAAATATCATTTTAGTTTGTATAATTCGGTCGTTGAAGTTATTGTAGATATTAAATGTGTTGCATTTTTAACCACGCATTGGAACCTTAGTAAGGAGCATTAATGACAGACGATGGAAGTTTATTTCAATGGCAAAGAGTGGGGCACTTTAACCTCCCTATTTGGACGGTTTTATCGGGAACCTTGTTAGCTCGAACCAGTTATTTTATGGCGTGGCCGTTTCTCATCGTATTTCTTTATCAGGATTATGGCGCAAGTGAAATAGAAGTAGGGGCGATGCTCGCGGCCTCGGCGCTTGTTGGCGCATTTACTGGGCTGTATTCCGGTTATCTCTCGGATAAGTTTGGTCGTAAATGGGTTATGGTGACTGGCAGTACCATTGCAGCGTTTGCGTATGCAGGCATTGGGTTTGCAGACCAAATTTGGCAATTCTTTGTGTTGATATTATTGACGGGTTTTATGCGGCCGATGATAGAAGCACCCTCAAAGGCTGTGATCAGTGATAATTTGTCCAATTTAAAAGACAGAGAGTTGGCGATGAATATTCGTTACTTTTTGATTAACTTAGGCGGTGCGATTGGGCCATTAATTGGTATTACCTTGGCGCTGGAGCAACCTCAGTCTTTATTTGTCGCTACTGGAATCGTCTATGTTGTTTATGGTGTGTGGTTACTCATTGGTATTGAGCCTAAACTATCTCAGAAAGAAGACGGTAAACCTCAGATTGATAAAAGCTCGGTTCCCAATTTTTCTGCGATTGTGCGAGTGATCAGCAAAGACACCATTTTTGTGAAATTGATGGTGGCAAACTTCTTGATGATGTTTGTTTATGCTCAGGTCGAATCGTCCATTCCTCAAGTCATTGTACGCTCATCCATACAAGATGCGGGTCAACTCATCGCCAGTTTGGTGTTGGTGAATACGTTAACGATCATCATATTCCAGTTCCCAATGCTGAAGTTGATGGAGCATCTACCACTCTTTGTTCGTACCCGAATTGGCATGGCTCTGATGGGGCTTTCTCAAGTGGGCTTTTTACTGACTCCGGTAGATTCAGTGATTGGCTGGGGGTTAGCGTGTTTTGTTTTAAGCATGGGCGAGGTGATCGCGTTTCCAACCTTGAATGTGCAAATAGACCGCTTAGCGCCACCTCATTTAAGAGGCTCTTATTTTGGTGCTGCAGCGTTATACAGCTTAGGTTTTGCCGTTGCCCCGCTTGTTGGTGGCATGGTACTAGGGACGTTAAGCTCTAACTGGCTGTTTGGTCTGTGTATTGTTCTGTGTGGCGTCATGATGGTGCTTTATCGCCGAGTTGAGCAAAGTGACGAGCTCGCCAATAGGCCAATGGAAGCTGAGGCATAAGCATAGAGCTTAGAGCTTTATTGATAAAAAGGCATCCATTCGTATGATTGGATGCCTTTTTTATTAATAGGAGGCTAACGTAAGTAACTCGCTAAAAATAGTACTCTAGCGCGGCTTCTACAAAATCATCTTGTCTACCAAAATAGAGTAAATCTGTCGGGGTATCATTTTGAAGTAACCACGCATCAATTCGCCATTTCCAATTGTTATTGAATCGGCTTGATGCTTCTACGCGACCGTTGTACACGTCACTGTTGTCGAGATCCTGAGTTAGCCCAACTAAGATTTCTGTGCCCTGTATGTCATTGGCAACCCATCGAGTACCGATGAATATATCATTTTGGCCTATCGTCTGAGCGTTGTTACCACGGGAGTCGTAGAGGTATTCACTGATTAGGCCAATATCCCAACTACTATCCCATACGCCAATCATGGTGTATTCAAACCCAGTAACAAGACCTGTATGTGTATCTCGGCTGTCTCTATATATGCTCTCCAGTTTCCATAGCCAATCGCCTACGATGCCTTGGAGATCCAAACCCACTTGCGACATTTGAGCGTAATAAGGCGTAATGCCGTTGCTACCCAGTAAGTAATAAGGGTCTCGGTTTGTGCCGTTAAAATAGCTAAGGCCGATATCCCAATCTCCCAGCATTTGTGTGTAGCGTAGTGCATAGTCAACGTGCTCTGCTTCACGAGAAGATTCGTATTGAGCGCTTTTTCTGACGGGCGTCGGCGGTCTTAATCTACCATCGGAACCGGCGAAAGTACGCTCGCGAAAGTAGGGTAAAACCAGCGCATCCAGCGTTCCCCATTGGCTTGGATAGGTAAAGTGAACCATGGGTTGTCCCAGTTTTTGTTCACCATCAAGGGACTCAACCGAATCAGACTGGTTGACTACATCAACCAAATGCGCAGACTCAGTGACGCCCCAGAAAACCTTACTGATGCCGATACGAACTTCCGCAGTGTCGAACAAATGCAAATATTGCGCTTCACGAATATCGGCATGTGTGCGCTCGCCGTCCATGCTATCTAGCCGAGCAAAGGGAGTAAAACTCCAGGCACCATTGTCGGTCTGCCAATACCACTCTGGCTGGGCAGTGATGGATGACTGAGATTTACCCTGGTCATCCAATCCAGATTGAAAGAACTGCCTATGCTCGACACTGATTTTCCCCGAGACTTCAGCATACAAAGTGGGTGATGCAGTTACCGCTAAGGCGAACCACAGAATCGATGTTTGTTTCATGGCCAATCCTTAGCGAATGCGTTTAAGGGCATTTTTATTGAAATCACTTTCTTTAAGCCCTGTTTTGAATTCCATATCTTGAGTGGTTAGTGTCGTTTTCTTACCGGACTGATGGTTAACCATTTCCATCTTGTGGGCGCGCCAGTATTGGCCTTGATATTGTTCATACTGTGCAAAGGTTAGCGTTTTTAGTAGTGACCCCTTTCGGTCATAGAATTCGACCTTGAGTGGGCGGTACTCAGCTTGTTCTAACCAAACCAATTGCTTGGTATAACCTGAGTTCTTATCGGTAGGGATTTGCTCCATAACAAAGGTGCTGTAGCCGTTATACTCTTCGTCTTTTAAGTAGTTAAAGGTGTATTTTTCTAGCTCAAAGGAGCTTAAGTCCTCATAGGCAAACTCACTGCCCATAAATGGGCCTGATTTGTTGCGAGAAGAGATGCGCTTGACTCGTTTCAGCGCTGGGAGATATAGCCACTGATCGTCTGCTTGTTGTATGTGCGAGTGGTTAAGAAAAGCGGTGCCTTTTACATCCCTTGGTTGGTCAAATATGGTTAAGCCTTTATCACCGTCTTGTTCTACCTCCAATGACTTCATTCGCATTAGTCTTGTGCTACTTTCTCCGTGAGCGTTGCTCAGTTCCATATTCATTGTTGCTGTTGAATCTTGCCAGCCGGTATCTCTTGCTTTTCGTTCCATAGCGATTTCAAGCCCACGAGACGCGTCGGCGAAAACACTGACACTAAATAATGTCGCGGTAATCAATAGAGTAGAGCGGGCAATGGTGTTAAATGATGTATTCATGGTTAGTCCTTTAAATTGAGTCGTTGTTTGACAGGGCTAAGTCCGTCCTTAGCCCTGTCGTTTTTTTATGCCTGCTGCGGGCTTGGGTTGTTTGCTTGATTGATGGCATCGTTTGTTTGGGATTCTGGCTGGGTATCTTTGTCAAACAACATCAACAAAGTAGGCAGGAAGATGAAGTCCACCACTAGCGCCAAGAAGATGACTAGAGCACTAAGTTGGCCCATATCGGCGTTAAGCCTGAACGACGACAAACCTAATATTGCGAAGCCTGCGACAAGCACTATGGTCGTAATGACCAATGCTCTTCCCACCGTGTGGAACGCATACCTAACGGCTTGTTCTGCGTTGTTTCCCTCTTTTCGAGCTCGTTGGTATTTGCTAAGGAAGTGAACGGCGTCGTCGACCACAATGCCTAACGTTAAGGTAACCACCACAGAAAGACCTAGGTTGATCTCCCCTGAATACAGCGCCCAAATACCAAAGCCAATAACGGCCGGAGCCATGTTGGGCACGATGCTGATTAGCCCCAACTTGAACGAACGCAGAGCAAAGATCATGAGGCCGGAAATGAGTATTAAGGTGATGGGTAACGTAGCAAGCATGCTAGCCATATTGGCTTCACCGATGTGAGCAAACATGAGTGAGGGGCTAGACGCTTGAATTTGATACTGGGGTGCATTGTCGGCAAACCATTGATGGATACGTTGTTCAATATCGACCAGTTGCTTGCTGCCTAAGTTCTGAGTCGTTAGCATCATGCGAACCGAAGACTTATCAATGTTGATCTGATTATTGAGATCGAGCCCGTAGGGTAATGACATCTCATACATTAATAAGTATTGCGCGGCGAGCTCTCGGTTGAGTGGCAACTGGTAATAGGTTGGATCATCACCGTGCATGTTTTGGTTTAGGCGCTTGTATACATCGGAAAGGGACGCAACGTGATCCGTTTCGGGTTGTGCACGTAGCCAATCGGTGAATTCACCAAGCACCGTCAAGAATTTCGGGTCAGCGATGCCTTGAGATTCTCCAGTTTTAACCGCAATTGCGATGTTGGTCATTCCACTGATGCGCTCTTCCATAAAGTCAGCGGCTTGTCTAAAGCTGTTACTGGTATCAAAGTACTTTACTGAGTCGTCGTTAATCTGGTTGAGAGGTAACAATGAGGCGGAAATGGCAATCACTAGTGCTGAAATAGGCAAAAGTGCTTTTCGCTTGGCGACAACAAAATCCCCCAGTCGATCCATATAATTGGGTTTTTGCTCAGCTTGAAGTGTTACTCGAATTGGAAGCACTTTCAGCAATGCGGGAAGTAAAGTAAAAGATAAAATGCAGGCGATCATAACGCCAAGAGCGGCCAAGTTACCGAAGTCCCTCAATACCGGAGAGTCAGACATATTCATCATCAAAAAACCGATGGCAGTCGTCACGGAAGTAATCAAAATCGGCATGAAGTTGACCCAAATACTATGAGCTATGGCTTCTTGCTTGCCTTTTCCTTGCAGCATTTCGTGGCGCATCGTCGCAATGACGTGCACACAGTCTGCAACGGCGAGCGTTAATACCAAGGTTGGGATGTTTACGGTTGCAGTGCTTAGGAACATACCCGCCCAACCAGAAAGTCCCATTGTTGCCGCGACAGAACCTATGATGACCAGAAGAGTGGCGATAACGCTAAAGATCGAACGCAACATTATGGTCAGAAAGAACAATATGACAAGCAACATAGCGGGAACTAACGTTGAACTGTCTTGTTGAGCTGATTCCATAAAAGCGTTGTTTAATGCAACAATACCTGCCGTGTGAAATTCAATACTAGGGTAGGCGAGTTGGTATTTTGCCAATAAGTCATTGGAAAAATGAACCACTTCAAGCAGTTCTGCGGTCTCGTCGATTTTAGGTATCTGTAGCGTTACATTGATTACGGTGACGTCACCGCGTTCTGAAACAACAGACTGTTTAAGGACTGGTTCATTGACAGCAATATCGCGGACTTTGTCTATTCTCTTTGCCGTGTGTTGATATTCTGAATAGAGTAAATCTTCGACAAGTAAGTCATCTTCAAATGCTTCAGTGTGCTGATAATTAGCCAATGAATCGACACGACTAGAGTACGGGATCTGCCACGCATCTGTTGTAAATGCTTGAATCATAGTTAATGTTTCAGGGCTGAATATATTATTGTCTTTTGGCGCAACAATAAAGGCCAGGTTATCTGTTTTATTAAACGTCGCTTGGATTTCTTCAAACGCTTGCAGCTGGGGGTTCGTCCCATCAAAGAAGATGTTGTAGTCTCCCCTGAAATACAGGTTTTTTCCTCCGACTATGGCAACGATCAGGGTTAACGTTGTCATGAATAGTACCCAGCGCGTATGGCTGATGGGGCTCTTAAGTAAACGGGTAAAGAAGTTCGGTTGTTTGTTCATCACACTCTCCGTTTGTGACGTTTCGTCATCAATATGCCATTAAAAACCAGCGAGGCTGGCTAATGTCACCTAAATTATCGGAATAACTCCAATTTGGAGTCAGACTCGATGATATTTTTGACGAATCGTCACGAGGAGGCATTTAAAAACCCGAAATACGGGCTTAAAATGGTGCTTAACGTAAACCTTTAGAGGCTAAAAAGGCGACTTCTTCCGGAAATAATTCCTGTTCGACTCTTTGCCAAGTTTTGCGGTAATCCCATTCGCTTGAAAGTGGTTTCCAGTTGAGGCCATCTAATAAGATGCTTGCGTTATGTAACACTGAATAAGGGTCTTGAAGCCTATCGATACAGTAGCTTTCCGATGCATTTTTTGCCAAAGCATTGGAGCCAAAAGCGACAGACCAGTTTGCGAACACGATGGCATCGGCACTCAGCCCTGAAGAATATTGTAAGTCGCCCGTTTCTACGGCATGTTGCACGAGTAGATCGGCGCTTTTTATGACTTCTTCTTCAAGTTTATTGAGTTCCTGTACTCGTTTAGGCGATGCTTTATCCAGTACCCAAGGGGTTTTGGCTGTCATCGCACAGTCAGAAAGTACCGGTTCCATTTGCACATATAAGCGATAAGCTACATGCATGGCCATGACTTTCTCTCGTGAGGTTCCTTCAAATGCGCTACTGCGTATAAACATAGCTGCTTCCTTCTTTAACGAAAGAATGCATAACGCTAATACCACATCTTCTTTGCTACAAAAATGGTTATAGATAGTCCCCTTAGAATAAGGGCTTATCGCGGTTAACTTATCCATTGTGAAGTTTGCAAAGCCTTGCTCTTCAACCAGCGTTTTTGCTAGGTTAATGAGTTCGATTTCACGATTCACAATTGATTGCTGTTTCTTGCTAAGAGTTTCGTTGCAAGAAAACAAACCACCTTTTTCACCTTTGCTGCAACCTAAACCAAACATGGGTCTTTCACCGTATCCTTATTACTATCCCTTTCTCAATTGTAACACGTTCCTCATTTGTGTATAGAAAACCATTTTATGACAACTCGTCAAAAATGACATATCGTCATAATAGTTCATTTAGCACCCAAATCAAGATGTTTTTTACCATCAGGCTGGCTTATGGATCTTTTTATAGAATGAATACACTTAACTCCGAAGAGTTAATTAGGCGGATACAAGTTGCAAAACTGTGATAATTGCCCGTAATTGGGCTTATAACTTACTTTTTAAACAGCCACTTATACCTAAAACTGACCTACACTTGAGAGCAGTATGAATTAAAGGTAGCGAATATGGTGAAGTCTAATAATGGGAGGTTGTCTGGATCGATACGTCGGCAAATGCAATTCTCTAGTCTACTGGTTGTTATCCTCTTAGCTATCTTTGTCGTAATCAATAACAGCTATTACCAGCGTGAAGCTGATCTGGGAAAGTTATTAGTTAGCATTTCTCAATCTGAAACCCACATGCTCAATATTCGTCGTTCCGAGAAAGATTTTTTGAGTAGGATAGACGAAAAATACATCGAACAGGTCGCGAACAATGTTGTGATGCTGAACGAAAGTGTTATCAATATCGATGAGTACTTAAAGCAGTACGATTTCGTTTGGTCACATTCAATGATCGACTTGATGAGTGGTATTGCGAGTTACCAAACTCTATTTAGACGCCTATCTAAACTGACGTATAGCATTCACGGCAAAGATGACAGCGGGTTAATAGGAGAAACTCAACGCGCATGGTTTGATTTACAAAGAAGCGCTATTGAGAGCAAAGATGAAGAATTACTTCACCTAATAACGACAACGCAACAGTCGAGTTATGTGTTCTTTCGTTTTTTTCGGATTAAAGATCTGGCGATACTCAACGAGAATGTTTCGACGCTTGTAGAATATGTAACGGTTCATGAAACTTCGTCCATCGCAAGTGTCTTCCAGTTTCGAGACAAGTTAGAGCGATTGCAAAGGGCTTATGAAGAATTTGGATATAACCAGGAGCAAGGAGTCCATGGAGATCTGCGAGGGATAATTCATGGGGTTGAAAGACAACTGACGGTATTATACACCGAGATCCCAGAGCAAATTAAAACAGAAATGGAGTCGCTGGCTATTAGAGCAAATATACTCTTGAGCGTTTTTATTATTCTGCTCGCTGGGGTGTTGAGCTACGTTACCATTTCTGTTTCGCGCTTGGAAAAGGGTTTATACGCATCTCGTGAAGAAGCGAAGTCAGCTAACAGAGCGAAAAGTACTTTCCTCGCGAATATGTCGCACGAAATACGTACCCCGCTAAACGGCATTATCGGCATGTCGGAAATTCTGACGGATACTCAGTTATCGATAACACAGCGAGATTATTTACATACCATTGAAACCTCCTCTCAGCATCTTCATGCACTGATCAACGATATTCTTGATCTCTCTAAAATAGAGTCGGGTAACCTGGAAATTTCACCGGTTCCAACGGATGTACGTGAACTCGTCTACGATTCAACGTCGATGTTGTTGGCAAGAGCAAAACTGAAGTCGTTGGAAATCCACATTCAGGTTGATAAGAGCATCCCCTATAGACTGGCAATTGATGAGCATCGTTTACGCCAAATTCTCGTAAACTTGCTGTCCAATGCCGTTAAGTTTACTTCTACCGGTAGCGTCACGGTTTCGGTCAAGGTTACACCGACTCGGGGTCAGAAGTGCTCATTGCTTTTTTCTGTTAAAGATTCGGGTATAGGGATAGATAAGGCCAAATTAGAGCGAATCTTTGATCCTTTTAGCCAGGAAGATGACTCAATAACGAGAAAGTTCGGTGGTACAGGTTTAGGGCTTAGTATTAGTTACCAACTGGTCGACATGATGGGGGGAGAGCTAAACGTTAAATCTGCCAAAGGAGTAGGAAGTGATTTCTATTTTAACTTGGAGGCTCCGGTTCAATCTTATCACCCTGAGCCGTTACCCAACTTAAATGTCGCGCTGTTGGGTTCTAATTCAACCGTTGAAAACGATCTGTCAGGGTGCTTGGAATACTATCAATGTCAGAGTATTCGGTTGTATCACAGTGCAGCCACTATTTCTGAACCATGCGACACGGTCATTTATAACCCAACTAATTCAGAAGAAATGGATGCCCAGTTGGCGATACTGACCGCGATGGTGCCCAAGCCCAAAATATTGGTAGTTCAAAAAATAAACTCATTTGAGTTAAGTGACTCATTGGCCGATAACCTAGTGGACGGTGTTATTCAGTACCCTTTGCTTGGCCGTAGGTTATACAGCGCTTTAACCCAGAGTTCGGAAAATAAGAAGCGTAGTCAAGCTAAACAAATGTTAGCAGCCCATAAGTCTGAATCTGGACAAAGCATACCAGAGAACGAATCTCTATCTGACAGTCAGCAGGCGTCGAAAGGGGTGATATTGGTAGTAGAAGATAATACGGTGAATCAAAAAGTGGTGTCTTTGTTGCTAACGAAAGCGGGTTTTACTTTTGAAATAGCGAACGATGGATTGGAAGCTGTGGAACTGATACAACAAAATAAAGTGTACGACGTGATCTTGATGGATTGTATGATGCCGGAAATGGACGGATTTACCGCAACGATTAATATCCGAAAATTTGAAGCGGAAAATGGCCAAACACCAATGCCGATTTTGGCGCTAACCGCCAGCGTGCTAGAAGAAGACCTTAATAAGTGTTTAGAAGTTGGAATGAACGACTATTTACCTAAACCTATCAACAAGAAACAGTTGATGGCTGCAATAGATAAGTATATTTGATAAGAGCTTTTAATGGTGTAAGCCAGAACCACAGATCAGGTGTAATACTTTAATCAAATAAGCCTGAGCGCTGTGGTTCGGTTGAATCATTCTTGCTATTTCATGTTCATGTCCCAGCTGTCGCTCACCCAGCCGCCGACATTTTCATCGAAGTGGCAACCACTAAAGCGTTGATTGCGCTCTGCGTGTGCTTCTTGTTCTGGTTTATGATCAATGAGGTGTTGAATGTAGCTCGTCATGGGATCATTTGAATGCAGCCGTTGGTTCCGGGTTGCGACTTCTTTTATCAATTGTAATCGGTACGCAGAGCTTGCTCTTTTCATGTTCAATGATCTCCCTTGTTTGACACACCTAATAGAAAAATTTAGGAGTGATATAAGGTCTAGTCAAATGCGTTTTTATAGCGTTTTGATGTATCGATATTCGGAAAAGTAATTACCAAAATACAGTGAGCTCCTGGCTAAATGTTAGTCGACTTGCGTTGTTGCTGTTTCGTTGTCTCGTACACGCCGCTAAGGTAGGATGTGCCTCCTATCTCGTGACTTCTCGTGCATAAATACCCTAACAGGAACCGAACAGAATATGACATCAACTCAGTTTTCTTCCGATCAATTATTCACTCATAATTTATTCAAACATCGTATTTTTCTGTCATTCATGGTCATAGTAATCTCGGCTTTGGCCCTTACTAACATGGCCGATGACTATGCCGAGCAGCAGCTAAATCACTCGATGGTTGCCGCCGGAGTCAGCTTCGCGACGGCAAGAACGCTCGATGCAGGTATTTCTCTGGTGAAAAGTACCGAAGTATCGGCTGGGGTTGCCTCTGTCAAAGTTGGAGCTTTGCTCAGCCCTATCAGCGATTTGATCGACAAATTTTGCTGGGTTATGACTCTCGCATTTGGCTCTTTGGCACTGCAAAAAATATTAGTCACAATTTTAGCGTCTTCGTTAGCAAACAGTGTACTAATACTGAGCTCATTGGCGATGTTAATTACGCTTTGGCACAAGCGTGCTCAACCAAACGTCGGTCATGTGTTTGCGGTGTTTAAAGTCGTTGTTTTGGTACGTTTTCTATTGGTGGTGACGGTATCGCTTAACTTGGCCGTTGATGCTTTTTTTCTGGAAGAACACACCCAAGAAAGCTCAAATCAGATCCAAGTAGTTGCAAGCACCGTCGATTTTCTCGGAGATGCAAGTGAGACAAATGCGAGTCATTTAAATGGTGATGAGGTAGAGCAAAGTTATTTTGAGGCAATGAAACAAAAATGGGACAGCGTGTCGAATGGCGTAACCAACCAAAAAGAAAAAATCTTAAACATCAAACAAGATGTTGAAACATCAATCGCTGGTTTTATTAACTTGATGGTACTTTTCATTCTGAAAACGGTGTTGCTGCCTTTGTTATTTCTCTACGCGTTGAAGAACTTGTTTTTAACTTTGTTTAGAGTGGAAAACCTAGCCAAATAGAATGCATAGTCGGTTCGACTGTTTTAAGTCGAAATCAGATCTGCATCACTTTTTTGTCTGACAACTTAGTCTAACTTATTACTATACCTTTTGAGAAACAAGGAGCGTGGCCCGAGTGATAATTCGCGGGAAATGTACAGGTAGCATAGTCTTGATTCAAAAAGAAACCCCATGAAATACAGTATGGAGGAATATGCAACATTTACAGGTAAACGAACATTGTTAAATAGAAAACGATACAGTAAAAGTACATGTTACAGTAATAGAACAATTTACAGTAATAGAACAATTAGTTAAAAGCGCTCACGAAACTGTTGAGCGCTTTTTGTTTTTATACGGCAAATCGTTTCTGCTCAGATGTTGTCCTGACTGTCTGGTTTTTTTTAGCTCGTCTTTTTAAGGCAAACTTCTACATTCTATTATTGAAATAATCACTTGAGTGTTATGCTCTCGCCGCCCTTTTTATCAGCGACTTACCTCTTACCCGTTTATTATGGATTTAATCAAACTTTCTCGAATTAGCATGAAGCACCTCGTGACGTTACATGTCATGCTCGATACTTTGAGTGTCACTAGCAGTGCAGAACGCTTGTGTGTTAGCCCTTCATCCGTTAGTAAAATATTGGCACAATTGCGAACTAGCCTTGGTGATGAATTGTTTTATCGTCATGGCAACCGTTTAGTGGCAACGCCACTAGCTCGCAGGTTAGGGCCAACCGTTCATCAAATGCTCAGTGACATGAATCAATTATTGACTCAAGAAAGCTTTGACCCGGCCAAGCATAAAGGGCGTTTCTCGTTAGCTATGCGTGAAAGTACTTTTGAGTTATTGGCCGCAAAGCTGACGGCAAAGGTATTGCAAGCAGCGCCGAACGTTAGGTTGGAGATTTGGTCCAAGGAAAGCTTGGGCTTTGATGGGCTGGCAAACGGTAAGCTTGATTTTATCTTATTGCCCCACGACTTAAGCCAGCCGCCTAAGTTGACCAACAATTTGGTTTGGCAGAGCATATTGCATGATGAGATGGTGTGCTTGATGAACCCTAGGCACCCGTTGGCGGCGCAAGATCTAACCGTAGATGGGTATCTCTCTTTTGATCATATCGGCATATTTGATACAGACCTGAGTGTGCCTTTTTTTGAGTTACAACTGGCTCAAAAGCACCAAAATAGGCGTGTTGTCATATCCGTTGCGGATTTTGGCAGTGCGGCTCTGATGTGCCATCAAACAGATTTGTTGTTTACGTGCTCTAAAAGATGGGCTCAGCGGGCGATGCAGGCGAACGGACTGGTTGCTAAGCCGTTACCGTTTGACTATGGTGAGGTCGCGTATAGCTTGGTTTGGCATCAACCCAGCTTGAATGACCCTGCGCTGCGCTGGCTACATGAGCAAATCATGAATCTGGATATCAATGAAGCCAACTAACGCTGCTTTCTATGACAAACCGATGTTAAAGGACGTGCAGTAACGGAGATGTTCACAACTAGAATTCGATGGAAGGCTTACCTTTAGGTCGAAGCGAGTTGTGATAGAGGTTAGATATAGACAGACGGAATGACAAGGTCTTTGATTCCTTGTTGTTTGAACTTCGTCACTAGGCTTTGCATGTCACTTTGAGCACAGTTCAGCCAGCTTTTAGCTTGCCCAACAACCGCATGATTGCTGTATGCATTGATTTTAATTCTGGGTAATGGGCTTAAGGTTTTCAAGTATTGGCTTAGTGCGCTGGCATGTAGTTCGAAGTCTGATTTTCCCGGCACATGGAGCAAACGTATTTCATGGAGCTTATTGTGTTCGTTTAACAAAGTTATCGACTGGAATACTCGATGGTTATTGCGGTTGGTTAGCCATAAGTGAGTTTCTGGTTGCCATGACTTTATGTCGATCATCGCACCATCCATGACTGGAATTAACGCTTGCCACCCATTAACGCCTAAGCTGCCATTGCTGTCTACAAAACAGGTTAAGTGTTTGAGTTGTTTGTCGCCTTTAATGGCTCGGAAGAACTCGATGATGAACTTGAGTTGTAAGGTGGACTCGCCGCCTGTCATGGTGATGCCGGATAAAAATAGATGGTTTTGCCGAACAACCTCAAGCAATTCGTCAACGCTGTATCGCTCAGTTTTAGGGCTAGATTGAAAGCGGCAAGTTGCAATGCATTGGTCACATTGAATGCAACGCGCTTCGTTCCAAGTAATGGTTGGTTTCTTTAAGGGCTTCGTTTCGTGTTTTACCCAACTAATCGCATTGGTCGGGCAGGTGTCCATGCATTCCCCGCAATGATTACAGTGATTAATGGTGCTAGGGTTATGACAAGTTTTGCAGTCGTAATTACATCCTTGTAAGAATATGACCAGCCAGTTTCCCGGCCCGTCTACACAAGAGAACGGCAGTATTTTACTTACTACCGCTTCTGTTGTTCGCCGTGCAGTATTTGTTGCGGGCATACCTGCTTAGCTCACTCTGTTTACAGTAAGCGAGTGGTGCCCTTTGAGTGCTTGATAAGGTGTATGTTCATTGCTTATCACTCTTGGTGCTCGATTCAATATTCCCGTATTTTGCGCCGCTTCTGCTGCTAAACCAGTCGTGTTCACTCTGGAACCCTTCTCTTTAAATGCCTTGATATCTGACAATTTGACCATGTAACCGGTAACGCGAACCAAGTCGTTAGAATGGACGTTGGCCGTGAACTCTCGCATGCCAAGCGCTAAGCTGCCTTTGCAAATTTGATACATGGCTTCAGGGTTATCTTTGACGGTTTCATCGATGGTTAGGATGTCGCTGATCCCTGATGTGTAATACTGGTGGTGAGGTGCAACTGCTTTTAGGTGAGTAATAGGGTCCGGTTCTTGGCCGTAACGGATACGTACCCCTGGAGTGACTTCGTGATCTAAGCTGATCCCCCCTTGTGCATGTAGCAGCGCTCTACCGTTATAACCGTGAGTGACTGGGGTGTTTATTACAATATCACTCAATGCAGCAGAAATGCGATAGCTGAGCTGGTTGGCTACTTCGTTGCTGCCATACGTCACCTTAATGCCTTCTTTTTCAAGCAGCAGCTCAACCGCTTCTGCCATACCGTAAATACCAAACATAGGTGCAAATCGTTTTTCTTCAACGAGTGACTCGTGCACTAAGAAGCTGCTAAAAAAATTGGATTGTTCATGCAGGAATTGAGTTCTGGCCTCGATCAGCTGAAATGCTAAGTGACTAAAATGCGGTAAAGACTTTTCAAAAAACTGGCTAATGCTCTCAGAGGACTGCGCTACTTTTTTTAGGTTCATTCGTACCAACGTATTAGCACCCCCCGCTAAAGGCAGAGAGTTGTAACAGCTCACGATACCAAAGCCTTTATCATCAAATGCCTTTGCATGAATAGGGAAGTTGGCGATATGAGGTTTGCCCGTTAGGCAAATATTGTTATTGGCTACACGGAGGAGATCATCTGGTGTTTGCTCAGGGTCGTACATAAACGTTAGATTCGGAGCAATTTGCTTCAACTCAGCATCTATCGCTAAGATAGTTCTACAAATAATGTTATCGGTTGGGCCTATGTTTACATGCATAAATGCGTCCGGGAGAGTGCGATCCAGCATTATCCAAAACAATTTTAGTTTTTTGTAAATCTGGTTTGCATCTAAGTCATTTACATAAGGCAGTAGTACGTCATCCAGTTGACCCAGATAAACAGGAATATTGGTTACGGAAGGTACGTGGTGATAGAGAATGGTCAGCGCATTGAGTGCTTCGTCTAAATCACGAGCAGGTTCTAGCTCTAAATATTCAGACCCTTGTTGAAGAAATTTGGCGTAGTCTGGCAATACGTAACGAGGTTTGAATGGTGCATTGCCTTCAAACATATCGCAGATGATGCCCGCATCCATAGCGGCTCTTACGTATTTAGACAGCGGGACGTAGGGCATGGCCGCATCGGCTTCCTGCGCAAGATGGTTGCTTTTTTGTTTGGCAGAAAGCGTAGGGTTTGTTGCAATATCGAGTAGTGATTTTGGTAGCGTCATGGTTATTATCCATATAACTTTTATGGATAAGAGAGTACAAGGTATAGTGTATTTCCAAAAGTGAAAAACAAAGAAAGCGCTTTGTCGTTTATGGAAAACCGTATGGGAGGGTTGGGTGGTAACGACAACTTGTGATTGGTACAAGTTATGCGAATACGGCAACAAGAGTAAAAAGGCCCGTCAGAAAAGTCATCGGGGCGTTCAAATAGAAGAATTAAACTCAATTACATTGGTCTAATGAAGGCTCGAATGCCTAGCTTTGTGACTAGAATCGATAGTTAATGCCAGCGTAGACTTGCTTAATATCTAATCCTAGATCTACCTTCTCATTGACAATTTCGGTCATATCATAAACAGGTTTGGTATATTCCCAGTTAAGGCGTACTGAAAGATTGTTCGTAAAAAGATATTCCGCCCCTAGACCAAAAGCTGTGGAGAATGTACTGACATCGACGGCCATAGAGCCGTTGTCGTTAGAGCCAGTAGCATTGACAAAACTGTATCCTACACCCGCCTTAGCGAAGATATTAAATTTATCGTAAAGCGGGAACATAACTTTTGGTTGAAGGCTAATGTATTTTATTGAATTGATAGAGGCTTTGTTACCATCGCCGAGATCCACTCTAATTGTGCCAATATTGCCTGCAACCACTTCTGTGCCAAAGTATCGGCTAAAGTTATAGCCAGCGTAAGCTCGTATAGCCATTGAATTTTGGTCTAGAGCCAATTTTCTGCTTTCCTCTAGAGTACTAACCTCTACGTCACCAAAGGATGCTTGCCCTGCGCCGAAACCGACATAGCCTTCAGCAACAGCTGAACCAGATATAATGCTCATTGCCACTGTTGCCAATTTGAGGATGTTTTTGTCTAATTTCATATTACCGCTTCTCCGTTAAATATGTGCTTCAAGAACGGATGGTATTATGGTGATAAAGATCACATTTAACAGGAACAGCTTTGCATGAGTTTTTCCCTATTTCTATAAAAAATAATGCGGGGTTGTTTGGAATAGCCTTGTGTGTGATGTGATAATTTCTTTGCTTTCTTGTACCCATAACTTTTCAAAGGAATTGTATCCCCTTGAATTGAAATAAACGCCATTTAGGTCGGTGTTGCTATTTTGAAAGTTAATACCGAGAAAAAGTGGAGTATAAAGGTGCTTTTCGGTTAATTTTTGTTCAATTTCTAGCATTTTTTTATCAGGGGAATTGGATTCTGCTGCATTGCTTATGTTGTGGAGGTAGCTTTTAAACTGATCATCGTTATATAGAAAGCGAGGGCATGAGGAGGTAATAAGCCATTCATAGTAACCGTAACTTTTGGGTTGTTCTATTACTTCTTCAATTAATAAAAGGTCTGCGTGATCTTTTACCGAACGGGGGTTACTGACGTCTTTAAGCTCAATTGATTGAACTTCTACCCCAGTTAATTGAATTTGTTGTTTAACCCAGCGGGAAAGTTGAAGAAGATAATCCATTGTCCATTTTGGCTCTGCAATAACAACCTGTCCGTTTAGGCGTGGAGGTTCCACACTGTTAAATTTAGATTGGTTTTCTGTCAATGACATGCCATTTACGGGTGTACCAAGGGTAAAACTGCTTCTAGAGTCCGATAGATATTGCAGTAGTACTTTCAGTGAGTCATGTGTTATTTGACTTTTTATTCGGTGCTGGCCACAGATATAAGAAAAGCTGTTGATCTGCTGGTTTCCATGCGTCGTTGAAGCTTGTGGCTTGCGGTCAGATGGCTGGCTTTGTTTGTGATCAAGAGTCAGCCTATTTAGGATGGCTGTTTGCCCAAAATAGCTGCCGTGTTTTTCTAAAACAATTTTATTCTTAGCCCAATCGTTAACTTTAAAGGGGCCTGTACCTACATTAACACGATATCCAGAACTGAATTTTTTCTCTTCCGGAAGAGCAATACCCGAGCAGGGTACGGTTAATGCGTAAGGGAATAGTGGATTGGGCTGATTTAGCTCGATTAAAATAGAGTTGTTACAACCTAGCGTCATTTGTTTTATTTGGCTGAATAGATACTGCACCGGCCCTTTTACCTGCCGAGTATTATCCAAACTAGCAATAACATCTAACGTACTTAGCCGCTGCCCAGTGTGCGTATTGATGTCTCTTCTGATCCAAAGTTGTAGCACTTTACCGTCAAATGCCCAGTCGTGTGCGAGTCTTGGTTGTAGGGAACTATTAGCGTTTTTGGCTAATAATGTATCGTAAATGCTGCGAATGATTTGTAGCTCTGAGTGACGAAAAGCAGTTAGCGGATTTAGAGTGTTGATTTTGGGGTAATCGGTGATAAACAGGCTTTCATAGGGGCTCCCTGAATGGTTATTAGCTTCAGTTGCCAATGAAAGTGCTTCGAGTGCTGTTTGTTGATATCGTTCTAGTAATTTAACGATCAAGTGTGTTCTGTTCGCAGAGAGCTCTTCCTGCATAGTTTGCATAAGAGCGTCACGTAGTGAGACATTTAGGCTGAGGGAACTGGTTTTGCTTCGGCCAACTGAGGGAGACCATGTAACCCAATTTATTTCTGTTAATTTACGCATGATATTTGAGATATTTCTGCGAGAGCACATCAATATTTCTTCTAGCAAATCAAGTGTAGTCTCGTGTGGGGTATTAATGCTGTATTTTGAGGTGAGTAGCTTAATTCGGCGTAGGTTTAATTCGTTCATGATGTGACAGTAGTACGGGTTGTGGGCGCAAGAAGCTATCATTTGTAATATTTTGTTGCAATAGCATAGGTTATAAGTCTTATATGGCTTCTGTTCATTTATAAATACACTTAATCAGAAGAGTGATTTTATCAGTTGAATTTACAGAGAAAAGCTCCGTCAGTGAGAAAGTACGGGGCGAAATAAATATAGAAACTATCAGCAGGACTAGGTAACGCCAGTTGATAGCCTATTAAGCAATCAGTTCTTGTGCTGTTTTATCAATCTTTACATTTGTACAACCAAACACTTTGAATGGCTCGCCAGCTGGACTGGTTCGCTAAACGGTGTCATGCCGATGATCTTGCCATCCAGTTTACCCAGATAAACAGGAATATTCGTTACGGAAGGTACGCGGTGATAAATAATGATTAGAGCACCAGATCACGACTTCCGGCCTGATGTCATGTTGAAAGCTGCTATTCGATTTAAGAGTGAGCAGATAGGGTTTGATTGCAGGCCTTGCTGAAGGAAAGTCGTAACAGCGTAATGGTTATGGCAATTCTATGAATCAGCTTTTTTGAGTACAATTTACACAAGTGTATATGTGGACTATTATAGTGATATCATCCTCACGAGGACTTGTCATGAGTTTAGCAAGCGAGCGTAAGATTACTTCAAAGGCTATGTCAGTAGCCGGATTCAGAACTGCTGACAATATACTATCGATTTGGGGCTGTTCTGCGCAACAATGCCAGAATGTAATGAAGGTCTCAAAATCGTCTTACCACAAGTTTAAGGCCACTCCCGAATCAGCAAACCTTAGTGATGATCAGTTAGAACGGGTGAGCTACATTCTGAATATTCATCAAGCATTGCGTATCGTGTTCAGTAATCCATCAAATGTGAGTGGGTTTATGAACATGAAAAACAACAACGATTTCTTTGCTGGTCGAACTCCTCTAGAGATCATTAACTCAGGCACCTTTGGCGATCTCTACGAAGTAGCCAAGCGTATCGATGCTCTCAGAGGTGGTTTATGGGCATGAGTGATCGTACTCTGCAAGGTTACCGCCTAATTAACACGAAGTACCCACCTATCGCATTATTTGACGATGTTGCCAGTTCTGAGGATTTCGAGGTTTTATATGCACTGCAAGCATTAACTAATCCCCGGTTAAAGGATGAAGTCGGGGATTTAGCGTTAATTGACTCAAAAGAAATTCCGTATAACTGCACTCGAAATAGGAGTTATGCGGTTGCGCCGTTTACTCATATAAACCCAAAGGGAGGTCGATTTAATGATGGTTTCTTCGGAGCTCTATATATTGCTTCCAATGAAGAAACTGCAGCCATGGAAGTAAAGCATCACCAGCAAAGGTATTGGATGAATGTTGAGGGGTTGGAATATGATAGGTTTCTATTTCGCGGTCTAAAGGTTACCTCGTCGCCTGACTCGCTACATGTTGTCACTCATGATGACAACGACATTCTCGACCCTAATATCTATAGCGCTTCTCAGCAATTGGCCCGTGATGTTAAAAAGAGAGGTATACAAGGAGTGCAGTATCCTTCGGTAAGATCGGACAAGGGAACCTGTTGGGCGCTATTCACTCCAAAACCTGTATTGGACATTGTGCAATGCTATTTACTTGAAATGATATGGGACGGCTCAAGTGTCTCTGAAGTGAATAAAGTGAGTAAAGTAAATTTATAATGCCAACCCAACCTAGGCCTACATCAATCGGGTGCGGACTCGTTTTCGATTTCTAGCTCCTTAGGCTAGTCGTCGTTTAGCTTAGCGTTTTCAATCGCGATATCTTCTGATTTAATTCTAGAGGAAATGTTTGACTCAGCGTCAAAAATCACTGATGTGGATCAGTAGAGGATCGGTCGCAATATTAAACAGTTTATTAGGTAAGGTCATGGATTTTTTCCATATCATTTTATAGGTAATAGCTTATCGTAGGATAGTCTTTCTAAAAAATACAAATAAATCTGGCGAGGATGCCTGATAGATGTAGGTTATCAGGCCGGAATGCTATTAAATAGTAAAAGTTAGAAATTAACAATTATAGGCTCATAAAGATAACTTATATGATATGAAACATAAGTTTTATTTATACTCTCAGTAAAAAAGTTAATTGGTCGGTATAAAGCATCATTGATAAAGTCCTTTTTTTCAACTAATGAATTTCTTATTAATTTAGGTCATTCAGATAATGAGACTTTTCCCAATGAGGTTCAATAAAGTAAGTATAATAATCGTGTTGCTCATCACGGCATTTTCAGTACAATCCACTACGTTGCCAGCTCCGGTATGGCATACCATGCATTTAAGTGATGGTAGTACTAGAGAGCTAAGACTGATGGGTTCACAAGATATGTTTTGGTATCAGGACCGAGATGGTAATTTATATATTCAGCACTCGAATAAACAATGGTATTTTGCTAAATATCAAATGGAAAAAGAGTCTGTTATTTCAACCGGTATATTAGCATTAGGCGATTCAATAATACCGGCAGAGTCGAATTCTAACAATAATCCAATTAAACCGTTGCACCTAGAAGTATCATATCATCGTCCTATTGGAAATAAAAAACAACAGAAGTCGTTAATGCGCAGTGAGTTTCCGTGGATGGGAGTACCTAAGAGCGAATTCACTGAACAGCCTTTATTGGTGGTACAGGTGAGTTTTTCTGATGAAGTGATAGAGAATGATTTTCAATCGATAATATTTTCAGAAAATCAACAAAGTGTCCAAGACTATTTTCTGAAAAACAGTTATGGAAACTATAAGGTTATACCTGCTATTGAGAATCAAGGGACCATCAATGATGGTGTTATAGATGTAACGTTAGATGTAGTTCACCCCAACTGCCATTCAAAATCAGATAACACGTGTCAGAGTAAGCTAAACAATGTGTTTACTAAAGCATATGAAGAACTGGATAGCGACTTTGATCTATCCCTTTATGATATTGATAATGATGGAAGTATTGAACCCCAAGAACTTTCAGTAATGTTCATATTTGCAGGGAATGATAAATCCAGTGGTACGAATAAAGTACCGACTATTTGGCCTCATAAATATGGTCATAAGTCAGTGATGATAGATGGTAAACGGATCAGCGCTTATTGTTTATTTGCTGATTACCAACATGACCATCAGTCAACGATGGGCGTAATCGCCCATGAACTGGGCCATCTGATGCTGGGGTTGCCAGATCTTTATTCATATAAGCATCACGGTTCGATAGGACAATGGGGATTGATGGGAGGTGGTAGCTGGGCGAAGAAACCAGATGATCAATATTCAGGACAAACTCCCGTTAACATGTTGGCATGGAGTAAGGAAGCGTCAGGTTTTATTGAACCACAGATTTTGTCTGGAAGTGGCCAAATCGAAGTGAAAACTAAAAAAGGAGAAAGTGTCATTTATCTCGATCCTTACCTAAAACAGTTTGGACCTAGAGCTTACGTTGAAAATAGACGTAAAACTGGATACGACGAAGCATTGCGTGGAGAAGGGTTATTGGTTACCGCTGTCAATATTGATAATCAATTTAATAGTTCAGGGCCCATGCAGGTACAGATCCTCCAAGCGGATGGTGATGGACTACTAGAAAGTGGCCGCTCATCGGGGGATTCAGGAGACGTTTTTCCTGGAAGAGATGCAGTCACACTGCTATCTGATACCTCAACACCTTCTCTTACGAGCGTAACCAATGGACGAAATACTCACATCACTTTGTCCGACATAAATAGTGATACTCAGAGAGCGAGCTTTTCGTTACTTGTTCCAAATACCGACCGTAAATCGTCTTGGGTAACGACGTTTGGACGAACTTATCCAAGCTACCAGTCTAATACAAATGTGCTGGGTTTCACCATTGATGTGGCAAAAGAGAATATGGAGTTAGTGGGAGTACAGTTTTATGCAAAGAGCACAACGGTAGCGCTGCCTATGTTCTACCGACTAATTGCGTATCCATATCAGTCTCGTTTTGGCCAAGCGCTTATCAATGAGGATGAAGCGCGGTTACTATCTCGTGGAGTCGCACCTCAAGGTGGCGGACAAATGGTGTTTGACAGCCCTATTGAGCTTGAACAGGGAACTCAGTTGTTAGTTCTTGAAGTTGAGAATGGAACTCCGGAGTATTCAACACAATTTCTAGATGCATACCTAGGTGACGGTAGGCGAAAAGAACAGTTTTTTGGTCATTTATCTGAGTATAAAACGAATGGGTTAAGACGTGGGTTTAGCCGGAATTTTCCGTTTGCCGTTCTATTCGAACAGCCAATAAAAAATGTGGTTGCTGCGATTGATGATGTTATTGAAACAAGTGAAGACACGGCAGTTCGACTCAATTTAAAAAACAATGATACTAATATTGTCGATAGTAATAGTCAGTCAATCGAACTAGGTAAACGGCCAATAAAAGGCACAATAAAGGATGGCTTCTACTATCCTTCGCCAAACATTTTTGGTCAGGACGATTTTACTTATCGGTTGGTTGACCAAGAAGGAAATGTGACAGAATATGCGAACGTAAGGATTGATATTAGCCCCGTTAATGATCCACCGATATTTGTTATTGATGAGAAGACTGTGGTATCTAAAGCTGGGCAAAAAGTAACATTCTTGATATCAAGCATTACAGATGTCGATTCGGAATGGCATCAAATCAGATGGTCATTAAGTGAAGGACGTCCAGTTATTTTGAATGGCGCTAATACTAAAACGTTAAGTATAACGGTTCCGAACGACGCACAAAATGGTGAGAAGTATAAAGTGGCTGTTGAAGTGACAGATCAACAGGGAGCGAAGGTGACACAGTATGTTACGGTATTGGTTGAGCAAAAGAAAATTAAACGATTAGACACTCAAACATTGTCGATTACAGACGGAGATCAGGTAACCATAACGCCACGTACTGGCGGAACAATCCACCATTTGAAAGTACTCGAATCTCCAAAACAAGGGATTGTTAACGTTGTCGGTAATCATTTAGTTTATCGCGCATTGTCCGGATATAAGAACGTACAGCGTAGCTCTATTAAGTATTACGTAATACTAGACAATGGCGATGAATTGGAAGGAAATATAGAAATTAAAATCTTGCCTAAGAAAACACTAAAGACAACGTCGAAAGAAGATGATTCCTCAGGAGGAAGTACGTCTTTGATAATCGTCGTCATGCTGTGCCTATTTGGAAGGTTATGTAAACACATAAAGTCTAATTAACATCGAGAAAGAGCTATGTAAATAGCTCTTTTTTTTCGCCATTTCCTTTTGAGCCATTTTAAAACTTACACCCGATATATCTATTATTACACCATGTGATACTAAACATGTTTTGTGTGAATCTAATTGCTTATATGTGTTGCATTGCTTCCATAGTTAAAATAATTAATGCTAATGTACTATCATCAAATTTGAGACAGTAGCTGATTTTATGAACTATTTCTGTATGGAATTTTAGCGGGAAAGACGTTTTATTAGGATAAATTAGCTGCTTCGTTATAATTATGTTGTCAGTCATTAGCAGCAAGGGATACATTTGTAGTGACTTCCGGTAACTGCGCACTTGATTCGCTATGTCGATTGTAAGTAATAATGATGATTTGTTAATTGATTGCTTTCGGTAGAGTCTGTGTATTGATTGAAGTGCATATAAACATTATTTATGAGTGCATAAGTATTGTTTTTTTGTATCTGAATGACACTATTGTTATTTTGAGGTTGTTTATGCATAAGAATAATTAATAAGAGTACACAACATCGGGGTAGTTCGCACCATGAAAACCGTCAATAGATCCATCGACGTCAAGTATCTTAGAACATTTTCACATGTTGCCAAGCACAAAAGTTTTACGGCTGCAGCCGAGTCTCTATTTATGACACAGCCTGCGGTATCTCAACATATAAAAAAAATTGAAAGTACGATAGGGGCAAGTATTTTTGATAGAAAGGAGGGATTTCTTCTCACAAAGCATGGAAAGGTATTGTTGGAATACGCCGCTGAAACAATGTCGATGTACGAACGGTTATTTGAAGATCTAGAAAAAGTAGAATTACGAGACCAGTTTAATATTGCAATAGCAGAGTCTTTTTGTACCGAGATGGTTGAAAGGGTGATCAATGAGTTTCGCTTACTAAATAACATTGATTTATCCATCAATAGCTTTGCAAGCTATACATCGTTAGACGCGAGTCGTTATGATCTCATATTTTCTATGGACAGAATGTCACAAGAGAATGGAAAATCTTATCAGCTGAATACTGTTCATTACGTTATAGCACACTCAAAAATGTTAGACCCTTATGGCTGTTACCCTCAGCGAGTTGTCTTTTGTAATACACTTTCTATACACTGATTTATGTTTAAAGCGTGGCCGTCAGTACCATTGCGAAGCACTGACGGCAGCCGTCAGGCTCTTTTAATATAAATCGTACAATGCGCATTAAGAGACTCTCATCATCTCGATACTTAGCGCTACTGCATATATGACTATCTTTCATGGTGTGCCTCTGGCCGTCCGTCCCTAACAGCACAAAAGCGGGTATGTTATTTCGATAACATACCCGGTCAAAGAAAAATAGCCTCCTTTCTGCAAAGCTGCTTTGCTTTATAGCCTGAAAGCATGGCGAGGAAGAGGAGGGCGAAGACTGAGCAACGACGATAACGAGCGATGCGAGGTCAGAGCCCCCGTCTAGTATTACGGGGGTACTTTCCACCGAACTATCCATTTCGACAACTATTCGCAAGTGTAACGCGCCAGTGTTTGAGCGCTAGCGAGTCTTACTCCAGTTCCCTCCAGTTCCACCGTGTTAACTTTTTGAGGCTGTTTTTTTATGGATCATGTCGCTTTTTGCTTCTGTTAGATATTCATCAAATAGGAAATTTGCAATATCTGTCCATCTTACAGATTCTTTAGTTTCATAGCTTACATCGATTGCAACTCTTTCAAGTTTCATTTTTGTTGATTCACTAACTCTTAGTGATGTGTATTTTTTGGTCATATGAATACCGTTTCGTGATGTTATCTATGTATTTTAGTATGCAAAGATACTTAATTCATGGAAATGCTTGCATACATGCATATTTAGCGGTTATCTTCCTATTAAAATAACATTGTATGCATGGCTACGGGCGTTTTATGGGAAATATATCAACAAAAAGTTTTGCTTGTTCGGACTGTGGGCAAGTGTACGAATCACCAACGGCCTGTTGCTGTCCGTTTTGCCGTTCTGGTGTGGTTCGTCAGTTCCCTGTTGATGCTGAGCAAATTCATGCTCGACGTTCTTACGCGCATTACTCCAAGCCCAATGCCTACCGCTCAAAAATTGAAGCTAAGAATCCTGAACTGATTCCGACCTATCCCGATATGTCCAACTCTATCGAGGGTTACGCTTCTTCTCCGGTGATTATCGATTGGTTAGCGTTCACGGTGAAGCTGGCTGATTTTCGTCACTGCTCCAAGGGTGGGGACTTCTCTGGCATTCCTTTTCCTACTCCGCCTATTTTGCCTACGATTTGTGCCCGTTCTGCTGCGGATGTGGAGTCAGTTCAAAACTTCCATCACTCGATGTACGGCGAATATCTGGAGCAAGTTGTTCGTATTTTCATTCAACGAATCCTTGGTTTTGCTTTCGGTCCATTAACGGGTCGTGTGTTCAATTTCTATGATGATTCCTTCCTGTTGTTCTCCGAAGACGGTGAAGAGTTATTAGGTCGCGTGGGGATTGGCGGAAATCGAGACACAATTCATTTTTCCATATCAGGGGCGGGGTGTAAGCATCTGTTTTCTAATCGTTCCCGTGAGTTTGTTCATCACTGGTTAGCTAACGTTCTTGGTGTGAGCTTGCTTTCGCGCATTGATTTGGCTGCGGATGATTTTGACGGTGTTTGGACGTGTGAAGCGGCTGAAAAAGCGTTACTCGATGGGGGGTTTTCTCGCGCTCGTGGTCGCAGTCCTGTCATGGATAATGGTGACCGTGTTGATTTCAAAGATGGCAAAAAGATATTTCTTCGTGAGGCTCGTTTCTTTGGCTCTCGTCAGTCCCTGGTCTATTGGCGTGTGTACAACAAAAAGCTTGAGCGTGGTATCGATAAAGACGGCTTTACTTGGTATCGGTCTGAAGTTGAACTCAAAAAGTTTACCGTTGATGTTTTGCTCAATCCAGTTGGGTATTTTGTTGGCTTGAATAGTTACGCTGCGTCGATTCTTCCTATATCGGTTGAGCCTGTTAAGGCCATGACCTCATTAAAAAAGCGGGTTGCTTGTGATTTGATTTCGGCTTGTCGTCACGCAAAAAAGCAGTATGGCCGCTTAGTTAATTCGTTACTCATCTTCTACAAGGGCGATTTGCAAAAAGTAGTGTCTAGCCTTGTTCGGGATGACAGTTCTCTTTCTTTTCCATCAGCTCACCAAACGCTGATTAATTCCTTGGAGTAATACTATGTCCCATTCAGCTATCCAACATTACAATCCAGAATCGGATTCTGGTGTATCGCATTTTACACCGATTCAACTGCTTCAACTAACAAGGCCAAGTTATAAGACGGCTTTTGTTAAGCGTGGTGATGAGACTCATCTTCTTGTCTATTTGAATGACGACCAAGGCTTGCCATTTGTGCGCATTCCTTGTGATGTATTACTTGGAGCGGCTAAGGCTTATGAATCGTGTTGAATTTATTCCATACTCTTTCGAGGATTTTCAGCGGGTTGGTAGAAATGGGGCGATTCGTGCAGGTTACCAGCCTTACTCTCATGCTGAGGATAGTTTTCTTATGGAGAATTACCAGCAAATTCCTATTGCTGAGGTTTCTGGTGCTTTGGGGCGTTCTAGGGGGTCTATAATTGCTCGCGTTAAGAAGCTTGCTCGTGATGGTTTTATGTCTTATAAGCCGACTTATCTTAAAACACGTTATACAGCTCAAGAAGATAAGTTTATTATTGCTAATCAAGCTTCTATGTCTTTTCGTGAGGTCGCAACTGCATTGGGGCGCAATCTTGGTTCGGTTAAATATAGAGCCAGTAGGTTGGGGGTTTCTTACGCTAAAATTTCCGATTCGCATCATAGGACGAAATATACAGCTGATGATGTTGAATTGATGCGGCAATTGCGGGATTACGGTTTAAGCTTTGTTGAAATTGGGGATAAATTTGGTGTCGCAGCCTCGCAGGCTCGTAGAATCTGTAATTTTGAATTGAGACTTTATCAAGATAGGTCTGACTTTCTGTTATCTTTGCAATGCCAGCTTTCTGCTATTGATTCTAATAATTGAGTAATCATTTTCTATTTTTGATTGCTCAAAATTCAATATTGATTTGAGGTGCTCTCCATACTTTTTGGGGGCGCCTTTTTTATTGTCCGAAAATCAGTAGTTGTGTTAATGGATAAATTTAATATCAGCATTCCTCTATGCGCTTTTAAAGCTTAGTTAGGCTTTGTTGGGTGGTTCTGCCTTACTGACTCCCTTAAGTCTCTTAGTGCGCATTATATACACTGATTTATGTTTAAAGCGTGGCCGTCAGTACCATTGCGAAGCACTGGCGGCAGCCGTTAGGCTCTTTTAATATAAATCGTACAATGCGCATTAAGAACCGAATTAGTGAATGGATGACATACTTTCCGCACAGACCCGATAGGGATAAGGGCATTACGCAAGACTATTATGGTCGTTCTGGCCAGACTGCCCGATACGCGCAAAGCGCCCCCAAGTTAAGACACCGCGATAAACTTCCTTTCTCATTGCTAGAACCACCCTTGCAGAGCCTCACAGCACCAAAGGGGCGTTTTGCTACTGCAACCCTACGATTTTACCAACAATACAGACTCGACGACTGACGACGAACAAGGACGGCGAAAACTGAGCAAGGACGGTGAGAAGGAAATAGGAGAGGCCATTTATATTTGGGAAGGGGCCCCGTTTCGACGGGGAAGGGCTCCAAATTAAATGGCGTTTACTTTTCTATTCGCGATCATTTGTTTCTGAACCCGACCGTTTTTTGAATGTTTTTGGCTTGGTCAAAATTTCACCAAATTGAGTTGGGGTTACTGTTACACCCCAACTAACTCCTGAATTCAGGAATTCCTCGTCGTTAATCGATGTCTTTTTTTGCCATTTCTTGTGTTCTTCCAGCGAAATGTCTAAATCCAAAAATTTTTCCATCTTCATTTTCAATGATGTCTTGCATACTTTTAGCTATGCAATATTTATCGATGATTTCCAATAGAATGTTTTTATCTCGTTCTGGGAGTTTTTGCATTCTTTCTAAAGCAATTGTCAATAGACCATCTAGGTTGGTTTTTTCCGTATCAGATAGTAGTGCGTTTGGCGTGCATTCCAATGCATTCATTAGTGCATATATAGTGCTAAGCTTGGGGTCTGTATCGCCTCGCTCTACTTTGGATATTTGCCCCAATCTTATTCCGCAATTATTAGCCAATTGACCTTGCGTCCAGTTTTTATCTCGCCTTATTCGCTTTAAATTTTCACCTATAGACACAATATTCCCTCCAATTGTTCTTGTAGGGTTAATTATAACCCTATACATTAACCCTATCGGATAAATTGATTCTTTAGGGTTAATTTTATTCACACTACAGGGCTATTGACAGGGTTTCCATTTGTTCTTTATTGACCAACTTTTCATGCAACAAGATCACCATGAGGGGAACTTACCTCTCGTGGGTCGTCATGTCATTGAACGAGTGGAATTAGAAACAGGTGAAAAGCTACCACCGTCAGTAAATCAAAAAGTTCTAGAGGGTTCATTCAGTACTAAGCTGACCATTCGATGTGACGGTACTCGTGTTCGTGTCGAGGGGAATCCATCTCGCTGGCAACGAGTAGATAACCTTTTTGGCCTAGAGAAATTGGATGATTGTGTTGCTGTTTATAACCATGTATTAGCTTCTTGTGGCTTACCGCCTTTCACTAAAAATACACGATTTAAGCACCGTCAATCCGCAGATAACAAAGCATCATCTTTGATTGGTAACGGCGCTGAAATCACACTGATTGACTGGACTCGAAATCATGCAGTAGGCAAGGGCATGGAACAGTCTTTTATTCGTGGTCTTTCTTCTATGCAGATAGGCCGAGGTCGAAAACCAAAGCTTTATCCGGATGGCAATACATGCAATTGGTCTGAAGGGTCAAATTGGCAAATGGATAAGCTATATAGAAAAGCCGTTGAATTACAACGAAACTTATTAAAAGCACAAAAAAGAAAAGGAGGTGTAGCACCAGAGGTTTTGGAGTATGTCACCAGATTAATTGAATATTGCGAATCATTCGGCGTTGTACGTGAAGAACACAGCCTAAGACAACTATTATTGAAACGACACAACCTACAGTTCTACGGCAACGTAACCGAACAAGATTTCTACCACCACCTACAAGACATCGAGAACGCCATGAAAACCATACAAATATCACACGACGAACACCAATCCATTGCTCACCAGCTTTTAGCTGCTGGCTCTGTTGATACCTTGCGTAAAGCAAATGTAACTATGAGTTATTTTACCATGTGGCAATACGGTACTGACTTAAGAGACATCTTGTCACTTTCCAATTTTTACGTACACAAAGCCCGACTTAAAACGATAGGCATTGATATTGGACAGAAATTCGATGTGAGCCGCATGTGCCCAACACTCAAACGCTCTGAAATCATTGAAGTTAAACCACTTGAAATACCGCCTTGGTACAAAATGCCAGTAGTCGCAGAAACCAACATTTTACCTTTCAAAGCATACGCATAGGGCTATCACCATGTTAAAAATAGAAATTTTTAAAGAAGACATTAAATCAACACCAAGAACCATGCCGGGCAAAGATGGAAAACCACCGCGCACGATTTACGAGCAAGACGCGTATGTATTTTTAGAAGGTCGGTTTCCGACATTGACCAAGGTTCAATTAGAAGAAGGTCAGCCACCATATCAAGCGGGGCTTTATACGTTTCATGCTTCGTCATACATCGTCAATCACTTCAATACGGTTGAATTGAAAAAATACGGTAAAATGATTGTCCCAATGGAGCCTGAACTATGAGTATTCCAACCCCTGAGCAAATCAAAAAAGACGCTAGATTACCTGAAAATGCTAACTTTCATGGCTGGTTAATTCACAACCCTGAATGTGATGATTTTCTTTTCAAGTACAAAGACGGTGCTCATGTCATCAGTAAGAAGTGGTGTCGATTGCCAGACGCAGCGATTCGCTTTAATCGTTATACGAGAGCGCTTAAAGTTTTGCAGAATTTAGAACTGGATAATCTAGCGATTATTGTTGCCGCTTTCGACCTTGGTAGTCAGATTATTGTGATTGGCCCTGATGTGTTTCAAGAGCGAATGTCTTTACCATCCGACAATCCATTTAGAGCGGGTCACCTTAACCGCTAAATAGCAAAGCCCGTATCTGCATCAACAGTTACGGGCTTTTTACCACAACCAACTAAACTGGAGTTGATTATGACCGTTAAAGAATACACGTTAACTGACCTAGAAGTGAAGATTAATGAGATTTCAAATATCTCGGTATTTTTAGGTACAGGTTGCTGTCCAAAAGAGATTGCTTTCAATTTACAAGATCATATGCATGATGAAATTGTGAATTTACAAGGTATGCTGAGCTTCATGCGTATTTACCCACAAATCAAAGCCCAAGAACGAGCAGAATCAAAACTCAAAACTGATGAATCAAAAGTCTAATTTGATTCCTTTCATGGCTTTAGTGCGCATTATTAGTCTTATGTTCAAGAATTGCTAAATGACTACAACATTGACCCCTCGCACGTATCTAGTTGGGTTAGTACCAATTCATCGCGATTATTGAAAAATGAACTAGAAACGAATGGAACGATTTTAATTTTTCCTGAATGGTCGGTTAGACATAATGATTGTCAAAAAATAACATTACGTCAGAAAGTTAATATGTACGTGTGGTGTAGTGATGAAATATCACAAGAGTTGGAAATACTAGGGATTAAGGAAAGGATACAAGAAATATTTGAGATAAATAGTATTGATCATTGTAAGAATGACCAAATTTTATTTAGCTAAATAAGTAAATAGACATAGTACTAAACAAAAAACAACTTGAAGCAATAGGTATTCCATAAGGAATGCCTTTTGTTAAGGCGCATTTCTCATTCCATCTGCTTAAAATAAACATTATTATCAGTTGAATCCCCCCAAACATCCCTATAGTGACCAACGTTAATGTAACTAAGCTAGGGTGTATTCCCAGTATTAACGAACATAGTAGCTTAACGTCTCCGGCCCCGAAAACACCTAAGAACCAAAGTACAATTAAAATAATGAAAGTTATAAACATAATTGTAATGGAGTAGGATAAATGGCCGTTTATTAGCGCGATCGCTACGTTTGTAACCAGTGCCACTTTGCATAATCTATTGGGGGTTATTCTATACTTTCCATCATAAATACAAACCAAAATAAAGATCACAAAATTTAGTGATATAAGTAAGGTTTCGAAAAAATATTCTATATTCATACAAGTACTTTATCCATAGAGATAGTGAAGATCAATACAATAGTCAGTAGAGTTTTTTATAGGAGTATAAATATATTTTATGATGCTTGTGATAAGTTGATGTTATACGATCATAATAATTATTGATTGGAATGGGAGTTAGTATTCAGGTAACTTTTGGCACGCACAATCAATATTAAGCCATTAGGCAAAAGGAACTTTAGAGGATTATTATGTACTATCAAACTTTAGCAAAGCTAGCTGAACTTAAAATGAAATTTGAAGATGACGTTCGTGGTGTTACCGCTGTTGAATATGCAATTATTGCTGTTGTTATGTCTGCGTTAGTTCTTGCTGCATTTCAAACGGATGCGTTAAAAAATGCTATTACAGGTGCACTTACCGCTGTTACAAAAAACCTAACCGACGCTACTGGTAGCTAATCTAGATCCGTCTGATTAATAACATAAGGGGCTGTTGCCCCTATTTTATCCGTATTTTAGGTTTACTATGAATCGAGTAGTTATTCTTCTTCTTGTCGCTTTTTCCATTTTCTCGACACTCATATATATAAATATGAATTATATCTCACATGAAGACGAGTCATCAGAATATGTTGTCGATCAGGAACCAACGTTTGCAGTTTATGTTACCAGTATAAAGGTTGAACGATCGCAAACAGTTGAAGCATTTTTATTCTCTGAAAAGCAGCTAAATCAATCCGATTTAAGTGGTTTTCAATACACTCCACCTGAAGAGCTGGTAGTGAAACCAGGGGCAATTTTTAAAAAAGATCTGGTGGCTGGGACATTATTAACACAAGGAATGATTTCGAATCCGGGTGATAGGGATTATATCCTCTTGTCATTAAAAAAAGGTGAGCTACCTTATTTTTATGAAGTTAATGGTATCGGAGTTGTTCAGATCTCGGCGTTAAACACCGGTGAAAAAGTTAGCTTTGTTTCAACCACTTCTTCTACATCTAATTTATTGGAAACTGGATATGGTGATATCGGTGATCTAATCAGCAAAGTAATCATTAGTGGTGCACGAGTTCTTCAAGTAATAAAAGGCAGTGAAGATAGCGACGCAGAAGATGCCGAAGATAAAACATACAGCTTAGTTATCGCTTTGAAGATGCGAGATGTACTAAAGCTTGAGATGGCTCAGAAAATTGGTGATGTGAATATTATTCCATCTGAAATAGAAAATCGTTATTTATCTATCCGAAGCAGCGACTTATTAGAAAATCAGTTTGGTGTTCGGGAATTACGTGGAAAAGAATAACATGAATTCAAAGAAAAACCGACTAGCATTATTTCTATGTGGGATTTTGTCGTGTCCATTACTTGCCTCTGAACTCATGAATTTGGATCAGGGTGCGGCAAAGACAATAAATTTAAAAAGACAAATATCAACAGTATTTGTCGCTAATCAACAGATAGCGGATTATAAAATCATTGATGATAATAAAGTTGTCGTTTACGGCGTCGGTCAAGGAACAACCTCTGTGATCGTTTATGATCGAGGTGGCAATGAAATCTACAATGCAGAATTAGTGGTAAATAAAAGCCTCAGATTATTGAAGCAGACTTTAATCGCCCGTTTCCCTGATGAAAATGTAACAGTGTCAAATGTTGGTGACCAAGTGGTATTAGACGGCATTGTTGGTAGCGAGGAAATCAAACAAAAGATTTATCGCCTTGTTGGGGAAATGCTTCAAAAAGACCGTCGTCGTAATACCTATGAGCTAAAAGATGCGGACGGTGAGGCGATTGATGAACTTAATTACACAACACAGTACACCTACGAGCAAGTAATCAATAACTTAAAGGTTCTGACCACTGAACAGATTAATGTAAAGCTTACCGTTGCCGAAGTTTCAAGCACCTTTCTTACTGAGCTTGGGGTTACTTACAGCGACAGTGGAGAACCAGGTACTTTTGTTAACAAGTTACTAGATTTTACTGCGCAAGATATCGTAGCTGTCATTTCCGCAAGTGGTGACGATAAAATCGGGCGAGTATTGGCAGAGCCAAATTTGTCTGTTATCTCAGGTGAACAAGCGAGCTTTCTTGCTGGTGGCGAAATACCGATAGCAGTACGAGATGAAGACGGCATCACCATTACTTATAAAGAGTATGGCGTCAAATTAGCCATGGTCGCTAAAGTGACAGACACAGAAAATATTCGACTTACCTTGCTCCCTGAAGTCAGTTCTATTGATGAATCGAATAAAACAACGACCGGTCTCATTTCTGTTCCTTCATTAAGAACTCGTCGGGCTCAAACAACCGTCCATTTAAAAGATGGGCAAAGCTTCGTTCTAGCAGGTCTATTGACCTCAGAAGAACGGGAGTCGTTAACTAAGATCCCAGTCTTAGGTGCTTTATTTAGCCACACATCAACCAATCGATCTAAAACGGAATTGATTATTGTTGCAACAGTCAACCTGGTTGATCCCGTAGAACCTGAACAAGTTAAGTTACCGAGCTTTAGACGTACGAGTGATCTGGAGAGATTGCTCAAACTGGATCTATCTGAACTTAATGAACCGGAATTGGAAAATACAATCAGTAAAGGAGGGTTTAATTAATGAGATGGATGCTTGTTTTCTTATTCACATTATTTAATGTCGGATGCTCTCAAGTCGATGCAACAAACTCAAGTGTTATCGATCAATTAGAAGAGCGTTTAGAATTTGATAAAACGGAGGGGGCTGATGCGGTATCCCGGTCAGTGGAATTTATCCGTGAACTAAACAAAAGAGAGTCAAAATCTACATTTCTCGTGCAATACAAACCAAATTCAAGTGAATTTGTAGCCAAGCTCCGCGATAGGTTCAAATCAATTGGCATAAGTAAAGATAGATACAAAATAGAACTGGCCAAAGACGGGCAAGGGAAAAATATTTTCATTATTGGGCGATACGTACGTATTCAAAGTAGCGATTGTGGCGTCATAACGTTCTCGCATCGAGAAGAATATCAATTCGGGTGTAGCGTGGAGCACAATCGAAATATCAGTTTAGTCAACCCAATAAAGAAGGCTCAATAGCTATGGACTTAGATATCCTATTTCGCAACTCGTCTTCTAAAATGAAATCGACTACTGAGTCTACAGATCTAATCGTCTCTGATGATATGGCACTCACAGAATCAATTAATGACTTGTATGCGATAGAGGGATTCGCGAAACCAATTGATGTTTCAGATATCGACTCTGATAGTTCGTGGAATCATTCAGGTGTGAAGTTGAATCAGGTAATACTTGATCTTAGGAGTGCTTCGGATGTTGTCGACCAAGTATCAGAGATTTCGACTCGGTTAGATGTGGATATCTCATTACTTGTTCTATGTGATGTTGATTCAATAAAATTACGTAACCAAGTGCATTCATTAGGTGCAACATACGTACTGTGGGACCCAGAATTAGATGCCTTACTTGCGGCCATACGATCATCGCAGGGCGGTGAAAATACGGTCAAAAAACCCGAGTAGCAAAGCGAATTTTGGTGCTCGGAACAAAAGGTGGAATCGGAGTTTCATGTATCAGCTCTGTGTTGGCCCATTCCTTATCTGAACAAGCGAACTTAAAGACACTTTTAGTTGATCATGACTCTGGTGCGATGAACAGTGATATCTATATTGGTGTGAAAGGGCTTAAAGCAAAACACAATAGCATTGATTTAAATCAGATAGATATTGATAGCGCTATTGCGAAAACATACGTGCATAGTGCGCAAGAAAAACTGGATTACCTTGTACTAGAGAAAAATATTGCCTGTTTGTCCGATCATGCATCAACATTGTATAATATATCAAGTCAACTGGTTGATAAGTATAACTTTATAATCGATTCAGCACCGCTTTCGTGTTACGAAGAAATGCACGACCAAGAATTATCAGACAAATATCATCGTATCTTCATCGTGTGCGAGCCCTCTGTATCGTCGCTTCGTTCTTACAATTCATTGAAGAAAAAAATTGGCAAATGCGAACATCAAATAATTTTTAATCTTAATAGGCCGGCGAAAGATTTTATGGTGACGTTAGCGAATGCCAAAGAACGAATACGAGTAAAAGATAGTTTCGATTTTATGTATGAGCCGTCGTTAGAAAAAATGCTGGTTCAACGAGGGATTAGTGAGCTGTTGAAATCAAAATCGTCACCTGCTGTTTTAAGCATGGTAGCGACGCTCACTGGTAAAAAAATTAAAACTAAATCACGTTTTAGATTGTTTAGAAAATGAATCAGTTAAAAGAAATATATATTCAGCTTCGTGACGAGATATTCGATGCATTGGACGCTGCGACCTTGGTTGAGATTAGTAATCAAGAATTGGAGGAGCAGCTTAAAGACTCTGTCAATATACTGATCGACAAAAAACAACTTCAAGTAAGCTCTTTAAAACGAGTTGATCTTGTTAAAGCACTATTGGATGAATTGAAAGGCTTAGGGCCCCTGCAAACGTTAGTCGATAATGATGACATATCGGACATTATGATTAACGGGCCATCTGATATTTTTGTTGAGATTAACGGAAAGGTCGAGCAGTCCCCAATTCAGTTTGTAAATGAAAAACAACTGAACACGATAGCCAAGCGAATAGCATCGAATGTTGGTCGTCGGATTGATGAATCAAAGCCGCTTTGTGATGCGCGACTGATGGACGGAAGTCGTGTCAATATCGTCATACCTCCGCTAGCGATTGATGGCACGTCTATATCGATCCGTAAGTTTAAAGAACAAAAGATTAAATTAGAAAACCTAGCTGAGTTTGGGGCCATGTCAGTAGAAATGGCAAAGTTGCTTTCAATCGCGAGTCATTGCAAATGCAATATCTTGATTTCTGGAGGAACGGGGTCAGGAAAAACCACCTTATTGAACGCACTTTCAGGCTTTATAGGTGAAACTGAACGTATCGTCACCATTGAAGATGCCGCCGAATTACAACTACAAAAACCTCATATCGTTAGGCTCGAGACTCGACAAGCGAGTGTTGAAGGGACAGGAGAGATTACCGCAAGAGATTTGGTCATTAACGCATTACGTATGCGTCCGGACCGTATCATTGTTGGAGAGTGTCGTGGCGGGGAAGCGTTTGAGATGCTGCAAGCCATGAACACCGGTCATGATGGGTCAATGTCTACTTTGCACGCTAATACCCCTCGAGATGCCATTGCTCGTACGGAAAGCATGGTCATGATGGCTACAGCGAGCTTACCGATATCAGCGATAAGAAGAACAATTGTAAGTGCAGTTGATCTCATCGTTCAGGTAAAACGTCTGCACGATGGCAGTCGTAAAGTGATGTATATCTCCGAGATCATCGGTATGGAAGGGGATAGCGTTGTAATGGAAGACATATTCCGTTACGAGGCCAGCTCTGACTTCAAAGACGGAAAAATTGACGGCGAATTTAGAAGCCCTGGTTTGTCTACGAGGTCCGTAATTTACGAACGTGCAAAGTTCTTCGGCCTTGAACAAACGGTTAGGGAGATTTTCGCATGATGATGATACTCATTGGCTCTTGGGGGGCTTTACTGCTCTATTTTCTCTATAACCGTTCAAGCCAGAATAAAAAATTGAACAAGCTCATTGCGATGGAAGCCGAATTCGAAGGCGTAAAGGGGGTTCGCTCTGTTATCGACTCCCAACAATTCGAAAAAAATTATAAGGCGCGTATTCGCAAGAGCTACAAGAAAGTGATTAAGGTTTTTCAACCCAATATTTCACTGAAATTGATTCTGTTCTTGTCTATAACGTCTTCAGCTATCTACGCGATAAATGAGTTTTTTTTACAGCAAGACTATTTGGTTTGTTTACTGATATTGGAACCTATCCTCTTTTTTGTCTTCTATGTGAAATTGCAAAAAAGACAAATAGATCGTTTTAAAAACAACTTCCCTGATGCATTGAATATTCTTAGTGGCGCAATTTCATCAGGTCAGAGTATTATTCATGCATTTGAATATGTAGGCAATCAACTTGATAATGACGTTGGTAAAGAATTCAAATTTATGGCCGAACGATTGTTGATTGGCGAAGATCCAGATGACGTACTTGAAAGAAGTAGCACAACATTTCCATATTTAGAATATTTTTTCTTTGCTTCAACAATACGAATAAATCTAAATCGGGGGGGCAATTAAAAGATGTTATTAATAAAATTAACCGATTGATGTTCGACTCGCGAGCCGTTGAAAAGAAAAAGAACGCGCTAACATCGGAGGCACGTGCATCTGCAAAAATTATAGCTTGTTTGCCGATTATATTTCTCGTGATCTTGAAGTTCACCAGTCCAGAGAATTACAGTTTTGTTATGTTTGAAGCGGCAGGTAAGCCTATTTTTTATTATGTATTAGTAAGCGAATTTGTCGGGTTTTTCTGTATTTGGCTGATCTTACGAGGGGTTGAATAATGAGCTATCAATCTATGTTCATCTGGTTGGTAGTATTCTGCATATCAATAGGTTTGGCTATGGTTATACTTCATTTTTGGGACAATACGAGAGCAAATATCGCGACCCGAAAGATAATTGGTTCTACGCGAGAGGAGAAAAAGAGAATTGACTTTTTCAAGACTATCCTCGTAAGAGTCAGTTTTAATAAAGACGAGACCAAGCGAAAGTTAGTGTCTGCAGGTTTATATAGCGACTTTCTCGCCGATATCTACTATTTGGTCAAAATAATCCCGTTTTGTATTTGCCTATTTTTAATTGGATTGGGTTACTTTAAAGGCGAAATGAGCATCATGGTAGCATTATTATACCTAATGGGTGCTTTATTAACCTTTATCGTTGCTCCAGATGCTTATGTATCAAGCAGAGGAAAATCAAATATAAAACACATAAGTTCAAGGCTGCCATTTCTACTTGACCTAATGAATGTTTGTGTACATACCGGAATGACCATTGAGTCAAGTTTAGAGTACTTGGCCAAGGAGCTTCAATCGGTTGATGCCAACCTAGCTTATGTTGTAAGGGTCACAGTGGAACGTTCACGTTTAGTTGGGTTGGAAAAAGCACTCGAAGAGTTCTATGAGTTAGTCCCAACAAGTGAATCTCAGAGTTTTGTAATGACAATAGTTCAAAGTCTCCAGTTTGGTTCTTCAGTCGGCCCTGTATTGTCGACTCTAGCAACCGATATTCGAGAACTTAATATGATGGATCTTGAAGAGAGAATCGGCAAAATGGGTGCAAAAATGTCAATACCTCTTATCGCCTTCATCATGGTTCCAATTGTTGTTTTAATTGCCGCTCCTGGTATTTTGAGGATGTTAATGTGATAAATAAGTACATAATCTCGGTATTAATCCTGTTGGTTCTTTCTGGGTGTGCTTCCGTAAATACGGAGCTTGAAACCAAAGAAAAATTACTATTAAGCTCCGGTGCCCTCATAAGTTAATAGAGTTCTATAAGGGAAATATACAGCTAGAGCCAATGTATAGAGTAAAGCTCGTCAATGTATATTTGGATTTGAAGGATATTAGGTCTGCAGAACTATATAGAAGCACTTACAGTGAAGACGATCTAAGCGAACCTGATTACATTTTAACTAATGCTCGACTGTATTATCAAAAAAAGAATTTTGAAGGGTCTCTGGAAGAGTTAGAAAAATACCGAGATGAAGGTGGTGAAGAATACCAATACCAACTGTTATCTGGAAAAATATTTGCACAACAAAAACGCTTTAAACGAGCAATAGAATATTTTGAGGAAAGTAGAAAGCAAGGTGCGTCAGATAGGGAAGCTGGAAATAATATTGCAGTGGTAAAGATGATGCAGTCAGATTTTTTAGGGGCGACAGATATACTCTACGACCTCTATCTTTTGAACCCGAGCGATCAGAAGGTTAGCTCGAATTTGATTTTGTCATCAGTTAAATCTCAGCGGCCTGACATTGCATTAGAAGTACTGAAATATAAATACAGTGAAGAACAAGCTCATCAGCAACTGTCTGCGTTAATGAAATCAGTAGCGAAAAGTAAAGGGAATAAAGTCGTGACTCAATCAGCGATAGAATTGGAACGCCAGATTGCAAGGGGCAATGCGAATTCAGGTAACTATGTAGCACCTACTTCTAAGGTGAGTAACTTGCCTGAATCAACAGAATTTCAACAATCCAGGTATAGTGCGGATGGCTCTGTATTAGATCCGAGTAAATTGAAACCGAACGCAAAACCTATTTATCGGGTTCAAGTCTTAGCAACTTATACTGCGATTCCGTCTGACTTTTTAAATTACCTTAAAACAAATTATGGTTCTGTGTATTCATACACTCATGGACTATGGAAGCGTTACTGTATCGGTGACTTTCATGATTTAGATGAAGCAAAAGAGTTTCTAAATAGTATTGATATTAAGGGTGCATTTGTTGTTGATTACACCAAGAAAAGGTACGTCCGACTATGATTATGAACAAACTCAATAGTAAGCAAAAAGGGTCGCTAACGGTTGAAGTTGCAATGGGCATACCTATCTTCTTAGCGATTGTTTTCGGTTGGGTCGGAATATGCATTTTGACTTTTTCAATGAGCATGACAGATCACGCTTTGACTACCGCAGTAATGCGTACAAAAAAGGCGGGAGATACAAGTAATAATGAATCGATTAATTATAATCAAATGATTAGAGACGAATTGAATCAGGCTGGTGGTGCGTTATGGAGTAACGTTGTTAAACATGGAAGTGTGAATATTAACGTCAATTACTTTCGTAATTATGATGACTTTCTAAAATGTACTGATAGTTATGCGTCCGCTGAACAATGCCCAAATAAAAAAGATCAACCCAAAAATATGGCACTGGCCGTTTATGAGCTGGAATATACCTATGATCCCATCGTATCCATATGGTTCCCTGATATGTCAATTAAGCGTGAGGTCATCACCATTCAAGAATATGAAAGATGTTCATTTAAGATTGGCCAGGGGGCGGGTTGTGCGAGTTAAACAAAAAGGGTCCTTTGCGGTTGAGTTAGCGATGGTATTAGTTTTTGCTTCTGGGATATTTTTGGTTGTTGTTAACTATATGATCGCAATTAATAAAAAGGGGCAACTTGATAGGGCGACCTATTCTTTAACGACTATCCTATCTGAACGAAAGCAATTATTTGATGCCGATATGAATATTTGTGCGGGTAATTGCAGGAAAACTGAGAACACGGCGTTTGTTATTGCTTCAGCTTCAATGAAACGAATGATCCCCAACTTTGACAAAACTAAGTTTGGTATGCGCATTGATGAAATCAGATTAGAAGAAGATCTTTCGGCGGGGGGGAAAGTTAATTATCGCAGGGTACATAAGACGCTGACAAAAGGGAATATCCATGGGTGTGAATTTCCTAACATGAGTGATGTTACAAAGGACAAAGCGATTGATATGTTGCCGGTAACATCGAAAGGAAGACGCCTCCCTCTTTATCAAGTTTCATTGTGCTATGAAATACCAACGAATTTACTGGGTGTAGCCTCTGGTGAGGTTTTCCGCTTGGTCAGTTCTTCTTATTCATTTGCGAGGGTATAAGATGAAGTCGTTAACGAGGAGTCGGGGAGTTGCTGGCATCCTATTTGTTGGATTGTTGCCAATGATGGTGATTTTCATGGCCTTTTCAATGCAAATGTCGCAACAAATGCTTGCTCATACGCGGTTATTGGAAGCAGCAGAAGTTGCAAGTCTCGCTCTTATCGCTAGCCCTAAAGATGACGAAGAAAAGAACGTTAAGTATGCTCGAGAACTCGTAGATAGATATATTGTTGATAACACCGATGATGTTGATGTCGAAGTATATACAAGTAAGTGTGAGTACAAAGATGGTTGTGTTCAAGCCAGTGGAGAGCTAGCGCCTTTTAGTGACTTTGTTGTGAGTGCTACGGCGAAGCATTCCTCTTGGATCGCTTATGAAGAGATGAATCTCGAGCCAGAATTCTATGTCAGCGGTAAATCGACTACTCGAAAATATCTTCCTCAGCCGGTTGACGTATATTTTATTGCTGACTTTAGCGGGTCGATGGGGGACCCGTGGAAAAACGGAAAATCAAAATTAGATATTGTCAAAGAAACCATTAAGAAAGTCGTTGATGACATTGACGAATTCAATACTGAAGATAAAAGTCGAGTAGCGTTACTTGGCTATAATCCGTTACATGTTAAGCAAACTAATCAGGTTGTGAGAATCAACTCTTACGGGTATTACGGGTCATGGCGTCAGAAGTATGCTTATAACTATGCTCGTAGTACAGTCGTTGAAACGGTGAGAAGAATGTTTGCTGCTCCTAGATTATATAGCGAGATTATTAAACCTAGAGTTGGCATGAATATTAGAGAGATTGAACGTATTTATAAACATAACGAGGACTTTTCAAGCTATTACAAATTTTATGACATCCCATTGACGGAGGACTACGGTAACTTTAAAGCGCAATTAGCGAGTGTTAATTTGCAAGCGAAAGGAGGGACCTCTTCTTGGAATGGAATAATTGCAGCAGCCCAAGAGGCAAACAAAGCCAAGAACTTGAACCCTGAGCAAGTGTTCATTGTATTGTCTGACGGCAGTGATAATGATCAAGAATATCTGCAAAAATTGGTCGATCAAGGTTTGTGTAAAAAACTTCGCTCTACAATTTCGGCTAAGCGTAATCGTTATCAAAGTAACGCTCCTTCTGAGGCGGAAAAAACCAAAGTCACTATGGGAGTCATTGGTATTAACTACCGAGTTAAAACAAGTGATGGTTTTGGAGATTGTTTTGGTCGAAATAATATTTACCACGCAAAAGATGGTGAAGATGTATACAAGTACATTCTAAATCTAATTAACGAAGAAACAGGAAAACTAAAGGAATAACATGAGATATCTAGTAATTTTATCTACACTGCTATTGTCTCCAGTAGGCTATGCAAATTGCCTAGGAAGTGTTGATGAGTATGTCACGTCTAAAACGTTGGTGTCATCCCATACCGTAACGACTCAGGTTGTTGGTAAATTGATCGAACGGGACGAAGAATCAAAAAATAGAATCATCAATAAAGAAAGCGAAGTAGTTCAATTCCAAACAAAAGATGACGTATGTTTTTATGATAAAGCAACACAGTCATTAGTTCTTAATTACGCAACCAATATACACAAGTTGGATGGAACCATAAACAAGTACTTAAGCAATATTTAAGTCTAGTGAGTGGTAAATCCAAAATTTATATTGAAGGTCATGCGGACAGTCTAGGAAGTGATAGCTATAACAAAGAGCTGTCTTCAAGACGAGCAAATAAAGTGGCGAGTTACCTAAAAAAGGACCTTAAGCAAGGTAACCGCATTGTTGAATACGCATATGGTGAAAGTGAGCCAATTTGTCCAGTTGCAGACAACGAAGAAACAGGTTGTAACCGAAGGGTGGTTATTACCGTCAAGTCATAGGCTAAGTATAGTTTTAGGTTTTGACTACAAATGAAGTGAAAAAGGGGCCAGTAATTATTACTGGCCCCTTTTATTTATGTTAATGGTTAGAGTTAACCGTTAACTTAGAAGTTCTTTTGCCGTTTTAACAACGTTTTCAGTTGTAAAGCCAAACATTTTGAACAACTCACCAGCCGGTGCTGATTCGCCAAACGTTGTCATACCTATGATCTTGCCACCGAAACCAACGTACTTGTACCAGAAGTCAGCAATGCCGGCTTCAATTGCGATACGCGCTGTTACATCTGCTGGTAGTACAGATTCGCGGTACTCGGCATCTTGCTTATCAAATGCATCAGTAGCAGGCATAGAAACGACGCGCACTTTTTTGCCTTCCGCAGTTAGCTGCGCGTAAGCTTCGGTTGCCAGTTCTACTTCAGAACCCGTTGCGATAAGAATAAGCTCTGGCTTGCCAGCGCAATCTTTAAGGATGTAACCACCTTTCGCAATGTTTGCTACTTGCTCTGCATCACGATCTTGTTGGGCAAGATTCTGACGAGAGAAAATAAGTGCCGTTGGGCCATCTTTACGCTCAATAGCCAGTTTCCATGCTACTGCAGATTCAACTTGGTCACATGGACGCCATGTGCTCATGTTTGGCGTCAGGCGTAGTGATGCGATTTGCTCAACGGGTTGGTGAGTAGGGCCATCTTCGCCAAGGCCGATAGAATCATGCGTGTACACTTGGATGTTCTGAATCTTCATCAGAGCCGCCATACGCATCGCGTTACGAGCGTATTCCATGAACATTAGGAATGTAGCGCCGTATGGTACAAAACCACCGTGTAAGGCAATACCGTTCATGATCGCGGTCATACCGAATTCACGTACACCGTAGTGGATGTAGTTACCAGAGAAGTCTTCGCCAGTAAGAGATTTAGAACCAGACCACATGGTTAGGTTAGATGGCGCAAGGTCAGCAGAGCCGCCCATGAATTCTGGCAGCATTTCACCAAATGCTTCTAGCGCATTTTGAGACGCTTTACGTGATGCGATGTTCGCAGGGTTCGCTTGAAGATCGGCAATGATCGCTGATGCTTTTGCTTCCCATTGTGCTGGCAAGTCGCCGTTTACGCGTCGTTTGTATTCTGCTGCGAGTTCTGGATATGCTGCTTCATAAGCTGCAAATTTCTCGTCCCACGCTGCTTCCTTAGCTGCGCCTGCTTCTTTCGCAGACCACTGCGCGTAGACATCTTGCGGAATTTCAAACGCACCGTGCTCCCAACCTAATTCTTTACGTGTTGCTGCAATTTCATCAGCGCCAAGTGGAGCACCGTGACAATCGTGTGTACCAGACTTGTTTGGTGAACCAAAACCAATCACTGTTTTAGTACAAATTAGAGTAGGGCGTGGGTCCGCTTTTGCTGCAATAATGGCTGCATTGATTGCGTCCGCATCGTGGCCGTCTACCGCTGGAATAACATGCCAACCGTAAGCTTCAAAACGCTTAGGAGTGTCGTCTGAGAACCAGCCTTCTACTTCACCGTCAATTGAAATGCCATTGTCATCCCAGAAAGCAACTAACTTGCCAAGACCCAAAGTACCAGCAAGGGAACATGCTTCGTGTGAGATACCTTCCATCAAACAACCATCACCCATGAATGCATAAGTGAAGTGATCGACAACGTCGTGGCCTTCTTTGTTGAACTGAGCAGCAAGCGCTTTTTCAGCCATTGCCATGCCAACGGCGTTGGTGATGCCTTGGCCTAGTGGGCCAGTTGTTGTTTCGATGCCTGGCGCGTAGCCATACTCAGGGTGCCCAGGAGTTTTAGAATGCAATTGACGGAAATTTTTCAGATCATCAATCGATAGCTCATAACCCGCAAGGTGCAGCAATGAGTAAATCAGCATAGAGCCGTGGCCGTTAGAAAGAATGAAACGGTCGCGATCAGCCCACTCTGGGTTAGACGGGTTATGGTTTAGGTGAGAGCGCCAAAGTACTTCAGCGATATCAGCCATACCCATAGGTGCGCCCGGGTGGCCAGAGTTTGCTTGTTGTACGCCGTCCATGCTTAGCGCACGAATTGCATTAGCTAAATGTTTACGATCCATAATGGTTTCCAGATTAGTTTTAAATTTGGTGAAGAGGCTACAGAGCTGTAACCTCTTGAATGTATTCGTGTTGGCGTTAGGTAGGGCTACAGCTTCTCAGCAATCATCACTTCAAGCTTGCCTTGGTCGACAGCGAAGTTACGGATACCTTCAGCCAGTTTTTCAACGGCCATTGGATCTTGGTTGTGATCCCATAGGAATTCAGCGTGAGTCATTGGTGCTGGGCGAGTTTGAGCACCGTTTGAATCGATAAGCTTCTCAACAACATCACCTTCTGCGGCTTCTAGCTCTGCAAGAAGTTGTGGAGCGATGGTTAGGCGGTCACAACCAGCCAGTTCCAAAATCTCGCCGATGTTACGGAAGCTAGCACCCATTACGACTGTTTTGTAACCGTGGGCTTTGTAGTAATCGTAGATACCCGTTACTGAAACAACACCTGGATCTTCTTGTGCTTCAAAATCACGACCTTCTTTCGCTTTGTACCAATCCATGATTCGGCCAACGAAAGGCGAGATTAGGAAGACACCAGCTTCAGCACAAGCACGTGCTTGAGCAAAAGAGAATAGCAGCGTCAGGTTACAGTTGATGCCTTCTTTTTCTAGGATCTCTGCTGCGCGAATGCCTTCCCATGTAGAAGCCAGCTTGATTAGGATACGGTCGTTAGTGATGCCAGCATCGTTGTACATTTTGATAAGCTGACGCGCTTTCGTAACACTGCCTTCCATATCGTAAGAAAGACGAGCGTCAACTTCAGTTGAGATACGACCAGGAATGGTTTTTAGAATTTCTTTACCAATGTTTACCGCAAGCATGTCGCAAGTATCTTGAACTTGTTGTGCTTTATCTTCGCTTTGTGATTTTGCGTACTCGATAGATTGATCAATCAAAGGCGCGTAATCCGCAATTTGTGCCGCTTTTAGGATGAGAGAAGGGTTGGTTGTTGCATCTTCTGGTTGGTATTTACGAATGGCTTCGATATCGCCAGTATCCGCGACTACAGTGGTCAGTTTACGAAGTTGCTCTAACTTATTGCTCATGATGGTTATCCTATTTATTGGCTTTCTTTTATAAGGAAGAAAGCTTTGGCATTTGCAAGCGGGTTAATTTTTCGTTCGGTTGGCATCAGGTTTAAAGATGGCAACAGAACAAATTTATTTCACTGGAGCATTTGTTTCGAACATATGCTCACTTGGTGAGTAAATGATGTATTCATATTTAACCTATTTACGTATTAAGTCAATCCATAGAACTATCATATAGTGACCAAAATCATGCTTTTTGTCGGCCTTTTTTTTAAGTGCATGGAACTAAACGTTTGCCTAATGTTTGTAAGGGCTAGAGAAGCACGATGAACGTCAAAAAATAGTGTGAGAATTTGTAATGGCAGTGAGCGAAAGTTGCAATGACTTGGCCGTGTGACATATGATTAGCACCTGAGCAATTGTGCGAACTAATTTAAGTGTTTAGTTGTATATTGGGGTGAGGATATGGCAGCAAATAGCAGTAACCAAGATGTCTCTGTTGAAAATACAGACCTATTAACCGAGATTTCCGTCGCGTATTACCAAGACGGGGCAACTCAAGAAGAGATCTCGCGTAAGTTCTCTATCTCAAGAGCCAAAGTCGGCCGCATGTTAAAACAAGCCAGAGATGAAGGCATTGTTGAAATTACGGTGAAATACCACCCAGTATTCAGTGCCAAAATTGAGCAGCGCCTAATTGAACGCTTCGGTGTAAAGAGAGCGTTGGTTGCACTCGATCAGCCAAACGAAGAGTCTCAGCGTTTACAAGTTGCTGGTCTCGTGTCTAATTACTTAGCAAGCACTCTCAAAAACGGCATGGTAGTAACCGTTGGGCAAGGCAGAAATGTATCCGCCGTAGCGCATCACACGGGTGTGATTACCCCACGTGAGTGTAAGTTTGTTTGTGGTATTGGTGGCATACACCCAAGAGGTGGTATGTTCAACGCCGATCATATTTGCCGCCAATTAGCAAAAAAATACGGGGGCAGTTCAGAAACCTTATATGCGCCAGCGTATGCTGAAAATAAAGATCAAAAAATGGCATTTATGCAAAACTCTACGGTTAAGCAAACGCTAGATCTAGCCCGAAAAGCTGACGTCGCCTTAGTGGGTATCGGTGACATGAGTGAAAACAGCTACATGGTTGATCTTGGTTGGTTCAGTGCTGATGAAGTCGTTCAGTCTCGTCTCAATCAAGGTGTAGTTGGAGACTTTGCTGGTTATGATTTTTTCGATATCGCGGGTGAGACTGCTAACACGGTCATGAGCGACCGAGTAATTGGTTTAGCCATAGAAGAATTTAGACCGATCAATGAGGTCATTGCGATTGCAGCAGAAAACAGCAAACCCTTGGCGTTGTTGGGCGCACTACGAACGGGAGTCGTTGATGTAATAGCTACCAGCGTAAGTAATGCTTTAACCGTATTGAACCTTGATGAGCAGATGACGAAGTTGTAGTAAGGGCTTGAAATCATAACCTTAGCTTTGCGAGTCACAACAAAATGAATATGTAATAAATGCAATAACTTGAAGGAAAACTATAAATTTCTTTGTCTATATCACCAATTTATTAATTCAGAACGTGAACAAATTTCTCTGCGGTTACTTTGTAGACACATAACCAAGGAGAAGCATCATGAGAAAAGCGTTAATTACCGCAGCCGTCGTCGGAGCCATTAGTGCTCCTGCGACGGCCGCTGAAAAAGTGGTCGCTGGTTACTTTGCCGACTGGCAATACGAAAACCAAGAAAACCCTTATACCGTTCAAGATATTCCCGCAGACAATCTCACTCACATTATTTACGCATTTTTAAGCATGTGTGGCCCACATAAAGGGGCATCTGAGCAAGTTCAAAAGCAGGTAGACGCTCAATGTGAGGGCAAGGCTCCGTATACTGCCATCGTTGTTGATACAAAGTCGGCGCTGGTGCACGACTTTGGCAAGGTTAATGTTGATGTCCCGTACAAAGGCCATTTCGCACAACTAGCTCAGCTGAAACAAGATCACCCTAAAATAAAAGTGCTGCCTTCGTTTGGCGGATGGACGATGTCGGAACCATTTCATGCAATGGCAAAAGACGATGCAGCGATCCGTCACTTTTCTAAAACAGCGGTAGAGTTGATTGCTCAATACGACTTCTTCGATGGTATAGATTTGGATTGGGAGTACCCTGGCGGTGGAGGGCTGACGACATCACCTTGGAACCCTGACACCAAAGTGAATGACGAACAAAAAGCATCAGAACGAGAAGCCTTCACTTTATTAGTAAAAACCTTACGTAATGATCTCGACGTATTATCCAAAAAAACAGCGCGTGACTATGAACTCTCGACTGCGGTCGGCGTTGGACCTAAAGCGGCTCAAATTGACTGGAAAAATGCGGCTCCTTATCTAACTAATATGTTCGCAATGACCTATGACTTTCTAGGAGGCTGGGGAAGTCAAACCGGTCACTTAACGAATTTGCACGCGACAGAGCGCAGTTGGTGGGGGATGGGAGCGGATGTGTTCATCAACCAGATGATAGAGCAGGGTATCCCTAGTGAGAAACTGGTGCTGGGAGCGGCATTTTACGGACGTGGCTGGCAAGGCACCGAGAACTTTAATGGTCAGTTACCAACATCGGATCTCGTTTCTAAGCAGGGCGCACAATTTGGAACCGGAGAGAATGGTTACTTTATGTTCTGGGATCTAATGAGAAACTATGGGGAAAGCCAAGGCTACCAATACAAATACGATAAACAAGCGCATGCCCCTTTTCTGTGGAACGAGGACAAAAAGGTATTCATTTCATTTGAAGATGCACAATCGATTAAAGCTAAAGTGAAATGGGCTAAAGATGCGAATCTTGGGGGAATATTTTCCTGGGAATTATCAGGAGATCCTAGTGGTGAGTTAACGGAAACCATGTATAAAGAGATGACTCGAGACTAGTCGAACTGGCTATGCATTTTGAATAGAAACAGCGCATGAGGCGCTGTTTCTATTCAGTGGCAACTAATTCTTGTGGGCGCTTTGTGGCAAGAAACGGTTTCAATTCCTTATATCCCATCGGACGGGCGTAATAATAGCCTTGAAAAAGATCACAACCGCACTCTCGTAATATCATTTCCTGTTCTTTGCTTTCAACGCCTTCAGCGAGAACTTCGCGATCAAAATTCTTAGCGATGGAAATAATATTCTGAGCCATTTTGTAAGACTTCTCGTCAATGTCTATATTATCAACAAAGCTCTTATCAATTTTGATTTCATCAAAGGGCAACTCACCTAAAATACTCAATGAAGAGTAGCCGGTACCAAAATCGTCCAATGAAATGCGCATTCCCAGCTTTTTCAGGTTGGCAAACAACGGGCGCATGACTTCTTTGTCTTCAATAAAGAGGTTTTCTGTAATTTCGAGCGTTATGTATCGCTGGTTATAACGACTTTTTTGAATCGTTAGTAACAACTTATCGAGAAAATCGCCCTGAGTAATTTGTTTGACTGAAATATTGATAGCAGTTTGAAAGCTATACCCCAATTCGCGCTGCAAGGCTTCCATGTCGGTCAGCGTCATTTCCATTATCAACTGACCCAGTTTGGGCATTAATCCAAAGTTTTCCGCTATCGGTATAAATTGATCTGGCGGAATAAAACCGAACTCGCAGTCAGTCCAACGCACCAATGCCTCTACGCCATGTAGTTGCCCATTGCTGTCTATTTGAGGCTGATATGCCATTGAGAGTTTTTTGTCATTAATGGCACTGCGTAACCTTTGTTCCAATTTAATTTCTTGTAAATAGCAGGTTTGCATCTCTTCATCAAAAAAGCTGATGTTCTTACCCTGGCTCTTCGCTTGGTACATGGCGATATCCGCACTTCGTTGTAATTCATCAAGATGAAGGCCTTGTTTTGGATATTGAGAGATACCAATACTGCAACTTAGAATAAAGCTGTAGTCGTCGACCGTAAAAGGTTGAGATAACTTGTTAAGGATACTACGAGACAATCTCTCGAGTTCATATTTGTCCACTGTTGGGGTAACGATCAAAAATTCATCACCACTTTCCCTGACCAATAGCGCATCGCTAGTTAGTTGGTTTTTTAGCCGCTCTACGATCAAGACCAGGATCTTATCGCCAATTCTATGGCCTGCGCTGTCATTAATGCGCTTGAATTGATTGATGTCTAGATAAAGCAAAGACGCAGGTTTCATAGAGTGCTTGAACCATTTTCGTGCATGGGCTCGTAAATAGTGCTGGTTAGGCAGTGCTGTTAGTGCGTCATGATGGGCTTGATACAATAGCTCTTTGCGACGTTCTTTCTCATGTTGGTCAATCGAGCGAATAAAGAAATAAAATACTGATAGCAGCAAAATATAAATAACAACGTAGATGATGATGCTCAGCAGATACTCTATTGCAATATGGTCAAGCGATACGATGGATACCGCCCACACGTCGTAGCGCGATAAATATTTGACGGTATAGGATGAAGGTGTGGTTTGGTCAAATACATTGCCAGACACAGGCTTGATAGACCCTTTAAGTTGAGTCAGTGTTAAGTTATTAGCAGAGCTGATGCAACGCAATATACTAAGAAAGTGAACGGCGTCTAGAGGTTCTTCATAGTTAACTGGGTTAGTATCTGAGGCGATCATATATTGAATGAAGAAATCGCTTCTTATTAGCCCAATTTGATGATCTTCACCATTGTGCAACTCAATATCAAATAGAGTGGTGCCGTCAAGTTCAAGGCCTGCTGTCATTACGGCTATCACGTGGCCATCTTCATCTCTGATGGCTTTCCGGATAGGCAAAATTAACTGGTTGATGTCGGGCTTGTAATATGAACGACCGATGACCATGCTGTAGCTGGTGAGAGCTTTGCTAAAAGAATGCTTTGTTTTGGCTTGCTCGAGTAAATTCGGTTGCTGTTCTAGGTTAAGGTTAGAACTCACTAATTTAATGGTGCCATCAGGGTCGGCAAGGCCAAAGGCCGCAATATTTGAGTTGATAGACAATAGGCTGTTGAGCCAGTCTTGAGTTTCAGCTTGGTTTTTAAACGTATTACCAAATATGAGGCGTTCTGCCAGCATATCGAGAATCATTTCTTGATTATCTAACAGGGTTTGAGAACCGTTAGAAAAGAGTTGGACGGAGTTATACTGTTCTTCTAAATGGCTTTTTTCTACCTGATCAAATTGCAAATAGAGAATAAACGCAAATAAAAGTGAACTAGTCAGTACTAGAAACTTATAGAGCGTCCAAATATTCCGTTTAAGATTAGCCATTACTGCCTTGTATTTTGGATTCTTTTTAAAGCAAAAAAGCCGAAGATCATATCAAGAATGACTACAATGTCACGATAAAGATTTAACTTCGTATTTATTATGAGAGACTAATTCAATTCTATTGGCAGCTCAGCTCTTAAACCCCATTCAGACCATGACCCATCATAGACGCGAAGGTCTAGATTGGTTGATTCATGAGCGGCAAGTGCAAGTATTGAAGCGGTAACCCCTGAGCCACAGCTGAACATAATTTGTTGATGATTCGATGTTACAAATCTACTCATTATTTCATCAAGTTCATGTGCAGGTTTGAGTTGGTCGCCATTGAGTAACGAAGCAAAAGGCAGACTTTTCGATGTTGGTATGTGACCAGAGCGTAAACCCGCACGCGGCTCTGGGACTAAGCCAAAGAATCGAGCGTGAGATCGGGCATCGAGAATCAGAGTCTCCGGATCGTCAATGGCATGAATTACATCATTTGAATTGGCGTACCAACTCGGTCGATATGCAGCTTGAAAATTGCCTTTGGATGCAGCACCAGTTAAATTTGCTTGAGTACGATAACCTTGGTTAATCCAAGACTTAATACCGCCATTCAATACGAATACGTTATCAAACCCCATCACTCGAAACATCCACCACGCTCTTGGTGACCCATAAGTACCCGCATCATCGTAAACGACGACCGTTGAATCGGTGTTGATACCCATTTCGCGCACCAGTGTTTGGAATCTTTCTGGGCTCGGTAACATATGGGGCAGGCTTGATGATTGATCACATACGACAGAATCATAGTCAAATCGAATGGCAGTAGGAATAAATCCAGCAGATGCAGGTTGCGGTGCGCCAGGGATCATTTTCGCAAAGCTTGCGTCTAATACCACGACATCCGAGCGATGAATGTTTTCTGAAAGCCATTGAGCTGAAACGAGTGCGCTTGTCATCATTAAGTCCATTTGAATATCAAGAGGCATTAATGTAAGACAAAAAAGGGTTAAATATCAAGTCATGAACACTCAATTAGTTGATAAGTTACTTCCTTTGATAGCAAGGTTGTAATCGGTTGCATTGTTGCTGTATCTCCAATGCGACAGAGATTATTTTTGCCAATGGCTATGCGAATAATCGTATCCGCTTTTGTATCGAGAGATAGGAGCAGATAATGACGTTGGCCATCTAAAGACTGGGTTAAAATGCGATCTTTAACGATCGCGAATATAGGTTCGCCTACTTTATTTTGTGTCGGTGAGTAGGACAGTAAGGTCAAAATACCAACGCCTAATAACAAAAGTGAGCCGGCAATGTAGAGTTTAGTCATTCAGTGTCTACCTAAATATTGATGACGAAGATGGGTTGTCGTGAAAAATGGAGCCACGTCGCGTTGAGATCTCGCGTCGTTGTTTGTCAGCGATACAACAAGATAGCAATAACTAAACATATAGAAAGAAACATCATCGAATAATGGCTCGCTATAGGAAAACTGCTTAAAGGGATCTTTTGAGAGTTCGAAATCTTTTCTCCAGCGGTAGGCAAAAAGCCATCTTGTTGACTGATGTTTTCCACATCGCCCCGCCAACGATATCCCTCTCCTTGAGCAGTGACTAAGCAGTTTTTGAGTTCTGGGTCTACTTGCTTAAGTTTAGTCCTTAGTTGAGATACAACCACGTTTAGACTGTTTTCACCAACGTGGCGCTCTCGCCAAATGTACTTAAGCATATCTTGGCGATATACGATATTAGGGTAATTTGATAATAGGTGGATCATCAAAGCATTTTCATTTTTGTTCAAAATGATGCTGTTTTCATTATTTAGCTCAACACTGGCCAGGGTCATATCATCGGAGTCGTAGTGGTAACGCTTGTTTAGCTTAAATCTTTGCTTAGTTATGTTCATTTCTTTAATCATAATTTTAGGCCATATACAATGTTAAACTAGGTGCATTGTATGATCTTTTTTTTAATAATGGAAAGAGCATCCGATAAAATATTGGATTTATTGATTTTATTTCAAATTCTAATGAATTGTGAATTGCTCTTCTAAACAATAACGGTGCCACATCTATTCAATTCAAATGGGTTGTCATCTTTTTATATGTTTTTTCAGTCACTTGTCGCCTTAAACATTCTTAATATTATTATTTCCTATATGGCTCATTGTGAGCTTAAAATTTAATTAAATATACAGAAAATAAGATGATTTAATTTTCTTTTAGTAGTGTATTTTATGCCGAAATGTAGGATTCACCTCGGTTGGTTTGCTATCAAATCAAGAGTGTGCGTCGAGGTGTTTCGTGAATTTAGTTGTTTTTTTACTCTACATTTTGACCTTGTTTCATTTATCTATGACGGCGCTAGTTGTTCTTGGATGGTTTATAGGAAGGCGAAAAAATGATCAGGAAATTTGATCACATCACGTTTAGCGACACATATGGTTGGGTGATTAGTTATAAAGGTGAGTGGTTTTATAGCGTCTATCAGAGTATCCATCGACCAACAGGGCAGACATATGGCTATGAGGCGCTGCTGCGTCAAGTTACCCCCGCGAGTAATAAAACGCATACAAGTGCGTTTACCAATCTATCATCTCAGGAAAGGGATACGCTGGAGTTGTGTTCGTTGCTTATACACCTAAGAAACTTCCCTCGTTATTCTCGTTGTAAGCTATTTGTAAATGCTTCCCCAAAGACGCTGGTAACCATTGCAGAAAACCAAGATATTTTGGATTTTTTTTGCGAGATGATGGAGGCCAATTGCCTTAGAACAGAGCAAGTATGTATTGAAGTGACGGAACAGGAGTTTTGTGGCGATTTATCGAAAGCTTGCGATGTATGTCGAGATTTTGGGTTTGAAATCGCGATTGACGATTATGGCGATGGTGGATCGACAGTAGAAAGAGCAAGGCAGGTTAAGCCTTCTGTTCTTAAAGTTTCAGGGAATTTGCTGACCAAATACATGCAATCAGAACGTGATGAACTCATATCGGCAATTAAGGTGGCGCAAGAACTTAAAAGTATTGTCATTGTAGAAGGCGTTGATTCGTTAGATAAGCTGTTAGCGATGAAAAAACACAACGTTGACTTATTACAGGGCTTCTACTTGGGTTACCCACGAGATCTTATTACACAACGTGAACTTCAACATAGCGCGTACTGAGCCTATTTGTGTCATGGAAAGCTAATTTATCATTTGCTAACAATAGCTTGCTAACAATAGCTTGCTAACAATAGGTTGCTGCCATTTTGCGTACTCAGTTGATTGTTAAATGTCGGTTTTAAATGTATGGTTATTGATATATTCATTACCATAAGGAATGCCTTGCTATGTCTTCAGTTAAGCTTGTTATTGTCGAAGATGATGACAAATTGCGCGAAATGCTTGCGGAGTATTTTCAAACTCAAGGCTTTGAAGTCTTTACAACGGGTGACGGGATCGCGGCGCCAGATTTGATTGAAGACGTTTGCCCCGATCTTGTGTTATTGGATTTGATGCTGCCAGGTAAGGATGGGCTGACAATTTGCAGACAGATCAGGACATGGTTTACTGGTAAAGTCTTAATTTTGACGGCCAGTGATGATGATTTTGATCACGTGGCCGCACTAGAAACAGGCACCGACGACTTTGTAACCAAGCCGATTAAGCCAAGGGTATTGCTGGCACGAATTCGTATGCTATTAAGACGAACGTCCTCATCAGAGATAACCTCGGCGAATGGGCAACTGCAATTTGGCAACTTGGTGTTGAGCCAGTCGAATCGAAGCTGCGTTCTCTCAGGAGAAATTGTGACACTTACCGATAGTGAATTTGATTTGCTTTGGTTATTGGCGCAATCATCAGGAGATATATTGTCGCGTGACGCACTGACTAAAGCACTCAGAGGGATTGATTACGATGGTATCGATCGAAGCGTTGATAATCGAATTGTTGCGCTGAGGAAAAAGTTAGAAGGAAATGCAACCGATCCCAAAGGTATTATCACCGTACGTGGTAAAGGGTACTTGTTTGTAGCTGATGCTTGGTAGCCTCGGTGTATGATCCAAGCACCTAAAACCCGCACTTAATCAAACGACGTATAGCGAAGAAAAATCATGTGGCGAATTTACATAGAATCCCTTATTGGTTTGATCGTGCTTTTTGCTGCCACACTGATGACATACGAAGTGGTGGTCTTTCAGCTGAATACCGACCATGAAGTTGTATTGGAGCATTATCGAGCGCAAGCAATGCGCGATTTAGTCAATGAAACGTCAATGGTCTCAGGGCTTGATAATGCATTGGATATTATTAAACATTTTGCTAATACCACGCATGAAGTGTTTGAGGAGCAAAACCTAAGAGATACTCCTGACTACGTTCAATATTATCTCGCTCAAAACCCAGGAGCGAACACATTTGCAGATCACGATAACGTATGGTGGTTCAAATTAGATAACAGCGAACTGATTTACAGCCTTTATATCAATTCTAATTCACCCTTAATACAAGCGGTTTGGTTTGCCGATGATATTGTATGGGTGTTTTTCTTTGTTGGCTTTGGCCTTTATTGTATGGGATTGATTTGGTTTTTAAGTCGTCGTTTTCGTCGTTTGGAAGAGGTGACGTTGAGGCTTACAAATGGTGACTTTTCGGCTCGAGTGTCGGAAAAAAGTGGCCATCGTGTTGGCAAGCTCAACCGAAATTTTAACCATATGGCGGACAAAATATCCGCTTTGATTACCAGTAATAAGGCTCTAACAAACGCAGTTGCTCATGAGTTACGAACGCCCGTCTTTCGTATTCAATGGCAAGCTGAATTGTTGTTGGAACGGCTAAACGGCGTTAAGAATACATACCATCAAACCAGTAGCAAAAAAGAGATAGACAGTAACGACATAGCGGAAACGGATGCGGTTTTATTAAACCAAAAAAGTATCGATTCGGTTGAAAGTATTATTGAAGATACGGAAGAAATGGAAGCGTTAGTCAATGAGCTTCTTTATTACGCTAAAGCCGAGAGAGCGGATAATCCACTAGATTGCCATGAGATTGTTATCAACGAGTGGTTTTCACAAGAAATACAGAAATGGCAACGGGGGTATCAATTACACATTGAGTACACACCGCTTGAATTCGAAGGCGTGATTAAAGCCGATAGCAATTTGGTTTCGCGAGCGGTTTCTAATTTAACGCGCAACGCGCTTAGATACGCAAACAGCCAGGTGATAATTAAACCGACGTTATTTAATCAACAACTTCATATTGAAGTTCATGATGATGGTTGTGGTGTACCAAAAGAGCATTGGACTATGTTGTTCGAACCCTTCTATCGCGCTGATAAATCAAGAGATAAAAAGCTAGGTGGGCACGGCCTCGGCTTGGCGATTGTTAAACAGATTGCCTTGCGTTATCAGGGCTCTGTGGCAGTTACGGATAGTGAGTTAGGCGGCGCGTGCTTTACGTTGATACTTAATCTTGATGTTTGTGATTGCACCAGCGAACCGTAGAGACAAATAGGCCGATCATAAGATCGGCCTATTTAATTTGTAATCTATACACCATGTCGCGAAGGCCTAGGCCGAACCGCAAACAGGGCAGCCAGTGTTCTTTGCCAATTTCATTTCTCGCCAAGACATACTCATGGCATCTAACATCAGTAATTTGCCAGACAAAGGCGTTCCCATTTTGGAGATAACTTTGATGGCCTCCATCGCTTGTGTCGCACCAACGATACCGACTAACGGTGCCATCACACCGGCTTCCACGCAGGTCAACGCTTGCTGACCAAACAAAGCGCTTAAGCACTGATAGCATGGCGAGTCGTGTTGATAGGTATAAACGCTGATCTGGCCTTCCATACGGATCGCAGCACCGGAAACCAAGGGGGTTTTGGTCGCGAAGCACAATCGGTTTAGCTGATTACGCGTCTCGACATTGTCGCTGCAATCTAATACTACGGAATGGGATTTTATCAGCGGCAGTAATTCGTCATCGTTGAGTCGCTTTGCTATCGTCTTTATAGAGGAATAAGGATTAAGCTTAGATAATGCCTGCGCGGCAGAGTCCACTTTTTTAATTCCTACCGTATCGTCGTTATGCAAAACCTGACGCTGTAGATTGGATACTTCGACCACATCATCATCAATAAGGGTAACGCAGCCTACACCTGCACTCACTAAATATGGGCTTGCAGCACAACCCAGCCCTCCGGCACCTAAGATCAGAACGGAGCTTTGTTTTAAGGCCTCTTGCCCGTCAAAATCAAATTGTTTCAAAATGATTTGACGGTTATAGCGCAACATTTCTTTATCGGATAACAGTTCCAAAATAGAGCCCTAGTAAAGCGTGTTATTAAATAACTGAAGTTGAACCGTTTCGCCTACTTCTACATTACCACGTTCGTTTTCAAGCACGGCAAAACAATTAGCAAGGCTCATAGAACGAAATGCGCCAGAGCTTTGATTGCCGGTACTTTCGATGACAAATTGACCGTTTTCGACCGTATAGATTGCGCGTTGGTAATCGGTGCGGCCTGGTGACTTTTTGAATCGAGAGCGTGTTATGGCAGGAATAAGTGCTGGCTCCTTCCATTGGCTATGCCCGCTTAGTTTTGCAACTAACGGCTGAACCAATACGTACATGGTGAGCATGGCGGAAACGGGGTTGCCAGGTAGTCCACAAAACAAAGCTTTGTCTAGTAGGCCATACGCAAAGGGTTTACCCGGTTTAATGGCCAGCTTCCAGAATCCGATTTCGCCCATTTCTTCTAAAATGTCTTTGGTGTAATCCGCTTCGCCAACGCTGACACCACCTGATGTTACAACAATATCAGCTTGGCTTTGAGCGTCTTCAAATGCCTTTCTGAGTAGGTCAGGGCAGTCAGGAATAATACCGAGATCAACGGCCTCGCAGCCAAATTTTTCAATGAGTTCTTTAATGCCGTATCGGTTGCTGTCGTAAATTTGCCCTTCAAGCAGAGGCTCACCCAAAGATTTGAGTTCGTCGCCAGTAGAAAAGAAGGCTATCTTCACTTGGCGATAGACTTGAACCTTAGCGATGCCTAGTGATGCAATCATTGGAATATCACGAGGCGTTAATCGGTGGCCTTGTTCCAGAACAAGATCACCTTCGCCAATATCATCACCACATGGTCGTATATTCGAGTTAGTTTTTATATCGCACTGGTGGATTTCAATCCCGGCGTCGGTAACGACTGTGTTCTCTTGCATGATGACGGCGTCACAGCCTTTAGGGATCTTTGCGCCAGTCATGATTCGAATACAGGTTCCCGGCGGCCACTTTCCTTCAAACGGTTGGCCCGCAAAAGATTTACCTACTAATGGCAAAGCTTTTACCGGTAAAGCTTTATTCGTATCTAAATCTTCGATGCGAATGGCATACCCGTCCATCGCTGAATTATCAAAAGGAGGCACAAAAATAGGGGAGCGAATAGACTTGGCAAGTACACTGCCACATGCGTCCATTAATGGAACTTCAGATGTGTCTGAAATGGTTTTAACCGTAGAGAGCATTTTCTCCATTGCTTCTTCAATCGGCATTAAACCTGGAGCATCGCAACAACCCATAAATTTTTCCTATATTTCGTCATACTTTGTTAGCGCAACCTTAGCATAGTTAAGGGTTGCGACGCATTAACCCGTATCAAAATATGGGTGTAATTGATCAAAATTCCGAGTATATTTGTCTGCTATTCTATATCGGTCCAACTATTACGCATGGGAGAAGTATGCATGTCGGGTTTAAGCGAATCAGCCAAGTTAGTGAAGTCTGCACTGGCTCAAAATGGGATTGAAACTCCACTGCGCCCAAATAATATTGGTCGAGACGAGAAAAAAGAGAAAATCGAACATCACATGCGAGAGATCTTGAACTTGCTTGAGTTGGATCTGAGTGACGATAGTTTGGAAGAAACACCACGACGCATTGCCAAAATGTACGTTGACGAAGTATTTTCAGGTCTAGATTACGCGAACTTCCCTAAAATCACGGTAATCGAAAACAAAATGTCGTGTAGCGAGATGGTAAGGGTAAAAGACATTACCGTGACCAGTACTTGTGAGCACCACTTAGTGACAATCGACGGCCGTGCGGCTGTTGCTTATATTCCTCGCTCCAAAATAATCGGTTTGTCTAAGATTAACCGCATAGTTCGTTTCTTCGCTCAGCGACCTCAAGTTCAAGAACGAATGACACAACAAGTGTTGGTGGCATTGCAAACGTTATTAGAAACAGATGATGTTGCCATTACTATGGATGCTGTGCACTACTGTGTTAAGTCTCGTGGTGTTATGGATGCAACCAGTGTGACTACGACAACTGCGCTAGGGGGGATTTTTAAATCGAACCCAGCAACAAGGCATGAGTTTCTGCACGGAATACGCTGAGACTCAGTTGCCTTTAAGAAAGGCGACACATTGGCGATAGCAGCGACATATCCGATATAGCAAAAAGGCTCCTATTGAAGGAGCCTTTTTAGTTGGTGTAGCGTTTGGGTTTATGTTGCGTTAAACATTGGTTTTGAATTGCGCTACGGCTTGTTCCATATCTTGCGCTTGAACTTGAACACTGTCGACTTCTTCAAAACATTGTTTGGCTGATACCATGTTGTCATCTGAAATCATTTGAAGCTCAGTGATCGACTCGGCTACCTGGTTCATTACAATGCCTTGCTCTTCAATTGCCGACGCGATGCGTTCTGAATTACTTTGGATGTTGTCCATATCGGTAATGATTTGTGAGAAGTTTTGGTCAAGGGTTTGAGAGAACGCTTTGGTTTCTTCACCTTGACGGTTACAGGTTTCAATATCATCAACAACGGTCGACATCTGGTTTTGTATTGCGTTTACAACCGTCGTAATTTCTTGAGTTGACTCATGAGTACGGCTGGCAAGTGCGCGAACCTCATCCGCCACTACGGCAAAACCGCGACCTTGCTCACCCGCACGAGCGGCTTCAATGGCTGCGTTAAGTGCCAGTAAGTTTGTTTGTTCTGCAATGCCTTGAATCATCTCAACAGCGCCGCCGATTTGCGACACATGTTGATTTAGTGAGCCGATAGAAACTTGGCTGTTTGCAAGCGTGTTTGATAGATCATTAATGTTATCTACGGTGTTACTTACCACTTCGCGCCCACTGCTTGCATGGTTCGCTGCTTGTTGAACCCCTTCGGCTGCAATTGCTGTGCTTTCGGAAATTTCGGCAATGGTCGACACCATTTCTTGTACCGCAGTTGCCATTGTTGTGGTGTGTTCACCTTGTACGTCGAATTGCTCGATAACACCTTGTAATTGTCCGTGCATGCTCTCAGTACTACTAAAGAGTGCCTTAGACTTTAACTGCGAACCTGAAACTAATTCTTCAATGCTTGCCAATAGATCATTGAAATAGCGGCCTAACTCAGCAAGCTCACTTTTTCCGGTAACATCAGTGCGCATTGCGATGTTATTGGTTTTAGAGATGGTTTGAATCGTCGTAAGGAGCTTATTCATCATTGAGTTAATGGAGGTAACTATTTGGAACAGCACCAATGAAATGACTAAGATAATAGCGCCAGTCACTGACCATTGTATGGTAGATAGACGGCTTTCATAGCTTGCAACGCCAGATTGTAATGCGTCAGATGCGGCGGAAAACTGCTCTTCAATTTGGTGCGACGCTGAACGCACATCACCCATTAGACCTTGATTATGTTTAAGCCCAACGAGATGCATTTGTTTGATGACTTGCTCGCCAGCATCGGTGAATTCTTTAAACACGAACCCTTCTAGGGTTTCAGGCTTGAACTCACCTTTCAGTAAACCGTGATGGAAATGATCCAGTGCTAATTCTTTTTCTGGGGTCGAAGAGGTGATCAAGCGTTGATAGACCGACATGTAACGAGGCTGTAGAATTTCTCCTCGCCCGTCTCAATTCTGATCCTGCCGCCATTTCATCACGATATGAACTTGAACGCACTAACTCCTTGTGATCTAATCTAAATTATTCGCCACAAGACACGGTTATGCCCAACTTCAAAACCGATTACTCGAACCAAAACATGTTCGTCCCTATCATCATCGATGAACAACTCATCCCCGGAACTATTGAGTATGCGATTTCCCACATTGTCGATAACCACCTCGACCTCTCGCCCTTTGATGCGCACTACCACAACGACAAAAACGGGGCGGCGGCTTATCCACCCTCCATCATGCTTAAGGTTATTTTTTACGCCTATTCCCTCGGCATGTTAACTAGCCGACGCATAGAAAGAGCCTGCATCAACAATGTCACTTTCATGTGCTTATCGGGCGACGAGCGACCACACTTCACCACTATCGCGGCTTTCATCGCACAAATGAAGGACACCATCGAACCACTGTTCACTCAGGTTCTCATGATATGCGATGAACAAGGCCTAATAGGCCGTAACATGTTTGCTATTGATGGCTGTAAAATTTCATCCAATGCCAGTAAGGAATGGAGTGGCACACACGAAGAGCTTCGCCGTAAAAAAGAAAAACTACAGCGGGCGAGCCAGCGAATTATCGAGCGTCATCAAAGCCAAGATTCGCTCCCAAATGAAGTTATCGAACAAGACCTAAGACAAAAACAAAAGCTTGATAGCAGCGCCGATAAAATAGGTTCATTTCTGGCGAGCACTAAAGACAAATTGGGCAGCAGTAAAAAACCCGTAAAAAGCAACATCACGGACAATGACAGCGCTAAAATGACCACCTCAAAAGGTACGATTCAAGGTTATAACGGCATCGCCATCACGGATGACAAGCACCAAATTATTTTACACAGCCAAGTGTGGGGAAGCGTTGGTGAACAGCAAACATTAAAGCCTGCAGTGCTCGCTTTGAAAGAACAATTAGAGAAGCTACCCAACAGCTCAAAGCGCACCACCAAGTTCACCGCAGACAGCGGATTTCATAGTAAAACCAACCTCAAGTTCCTGTCTGAGACTCCTTATGATTGTTACATAGCAGACACTGGATTTCGCAGCCGTAATCCGCTGTTTCAAAACAGTGAAACCTATCAGACCGAGCAAGCGAAAAAACGAAAGAAACGCTCGAAAACAGGTAAAACCTGTTACTCCATTTCTATGTTCGAGTTCAACCAAGACGACATGACTTGCCGATGCCCTGCAGGAAATATGATGCGGCTGAGCAGCAAGAACGCCGTCATCCGTGGAGAGCGTGGTGCTCAGTTTTGTGGATACCTAAACGACTGCAGACAATGCGTTCATCAACCGCTGTGCATGAGAAAACCGCCTGGCAAGCAAGTCGGTCGACAAGTCTTCTTCATCTACAAAAACACCAAAGACTTTGACCACATGCAAGCCATGAAAGACAAGATTGATAGCCCAGAAGGAAGGCGGCAATACAGTAAACGGCTTGGGTGTGTTGAACCTGTTTTTGGCAACATCACCGTCAACAAACAGATGAATCGATTTACGCTAAGAGGACAAGAGAAAGTGAACGCCCAATGGGCGATGTTCAGCATGCTTCACAACATGGAAAAGCTACGGAATTGCATCATCTAGAGGGTAAAACCTCTAAAATCAGCGAAAAACCCAAATTAACTCTCATCCTGTCGCTCTATCTTTCCTTACCATGATAAAGGCCGCTACCATCGAGCAGTATTTACGCCGTTGCCAGTAGGATTAATGACGATAAAAACATGGGAAATCGGTGAAAAATCGAGAAATTCTACAGCTTCAACGGCCCATTAATCCTTGATCTTCTTTTAGGCCTAACACTTGGTTCCCGGAAACCAAGGCGGCGAACTTGCCTTTATAGACATCGAGGTCGGAACGAAGTCGAGTAGGGTAAGGTATATCGTACTTAGCAAGTACGTTGGAAATGCTTTGGTTGATATCGACAAATAGCGCCGCATTTTCATTGAACTTTGACAGGTATTTCGCGTCTTTTCTTAAAAGAAAGTCTTTTTCATTGCGACGTAAATTGAGCAGCCTCACCTCTAATTCGACGAGCTGAGTTCTAGCTGATGCTAACTCACCAACGGTGTTAGAAAAACTGATAGAGACACCTAAAATAGTGGCAATACCGAGGATTGAAATCAATCCAAGTAGGATAAGACGAGATTTGATATTCATAATTCGCACTTCTTTGAGCTAAATGACAGAAGGTTGAAGCCATACATTAATGTTACAAATAAAATTCAACTTAAATGTTACACTTTTGTTATGGTTGCGAGCTAAGCTAACTCGAAACCTAACCTTCTAAGTGGTACTTATGCGACAAATTTGCGCTTTTGTACCCTAATCAAATCCAACTAACTGAGCAGTGATCTAAACGTCACCTCTATATATCTTAGCTGTTTTTGGTTTAGGTTAAAGTAAAAGTTGTAAATATGTAAACAAATATGACCTTGGTGCCGCAAATACGCCAGAGTGTCGTAGCCGATTGTCATGCCTGATAAAAAGAACTCATCCTGAGAGGCGGCTTTTACACCGTGAAGTAATCTGAGTATTGGAATAAAGGACGATTGATAAGCCTGCTACTCCGTTGTCGGAAGAGTGTAGCATGCGTATAACCCAAATAATAGTTTGATTTAGAACCTTTTTTACTGTCGTTTCTATATGCTAATGATGCCATTTAACCATGATTCATAAATGTTCTAATCACTCAGATGCATAGCAAAAATAAAGCCGCCATACGGCAGCTTTAGATATTTCGATAAGCGGGTGTCTGACAATTAATCGATAGCGAGTAATTCAATATCAAAAATTAACACAGTCGCCGGTGGAATAGGGCCAGAGCCACTTTTTCCATAACCCAGTGTGCTCGGTACGAATAAGCGAACTTTTTGCCCGACGACCATCAGCTGAACGCCTTCTTGCCAGCCTTTAATTACTTGCTTAAGGCCAAATGCAATGGGTTCACCGCGATCGACTGAACTATCGAAAACCGTGCCGTCAATGAGAGTACCGTGATAATGAACCGTTACTTTGCTGTTCAGTGCTGGGTGTTCAGTCCCAGTCCCGTCTTGAAGAACTTGATACTGAAGCCCTGACTCAGTCACGATTATGCCTTCTTTTTTAGCATTCTCAGCTAAAAACTCCTGACCTTGTGCAAAATTAACGTCTGCTGCTTTGTGGTTGGTCCAGGTGCGGTAGATAAAAAAACCAGCCAGAACAAAAATAATCGCTGGAATTAGATACTTAGACACAAGCTATCCTTATAGTCTTTATGGTTGAGAGAGGAGGTAGTTTATCGTATTAGCTATGTCATTGACATCTTTATGCCCAGAGGTGATGAGCTGATACTTACCGTTAATGATAAATGTGGGTACCGAATTGAACTGGCCTTGTTTAGTGACGCTTTCAGCGACAGAAAGTTCTTCAAAGAGGGCCTTTTGTTGAATCCCGTCAAATTGGTATGGGCTTACTAGCCCTCTAGAGTTGAAGATTTCTTCAATAGCTTGCTGTTTCGCAGCGGTATCGACGTGATCTCGGGATTGCACGGCTTCAAACAGCTCATCCATCATTTTATGATCGGGTGTATTGTCTAACTGCATTTGTGCTGCGTAGTAAATAAGTGCGCCGATCTGGGCACTTTCGTTGAATGTGACGTGTACCTTGCTGATCGGCTGCTTGATGCCTTCTTCGATTTGAGGAACCATGCTTTCCATCGTGCGGCAGTGACCACAAGTGAGAGAGAAGACTTCAGTAACAGGGGTGATGATCGACTGTGTTAATGTGGAAGGTAGCAGTTCATACTGCTTGCCTTTTTGTGGTTGCTGATTATTTTCACTGCAAGCTATTAGGAAGAAAGAGCTTACTAACGCAATAAAGATAGAAAATTTATTTTTAGACATATTTCTCAAAGAACCTACATGATTGAAAACCGAATCTACATTAGTTAGAAGAAAAAAAAAGAGATTGGTTCCGTAAGTTAGGGCGAAAGTATTCCAAATGACTAATATATGACCATAACCATCATGTAGTGTGAGTAAATTTGTGCTTTTCTCCTAAAGTTTTAGCGGTTGGGTCGATATAGTTAATAATAGTAATAGCAGCATGTTTTGGGAGCCAGCATTAAAATGTGGGTAATGAGAAAAATTTTGGCCGTCGTATTTCTAGGTGTTCTATTGCAAGGCTGTAGTGCACTGACACCGCCTTCTATGTTGGAAACGGCGCCTAAGACCAGTGCAGATCTTATCTACCCTGATTGGGGAGGGGATGAAATCTCGGCCAATTCAGGGCAGCCGGCTGTTACTTCTAACTTGAACCAAAAGCCAGTTATGCCAATGGCAAAGCCTGCCATGGCTAGCCATGCTTCAACGATGCAGCATACTAACGAAATGCGCTCGTTAATGGCATTTATGGCTGCAAATCGAATTAGTTACCAAGTGATCCCTGGGCAGCATACTGTGGTCAAGCTAGAGCAGCGAATTCATTTTGAAACAGGTTCGGCAGGCATTACTCAATCATCCCGTGTTTGGTTGGGGCAACTGGGTGGCTTTTTAGCACAGAAGCCTAATATCAAAACGGTAATCGATGGGCATACCGACAGTACTGGTGGTAATCAGATCAATGATAGCTTGTCGGATAAACGTGCCATGCAAGTTAAGCTACTGCTTACTAACAACAATGTTGCGGCTAAGAATGTTTACACTCGAGGTTATGGTAAGCATTTACCAAGTTGTTCGAATATTTCAAAGAGTGGTAAAGCATGTAATCGACGAGTAGAGTTGATGTTCATTGAGGCGATTAATTAATCGTTAGAGTGATGCAGGGCGCACAATACAGGGTAAAAAAGACGACTGAGAGTCGTCTTTTTTCTTTGATTAAATGTAAATGAATAAACGCTAGCTTAAGCCAACAATATTACCATCTGCATCAATGTCTAGCCCCATAAAGGCCGGTTTTTCAGGTAAACCTGGCATTGTCATTACATTGCCACACAAAGCGTAAACAAAATTTGCGCCAGCACAAAGCTTGAGTTCGCGAACCTCTACAGTAAAGTCCTTAGGTGCACCTTTTACCGCGCCATCGGTAGAAATAGACATGGGTGTTTTCGCCATACAAAGGGCTAATTTACCAAAGCCATGTTCGTTGTAAGTCGCAAGTTGTTTCTTAGCCAACTCGGACAGCTCAACCATTTTTGCGCCATAACCGACTTCCGCCACTGTCATCAACTTTTCTTCCAAGCTTTGATCCAGAGTATAAAGTGGTTTAAATGCACTTGGTTTTGCGCAAGCGACTTCTACTGCTTTCGCTAACTCAATGGCGCCTTCACCACCTTTTGAAAAAGCTTCGCTAATGGCGACTTCTGCGCCAAGCTCTTTAACCCAAGTTTTTAGTAACTCAAGTTCTTGAACGCTGTCTTGAGGGAAGCGGTTAATCGCCACTACCGCAGGTACGCCGTATTTAGATACGTTATTGATGTGCCATTCTAAGTTAGCAAAACCCGCTTTTAAAGCCGCTTCATCATCATTAAATAGGCTGTCTGGAAGCGCTTGACCAGGTTTGAAATTATACAATCCTGAATTTGCCTTAAGGCCACGGAGTGTAGCAACAACAACCGCACAATCTGGCCCAAAACCCGCCATGTTAGCTTTGATGTTACAGGCTTTCTCGAAACCCATATCAGAGCCGAAACCACCTTCGGTTATTGTGTAGTCGGCAAGCTTAGTTGCAATACGATCAGCGATAATTGATGAGTTTCCATGAGCAATATTTGCAAACGGACCAGCATGGATAAGAGTCGGCACTCCTTCCAATGTTTGCATCATGGTTGGCTCGATGGCTTCACGCATTGTTACTGTCATTGCACCAGCAACTTGTAGGTCTTCCGCTGTTACCGGATGACCCTCGAGGTTATAGGCTACAACAATGCGGCCAATACGTTTACGTAAATCTTGTAGATCGCTAGCTAAAGCCAGAATAGCCATGAGCTCTGAAGCGGCAGAAATATCAAAACCGTCTTGGCGTTCGAAGCCATTAATGGTTTTGTTTTCTTGATTTAAGCCGACGGTCACCATACGTAATGCTCGGTCGTTATGATCAACAACACGACGCCAGACAACGTTTTTGTCGTCGATTCTCAGTGCTTTCAGCCCCGTCTTTTCTGCATAAACCTCGTAACCAAGACGTTGCTCATGATAGATACGAGCATCAATTGCCGCAGAAGCGAGGTTATGTGCGGCAGTTACCGCATGAATATCGCCAGTTAAATGCAGGTTAAGCTCTTCCATTGGGGCAACTTGGCTATAACCGCCACCTGCGGCTCCGCCTTTAACACCAAAGACTGGCCCCATAGAAGGTTGACGAATACAGGCCATAACCGATTTGTTGAGTTTCGCAAGGCCCTGAGACAAGCCAATAGTGGTTACTGTTTTACCTTCACCAAGCGGTGTTGGAGTAATGGCCGTTACGACGATAAGCTTACCGGGTTTTTCGTTTTCCAGTCGAGTTAGTGCCTCCAAAGAGACTTTTGCTTTGTGGCGTCCGTGTGGAATAAACTCGCCACTGTTTAGCCCAGCATTGTGTGCCACAGTGTCGATAGAAGAAAGTGGAGTGGAACGACAGATGTCGATATCGCTCAGCATATAAAACCCCCTGAGAGCCAAAAATCAGTTACGTAAACGTTTGCGCATGAAATATACCTAGCATAAAGTCTTTGTAAAGCACTTTTGATAGTAATAAATTACAACTGATTAAATTGTAACTAGCTAGAAACAACAAAGCCAGCAATCGCTGGCTTTGTTATGAACTATCGGTCCCAATACGCTTCTTCTAAGCTGTCTTCGCGTTCGGGTAATGCGCGGGACAATCTCGGTGCGTGTTGAGTTAAGACTTCGTAACTCACTCTGTTTGCGTATTTACAAACTTGAGATAAAGACGAATAACTTAAGTATCGATGATCGTGTTTCGTTGAATCTGGCACGTTAGACTTGTGGTATTTGTTCGCTGCCATATCGTGTAATAAAGACGATAGTGCGGCATCACCAGCACCATTTGTATTCTTTATTTCAAGTGGCCCACCGAGGTATGGGGCGATGTGTGAATAAACCTTAATGGCTTCGTCGCATTCCGCTTTTTTCATAGCGCGACTAAATTCAAATTGGTTAAAGTTCGTAATGCTGCCATCGATCATCGGGAAGTTGGTTTCACGAAGTGCGGCTTTGTCTGTGTGGCCAGCCATGTAAAGGCCATCTGGCCCTGCAGTACACAAGACGAGATCAACCCACTCAAGTGCCTTATCTGCGGCAGCTAAAGGGTCTTTTTCACCAGTGAGGGCTTCGCCTTCTTCTTCATTCATTGCAACGATAGAAATATTCTTTTTCAGATATTCCTGCCACCATTCTGCTTTCCCTTCGATTACGTATTTGGTACCTAAGGTCAGAACCACAGGTACGCCGTTTTCTTTCGCGTAATCAATGGCGCGTTGCACAGCCGCTGGCATTGGATCGGTTGGTTTACCACGCATCAAATAGGAAGAGACAACCAGAGCCGCCGCCTTTTTGAAGATATGCTCAGGTACGCTGTCCGGAGACAGTTGATTCATGTGACCTTCGTTGATGGCAAAAGTACGTTCGCCATCATCGGTAATTAGGGTGTAACAGCGCCCAATCGGGCCTTCGACCGTTTGCAAGTAATTGAGGTCCATACGAGCAGAGGTATTGCACAAGTAGCGGTAGGCGTAAGAACCAACTTCTATGTTTTTACTCATTACACCTAGCAATACGGACTTACTGTCAGCAAGAACGGAGTAATTGTGCAGCGTATTGCCAATGGTATCGCCAGGGTGCTCGTGGGTGATCAAGTTTTGATCTTTGAGCTCTTGATACAAGGCATCAGCTTGGCTTTCTTCAAGCACTAGCGAATGGCCTTTACTCAAGTTGTATTTAGCAAGAAATTCGTCACCCACGCGCGCTTCAATATCGACGATGGTTTGACCCACACCAATAATGGTCGGACGGTGTAGCTTAGGCGCTTGACGGACCTGATTCACCAACGGATCGCGTGAATGAGTAGGAAAATAGTGTTTTGACTTACGTTGACCGGGAAATTTCATGCTAAAAAGAAACGGTTTCAGAAAAACAGGCGCGGATTCTACCACACAATTACTGCAAATTTCATTTTTGTTACAACAAAAAATGAGAGATATATTTATGTGGGATTGGAGAGAGAGGCGAAGTGATTTTGACACAAAAAAGCCTGAACAAAACTCACGTAATTGTTCAGGCTTTTATAACCCAAAATTAGCTTATTTTGTTACTACGACTGGCTCTACATAAGCCTTGGTGCCCCACAACGGTACAGTAGAAAGGCTGTGCTTAAAGCTGCCGTCAGTTTCTTTAGTCGTATAAGACAAGTAGAGCAGGGTTTGATTCTCTGCATCATAGATACGTCTTACTTTCATCGATTTGAAGAAAATACTCTTAGATTTCTTAAAGACCACTTCGCCAGATTTGCTTTTATCAATTGTCGCGATCATCTCAGGAGTGATGTCACCGGTTTGACGACATGAGATGGAGCTATCACTTGGGTCAGCTAGGCTGAAATCCGCTTCAATCGAGGCAATATGGCATGTTACACCCGATATTTTGTCGTCATCCAAGTTTGATATCTTGATGTCTTTCATTGTGAACCATCCGAGTCCTACATCACCAACCTCGTTATCAGAACAGCCAGCGAGAAGGGCTGTGACACCTAAAGCCAAAAGTAACTTTTTCATTGTTATTCCTTTATGTGAAAGTTTGCCAGACAACGTTGTTGATAAATTGTATCAAACAGCTAACTGTATCTGCTATTAATATGACGGCTGAATTGTCAATTGCAAGCCTCAAGCCCTCCTTAAACCTACTGGAATGAGAAAAACCCGATATACTTTCTATACAACGGCAAAAGAATGAAAAGAAATTATGAAATTCTATATATTGTTGTTAGCCTTGATGGTGTGCTTACTGAGCGCATGCAGTACCCCACCTAAACCCATCTGTAATTCTAGGGGGTGTGATATTTGGGGATAATAAACGCTGGATGGTAATACTTCAGCGGTAACGCTCCAACACTAAAAGAACGAATAATGATGAGTGACACAATCAACACCTTGGTAAAAAAGAAAAACGATTGGCTTACATCTCATGTAGCGGTGAAATATCCAACTGCAGAGAGCATCAAAGGTCGTGACTTGTACTTAAAAGCGCAAGAAGATAAGCACTATACCCAAATCGGGCTTTCTGAGTTTAAAGGTAGCCTTTCAGAAACTGAAGACCACGCCGTAGATGAGGTTCACCTTGTTGATTTTCATAGGCTGACGGTCATGTTCGCATTGACTAAAGCTTCCTCATGGCAAGATGAGCAAGAACGTGCTTTTCTACTCGAGTTTTTTGCTCAAATCATGCTGTCTACCGATTACCCATTATATGTTGGTTTCAAAAGTGGTGAAGCGGTAGCGTGTGCGATAACTCACCAACTTGATGATGTGATGTTAGTTTCCGATGTGGTGTTGATTCATTCAGCAGGTAATGACAACCATGCTTTTATTTGTGCATTACTCAACCATCAGAACGTCAATATCGATTCAATCAATCAAATCGTGATTGAAAAATAGTCCGCGACGAGTCACAACCTTACTCCTGAGTATGCTGATTTTTTATATCTCGAAAAGATCAGCTACTGCCCCCAACTCAATCCTCTCTTGCATGGCGGACCTCCTTTTCGTTTCTCAAACGCAGGTAGACTTACGCCACTTAACTTCGTTTTGATAGCAACCAGGTGATATAAATATCAATAGTTTATAAATTGAACGATGGTATTTGTATTCATTGACTGAAGCTTACTTAAGTCACAAAACTGATGACTAAACTCGCGTTGAGTATCACTTTTTGCCGCTGATACTTTGCAATATCTTATCGCTAGACAACACTGAAACTCAATCACTTGGAAATGGTGGCAGAGCGAATGGCAGAAAAAACTCAATGTGTGATCTTTGATTGCGAAGGAACCTTGGTAGACAGTGAAAGCTTATGCTGCCAAGCGTTAGTGGATGTTTTTGCTCAATATGGTTGTACGGTATCTTTAACTGATAGCTTGAAACACTTTCAAGGTGGTAAGCCTGTCGATGTGCTGCAAGAAGCGTGTAATAGATACCATCTAAATGTGTCTTTAGATGAGCTAGAGCCATTGTATCGCGAAAGAAAACACATGCTTTATGAAGCCCAATTAAAAGTGATGCCAGGAGTGAGATCATTGCTCGATGATCTTAAGAAAGCCGATATTGCTGTGTGCATTGCAGGGAACAGTGAGAAAGATAGAATTGAGCACGCTTTGGAACTAACAGGGCTTTCGTCCTATTTTAAACATTCTGTCTTTAGTGCATTCGAAACAAATACATGGAAACCTGATCCAGACTTATTGCGATATGCTGCGCTTAATATGGGGTTGTCTGCGCAAGATTGCATTTACGTTGATGACACGCTAAAAGGCGTTCATGCCGGGATCACTGCAGGAATGCGTACTTATTATTTTCGTCCAAATGAGTCGGAAGTCATTATCGACCATCCCTTAGTCGCTACCATTAGTAGTATGTCTCAGCTTATCCCTGAAATACTATTACCGCACAGCGAAACAACGGCCTAGTTGACGTAAGAAACTGACGGATAAAAGATCAGTTGTTGTTTATAGCGTGAGCTAATCCTGACAATGAATTTACAAATAGCGGTATATTTTTCATTGATCGAATTAAGTTGAATGTCGTATCATCGGCCAGAAATCTAAATTAATGAGATCTGGATCAAAAAATGCGGCCAAACATTTACCAGCGCGGTGTCGTAAGTATCGAGTTTGCACTCGGTTTTATGGCATTGTGGCTCCTTACCATCGCTTTGATGGATTTAGGGTTAAGGAACTACAGTACTTCCGTTGTTAACTTTGCCGTTTCTGAAGCTGCGAGGGACGTTAAAGTTCTTAATCTCGATAGTGAAGAAGCGTTTGCAGAGCACTTTCGACGCATCATTAAAGAAAACAGCTTTTCACTTTGGGGCATTTTGACCAAGCAAGGGAAGCTTGACGTTAACGTCAAACATTTCCCTTCAGTCAAAAGCCTAGCAGATGGCGTTGCGCCAGCGACTAGCCGCTTTTCATCCTCTTATCCTATTGCCAAGTATGAAATTAAATATACATACCAACCCTTATTGGGTTTTAGCTTAGTGCCTGCCACGCCGGTGCGAAGAAGCGTCATCACCATTCAGGAAAGAGCGAGAAATGAAAAATAGTCAATTAAGTGTTCAGCGTGGCGCAATCGCTATTGAACTCGCTTTTGTGTTGGGGGCGTTAGCGATGTGCTTGAGCTTTTCCCAGGATTTGATGCATCGGACTTCCCAGGTTGGCGAGTTGGATAACTTGAGTTACGCGATGGTTAATATCTTAAGCGAGCAAGAGCTGCTCTTTAATCAGAAGCCAGACCAGACCCTAAAGAACCAACAATTTCGTGAACAGAGCCAAATGATTGATAAAATTGTTAAAAATCATTTATCTAGTCAAATTAAAGATTATGATCCGGAGAACTACGCCCTGATCATAGAACGCATGGAATTTGCACCAACAAGCGTTGCGGAAAAAGCGAGAATTGCACGTAATCGATTTGTTGTGTTCGGCAATGAAAAGTTGGTTTCAAAAAAGCCAGATCAATTAGAATTGATGAATTTGTCCCCATTTACTTCCAAGAACCGTTTTGCACCGATGTTTCGTGTGTCCATTTATCACAAGTCAGTTGATATTTTTCAAAGAGCAATGGGCGTTGAAATTAAGACAGCGGTTAACGTTTCTTCTAGTATCAGCGTGAGGCGATAGCATGAAAATACAACTTAAACAGCGTGGTGCTGCGAGTATTTGGTTCGTGCTGATTTTCTCTGCGATTGCGGCTTTTGCCGCGCTTGGGATTGAAGGCACCCGCTACCTAAATTACAAAGCAAGGCTAGGAGATGCGTTAGAAACCTCGGCCATGCTGTTATCTGCAGATCAAGCCGAGCAAGAATTGAAGCTTGACGGTGTGAAAAAAGAGCAACGTAAGCAAGCATCTGAAGAACTGGTCCACAAAACGATCAAGAGTTACTTAAAAGACACGCGAGATATACCAAATACTAAGATAGATATACGTAAACGCGAAAACAATCAGGGTTTTGACTATCACGTTGCAGCAGTGACCTCCCATGACTCCGTCATGCATATGTCGGGTGCTCCTTCATTTGATGAGCAGCAAGACGTTTACAACTTTGCAGCGGCTACTAAAAACAGTGCCGGTGGGGGTGGCGGCGGAGTTGGAGATGTAATTTTGGTATTGGATCATTCCATGTCGATGAATGCGGATACCTGTACACACTTTTTTACCGACTCTATTATTAAACATCAGACAGCAAAATTGTCTGTCGCGCATAAATTTACGCAGTTAATGATAGAACAGGTTCGCAAGCCATTAAGGGTTGGGGAGTCTCATCAACAAGGTGAAGAAGCGGGTCGACTCGCCGTCATACCGTTTGATAACGGCACACATAACCTCACGCAAAGTGAAGCCAATTATCGGGCGGTTAGAGTGTGTGAAAACCATCTAGTGTTTGATAGATATTACAGTGCGATCAATTGGCATGAAGAAGCAAAAAATAACAATGGTAAATCGCTACAGCAGATAATTGACGGAAATTCTTCATTTTCTCAGATGGTTAAGCGTTCTAGTTATACTGAAAAAACGAACAATGGCACGTTGAGTAATTGGATGCCGTTTAACCGTGAACACGTCGACGTACACGCGACGGTCGCTGAGGTGACAAAGTTCAATCGCCATAGAGACAAAAAAGCCGATTTGCCGATAAATGCTTATAATTTGGTTAACTCGCCGAACAATAGAATATGCCGAGGTAGCTTCAAGTCTATTGGATTAGATAACAAGACATTTAACGGTCCGGTTTTAGGCTACGGGCCGGGTAATGGCCTACGTGATGTATTTACTCAAGAGATACGTAAGTTCACATCGGGTGCGGCATTTCAACCGGATATGAAAAAGCAGTCGTCTCAATACTGGGGTGGATTCAGTAACTCATCTCAAGGGGTGATCGCAGGCCTGGCCGAAATAGCGAAACATGAAGGGGATAAACCGTTATCAATGTTTGTCTTGGTTGGGGGGAAAGACTCTGCAAATTCGTCGTTTGACGCTAAGCGAAACGGTGCGATGAGAGGGCACTCGTTCAGCCAAGATGAGCTGACAAGCGATTTGTTAGAAGCCGGGTTATTTAAGAAAACACGAGAGCGTTATCCTCATGTTAGGTTTATTTTGGTAAAGCTGAGTGCACCGCGGCTAGGTTATGAAAGCCATTTTGACAAAGTCATTGAACTTAATCATAGAGCGATAGACGATACAGTAGACATCGGCCGATGTCGTCCAGACCGCTTTGTTGGCGATGACTATAAATTTGATCGTGTAGAGCTGGATAATATGTCGAAACAAATAGGTGAAGCGTTAAAGGACTCGGAGCAAGCTTTTAGTGGGAATACAGAAGTGGGAACGCTGAATAGCCGCAGGCGTTGACACGTAAAGTAACATCGATTTATAGGGAAACGGCCAGTAGGGAGCTCCTTACTGGCCTAACAATGTCAACCCAAGTTAATGAATAGTATCGTTATCTCCCGCTAAGTCTCGATTAAGCTGAGGCTCTTGGTTTTTCTTGTGATCTCGTGACAGGTAGCCACATTTCTCGCAAATAAACATTTTGCCACTTTCTGAAATTAAGTAGTCTTGGCTACCACATTTAGGGCAAGAAGATATTGGCTGCAATACGAAAAAATGTTTGGTTTCTGGAGTGACTTTTAAAGGCATGAATACCCCTTATCTATTATTGGTTAGCCACATACTGGTCAGCGTTGTTCTAGCTTCACTTACTATAGCAATCGCTAATTTTTATTACCAACCAATCACAACTTGATTACATAACAAATCTACGTTCTACAGCCGACTTCAAAGTTTTATTTTCCTCTAATCTCTTAGCTAAATCTGTTGAGCTACATAGATAATTCCGCTTGATAACTACGACGCCCAACAAGATACCGGTGCTAACCATTTTTACCCTTAGGGTAGGAAAGCTAGCCTAGTGCAGGAATCAAGCCGAGTGAAATGGCGATTTGAGTTGCAATGATAATCATACCAAATGCACCTGCTGCAACTAATGGGATCGTGCCACCTTTGACTTGATAGCAATCGTCGTAGGCCAGATTTTTTCGAGCCTTTCCTATCATAGCAATAGGCAGAAATACCGCTAGAACAACCAGAGCTATCGCTGCGTAACCCAGTGCTGTGATGAATCCTTGTGGGTAGAATAGGGCAAAAGCCAAAGGTGGAGTAAAGGTAATAACCGCAATGTTGAATCGATTCGAGCCTAGTTTTTTCTTGCCTAAACTATCACCGAGAAATTCAAACAACCCAAGGCTCACTCCTAAGAAAGAAGTTAACAATGCTAGGTCTGCAAAAATAGAAACCGCATTGGAAAACGCTCCTTGTTGAACGGTTTGAGACAGAGTATTGATGAACAAAGACAGGTCAGAACTGCCTGACAACTCAGATTGACTCAATACGCCTAACGTAGAAATTTGCCATAGGGTGTAGATAAGTAAAGGAATTGAAGACCCAATGACCAACGCTCACTTAACGGCTTTGACATCGAGCTCTAGATATTTGACGACGGCTGGAATGCTGCCATGGAAACCAAACGAAGTAAAAATGACGGGCAATGCGGAAATAATCAAGCCTTGCTGTACAGGCATTGCGACTAAGTTATCAAGATGAATACTCGGCGATAAAAAGAATAACACCGTAGCCATCGCGAGGATTTTAACGGTAAATAGAACCCGGTTTACCTTATCTACAGACTGAGTACCAAAAGTGACCACCAGTGCAATGATGAAAGTAAAAATCAGCGTCGCAAGCTCTTGAGATGTATTTAAGTTAAACCAATTATGAAGCTTTTGGTTGAATTGACTGCCACCACCTGCAATGTAAGCCGCACATAGTGCGTAGAATAAAAACAGCATCGCTGAAGTTGCTAACCACTTCCCTTTGTTACCCAGAAATTGTTGAGCCAAAGTATGTAACGTTGCGTCGTGTTCGGCGTGCTGGTGGAGTTCTAACATTAACAGTGCTGTAAAAGCCATTAACGTCCATATGCACAACATCATGATCATGGAAGTGCCAAAACCAAGCCCAGCAGAAGCTAAAGGCAGTGCCAGCATGCCTGCGCCAATCGTGGTGCTGGCAATAATCAGTGTGCTTCCTAATAGTCTCGAATTATTCATGTATAGTATTCTTTACGGTTGTGGTGGCTTTGTTTCTTTTTTGGCCAATATCTTAACGAATAATGCTAATAAATAAGCCGGAAACAAGACGAATTGTCATTGTTCGGCTACTTTGTCAGAATATTTAATTAGAAACAACCTATTTTGTACATATAAATGAACCCTTAGTGTATCGATTGATTTACAGGTGTTGATGGTTGAAATGTCGATCTAGATCAAATAATGGATGCTAACAAAGTCGGAATTACTAGGAAGTATGTGTGCTATATCGTATAAATGAATTCAATGACAAGCGTACTGGAGAAGTACATGAGTGAAGAACATTGCAAATATGATGGTTTGGAACTGCTTGATGCGATGGAAATCGGCCTTAACCTATCTGATTATGCCGAGGAAGAAAGTGGCGAAGAGCAGTAACAGCAAGCATAATAAACAGTAAACAGCCTCAATGATGAGGCTGTTTCTTTTTGTACTACTGAAAAAGAGGGCAATATGAATTATTTGGCGCATTTACATATTGCTGAACATTGTCAGAGCAGTTTGTTGGGGAATTTACTTGGCGATTTTGTCAAAGGTGATCCGACTCACCAGTTTCCAGATAACATCGTTGCTGGAATTCGCCTACATCGTTTCGTAGACAGCTACACAGATTCTCATGACATTGTTAAGCGGGCAAAACAGTTCTTTCCTGAACAGCAGAAACGCTTTGCAGGTATTGCATTAGATATGTATTGGGATCATTGCTTGGCGAGCCGTTGGAATGAATACCACTCACAGTCACTCGCCGAGTTTTGTCATAAAGCTGAGCAGGTTACGCGCTTAGAAAGTGAACCGATTACGGTAGAATTACCGGCAAAATACCTCGAAATGACCCATCATATGTGGAAAGGGCGCTGGATTGAATCCTATGCCAATATAGAGAATATAGCCTATGCATTAGAGCGGATGGCAGTAAGGCGGCCCAAATTCACCCCACTAGCCGAATGCCACCATGTGTTACGTGCAAGACAACCAGAGTTGCAGAGGTTGTTCTCCTCTTTCTACGATGATTTACTTCGCACCGTCGTGACTTCTAAGAACTTTCAAAAATAACGGCGTCCATGACGTTAATCGCATGCTCGAAAGGTGTTTCTTTGCTACAATCCGCGCTCGAATTTTAGCAAGAGTAAAAAACATGTCTTTCCAGTCTTTGGGTGTTAATCCACCGCTTTGTTCTACCATCGCCAAATTGGGCTTTGTCGATCCAACACCGGTTCAAGAGCAAGCCATTCCAGCGGTGCTTGAAGGTAAAGACGTGTTGGCCGGAGCGCAAACAGGCACAGGCAAAACTGCTGCTTTTGGGTTACCGCTGATCCAACGATTTTTGGAAAAGCCATTTCCGCGTGAATCTCATGGTAAAGACGTTGGCGCATTAATACTTGTACCGACACGTGAGCTTGCTCAACAAGTGTTTGACAGCCTAATGGCTTATGCGAAGGGCACAGACATCAAAGTGGTGACGGCTTATGGTGGCACCAGCATGAAAGTTCAGACCGATAACCTAAAAGGTGGAACCGATTTTTTAATCGCAACGCCTGGTCGTCTGCTTGATCATCTGTTCACGAAAAACATTTCATTGAACAAGACCAAAGCCCTAGTATTGGACGAAGCTGATCGCATGCTCGATATGGGATTCATGCCAGATATTCAGCGTATTTTGCGTCGATTAAACTCTGCACGTCAAACTTTGTTCTTCTCAGCAACATTCGCTGGCAACGTTAAGAAAATTGCCCATAGCTTGCTCAATGATCCAATAGAGATTCAAGTATCACCTGAAAACAAAACCGCAGAGTTGGTTGAGCAGATGGTGTACCCGGTTGATAAAAAGCGCAAAGCAGAGCTACTTGCTTACCTCATTGGTTCAAAAAACTGGCAGCAAGTGCTGGTATTTACCAAGACGAAACAAGGGACAGACGCTTTAGTAAAAGAGCTTAAACTAGATGGCATTAAAGCGGCGTCTATTAATGGCGATAAGAGCCAAGGAGCTCGTCAAAAAGCGCTCGATGATTTCAAGTCGGGTAAAGTTCGAGCTTTAATCGCAACAGATGTAGCAGCGCGTGGCATTGATATTCAGCAACTTGAACAAGTGGTTAACTTTGAACTGCCATTCAAGGCTGAAGATTACGTTCACCGAATTGGTCGTACTGGGCGTGCAGGCTCGCATGGTTTGGCGGTTTCGTTGATGAGCCGAGATGAAGACTACTTGCTTAAAGCCATTGAGAGCTTGCTGGATACGCGTCTTCCTCAAGAGTGGATAAAGGGCTTTGAACCAAGCGCTAACGAACCAGTAGATGACAATAAACCGGTTCGTCGTCAGGGGCGCACAGCAGAGAAAAGAAAAATGAAAGCTAAAATGAAGATCCATGCATCGCGTGGAAAGCCAAAGTGGTAATGGCGCTGTTGGTGAAGTCCCAGTATTAACACTAATAACCAGCAACACCTAGTTCGGTTGAGAAGAATAGTAAGCAGCGATGTCTTTTAAGTCATCGCTGTTTAGTTTCTGGAGCTGAGCTTGCATCATTTCAGCTAAGCCTCCGGTGCGATGGCCACTTTGGTAGGCACCCATGGCGTTCAATAAGTACGTTTCATTCTGTCCGTTAAGGTTTGGATAACTTGGATCGCTGCTGCCTGATGAGCCGTTACTTTGCGCTGTGCTGTCTGCCGGAATATGGCAGAACTGACAACTGGGTGATTTAAACTTGCCTCGTTCAATGGCGCTGTCGTCGGCATTGGCGACAACTGAAAATAACGGACTAAAAGTGAGCACATAGATGGCAAGAAGTTTGTTCATATTTAACGATTAGTTACGAGCTTTCAAACAATATAAGGCCTTCCCTAGGGGGAAGCTCAAGTACAGTTTTAGATAAAGCCGCAAAGTTTCGCTTTACTGATGCAGGCGATGGTTTTTGAATCCGTAATTTTGCCCTCAATGATCAGTTTTTCTACCGATTGCAAAGTCATCGGTACCACTTCGATGATCTCGTCATCGTCGCAATCAAGTCGTTCTGTTTTACTAAGTTGCTTCGCGACAAATAGGTGCTGAATTTCGTCACAAAAACCAGCGAGAGGGGTCACTTGACCGAGCGAGATAAACTCTTTGCCCCTGTAACCTGTCTCTTCTTCCAGCTCTCGCCTTGCACAATATTCGGCACTTTCGTCAATTTCTTTTGTCCCTGCGGGCAGTTCTAACAACCACTTTCCCAGAGATGGGCGAAATTGATTTATCAGCAATATCTGACCATTATCTAATATAGGTAAGATAACAGCCGCACCAGGGTGGACTATCGTCGTATGGGTTATGCGAGTGCCTGTTGGTAGAACCAGGTCTTCTTCGCACAAAGAGATGTTTTTCCACGTATGTATCTGACGGCTCATTATTTGCCTTTCACTGAGAATGCTCACTAAGACGGATGTTTAGGGAACCTATTAGTATTGATATTGCGTCGCAACGTTGGTTTTGTAAAGTAGCACTAGCGGAAACTTGCATAAAGTTGTCATGGTTCAATTATTTACCTATGTTGCATATTGATCGACCAACTTCCCATTTACGCAATCATAGATTGCTGAGCCATCTAGTGTTTTGTGATCTGTTATAAGTTCTTAATAATTAAAGATGATACTTGTAACAAAGTGATAACAAATGTATAAATTTATATTAGAGATAGATTTTATGCCGCTTGGACAGAGGGAATCGGGATGTTAGGAGTTACAACTAGAAATCACGCCGAAAAAGCGCTGCTTTCTGAGCGGATCAATAAGTTAGTGACAGCACTGTCTGATGGTGTTTATGAGCGTGAACATACCATCAAACTGTGTTTATTGGCGGCTCTGTCTGGCGAAAGCGTATTTTTGCTTGGCCCTCCAGGGATTGCTAAGAGCTTGATAGCAAAGCGTTTGATTCAAGCGTTTGATAACAGCAGCTATTTCGAATATTTGATGACGCGCTTTTCGACGCCCGAAGAAGTATTCGGCCCATTAAGTATTCAAGAGCTAAAAGACAACGGAAAATACGTTCGATTAACTCAAGGCTACCTTCCAACGGCTCAAGTCGTTTTCCTTGATGAAATATGGAAAGCCGGGCCCGCTATTCTTAACACCTTACTGACCGTCGTGAATGAAAAGACGTTTAAGAATGGTAATGAAATACAAAAAGTGCCGATGCGTCTTCTGATTTCAGCTTCCAACGAACTTCCTGATGAAGACAGTGGTCTAGAAGCCTTATATGACCGTATGGTCGTACGAATTTTTGTTAATCGAATTCAGGATAAGCAGAACTTTCGCTCAATGCTAACCGTTGGTACTCCACAAGAAGCACAAATACCTCCCGGACTTGCTATTACCGATGAAGAATACTGCTTATGGCAAAAAGAGTTAGAGTCTCTTGAATTAAACGAAACCTGTTTTGAAAAGCTCTATACCCTGAAAACATTGATTGAACAACGAGTCGAAGACAACGGTGGCGAGTCATCTGCTTCTAATTTATATATATCAGATCGTCGCTGGAAAAAGGCAGTAAAATTGCTTAAAGCAAGCGCCTACTTCAACGGTCGAGATTCCATTAATCCGCTTGATTTGTTACTTCTACGCGATTGCTTATGGCACAGCCCTGAGTCGCGTTTGATCGTAAATGAAGTCCTGCAAGATTTTGCTATCAATCACGCGTTTGATCAGAGCAAAATTTCTCATCAAATTGAGTTCTGCCGTGACCAACTAATACAAGTGCAAAGTGAAGTAGAAGCTGAATTTGCAATGACCTTGAGTTTAGAAACCAGCAGCAAACTACTACGTAAAGAAGTGTACAGCTGTGATGTCTCTCAGGCTAAACGCTATAAAGTTGGTCATACTTCTGGTTTAGCGAAGTTAATGTTGCTGCAAAGTAATATGTCTGTTTCTGAGTCTGAGAAAGGAGACAGCCGTTGGGTCTATCTGACGATGGATGAGCTGGAGCGAGCGATTAAAGATGGTGGTGGCGACGTGTATGGCTACGTCAACCAAAATACCAACATGTGCCGGTTACGTTTAGATGTAGACGCAGATAACTGCCTAGTCGTTAAAGACATTGCGAACCGTTCTGTATTAGTTGGCTTAGTTACTCACGAAGGTTTAGACAGCGCCAAATACCAAGACTGGTGTCGACGTGGCGATGAAGCCATCGAAGAATTGAAGCAAGCTGAGCATCACCTCCGCCAAGTAAAATCTAATTTCCACGGTGCGCTGCCACACAGTTTTGTCGAACCTGAACTGCCAACCTTAATGGAATCGACCATTCAAAATATCGGGCTGGAATTAGAAAAAACTGGCTTGGAAAGTGAAAAGTCCCATCGCCGAATAAAAGGCTTGGCGCAGTATTTTGAATAACGTACTTGTCAGTGAGAAGGAGCCCCTATGTTAGGAGCGGATGGATTAAACTTGGCTTTGATGATTGCAGACTCAGGCATGATCGATACCGCGGTAAATGATTTGATGGCTCGCTCTCAGGTCATGCTAATGGCCGATAACAATAAGGGGGTGAAAACCTCTCTTAAGAACCATCTACTGAAGTGGCGCGGTCGGGTTAAGCATAAAATGACTCGAGTATGCGAAACCGAACGTTTCCAAAAAGAACTCGCTCTATACCAACAAGTCGTGCACTGGAGTGAAGAGGAGTTTTTTGAGAAAATTAATGAGGTCGTTAAACAGCTGGAATGGCACTCGTCATTCTATTTACCGGCTCGCCGACTGCTCGAAAAAAACAAAGGGGTTAACAACCCAATGTTTGCCCATTATTTTTGCGACGAGTGGTACAAGAGTTTAAGTGAAGCGCTAAAGCAAGCACAAGTATCAGAACTGGAAGCGGATAAAGAAAAGCTATTGGCCGATCTTTATCAGCGTATCGAGACGATGAAAAGCATGGACGCAGTTACCGAATCGGGAGACGTCGGTAGCATAGGGCGCTTATGGGATATGGCCTCAGCTAAGTTGTCGAAAACGGATTTAGCGGTGATGAAACGTCATGCTGAGTTTTTAAAGAAAAATAAAGAGCTGCAGAAAATCGCCGCCACATTGGGGCGAATGGCCAGTGATGTTGATGACCCTAGCTTGAATAAATCTCCGGCCGAAGAGCTAAAAATGGTCGAAGAACAAAGTGATGAAGCCACCGATGATATCGTGGGCATTCATGAAGGTGATGAACTCAACAAATTGCTACCAAACGAAACCATGTTTTTGGCTTACCCTGAGCTTGAAGTGATTTTTTATAAACACTTAGTCGATAAGCGCTTGTTGAATTACAGAACCAAAGGCAAACGTCGCACTCTACGTAAAGTAAAAGCTCAATCTCCAGAAAATAAGCAGGTCGATAAAGAAAAAGGGCCGTTTATTTTATGTGTTGATGCCTCTGGTTCTATGGAAGGTTTTCCAGAACAATGTGCAAAGGCAATGGCATACGCACTGATGCAAATAGCGTTAGCTGAAGAACGTGATTGTTTTGTTATCATCTTCTCGACAGAACAGATCACCTACGAATTGACCAAGCAAGACGGCTTGCGAGAAGCCAGTGACTTTTTATCCTACAGTTTTCATGGTGGTACAGAAATAGAGCCTGTGATTGAAAACTCGATTGATCTCATGTCGACCGACAGATATCGAAATGGGGATTTAGTCGTCATCTCTGATTTTATTGCGCCTAAGCAACCAGAGCATATTTTGGAAAAGGTGAAGACGTTAAAATCGAAAACCAATCGTTTTCATGCTATTTGCTTGTCTAAATATGGGAACCCAGAATTGATGTCTATGTTTGACCATTGCTGGACCTATACGCCTAACCTTGTCAATCGATTGATGAAGCGCTGGTAACGCCTATTTTGTGAAGTGAAGAATGAGAAAAAGCCTACGTCACTTAGTATTCAATCAAGTGAGCGTAGGCTTTTTTGTATATGCAGATTAAGCGGTTACTTGCTGATGCAATTGAAGGTAACGATCACTATCACGATCGGACGGTTCGCATACCTGCAATAAGTCGTCGATAAAGTGCTGTAAAGCTCGGTATTCAATGGCTTTAACTTTCACTTGTTGTGCTTCGGAAAGCATGTGATACATAGTTGCAGCGCCAAAGTCACCAAAAATGATGTTTGCTTGTGCATCAAATAAGGTGTTGTGGGCGTATAAATCGCCATGGCACACTTGGTTGCTGTGCAGGTGCTCAAATACTTCTTTCATTTGAACCACCATTTTATCGATCTGCTCGATGGACAAGTGGAAGCCGTTAGGAAAGGTGTCTCGCGTACAACTTTGGAGGCTTGGCGGTAATCCTAGGTTAGCAAAATGCGCTGGGATTAAACTCATTATCAGAGCCAAATAGCCGTCTTCTTTTACTTGAGCCAAAGATTGTACAAGGCTTGGGTGATTGCCAACTTTTAAGCACGCTTGCAGTTCGTCTTCTGGATAGCCATCGCTGGTCACTTCACCCTTAAATACCTTTACGGCGATATCACACGGAAGTTGCGCTTGTTCTTCAAGCCATGTCGCTTTTGAAATGACACCAGACGCACCTTGACCAAGTACTTGCTCGAGTTGGTAACTCGTCGAGGCCACCTGTGGAACAGAGTCATTAAGAATGTCTGACCGGCTAAACGGATTTCCCGAAAAAGCCAGCCACGCTAATTTAGGTAAACCAAGCAAGTGGTCTGGGCATTCCGTTAGTTGATTTGCAGAGATTCTGACTAACTCTAAGTTATGCAGGTTCGATAAGTTTGCAGGTAAAGTGGTGAGTTTATTACCGGCAAGTGCCAGTTTTTGCATCCTTGGGCGTTCTCCCAAAGAGTTAGGCAGCATTTCCAATTCGTTATCGGTTAATATAAGCCAACGCAATTGCATGGGTAGCGAAGACTCTGAAACATGCTTAATTTGGTTAGACTTAAAGCCGACCATTTCTAAATTAGGACATTGACCTAACACTTCTGGAAGCGCTTCAAATAAGTTGTTTGAAGCAAAGATTATCTTAAGCTTTCGAAGCTGAATTAGCTCACTTGGCAAGCTAGATAACTGATTATTCGACAGATCGAGCACTTCCAGACTGTCAGCTAAAGACAATATCTCCATAGGAAAGTCGGTGAGGTTTTCAGAAATACTGAGGCGTTGAGTACCGACTAATTCACCGGATTTTAGCTGTGAGACTGTGTGCAAAACGAGTTGTCCATGGTTAAGTTGAGTTAGAGCGGTCGCCAGTCTACAGGAACTTGTATCCTAAAGTCGACGCAATCCAGACCCTAATAAGGTTGTGCGGGTACAATTTTGCTAACTGAATAGGGCAAAATAAGTTAAAATAATCGGTCATTATTTTAGCTTTGAGCCTTTATTATTCATGAGCACTGTTACAACGCCTACCACCTTTACTGAACTGGGCCTTATTTCCCCTTTGTTAGCACGACTAACGGAGCTGGAATACCAACAACCAACGCCTATTCAAGCGCAAGTTATCCCAAGTGTATTGGCTGGTCGAGACTTAATTGCAGGGGCAAATACTGGCTCAGGTAAAACGGCAACGTTTGCTCTGCCTATGTTGCAGCAGTTGCACGAACAAAAACTATCGAATGCTCGCACTGAGAAAGGAAACTACGTTAGTGGTCTAATTTTAGTGCCTACGCGTGAACTCGCGAAACAAGTGGCTGACAGCATTAAATCTTACGCGGTGCATTTTAATGGCGCGATCAAAACCGTTTCTGTATTTGGTGGTGTTTCGGCAAACACACAAATGCTGGCCCTTCGTGGCGGCACCGATATTCTAGTCGCTACCCCAGGCCGACTACTTGATTTGATTTCAAGTAATGCCGTTAAGCTGGACAGAGTAAAAACGTTAGTGCTAGATGAAGCAGACCGTATGTTAAGCCTAGGCTTTACTGAAGAATTATCTGAGTTACTCGCCAAGCTGCCTAAGACGAAACAGACTCTGTTGTTTTCTGCGACTTTTCCTGAGCAAGTACAAGCGCTGACTCAAGAGCTGCTTAACGACCCTGTTGAAGTGCAATTACAAAGCACAGATACCAGCACTTTAGTTCAACGAGTGTTTACGGTTAATAAGGGTGAAAAAACAGCGGTTCTATCCCATCTGATCAACCAACATCAATGGCGTCAGGCGCTTATTTTTGTTAACGCGAAAAACAGCTGTGAACACTTAGCCGACAAACTGCACAAACGTGGGATCATTGCAGAAGTATTCCATGGAGATAAAGGCCAAGGTGCTCGTAGCCGAGTATTTGAAGCATTTAAAGCGGGTGAAATTGATGTTTTAATCGCAACGGACATCGCTGCACGTGGTTTAGACATCGAAAAACTTCCCGTTGTGATTAACTTTGATTTACCGAGAAGCCCTTCAGATTACATGCACCGAATTGGCCGAAGTGGTCGTGCAGGAGAGGTGGGACTGGCGTTATCTTTGATTGATCACGAAGATTACCACCACTTTAAAGTTATCGAGAAGAAAAACAAAGTGCGATTGGAGCGTGAGCAAGTTGCCGGTTTTGAAGTAGATGAAGCGGCGATTGCTGCACTGTTAGAGGCAACAAAACCAATGGCGGCACCAGAAGGTACTGGCAAGAAAAAACGTAAAAAGAAAGCGGCTAATAATGCGGACGTTTGGTTAAGAAATAACTAAATAGAGACCTCGTTACACTAATGTTTAAGTTTAGCACTGGTATGTTTTTATAAAAACATGCCAGTGCTATAAACTCGATTTAGAATATTCTATGGAGTAAGAGTTAACCGCCTACGACTTAATCTGTGATGATGAATGACTTGAAATAATATTCCGTGATTTTATCGAGTTGAAAGGAATGCCATTAAATAAAAACTTAGTGATATTAAATCTCTTGACTATATATTGATGCGTAGTGAATGAAACTACACACGTTATACTGACCATGAAAATATATTCAATATAAATATTTAAACTCACTTCTTTGAATATATAAAAATATTGAACGACAATAAGTGGTTCATGAAGTAAGTAGATAGTATAGTTTGCGTTCGAAAGTACTCTTATTTTGTCTGACTCTACGTTACCAATGAAATTTAATATCGATATAACACACAATACGAGTGGAAACCTTGATAATAACTCAAGGAAGTTCGGCCCAGTTTTCACGTCATACGACAGCACATCAAGAAGCGAAAAATAATATAAAGACATATATATTATGAAATAGAGGGGGGTAAGTCTAATTGATAGTATGGTAAATAGGTTTTTATTTGAGTGTTTTAGCGAAATTCCAATAACAAAATAGGCGTAAAAATACACTAATGGCGATAACGTTACAAATATAAAACGTTTGTTTATTAGGTCATTGAAGTTTGATCTAATGAAAACTGAAATGATTAGGAACGATAGGGCAAACATTAACAGGTTTGTGAGTGTTTTTTTTGAATTGGTTTTAATCGATTTGCATATCGGGCTTGAAATAATAAAATATATAATTAGATTGCCAAGAAACCATAGGTGTCCAAGCCAATCTCCTCTGGTCACGTATTTTAACCCTTGGCTAAATTCAAAGTTGTAGCTAATGTAATTCATACCACTATTTATTGTTATTCCAACAAATAGGAGTGGAGGTAAGATCCGAATTACTCTATCTAAAACAAAGTTGGGTCGATTTTTTTCATGCAGTAAAGCGAAAAAAAGCCAGAAATTAGGTAGAATGCTTCCATTCGAAAAGAGTGAAG